>CAVZPH010000039.1:0-152708 GCA_963777075.1 uncultured Actinomycetota bacterium | reverse complement strand
GTCGGGCGCCAGCAGCGGGCCGAGGGTCGCGGTGATCTCGGCCTGCGTGTGCTGGTGCACCGGGAGGGCCGGCGCCACGGCGACGAGGTGCGACATCTCGGCATGGTGTCACGCACCGCGCGATCCGGCCCGGGCAGTAGCGTCGGGCCGGACGGGGGCTACCGGGCCCGCCGTGGCCGACAGAGGGAGCACATGAGCGGACCGTCGGTGGCAAGGGCCTCGTCTCCGCCTGCCACCCCGGGCCGACGGTCGTCGTCACGCTGATCTCCGCCGCGCTGCTCCTCGGCGCCGGTTCCGGCTGGGCCGGCGCCCTCCTCGCGACGGCGGCCGTCCTGACCGGCCAGCTCTCGATCGGCTGGTCCAACGACTGGCTGGACGCCCGGCGTGACCGGTCAGCCGCGCGGTGGGCCAAGCCGGTGGTCAGCGGGGACGTCACCGAGCGCTGCTGCGCTCGGCGTCGTTCGCCGCCGCCGCGCGTCTGCCTCGTCCTCTCCCTCGCGACGGGTCTGCGGCCCGGCGCGGTGCACGTCGTGGCCGTCGCGTTCGCCTGGGCGTACAACCTGCGGCTCAAGGACTCCTGTGGTCGTGGCTCCCGTACGCCGTCTCCTTCGGCCTGCTGCCCCTCTTCCTCGTGATGACCCTTCCCGGGGCCCCGGTCGCTGCTCCCTGGGCCGTCGGCTGCGCCGCGCTGCTCGGGGCGGGTGCTCATGTCGCGAACGTCCTCCCGGACCTCGAGGACGACGCCGCCACCGGGGTGCGCGGCCTCCCGCACGTGCTGGGGCGGCGCGTGGCCGGCATCGTCGCGCCCGTCGTGCTCGTCGCCGGGGTGGCCGTCGGGGTGCTCGGGACGCTGCACGCGCCCGGGGGGCTGCCTGCGCTCGGCGTGCTCGGCGTGGGCGCGGTGGCCGCCGTCCTGGCCGTCGACGCGGGTGTCGTCGCGCTCACCCGTCCGCGCAGCCGGGCGCCCTTCGGGCTGAGCATGGCCGTCGCGGCCCTGTGCGTCGTCCTCCTCGTCGGGTTCCGGGCGGGCGATACTCGGCAGCTGAGGCTCGCGCCCGCGGCCCCCGGACCAGCGGGAATGCGTCGCGCCCCCTATGAGTTGAGTGTGGATGACTCAACTTTGCGCCCCGAGACTTGCAATGCTCGACCCGGCGACGCAGACTTGAGCGCAGCAGGCTCAATCAGGCCTGGAACGCCCTGTGGACCACCAGCGCTCGCGGCTCCCGTCGCCGAGCAGGAGCATGAAGGAAGGCCAACTCATGGCACGAGCAGTCGGCATCGACCTCGGCACCACCAACTCCGTCGTCGCCGTCCTGGAGGGCGGTGAGCCGACCGTCATCGCGAACGCCGAGGGCATGCGCACGACGCCGTCCGTCGTCGCGTTCTCCAAGACGGGCGAGGTGCTCGTCGGCGAGGTCGCCAAGCGCCAGGCCGTCACCAACGTCGACCGCACCATCTCCTCCGTCAAGCGCCACATGGGCACCGACTGGACCGTCGCCATCGACGACAAGAAGTACAACTCGCAGGAGATCTCCGCGCGCGTGCTCGGCAAGCTCAAGCGCGACGCCGAGGAGTACCTGGGCGAGACCGTGACCGACGCGGTCATCACCGTCCCCGCCTACTTCAACGACGCCCAGCGCCAGGCCACGAAGGACGCCGGCCAGATCGCCGGCCTCAACGTCCTGCGCATCGTCAACGAGCCCACCGCCGCCGCCCTGGCCTACGGCCTGGAGCGCGGCAAGGAGGACGAGCTCATCCTCGTCTTCGACCTCGGTGGCGGCACCTTCGACGTCTCCCTGCTCGAGGTGGGCAAGGACGAGGACGCCTTCTCGACGATCCAGGTCCGCGCGACCTCCGGCGACAACCACCTCGGTGGCGACGACTGGGACAACCGGATCGTCGAGCACCTCATCAAGGAGGTCAAGAACTCCTCCGGCGTCGACCTGTCCAAGGACAAGATCGCCCTGCAGCGTCTGCGCGAGGCGGCCGAGCAGGCCAAGAAGGAGCTCTCCTCCACGACGAGCACGACCATCTCGATGCAGTACCTGTCGATGAGCGAGAACGGCCCGATCCACCTGGACTCCAAGCTCACGCGCTCGCAGTTCGAGCAGATGACCGCCGACCTCCTCGAGCGGACCAAGGCGCCGTTCAACGCGGTCATCCGTGACGCCGGCATCAAGCTCGCCGACATCGACCACATCGTCATGGTCGGCGGCTCGACCCGCATGCCCGCCGTCTCCGAGGTCGTCAAGTCGCTCTCGGGCGGCAAGGAGCCCAACAAGGGCGTCAACCCGGACGAGGTCGTCGCCGTCGGCGCCGCGCTCCAGGCCGGTGTCATCAAGGGCGAGCGCAAGGACGTCCTGCTCATCGACGTCACGCCGCTGAGCCTCGGCATCGAGACCAAGGGCGGGGTGATGACCAAGCTCATCGAGCGCAACACGGCCATCCCCACCAAGCGCAGCGAGATCTTCTCCACGGCGGACGACAACCAGCCGTCCGTGCTCATCCAGGTCTTCCAGGGCGAGCGCGAGTTCGCGCGCGACAACAAGCCGCTGGGCACCTTCGAGCTCACCGGGATCGCGCCGGCGCCCCGCGGCGTCCCGCAGATCGAGGTCACCTTCGACATCGACGCGAACGGCATCGTGCACGTCTCCGCCAAGGACCGCGGCACGAGCAAGGAGCAGTCGATGACGATCACCGGCGGCTCCGCGCTGCCGAAGGAGGACATCGAGCGGATGGTGAGCGAGGCCGAGGAGCACGCAGCGGAGGACAAGGTCCGCCGCGAGGAGGCCGAGACCCGCAACCAGGCCGAGAACCTCGCCTACTCCACCGAGAAGGTCCTCGCCGACAACAGCGAGAAGATCCCGGACGAGGTGAAGACCGAGGTCACCGCCGCGATCGGCGAGCTGCGCACCGCTCTCGACGGCACCGACATCGAGGAGGTCAAGGCCAAGCAGACGGCGCTCTCGACCGTCGCGCAGAAGATCGGCGAGGCCATCTACGCCGCCGAGGCCGCAGCCGAGGCCGAGGCCCCGACCGACGAGGCGCCCTCGGGCTCCGGCGCGGACGAGGACGTCGTGGACGCCGAGATCGTCGACGAGGACGAGGCCAAGTGACGGACTTCGCCACCGGACCGGGTGGGGACGAGGAGCTCGACCCCACCCGGCCGCGGTTCACCGACAAGCGGCGCATCGACCCGGAGACGGGCGCCGTGCGGGAGCCCGCAGCAGAGGCGGACGCCACGGCGCCCGCTGCCTCCGGTGAGGCGCTCGAGCTGGAGACGGCCCAGGCCGTCGCAGCGGAGCACCTGGCCGACCTGCAGCGGCTCCAGGCGGAGTACGTGAACTACCGCAAGCGCGTCGACCGCGACCGGCTCGTCGCACGCGACCAGACGGTCGTCGCGATGGTCGAGGCCCTGCTCGGCGTGCTCGACGACGTCGAGGCGGCGCGTCAGCACGGCGAGCTGGCCGACGGCCCGTTCGCCTCGATCGCCGAGAAGCTGGAGACGGCGCTCGGCCGCTTCGGCTGGGAGCGCTACGGTGCGGCGGGCGAGGTCTTCGACCCGACCGTGCACGAGGCCCTCATGCACTCGCTCTCGGGCGAGGTCTCCCAGCCGACGGTCGTCCAGGTGCTCCAGCCGGGGCACAAGGTCGGCGAGCGGATCGTGCGGGCGGCCCGGGTGGCCGTCGCCGAGCCGGGCGAGGCCTGAGGACGCGCATGACGAGGACGCGAACGCCGAGGGGAGGGGCAGGACGATGACCGGCCAGGACTGGTTCGAGAAGGACTTCTACGCCACCCTCGGCGTGCCCAAGAACGCCGATGCGGCCGCGATCAAGAAGGCGTACCGCAAGCTCGCGCGGACCCTGCACCCGGACCACAACCCGGGTGACGCCGCGGCCGAGGCGAGGTTCAAGGAGGTCGGCGAGGCGTACGCGGTCCTGTCCGACACCGAGCAGCGCGGTCAGTACGACGCCGTCCGCGCGATGGCGGGCGGCGGCGCGCGCTTCTCGGCCGGTGGGGGGCAGAGCGCAGGCGGCGCCGGCTTCGAGGACCTCTTCGGCGGCCTCTTCGGGGCCGGAGCGGGGGGCGGCGGTCAGCGCGCGCGCTACTCCAGCTCGGGCACCGCTGGCTTCGACGACATCCTCGGCGGCCTCTTCGGCGGCCAGGCCGGTGCGGGCGGCGGAGCGGCTGCGGGCTTCGGCCGCCGTCCGCGCGCCGGTGTCGACCTCGAGGCCACCACGAGCCTGCCCTTCCGGCAGGCGGTCGCCGGCTCGACCGTCACGCTCACCGTCGACGGCCGGCCGGTCACGACGCGCATCCCCCCCGGGGTGCGCGACGGCCAGAAGATCCGCCTGCGCGGCAAGGGCCGGGCCGGCGAGGGCGGCGGTCCCGCCGGTGACCTGGTCATCGCGGTCAAGGTCGAGCCCCACCCCGTGTTCTCGCTCGACGGTCGCGACCTGCGCCTGACGCTCCCGGTGACCTTCTCCGAGGCCAGCCTCGGTGCCCAGGTCGACGTCCCGACGCTCGACGGCAGCACCGTCCGCGTCCGGGTGCCGGCCGGGACGCCGTCGGGCCGCACCCTTCGGGTGCGCGGTCGCGGGGTCGCGGCCCACGGGTCCGTCCCGGCGGGCGACCTGCTGGTCGTCGTGCAGGTCGTCGTCCCGCAGCGACTGTCCGACGAGGCACGCGCGGCCGTCGAGGCCTTCGCCGCCGCCACGCAGGACGCCGACGTGCGCGAGGACCTCCGCGCCCGCGCCACGAGCTGAGCCCCCAGGCCGGCCCGCCCGGCCGCCCGTCCCGAGGAGGAGCCGATGTCCTACGACGCACCGGTGCTCGTCATCTCCGTCGCCGCGGAGCTCGCCGGGATGCACCCGCAGACCTTGCGTCAGTACGACCGCCTCGGTCTCGTCTCCCCCAGCCGCACGCACGGCCGCGGACGGCGCTACTCCTTGCGTGACGTCGCGACCCTGCGAGAGGTGCAGCGGCTGTCCCAGGACGAGGGGATCAACCTCGCGGGGATCAAGCGGATCCTCGACCTGGAGAGCGAGGTCGAGCGCCTGCGCGAGCAGGTCGAGCTGCTGCGCACGATGGTCGACCCCGGACGGCGCGTGTTCGCCGCGGGGATGCGCGGCGAGGTCGTCGCCGTGCCGCGCGGGCACCGGCCCGCACGGGTGACGAGCAGCGGTGCGCTCGTCGTGTGGCGGCCGGCGGCCCAGGACCGCTGAGCGCGCCCCGTTCGCTCAGCGGTGCAGGTGGCCCAGCAGGTCGACGGCGCGCTGGTGGGTCTCGGGCAGCGGCTCGATCCAGATGCGCGGCGGCTGGCGCAGCAGGTCGCTGATCTGCATCGTGTGCGCGTGGTCGTTGACCTGGTCGCGCATGCGCTTCACGGTGACGCCGAGGTCGAAGTCGCGCTCGACGAGCACCGCGAACGCTCCGCCGCCGAGGCTGGCCATCGGGTGGCCCGCGCCGAGCGCCGCGGTCAGGGCGCGGCCCATCGCTGCCGAGCGCGCCATCCGGCGCCACGGCGGGAGGTCACCCGTCGCGACGTCGACGAGCACGAGGCAGTGGGTCGCGAAGGCGTGGTGCGCGTGGCGGTTCGCCGAGCCGTAGGTCTCGGCGAGCCGGACCCCGAGGTACTCGGTCGTCGGCAGGCCGGACTCGGCGTCGATGCACGAGCCCTGGACGGGGGCGGCCTCGAGCGCATCGGCCCAGCCCTCGCACAGGGCGCGGACGGCGGCCATGTCGGGCTCACGGTCGAGCAGTCGGTACAGGACGGCGACGTCGTCGAGCGTCTCGGCGATGCCGACGCCGGAGGCCCCGCGCACGCTGCCGAGACGGTGCGCCGCACCCGTCGGGTCGATCCCGTGGCTGAGGGCCTCGGTGAGGGCGTCGACGGCCGGGTGGTACCAGTCGCCGGGGCGCAGCCAGACGGACTCGGCCGTCTGCTCCTGCCACTGCTCGCGCAGCGTGGGGGCTGTGGCGTGGGTGACCTCGTCCGTCTGCATGCCAGGTGAGACGCCCGGACCGTGCCCGCATGACGCCACTTCGGCCGATCGGACGGCTTTTCACCCGGTCGGACGCATCGACGTCGTCGGGCGCACGCCGCGGCAGATGTCCCGTTTCTCACCCGTTGGGCGGCGTTGTCCCCTGGACGGGCATGAGATTGTGTCTGGTGGTGACGTGCGACGGTCGTCGGGCAGCAGTGCTCGCACCGCCCGCGTCCGGGGGCCGAGCGTCGGAGAGGAGTGCGGGATGAGCGTCAGCAGCGCCTGGGACCTGTCCAGCGACGCCGAGCTCATCACTGCGGTCCGCAGCGGGGAGAACGCCGCGTTCGGCGTCCTGTACGAGCGCCACGTCGCCGCCGCCCGCGCCGTCTCCCGCCAGTACTCGAACTCGCAGGCCGATGCCGAGGACGCCGTCTCCGAGGCGTTCAGCCGCGTGTTCGCGGCGGTCCAGGAGGGCGGCGGCCCCGATGTCGCCTTCCGCGCCTACCTGTTCACCGTGCTCCGCCGGGTCGCCCTCGACCGCGTCGAGAGCACGCGCCGCAGCCGGCCCACCGATGACGACGCGACCTTCGAGGCCGCGTCGGTCGCCGTCGAGTCCTCCGACGAGGAGGCGATGGCCGGGTTCGAGCGGGGCATCGTCTCGCAGGCCTACCAGGGCCTGCCCGAGCGGTGGCGCGCCGTGCTCTGGTACACGGAGGTCGAGAGCCTCTCGGCCGCCGAGATCGCCCCGATCCTCGGGCTGACCGCCAACGGTGTCGCCGCCCTCGCGTACCGCGCGCGCGAGGGGCTGCGTCAGGCCTACCTCCAGCAGCATCTCGCCGCCCCGGCGAGCGAGGCCTGCACGCTGGTCAACTCCAAGCTCGGCGCGTACGTGCGCGGTGGCCTCGCCGCGCGCGAGACGGCCCTGGTGGAGTCGCACCTGGACGAGTGCGGCAAGTGCCGCGCCCTCGTGCTGGAGCTCGGCGACGTGAACCACGGCATGAAGGCGTTCATCGGTCCGCTCGTGCTCGGTGCGATCAGCATCGCGGTCCTGCACGGGATCGGCTTCGGCGGGGCGGTCGGATCGGCCGTGTCCCTCGGCGGTGCCGCGGGCGGTGCCGGTGCAGGTGGTGCCGGGACGCAGGCCGGCGGGTCCTCGGCCGGTGGCTCGACCGCTGGCGGCTCGGCCGCCGGTGGGGCCTCGACGGGTGGGGTCGCAGCGGCGAGCGGTGTCGCAGCGGCCAGCGCCGCCGCCGTCGCGATCGGCGCAGCGGTGGCCGGCCTCAACGGTGGCGAGGCAGCGGCCTCCACGACGGCAGCCGGCAGCGGGGGCGCCGGTGCGCTCGCGGGAGCCTCGGGTGGGGCGGGAGCCGGAGCTGCCGGCACGGCCGCTGCCGCCGGATCGGCCGGAGCCGCGGGCTCGGCGGCCGCAGGTGGTGCCGGTGGTCTCGTCGCGATGCTCGTCTCCGCGCCCATCGCCGTGATCGGCACGGCGGCGGCGGTCGTCGTGGCCGCGATCGCCGTCGGGGTCGCCGCAGGGCTCGGCGCCTTCAGCGGCGGTGCGGACGACGGCGCCCTCGCGGGCAGCCCCTCCTCGAGCGTCTCGTCACCGGCCGCGGGGTCGGACACCGGCGCCTCGGCCGGCGGCTCCGGCTCCGGCGCCGGTACGGACGGGAGCGCGGGGTCCGGTGGTACCGGGACGGACGGCTCCGGGGCGACGACGGACGCCGGAACGGGCACGGGCACCGGCACCGGCACGGGCACGGGCACTGGCACGGGTACTGGCACGGGTACTGGCACGGGCACCGGCACGGGCACTGGCACTGGCACCGGCACCGGATCGGGCGCGGGTGGTGGGACGGCGACGCCTGCCCCCATCGCCTCCGCGACCCCGACGCCCACGTCCACCGCGACGCCGACCCCGACCCCCACGTCCACCGCGACCCCCACCCCCACCCCGACCCCGACGCCCCCGGCGCCCGCCGCCCTGGCCCTCGCACCCCTCGACGCCGTCCGGCTCACCGCTGGCGTCCGCTCGCCGCTGGCCCTGACGGTGTCGAACACGGGGGCGACGGACGCCGGAGCGGTGACCACCGAGCTCGTCTTCCCGGCAGGGACCGTCTGGGACGCCGGCGTGACCTCGCTTCCGGCCGGTGGCGGAGGTGCCTCCGTCCCGCGCGCGGCCGAGGCGGCCGCGTGGACCTGCAGCGTCGTCGGACCGAGCACCGCCCGCTGCGTCATCCCGGCCCTGGCCGCCGGGGCGAGCAGCACCCTGAACCTCTCCGTGCTCGTCGACGACCCGGAGCTCGACGGCGAGCGCGTCCTCGACGTGCATGTGAGCACCTGGATCGCCGGGACCTCGACCTTCGTCACGCGGAGCCTGACGACCCACCTCGCCTCGGCGCCGGGAGTGCTCGCCGTCGCCGACGCGCCGGCCGTCTCCCTCACGGGCTCGGCCGCCCGCGAGGTCTCGGCCACCACGCGGATCCCCGTGAGCAACACCGGCCGGACGACGCTGCGTGACGCCCACGTGCAGGTCGCCCTGCCGACGGACCTGCCGCGATCCGTCACCGTGACCCCGAGCCCTGCGGGTCCGGCGTGGACCTGCACGGCGGATGGCCGACTGCTCGACTGCGTCACGGCCTCGCTCGCCCCGGCGCAGTCCGTCCCGCTCCTGCTCGACGTGACCGCCCCCGCGCTCGACCTCGACGCGGCCGTGCCCTTCGTCGACGTCGACATGACGACGTCGCTCGCCGTGACCGCCGGCTCGACCTCCGCCGAGGCCGCGCTGACCGTCCGCTCGGCCCCCGCCGCCCCGGTGGTCGACCTCAGCAGCCCGACGAACGTCCAGGCCGGGCAGAGCCGGACCCTGTCCGTCGGCGTGCGGAACGCCGGCGGCACGTCGATCCCCGGGCTCTCCGCACGCGTCAGCCTCCCGAGCGGGCTCAGCCTCGCCGAGGTCGCCCTGCCGACGGACTGGACCTGTGTCGCGAGCTCCTCGGCGATCGCCGACTGCACGCTCGACCGTCCGGTCGCCCCCGGCGCCTCCGCCCCGCTCCTCGTGGCGGTCCAGGCCGGCCGCAGCGTCACGGGGTCGATCGCGGTCTCGGTCTCGGGAGCCGGCCTGACGACGGCCACCGGTGCGTCCGAGGTCCGCGTGCTCTCGCCCTCGCTCGCGTTCGCCCCTGCCGTGAGCGCCGAGTTCGTGCGCGACTCCGGAACGATCTCCTTCGGGGTCTCGAACGCGGGCGATGCCACCGCGACGGACCTCGTGGCCACGATCACCGTCCCGCGCGCGGTCACCCTGGCCGTACCCTCGGCCGCGGATGCGAGCCGCTGGCAGTGCCTGCGCGCTGACGAGCAGCACCTGTCCTGCACGCTGGCGAGCCTCGCGCCCGGTGCCTCCTCGACGATTGTGCTGTCGGCGACATCTCAGGCGGCGACGAAGCAGGCCGTGGTCGTCGAGGTCTCCGACGGCGTCTCGACGATCACGTCGACGGCATCGCTCACGACCTCCTCGGCCGGCCTCACCCCTCGCGGCCGCTGGACCGGTGGCTACGCGTCGACGGAGATCGGCACGCCTGTCCTCGGCTGCGACCTCGGCACCGCCGACTGCCGGACGGCGATGGGCGCCACGGGCGGCAGCGCCTCGAACAACTCCCAGACGATGGTGCCGCTGAAGGACCCGAGGGCAACGCTCGCGGTGCCGGTCGGCCGGGAGATCGCCTTCGCCGGGCTCTACTGGTCGGGCAACCGCTACCTCGGGGACGGCAAGGCGATCGCCGCCGACCCGTGGGCCGGTTCGCAGACCACCGTCACGGTGCGCGCCCCCGGCGCCTCGCCCGTGACGGTCACCGGGACGGTGCTGGTCACGCCGACCGACAATGCGCAGCGCGAGTACTACCAGACCTTCGCCGACGTCACCGATCTCGTGCGCGCCAGCGGTTCGGGGAGCTATGCCGTGGACGGCGTGGCCTATGCCGGGCAGATGTCCGACCCCACCCGCTCGTACTACGCCGGCTGGTCCCTCGTGGTCGTCTACGCGACGCCCGACGTCGACCAGGACGTCACGCTCTACGACGGCGGCGCATGGATCGCGAGCGGCTCGTCGAGCACCTTCGCGTTCGAGGGCCGGGCCGACCGCCTCGGCCGGATCGGCGTCGTGGCCTGGGAGGGCGACCGCGGAAGCGGCGGTGGTGACACCCTCAGCCTCGGCTCCACGCTGCTGACCCCGCGCCGCGCGGACGGCACGACGGGCAACAAGAACGACGCCTTCAGCTCGACCGCGATGGGCTCCGGCTTCAACAACTCGCTGGGTGTCGACGCGACGTCCTTCGGGGCCGTCCCGCTGACCGACGGCATCAACCGGCTGACCGCCGGCACCGCCGGGGACCAGTACCTCATCGGCGCCGTGACCGTCACGAGCATCGGCGTGGCGAAGTGAGCCGTCCGGCCGGCTGAGGCTCGCCTGGTGATCATGATCACCGTTCGCCGCGACAGCCTCGTCGGGCTCCCCTATCCTCAGCCTACTGAGCATCGGTGGGGGAACGGGAGGCGATCGACGGTGACCGCAGAGCTGGTCGTGCTGCTCGACGAGTCGGGCGCGCCCGTCGGCACGGCGCCGAAGGCGACCGTCCACAGCCACGACACCCCCTTGCACCTGGCGTTCTCCTGCCATGTCCTCGACGAGGACGGACGCGTCCTGGTGACGCGGCGCGCGCTGAGCAAGCTCACCTGGCCGGGGGTCTGGACGAACAGCTTCTGCGGCCACCCGGGCCCGGGCGAGGACCCGGTCGAGGCGATCCGACGCCGGGCGCGCGAGGAGCTCGGGCTCGAGCTCGTCGACATCACGCTCGTCGACCCGGACTTCCGCTACCGCGCGGTCGACGCCTCGGGAGTCGTCGAGAACGAGATCTGCCCGATCTACACGGCCCGTCCGGCGCCCGGAGCGGTGCCGCAGCCCCAGCCGGCCGAGGTCATGGACCATGCCTGGCTCGAGCCCGCCCGGCTCAGCGCGGCGATCGCGGCCGTCCCCTTCGCGCTGAGCCCCTGGCTCGTCCTGTCGGCACCCTCGCTCGTCCATCTCGGCGGGACACCCTCATGAGCCCGCTCGTCCTGGCCCCGGCACGGCTCGACGACCAGGTCGTCGCAGGGCTCGACGCCGTGCTCGCCGACTCGATCGCCCGTGCCTCGGCCTACGGCCCGCGCTTCGTCCTGCTCTGGGGCGAGATCGCGCGCAGCGTCCGGGGCGGCAAGCGATTCCGTTCGGGACTCGTGCTCGGGACCCATGCCGGGCTCGGCGGTCTCCACCCCGAGGCGGCCGTCGCCGTCGCGGGGGCCTTCGAGGTGCTGCACACGGCCTTCCTCGTGCACGACGACCTCATCGACGGCGACACGATGCGTCGCGGGGAGCCGAACGTCGGCGAGGCGATGCGTCGCGACGCGCTCGCCGACGGGCTCGGCGAGGCCGCGGCGGAACGATGGTCCGCCGCTGCAGCGGTCCTCGCCGGTGACCTGGCGCTCGCTCTCGCCCACCGGCTCGTCGCGGGGATCGACGCGCCCGCGCAGGTGCGCGTCGCGCTCAACGAGCTCCTCGACGAGACGATCCTCGTCTCGGCAGCGGGTGAGCTCCTCGACACCGCCTGCGGCCTCGGCCTCGACCTGCCGAACCTCGAGGAGTCGATCCGCGTCGCCGAGTCGAAGACGGCGATGTACTCCTTCCGCGCCCCGCTGCGCGCCGGAGCGCTGCTCGCGGGGGCCGATGCCGCGATCCTCGCCGAGCTCGACGAGCACGGCAGGCTGCTCGGCCGTGCGTTCCAGCAGGTCGACGACCTGCTCGGTGTCTTCGCCCCGGAGTCCGAGACCGGCAAGTCGAACGTCTCCGACCTGCGCGAGGGCAAGCGCACCCCGCTGATCCTGCATGCGGCAGCGCTGCCCGTCTGGGCCGATCTCGTCGCGCACCTCGGGCGGGCCGATCTCGACGAGCTCACCGCCGCCAGGATGCGTCGCGCCCTGGCACGCTCGGAGGCGCCCGCCATGGTCGAGCGCTCCGTGGCCGCCGATCTCGACGAGGTCGCCGCGCGCATCGCCGCCGGGCGCCTGCCGGGGAACCTCGCGGTGGTCATCGAGGCCGTCGTCGAGCAGATCCGCTCGGCGCTCACCGCGGTGTCGGGTCATGTCGACGAGGCCAGGTGCCAGGCAGGGTGACGCGAGCACACCCGGGCCGCGAGCTCCAGGGTCACGACCGGCTCGCCCTGTACGACGCCGCGGCGCACGAGGCCGCGGCCGTCCTGGTGCGCCGCTACTCGACGAGCTTCGGTCTCGCCACGCGACTGCTGCCCGCCGAGCAGCGGACGCCGGTGCGCGACATCTACGCCCTCGTCCGGCTCGCGGACGAGATCGTCGACGGCGCGACGGCCGAGGCCGGGGGCGACACGAGCGTGGCCAGGGCGGCCCTCGACGGGCTGGAGGAGCGCACCGAGCAGGCGATGGCCACGGGCTACTCGAGCGACCTCATCGTGCACGCCTTCGCGCTGACCGCGCGTGCGGCCGAGATCGGCACCGCCCTCACGCGGCCCTTCTTCGCCTCCATGCGCACCGACCTCGACGTCACCGTGCACGACGAGGAGAGCCTGCGCACGTACATCCACGGCTCGGCCGAGGTGGTCGGGCTGATGTGCCTGCGGGTCTTCCTCATGGACCGGCCCGAGGCGGAACGGGCCGAGCGCTACGCCGCCCTCGCGCCGGGGGCCCAGGCGCCTCGGCGCCGCCTTCCAGAAGGTCAACTTCCTGCGCGACCTGGGCGAGGACAGCGGGGTACTGGGTCGCAGCTATGTCGT
Source organism: uncultured Actinomycetota bacterium (assembly GCA_963777075.1). Classification (GTDB taxonomy): domain Bacteria; phylum Actinomycetota; class Actinomycetes; order Actinomycetales; family Cellulomonadaceae; genus Actinotalea. Next base: position 139,885 of record CAVZPH010000039.1, on the reverse strand, counting down.
GGGCGTCGACCCGCTGCACGTCACCGAGGCCCAGAAGGCCGCCCTGCTCGCCGACATCGACGCGGACCTCCTGGTGGCCGCCGCGGCGATCGACGGTCTGCCACCGGGCGCCCGGCGGGCCGTGGCGGTCGCCGCCGCGCTGTTCACCGAGCTCACCGACCGCCTGCGTGCCACCCCCGCCCGCGAGCTCGGCACGAGCCGCGTCCGGGTGCCCGACGCCGTGAAGGCGCGCCTCGCCGCTCGTGCGCTGCTACCCACCTGGAAGGGACGTTGATGCGTACCGCCGTCGTCGTCGGAGGAGGCCCCGCCGGCCTCGCCACGTCCGCCCTGCTCGCCCGCGAGGGGTACCGGGTGACGCTGCTGGAGTCTCGGCAGGTGCTGGGCGGCCGCGCCTCCGTCTGGGAGAAGGACGGCTTCCGGTTCGACATCGGGCCGTCCTGGTACCTCATGCCGGAGGTCTTCGAGCACTTCTTCGCGCTGATGGGGACCTCGGCTGCGGCCGAGCTCGACCTGCGGCGGCTCGACCCGGCGTACCGCGTCTACTTCGAGGAGCACCCCTCGCTCGAGGTCCGCTCGGACCTCGAGGACAGCGTCGCGCTGTTCGAGCGCATCGAGCCGGGTGCCGGCGCCCGGCTGCGCGGCTACCTCGACTCGGCCTCGGACACCTACGAGATGGCCACCCGGCACTTCCTCTACACGACGTTCGCCTCGATCCTCCCGCTGGTCAACGGCGACGTCCTCCGGCGCATGCCGCGCCTCGCCCGGCTCCTCGGGCAGTCGCTCGACGCCAGGATCAGGGCGACCGTCAGCGACACCCGCCTGCGCCAGGTGCTCGGTTACCCCGCGGTGTTCCTCGGCTCGGCTCCGCGGCTCACGCCGAGCATGTACCACCTGATGAGCCACCTCGACCTCGTCGACGGCGTGCTCTACCCGCAGGGCGGCTTCGGCACCCTGATCGAGGCGATGGCACGGGTGGCGGAGCGCGCCGGGGTGGAGATCCGCACCGGGGCCGACGTCCGCGCGATCACGACGGCCTCCTCCGGGCGCAACCGCGGGAAGGTCGCCCGTGCGACGGGCGTCCGCTTCGCCGACGCCGACGGCGAGCACCACCTCGCCGCGGACCTCGTCGTGTCCACCGCCGACCTCGAGCACACCGAGCAGCACCTGCTCCCCGCGCAGCTGCGCTCGCACTCCCCGCGCTGGTGGCGGCGGCAGGTGCCCGGCCCGAGCGCCGTGATGATCTACCTCGGGGTGCGCGGGTCGCTGCCCCAGCTCCGGCACCACACGCTCTTCTTCGGCGAGGAGTGGGACCGCACCTTCGACCAGATCTTCGCGCCGTCCGGCCCGACCCCGCCCCCGCTCCTTCCGGACCCGACCTCCGTGTACGTCAGCCGGGTCACCGCGACCGACCCGGGCGCGGCCCCCGAGGGCATGGAGAACCTCGTCGTGCTCATCCCTGCCCCGCCGGACGTCCGGCTCGGCCGGGGCGGGCTCGACGGCGGCGGCGACCCCTGGGTCGAGCAGGTCGCCGACGCGGCGATCGCCCAGATCGCGTCCTGGGCGGGGATCGAGGACCTCGCCGAGCGGATCGAGCTGCGTCGGACCCTCGGCCCGGCCGACTGGGCCGAGGACCTGCGCGCCTGGCGCGGCACGGCCCTTGGCCCCGCCCACACGCTCGGGCAGTCGGCGATGTTCCGTGCCTCGAACGCCTCGTCGAAGGTCGAGGGGCTGCTGTTCGCCGGCGGTTCGGTGACACCCGGCATCGGGCTGCCGATGTGCCTGATCAGTGCGGAGCTCGTCGTCAAGCGCCTGAGGGGCGACACCTCGACCGGTCCGCTCCAGGAGAGCGGGCTGATCGCCGACCGAGCGGCGGGAACGGCTCAGTGAGTCTCGCCTACGCGGGCGCTCTGCTCGTCTCGATCGCCGGGCTCGCCGTGCTCGACCGCCGGTTCCGGCTCGTCCTGTTCGCCGGCCCGGGCGCGGCGCGGCGCGGTGCCGCCGCGATCGCCGTCGGCGTGGCCTTCTTCGTCCTGTGGGACCTCGTCGGCATCGGGCTGGGGGTGTTCTTCCGTGGGGCGACGCGCTACCTCAGCGGGGTTCTCGTCGCGCCCGAGCTCCCGGTCGAGGAGCTCGGCTTCCTCACGCTGCTGTCCTACCTCACGCTGCTGGCCTACGTCGCGTCGGCGCGATGGTGGCTCGGGCGTCGGCCGGTCCTCGGATCCGGGCGGGCGTCATGACGTACCTGCTGATGAGCCTGCCGTTCCTCGCTGCCGCCGCCGCGGTGCTGCTCGTGGTGCGTCGTCGGCTGTCCGTGCCCGTCCCCGCGGGGCTGGGCCTCGCGCTCGGGGTGCTCCTGGTGATGACGGCCGTCTTCGACAACCTGATGATCGGTGCGGGGCTCGTGGCCTACGGCGAGGAGCACCGACTGGGCGCGGCCATCGGCCTGGCGCCCGTCGAGGACTTCACCTACCCCGTCGCGGCGGTGCTGCTCCTGCCCGCGCTGTGGCACCTGCTCGGCGGCTCCGTCGCGCGCATGCGCCCGGAGGGTGAGCGATGAGCGGCGTCGCCGGGCGCGGCCTGCTGCGCCAGCTCGTCATGGCCTCGCGGCCGCTGAGCTGGATCAACACGGCGTACCCCTTCGCCGCCGCCTACGTGATGTCGACGCGATCGGTCGACCTGCGGCTCGTGATCGGCACGCTGTTCTTCCTCGTCCCGTACAACCTGCTCATGTACGGGATCAACGACGTCTTCGACCACGAGTCCGACCTGCGCAACCCGCGCAAGGGCGGGGTCGAGGGGGCGCTGCTGGACCCGCGCGTGCACCGTGCGACCGTCCTGTCCGCCTCATTGCTCCCCGTGCCCTTCGTCGCCTACCTGCTCGCGGTCGGCTCGCCGGCCGCCGCGCTCGTGCTCGCCGTGTCCCTGTTCGCCGTCGTCGCCTACTCGGCCCCCAGGCTGCGCTTCAAGGAGCGCCCGGTGCTGGACTCGATGACCTCCAGCACGCACTTCGTCTCGCCCGCGCTGTACGGGCTCGTCCTGGCCGGCGCCGGCATCGGCCGCTCGGCCTGGCTCGTCCTCGCGGCGTTCTTCCTGTGGGGGATGGCCAGCCAGGCCTTCGGCGCCGTCCAGGACGTCGCCGCCGACCGCGCCGGCGGGATCGGCTCGATCGCGACCGTGGTCGGTGCGGCGACGACGGTCCGGCTGTCGATCGGCGCGTGGGCGGCGGCGGGAGCGCTGCTGCTCCTGACCTCGTGGCCGGGGCCGCTGGCTGCCGTCCTCGTGCTTCCCTACATCGGCCTCGCGTGGCCGTACCGCTCGGTGCGTGAGCCCGAGGCGAGCAGCGCGCACCGCGGCTGGCAGCAGTTCCTGGCGGCGAACTACGTCGTCGGCTTCCTGGTGACGATGCTGCTCATCGCGGTGGCCCTGCGCGGCTGACGGGCCCCGCCCGCGGGTGAAGACCGCGCTGCCGGGCCGCGGAACACTCACGCGGCCCGGCAGCGCACGCCCTGAACCAGCATCCCCCGAGCGGACCAGGACGTTCTCGGCGCCGATCGCTCGACGCCTGGGATCCCGGCGGTGCGCACGGCCCCCCAGCCCTGCGCACCGCCGGTCTCCGGTGACTGTCACCCTCCCCGACCCGACCGGCAGAGGCAACCGGTCAGTCACGAGGACTCTGACGAGAGTCAGGATGCCAGTCTGCGGCCGATGACGCGAGAGGGGAAGCGGATGTCGCCCCGAATCTCAGATGATGGACGGCAGAGAGCGTTCTCGCACGTCAAGGCGGTTCCGCCTGCCTGGAGGCCTGTGCGGACCGTTAGCCCGTACGGGTGGGTGCGGGCGTCATCGACCCCGTGACTGGGGTCGGCCCGTGCGGCGGTGCAGGCTCAGACGAGTCCGTAGAGGCGGTCGCCCGCGTCGCCCAGCCCGGGGACGATGTACGCCTTCTCGTTCAGCCGCTCGTCGACCGCGGCGACCACGACGGTGACATCGGCCCGGTCGCCGACGTGGTTCTCGACGACGGCGAGACCCTCGGGCGCCGCGAGCAGGCAGATGCAGGTGACGTCGGTGGCCCCGCGCTCGAAGAGGTAGTCGATCGCCGCGATGAGCGTGCCGCCCGTCGCGAGCATCGGGTCCAGCACGAAGCACTGCCGGCCGGAGAGGTCGTCCGGGAGCCGGTTGGCGTAGGTGATCGCCTTGAGCGTCTCCTCGTCGCGCTGGAGGCCGAGGAAGCCGACCTCTGCTGTCGGCAGCAGCCGCGTCATGCCCTCGAGCATGCCGAGGCCGGCGCGAAGGATCGGCACGACGAGCGGGCGCGGCTCGGCCAGGTGCGTGCCCATCGTCGTCGCGACGGGGGTGGTCACCTCGCGCGGCTCGGTGCGCACGTCACGCGTGGCCTCGTAGGCGAGGAGCGTCACGAGCTCGTCGACGAGCAGGCGGAACGTCGAGGACGCCGTCTTCTCGTCACGGAGGACGGTGAGCTTGTGGGCGACGAGAGGGTGATCGGCGACGTGCAGGCGCATGGGTGAACCGTACCGGCTGGGCCGGTCCCTGGGCGCCCCGACCCCCCGATCCCGCCGCCGCCCCGCCACTCCGCCGACCCCGACCCCCGGCCCCGCCCCTCCGCCCGGCCCTGGTGCGCTGAGGGAGGGGTTTCGTCGCGAGAGAGGGTGTTCGAACACCCTCTCTCGCGACGAAACCCCTCCCTCACGGTGGTCGGGGCTCGGGGCTCGGGGCTCGGGGCTCGGGGCTCAGGGGTCGACGGCGTTCGTCCGGGAGCCGGGGTCTGGGAGAGTGGGCGGGTGCGGTGGGACGGGGCGATGCGGACGGCGCTCGACGAGTCGCGCCTCGCGCTCGGAAGCGGGGACGTGCCCGTCGGGGCGCTGGTGCTGGACGGTGACGGCGCCGTCGTCGGGCGGGGGCACAACCTGCGCGAGGCCACGGGGGACCCGACCGCCCATGCCGAGGTCCTGGCCCTTCGCGATGCCGCCGCGCGGCTCGGGACCTGGCGGCTGGACGCCTGCACCCTCGTGGTGACGCTGGAGCCCTGCGCGATGTGCGCCGGGGCGATCGTGCTCGCGCGGCTGCCCAGGCTCGTCCTCGGCGCCTGGGACCCGAAGGCGGGGGCGACCGGCTCGGTGCACGACCTCGTGCGTGACCGGCGCCTCAACCACCAGGTCGAGGTGGTCGGCGGCGTGCTCGAGCAGGAGTGCGCCGAGCTCCTGCGGGAGTTCTTCGAGGCGCGTCGCGACTAGTCCTGCGCAGCCGCGACGAGCGTCGCGACTAGGCCTCTGCCGCGGACGTGATCGCGGCGATGTCGAGCTTCGTCATCCCCATGACGGCGGACATCGCCTTGCCGTAGCGCTCCGCGTCCCCGGCATACTCGCGGAGCAGCCGCGGCACCACCTGCCAGGAGATGCCGAAGCGGTCCGTGAGCCAACCGCACTGCGAGGGTGCCCCGCCGTCGGCGATCAAGCCGTCCCAGACGCGGTCGAGCTCCTCCTGCGAGTCGACCTCGACGACGAGCGAGAAGGCGGGGCTCGGCGGGAAGATCGGCCCGCCGTTGAGCAGCATGACGCGGGCGCCGTCGAGCTCGATCTCGACGACCATCACCTCACCGGTCGGGCCCGGCGTCGCCTCGGGGGAGAGCACCGTGCTCAGGACTCGGGAGCGCGGCAGGAGCGAGGTGTACAGGGCGGCGGCCTCGGCGGCCCGATCGTCGAACCAGACGCAGGGGAAGATCTCCATCGGTGGCTCCTGGGGGGCTCGGCCCGTCGCGCGGGTGGATCGCCCCAGTCTGCGGGTGAGTGCACCCCGCGTCGAGGGGCGAGTGATCAGCGCGCCCCGGGCAGCGCGGCGTCGATCGCGGTGAGCGTCTCGGAGGTCCCGGCGTGGATCCGCACCGTCGCGAGCTCGTCCCCCCGGGTGGCGCCGCGGTTGACCAGCACGATCGGCGTCTCCGCCTTCGCCGCGTGCTTGACGAAGCGCAGCCCCGACAGGACGGTGAGCGAGGTCCCGGCGACCAGGAGCGCCGCCGCCTCGTCGACCAGCGCGAAGGCGCGCGCGACGCGTTCCTTGGGGACGGACTCCCCGAAGTACACGATGTCCGGCTTGAGCATCCCGCCGCAGACCTCGCAGGCCGCGACGACGAAGCCCTCCGTCGCGGCGACGACGGCGTCGGCGTCCGGCGCGATCTCGACGTCCGCCACGCTGCCCGCGGCCTCGGCGAAACCAGGGTTCAGCTCCTCGAGCCGAGCCGCGAGGGCGTCGCGCGTGGAACGGGTGCCGCACTGCAGGCAGACGATGTCGGCGTAGGTCCCGTGCAGGTCGATGACGCTGCGGCTGCCCGCGCGGTGGTGCAGGCGGTCGACGTTCTGCGTGATCACGCCGGTGAGCAGGCCACGCTCCTCCATCCGGGCCAGCGCGTGGTGGCCCTCGTTGGGCACCGTCCGGTGCACGTGCCGCCAGCCGACGTGGTTGCGCGCCCAGTACGTGCGACGGAACGCGGAGTCGGACGTCGAACTGCTGGTACGTCATCGGGGTGCGGGGAGGGGAGTCGGGCCCGCGGTAGTCGGGGATGCCGGAGTCGGTGGACAGGCCGGCCCCGGTGAGCACGGCGAAGGGCCCGCGCGCGAGCAGCTCGAGGGCCGCCGCGAGGGGTGCCGAGGGGTCGGGCGCGGGGCAGGGCGTGCTCACCGGCTCACGGTACGTCGACGCGGACGACGTCGCGCGAGGTCCCCGCCGGGGCGGTCCGGGGCACGATTCGGAGCGCACCCCTCCGACCAGGTATCCTCACCGGCGAGGTAGCGTGTCCGAGCGGCCTAAGGAGCACGCCTCGAAAGCGTGTGTGGGTGAAAGTCCACCGTGGGTTCAAATCCCACCGCTACCGCCATGGGTCCACCAGGCCCACGAAGTGACAGAACCCCTCGCGGGGAGCCCGGACGGGCTTCGAGCGGGGGGTTTCGTCGTTCAGCGCCAGCCGAGCGCCGGCGCGACGTGCGTCAGGATCGCCTCGATCACGTGGGCGTTGTAGTCGACGCCGAGCTGGTTCGGCACGGTCAGCAGCAGCGTGTCGGCGGCGGCGATCGCCTCGTCGCCGGCGAGCTGCTCGACCAGCACGTCGGGCTCGGCGGCGTAGGTGCGGCCGAAGATCGCGCGCGGTCTGCTCGTCGATGATAGCCGATCTGGTCCTCGTCCTCGCCGCCGCGGCCGAAATAGGCGCGGTCGCGGTCGTCGACGAGGGCGAAGATGCTGCGGCTGACCGAGACCCGCGGCTCGCGCTCGTGGCCGGCCTCCGTCCAGGCGTCGCGGAAGGCGCGGATCTGCTCGGCCTGCTGGACGTGGAACGGCTTGCCGCTCTCGTCGAACTTCAGCGTCGAGCTCTGCAGGTTCATGCCCGAGCTTTGCCGCCCAGTCGGCCGTCGCGTTGGTCGCCGACGCCCCACCAGATGCGGTCGCGCAGGCCCGTCCGAATGCGGCTCGAGCGCGCAGCAGGCCCGGGCGGGTTGGGGAACATCGGGCGCGGGTTGGGCTCGGCGAAGCCCTCGCCGCGCAGCACGTCGAGGAAGCACCTCGGTGTGCTCGCGCGCCATGTCGGCGTCGGTCTCGCCCTCGGCGCGGCGCGTAGCCGAAGTAGCGCCAGCCGTCGATGACCTGCTCGGGCGAGCCGCGGCTGATGCCGAGCTGCAGCCGCCCGCCGGCGATGAGGTCGGCGGCGCCGGCGTCCTCGGCCATGTAGAGCGGGTTCTCGTAGCGCATGTCGATGACGCCGGTGCCGATCTCGATCCGGCTGGTCCGCGCGCCGACGGCCGCCAGCAGCGGGAACGGCGAGGCGAGCTGGCGGGCGAAGTGGTGCACGCGGAAGTAGGCGCCGTCGGCGCCCGAGCTCCTCGGCGGCGACCGCGAGGTCGATCGACTGCAGCAGCGCGTCGGAGGCCGAGCGCGTCTGCGAGCTGCGGCGAGGGCGTCCAGTGGCCGAAGGACAGGAAGCCGATCTTCTTCACGGCAGGTACAACACCGCGCGGCGTGGGACATTCCGCGCGGACGCGTCCCGGCAGGCCCGGTCGGCGAGACCTCCCCACGCGGTGGCGGCCGTCGCGTATCTTGGCGTCGACCCTGCTCGCCGACCGGCGCCGCGGGGGTGGTCACGCCGCAGGGCGGGGAGGACGAGATCGCGATGAGCGCCGACCAGCCGAGCGCCGCCCAGGGCGCCGCAGCACTCCAGCCGCCGGAGCCCGCCCTCACGCTGAGCGCTCCGCCCCCCGTCGAGGTGGTCGCGACCACGGCGGCGCCGTCGATGGCCCCGGCCGTCGACGCCGGCGGCGCTGCCCGAGCTGGACGCCAAGGTCGCGAGCTACCTGAGCTCGCTCCTGACGGCCGACCCGCACTCGCCCGACTTCGCGGCGAAGGCCGCCGACGTGCGCACGATGGGCGACCAGGACATCCGCCGCGCCGCCGAGACGAGCAACCGGATGCTCAAGACCCCGGTGCGCTCCCTCACCGAGGGTGGCCTCGCCTCGGGCTCGAAGGTCGGCACGACGCTCGTCGAGCTGCGCCGCACCGTCGAGGACCTCGACCCGGCCGGTGCCCAGGGCGCCCGCAAGTTCCTCGGCATCCTGCCCTTCGGCGACAAGATCACCGACTACTTCCGCAAGTATCAGTCGGCGCAGTCGCACCTGGACGCGATCCTGCACGCGCTGCGCGACGGGCAGGACGAGCTGCGCAAGGACAACGCCTCGCTCAACCTCGAGAAGCGCGAGCTCTGGGACGCGATGGGGCGGCTCAACCAGTACGTCTACATCGCCGAGCGCCTCGACGCCCAGCTCGCCGCCGGGATCGCCGAGGTCGAGGCGACGGACCCGGACCGCGCGCGCTCGCTGCGCGACGACGTCCTGTTCTACGTCCGCCAGAAGCACCAGGACCTGCTCACCCAGCTCGCCGTCTCGATCCAGAGCTACCTCGCGATCGACGTGATCATCAAGAACAACCTCGAGCTGGTCAAGGGTGTCGACCGGGCCTCGACGACGACCGTCTCCGCGCTGCGCACCGCGGTGATCGTCGCGCAGGCGCTGGGCAACCAGAAGCTCGTCCTCGACCAGATCGCCGCGCTCAACACGACGACCTCAGGGCTCATCGAGCGCACCTCGGAGATGCTCAAGGACAACTCGGTGCGCATCCAGCAGCAGGCCGCCTCCGCGACGATCGGGCTGCCCCAGCTCCAGGCGGCGTTCGCGAACATCTACGCGACGATGGACGCGATCGACACCTTCAAGGTCGAGGCGCTCGACTCGATGTCGGCGACGATCGGCGCCCTGGAGACCGAGGTCACCAAGTCGCGCGACTACCTCGACCGGGTCCAGCGCAGCGACGAGCGCCTCGCCTCCGGCTCCCTCGACCTCGAGGGCCCGGCCGGCACGGCGCGATGAGCCCGGACACCTCTCGGGCGGTGGGACGTGGCCTCGCTCGCTGAGCTGATCGCGCGGCTGACCGGCCGGCGCCGGGCCGCCGAGCCCGAGCGGATGACGCTGCCTCCCGTCCCGACGGCGGCCGACCTGCTCGCGGCCCTCGACGCGGTGGAGGCGCTCGTCGCCGATGCTGCCGTGCCGACGCCCGTCGAGTCGCGCGTGGACCGCGTCACGGCGGTGGTCCGCCAGGCGATCCCTCGGCTCGACCGACTCGGTGGCGGGAGCGAGCAGGCGTACACCGTCATGGCGACGGCGACCGACTACCTGCCGGAGGCCGTCGGCGCGTACCTGCGCCTTCCGCGTGACTGGGCGAACAACCGGCCGGTCGACCAGGGGCGCAGCTCGCTCATGGTGCTGATCGACCAGCTCGACCTGCTCGCGCGCACGATGGACCAGGTGCTCGACGCCGTGAACCGATCCGACGCCGCAGCGCTCGTCGCCCATGGGCAGTTCCTCCGGGAGAAGTTCGGCAGCCAGGCCTCCGGTGGGCAGCTGAGGCTCGGCTCGCCCGAGGGCGGCAGCCCGGGCGGGGCGGCATGAGCCCGGTTCCCGGCTCCGCGCTGCACTCCGCCCTGGACGCGCTCGCCGACGCCGCGCGGGCGGCCGGGCTCGATCCTGCGGAGGCCCGCGCCGAGGGGGCGGCGCTCGCGGCCGCGCTCGCGGAGTCGGCGACGGGGGCGGCTGCCGACTGGGCCGCCCAGGCGGGCACCGCGACGCCCGACGACGGCGCCTCGGCGACGAGGGCCTTCTTCGACGCGGCCTCGCGCGGTCGCCGCTGGCGTTCGGCACCGACCCGGCTGCTCGGCGAGCTCGTGGCGACGCGCTCGCCGCTCGCCGCCGACTACGCCAGGGCCCTGGTCGAGGTCGGCTCGGCCTCCTGCGAGCTCGGCGAGCCGACGTTGCGGGTGATCGGCAACGCGGCCGTCGCGGCGGCCGCGCAGCTCGCTGCGGTCGGCCTCGCCACCGGTCCGGCCGCCGGCACGGGCGCCGGGACGGGCCCGCTCGGTCCGCTGGGCCCGGCCCCTCGCCCCTCGTCCCTCGCCGCAGGGACCGACGACGGCACGGCGACCCGCACCGCCGACCCCGCCACCGCTGGTGCCACCGCTCAGGCCACCGCTCCGCAGGCCGAGGCCGCACCCGCGGCCCGCACCGTCGAGGAGCTCCTCGCCGAGCTCGACGGACTCATCGGCCTGGGCACCGTCAAGCGCGAGATCCACCGCCAGGCCGCCCTGCTCCGGATGGACCGGCTGCGCGCCCAGCAGGGCCTCGCCACGCCGACGATCTCCAGGCACCTGGTCTTCACCGGCAACCCCGGAACGGGCAAGACGACCGTCGCGCGGCTGGTCTGCGGCATCTACGCAGCCCTCGGCGTCCTGGAGAAGGGCCACCTCGTCGAGGTCGACCGTGCCGACCTCGTCGCCGGGTACCTCGGCCAGACCGCCATGAAGACCTCCGAGGCCGTGGACCGCGCGATCGACGGGGTCCTGTTCATCGACGAGGCCTATGCGCTCGCCGGTGACCAGTACGGCGAGGAGGCCGTGGACACGCTGGTCAAGGCGATGGAGGACCACCGCGAGGACCTCGTGGTGATCGTCGCCGGCTACCCCGCCCCGATGGCCGAGCTCATCGGCGCCAATCCCGGGCTGTCGAGCCGCTTCCGCACGACGATCTCCTTCGACGACTACAGCGACGACGAGCTCGTGCGGATCTTCGACCGGCTCGCCTCCGGCGCCGACTTCACCGCCCCTCCGCAGACGCTCGACCGCTTCCGCGAGCTGCTCGCCGCCGAGCCGCGGCTCGAGGGCTTCGGCAACGCGCGCTTCGCCCGCAACATGCTCGAGGGCGCCATCGGCCGGCATGCCTGGCGGTTGCGCGAGGTCGCCGAGCCCACGCTCGACGAGCTCCGGACGCTGCGCCCGGAGGACCTCGCCGACGGCCCGGACGACCTCGGGGCCTTCCCGCCCCCGGTGGCGCAGCAGTCAGGGCAGGATGAGGGGACCGCGCCCGACACCGCACCGGCGTCGCGGCCCAGCGTCGAGGGAGGTTCCCGGTGACCGTGCCGACCCGACGTGCCGTGGCGCCGCTCCCGCCGCCACCCCCGCCGCCCGGTTCCGCGACACCGGCCGCGCCGGCGGCTCCCGCCACGAGCACCGGCTCGCGTCGCAGCACCCCCGGCCGCATGCGTGCCGTGTCCGTCGCGCTCGTCCTGGTCGGCCTGCTCCTCGGCGGCGGCTCGGTCATGTCCTTCCTCGGGACGGACACCGCGCTGGCCCGCGCCGACGCCAACGCCGCGCAGCTCGTGCGCCTCCAGGAGATCCAGACGAGCCTGGTGCGGGCCGACGCCGACGTGACCAACGGCTTCCTCGTCGGTGGGCTCGAGCCCGTCGAGCAGCGGCAGGACTACGACGACGCCGTCGCCACGGCCGTCCGCCAGGTCACGGCCGCAGCGCGCGCGCAGCCGGCCGACGGCGAGGTGCTCGCCGACCTCGCGACCTCGATCCAGGACTACACGGGGACGATCGCGCTGGCCCGTGCCGCGAACCGGCAGGCCCTCCCGCTCGGCGCCCAGTACCTGAAGAACGCGAGTGCGGGGCTGCGCGAGGACGCGCTCCCCCAGCTCGCGGCCCTGATCGCCGCCAACGAGAACCGGGTCGACGTCGAGATGAGCGCGGCCTCCACGGTCGGGACGGCGGTCGTCGTCCTCGCGCTCGTCGGCCTCGTGGGCCTGGTGCTCGCGATGGTCTGGCTCGCCCGGCGGACGCACCGCTACGTGAACCTTCCGCTCGCGACGGCGACCGTGATCGTCACGGTCTTCCTCGTGGTCGCCGGGGTCGCCCTGACCTCGGCCTCCTCGACGGTCGGCTCCGTCGAGCGCGGCTCCTACGCGACCTCCCGTGCGCTCGCCCAGGCCCGGATCGCCGCCTTCGACGCGAAGGCGAACGAGAGCCTCACGCTCGTCGCGCGCGGATCGGGCGCGGCCTTCGAGGAGGCATGGCAGGCCTCGGCCGCGACGACGACGGCCCAGCTCTCCGCCGCGACCTCGACCTCCTCGGCGGGGGTCGGCGACGGCTGGACGCAGTACGCCGCACTGCACGAGCAGATCCGCGCGGCGGACGACGCCGGTGACTGGGAGGGCGCCGTCGCGCTCGCCGTCTCGCGGGCCGAGGGCAGCGCCAACGCCGCCTTCGCCTCCTTCGACGAGGCCTCGGCCGGTGCGCTCGCGAGCTCCGGCGCCGAGGTCGCCACCTCCTTGCAGGGGGCCCGCTCGGGGATGGTCGGCCTGGCCGTCGTCGGCGGCGTCGTCGGGCTGCTCGTCGCGGCGCTCGCCTGGCTCGGTATCGGCCGCCGGATCGAGGAGTACCGATGAGCGTTCGACGACGGTGGCAGGGCCGAGCGCTGGCCGGCGCGGTGGCGGGGCTCCTCGTGCTCGCGGGCTGCACCTCTGGCGCGTACTCGACGACCGTCGTCCCGACCCCCGAGCCGACGGCGGAGGCGACGAGCTCGCCGAGCACCGCCGCCACCGAGGCGCCGCAGTGCGCCGACCCGCTCGCCAGCTATGCGCCGGCCGAGGCACTTCCCGCCCCCGGCTCCATGCCCGCGGGCTCGACGATGGCCGAGATCCAGAGCCGTGGGCGCCTCGTCGTCGGCGTCTCGGCGGACTCCCTGCTGCTCGGTGCCCGCAACCCGATCACGGGCGTCATCGAGGGTTTCGACATCGACATGGCGCGGCAGGTCGCCGCGGCGATCTTCGGCGACCCGGACAGGATCGAGCTGCGCGTCATCACCGCGGCTCAGCGCATCCCGCTGCTCCAGGACGGCGAGGTCGACCTCGTCGCGCGGAACATGACGATCACCTGCGCGCGCTGGGAGCAGGTCGCCTTCTCCGCGGAGTACTACCTCTCCGGACAGAAGGTCCTCGTGCCCCTCGGGTCCACCGCGACCTCGCTCGCCGACCTCGCGGGCGAGCGCGTCTGCGCCCCGGCCGGGTCGACGAGCCTGGCGAAGCTCGACGACTTCCCCGACGTCGTCGCCGTCGCCGGGACCACCCACACCGACTGCCTCGCGAAGTTCCAGCAGGGCGAGGTCGACGCGATCACCGGGGACGACACCGTCCTGGCCGGTCTGGCCGCCCAGGACCCGTACGCGCAGGTGGTGGGCTCCGCGTTCACCGAGGAGCCCTACGGGCTGGCGATGAACAGCGAGGCCGTCGACCTCGTGCGCTTCGTCAACGGCGTGCTCGCGCAGACGATCGTCGACGGCAGCTGGGCGGCCTCCTATGCGCGCTGGCTCGAGCCCTCGCTCGGACCGGCGCCGGTGCCCCCGACCCCGGTGTACGGCCGATGACGGTGGCGCTCACCGCCCCGGCAGCACCCGGCGCGTGGGGGCAGCCCGTCGCCCCGACGGCCATGCTGCGCTTCCTCGACGAGCTCGGCCGGTGGCGCGATGCGCGGCGGGCGGAGCTCGACGAGCTCGACCGCGCGGCGCTCGCCTCGACCGACGCCGAGAACAAGGCAGCCGTCACGGGTGACGTGACGCTCGCCATGACGCTGTGGCAGGCCGTCGCCGTGCGCTGCGACGAGATCGAGCGCGTCTGGGACTCCGGTCGTGTCCTCGAGGCGGGCCTTGCGCGGCTCTCGACGCTCATCTGGGGCCGGCTGGACTCGGTCGACGGCGCCTCGCTCGCCGTCTCGCTCCCCGAGGCCTGCCGGCTGTCCGACGCCGTGACCGGCCAGCTGCGCCGCCGGCTCTCGCTCGACCCCGTCGACCTCGACCAGGCCGCTCACCTGCGGGCGCTGCGGGCCTCCCTCGAGCGCGTCCGCGACCTCGTCGCCGAGGAGCCGGCCGGTGCCCTGCGCGCAGGAGCGGCCGAACGGGTCGACCGTCTCGACCGTCGGCTCGCCGCCGTCGTGGAGAAGGCGAGGCGTGGGGCGGATGTCGGCGGACTCGTCGGTCCGCTCGAGTCAGAGGTCGCGCTCATGGAGCGCGACCTCATCGTCGGTGCCGCGACGCGACGGGACGACGAGCGCGACCGCGAGCGGGCCGAGCGCCTTCGCGCGGAGCTCGCCGACCGCGCGGACACCGTGGCCCGGCTCGTGGAGGTCTGCGTCGCGGCCGTCCGCCCGGCACCCGTGCTCGGCGTGCCCCGCGTCGCCGCGCTCGGGCCGGTCCCGGAGGACTCTGCCGCCCTCGAGGCGTACCTCGACCGGCTGGTCGACGTCGGGCGGGCGCTCGACCGGGCGGAGCAGGCCTACCGCGCCCCCCTCGCCGAGCTCGCCGAGCTGCGCGCGCTCCTGGACGCCTACCGGGCGAAGGCGGACGCCACCGGCCTGGGCTCGCGATCAGAGGTCTCCGGCCTGCACGCGCTCGCGGCCGCCGTCCTCGCCGAGGTCCCGGCGGAGCTCGACCGGGCCCGCGCCGTCGTCGCCGCCTTCCGGACCCTGCTCGACCCACCAGTGAGGGGACTGACCTGATGGCCGCCTGCACTCAGCCGGGCTGCACCGGCGCGATCGTCGACGGCTACTGCGACGTCTGCGGCTCACCTCCCGGCTCGGCGCCCGTCGGCCTGCCCGACGAGACCTCGACCCGTACCTCCAGCCGGCTCGCGAGCACGGCGATCGGCTCCGCGCGGGGCCGCACCGGGATCACCCGCCGCGTCGGCTCCTCCTCGCGCCGGCTGCGTGCCGCGCGCCTCGGCTCCGGGCTGACGACGGTCGCCCCCGCCCCGGCGATCGACGCCGCGACGGCGGTGCTCACCGACCCGGAGGTCGCGGAGTCCAAGCGGTTCTGCCCGGCCTGCGGAGCCGCCGTCGGCCGCTCCGTCGACGGCCGCCCCGGCCGCACCGAGGGCTTCTGCCCGCAGTGCCGCAGCCCGTACTCCTTCGCCCCCAAGCTCGTTCGTGGCGACCTCGTCGGCGGCCAGTACGAGGTGGCGGGCGCCTTGGCGCACGGCGGCCTCGGCTGGATCTACCTCGCCCAGGACCGCAACGTCTCCGACCGCTGGGTGGTGCTCAAGGGCCTGCTCAACGCTGGCGACGCCGACGCGCTGGCCGCCGCCATCGCCGAGCGGCAGTTCCTCGCGCAGGTCGAGCACCCACGGATCGTCGAGATCTACAACTTCGTCACGCATGACGGGGCCGGCTACACGGTCATGGAGTACGTCGGCGGCACCTCGCTCAAGGGGCTCCTCAAGGACCGGATGGCGGCGGCGGGGCGCTACGACCCGTTCCCGCTGGACCAGGCGATCGCCTACGTGCTCGAGATCCTCCCGGCCTTCGAGTACCTGCACGACCTCGGGCTC
Source organism: uncultured Actinomycetota bacterium (assembly GCA_963777075.1). Lineage (GTDB taxonomy): Bacteria > Actinomycetota > Actinomycetes > Actinomycetales > Cellulomonadaceae > Actinotalea. The sequence continues at coordinate 124,126 of CAVZPH010000039.1, read as the reverse complement.
GTCTACTGCGACTTCAAGCCGGACAACCTCATCCAGGTGGGCGACGACGTCAAGCTCATCGACCTCGGCGGAGTGCGACGGCTCACGGACACCGAGTCGGCGATCTACGGCACCGTCGGCTACCAGGCCCCGGAGGTCGCGGAGGTCGGCACCTCGGTCGCCTCCGACATCTACACGATCGGCCGGACGCTCGTCGTCCTGGCGATGGAGTTCCGCGGCTACCAGTCGACGTACGTCGACTCGCTGCCGCCCGTGGCCCAGTCGCCGCTCTTCCAGCGCTACGACTCGTTCTACCGGCTCGTCGCCAAGGCCTGTGCGCACGACCCGGCCGACAGGTTCGCCTCCGTCGCCGAGCTGCGGGTCCAGCTGCACGGCGTGCTGCGCGAGGTGGTCGCGACGGATCGCGCCGAGGCCGCTGCGACGCTCGCGGCGCCCTCGCTGCTCTTCGGGCCGCCCGACGTCTCCTCCTCCGAGCTCTCCTGGCGCGACCTGCCGGCGCTCGCCGTCGACCCGTCCGACCCGCAGGCCGGCTGGCTCGCGACCGTCGGCATCGACGACCCGGGCGCGCGTCTGACGGCACTGGCGGCCGCGCCGGAGCGCTCGACGGAGGTGCTGCTCGCCTCGGCCCGCGCGGCGCTGCTCGCCGGACGCCAGGACACCGTCACCCAGCTGACCGACGAGCTCCTCGCGGCGGACCCGTGGGAGTGGCGGGCCGTCTGGCTCCAGGGGCTCGCCGCGCTCGCCCGCGGGGACGGGCCTGCGGCTCAGGCACCGTTCAACGCGGTGTACGGCCAGGTGCCCGGTGAGCTCGCGCCCAAGCTCGGCCTGGCGCTGGCCTGCGAGGCGACGGGTGAGCTCGACATCGCGGAGGCGCTGTACGGGGTGTGCGCACGCACGGACGCCGCGTACATCCCGCCTGCGGCCTTCGCGATGGCCCGGATCCGGGCGAGCCGCGGCTCGCTCCCCGGGGCCGTCGCCGCGCTCGACCTCGTCCCGCCCGCCAGCCGGGCGTACCCCGAGGCGCGTGCCCACCGCGCGCAGGCGCTGCTCTCCTCCGGCGGGGGGCTGACCGCGCTGGCCGAGTCGATGGCGAGCATCGCGGACGTGCCGCTCGCCCCCGAGCTCCGGGCGAGGCTGACGGTCAGGGCGCTGCGCGCAGCGCTGGACACGGTCCTGGCCCAGGGCCCGCAGCCCGCGGTGACGATCGGCCGGCGGCCGGCGGTGGAGGCGGAGCTGAGGGACGGCCTGGAGGAGGGCTACCGCGCCCTGGCGCAGATGGCCTCCGATCCCGCCGAGCGCATCGACCTGGTCGACCAGGCGAACGAGGTGCGCCGGTGGACGTTCCGGTGACGCAGCTCCCGGCGCGCAGCTGCGCGGGCTGCGGCTCGCCCGCCGCGCCGGATGACCGCTTCTGCGAGGCCTGCGGCGCGGACCTTCCCGAGCCGGTGGCACCCACCCGCGTCGCTGCGGAGCAGGCTCCGCCGGAGGCCTCGGCCGCGACCGCACCGGCCGCGCGACGCTCCTCGGGCACCGCGGGGCCGAGCGCCGTCCCCGTCTGCCGCGAGTGCGGAGGGGCGATCGAGGACGGCTGGTGCTCGACCTGCGGTGCGAAGGCCCCACGCGAGCGCGACCATGTCGCCGCCGCGCCCGCCGACTGGGTCGCCGGTGTGAGCGACCGCGGCGTGCGGCACTCGCGCAACGAGGACGCGATGGCCCTGCTGGCTGACGCGGAGCCCGGCAGTCGCGCGGCCCTGGTGGTCTGCGACGGCGTCTCCACCTCCGCCGACTCCGACGTGGCGAGCCTTGCCGCCGCGCGGGCCGCCGTCGAGGTGATCGCCGCGGGCTCGGTCGGGATGGCCGGCCGTGGTGCGCTCGCCGGGGTGCTCGGCCGCCGGGTCGAGGCCGCCGGGCTCGCTGCGGCCGATGCCGTCGCCGCCACGGGCGACCCCTCCGGCGACAGCCCGCCGTCGTGCACCTTCGTGGCCGCCGCCGTCGAGCGGGACCTCGTCGTGGTGGGTGTGGTCGGGGACAGCCGCGCCTACTGGCTGCCGGACGCCGGGGAGCCGGCCGTCCTCACCGTCGACGACTCCTGGGCGGCCCAGGAGATCGCGGCGGGGACGCCGCGCGAGGAGGCCGAGTCCGGCCCGCAGGCCCATGCGATCACCCGCTGGCTCGGCGTCGACTCGCCCGACCAGGTGCCGCGCCTGAGCACGCTCGAGGTGGACGGCCCCGGGTTGCTGCTGCTGTGCTCGGACGGGCTGTGGAACTACTGCTCGGAGCCGGGCGCCATCGGGCAGGTCGTCCGGACGGCGCTCGACGGGGCGGGCGGGGAACCCGGCGCGGCCTGCGAGGCGCTCGTCGCCTGGGCCAACGCGCAGGGCGGGCATGACAACATCACAGTGGTGCTGGCCCGACTCGGCACGGCTGCGGCCGGCACGGGCCGCGAGAACGGAGAGCAGGCATGACGGAATTCTCGGCTGCGGTCTACCAGAACGAGTACCTGGCGGACGGAAGTACCGACGTGCACGCGATCGTCACCGTGAGCTGCAGCGGAGCCGGTCAGGCCGGGCAGGGCGAGGGCGACGCGGGCGAGATCGTCATCGTCGACACGTCCGCCTCGATGGGCCCGGAGGGTGTGCGTGCCGCGCAGGACGCCGCGGCGGCCGCCCTCGACCAGGTGATCGACGGGACCTGGTTCGCGCTCATCGCGGGCAACCACGTCGCCCGGCTCGCCTTCCCCTACGACGGCGGCCCGATGGGCATGGCCCGGATGACCCCGCAGACGCGCGCCCAGGCACGCTCGGCGATCGGCTACCTCGCGCCGGACGGCGGCACCGCGATGGGCACCTGGCTCGAGCTCGCCGCCGGGGTGGTGCAGTCGGTCCCGAGCGTCACGCAGGCGCATGCGATCCTGCTGACCGACGGCCGCAACCAGCACGAGACCCCCGCAGAGCTCGACCTGCGGATGCAGCGCGCGAAGGGCCACCTCCAGGTCGACTGCCGCGGCGTCGGCGCCGCGTGGGAGGTCGGCGAGCTGCGCCGGATCGCCTCGACCCTCCTGGGCACCGTCGACCTCATCCCGCGCCCCGAGCAGATGGCGGCGGAGTTCGCCGCGCTGATGGCGAAGGCGATGAGCCGAGGCGTCGCGGCCGCGGACCTGCGTGTCTGGGTGCCCCAGGGTGCGCAGGTGCTCTTCGTCCGGCAGGTCGCACCGGCCGTCGAGGACCTCACCTCGCGTCGACGCGAGGTGAACCCGCTGACGGGAGCCTTCCCCACCGGCAGCTGGGGCGACGAGTCCCGCGACTTCCACGTGGCTGTCCGCCTCCCGGTCGCGCGCGGGGTGGGCCAGGAGCAGCTCGCGGCCCGCGTCCAGCTCGCCGTCGGCGAGCAGGTCGTGGCGCAGGGGCTGGTCAAGGCGTTGTGGTCGGACGACGCCGAGCTGACGGCGCGGATCAGCCCGGAGGTCGCGCACTACACGGGGCAGACCGAGCTCGCCGAGGCGATCCAGGACGGGCTCGCGGCGCGTGCCCTTGGGGACGACCGCACGGCGACCGCGAAGCTCGGCCGGGCCGCCCAGCTCGCTGCCGAGACGGGCAACGCCGAGGCGACCGCGAAGCTGCGCAAGGTCGTGGACATCGAGGAGGCGGCGACGGGCAAGGTGCGGCTGCGGGCCGGCGTCGACAAGCTCGACGAGATGGCCCTCGACACGGCGTCGACGAAGACGACGCGGGTGCGCAAGTGAGCGCGACCTGCCCGCAGGGCCACTCCAGCGTCGCGACGGACTACTGCGACACCTGTGGTGCGCCGATCGACGCGTCGGCGACCACCGGAGCGGGTGCCGCCGCGACCCCGGCAGCGCCGGCAGCCGCAACCGGGGCCCCGGCGGCGGGCCCGGCGGCGTCGGGCGTGCCCTGCCCGAACTGCCAGGCGCCGAACGCCGCAGGGGCGCTCTTCTGCGAGGCCTGCGGCTACGACTACACGACCGGCGCGCTGCCGCGGGTCCCCGTCCCGGCGTCCTCGCTCGACCTCGACCCGCCGGGGGCCGCGGCGACCTCGGGCTCCTCGGCCCCGGCCGCTCCGGCCCCCGCGTCCCCCGGACCTGCGGCGCCCGACGCTGCGCCGGCGCCCCTCGCACCGGCCGTCCCGCTCGAGTGGGTCGCCGAGGTCTGGGTCGACCCGGAGTGGTACGCCGAGCAGGAGTCCGAGGAGCCCTGCCCCTCGCCCGGCCTGCCGGCGATCGTCCCGCTGACGGTCCGCAGCCTGCTCGTCGGGCGCGTCTCGCACAGTCGCAACATCCACCCCGAGGTGGACTGCGACGGCGATGTCGGGGTCAGCCGTCGCCAGGCGCAGCTGAGCACCGACGGGAGCCGGTGGTGGGTCGAGGACCTCCAGTCCTCCAACGGCACCTACGTCGGGCCCTCGGGCGGACCGATGCCGACCGCCGCGCTGGTCCCCGGCCAGCGCAAGGAGCTCGCCGAGGGCGATCGCATCTACGTCGGCGCGTGGACGAGGATCGTCGTGCGCCGCGCGACCGAGGACGAGCGCTCCGGCGCCTGAGCCGACCCAGGAGGCCCCCGATGGCGACGATCATCTCCACCCTGTTCATCTCGCTCGACGGCGTCGTCGAGATCGACCCGGCCTGGCACTTCCCGTACTTCGACGAGCACATGGGTGCCGCGGTCGCCGCGGACTACGAGGGCCTCGACGTGCTGCTGCTCGGGCGTGTCACCTACGACTCCTTCGCCGGTGCCTGGCCGGACCGGGAGACGGCGGGCGGCGAGGACGCGAGCTTCGCCGCCCGGCTCGGCGACACGCGCAAGGTCGTCGTGACGCGAGGGCAGCAGGACCTGGGCTGGCGCAATGTGGAGGCGATGCACGGCGAGCTCGTCGAGGCCGTCACGGCGCTCGCGGCCGAGCCGGGGATCGGGAGGATCGGCGTCCCCGGCTCGATCTCCGTCGTCCGGCAGCTGCTCGCGGCCGGACTGATCGACGAGCTGCACCTGCTGGTGCACCCCGTCGCGGCGCGCAAGGGCGAGCGCCTCTTCGACGAGGGCGACGCGTTCTACCCGATGCGCCTCTTGCGCTCGGAGGCCTTCCCGACGGGGGTCCTCAGCCTCGTCTACGCGCCGTCCGGCACCCCGGCCGCGACGAGGTACGAGGACGTGGCGGACAAGGTGCCCGGCGCCTCCGGGCAGCATGCGGACGAGCCCTCCGCATGACGCCGTGGGACGTCGCGGACTGGCGTCGGCGGGTGCACGAGCTGTACCGCGAGGTCCGGCGCGCAGCCGACCCGGCGCAGGGGCACGCGCTGTGGGTCGAGGGGCGCGAGGAGCTGCTCCGCAGCCACCCGGCGTCCCCGGTGGCGGCGGCGCCCGAGGCGGCCCCGGGCGGGGGACTCGGCCCGGCCGTCTCGCTCGTCGCGCCGTACGACCCGGCCTTCCGGTTCGTCGTCCCGGTCGAGACCGAGGTCGAGGCGGTCCGCCGGGAGGTCGCGACGGGGACGGACGGGGTCGTCGTGCTGGAGCGCTGCGGCAGGGTCGAGCTGCCCGGGCTGGGCGGTCTGGACGTCTGGTGGGTCGGCGGCTACGGCGGCGGGCTGTTCCTCCCGCTGCGCGACGCGACGAGCGGCGCCACGAGCTACGGCGGCGGGCGCTACGTGCTGGACACGGTCAAGGGCGCCGACCTGGGCGGAGACCCGGACGCGCTCGTCGTCGACCTCAACTTCGCCTACCAGCCCTCCTGCGCCTACGACCCGGCGTGGGCCTGCCCGCTGCCCTCGGCGGGGAACACGCTCGGCGCGGGCGTCCCGGTGGGCGAGCAGTACGTCGACCTCGGCCGCGTCCCCTCCGTCTAGGACCTTCGCGCCAAACGTCCCATGACTTCCCCGGCGCGATGGGGCACGATGGACCCATGAGCACGGCCTTCGCGCCGCAGGACGGTGCCCCGATCATCACCCTCGACGTGCCCGTCGTCGGTGGCTCCTCGGTGCGCGCCACGTCCGGGACAGCCGGACTCGAGCTCTCCGAGGCCGACCGCGCCGAGAAGTTCGCGCAGATGCGCTCCGGCGAGCTCGGCTCGCTGCACTCCTGGGAGCTCGTCACCGCCGTGGACGGCCCCGGGACGCGCCTGACGACCTTCCTGTCCGGCTGCCCGCTGCGCTGTCTGTACTGCCACAACCCCGACACGATGGAGATGCGCCGCGGCCGGCCCGTCACCACCGCCGAGGTCCTGCACCGCCTCAAGCGTTACGAGAAGGTCCTCAAGGCGACGCACGGCGGCCTGACGATCTCGGGCGGCGAGCCCCTCATGCAGCCGGCCTTCGTCGCCGCCCTGCTGCGCGGCGCCAAGGAGATGGGCCTGCACACGGCCATCGACACCTCGGGCTACCTCGGGGCGCACTGCACCGACGCGATGCTCGACGACATCGACCTCGTGCTCCTCGACGTGAAGTCCTCCGACCCCGAGACCTACGTCAAGGTCACGAGCCAGAAGCTCCAGCCGACGCTCGACTTCGGCCGACGGCTCGCCGCTCGCGGGACCGAGATCTGGATCCGCTTCGTGCTCGTCCCTGGCCTGACCGACGACGAGGCGAACGTCGAGGGCGTCGCGGAGTTCGTCGCGAGCCTCGGGACCGTCACGCGCGTGGAGGTGCTGCCCTTCCACCAGATGGGCCGCGACAAGTGGGAGGCGCTCGGCATGAAGTACGAGCTCGAGGAGACCTCCGCCCCCACCCCCGAGCTCGTCGCGCGCGTGCGCCAGCAGTTCAGGGACAAGGGCCTGACGGTCTACTGAGCGGCCGCCCTCGGGCGGGATGGCAGGCTGGTCCCATGGATCTGCGCATCTTCACCGAGCCCCAGCAGGGCGCCACCTACGACGACATCCTCGCCGTGGCCCAGGCCACCGAGCGACTCGGCTTCGACGGCTTCTTCCGCTCGGACCACTACCTCGCGATGGGCAGCGGCACGGGCCTGCCCGGACCGACGGACGCGTGGACCACGCTCGCCGGCCTCGCCCGCGAGACGAGCAGGATCCGGCTCGGCACGCTCGTCAGCTCGGTGACCTACCGCCACCCGGGGATCCTCGCGATCCAGGTCGCCCAGGTCGACCAGATGTCCGGTGGACGCGTCGAGCTCGGCCTGGGCACCGGGTGGTTCGCGGCCGAGCACGCGGCCTACGGCATCCCGTTCCCCGAGAAGCGCTTCGGCATCCTGGCCGAGCAGCTCGAGGTCGTCACCGGGCTGTGGCGCACACCCGTCGGCGAGCGCTTCGACTTCACGGGGGAGCACTACACGCTGACCGACTCGCCGGCCCTGCCGAAGCCGCTTCAGCAGGCGGCCATCGCCGGTGGTGCCGGGGTCCCGGTGATCGTCGGCGGCCAGGGGCCGAAGCGCACCCCCGCGCTCGCCGCCCGGTTCGCGAGCGAGTACAACGCCTCCTTCCCGGCGATCGCCGACGTGCCGATGCTCTTCGACCGCGTGGACGCCGCATGCGAGGAGATCGGGCGCGACCCGCAGAGCCTCGTCCGCTCGGTCGCGCTGGTGGTCTGCGTCGGCGCGGACGAGGCGGAGCTCGCGCGCCGCGCCGCGGCGATCGGGCGCGAGCCCGCCGAGCTGCGCGAGCACGGCGTCGCCGGGACCGTGAGCGAGGCGGTCGACCGGCTAGGGGCGCTCGCCGGGCTCGGGGCCGAGCGGGTCTACCTGCAGGTCCTCGACCTCGCCGATCTCGAGCATCTCGAGATCCTCGCGGCTGAGGTCCTCCCGCAGCTCGGCTGAGCCTCGCAGCACGGCCCTCATCTCCAGCAGGGCCGTCGCCAGCAGGGTGACGAGCAGGGCGTTGCGCAGCACGAGGACCGCTGTCATCGCCCAGGCGCCCATCGTCGAGCCGCCGCCCAGCAGGTCGCTGTAGCCCAGGGGGAAGATCGCCTGGGTCAGCCCCGCCATGACGAGCCCGAGCGCACTCGCCGACGCGAGCCAGGACGGCATCGCCCGCCAGGCGGTCGCGGCCTGCCGCAGGTCGTCCCGCAGGTCGGGGGCCGCCGGCAGGACGCTGCTGCTCAGGCTGACGGCGATCGGTGCGGCGATCCAGGTCAGGTACTGCGGGGAGCCGACCTTGTCCGTCACGAAGAGTGCCGTCGAGAGCGCGAGCGCCGCCGGCAGGAGCATCTGCTCGGCCACGCCGCGCCGTCGCGCGAGGACCACGACGAGGCCGATCGCAGCGACCGTGAGCACCAGGGCGACGTCGAGAATCCGCGCGGCGCTCGCCGTCCCCGGGCCGGCGATCTCGAAGGTCGACAGGGCGTCGTTGTAGGCGACGGCGACATCGGGGGTGAGGAAGCGGGCGACCATCCAGCCCGAGGCCCCCACGGCCTCGATCTGCAGCCCGCGCTCGCCCTGGTCGCCGAGGAAGCCGAGGATCGCGCGCAGCGAGCCGCCGGCCCAGACCAGCAGGACGACGGCCGCCGTCACGGCCGCTGCCGGCAGGACGACGTCGCGCAGCGGGCGGCGCCGTGCCGCGAGCAGAGGCAGGAGGAGGGCGCCGGGGGCGACCTTGATCCAGGCGCCGAGGGTCAGCAGGGCGCTCGCCGCACGGGCGCGAGCCGGGCTGCCCGTGGCGAGGACGAGCGCGATCACCATGAGCGGTGCGATGACGGCGTCGAGGCGTCCCATCGCGACGGAGCCGAGCAGGAAGAGGAAGGCGAGCCACCACCACGCGCCCGGACGGCGGCCGCTGCGCACGAGCGCGAGCAGCGCCGCCGCGTCGAGCGCCGTGATCATCGCGCACCAGATCAGGGCGTAGCCGGCGGTCGACGTCGTGCCCCCGATCCCTGCGAGGAGCATGGGGACGAGGGCGCCGGCCGGGTACACCCAGCCCTGGTCGAGCACCGCCCCGATGCCGCCGCCCTCCACGAGGCCCGCCCACCAGCGGTAGAGCACGAGGTCGTAGAACGAACCGCCCGGGTTGACGACCACACCGATCAGCGTCAGCCAGGCGTGCACCGCGACGAAGGCGGCCCAGAGGCCGACCCGGCGCCGGGGCCGGCGCGCCTCGTCCTCCGCGCGCTGGCGCGGCACATCGGCGAGGGGCCGCCGTCCGGGCGCGCCTGCGGGACCGCTCACCCTCAGGAGGACGACGACGTCGAGAACAGGACGGCGGCGAGGACGCCGAAGACGAGCAGGGCGAGGCCGAGGCCCACGACCGCATAGCCCATCACGAGCCCGGCGACGGCCATCCCGCGCCCCTGCTCACCCGTCTCGGCGACCTGCCGCTTCGCCATGTGGCCCGTGATGATCGCCACGATCGACCCGAGCAGCGGGACGAAGGTGAACCCGGCGATCCCCGAGATGAGGGCGACGATCGCGAGCGTGTTCGTCGGCTGGGCCGGGACGCCCGGGTAGGCCTGCTGCGGGTACGCCTGCTGCGGGTACGGCTGGGCGGCGTACGGCTGCTGCTGGCCGTAGGGCTGCTGCGCCGGGGGCTGCTGGCCGTAGGGCTGCTGAGCGCCGTACGCGGGCGGGCCGCCGTAGGGCGGCTGCGGGACCTCGGGCTGCGTGCCGTCGGGGGATGGGGTCGGCTGGCTCACGGGACACCTCGCGCTCGTCGTGTGGTCGCTCGATCATCCCACGGGCCTGACCGACGGTGCAGGGATTCGTGCTCAGCCCCCGGCGCGGCCGAACACGGTCGCCGCGAGGCTCAGCACGCCGACGAGCAGGACGGTCTCCGCGACGAGGATGGTCAGCCCGAGGTAGCCGGCGAAGAGCCCGCTGGCCGCAAGCCGTCGGTCGGACCGGTCCGAGCGCGCGATCCGGCGGATGGCCAGGTGGCCGCTCACGACGGCGACGAGCGAGGCGAGCGTCGGGAACACGATCCACCAGCCTGCGGTGTGCATCGTGGCCAGGAGCGGGAGCCCGATCACCCCGAGCGCACCGGTGACCACCGAGGTGATCGCGAGCGGGTGTGGCGGCCGGGGCACGGGGTAGCGCGAGAGCGTGGGCTCGGGCTGCGCGGGGCCGTGCTCCCCGCCTGGGGCGGGGGTCGACGGCGTGGAGGGCTGGGTCATCGGGTCGTCTCGTTCCGCTCGGCTGCCCGGTCAGGGTCCCACAGCCGGGGGAGCGCGCGCCGAGGGGCGACCGGTCCCGGATCCTCGTGCTCGCGAACCACTAACGTCTGGCGCCAGAGGCGAACGGGCGCCTCGTGGGCGAGGGAGCAGCGATGGCGGAGATCTGGCGGTTGCACGGCGATGGACGGCGGGTGGCGACGGGTGCGGTCGTGCGGCCCGACGAGCGGCTCAGCTGGCCGCGCACGATCGGTATCGGCATGCAGCATGTGGTCGCGATGTTCGGTGCGACCTTCCTCGTCCCGCTCATCACGGGGCTCCCGCCGGCGACCACCCTCTTCTTCTCCGCGGTGGGCACCGCGCTCTTCCTCACGATCACGCGCAACCGGCTGCCCAGCTACCTCGGCTCGAGCTTCGCCTTCCTCGCGCCGATCGCCGCCGCGAGCGCCCAGGGCGGGATGGCCGTCGCGCTCGGCGGCGTGATGATGACCGGTCTGCTGCTCGCGCTCGTCGGCCTGGTCGTCATGAGGATCGGCGTGCACTGGATCGAGGTCGCGATGCCGCCGGTCGTCACCGGCACGATCGTCGCGCTGATCGGCCTCAACCTCGCGCCGGTGGCGTGGACCAACGTCCAGACGGCCCCGGTCACGGCGGTCGTCACGCTGCTGTCGATCGTGCTCATCTCGGTCTTCTTCCGCGGGATGGTCGGTCGCCTGGCGATCCTGCTCGGCGTCGTCGTCGGCTACGCCCGTCGCGTCGCTGCGCGGCGAGGTGAGCTTCGCCAAGGTGCAGGACGCCGCGTGGATCGGCCTGCCGACCTTCACCGCGCCCAGCATCGACCTCACGGTGCTCGGCCTGTTCGTCCCGGTCGTCTTCGTCCTGATCGCCGAGAACGTGGGGCACGTGAAGTCCGTCGCCGCGATGACCGGCCGCGACCTCGACTCCTCGATCGGGCAGGCGCTGCTCGCCGACGGCCTGGCGACGACGCTCGCGGGCGCGGGCGGCGGCTCGGGCACGACCACCTACGCGGAGAACATCGGCGTCATGGCCGCCACGCGCGTCTACTCGACGGCCGCGTACTGGGTCGCCGCCGCCACCGCGCTCCTGCTGTCGATGTCGCCGAAGTTCGGCGAGCTCGTCGCGACGATCCCCGGTGGCGTGCTCGGCGGTGCCACGACCATCCTCTACGGGATGATCGGCATCCTCGGCGCCCGCATCTGGGTGCAGAACAAGGTCAACTTCTCCGACCCGGTCAACCTCACGACGGCGGCCGTCGCCCTCGTGGTCGGGATCGCGAACTACACGTGGTCCGTCGGGAGCGTCACCTTCGGCGGTATCGCCCTGGGCACCGCCGCGGCCATCGGGCTCTACCACCTCATGCGGGCCGTCGCGAAGTGGCGCGGCACGCATGACGAGCCGGCCAGCCCGGCCTCGGTGCCCGGCGGCACGGAGCTCGAGGACTACCGGACGGCTCCGTCCGGCTCCTGATCCCGGCCCGGCCGGCGGCTCCCACGCGGGGCCGCCGGCCGATCGGCCAGGCGGGAGCGTCCCGCGGGGACGCGGGACGCGAGACCACGGGGCGCCGTCGGCCACGCGCGTGCACGAGCGAGGCGACCGACGCCGATCAGCCGGTCGTCGCGTCCGGCTCCGGGGTCTCCTCGACCGTCTCCGGCGGGGCGTCGACGGCCGGGTCGCTCGCGGTCGGCGACGGCGTGGGGCCGACGAGTGCTGTCGTGCGCGCCTCCTCGAGGGCGACGCAGCCGGGGACGCCGACGAGCGGGGTGCTCGGGTCGAGAGCGACGCTCGTCGCGTCGACGAGACCGGCGTAGGTCGCCCCGAGCAGCAGGTCGACGACGGCGCCCTCGCGTGTGTCGAGCACGAGGACGGGGTTCGCGAAGTTGCTGGCCAGGGTGTAGGCGACGGCGATCCCGGCCTCGCCGAAGCGGATCTCCTCGTCGGAGGAGGTCTGGGTCGTGGCGTTGCCCGTCGTCCCGACGACGAATCCCCTGGCGGAGAGCTCGTTGGCCGTCTGGCCCGCGAGCCCCGCACGTGCCGAGGCGTTGAGCACGTTCACGGTGATGACGTTGTACGTCACCGGCAGGGTGCCGGCCGGCGGGCAGGGCGGCGGCGGGAGCGCGCTGTCCGCCCCGCTCGCCTCGGCCGTGGCGAAGTCCCGCTCGAGGAAGGGTGCGGGCAGCGCGCCCGTGTACACCGCAGCGGCGCCCAGCCCGACGACGGCGAGCCCGGCGACGAGCGAGCCGAAGACGACGGCCTGACGCTCGCGCTGGTGCCGCTTGCGCAGGTTCCGCGCCCGCTCGGCCGGTGTGCTCACGACTCGTCCAGGACGAGCACGCGCGCGTGCAGGATGTTGCGCTGCTGGAGCGCGGTGCGCACGGCGCGGTGCAGCCCGTCCTCGAGGTACATGACGCCCTTCCACTCGACCACGTGGGCGAACAGGTCGCCGTAGAAGGTGGAGTCCTCCGAGAGGAGGTTGTCGAGGTTGAGATCACGCTTCGTCGTGACGAGCTCGTCGAGCCTGACCTGACGCGGGGCGACCTCGGCCCACTGCTTGGGCGTGGTCAGGCCGTGGTCCGGATACGGACGTCCGTCCCCCACGGCCTTGAAGATCACGCCGCGAGTCTAGCCGCGGTCGCGGGTGCCGTCAGCGGCAGGTGCACTGCTGCGTGGTCGGCACGTTGGCCATGACCGACGCGACGTGCTGGCCACAGCCGGACCAGGTGATCTTTCCGCAGGACGAGCAACGAGCGGGGCTGCACATGATGGGTCTCCTCTGGGTAGGTGCGAGTTCGTCGGGAAGCATACCCCCCGGGGTATGTAGAACGCTAGTCGCCCGCGGCACGGTGCAGTCCGTGGACGGCGACATCCGGGGTGATGCTGCTCGCGTCGACGCCCGCTGCCGCGTCGTCGGCGAGCAGCTCGGCGATCGGTCGGCCGACCCAGGTGGCCGCCGTCCAGTCGCCGGGAGTGCCGGTCAGCGCGACGATCCCGGCGTTCGGCACAGGGTGGGCGGCGAACACCGAGAACGGCACAGCAGCGCGGACGGCGCACCAGGTGCGGATCAGTGCCCCGTGGCTGACGAGCACGAGGTGACGAGCGCCGGAGGCGACGGCGTCCGTGAGCGCGGAGTCGAGGCGGTCGAGGGCCTCGTGACCGCTCTCCCCGCCCGGGACGCGCGCGTCGAGGTCCCCGGAGACCCACGCGAGGATCGTGCCGAGGTAGCGGCGCATCGCCTCCGCGTCCCCGCGCATCTCCAGCTCGCCGGCCGAGATCTCACGCAGGCGTTCGTCGAGCCTCGGCGCCAGGCCACGGGCCTCGGCGAAGGGGGCCGCCGTCTGCCGGGTGCGCAGCAGGGGTGAGACGAGCAGGGTGTCGGCCTGCTCCGCCGCGAGGCGTGCGACCAGGCCACCGGCCTGGCCCTGGCCGAGGGGTGTGAGCCCCGCCCCCGGGGCAGAGGTGTCGAGCAGGCCGGCGACGTTGCTGCTCGTCTCGCCGTGCCGCACGAGCAGGACGCTGACGGCGTCGCCGCCCGCGCCCGAGGTCACCAGGCCGGGTATCGGTGCAACCATGCGTCGACGGTAGCGCTGTCGCGCGCGGTCGGTGGGGCCGTCAGCTGCGTGTAGACGTCGGTCGCGAGCTGGTCGGCGACATGACCGACGTCCAGCCTGCTCACGGCGTCCACCGGGAAGGCGTCCAGGCCGTGCGCGGCACCGACGAGCGCGCCGGCGACGGCGGCCGCGGCCGGCTGGCCGGTGTCCAGCGCCTCCCGGACGGCCTTGGCGACCTCGTCACGCCCGGGGTGCATCAGCGCGCAGCGCAGCCCCTCGGCGGTGGCACGCAGCGCCGTCCGCGGTCCCGAGGGGAGGCCCTGCAGGGCGAGCTCGGTGACCGGCGGGTAGGGGATGGCCTGCTCGGCCAGCGTGCCGAGCGCCGACCTGACCGCCAGGACGTCGTCGATCGTCGGGACGTCCTCGTACAGACCGGGCAGCGTGTCGAGCGCGCAGAGCCCCTGCACCCGGCCCGAGGCCAGGCACTCGGCGAGCGCCCGCGTCAGCGCGACGGCGATCACCTGCGCCTCGAGCCCGTGCGTGTAGGCCGCGACGTCGCGGGCCACGCCGGTGATCCGGAGCGCGTGAGCGGCGTCGAGAACGCTTCCCGTGGAGTCGGGGACCCGGCCTGCGTCGAGGCCGCCGGGGTTGGCGACGGCGAGGAGCGCGACGCCGAGCGTGCGGGACAGGACCAGGTCGCCTGCGCTGTCGGCGCCCGAGCGGCCCGGCCGCGGGTCGAGCTCCGCCTTCTCCAGGGCCGCCTCGACCGCGGGTGCCGACCCACGCCCGTCGGCGAACAGGGCGAGGTCGGAGAGCCAGCCGTCCGGCCAGCGCTGCGGGGCGGCCGCCTCTGACCACCGTCGCACGCCGGGAAGGGTGCCCTGGCGGGTGCGCGAGGCCCAGCGGGCCGTTCCGTGCCACGAGGTGTCGGGGATGGCGCCGGGCCTCCCGGTCACCTCTTCGCGGACCAGTCCGCGGACGAGTCCCTCGACGCCGGCGAGGAAGAGCAGGCTCGGCGTGCCGGCGAGGAGCCGGCCCCTGCCCGGCTCGGGCGAGCGCGCGAGGGCGTCGCCCAGGCAGTAGCCCACGACGAGGCCGCGGACCCTGTTGAGCACCTGCATAGGACCATGGTCCCATGCGCCGGGGGCGCGCGTCACGGGGTCGGGCCGACCTGGCGATCGGGCCGCTCGGGTCAGCGGTGGCTCTCGGGCGAGGGCGAGGGGCTCGGCGAGGAGTGCTCGTCCTCGTCGTGGTCCTCAGACTCGCTCGGGCTCGGCGTCGGTGACGTCGTCGCCGAGGGCGTCGTGACCTTCGTCGGGGTCGCCGTCGGCGTGCTGGTCCTGGTCGCCGACGGGGCGGGGGCGGGGCCCGGTGCCGGGCTCTCCGCGGTGGCGTGGTCGGAGTCGTCGTCCACGTCGGAGAGATCGGGGACCGGCTCGCCGGCGACGCAGGAGGCGCGCACGCGGCTCTCGGCCTCTGCGCGGTGCAGCTCGACCTCGAGCGAGCGCGGGCCGGAGGAGTGCACCTCGACGGTCCAGCCGTCCTGCGGGGTGGCGTAGAGCAGGGCGATCACGTCCCCGGTGCACGAGGCGGCGACGGTACCGCCCGTCACGGCCCAGGTCCGCGCGACCTCGGGGCCGCTCGACGCGGACGGCACGGCGACCGGGGACGGCGTCGTGCCGGCCCGGGGCGATGCGGCGGCACGCGCCTTCGCGTCGCCGAGGGCGCTGTGCACCTCCGCGGCGCTGAGCAGGCCCGTGTTCTCCCCGCCGGCGTTGAGCACGGAGACGGCACGCCAGGCGACGGTGCCCGTCGCGCCCGCTGCGGCGAACCAGGCGGCGGCACCGAGGACGACGGCACGTGTGAGCAGATGCCTCACGACCGTCGGACCTCACCCATGGCCCCATCGTGCCTCAGGGGCCCTCAAGGGATGGTTAAGGCGAGGACAAGACTGCTCGCCCCCGCTCGGGTCGGGTCCCGCGAAGGGGCCCGGAGGGCATACGGTCCACCTGTGGCCGACGTGCTCATCATCGAGGACGACGCGACGATCCGGACGGCACTCGTGCGCGCCCTGTCGACGCGCGGCCACTCCACGATGACCAGCCCGACGGCCCTCGACGGGCTCCAGAGCCTCGTGGAGCACCGTCCGGACCTCGTCCTGCTGGACCTCGGGCTGCCGGACCTCGACGGGGCCTCGCTCCTGGCGATGATCCGCGCGGTCAGCGATGTCCCGGTGATCGTGGTCAGCGCCCGCGACGACGGGGCGGGCATCGTCTCGCTCCTGGACGCGGGGGCGGACGACTACCTGGTCAAGCCCTTCGCGGCCGACCAGCTCGACGCGCGGATCCGCGCCGTCCTGCGTCGGGCCGACCCCTCCCAGCCGGCCGGGCCGATCTCCGTCGGCGCGCTGACGGTCGACGTGCGCTCGCGCACGGCCGTCCTCGACGACATGACGCTCGAGCTCAGCCCGAAGGAGTTCGACCTCCTGGCGTACCTCGTCGCGCATGCCGGAGAGGTCGTGAGCAAGCGCGAGCTGCTCGCCAAGGTGTGGAACCAGCCCTACGGCGGCGCGGACAAGACGGTCGACGTCCACCTGCACTGGTTGCGTCGCAAGCTCGGGGAGTCGGCGGAGGAGCCGCGCTACGTCCACCGCGTGCGCGGCGTCGGGGTGAAGATCCAGGCCCCCGGATGAGGCGGCTGCTGGTCCGCTACGGGCTGGCGATGACCTCCGTCGTCGTCGTGGCCTTCCTCATCCCGCTCGGGATGCTCGCACGCTCGCTCGCCGCCGAGCGCGGCCTCGCGTCCGGCCGGCAGGACGCGCAGTCCGTCGCCGTCTTCGCGGGGGGCACGGGTCAGGACGAGGCGCGGCTCGAGGCGGCCGTCCTCTCGGCGAACACCGGACCCAGGCGCACGACGGTCTTCCTTCCCGACGGCAGCTCCGTCGGGGCGCCGGCGGAGCGCAGCTCCTCGGTCGAGCTCGCGGCCCTCGGCCGCGCGCTGACCGCGACGACCGACGGCGGGGCGGAGGTCCTCCTGCCGGTCGGCGGGACGGCCGGTGTCGCGGTGGTGCGCACCTTCGTCCCGCAGTCCGAGCTCAGCGACGGGGTCCTGCGCTCGTGGATCGTGCTCGGCGTCGTCGGGGCCGTGCTGCTCACCGGGACGGCCCTCGCGGGGGACCGGATCGCCACGCGGCTCTCCCGCTCGGTCCGTGACCTCGCGCTCGTCGCCGACCGCCTCGGCGCGGGTGACCTGAGCGCGCGCGTCGTACCCTCGGGCCCACCCGAGGTGACCTCCGTCGGCCTCGTGCTCAACGAGCTCGGGGGGCGAGTCGGCGACCTGCTGGCCGACGAGCGCGAGCTCGTCGCCGACCTCTCGCACCGCCTGCGGACCCCGATCACGGCCCTGCGCCTCGACGTCGACCTGCTCGTCGACCCGGCCGAGCGCGAGCGGATGGCTGCTCATGTCGAGGAGCTCGTCGGGGCGGTCGACGCGATCATCCACACGGCGCGGGCGCACGAGCGCCGTGCGCCCGCCGCCTGCGACGCCGCGGCCGTCGTCAGGGACCGCGGCAGGTTCTGGGCCGTGCTCGCGGCCGACCAGGGCCGTGCCGTCAGCATCGAGGTGCCCGTGACGGCACCGGTGCCGGTGGCCGCGTCGGACCTCGGGGCCGCGCTCGACGTCCTGCTCGACAACGTGTTCCGCCACACCCCGCCCGGCACGGCGTTCACCGTGCGTGTCCTCGTCGCCGCTGACGCCGTCAGCGTGGTCGTGTCCGACGAGGGCCCCGGCCTCGCGGAGCCGGGTCTGGCCGACCGGGGGCGCAGCGGATCGGGCGGGACGGGGATCGGCCTCGACGTCGCGCGCCGGACGGCCGAGTCCTGCGGGGGGCGCCTCGTCGTGTCGACCGGTCCGAGCGGGGTCGGGACGGCGGTCACGCTCGAGCTTCCCGGGGTCATCGAGCCGCCGTCTCAGTGACGGGAGGCATCGCCCCTGGTCAGGAGCGTTGTCCCATTGATGCCGATTCGCCCTGGTGTCCTTAGCGAAGCCTTAGCCGGAGGTTGCCGCCACCCTGTGGCGCCCCACCCGAGAGTGGTCTCAGCAGCGAGTCCTGCTGCCACGATCGAGAGGGAGTCCGATGAGCTGGAAGTCTCGTACCGCGCTCGCCACCACGTCCGCCGTCATCCTCGCCGGAGCGGGTGTCATGGCGGTCGCCCACGCCTCCGAGCCCGGGACCCAGGGGTCGACGCCGAGCCAGAGCAGCTCTGACGGTTCGCAGAAGGAGCAGCTGCGTGCCTCGCTGCTCGCGCTCCATGGTCAGATCGGCGCGCTCGAGAGCGCGGCGGCCGGAGCGCAGGGCGCCGAGCCGTCTGCGACCGCCGAGCCGAGCCGTGCGGCCTCGCAGCGGGGGGTGGTGACCCAGGGCGCCTCGTCCTCGCCGAGCGCCTCGCCGAGCTGGACGCACAGCCCGAGCCCGACGTCGACCCCGAGCCCTTCGTCGACCCCGAGCCGGACGCCGAGCGCCTCCCCGACGCACGAGTCGGATGACGCGTACGAGAACGAGCACGAGTCGGAGAGCGAGCACGAGTACGAGAACGAGCACGAGGACGAGAACGAGCACGAGGTCCACGACGGGGGATCCGATGACTGACCGCGCCGTCGCGGGCCGCCGCGTCGCGGCCCTCGCCCTCGTCCCGCTCAGCGCGGGCCTCTTCGGCACCGGTGTCGCCTGGGCGGGCTCCCACGACCCGCTCGCGACGTCCACGCCGAGCCCCTCCTCGACACCCGAGGCGAGCGCGACGACGGACGCGGAGCTCGCGGCGCTCGTCGTCCAGGTCCAGGAGGCCCAGGCGCGGGTCGCGGCGCTCCAGGCCTCGCTCGTGCAGCCGGTCGAGAGCGCCGCCCCTGACCCGACGGCCGCCGCGGAGGCAGGGACGACCACGGGCGGCTCGGCAGCGGCGGGCCGCTCTGCCGCCGCCCCCGGTGCGGCCGCGGCTCCCGCCGCCCAGGCGCCAGCAGCCGCACCAGCAGCCGCACCAGCAGCCGCACCAGCAGCCGCTCCGGCTCCGGCTCCGGCTCCCGCTCCCGCTCCCGCGCCGGCCGCCCCGCAGGCGCCCGCCGCGAGCCCGGCCCCGCCGACGCAGACGACGACCAAGGCCTCGGGGTGAGCGCGCTCGCAGCGCGACCTGAGCTCGCGCGGACGTTCTCGTCCATGGCGAGCACGGTCGAGCTGCGAGTGGTCGACCCCGGTCCCGACGCAGCCGCGGCGATGGACCGTGCCGAGCGAGTGATCCTCGAGGTGGCTCGACGCTGCACCCGCTTCGACGAGGACTCGGCCCTGAGCCGGGTCAACCGCGAACCGGGCACCTTCCACCTCGTGCCGGCGGTCCTCGCGGACGCGATCGAGGAGGCCGCGCTCGCGCACCGGGCCAGTGACGGGCTCTTCGACCCGCGCGTCCTTCAGACGCTCGTGGCCTGGGGCTACGACCGCACCTTCGCCGAGGTCGTCGCACGCTCGGCCGGCGGGCCGGGCAGCGGTCCCGCCGGTCTGCCCGCCGGGCTCGGGCCCGAGGGCGGCTCCGGACCCCCCGGCTCCGCGCCCGCGCGGCCCCGCCCGGCCTGGGAGCCCGTCGTCCTGCCCGGCCAGGGTCGGCGCATGGTGCGTCCCGGCGCGGCGCTCGACCTCGGCGGGATCGCCAAGGGCCTCGCCGTGCGCTGGGCGGCAGCCGAGCTGACGGGCAGCGGCTCGGCCGTGCTGGTCGACGCGGGTGGTGACCTCATGCTCGGGGGTGCCGGTCCCGACGGGACGGGCTGGCGCGTCGGTGTCGAGGACCCGCACGGCGACGAGGGGGCCACGGCGGCTCCTGACGATGCCGGACCGCCCGCTCAGGAGGAGCCCGTGCTCGTCCTCGAGCTGAGCGACCTGGCCTGCGCGACCTCCTCGGTGCGCCGGCGCCGGTGGCGTGCTGCCGCGGGCGAGGTGCACCACCTCGTCGACCCGCGGACCGATCGGCCGGGCGGAGAGGGGCTCGCCTCGGTGACCGTCGTCCACCAGGACCCCGCCTGGGCGGAGGTCTGGAGCAAGACCCTCTTCCTCGCCGGTGAGGGGCAGGTCGCGCGCGAGGCCGGGCGGCGGGGGCTCGCCGCCGCCTGGGTCACCGCCGACGGCCGGATCGGCACCTCGACCACCATGGAACCGTTCGTCCTCTGGAGGGCACGATGAACCACGAGCGACCGCCCGTCGCCTTCCAGCTCGGCTCGGCCCTCGTCGTGCTCGCGAGCGCGGCGAGCCTTGCCGTCGCCGCGTGGCTCGTCCTGGACGCCATGAACGGCACGGCTGTCACCTGGGTGCTGGGACGCGCGAGCGGAGTCACCTCGTACGTCCTCCTCCTGCTCCTCGTGAGCACCGGCCTGGTGCTCGCGCATCCCTGGGCCCGTCACCTGAGCAGGCCGAGCCCACGCACCCGTCTCGCGGTGCACGTCTCGCTCGCGACGTTCACGCTCGTCTTCACGGTGCTGCACGTCGTCGTGCTGGCGACGGACGAGTACGCCCAGGTGGGCTGGCGCGGTGCGTTGCTGCCGATGGCCTCCGTCTACCGTCCGGTGCCCGTGACGCTCGGCGTCATCGCGCTGTGGTCCGGTCTGGTCACCGGGCTGACCGCCCGGCTGGCGGGGCGCGTGGCGGCCAGGATCTGGTGGCCCATCCACAAGGTGGCGGCCGTCGCGCTCGTCCTCGTCTGGGCGCACAGCGTCCTGGCCGGCTCGGACATCGTCGCTCTGCGCGGCTTCTACCTCGCGACGGGCAGCGCCGTCCTCGGGCTCGCGCTGACGCGCTACGGCGCACGCACCCCGGCCGATCGGGTCGCCGAGCTCGAGAGGTCGCTCGCCGAGGAGGCCCGTGCCGAGCGAGGCAGCCGCCATGAGCGCGCCGTCGGCGGGACCGGCCGATGACCGACGACACGCTGCTGATCCCCCTCGTCCCGGCCCGCCGGTTCGCGTACGCCACGCAGGCTCCGTCGGGGCTCCTGCTCGCCGACACCCGGCTGCGCCGGACGGGACCTGCCGACCCCGTCGGGAGCACGCTCACGGAGGCGCTCGCCGACCACGAGGAGCGCCTCGGGCTGCGTCCGCACGGCTCGGCGGGACTCCTCGAGCTGGTCGACGAGGCCGGCCTGACCGGACACGGAGGCGCCCATGTCCCGGCGGTCCTCAAGTGGCGCAGCGTGCTGCGGGGGCACGGCCCGCTGACCGTCGTCGCCAACGGTGCGGAGAGCGAGCCGATCGCTGCCAAGGACGGCACGCTGCTGAGGCAGCGTCCGCACCTGGTCCTGGACGGGCTGGAGATCCTCGCCGAGACGCTCGGCGCGCAGCGGGCCGTGCTGTGGCTGCACGGGGACGACGACGGTGCGCGACGCTCCGTCGAACGCGCGCTCGCCGAGCGCTACGGGCCGGGTCACCTGCAGGCGCCGCACGGCTTCCGCGAGGCCGTGCGCCGCGTCCCCGGGGTCCGGGTCGAGATCGTCAGCGGGCCGAGCCACTACCTGTCCGGGGAGGCGAGCGCGATCGTCCGGGCGCTGTCGGGCGGGCCCGCGCTCCCCACGGTGCGCCGGCGTGCCACGGACCCCACGGCCCCGCGCAGCCTGGTGCACAACGTCGAGACGCTCGCGCGGCTCGCCGTCGTCGCCCGCGGCCTGCCGGCTCCGTCGACCCGGCTGCTGAGCGTCCTGTCGGGCTCCCCCGACCAGGGGCGCTTCGTCGTCGAGGTGCCGACGAGCACGACCTTCACCGAGCTCCTCGAGGGGCTCGGTGAGCCCATGCACCCGTCGGCGGTGCTGCTCGGTGGATACGGCGGTCGCTGGGAGCGCTGGGAGTCGGTCGCCGATCTCCCGGTCGACGAGGCGGCGTTGCGGCGGGCGGGCACGAGCCTCGGTGCCGGTGTCGTCGCGCCCCTGGCCCGCGAGGCCTGCGGGGTCCGCCAGACGGCCGCCGTCGTCGCCTACCTCGCGTCGATGAGCGCGCGGCAGTGCGGACCATGCGTCTTCGGCCTGCCCGCGCTCGCCGCAGGGCTCGCCGACCTCGCCGCGGCGACAGGGGGGCGCTCCGTCGTCGGGACCCTGCTCGACGACGCTGCTGCGGTCGAGGGCCGCGGCGCCTGCCACCACCCCGACGGGGCGACCGGGCTGGTCGCGTCGGCGGTCGAGACCTTCCGCGCCGATGTCGAGGCGCATGCCGCCGGCCGTGCCTGCCAGCACTCGCGGCAGGTCGTCCTGCCCGGGCTCTCGACATGAGGAGGACGTGATGAGGCGGTCCGCGACGACGGTCCCCGTCCGGCTGCGGGTCGATCCCGTGGCCTGCGAGGGCATCGGTCTGTGCGCGCAGCTCGCCGGCGGCGCCGTCGAGCTGGACCGGTGGGGGTACCCGATGATCGGGGCCGTCCTCGAGCCGGGAGACCTCGGCGCGGCGCGCCGGGCCGTCAAGGCCTGCCCGCGCAAGGCACTGTGGATCGAGGATCTCGACGACCGTCGCTGAGCCTCTGCCCGTCCCTTCCGGGACGACTCCCAGGTGCCGGTGTCATCCTTGCGACGAGCGAGGACGAGGAGGTGGCACCCATGGGTCGTCGAGAGGGCGGTGCTCCGCCGCGCCGGTTCCGCATGCCGCGCGGACGGTCGTGGCTGTGGCCGAGCGTGCTCGCTGCACTCGTCGCCGTCGTCGTCTCGGCTGGGGCGGCGGCGGCGATCGAGACCGACACGGTGTCCTCGTTCTGGCAGGGGCTGTGGTGGTCCATCAGCCTGATCACGACGGTCGGATTCATCGGGTCCCCGCCGCAGTCCGCAGGAGGAGCGGCCCTCTCGGTCGTGCTCATGGTCGCGGGTTTCCTGCTGCTCGCGATGGTGAGCGCCTCGCTCGCCGCGCTCTTCGTCCGCGAGGAGGACGCACCGCACGAGGCGGAGGAGCTCGCGGCGGACACCCGGATGCTCGAGGCGCTCCTCGCCGTGGAGGCGAGGCTGGCGAGGCTCGAGCAGGCGCTCGCCGTCCGCGGCGACGGGCTCGGCGGCGGGCGCACGCGTGCGCAGCCGGACGATGCGGCGGCGCCCGGCCACGACGGCTCGGGCCGATGACCGGGCAGACGGCCGGCGAGGGGTCGCCCGCGCCGACGGCCCGGTCCGAGCTGCGGACGGCACGAGTCCTGGTCGCCGCGCAGTTCCTGCTGATCGGCGGGCTCGTCGTCCTCCCGGGCCGCGGCGACTGGCCCACGCCCACCTGGCTGCGCGTCGCCTGCACGGCCGGGGTGGTTCTCGGTGTCGTGGTCATGCTCCTCGCCGGGACGGCCCTCGGCCGCGGGCTGACCGCCGTCCCGCTCCCCAACCGGCACGCCGTGCTGCGGACCGGCGGCCTGTACCGCGCGGTGCGCCACCCGATCTACACCGGTCTGCTCCTGATGACGGGCTCGTACACGCTCGCCTCGGCGAGCGTGTACCGCCTCGGGGTGTTCCTCGCCCTGCTCGCTCTGCTGACCGTGAAGGCGCGGTGGGAGGAGGTGCGCCTGTCCCGGCGGTTCGCGGGGTACCGGGAGTACGCCGAGCGGACCCCCCGCTTCCTCCCTGGGCTGCGTCCGCGCGGCTAGGGCAAAGCGCCTCATCGGCGACGGACAGCTGCCGATAGGTGGTCGTCACCGTCCGACGAGGAGATCCCCGATGCTCAGCACCGTCACCCGACGCCGGTCCCACGACGTCGTCGTCGCCGGCACCACGGCTGCCACCGTCTTCCAGCAGCTGCCCGCGGCCGCGCTGGTCATGGACGCGAGCGGCGCCGTCGTGCTCCGCAACCACGCGGGTGAGGCGCTCGCCGCCGAGGTCTCGGCCGTCCACGGTCCGGAGGTGCTGGCCCACCTGCGTGCCGTCCTCGGCACCGTGGTGCGCGAGGAGACGGTCTTCCCGGTCTCGCGCACCATCGTCGACGAGCACGGCGGCGCCGGCTGGGAGTTCGAGGCGGAGGTCGACCAGGTCCCGGGAGGGGTCGTCGTCGTCTGGCGCGACGTCTCTCGCCTGCGCGAGGCGCAGCGAGCGACGGCAGGGGTCGCCCGTGAGCTCGCCGTCTCCGCGACCTCGCTCACCGACATCGGCGCCGAGATCGGGTCGGCGACCGACGAGGTCTCTGCGCTCGCCGCCACCGTCGCGGCCGGTGCCGAGCAGATGACGGCGAGCATCCGCGAGATCGCCGTCGGCGCCTCCGCCGCGAGCGAGGGTGCCGCGAGCGCCGTCGTCGCCGCGGGGACGGCCACGACGCGACTCGGCGACCTCGCCGCGTCGACGGCCCGGATCGGCGCCGTCAGCAAGATCATCACCGCCATCGCCGAGCAGACGCACCTCCTCGCGCTCAACGCGACGATCGAGGCCGCACGCGCGGGGGAGGCGGGCAAGGGCTTCGCTGTCGTCGCCGGCGAGGTCAAGGGCCTGGCCAGCCGGACGCGGGAGGCGACCAACGAGATCACCGAGATGATCTCGGCGATCCAGGAGGCGAGCGAGAGCGCGGCAGGTGCGATCGGCGAGATCCTGCGGGTGATCGACGGCGTCCAGGCGCAGCAGTCCAGCGTCGCCGGGTCCGTCGAGGAGCAGACCGCGGTGACCCAGGACCTGAGCAGCTCGATCGCCGCCGTCGCGGATGCAGCCGCTGCGGCGGCTGCCGCCCTCGGCGGGCTGCGGGACTCCGCCGGCTCGGTCGCCGCCCAGGCCGTCGCGCTGGACGCGATCGTCACGCGCTGAGCGGGCGAGGAAGCAGACCGGGCATCGGTCGCGGACACGTCGAGCGAAGCGGACCACCTGTGCGACCCTCAAGAGTGCCTCCCCCGAGCCGACATACAGGTGTGGGCTCCTTTCCGTCCGAGGACGTGCGCCGGATGGGCGCGGGCTCGCACGAGCGTGGCAGCCTCCTGGGCCCGGACCCGCTCACGGGACTCCTCGGCCGCGACGCGCTCGGCGCAGCCGTCGCGCGCCTCCCTCATCCCGGCGAGCTCGCCGACCACGCCTGCCGATCGGCCCTCCTGCTCGTCGCGCTCGACCGCTTCGGTGACGTCAACCGTCGGGTCGGCCGGAGTGCTGCCGATGACCTCCTCGTCGAGGTCGCGCAGCGGATCCGGGTGGCGGCCGGCCCTGCCGCCGTCGTCGTGCGCCTCGGTGGTGACGAGTTCGCCGTCCTTCTGCGCGAGCCGGATTCCGCCTCGGTCGTCAACGCGATCGCCGAGACGATCGTGCGCGCCCTGGCGCGCCCCTTCAGGTTCGCCGCCGGAGTCGGGGTGTCCGGGTCGCGCCGTGCCGTCACCGTCGGGGCGAGCATCGGGATCGCCTGCGTCGGGCACGACGCCTCGGCTGACGTCAGCCTCGACGAGGTGCTCCTGCAGGCCGATGCAGCGGTCCAGCGCGCGAAGGCGCGGGGTCGCGGTCGCGTCGAGCACTTCGACGTGGCGGTCGATGCCCCGCGCGCGTCCGACCACCCGCTCCAGGCCCGGCGGGCGACGGAGTGCCGCCTGCGCACGGCCATCGCCCATGGTGGGCTCGAGGTGCACCTCCAGCCGCAGGTCGACCTCCCGTCCGGGATGGTCAGCGGTTACGAGGCGCTGGCCCGCTGGTCGGACCCCCTGCTGGGACAGATCCCGCCCGACGAGTTCATCCCGCTCGCCGAGAAGACCGGGCTCATCCTGGACCTGGGCGCCTGGGTGCTGCGTGAGGCCTGCCTCCAGGCCGTCGAGCTACCCGGTGCTCTCCCCCCGCGGGCCGACGATCGCCGTCAACGTGAGCCCCCTCCAGCTCGCCGAGCCCGGCTTCGTCGACCTCGTCATCGCGGTGCTCGAGGAGGCGGGCCTGCCCGCCCACCGCCTGTGCCTCGAGCTGCACCGAGACCGCGGCGATCTCCGACCTCGCGACGACCTCGACCCACCTGGGCCGCCTGCGCGACCTCGGCGTCGAGATCGCGCTCGACGACTTCGGCACGGGCTACTCCTCGCTGACCCTGCTCCGCAGCCTTCCGCTGACGATGGCCAAGATCGACCGGTCGTTCGTCGCGAACGTCGCGCGGAGCACCCAGGACGCCGTGCTCGTCCGCATGGTCATCGAGGCCGCGCACTCCTTCGGTCTCCAGGTCTGCGCCGAAGGGGTCGAGGACGCCGACCAGGCCCGTCAGCTCGTCGCCATGGGCTGCGACACGGCTCAGGGCTGGTACTTCGGACGACCCGTCCCGCTCGCACAGCACCTGGCGGACGCAGCAGGCGGGCGCTCCGTCCCGCTCGGCTCCGACCCCCTCGCGGGCCCGCCGATCCCCCTCGGCGCCGCCGATGCGATGGTCATGGTGACCGACCCCGAGGGGATCATCATGTACGCCTCCTCGACCAGCACGCTGCTGATCGGGTGGACGCCTCAGCAGCTCGTGGGCACGGCAGCGACCGACTACGTCCACCCGGAGGTCCTCGCCGACACCTCGCGCCCCGCGCTCGCACCGCTCGGCAGCGGGGTGGTCACCTATCGCCTCCAGCACCGGGACGGGAGCGACCGCTTCGTCGAGATCGACTCGCGCGGGCTCCGCGGGGACGACGGCACCCTGCTCGAGGTCATCAGCGTCTGCCACGACGTCACCGAGGCCACCCGCGCGCGCGACGCACTGGACGCGAGCGAGGACCGCTTCCGGCACATCTTCGACACGGCGCCGATCGGGATGGCCCTGAGCAGCCTCGACGGCCGGATCTGGCGCGTCAACGACGTGTACGCGCACATGCTCGGCTACGAGCCCGACGCACTCGTCGGCCGCGCGGTCGCCGAGCTCACCCACCCCGACGACCGCGGTCCGGACCAGGCGAACCTCTCGGCGCTGCGCTCGGGTCACGCCGAGCAGCACGAGGTGGTCAAGCGCTACCTCCACGCGGACGGCGGCTCCGTCCCCGTGGTCGTCCACGCCTCCCTGGTCGACGCCGCCGGGTCACGGGAGGGCTACGTCATGGCGCACATCGTCCAGGCCGGTCCGGTGCAGAGCGCGGACCGGCCGTAGGCCTCGGGGAACATCGCGCGCGGCGGCGTGGTTGTCAGCCGCATGACCGACATGATCGACGTGCACATCTGGTCCGACGTGGCCTGCCCCTGGTGCTTCATCGGCAAGCGCCGGCTGGAGAAGGCCGCCGCCCTGTTCGACGGCGAGATCCGCGTCGAGTACCACTCCTTCGAGCTCGCCCCCGACACCCCGGTCGACTTCGAGGGCAGCGAGGCGGACTTCCTCGCCGACCACAAGGGGATGTCGCGTGACCAGGTGGTCACTGCCCTCGCGCAGGTGACGGAGATCGCTGCGGCCGAGGGGCTGAGCTACGACTTCGACGCCCTGCGCCACACCAAGACGCTGCTCGCCCACCAGGCCCTCCACCACGCCAAGGGCAAGGGTCTGCAGGTCGAGCTTGCCGAGCGGCTGTTCCGTGCGTACTTCGAGGAGGGCGTGCACCTCGGCACGGTCGCCCAGCTCGCTGCACTCGGGGCGGAGGTCGGCCTGGATGCCGAGGAGCTCGCGCAGGCGCTCGCGAGCGGGGAGCACGAGGCAGCCGTCGAGGAGGACATCGCAGCGGCGCGGGCGTTCGGCATCCAGGGCGTCCCGTTCGCCGTGATCGACAACCGCTACGGCGTGTCCGGGGCGCAGCAGCCGGAGGTGTTCCTCCGGGCCCTCGAGCAGGCCAGGGCGGATCGGGCCGTTGCGGCGGACGAGGCGGTCGCGCCGTCGACGGCCGCGGGAGCGGTGCAGTGATCGAGGGAACGGGAGCACAGAGGCCGCTCGGCCCGCTCGTCCTCGTGGGCGAGCCCAGCGCGCAGGTCTGCGTCGACGGGGCCTGCGAGCTGCCGGGCGCGCCTCAGGAGCGGGTCGAGACCGTCACGGTGAACTTGGGGTTGCGGGCGACCTGACGCGTCGGCCCGACGAGGCGCTCGAGGTCGGGGCGGTAGGCCAGGTGGGAGTTCCACACGGCCCACAGCTCGCCGCCCGGCCGCAGCACATGGGCAGCGCCGGCGAACAGCTTGAGGGCGACCCCGCGGTGCACCGCCGAGTCCAGGTGGAACGGCGGGTTGAGGACGACGAGGTCGGCGTGCGCGGCCGGGAGGCTCTGCGCCGCGTCGTCGCGCACGACGGTGACGCGGTCGGCCACGCCGTTGGCCTGCGCGGTGGCACGGGCCGAGGCGACGGCGGCGGCGGAGTCGTCCGTCGCGGTGACGTGGACCTCGGGCAGGCGCCTGGCCAGGCTCACCGCGAGGACCCCGGTGCCGCAGCCGAGGTCGACGGCCCGATCGGCGGTCGGGGCGGCCCGGTCGAGCACCTCGAGCAGGAAGCGCGTGCCGACGTCGACGGAGGTCCCGGCGAAGGCCTGGCCGTGGGCGGCGACCGTGAGGCCGAGGTCGGCATGCTCCTTCGTGGCCGGCCAGGCCGGGGCGGCGGGCACCCGTGCCGGACGCGGCCCGTCGGCCACGAGGACGCGTGACTTCTGCCGGGCGAGCCGCGCCTGCACGGTGCCCAGGTGGCCCGCCAGGACGTCGTTCATCGCGCGGCTCATGTGCTTGAGCCGTCCCCCGGCCACCACGACGACCTCGGTCGAGGCCCTGCGGGCGATCGCGCCGGCGATCTCGTCGAGGGCGTCGAGCGAGCGGGGGAGCTGGAGCAGGACGAGGCGCGTCTCGGCCACGAGGCAGTCCTCGAGCTCGTGGACCGTGAACCGGTCACCCAGCTCCAGGCGCTCGGCGTTCGCGAGGAGCGCGCGTTCTCCGGCGAGGCGGTCGGTGTGGACCCGCAGGCCGCGTACGCCGTGCAGGCCCGCGGCTCCGAGGGTCATGGCGCCGTGCCGGTCGCCGATCACGGCGACGGAGCCGGGAGCGGCCGCCGCCAGGAGCTCGGCGGCCTCGTCGAGGACGAGCCGATCGGTGGCGTCGACAGCCACGAGCTCGGCCGCTTCGACGTCGGGGAAGCGGCGCAGGGCGTCGAAGCTGAACTCTGGCATCACGGGCCTCTCCTCAGCACGCCTCGGCGGGGTCGGGGCGGACTGCCCACGGTAGTCCGTGCGCCGCGGCCGGAGTCGCGCGGCCGCGCTCAGTGAGCGGGGGCCACGTCGTGGACCGGGCCCGTGGCCTGGTGCGGGACGTCGACCCGATCCGCGAGGAGGTCATCGAGCCAGGCGCCGAGCTCGGCTGCCGTCCCGGGCCGGCGGTAGAGGTAGCCCTGGGCGCCGCTCGTCCCGATCGACTCGAGGAAGTCCTGCTGCTCGCGGAGCTCGACGCCCTCGGCGACGGTACGGATGCCCAGCTTGCCTGCCATCTGCACGATGGCCTCCGTGACGGCACGGTCCTCGGGGTTGTCGGCGCAGCCCGCGACGAACGACCGGTCGATCTTGACGATGTGGATGGGCAGTGCCCGCAAGGTCTGCAGGGCCGAGTAGCCCGTCCCGAAGTCGTCGATCGCGATGAGGACACCCTGCTCGGCGAGCGCGTCGAGGCGCTGCGCCGCCTCGGGGGAGGAGATCGCGAGGCTCTCGGTGACCTCGACGACGAGCGCCTGCGGATCGAGCGCGAGCGCGTCCAGCTCGGCACGCACCTCGGTGAGGAGCTCGTCGTCCTCGAGCTGGCGGGCCGAGACGTTGACGTGGACGGCGAGGGCCTCGTCCGGGAAGCGACGACGCAGCTCGGCGATGTCCCGGAGCGACTGCCTCAGCACCCAGGAGCCGATCGAGCGGATCGCGCCGGTGCGCTCGGCCGTGGGGATGAACGAGGCGGGGCCGACGAGGCCGCGGAGGGGGTGCTGCCAGCGCACGAGGGCCTCGACGGCGGTGCACCGTCCGTCCGGCAGCGACAGCACCGGCTGGTAGTGGACGACGAGCTGTCCGGCCCTGGCCGCGTCGGCCAGCTCGCGCTCGAAGGTGGCCTGATCGGCGTCGCGCTGGGGCAGCGTGAGGTCGAACGTGGAGATCCGGCCCTTGCCGCCGGCCTTCGCCGCATACATGGCGACATCTGCCCGGTGGACGAGGTCCTCCGCGGCGACGTGGTCGTCGGCGGTCGCGACGCCGATGCACGCCCCGACATGCGCGGGGCTCCCGTCGGCGTAGGTGGTCTCCTCCACCCGCTGAGCGATCAGCCGGGCCGTGGCGGCCGCCTGGCTCGCATCCGCCCCGGTCAGGAGAACGGCGAACTCGTCCCCGCCGATCCGGCCGCAGGTCGCCCCCGGCCCCGCCGCCTCGCGCAGGCGCCGCGCGACCTCGGCGAGCAGCAGGTCACCCGCCTGGTGGCCGAAGAGGTCGTTGACCTCCTTGAACTCGTCGAGGTCGACGAAGAGCACGCTGGTCGGCCCGGTGGTGACGGACTCCAGGCTCGCCGTCAGCGCGGCGAGGAACGATGACCTGTTGTGCAGCCCGGTGAGGGCGTCATGGGTCGCCTGCTCGGTGAGGGTCGCGTGCAGGGCGCAGTTGCGCTGGGCGAGGCTCACCTGGTGGATCTGCCCGGACAGCGCGAGGAGGGCCCGCGCCGGCACCTCGCCGGGTGCCCCGAGCACGAGCCAGGCCCGCGATCCCCGACGCTCGGCGTCGGGCAGCTCCAGCCAGACCCAGGAGCAGGGCTCGCCGGCCGCCTCGTTGAGCAGCGCGACCGAGGGGTCGCGGCCGGACGACAGGTGCATCGTCCCCGGGCGCAGCCCCGAGGCAGGGACCGGCACCTGGGCCGGCGGGCGCAGGAAGCTCCCGTCCGCGCGGTGCACCTGGAGCGTGCCCGGCTGCTGGCTGAGGACCACGAGCCTCAGTCCCGGGACGACGGCGCACATCGCCTCGTGCGCGCGCCAGGCCGCGCGACGGACCTCCTCGACGTCGGTGACCCCGAGGACCTCGGCGCCGAGCCGGACCTGGATCGCGTCGAGCCGGGCGTTCTCCGCACCGGCGTGGAGGCCGGAGGCCAGGCGACGGCCGATGATCCCGGTGAGCAGGAGGACGGGGAAGAAGGAGGCGATGACGAGCGGGGTCACGGTCGGAGCGAGGCCCGGCGGCCCGGAGCCGATGACGATCCCCAGCACGACGGCGAGGAGGTACGCGGCAGGCCTGACGACGGCCGTCCACGCGCTCCCGTACAGCGCGCGGAACCACAGCCGCCCGAAGACCACCCCGAACACCGCAGTGGGCTGGGTCGTGCAGGAGGCGAACGCCACGAGGGCGAGGATCTCGGCGAGCTCCTCCGGCCAGTCCTGGTAGCGCCGACGGTAGGTGCGCAGGACGCTGGCCGCCAGGACGCCGCTCGAGGCGACAGCGAGGGTGGCTGTCGTGAGCTGGTGCCCGAGAACGGCCTGCGGGAGCACGATGAGCCCGGAGGCGAGGGTCAGGGCGAGGAAGAGCCAGCGGCTCGACTCGAGGATGTCGCCGGGGGGCCCCAGGCGTGCCCTGCGCGTGCGTGAGGGCGGGTGCTCGTCGGAGTCAGCGGCACTCGCCACCCGCCACGTCCTTCCTCGCCTCGCCGGCGCCCGACGCGCGGGACCCGTGCGCTGGACGGTCGTCGTCCCTGTCCACGACTATCGGCACGTGACGGGCGGACTGTAGCGGTGAGCGCGCGGCGCGGCGTCAGCGTCTCGGCCAGGTCCAGGCCGGACCCTCGAACGGCAGGGCGCCGGCGGCGCTCGTCACGCCGTCGGACTTCAGCAGCTCGAGCACGCGGGCTCCGGGACTCAGGGCCCGCACGAGCTCTCCCGAGTGCGTGACCACGAGCACCTGGGTGCGTGCGGTGGCCTCGACGATCATCGTGCCCAGTGCCGGGAGCAGGCTCGGGTGCAGGCTCGACTCGGGCTCGTTGAGCACCAGCAGGCTCGGCGGCCGCGGTGACAGGAGCGCCGCGGCCAGCGCGAGGAAGCGCAGGGTCCCGTCCGAGAGCTCCGCTGCCCCCAGGGGTCGACGCAGCCCCGGCTGGGACAGGGCGACGCGGCAGGCGCCGTCCTCGTCCTCGCTCAGCACCAGGGCCGAGCCGTCGAAGGCCTCGGCGATCGCGCCGTGCAGGGCCCGACGGTCACCGATGCGGTCGATCGTGGTCAGCGCAGCGGCGAGGTCGTCCCCGCCGGCCGACAGGACGGGCGTGAAGGTCGCGATCCCCGGCCGGCGCGCGGGAGCACCGGCGTCGGTGCGCAGGTGGTCGTAGAAACGCCAGCGCCTGGCCTCCTCGCGCAGGGCGTAGAGCTCAGGCGCCTGGTTCGGGTCGACGAGCGATGCCATGAGGGACTCGTGGTCGTTCACCGTCCAGGGGGCCGTGGCGAGCGTGAAGTCGGCGTCACGCGTGCGCACCCGCGGGCCCTTGCGATCGGCGAGCACGGTGGCGGGCCGCAGGACGGGGCCGGACCACACGGCCTCCGTCTTGATCTCGGGGTCCAGCCGGAACGGGCCGAGCTGCGGAAGGCCGAGGTCGATCGCGTAGGAGAGCTCGTCGGAGGCGAAGCCGAGCCGCAGCGCGACGGGCGCCTCGCCCCGTGCGCCGGCGAACAGGACCGAGCGCATGCCGCCCTCCTGCGCGAGCGAGGACAGCGCACCGTCCCGCACGAGGTCGGCGAGCAGTCGCAGGGCCCGGTAGAAGCTCGTCTTCCCGCTGCCGTTCGCCCCGGTCACGACGGTCAACGGCTCGAGCTCCGTCACCAGGTACCGCAGGGATCGGTAGTTCTCGATGGCGATCGTGCGGAGCATGCCGCTGACGCTAGCGCCGCCCGGCGACAGCCGTCGTTCGCCTTGCACGCCGGGTCGTCCGGGCAGAGGCTGGAGGTGCAGCCGAGGAGGCGCACGATGGACGTCGAGCCAATGGTCCGCACCGCACAGGCCGTCACCGGAGCAGGGCGAGGGATCCTCGCCGCAGACGAGAGCAGCCCGACGATCGCGAAGAGGTTCGCCGCGATCGGGGTGGAGTCCACCGAGGGCAGACGCCGCGCGTACCGGGAGATCCTCGCGAGCACCGAGGGGCTCGGTGAGCTCATCGGCGGGGTCATCCTGTTCGACGAGACACTGAGGCAGCAGCTCTCGGACGGCACCCCGTTCGCCGAGGCCTTCGCACGGCAGGGGATCGTCCCGGGGATCAAGGTCGACGCCGGTACCCGGCCGCTGGCCGGCTCGCCGGGCGAGGTCGTCACCGAGGGGCTCGACCGGCTGCGCGAACGGCTCGAGGAGTACGTCGGGCTCGGCGCGAGGTTCGCCAAGTGGCGTGCGGTGATCCGGATCGGTGAGCACATGCCCACGGCCGCCTGCCTCGAGGCGAACGCGCACGCCCTGGCGCGCTACGCAGCGCTCGCCCAGGAGGCCGGACTGACGCCGATCGTCGAGCCCGAGGTGCTGATGGACGGGGCGCATGACCTCGCCAGGTGCGCGGAGGTCACCGAGGCCGCGATCCGCGCCGTCTACGCGCAGCTCGCCGCCCAGCACGTCGTCCTGGAGGCGACGCTGCTCAAGCCGAACATGGTGCTCCCCGGGAAGGACTGCCCCGTCCAGGTGGACGACGACGCGATCGCGGAGGCGACGCTCACCGTGCTGCGGCGGACGGTCCCGGCCGCCGTGCCGGGGATCGTCTTCCTCTCCGGCGGCCAGAGCGACCAGGAGGCCACCGCCCGGCTCGACGCGATCAACCGGCGCGGCTCCGGGCCGTGGGAGCTGAGCTTCTCCTTCGGCAGGGCGCTCCAGGGCCCGGTGCTGCGGGCCTGGGCCGGCGACGACGCCCGCCGGGACGAGGCCAGGGCAGCCCTCCTGCACCGCGCGCGGCTCACCGCCGCCGCCCGTCGGGGGGCGTACCTGCCCGAGATGGAGGTCTGAGGGCGGACGGCACCATCCTCGTCGTGGAGACGAGCGGCGGCCTGAGGCCTACAGCAGGTCCCGGCGGCGGAAGCCGACGAAGCCGAGGACCGTCAGCCCGACGGCGACCAGCAGGAGCCAGCCGATCCCCGACCAGTCGACGTCGACGGCCGTCACGTTCGGCACGTGCCACAACGGGCTGATCCCCAGGATCGAGTCCCAGAGCTTGAACAGCGGGCCGAGGATCGTCAGCGCGAAGGACAGGACGACGGCGAACCAGGCCGCCGCCCTGACGGCGGGCGCCGCGCCGACGGTCGCGAGGGCGACGGCGACGAGGACCCAGACGGCCGGCACGGTCGCGGCGGCCTGCCGCAGGACCTCGCTCGCGACGATCGCGTCACTGCGCGAGGCCGCCGTGAGCCCGATGACCCCCCCGCTGAGCAGCAGCGCGAGGGCCGGCCCCACGAAGGCGATCACCGCGTGCCCGGCGAGGAACCGCGCCCGCGGAACGGCTCCGGCGAGCACCGGGTCGACCCGCATGCCGATCTCCTCGGCGTGCACGCGCATCATCACCTGCACGCCGTAGACGGCCGCGATCAGGCCGACGAGCCGGACGATCGTCACGAGGAAGTCGAAGAGCAGCCCGGAGGTCGTCGCCTGCCCTGCCCCGATCATCCGGGCGATCCCCGGGTTCTTGACGAAGAGCTCACCGACCGTCGTGGCAAGGAAGCCGAACACGATCCCGAGGAGACCCAGGGCGAGGGTCCACGAGAGGACGGAGCCGCGCTGGAGGCGAAGGGCCAGCCCCCAGGTGGTCACGGCCCCGCGACCGCGTGCGGGCCCGGGACGAGGGGGCAGCAGGCCCATCCCGAAGTCGCGCCGGGAGTTGAGCACGGCGGCGGTGGCCACGGCGGCCAGGGCGAGGCCGAGGCAGGCGAGCAGCGGCCGCCAGTCGTTCTCGGCCGCGACCTTGACCTGCTCCGTCCAGCCCAGCGGGGTGAGCCAGATGAGCCACGACGCCGCACCGCTCGTGTCGATGTAGCCCCGGGCCACGAACGCGACGCCGAGGGCGGTGACCGCGAGGGAGCTCGCCGTCCGGGCCTCCGAGCCGATCTGCGCCGTCACGGCAGCGATACCGGCGAACATCAGCCCCGACGCGGTGAAGGTCGCGGCGAGGGTGATCGAGTCGAGGGCCCCGCCGCCGAAGGCGATCGTCGCCACCGAGGCGACGACGCCGAGCAGCACCGAGGCGATCGCGGCCATCGCGACCGCGACGACGAGCCGGGCGTTGCGCCCGACGACCCCCGAGGCGATGAGCTCGGCCTGGCCGGAGTCCTCGTGGGCCCGGCTGTTGCGCACGACGATGCCGATCGCCATGAGCCCGGCGAAGAAGGCGCCGAGCGCCCCGGCCCGCCAGGCGTTGAAGCCGTCGGCCGTGGTGAGCTCGCGGGCGGGCCCGAAGATGAGGCTGAACGCCGGGTTGCCCTCGACGGTCATGGCGAGCTCCGCGCGGCTGGCCTGGTCGGGGAACACCCAGGCGTACGCCAGGACCGAGCTCACCGACAGCGCGGTGATGAGCGCGAGCCATGGCGCGATCTGGCGGGCGTCCTGCTTGAGGGAGACGTGCAGCAGGGCGCGGACGCCGGTCAGTCCCGGCCTCATCGACGGCGCCGGTGGGCGGCCCGCCGGTGCTCGCTCGGCTCGTCCTCGCTCGCGGTCGAGGCCTCGCCGTAGGCGCGAAGGAAGAGGTCGCCGAGCGAGGGCGGGGCGACCGTCAGCTCCGTGATGCCGAAGCGGCTGAGGGCGGCCATCGCCTCGTTGACCTGGTCCCGCTCGATCGAGGCCGTGAGGACGCCGTCGGCGAGGTGCCCGCCGGCGAGCGGCGCGAGCCCCGCGAGGTCCGCCGGGGGTCGAGCCAGCACCGCGCGGATCGCCGTCCTGCTGCGGACCCGCAGCTGGTCGAGGGTTCCCGTCTCGACGATGCGGCCCTCGCGGATGATGCTCACGCGGTCGGCCAGCGCCTCGGCCTCGCTGAGGATGTGGCTCGAGAGCAGGACCGTGCGCCCCTTCGCCTTCTCGGCCAGGATCTCGGCCTGGAAGACCTCCTCCATGAGCGGGTCCAGCCCGGACGTCGGCTCGTCGAGGATGAGCAGCTCGACCTCGGAGGCGAGGGCGGCGACGATCGCGACCTTCTGCTTGTTCCCCTTGGAGTACTGCCGGCCGCGCTTGGTCGGGTCGAGCTCGAAGCGGTCGATCAGCTCGCTGCGACGGGCCTCGTCCAGACCGCCGCGCAGGTGCCCGAGCAGGTCGATCGCCTCGCCGCCGGTCAGCGAGGGCCAGAGGCTCACGTCGCCAGGGACGTAGGCGAGGCGGCGGTGCAGGGCGACGACGTCGCGCCAGGGGTCCTGGCCGAGGACGCTCACCTCGCCGGCGTCGGCGCGGAGCAGGCCGAGCAGGACGCGGATCGTCGTCGACTTGCCCGCGCCGTTCGGCCCGAGGAAGGCATGGACCTCGCCGGGGGTGACCTCGAGGTCGAGCCCGCGCAGCGCGCGGAAGGCTCCGTAGGACTTGACCAGGCCGGCGATGCGGATCACAGGCTCCATGGCAGGACCCTACGCGCGGCCGTGCCGTGCCGGGAGGGACCTCCAGGCACGGCACGGGCCCGCTGGGCAGCGCCCGGATCAGGCGAGCGAGACGACCATCTTCCCGGTGTTCTCCCCGCGGAGCAGGCCGAGGAAGGCCTCCGGCGCGTTCTCCAGGCCCTCGACGGTCGTCTGGTCGAAGCGGACCTCGCCGGCCGCGAGCCAGCCCGCCATCGACTGGCCGAACTCCGGAGCGAGGTGCTGGTAGGAGCTGACGAGGAAGCCGCGCAGGGTGAGCTCCTTGCCGATCGCCACGGCGAGGTTGCGCGGGGCAGCGGGGGCCTCGGTCGCGTTGTACTGGCTGATCGCCCCGCACAGGGCGATGCGGCCGCCGCGGTGCATGGCCGTGATCGCGGCCTCGAGGTGCTCCCCGCCGACGTTGTCGAAGTAGACGTCGATGCCCTCGGGCGCGGCGAGCGCGAGCTGCTCGGTGACGGTGCCCTCGTGGTAGTCGAACGCCGCGTCGAAGCCGAGCTCGAGCAGGTACGCGACCTTGGCGGCCGAGCCGGCGCTGCCGATCACCCGGGCCGCGCCGAGCTTCTTCGCGATCTGGCCGGCGAGGCTGCCGACGGCGCCCGCCGCACCGGAGACGAAGACGGTGTCGCCCGGCTGCACGGCGGCCACGGCGGTCAGGCCGGCGTAGGCGGTCAGGCCGGTCATGCCGAGCGCGCCGAGGAAGGCGTCGGCCGGGGCGAGGGAGGTGTCGACGACCCGCGTCGCGGCGGCGTCCAGCACGGCGTCGGAGCGCCAGCCGAGGCCGTGCAGCACCGTGTCGCCGACGGCGCGATCGGCCGAGCGCGAGGCGATGACGAGGCCGACGGCCGCGCCCTCGAGCGGCTGGTCGAGCTGGAAGGGCGGTGTGTAGGACGTCACGTCGTTCATCCGGCCGCGCATGTACGGGTCGACGCTCATCGCGGTGTTGCGCACGAGCACCTGCCCGTCGGCGAGCTCGGGGACCTCGGCCTCGACGAGGCGGAAGTTCTCCGCCGTCGGCCAGCCCTGGGGGCGCGAGGCGAGGTGGATCTGGCGGGTCGTGGTGCTCATGGTTCCTCCTGTGCTGCCGGTGGGCAGCGTCGAGGAGCGCGCCCGGGTGGGGCGGCTCCGCAGTGGGGTCGTGGGCCGAGGGTCTCGGTGGGGTGAGGGGCAGCGCCGCGGGTCAGGGGCTCGCGTCGACCTCGGCGAGCGCGGTGCGGAGGCGGTCGAGCGTCCGACGGAGCCCGTCGAGCTCTGCCTGGCTGAGGCCGGTCGCCTCAGCCAGTCGTCCGGGGATGTCGGCGGCCCTGCCCTGCAGGGCCCGGCCGCCGGCGGTCAGGTGGATGTCCACCCGGCGCTCGTCGGCCTGCTGCCGCCGGCGCTCGACGAGGCCCTGGGCCTCCAGGCGCTTGAGCAGCGGGGACAGCGTCCCGGTGTCGAGGTCGAGAGCCGTGCACAGCTCGCCGACCCCGCGGCCGTCCTGCTCCCAGAGCGTGAGCAGGACGAGGTACTGCGGGTAGGTCAGCCCGAGGGACTCCAGGAGGGTCCGGTAGGCCGCCGTGGTGGCGCGCGAGGCGGCGTGCAGCGCGAAGCACACCTGGCTGTGCAGGCTCGCGTCCGTCGTCTCGCTCATGGGATGACCGTAGTGCACAACTTGGTTGTGCACAACCTAACTGGCGGGGAGGCGGCGCCCCGGCGCGTGAGGTCGCGGCTACGAGGTCAGCAGCCCGCCGCTCACCCAGGTCCGGATCGCCACGACGTCCTGCGGGCGCAGGTCCATCCGGGCGCCGCGGCACAGCCCGACGACGTTGTCCGCCCAGGTCTCGGCGAGCACCTTGGCCGTCGGCCTGGCGGTGAGGTCGAGCCCGGCGTAGAGGATCCCGGAGATCACCGTGTTCACCGACGCCCGGCCGATCTTGGCGCCCTTGGCCTGGCAGGCGTCCCGCACCCGGCGCGCCGTCTCGGGCCGGACGAACGGGGTGGCCTTGACGTCCTTCGCGAGCGCGTCGAGCAGCGTGCGGTAGTGGTCGGCCGGGAGGTTGGGGATCTCCGTGACGTCGACGACCTGGCGCTGCAGCGGGGGCAGGTCGACGGTCTCGTGGCTGGGCAGGTCCGTCTCGCTGAACCTCTTCGGGTCCCAGACGAAGCCGGGGGCGGGCTTCGTCGCCCAGCGGACCTCGGGCACCGCCTCGGTGAGCCAGGCGAAGAAGCCGCGCGTGCCGTGCCAGTCGGAGGAGAGGAGCTCCGGGTCGGCCTTCTGCGCCGCGTTGGCGACCTCGCCGCCCTTGAGGGGCCGGTCGGCGCTGCGGACCACGCGCAGGACGGCGCGCCGGGCGACCGTGCTCGCGGGGCCCTGCGGGCCGTCCGCCTGCGTGGCCCGCGCCGCCGCAGCTGCCTTGTCGGCCTGCGCCGGGCTCTCGGGCGCCTTCGTCGCGGCGCCGCGACGTCCGCCGGCCGCCCGGGTGCTCGGGACCACGGGGGGCGTCTCTGCCGCCGGGGTGGGCGCCTGCGCGGGGGCCTCGTCGAGCGAGGACTCCTCCGGGTCCTTGACCAGCTCGGCGAGCTGGTCGGCGGTGATGACGGTGTCCGCGACGGCGCGGTAGGCGCTGGCCGCCGGCCCGGCCGTGACGATCGTCACGCGGCGGTCGGCGGCCCGGCAGCGCAGGGCGAGCGGGGTGAAGTCGGCATCGGCGGACAGGATGACGAACTCGTCGTAGCGCGTGGGCGCACTGAGCGCGTCGACGGCGTCGAGCACGAGGTTGATGTCGGCGCTGCTCTTGCCCTGCTGGGTCAGGGAGGGGCAGTCCACGACGCTGAACCCGGCGCGCGTGAAGTTCGGCCGGAACTGCGAGAACGCCGAGGGGTTGAGGTAGCAGGCGCGCACGAGGAAGCGGCGCGAGAACTCGCCGTCCTCGTCGAGGCCCGTCTCCAGGGCGCTGAGCCAGTGCTGCGGGGAGCCGGCGAACGCCTCGGCCGCCACCGGGTCGAGCCTCTTGAGCCCGAGGTACACGTTGTCGAAGTCGACGAACAGCGCTGCCCTCAGGCGGCGCGTCCCTTCTGAGCTCTCCGTGGTCGTCACGGGCTCATCCTCCTCGCTGTCGGGCGCGCAGGCGGGACGAGGCTCCCCTCGGCCCTGTCAGCAGGCGTCCGGCTCGCGACCCGCGAGCCGGACCACTGATCCGCCGAACCAGGCCGCCTCGCTCGCGTCATGAGTGATGAGCAGGGTCGTCCGGCCGGCGCAACGCTCGCGGACGTAGGCCATGACGAGATCCCGACCGGCGGAGTCCAGACCCTTGAACGGCTCGTCCAGCACGAGCAGCCGGGCCTCGGTCACCAACGCCCGCACGATGGCGACCCGGCGCCGCTGCCCGCCGGAGAGCTCGCGGGCCGGCTTCGCCCGCGACTCCGCGTCGAGGCCCACGGCCGCGAGCTCCTGGTGGACCCGGGTGACCGGGACCCGGCGGTCGAGCACCAGCACGACGTTCCCGGCGGCAGTGAGCTGGCCGCACAGCCTGTCCTC
The DNA here is from genome assembly GCA_963777075.1 of uncultured Actinomycetota bacterium. GTDB lineage: Bacteria > Actinomycetota > Actinomycetes > Actinomycetales > Cellulomonadaceae > Actinotalea. Next base: position 84,582 of record CAVZPH010000039.1, on the reverse strand, counting down.
CTGGAAGACGGCGGCGCAGGACAGTCCGTCCAGTCCGTCCACCTGCCCGGAATCCGGGGTCTCCAGACCGAGCAGGATCCGCGCGAGCGTCGTCTTGCCCGCACCGTTCGGGCCCATCACGCAGGTCACCCTGCCCTCGGGCAGGTCGAGGTCGAGCCCGTCGAGGACGAGCTGGTCCCCGTAGCGCTTCGTCACCCCGCGCAGCCGGATCATCGCTCGCGACCCCGCGACATCCGGGTCTCCGCGCGGCCGAGGGCGAGCAGGACCAGGCGCTCGAAGCCGTAGCTGAGCGCCACGACGACGACGGTCCAGGCGAACAGGTCGGCGCTGCTGAGGAAGATCTTCGCCTCGTAGAGGCGCTCGCCGATGCTGCCCTGCGGAAGGCCGATGACCTCCGCGGCGATCCCGCTCTTCCAGGCGAGCCCGACCCCGACCTTGCAGCCCGCGACGACGAACGGCAGCACCGCAGGCACGTCGACGACGGGCAGCCGCCGCACCCACGGCACGCGGAAGGTCGAGGCCATCTCGAGCAGCGCCCGGTCGCGGTGCCGGATCCCCTCGAGGGTGTTGGTGTAGAGGATCGGCAGCACCATGAGGAAGCTGATGACGATCGCGAGGGTGCCGCTGCCCGACCAGATCAGCACCAGGATGATGAAGCTGACGACAGGTGTGCTGCGCACCGCGGCGAGCGCAGGGGTCAGCAGCACGTCGACGAGCAGGACGCGGTGCGCGAGGGAGGCACCCAGGATCCCGACGACCGCGGCGAGGAGGAAGCCGGCGCCGATCCGCACGAAGGAGTGCGCGACCGTCGTCCAGAAGTCCGCCGTGACGACGAGCTCGCCGAGCCGGGCGAAGGCCTCGGCCGGGGTGACGAGCAGGACGCGGTGGCTGATCGCCACGGCCGCGAGCTGCCAGACGACGAGCCAGAACGCAGCCGCCCCCACCGCCCTCGCGACCCGGCGGACGGGGCTGACGACCGCTCCGTCAGCCGCCGTAGTAGAAGTCATCACCCGGCATCGCCCCGCCGACGGAGGCCGGCGCCGCGTCGAAGAGCACCTGCAGGTAGCCGCTGAGGTTCTTCTTCATCTCGGCTCCCGCGATGTACGTGATGTTGCTCGCCGGGATGGCCGCCACGGCGATCGGCGCCGCGGGGACGATGCCCGCCTCGACGATCAGCGGTGCCGCCTCGTCGGGGTGCTCGTTGGTGAACAGGGTCGAGGCCTCGTAGTCGGTGAGGAGCTGGGCGAAGGCCTCCGGGTGCTCCGTCGCGAACTGCGTGCGGACGATGAGGACGCCGGTGACCATGGTCGAGTCGGGTGAGACCTTGTCCCACTCGTCCGACAGGCTCAGGGCGGTACGGACGCTCGGGTCCTTGGACTTGACGATCGTCACGAACGGCTGGGGCAGCACGCCGATCGCGTCGGGCTGCGAGGCCAGGAGGGCGGTCACCTCCGTCGCCTCGCTCTTGTACTCGATCGTCACGTCGGTCGCAGGGTCGAGGCCGTTCTTCGTCAGCAGGTAGTCGAGGACGTACTCGGGCGAGGCGCCCTTGCCTGTGCTGTAGATCGTGCGGCCCTTGAGGTCGGCGAAGGAGTGGACCGTGTCCCCGGCCTCGACGACCTCGAGCATGCCGAGCGTGTTGATCGCCGCGACCTGGACCTGGGCACCCGCGTCGGTCATCGTCTTGGCGTAGAGCACGGCGGCGAGGTTCGCCGGGACGAGCGCGACGTCGACGGCCCCCTGGACGACGAGCGGGACGACCTCGTCGGGCGTGCCGTAGACGGTCACCTGGTAGTCCTCGGCCGCCGTCCCGGCCGTGGCGTCCCGCATGAGGCCGACGAGGCCCATCGTCGTCGGGCCCTTGAGCGAGGCGATCCGGATCGTCGTCGGCTCCGCGCTCGGGGTGGGCGTCGCGGTCGTCGTGACGGTCGGGGTCGTGGCGCTCGGGGAGACCGCCGCCGTCGCGCCGCCGCTGCAGCCGGCGAGCAGGCCGATCAGGACGAGCCCTGCGGCCAGGAGAGGACGCTTCACAGGGACTCCTTGGTGGCGGTCCCGCTCGACAGCGCGACGGAGCGGGCGGCGTCGGGGCAGGGGGGCTTGACGAACTGCTCGTACGTCGTGTGCAGCAGGTGGTGGGCGATCTCGGAGTTCGGCTCGCCGTAGAACTCGTCGTACAGGCGCAGGATGTCGGGGTTCTCCTGCGACTTGCGGTACGTCGAGATCCGGTCGATGTCCACCAGCACCTTCTGGCGGGTCATCGTCTCGCCGACGACCGTCGGCATCGGGTGCCCCGCCCCGTTGACGCAGCCGCCGGGGCAGGCCATGACCTCGACGAGGTCGTAGCCCATGTCCTCGCCGGCGATGATGCGCTTGACCAGCGGCTCGGCGTTGTTCAGCCCGGAGATGACCGCGACGCGCACCGTCGCCCCGCCGGCCGTCACGGTCGCCTCCTTGAGCCCCTCGATCCCGCGGACCGCCTGGAACTCCAGGTGCTCGACGAGCGGCTCCCCTGTGAGCTTCTCGACCGCCATCCGCAGCGAGGCCTCCGCGACCCCGCCCGAGGCGCCGAACAGCACACCGGCACCGCTGACGCGCGCGTACGGCGCGTCGAACTCGCCCGGTGCGACGTCCTGGGGCTCCAGGCGCAGCATCCGCACCATCTCGAGGAACTCGGTCGTGGTCAGCACGGAGTCGACGTCCCGGATGCCGTCCGGGGCGAACTCGGGCCGGGCCGCCTCGTACTTCTTCGCGAGGCACGGCACGATCGAGACCACGTGCAGGTCGTCGAGGCTGATCTTCGCCATCTGCGCGAAGTGGTTCTTCACGGTCGTGCCCATCATCTGCTGCGGGGACTTGCAGCTCGACAGGTGCGGGATCATCTCCGGCCACCGGCGCTCGACGAGGTTGACCCAGCCCGGGCAGCAGGACGTGAAGTGCGGGAGCACCCCACCGTTCGTCACCCGGCCGAGGAACTCCGTCGTCTCCTCCATGATCGTCAGGTCGGCGGCGAAGGAGAAGTCGAAGACCTTGTCGAAGCCGACCTGGCGCATCAGCCCGGCGATGAACGAGGAGGCCTCGGCCACCTCGAGCCCGTACTCCTCGGCGATCACGCTGCGCACGGCGGGTGCGACGAAGCCGACGACGACCTTCGTCGGGTCGTTGATCGCGGTGAAGACCTCGCCGCGCTCGCGGACGTAGTCCAGCGCCCCGGTGGGGCAGGCGCGCACGCACTGACCGCAGGAGACGCAGTCGGTCAGGCCCAGCGGCTGGCCGTTGTGCGTGCCGACGCGCATCTGGCCGTTCTCGAACTGGAACGCGAGGACGCCCGGCCCCTCGATCTGGGCACAGGCCGCGACGCAGCGTCCGCAGGAGATGCACTTGTTGTCGTCACGGATGATGAACGGGTGGTCGCGCACGATCGGCGAGTAGGGCCGCACGTGCAGCGGGGCGCTGAACGTGACCTTGTGCTCGGTCGCCGTCTCGCGCAGCGCGCAGGAGTTCTGCTTGCTGCAGCCGCACTCCAGGCAGCGCGCAGCCTCGGCCCTGGCCTCGGCCTCGGTGAGCCCGGTCTCGACCTCGATGAAGCTGCTGATCCGCTCGGCGGGCTCGAGCTCGTGCATCGTGGCCCGCTCCAGGTGCGGGATGTGCTCGAACTCGGCCTTGGGCAGGTCCTCCAGCGTGCCGCGGCTGCAGGAGTAGTCCTCCTGGCTCGGGCGGACGTATCCCTTGACCATGAACTCGTCGATCGCCATCGCGGCGCGGCGCCCGGCGGAGACCGCCTGGATGACCGTGGCGGGACCCGTGACGCAGTCGCCGCCTGCGAAGATCTTCGACTCCGAGGACTGCATCGTGAAGCCGTCGACGTCGATGTCGCCCCACTTGTTCAGGCGCACCGGCAGGTCGTTGTAGAGGAAGCCCGTGTCCGTCGACTGGCCGATCGCCCCGATGATCGTGTCGGCCTCGATGACGAAGTCGCTGCCCTCGATCGGCAGCGGGCGACGGCGGCCCGAGCGGTCCGGCTCGCCGAGCTCCATCTGCAGGCAGTGCAGCTGCTTGCGCCCGCCCTCGGCGGTGATCCTCTCCGGCGAGGTGAGGAACACCATCTCGACGCCCTCGCGCAGCGCCTCGGCGACCTCGTAGGGCTGGGCGGGCATCTCGTCGCGCGTCCGGCGGTAGACGAGCTTGACGTGCTGGGCGCCCTTGCGCAGCGCCGTGCGCGCGCAGTCGATCGCCGTGTTGCCGCCGCCGATGACGAGCACGGTGTCGCCGAGCGGGATCTCGATGTCCTTGGTGACCTGCTCGAGGTACTGGATGCCGAGCCACACGCCCTCGAGGTTCTCCCCGTCGATGCGCAGCGGGCTCGCCTGCCAGGAGCCGATCGCCAGGTAGACGGCGTCGAAGTCGCGCTTGAGGTCCTCGAGGTTGATGTGCTGGCCGAGCGCCTTGCGCGTGACGATCTCGACGCCCATCGACTGGATGATGCCGATCTCCTCGTCGAGGGTCTTCTTCGGCAGGCGGTACTCGGGGATGCCGTAGCGCATCATCCCGCCGGCGTGGCTGCGCCGCTCGAAGACCGTCACGTCATGGCCGGCGAGGGCGCTGTAGAAGGCGGCGGACAGGCCGGACGGGCCGGCGCCGACGATCGCCAGGCGCTTGCCCGTCGGCTCGCCGACCCGCGGGATCCACGGCTGCTCGCGTGCCATGTCCCAGTCGGCGGCGAAGCGCTTGACGTGGTTGATCGCGACGGGCTCGTCCGCGAGGTTGCGGCGGCACTCCGACTCGCAGGGATGCGGGCAGACGCGGCCGCAGACGGACGGGAAGGGGTTGCGGTCCTTGATGACGCGGATCGCTGCCTCGTAGTTGCCGTCCGCGACATGGGCGAGGTAGGTCTGGATGTCGATGTTGGCCGGGCAGGTCTGCACGCAGGGCGCGACGCAGTCGGCGTTGTGGTCGCACAGCAGCTGCTCCAGGCGCACCTTGCGGTAGGCCTCCAGGCGCGGGGTGTGCGTCGTGACGACCATGCCCGGCCTTGGCCGGGGTGAGGCAGGACTTCACGTCGACGGGCTTGTCCGCGCCGACCTCGACGACGCACAGGCCGCAGTTGCCGTTGGAGCGCTCGAGCCGGATGTCCTGGCACAGGGACGGGACGTCCACGCCGGCCTGCTGAGCGGCCTCGAGGATCGTCAGCCCGTCCCGGACCTCGACCTCGCGGCCGTTCACGGTGATGGTGATGTGGTCGTCGTTCGAGATGTGGCGCACGTCAAGACCCCCATTGGTCTTCGTCTCGGGCGCAACGACGGCGACGCGAGGTGCTTCCCCGCATCCGCGAGCAACGGTGCCGACGCTGGCTCCTTCTTGCACCCTAGGAGCGCCTGACGAGGCTTTCTGCGGACTTCCGGCCTAGGCACGGGCCTCGCCCGGCCAGGAGTTCTCACGCCGGGCGGCCCTCGCCTGTGCGGAGCTGTTCCACGCGCGACATCGACGGGCGCGGCCGTGTGAAACATCTGCTTCCTAGGGTCCACGTACTCGGCCCGTCCGCGGCCGCCCCTCCAGGAGGCAGTGATGGCAACGCCCACCACCGTGACCCCCGTCGGCAGCGTCGCCGAGCCCGTCACCGAGTTCGCACCGTCAGGGTCCCGCTCCGCACGAGGCCGCTGGATCGACCACTGGGACCCCGAGGACCCGGGCTTCTGGGCCTCCGTCGGCAAGAGCGATCGCCTGCCGCAACCTCGCGTTCTCGATCGTCGCCGAGCACATCGGCTTCTCGATCTGGCTGCTGTGGAGCATCGTCGTCGTCAAGATGCTCGCCAACGTCGACGGCACCGTCGGGGCGTCCGGCTGGGCGCTGACCACGGGTCAGGGCCTGTCGCTGACGGCGGTCGCCGAGCGGGGTCGGCGCGCTCCTGCGCCTTCCGTACACCTTCGCCGTCCCGAAGTTCGGCGGTCGCAACTGGACCGTCATCTCGGCGCTGCTGCTCGTCATCCCGATGCCTCGGCCTCGCCTGGGTCGTCGACCACCCCGAGAGTGCCGTTCGGCGTGCTCGCTGCTCATCGCGGCGCACCGCTGGGTTCGGCGGGGGGAACTTCGCCTCCTCGATGGCGAACATCACGTTCTTCTACCCGGAGCAAGGAGAAGGGCTGGGCGCTCGGCCTCAACGCCGCGGGCGGCAACATCGGGGTCGCCGTCGTGCAGAAGGTCGTCCCGGTCGTCGTCATCGGCCGCGGTGGTCTCGCGCTGTCGCGAACGCGGGCCTCGTGTACATCCCGCTCGCCGTGGCGGCGGCGGTGCTCGCCTACCTGTTCATGGACAACCTGAGCGAGGCGAAGGCCGACCTCAGCCCACGGCCCGCGTCCACGCACCACAGCGACACCTGGATCATGGCGTTCCTCTACATCGGCACCTTCGGCTCGTTCATCGGCTACTCCGCTGCCTTCCCGACGCTGCTCAAGGCGGTCTTCGACCGGCCGGACATCGCGCTGACCTGGGGCTTCCTCGGCGCGCCTCGTCGAGCTCGTCTCGCGTCCGCTCGGCGGGAAGCTCGCCGACCGGATCGGCGGGCTCGGTCATCACCGTCGTCACCTTCGTGCTGATGATCGCCGCCGGGATCTCGCGGCGGTGATCGCCGTCCAGCGCAGAGCCTGCTGCTCTTCTTCGTCAGCTTCATGGTGCTGTTCGTCGCGACCGGCATCGGCAACGGCTCGACCTACCGGATGATCCCGACGATCTTCCGCGCCAGGCGCTCGACGCCGGTGACGCACCCGAGACGAGGACGGACTTCAAGCGTCAGGCGGCCGGGGCGGTCGGCATCATCTCGGCGATCGGCGCCTTCGGCGGCTTCCTCGTTCCGATCGTCTACGACTGGGCCAAGGCCACCGCACGGGACGATCGTGCCGGCGCTCCAGATCTATGTGGTCCTGTTCGCCGTGATGGCGGCCGTCACGTGGTTCTTCTACCTGCGCCGCGGGGCGCGGATGACGCAGATCGGCGTCTGAGTGACGGTCGACACGCAGCTCGAGGCCGGGCCGTCGGGGGCGCACCCCGACGGCCCGGCCGGTACGGCCACGCACTGCCCGTACTGCGCGCTCCAGTGCGCGATGGGACTGACCCCCAGCGCCTCGCCCGAGGGTCCACCGGTCACCGTCGTCAGCCGTGACTTTCCGACCAACCGGGGAGGGCTGTGCCAGAAGGGCTGGACGAGCGCCGAGCCTGCTCAGCACGCCCGACCGCCTGACGACCCCCCTGCTGCGCGTCGACGGACGCAGCTCCGGCCGGCCAGCTGGGACGAGGCGCTCGACATGGTCGCGAGCACGCTGGCGGCGCTTCGCGCCGAGCACGGACCGGCCTCGGTCGCCGTCTTCGGCGGCGGCGGCCTGACCAACGAGAAGGCGTACGCGCTCGGCAAGTTCGCGCGGACCGTCGCTGGCGCACGCCGAACATCGACTACAACGGCCGGTTCTGCATGTCGAGCGCCGCCGCCGGCGCCAACCGCACGTTGGGCGTCGACCGTGGGCTGCCGTTCCCGCTGGAGGACCTCGGCGGGGCCGACGCCGTGCTGCTCCTCGGCTCGAACGTCGCCGAGACGATGCCGCCCGCCCTGCAGCACCTCGCCGGGGTCCGCGGCAGCGGGTGGGCTGGTCGTCGTCGACCCGCGTCGCTCGGCGACGGCGGGCCTGACCGCCGAGGGCCAGGGGGTGCACCTCCAGCCGATCCCCGGCACCGACCTGGCCGTCCTGCTCGGCCTCGCGCACATCGTCCTGGCCGAGGGCCTCGCGGACGACGGCCTACCTCGAGCGGCGCGTCAACGGGATCGAGGACGCTGCGGCGTTCGCTCGCCTCCTGGTGGCCCGAGCGCGCCGAGCAGGTCAGCGGCGTCCCGGTCGCGACGCTGCGGGCGGTCGCCCGCCTGCTGGCCGCCGCCTCACCCTCGCGCGGCGGCAGCCGGCGCCTACGTCCTGACAGGACGCGGGCGTCGAGCAGAGCACCCAGGGCACCGCGACGGTGACGGCCGCGATCAACCTGTGCCTGCTGCTGGGCCTGCCCGGACGCACCGGGAGCGGCTACGGCGCGATCACCGGCCAGGGCAACGGCCAGGGCGGCCGCGAGCACGGGCAGAAGGCCGACCAGCTGCCCGGCTACCGCTCGATCGAGCGACGAGGTCGCGCGCGCTCACGTCGCCGCCGTCTGGGGTGTCGACCCCGCCGAGCTGCCGCGCTCCGGCCTTCCCGCCATCGAGCTGCTCAACGCGCTCGGCACCGCCGGGCGGGCCGCGTGCGCTCCTGGTGCACGGCTCGAACATCCTGGTCAGCGCGCCGCGCTCGGGTCACGTGCGCGAGCGTCTCGACGCACTCGACCTGCTCGTCGTCTGCGACCTCGTCCCCTCGGAGACCGCCGCGCTCGCCGACGTCGTCCTCCCGGTGACCCAGTGGGCGGAGGAGGAGGGGACGATGACCTCGCTCGAGGGCCGGGTGCTGCGCCGCCGCAAGGCCGTGGACGCCCCGGACGGCGTGCGCGAGCGAGCTCGACGTCCTCGCCGACCTCGCGAAGCGCCTCGGCTCGACGGTGCACTTCGCGACGGACCCGTCCGAGGTCTTCGACGAGCTCGCCCGGGCCAGCGCGGGCGGCAGGGCCGACTACTCGGGGCTGAGCCACGCACGGCTCGACGCCGAGCCCGACCTCTTCTGGCCCTGCCCGGCGACGCCAGAGGGCGAGCCGGACCACCGCGGCACCCCGCGCATGTTCACGCGCGAGTTCCCGATGCCCGACGGCCGCGCGCGCCTGGTCCCCGTCGACCACATCGGCCCCTCGGACCAGCTGAGCCCCGGCGCACCGCTCTACCTCGTGACGGGCCGCGTGCTCGCGCAGTACCAGTCGGGCGCGCAGACGAGGCGGGTGGCCGAGCTCCAGCGCTCCGCCCCCGAGCCGCTCGTCGAGGTCAACCCGCTGCTCGGCGACCTGCTCGGCATCGAGGACGGCGGCTGGGTGCGGCTGGAGACGGCGCGCGGCGAGGCGTTCGCGCGGGCCCGGCTGACCGACGCCGTCCGGCTCGACACCGTCTTCATGCCCTTCCACTGGTCGGGAAAGGGCAGCGCGAACCGGCTGACGACGGATGCGACCGACCCGATCTCGGGCATGCCCGAGTTCAAGGTCTCGGCCGTGCGGATCGAGGCCTGCGAGGGCCCGGGGCCCGAGGTCACGCCGTCCACGACGACAGGAGCGGTGCGCGGATGAGCGACTCGAGGAGGGTGGTCGTCGTCGGCCACGGGATGGTCGGGGCGCGGTTCGCCGACGACCTGCACGCACGCGACGCGGAGCAGCGCTACGCCGTGACCGTGCTCGGCGCCGAGGAGTACGAGCCCTACAACCGCGTGCTGCTCTCGGAGGTCGTCGCCGGCCGGTACGACGTCGCGTCGATCAGCCTCCCGCGCACCGTCCGGGCACGCACCACCGTGCTGCCGGGCGTGAGCGCCGCGAGGATCGACCGGTCGGTGCGCGTGGTCCTCGACGCGACGGGCGGTCGCCACCCCTACGACGTGCTGGTGCTGGCGACCGGCGCCCGCGCGCGGATCCCCGCCCTCGACGGCTTCGGCGCCGACGGGGGCGTCCCGGCAGGCGTCCACGCGCTGCGCTCGCTCGACGACGCCCGCGAGATCGTCGCGGCGACGGTCAACGCGCAGCGGGCCGTCGTCGTGGGTGGCGGCGTGCTCGGGCTCGAGGTCGCGACGGGGCTGGCCAGGCGCGGGCTGGCCGTGACCGTCGTGCACGGTGGCCGGCACCTGATGGACCGGCAGCTCGACGAGCCCGCTGCCGGGGTCGTCGCGGCCGGGCTGGCCGGGCAGGGCATCGCGGTACGCGTGGCCGCGCGCACCGAGGAGGCCCTCGTACGGGGCGGGCGGATCGCCGGGGTACGGCTCGAAGGGGGAGAGGTCCTGCCCTGCGAGCTCCTCGTGCTCACGGCGGGCACGGTCCCCGAGACGGGGCTCGCGGTCGCAGCGGGCCTGGAGGTGCGCCGCGGCGTCGTCGTCGGTCACGACCTGGCGAGCCCGGACGACGCCAGCGTCTTCGCCATCGGCGACTGCGCCGAGCCGCCCGAGGGCGGGACCGGCCTCATCGCCCAGGGCTGGGACCAGGCGCGGCGCCTGGCCGTGCAGCTGACCGACGGTCCCTCCGCGCAGCCGGCGCTGCTCACGGGCGGCTCGGACGTCGTGCGGGTCAAGGCCGCCGGTCTTGACGTCGTCACCATGGGCATCTGCGGCTCGAGGCGCCAGGACTCGCGGGCAGCCGCACCGTCCGGCTCTCGGACCCGGACGGGGGCCGCCACCTGGAGGTCGTGGTCGCCGACGGCCGGGTGGTCGGCGCGACCTGCGTCGGTGCCGGAGCCGTCGCGGCCGACCTCACGGCCGCGTACACGAGAGGGACCCCCGCTCCCGCCGACCCCGCCCAGCTGCTCCTCCGCCCCGTCGCGGGGATGCCCTCCCCCGCGCCGTCGCCCACCTTCATGCCCGACCGCACGACCGTCTGCCGCTGCAACGGCGTGACCAAGGGCGATGTCGTCGGCTGCTGGCAGCACGGTGCGCGGACGGTCGAGGAGGTCGCCCACGCGACGCGCGCCACGACGGGCTGCGGAGGCTGCCGGGACGTCGTCTGCGGGCTGCTCGACTGGCTCGGCACGAGCGACCCGGACGGTTCCCCCACGCCCGAGCCGCGAACGCCCGAGCCCGCCGTCGCCCAGGACGAGCACGTGACGGCCGCCGGCTGAGCGGGGCTCTGCCGCTCACAGGCGCGGGCTCGGAGGTGTGAGTGCGCGTTTCCCGGCGGGAAACCCCATCGGGTCCACGAATGAAACACGCGGTCCGTACGGTCGGGCCAGCGCACCACGCTCGAGGAGACGACATGGACCAGGACGCGATCGACCAGCAGGGACGGCAGCCGTCCGGCGAGCCCGCCCGCCACCTCGTGGTGGTCGGCGGCGGGATGGTCGCGCAGCGGCTCGTCGAGGCCCTGCGGGCACGCGACGCCGACGGCGCCTGGCGCGTCACCGTCCTCGCCGAGGAGCAGCGGGCCCCGTACGACCGCGTCGCGCTGACGAGCTACTTCTCCGGCCGCGACCCCGAGAGCCTCGCGCTGGGTGACCGCTCGCTGTGGGCGGACCCGCTGGTCGGGCTCGTGCGCGGGGACGCCGTCACGAGCATCGACCGCGTGGCGCAGACGGTGACGACGGCCTCCGGCCGTGTCGAGCGCTACGACCACCTCGTGCTCGCCACCGGCTCGAGCGCCGCCATGCCGCCGATCGAGGGCAACGACCTGCCGGGGGTGTTCGTCTACCGCACGCTCGACGACGTCGCGGCGCTGCGCGGCTGGGTGCAGGAGCAGGAGGAGCGGTGGAAGCGCCCCGTGCGCGGAGCCGTCATCGGCGGCGGGCTGCTCGGGCTCGAGGCCGCCGGAGCGCTCCAGGCGCTCGGCGCGCAGAGCACGGTGATCCAGTTCGACGGCCACCTCATGTCCGCCCAGGTCGACCTCGGCGGCGGTGAGGCGCTGCGGCGCCTGATCAACAAGCTCGGGGTGGCCGTGCGCGTCAGCACGGCGACGACGGCCATGCGCCCGAACCGCCGCGGGACCGTCGGCCGGCTCGACTTCGCCGACGGCGGGCGCCTCGACGTCGACGTCGTCGTGGTCGCCACCGGGGTGCGTCCGCGTGACGAGCTCGGACGGGCCGCCGGCCTGGAGATCGGCGAGCGCGGCGGTGTCGTGGTCGACGACGTCTGCCTCACGGCCGACCCGGCGATCTCCGCGGCCGGCGAGGTCGCCTGCATCCAGGGGCGCTGCATCGGGCTCGTCGCCCCGGGCTACACGATGGCGGAGATCGTCGTCGACCGGCTGCTGGGCGGCGGGGCGACCTTCCCCGGGGCCGACACCGCGACGAAGCTCAAGCTCTCCGGGGTGGACGTCGCGAGCTTCGGCGACGCCTTCGGTCGCACCCCGGACTCGCTGGAGATCGTCTGGGCCGACCCGGTCGCCGGGACCTACAAGAAGCTCGTGCTCTCCGACGACGCCAGGACCCTGCTCGGCGGCGTGCTCGTCGGCGACGCGTCCGCCTACGCCTCGCTTCGCCCGATGCTCGGCCGTGAGCTGCCCGGCGACCCCGCGGCGTACCTGCTCCCCGAGGGCGGCGGCGGCGCGCCGACGCTCGAGCTGCCGGACGACGCCGCGGTCTGCTCCTGCAACAACGTCTCCGCCGGAGCGATCCGGGGCGCGGTGCACGAGGGCTGCACCGACCTCGCCGGCGTCAAGGCCTGCACGCGTGCGGGCACGAGCTGCGGCTCCTGCCTGCCCCTGGTGAAGAAGATCGTCACCACGGAGCTCGAGAAGGCCGGCATCACCGTGAGCACGGCGCTCTGCGAGCACATCGAGCTCTCGCGGGCCCAGCTCTACGACGCGATCCGGGTCGCCGACCTGCATTCCTTCACCGAGGTCATCGCCCGCTTCGGCAGCAGGCCCGGCTCGCGCGGCTGCGACATCTGCAAGCCGGTGGTCGCCTCGATCCTGTCGACGACCGCTCCGGGGCATGTCCTGGACGGGGAGCGGGCCACGCTCCAGGACACGAACGACCACGTCATGGCGAACCTGCAGAAGGACGGCTCCTACTCCGTCGTCCCCCGGATCCCCGGCGGCGAGGTGACCCCCGAGGGCCTGCTCGCGATCGGTCAGGTCGCGAAGGACTTCGGGCTCTACACGAAGATCACCGGCGGTCAGCGGATCGACATGTTCGGCGCCCGGATCGACCAGCTGCCCGAGATCTGGCGCCGACTGGTCGACGCCGGCTTCGAGTCCGGTCACGCGTACGGCAAGTCGCTGCGCACCGTGAAGTCCTGCGTGGGCTCGACGTGGTGCCGCTTCGGGGTGCAGGACTCCGCCGCGCTCGCCGTCGAGCTGGAGCTGCGCTACCGCGGCCTGCGCTCTCCCCACAAGATCAAGCTCGGTGTCTCCGGCTGCGCCCGCGAGTGCGCCGAGGCACGCGGGAAGGACGTCGGGGTCATCGCGACCGACAACGGCTGGAACGTGTACGTCGGCGGGAACGGCGGCTTCACCCCGCGGCACGCGCAGCTCCTCGCCGAGGACCTCGACACCGAGACCCTCATCCGCACGATCGACCGCTTCCTCATGTACTACGTCCGCACGGCCGACCGCCTCCAGCGCACGGCTCCGTGGATCCTCGACGTCGAGGGAGGTCTCGAGGGGGTGCGGGCGGTCGTCATGGACGACTCTCTGGGCATCGCCGCCGACCTCGACGCGCAGATGGCCCTGCACGTGGCGAGCTACGAGGACGAGTGGGGCGCCGCGCTGCAGGACCCGGAGAAGCTGCTGCGCTTCGCCTCCTTCGTCAACGCGCCGACGACCCCCGACCCCTCGCTGGCCTATGTCGGCACCCGGGGGCAGGCCAGGCCGGCGACGGCACAGGAGCGCGAGCGGTTCGCGAGCGCCGACCCCGGCCCCGTCCTGGTGGCGGGAACGACCCTGGAGGTGCGGTCATGACGCTGCAGACCGAGCTGGAGACCGAGGGCGCGACGTGGGTGGCGGTGTGCCGGCTCACCGAGCTCGCGCCCGAGCGTGGAGCGGCGGCGCTGCTCGGCTCGGAGCAGGTCGCCCTCGTGCGGCTGCTCGACGACCGCGTCCTCGCCGTCGAGCAGCGCGACCCGTTCTCGGGAGCCTTCGTCCTCTCGAGGGGGATCGTCGGCTCGCGCACGGTCGAGGGGCGCGATGTCCCGACGATCGCCTCGCCGATGTACAAGCAGGTCTTCGACCTGGAGACGGGCCGATGCCTGGACGCCGTCGGCAAGGAGCCCCAGCACCTGCGCACCTGGCAGGTGCTCGTGGTCGACGGGGTCGTGCACCTCACGGCCGGCGACCCCGCCCAGCGAGAGTCCCCGTGACCGTCCTGCTCGGCCTCGACCTCGCCGACAAGCGGGTCGTCGTCGTGGGCGGTGCGGCCGGTGGCGGCCCGCCGGGCTCAGGCGCTGCTGCTCGACCGGCCGCGCCTGCTCGTCGTCGCGCCGCAGCTCTGCGAGGTGCTCGGTGACATGGTCCGCTGGGGTCTGGTCGAGTGGCGCCAGGGCGAGGTGCGCGCCGAGGACCTCGACGGCGCCTGGCTCGTGCAGACGGCGACGGGCGATGCGGCGACCGACGCGGCCGTCGTCGCCTGGGCCGACGAGCGCCGCGTCTTCTGCGTCAACGCGGGCGACGTCGGCGCGGGCAGCGCGCGGACGCCCGCCACGACGCACAGCGGCGAGCTGCTCGTCGGCGTCGTCTCGAGCGGGACGCCGGACCCGCGGCGAAGCATGGCCGTGCGCGAGCAGATCGCCGAGCACCTGCGCGCGGGCCATGTCGACCAGCGCCGTCGGCGTGCGCCGGTGGACGGGATCGGGCGCGTGGTGCTCGTCGGGGGCGGCCCCGGGGCCGTCGACCTCATGACGATCCGCGGCAGGCGCGCCCTGGCGGAGGCCGATGTCGTGGTGACCGACCGGCTCGGCCCGCTCGACGTGCTGCACGAGCTCGCCGAGGACGTCGAGGTGGTCCACGTCGGCAAGACGGCCGGCCACCACCCGGTGCCGCAGGAGGAGATCAACGCGATCCTCGTCGATCGCGCCCTGCGCGGTCAGCAGGTCGTGCGGCTCAAGGGCGGCGACCCCTTCGTCTACGGCCGGGGCGGCGAGGAGGTGCTCGCCTGCCGGGCCGCCGGTGTCGAGGTCGAGGTCGTCCCCGGGGTGAGCAGCGCCTTCGGCGTCCCTGCCGCAGCGGGCATCCCGCTGACGCACCGGGGGACCGTCGCCGCGGTGCAGGTCGTGCACGGGAACGAGGCGCTCTCGGACGCGGCGCTCGCCGGCCTGCGCGAGGCGGCGCTGACCCTGGTGATCCTCATGGGCGTCTCGACGCTGGGGGAGACGGCCCGCTCGGCGCTCGCCGCCGGCGTCGACCCCGCGACCCCGGTGGCCATCGTCGAGCACGGGACGACCCCGGAGCAGCGCGTCACGCGGGCCCCGCTCGACGAGATCGCTCGGGTCGCGGCGGAGCTCGGCGTGCGCTCGCCCGCCGTCATCGTCATCGGCGCGGTGGCCGCTGCCGGGCTGCTGGATCCGGACCTCGCCATGACCATCGGCCGGGCGACCGTCACACTGGGCTCGTGAGCCCACCCGTCGACCAGGTCATGGCGGGTTGCGTCGTGCTCGTCACGGCCGACCGCCGCTCGGCCGAGCTCGGGGCGGCCCTCGGCCGGCGCGGGGCGACGATCCGCTACGCCCCCGCGCTCAGCGTGCAGCCCAACCTCGACGACACCGCTCTGCTCGAGGCGACCAGGGCCCTGATCGCCGACCCGCCGGACGTCGTCGTCATCACCACGGGAATCGGCCTGCGCGGCTGGATCGAGGCGGCCGACGCCGTGGGGATCGGTGAGCAGCTGACGGCCGCGCTGGACGGCGCCCGGATCGTCGCTCGCGGGCCCAAGGCGCGCGGGGCGATCCAGGCCGCCGGCCTCCAGGCCGACTGGGTCGCCGAGTCCGAGACCAGCGCGGAGATCGCCGAGGTGCTGCTCGACGAGGGAGTGCGCGGCCTGAGGATCGCGGTCCAGCACCATGGCGCCGGGGCCGACGGGCTCGACGAGGCCTTCGAGGCGGCGGGCGCGATCGTGCGGAGCCTTGTCGTCTACCGCTGGGGACCGCCCGTCGACCCCGCCGCTCTGTCGGCCTCGGTGCGGTCGACGGCGGCGGGCGAGATCGACGCCGTCGTGTTCACCTCGGCGCCGGGCGCCGCCGCCTGGTGGGCTGCCGCCGACGAGGAGGGTGTCGGTGAGACGATCGCCCGGCTCTTCGCGCGGGGCGAGGTCGTCGTCGCGGCCGTGGGGCCGGTCACGGCCAGGCCGACGCTCGAGCGCGGCGTGACGCCGCTCGTGCCCGACCGGGGACGCCTCGGCTCGTTGGTGCGCACGCTCGTCGCGCACTACGGGGGCCTGCAGACCCTGGACACGGTGAAGGGTCCGCTGGCGGTGCACCGCGGAGCGGCCGTGCTCGACGGGCACGTGCTCCCGCTCTCGCCGTCCGGCCTGGAGGTGCTGCGCCTGCTCGCGACGGCGCGCGGTGCCGTCGTGCCGCGATCCGCCGTGCTCGCCGTCCTCCCTGGGGTCTCCCAGGACCCTCATGCCGCCGAGGTCGCCGTCGCGCGGCTGCGCGAGGTCGCGGGCCGCGAGCTCGTGCGGACCGTCGTCAAACGGGGCTACCGCCTCGTGCTCAGCGAGGAGGCACCATGACGTCTGCCGCACCGACCGGGCCGACCGGGCCCGTCCTGATCGGCTGCTCGCACGGTACGGACAGCGTGCTCGGCAGGGAGGCCATCCGGTCGATCCTCGCCGGGGTCGTCGAGGCGCGGCCGGAGCTCCTGGTGCGTGAGGCCTTCGTCGACGTGCAGGAGCCAGAGGTCGCCGATGTCGTCGCCGGGGCGGGCGAGGCGGGCCTGAGCGCCGTCGTCGTCCCGCTGCTGCTCTCCGTCGGCTTCCACGTGCGGGTCGACATCGCCGCGGCGGTCGAGGGGCAGGACGCCGTGGCGGCGCCCCCGCTCGGGCCGGACGAGCGGCTCGTCGACGTGCTCCTCGACCGGCTCGAGGAGGCGGGCCTCGCCGAAGGCGACGCCGTCGTCCTGGCCGCGGCGGGCTCGACCGACGCCGGCGCCGCTGTGGCCGTCGAGGAGGTCGCGGCGCGACTCGCGGAGCGACTGGGTCGGGCGGTGACGATCGGCTACGGGGCCGGCGCCCATCCGCGCCTGCCCGAGGCCGTCGCCGCGGCACGGGCCACCGGACCGTCGCGAGTCGTCGTCGCCTCGTACCTGCTCGCGCCCGGCTTCTTCCACGACCGCGTGCTCGCCGCGGGTGCCGACGTCGTGACCTCGCCGCTCGCCCCGGACGCCCGCCTCGTCGAGATCGTCCTGGACCGCTTCGAGGACGCTCGCGCGGGGCTGCTCGCGGGCTGAGCGGCGGCCTGCCGGGTCGCGCTGCGATCGCTCACGCCGTGCCGCCGAGCGTGTCGCCCGACGCGCGGCACTCCAGGGGTGCTGCCGTGACAACCTGATCGCAGACCGTCCGCCGATCGAGGCCGGGAGGGACCATGCCACGGAGGTGGGGCGCAGGGCTGTGCGTCGCCGTGGTGCTCGCCCTGGGACTGAGCGGCTGCACGGGCACGGGTACGCCGGGCGCGCAGGAGTCCGGCGGCCCGCTGCGGTCGACGTCCGCCGAGCCGGCCCCCGGACGGGGTTCTCCGCCGCCCTCGTCCGTGGCGCCGAGCGCGGCCGAGGCGACAGCGCTCGACGACCTCACGGCCTTCCTCGACGAGGCTCGTGCCGCCGATGCGCGCCTGCGCGCGGCGGCGACGCTCGTCTCCGCGACCGTTGGCGACACGGCCGTCGTGGTCGACGCCGTGACCGCTGCGGCCGTCACGGCGGCCGAGCCGACGACGGTCGCCGCGGCGATCCCGTCAGGAATGCAGGACCCGCTCCTGCTGCCCGTCCTCACCGCGTACAGCGGTCTGGTCTCGAGGTGGGCCGCGATGGCTCGCTACGCGACGGCGGCGACCATCCCGCGCGACCCGTCCGTCCCGAACGACTGGGGCGAGGAGACGGTGGCGTGCCTCGGCAACGGCAGCGCGGCGGCGAGGGGCTTCGAGGCCGATCTCGAGGCCGTGGTCGCCGCGGCCTCGCTCTACCAGCCGCTCAGGCCCGTCGCCGCGGACTCGCTCGCCGCGGCCGAGCTCCAGGAGCGGATCAGCGAGATCCGCCTGCGCAACGTGGGCTGCGAGTCCTGCGGCGGGTACCTCGCGACGGCGCTGTCGAGCATCGCCTGGGACCCGGCCGGTGACCCGACGACGCGGACCGGGACGAGCAGCCTCCCGGGCGAGGAGGGCCCGGGAGTCGGCTTCACGGCGACCTACACACCGGATGACGGCTGGACGATCCGGATCAACGCCTGCTGAGCTGGCGCGCGACCCGGCCGGGCCGTCCGTGGCGCTTTTCAGGAGGTCACGCCGTCGACGTAGAGCCAGGCCCCGTCCTCCCGGACGAACCGGCTCACCTCGTGCTGGCTGCCGGCGCCGTCGGGCGAGCGGTGGTACGCCCTGAACTCGACGGTGCCCGCGGAGTCGAGCAGCCCGCCACGCGAGGTGGCCAGGACGTCGAGGCGGTACCAGCGAAGCTCCGGGTCGAGCTCGAGCTCGGCCGGGCGGGTGGAGGCGTGCCAGGTCCGGAGGAGATGGTCGACGTCGCCGGTGGCGAAGGCGCTGTACCGCGAGCGCATGAGCGCCTCGGCGGTCGCGGCGGTCGTCTCGCCGCCGTGCAGCGGGCCGCAGCACTCCTCGTACGGCAGGCCGCTCAGGCAGGGGCAGGCGCGCGTGGTCACGGGAGAAGTATCCGGCTAGCCGGCGACCGGTCCGGGCCCGGCGGGCCGGCGCAGCAGGCGCAGGAGCGAGATCGCCGAGACGACCGCCCACACCGCCTCCAGCAGGAGGAAGCCCCACTGGTGGCCGAGGGCGGCGTCGACGGCGAGCACCGTCGAGCCCACCAGGTTCAGCACGAGGTACGGCAGCGCCGTGGGGGTCAGGCGGCCGAGCTGCGTGAGGACGAACGGCACGAGGATGAGCAGCGAGGCGCCGACCTGGATGGCGGAGTGCATGGGTTCTCCCGGTCGCGTCGTCTTTCCTGGCCGGGTACGGCGCGTCTCGTCCGGGGCGGCGCTGCTGCGCCGGGCCGCCTCCAGGATGCCATCGCCGAGGGCGGTGCGCACGGGTGGGACGGGCCGCTCAGCCGAGCAGCGCGCGCGTGTAGACCCGGTACACCGTGTCCCGGACGAAGCCCTCCGACTCGTAGAGCGCCTGCGCCGTCGTGTTGCTGTGCGCGGTCTCGAGTGCGACGGAGGCGGCGCCCGCGGCCGCGGCGCGCTCGCAGACCGCGCGCAGCAGGGCGCGCCCGACGCCCTGGCCGCGCGCCTCGGGGACGACGACGAGGTCGCCGAGGGTCCACAGCGGGGCGAGGTCGAGCGAGGAGAGCGTCGGGAAGACCTGCGCGAGCCCGAGGGCGCGGTCGCCGCGCTCGGCGAGCAGGATCACGCTGTCGCCGGTCCGCAGGCGCTCGGCGATGAAGGCCTGCACGCGGTCGGGCTCCGGCGTGACGCCGTAGAAGTCGAGGTATCCGGTGAAGAGCTCGACGGCGACGTCCAGGTCGTCGACTCCGGCGGGGCGGATGAGGAGGTCCATCCCGGGATCGTGGCACGGGATCCGTCGACCGGGCGAGGGGATACCGTCAGAATCGTCGAGGAAGGCCGGTCATCTCACGGATTTCGGCGTCGAAAGTCGATCTGACCACCGAATCGGTTGCCAGGCGGCTCGATCGCGGGTTGACTGTCGGAGGTCGACGGCGGACCCGGCGCCCGGCCGGGTCCCGGGACGGGAGTCTGTGGTGGGGCGGCACGAGGCGCGAGCGCCCGGTGAGGGCGACGGGGACGCGCGCGAGGGATCGGCCGACCTCGTCCTGCGGGGCGGGCCGGTGCTCACCTGCGACGCGGCCGGCACGCGGGCCTCGGCCGTCGCGGTGCACGCCGGCCGGGTGGTCGCGATCGGGCACGACGACGCCGTCAGCGGGCTGATCGGGCCGGGGACCGAGGTCGTCGACCTCGGCGGGCGGCTCCTCCTTCCGGGTTTCCAGGACGCCCACGTGCACCCGGTGTGGGGCGGGCTCGACCTCATGCGCTGCGACCTCGCCCCGCTCGGCACGCGCGAGCAGTACCTCGAGCGCATCGCCGCCTACGCCGCCGAGCACCCCGGCGAGCCCTGGCTGCTCGGCGGCGGCTGGTCGATGTCCGCCTTCCCCGGCGGGACGCCGCGCGCGAGCGACCTGGACGCCGTCGTCGGCGACCGCCCGGCGTTCCTGCCGAACCGCGACGGGCACGGGGCCTGGGTGAGCTCGCGCGCCCTCGCGCTCGCCGGGCATCGACCGCAGCACCCCCGACCCTGCCGACGGCCGGATCGAGCGCGACCCGGACGGCACGCCGACGGGCACCCTGCACGAGGGCGCGATGAACCTCGTCAACCGACTCCTCCCGGTCACCTCCGACGAGGACATGCTCCGCGCGCTGCTGCTCGGCCAGGAGCACCTGCACTCCTTCGGCATCACGGCCTGGCAGGACGCGATCATCGGCGGATACGGCGACGCCGGGGATGCCGGTCCCGCGTACGTGCACGCGATCGAGCGGGGCCTGCTCACCGGCCGCGTCGTCGGGGCGCTGTGGTGGGACCGCAACCGCGGGCTGGAGCAGGTCGACGAGCTCGTCGACCTGCAGGGAGCGCTACCGGGCAGCGGGCTTCGCCGCGACGAGCGTGAAGATCATGCAGGACGGCGTCGTGGAGAACTTCACCGCGGCGATGGTGGAGCCCTACCTCGACGCGGACGGTGCGCCGACGCGGGGCAACGCGGGCTCTCCTTCGTCGAGCCGGGGCTGCTCGCGCGAGGCCGTGACCCGCCTGGACGCGCTCGGGTTCCAGGTGCACGTCCACGCCATCGGCGACCGTGCGGTGCGGGAGTCGCTCGACGCCGTCGAGGCCGCGCTGCGGGCCAACGGCCGCACCGACAACCGGCACCACATCGCGCACCTGCAGGTCGTCCACCCGGACGACGTCCCGCGCTTCCGCGAGCTGGGCGTCGCCGCGAACCTCCAGTCGCTCTGGGCAGCGCTCGAGCCGCAGATGGTCGAGCTCACGCTGCCGTTCCTCGGGGAGCCGCGCGCCTCGTGGCAGTACCCCTGGGGCGACCTGCGGCGCGCGGGCGCCGTGCTGGCGGCCGGCTCGGACTGGTCCGTCTCGACCCCCGACCCGCTGGGCGGCGATCCACGTGGCGGTGAACCGTCGCTCGCACCGGGACCACGCCGAGGGCGAGTTCGGGGCGTTCCTCCCCGATCAGAAGCTCGACCTCGCGACGGCGGTGACCGCGTACACGGCCGGCTCGGCCTGGGTGAACCACCTCGACGCGACGGGCACGATCCGGGTCGGGGCGCTCGCGGACCTCACGCTGGTCGACCGCGACCCCTTCGCCGGCCCTCCGGAGGAGATCGGCTCGACGAGGAACCTGCGGACGATCGTCGGCGGGGTCACGGTGTGGGAGGCAGACGGTGCGTGAGCAGACGGTCTTCGAGCGGAAGCCGGCCGACCCGGCCCTCGTCTCCCGGGCGCTGGCGGGCTCCCGGCTGCGCTCCTTCTGGCTGGACGACCTCACCGGCGCCGAGCACCACCCGGCGCTGACCTCCGACGTCGAGGCCGACCTCGCGATCGTCGGAGGCGGGTACACGGGCCTGTGGACGGCGCTGCTCGCCGCGCGCCGCGACCCCTCGGCGCGGATCGTCCTGCTCGAGGGCCGGACCATCGGCTGGGCGGCCTCGGGCCGCAACGGTGGCTTCTGCGACGCCTCGCTGACCCACGGCGAGGAGAACGGCCGCCGCCGCTGGCCGGAGGAGTACGAGCGCCTGGCCGAGCTCGGGCTGGAGAACCTCGACGAGATCGAGTCGACCGTCGCCGAGCTGTCGATCGACTGCGACTTCGAGCGCACCGGCTCGCTCGACGTCGCGATCGAGCCGCACCAGGTCGCCTGGCTGCTGGACGAGCCCGCCACCGACGGGACGACGCTGCTCGACGAGGCGGGCGTCCGGGCCGAGATCGCCTCGCCCACCTACCTCGCCGGCGCCTGGTACCGACGGACGACGGCGCATGCTGCACCCGGCGAAGCTCGTGGTCGGGCTGGCGCGGGCCGCGGCCGAGGCCGGGGTGCTGATCCACGAGCGCAGCGTCGTCCGCAGCATCACCGAGGACGGCTCGGTGCCCGAGGGCAGGGTCGCGCTGGTGACGGACGAGGGGACGGTGCGCGCGCGCCGCGTCGTCCTGGCGACGAACGCCTTCCCGTCCCTGCTGCGCCGCAACCGCCCGATGACCGTCCCGGTCTACGACTACGCGCTGATGACGGCCCCGCTCTCGGCCGAGCAGCTCGCGTCGATCGGCTGGCAGCACCGCCAGGGCGTCTCGGACCTGGGCAACCAGTTCCACTACTACCGGCTGAGCGCGGACGACCGGATCCTCTTCGGCGGCTACGACGCGATCTACCCCACGGGTGGCCGGATGAGCGCCGGGCACGAGGACAGGGACCGCACCTACCGGCGCCTGGCGAGCCACTTCTTCACGACGTTCCCGCAGCTGGAGGACGTGCCGTTCACCCACCGCTGGGCCGGGGCCATCGACACCTCGACACGCTTCTGCGCCTTCTACGGCACGGCCCGCCGCGGGCGGGTCGCCTACGCGACGGGCTTCACCGGGCTCGGCGTCGGCGCGACGCGTTTCGCCGCGCAGGTCGTCCTCGACCTCCTGGAGGGTGCCTCCACGGAGCGCACCTCGCTGCGGATGGTCCGGGAGAAGCCGCTGCCCTTCCCTCCCGAGCCGTTCGCCTCGATCGGGATCAACGCCACCCGCTGGTCGCTCGACCAGGCCGACCACCGCGGCGGCCGGCGCAACCCCTTGCTGCGCACGCTCGACGCGCTGGGCCTCGGCTTCGACTCCTGAGCCTCAGCGGGCGGTGACCGTCCCGCCGGAGGCGACGTGACGCCGATCGAGCCACCGGTCGAGCTCCTCCGGCGGCAACGGACGGGACATGAAGAAGCCCTGGGCCTGGTCGCAGCCGAGGCGCGTGAGCGAGGTGTAGGCGCCCTCGTCCTCGACGCCCTCGGCGACCATGCGCAGGCCGAGGGAGTGCGCCAGGTCGATCGTCGAGGAGACCAGTGCCGTCGCACGCGCGTCCTCGGACATCGGGAAGACGAAGGAGCGGTCGAGCTTGAGCTCGTCGATCGGGAGGTCGCGCAGGTAGGACAGCGAGGAGTACCCGGTGCCGAAGTCGTCGACGGAGATCGTGACCCCGGCCTCGCGCAGGGCGGTGAGGATCGTGCGGGCGCGGGCGCGATCCGCCATGAGGAACTCCTCGGTGATCTCCAGCTGGAGCACCGAGGCCGGAAGGCCGCGCTCGGCGAGCATCGCGCCGACCCTGGCGGGAAGGTCCACGTCGACGAGGCTGCTCGCCGAGAGGTTGACCGCGACGCTGAGCTCGCGGCCGTCCGCGAGCCATCGGGCCGCCTGGTCGAGGGCCTTGGCCAGGACGGTCCTGGTCATCGGACCCATCAGCCCGGCCTCCTCGACGCGGTCGAGGAAGTCCGCCGGGGCGAGCAGCCCGCGCTCGGGGTGCTGCCACCGCACGAGCGCCTCGACCCCGCGCACCTCGCCGGTGCCCAGGTCGAGCTTCGGCTGGAAGTGCAGCACGCAGCTGGTCCTCGTCGAGCGCAGCGCGGAACTCCTCGGAGAGGCGGAGCTTTCCGTCGCCGTCGTCCCCGCCGCCGTGCATCTGATGCCCGCCGCTCGTCTTCGCGCGGTACATCGCGGCATCGGCCTTGCGCATGAGGGTGGCGAGGTCGGTGCCGTGCTCCGGGTACATCGCGATGCCGATGCTCGCCGAGGAGTGCACGGAGAGCTCGCCGAGGTCGAACGGCTTCGTCCATCGCCTCCGCGAGGTCCGTCGCGATGCGCTCGGCCTGCCTCGGCCCCGCGCCTTCGAGCAGGACGGCGAACTCGTCGCCGCCGAGCCGCACGAGGAGGTCGTCGGCGCGCAGCCGTGACCGCAGGCGCCGGGCGACCTGGACGAGCAGCTCGTCACCGGCGTGGTGGCCGAGGGAGTCGTTGACCTCCTTGAACCGGTCGAGGTCCAGGAGCAGCAGCGCCTGCGTCTCGCCCGGGTCGCTCAGCCGTGCCCGGCTCTCGCGGTGCAGCGCGCGCCGGTTGGGCAGGCCGGTGAGGTCGTCGCTGAGCGCCTGGGAGGTGGACTCGCGCATCATCACCAGGATCCGGGCCATCACCAGCGCGACGAGGCTCAGGTAGAAGATCGGTGCGGGCCAGAGGCCGGCCGTGTCGCCGCGGAGCAGCTGGGAGGCGAACGAGGCGGGGCCCACGACGAGCGCGACGCCGAGCCCGAGGAGCTGGAGCGGGCTCGTCGGGTTGCGCTGCACGGGTGGCTGGGCGGAGAGCCGGTGCATCCGTGGGGTGGCTGGCGACCGCCGCCGCGGCCGTCAGCGCCACGAGCCAGAGGTCGGTGGGTCCCCGAGCCCCGACGTCCAGCAGGGCGACGGTGCGCCCCGGCGTCGCGGCCTGGTACCCGAGGAGGGCACCGAGGCCGACCATGACGGCGACGCGGGTCGCGCGCGCGGCGCCCGGAGCGTAGGCGAACCGGACAAGGGCGGCGAAGATCACGATGCTCACGACGGGAAGCGTCACGGCGACGACGCGTTCGGTCCCGGAACCGTCGTGCCAGGCAGGGGCGATGACGAAGACCCAGGCGACCATCGTCGTCGCCACCACGAGGATCGCCGAGTCGAGCGTGGAGACGAGGTCACGGCGGGCCTTGCGGCTCCGGGTCAGCGTCTCGACCCCGGCGGCCGCGACGAGGTAGGCGCTGAGCTCGAGCAGTGCGGGCGCGAGTCCGCCGACCGTCGCGGCGAGCACACCACCGACGACCCACACGGCCTGGGCGAGCGCGATGAGGTACCAGCCGCCGAGGCCGGGCGGTCGCTGGGACCTGGCCCCGAGCGCGACCATGGCCGCACAGGCCAGGGCGAACGCGACGAACACGACCTGCTTCGCGGTGCCGGCGGGCAGCGCGAGCTCGACCAGGGTCAGCAGGCTCCCGATCGTGAGGATCAGCACCCAGGGTGCCGGTCGTGTGCGCACCGCTCCCCATCGGCCGACGTCCCCGGATCTGAGGGGTCGGCCGCGCCCGGGGCCGTCGACGCCTGCGCTCAGAGCGGCGCCAGACCGTCCAGGAGCGCGAGATCGAGGTCCTCGGCAGGCTGCGGCCGGGACATGAAGAAGCCCTGCGCCTGGTCGCAGCCGAGCCGTGCGAGCTCGTCGTAGGCCGAGGCGTCCTCCACCCCTTCGGCGACCATCCGCAGGCCGAGCGAGTGTGCCAGGTCGATCGTCGAGGACACGAGAGCCGCGGCGAGCGCGTCGCCGGTCATCGGGGAGACGAAGGTCCGGTCGAGCTTGAGCTCGTCGATCGGCAGGTCCCGCAGGTACGCGAGGGAGGAGTAGCCCGTCCCGAAGTCGTCGACGGCGATCGTGACCCCTGTCTCGCGCAGCGCCGTCAGCGCGGCCCGCGCGCGGATCCGGTCCATCATGAGGACGTCCTCGGTGATCTCGATCTGCAGCGCCGAGGCGGGCAGCCCGCGAGCGGCGAGCACCGCAGCGACCTCGGCAGGGAGGTCGGCGTCGACGAGGCTGCTCCCGGAGATGTTCACGGCCACCGTCAGCTCGTGGCCCGCCGCATGCCACAGGGACGCCTGGTCCATCGCCTTCTCCAGGACCGTCCGGGTCATCGGGCCCATCAGGCCGCAGGACTCGACGACCGGGAGGAAGGAGATGGGCAGCAGCAGCCCGCGGAGCGGGTGCTGCCACCGCACGAGGGCCTCGACCCCGCGAACGTGGCCGGTGGCGAGGTCGATCTTGGGCTGGAAGTGCAGCAGCAGCTGGTCCTCGGCGAGTGCCGTGCGGAACTCCTCGGACAGTCGCAGGCGGGCTGCGCTGTCGTCGCCGTCCTGGTGCACCCGGAAGCCGCCGGAGGACTTCGCGCGGTACATCGCGACGTCGGCCTTGCGCATGAGGGTCGACAGGTCGCCACCGTGGTCGGGGTAGAGGGAGATCCCGATGCTCGCGGCGGTGTGGACCGAGAGCTCGCCGAGGTCGAAGGGCTCGTCGAGCGCGGCGCCGAGGGTCGCGGCGAGGGCCTCGGCCTCGGCCGCACCCGCCCCCTCGAGGAGGACGGCGAACTCGTCGCCGCCGAGGCGGACGAGGAGGTCGTCGGAGCGCAGCCGTGAGCGCAGCCGCTCGGCGACCTGGACGAGCAGCTCGTCGCCCGCCTGGTGGCCGAGCGAGTCGTTGACGTCCTTGAAGCGGTCGAGGTCGAGCATGAGGAAGGCCTGCGGCTCGGCGGGGTCGCTCAGGCGGTCGCGGCTCGCCCGGTGCAGCGCGCGGCGGTTCGGCAGCCCCGTGAGGGGGTCGGTGATCGCCTGGTCGTTGACGCGCCGGACCAGGGCGAGCATGCGCAGGTAGACCATCGTCAGCAGCGGGACGTAGAAGACCGCGACGACCCCGGCGCTGTACGGCACACCGGCGAGGAACTGCACGGCGATGACGGCGGGCCCCGCGGCCAACGCGAGGCCGGGGATGGCGATCTGCCTGCTGTGCGTCCGCTCCGTGCGCTGCGGCGCGGGTGCCGACAGTCCCCTCATCGACGGGTGGAGTGCCGCCGCACCGGTGAGGACGAGGGCGATGAGCCACTCGACGGGGAGGGCATCCGCCCTGGACGCCACCGGGGGGAGCGCGGGGACCACCTCGGCGGCCGCCTGGTAGAAGAGCATCGCCCCGAGCGCCGCCGCGATGGCGATCGACGAGAGACGTCCCGGTCCCCTCGCGAACGCCAGGCGGACGAGCGCGCCGAAGATCAGCACGTTGGCCAGCGGGAAGGCAGCGTCGAGCGGTCGCTCCGGGCCCGTCCCTGTCGCCCAGGCCGGGCCGACGACGAAGACGACGGTGATCATCAGGGTGGCGGTGGTCACGATCGCCGTGTCGAGGACCGTCTCGAGGCGTCGTGCGCCGTCGCGGCTGCGGATGAGCAGCAGGATGCCCGCTGTCACGAGCGGGTAGAGCGCGAGCCGGATGAGATCGGGTGCGATCGCGGGCGACCAGCTCGTCCAGTGGGCCAGCGACATCAGGGCGCCGCCCGCAACCCAGCAGGCCAGGCCGGCGGCCATCAGCCTCCACGCGGCGGGTTCCGCCGGGCGGTAGCGGCGAACGCCGAGGAGCATCGCGACGGGCGTCGCCGCGGCGACGAGGAGGAAGGCGAGGTCCTGCGCCGGTGACCGCGGCGCGAGGGGCACGAGAACTGCCGCGACCGCACCGATGGCCAGGTAGGCCACCCAGGGCGCGACGCGAGAGCTCACAGTTCATCATCGGTGCAGACCACGCGGTTCTGAAGGGACCACGGCGTCGCCGCGTGCGCACTCCTTGGCGGAGTCGACCCGCTACTGCGACGTCCAGCCCCCGTCGACCGGGAGCACGGTGCCCGTGACCATCCCCGCCGCCGGCGAGGCGAGGTAGAGCACCGCGGCGGCGACGTCCGAGGTCGTCGCGAACCTCCCGGCGGGGATCCGGGCGAGGATGTCCGCGGCCACCTCCGGGTCGTCGAGCCTTTCGGCCGTCCCCGGCGTACGGACGTAGGTCGGCGCGACCGTGTTCACCGTGACTCCCCGGGCTGCCCACTCCAGCGCGAGGACCTTGGTGAGCAGGTCGACACCGCCCTTGCTCGCGGAGTAGACGGCGTGACGCCGGATCCCGACGAGGCCCGCCTGCGAGCCCAGGTGCACGATCCGGCCGTAGCCCCGCGTGACCATTCCCCGCGCGACGGCCTGGGTGACGAAGAAGAGGCCCTTGAGGTTGACGTCCATGATCTCGTCCCAGTCGGCGGGAGTGATCTCCAGGGCGTCGTGGTTGACGCCCAGCCCCGCGTTGTTGACCAGGACGTCGATCCGGCCGTGCTCCCTCTGCACCTGCGAGACGGCCGAGTCGATCGAGGCGAGGTCGGTGACGTCGAGGGCGACGGCGCTCGCGCGGCCCCCGAGGCTGTGCACCTGCTCGACGAGCTCTGCCACGTCGCCCGGCTCACGCGCGGCGGCGACGACGCTCGCGCCCGCCCCGGCGAGGGCGAGCACGAGGTCGTGCCCGATACCGCGCGAGGCGCCGGTGACGAGGGCGACCTGGCCCTCGAGCGAGAAGGAGGGCTGCGGTGCCGCCAGGCGGGTCTCGTCCATCTCGTCACCCTAGGGCCGGCCGACCTCGCGCCGCCGAGCTCGCGCTGCGCCCGCGGACCGGGTCATGCGGAGCACGGTCAGCCGATGGTCGAGCCCGAGACCACGGGGTCCGTTGACGTGCCGAGGTAGAAGATCCCCGGAGAGGTCTGGAACCCGTCGCTGGGGTTGCCCGTCAGTGTCGAGCCCTCGATGCTCAGCGTGCCCGTCCGGTCGTTGCTGACGAAGAAGATCGCCCCGCCGCCCTCGCTCGCGTGGTTGCCCTCGATCCGCGAGCCGATCACGCGGATGGTGAACGTGTTGCCGTCGGCGTAGATCGCCCCGCCGCTCCCTCCGCCGGGGGTGCCGACTCGCGCGGGGTTGGCCCCGGAGCCGAGCGCGGTGTTGCCGGTCATCACCGAGTCCCGGATCTCCCAGCTGACGCCGATGCTGCTCAGTGCCCCACCGTTGGAGCACCGCCCTCCGGTGAACGTCGAGGAGATCACCTGGACGGGCTCGCCGTGGTACTGGCTCAGGACGCGCAGCGCCGCCCCGCCGAGGTCCGGCCCGGTCGCGTCGCAGCGGTTGTCGCGGAACGTCGAGGCGATGACGGTGAAGCGTCCCCCGCGGACGAAGATCGCGCCGCCTCCCCCTCCCTCCGCGGTCTCCCCGACGGAGCTGCCGTCGGCGAAGGTGAGGCGCTGGACGGTCAGGTGCGGGCTCGCCTGGTCCTGGCAGTGCGAGGTGGTCCAGCCCTGGGCCTGGTCGCAGGTGTTCTGGTAGAGGATCCTCCGCTTGCCGTCCCCGCTCAGGGTGACCAGGCCGCCGCCGTCGATCGTCACGTCGGGCTGGGCGTTCACGACCTTCGCGGTCGCGGTCATCACGATCGTCACGGGTGCCGGGCCGCAGGAGAAGGTGATGATCCCGCCCGCCGCGACGGCGGCGACGACGGCGGCGGAGGTGCAGCTCGCAGGCGTGCCGTCGCCGACGACGTGGTCGGGGCGGGAGGTATCCACCTGGCCGGCGACGGGCGGGGGAGCGGGTGCCGACGTCGGCGTGGCCGGCGCCGGCGCCGGCGAGGGTGGGGCCGCCGTCTGCGTCGGTGCGGGCGAGGGCTCGTCGGTCGGTGCGGGTGTGGGTGACGGCGCCGGCGTCGACGGCGTCGTGGGGGAGGGCGACGAGACGAGGCTCGGCGTGCTCGGCGGCGCAGCGTCCGTCTGTGTCGCGCAGGCGCCGAGGGTGGCACACAGGGCGAGGGTGAGGGCCGCCCGGGACCTGCGCCGGGCGGGTCGTCGGCGCGGCGGCATGGACGAACTTTAGCGAGGGGCCCGGAGCCTCGTGGCCCCGGACCCCTCGCCGGCATCCTGTCGGATCAGTCGAAGTATGTCGCGATGCTGGCTGCCTCGGTGGTGATCGTCTCCGCTGAGACGAGGTCGCTCGCCTGCTCGGTGAGCACCGTCGTCCATGCGGTGAGGACCGCGTCGGCCGCTCCGCTCGTGTACAGCGTGTCCGTCAGCTCGGCCAGGCGTGCCGTGTAGAGCGCCGCGAACGTCTCGTCGGCCATGAAGCGCTCGGAGAGGATGTTCCCGCCGAGCTCTCCCATGCCGCCCGCGCCGCCTGCCGCTGCGCCGCCTGCTCCCGCCTGCCGCTGCGCCGCCTGCCGCTGCGCCGCCAGCTGCCGGGCCGGTCGCGGTTCCCGCCTGGCCCCCGGGCGCCTGCTGGCCGTCGGCCGGGGGAGCCGCGGGTCGCTGACCTGCGCCGAGGTCCGTCGACGTCCCGTCGGCCGGGGCGCCGCCCGGGGCGCCGCCCGGAGCCGCACCGGCCGCGCCGGCGGCGTCACCGACCGCCCCACGTCCCTCGCCCTCGTTCCGCACACCGAAGGACAGGTTCTGGTCCCAGGCCACGACGGTCATCAGGCCCGTCTCGTCGTCGTACTGGAGGTAGGAGTTGTTGCCGGGGCCGTCGATGTCGTCGAAGTTGTCGACGAGCGTCTGCACGGCGAGGTAGCTCGCGAACGCGTCGACGTCAAGGTGGTCGGCGAGCTCTGCGGCGAAGGTCTCGTCGTCCGACTCGTTGATGAACTGGAGGAAGTCGGTCAGCGGCGCGTAGTCCTCCTCGCCCGCCTCCACGTCGAAGACATCCTCGTAGGACGCGGCGTCGTCCCCGCGGTAGCTGTAGTCGCCG
Source organism: uncultured Actinomycetota bacterium (assembly GCA_963777075.1). Taxonomy (GTDB): domain Bacteria; phylum Actinomycetota; class Actinomycetes; order Actinomycetales; family Cellulomonadaceae; genus Actinotalea. Next base: position 54,460 of record CAVZPH010000039.1, on the reverse strand, counting down.
GTGGACTCGGCCTTGTAGAGCGTGCCCGTCGTGCCGAGCTCGGACTCGGCCCAGGCGTCGTCCGGGTTCTCGATGACCAGGCGCAGCGACTCCTCGCCGCCGTTGACGCTGACCCGGCTCGCCGTGGCCTCCTCGGTCGCGAGCCCGGCCATGCCGATGAGCTCGAGGGCGACGGCCTCGTTCAGTGCCGTCTGCGTCGTGTTGGACCGGATGACGAAGGACGTCACGCCGTCGAGCGACTGGTCGTCGACGTACTTGTCGAGCCGGACGAGCCACGGCAGGGTCTCCGGGTCCTCGGCGGCGGCGGTGGTCAGGTCGCGCAGGGACGAGTTGCCCTTGAGGCGCAGGCCGACCTCCTCGAAGGTCTCGCCGTCGATCGTCACGCTCGCGCTGAGCCACTCCTTGTCGCCGCTCTCGAGGTACGTCGCGATGGCGGCGTCGTACTCCGTCTGGTCCACGACGATGGCGATCTCGTGCACGGTCGTGCTGTCGAAGAGGCTCCCGGTGGCGACGGTGCTGACCCCGAGCGCGCCCGTGGTGGAGCTGCTGGTGGAGCTCGCGTCGGTGCTCGCGGAGCAGGCGGCGGTGCCCAGCATGAGGGCGCCGGCGAGCGCGGCTGCACCGGTGCGGCGGGCGAAGAGGCTGTATCGAGTGGGCATGGGAAGCAGTTCACCGGCCGTGCGTGTGGGGACGCTGAGGGAGTCCTGTGCGTCGGCTGAGCATCCGTCGGGGCGCGTCGGGGCGGGCCCGGCCGCGGCAGGATGCCTCAGAATGGACGCGTGGAGTCCCGAGCCCTTGTCCAGCCAGCCGAGCTCCTCACCGCGCTCGACGAGGACCCGCGTCCCCTGGTCGTCGACGTCAGGTGGAGCCTCGCCGGGGCGGACCGCCCCGGGTACGAGGCGCGGCATCTTCCCGGTGCGGTCTTCTGCGACCTCGACGCCGAGCTCGCGGCCCCGCCGGGTGACGGCAGGCCGCCACCCTCTTCCCTCGGCCGAGCAGATGGCCGCGCTCATGCGCCGGCTCGGCATCGTCCCCGGACGGCGCGTCGTGGTCACCGACGGTGGTGCGGGCGCCGCGGCTGCTCGCGCCTGGTGGTGCCTGCGCTGGGCCGGGCACCCGGAGGTCCAGGTGCTCGACGGCGGGCTGTCCGCGTGGGTCGCCGAAGGCGGGCCGGTCGAGGAGGGCGACGTGCGGCCGGAGCCCGCGGACGACGTCGTCGTGCGGGAGGGCTCGATGCCGACGGTGACCGCCGACGAGGTGCTCGAGCGTCACGTCGGGCGGCTCCTCGACGCGCGCGCGCCCGAGCGCTTCCGGGGCGAGGTCGAGCCCGTCGACCCCGTCGCGGGCCACATCCCCGGTGCCGTGAGCTGCTGGACGGGCTCCCTCCAGGGGCCGGACGGGCGCTACCTGCCCCGCGAGGAGATGCGCGAGCTGCTGCTCGGTACCGCGGAGGTCGTGGACCTGACCGCGTACTGCGGCTCGGGCGTCACGGCGAGCCAGCTCGTGCTCGCCGGGCACGAGGCCGGCCTGGAGGTCGCGCTGTACCCGGGGTCCTGGTCGCACTGGGTGCGCGACCCGGCGCGGCCGGTGGCGACGGGGGCCTGAGGGCCTCGAAGCACATGAGCCCCGGGCCGCCGTCCCCTACGCTCGTCGGATGATCAGCCTCCCCTTCGCTGGCCGGACGCCCGAGGTGCACGAGAGCGCGTGGGTCGCGCAGAACGCCTCCCTCATCGGGAAGGTGCGTGTCCACGCCGACGCCAGCATCTGGTTCGGGGCGGTGCTGCGCGGAGACATCGACGACATCGAGCTCGGCCCGGGCTCGAACCTGCAGGACAACGTCGTGGTGCACACCGAGCAGGGCTCACCGGCGATCATCCGGGCGGGGGTGAGCGTCGGTCACGGCGCCGTCGTGCACGGCTGCACGATCGAGGACGGCTGCCTCATCGGCATGAATGCGACGGTGCTCACGCGCGCCGTCGTGGGCCGCGACTCCTTGGTCGCCGCGGGTGCCGTCGTCCTGGAGGGCACCGTGATCCCGCCGCGCTCGCTGGTGGCCGGTGTTCCCGCCAAGGTGCGACGCACGCTCACCGACGAGGAGGTCGAGGCCCTGCACGACAACTCCTCGCGCTACGTCACGCGGGCCGACGTCTACCGCCGCACCACCTGAGCCGACCGGCCGCCCTGCGCCCGTCAGTACACGAAGATCGCGAACAGCTCAGGGACGTTGGCGTGCACGATCGCCATGAAGACGATCGCGTCGAACAGCAGGTGCACGATCAGCACCAGGGTCAACGACCCGGTCCGCAGGAAGATCAGCCCCTGGAGCAGGGCGAACGGGATCGTCAGCAGCGGGCCCCACGCGCGGTACCCGAGCTCCCAGAGGAACGAGACGAAGATCCCCGCCTGGAGCAGGTTCGCCTGCCAGCCGGGGAAGTGACGCAGGAGCAGCGCGAAGCAGGTGCAGATGAAGAAGAGCTCGTCCCAGGTGCCCACGCCGTTGACCCCGACGAAGAACCGGGCGAGCTGGTCGGTCTCGGTGATCTCCGGCCAGTTCCGGTAGGCGCCCGAGCGGATGAAGTAGAACGGCAGGATCGCCCAGCCCAGCAGCGGCACCGCCACGATGTAGGCCTTCATCAGCCCCGGCCATCGTCGGCCGGTGCGCCAGGGGAAGTGGATCGCCGAGCGGCGGTAGACGAGGCGGTCGACGAGGAAGGGCACGGTGACCGCGAGCGTCAGCGCAGAGCCGATCGCCAGGAAGCGCGGCCAGCTGACGTCGGCCTCCATCGAGGTCGTGGAGATGAGGCCGATGCCCAGCCCGATGAGCAGGAGGTCGCGGCCGAGCCCGCGGTCGGCCACGAAGGCGGCGACCAGGCTCAGCGCCAGGACGACGTAGCCGAGCGGGCGCAGGTGCAGGCCGAACAGGAGGACGGCGGACGCGGAGACGCCGATGGCCGGCAGCAGGGTCGCCGGGCGGGGCGGCGCCTCGGGCACTGTGAGCGTCGCCGGCATCGGACCAGCATGCCCGCGGTCGCTGCCTTCTGCCCGCTGTCGTTCGTGCCGGCCCGCGTCGAGAGCGAGGCAACCGTGCCCGATGGCCGCGTCCGCGGACTACCGTTGATCTGCGGCGCGACGCACCGTGGCGCCCTTCGCCCCAGGAGTGAGCCATGAGCTCAGCAACGACCCGACCGCCGAGGATCCCGCCGTCGTGGTTCGTGCACACGGCCTGGCGCGTCCACCGCGCGCTCCACCGGCTCAGCGGGGGCCGGTTCCTGTGGGACACGTCGAACAAGCGCGGCTGGGGCGCCTTGCGTCTGACGACCGTCGGCCGGAGGTCCGGGCAGGAGCGCAGCGTCATCCTCGGCTACCTCGAGGACGGGCCGAACCTCGTCACGGTCGCGATGAACGGCTGGCAGGAGGGTCACCCGGCCTGGTGGCTCAACCTCCAGGCGCAACCGGAGGCCGTCGTCCAGCTGACGGGGCGGCAGCCGCGCCCGGTGCGCGCCCGCGAGGCGCTCGAGGAGGAGCGTGAGCGGCTCTGGCAGCTCTGGCGCACCGTCGACCCGCAGCTGGACGGGTATGCGGTGCAGCGCTCGGTCGAGGCCCCGGTGGTCGTCATCGAACTGCGCGACGGGAACCTCTGACCTCGGCGATCTCAGCCGAGACCCTGGCCGAAGACCACCCAGCGGCCGCGCTGCTCGACCAGCAGGTAGGCCCATCCCGTCTGCTCGCCCTCCGGCAGGGAACCGTCGGTGTCATGGAAGACGGCCTGGACCGGGACCCCGACGACCTCCTCGCCGTCGTGCTCTGTGCCGGTTCCTGCGTCGTCGTACGGCTCGCCGATCTCGACCAGGTCGATCCGGGTACCGAGCCAGACCTCCGGGACCCTGCCGTCAGCGCTCAGGGTCGCCAATGCTGTGCGGTCCCGGGCGTTGATCGCCGCGACGAACGCCTGGACCACCTCGACCGGGTCCGCGTCTGCCGGGGGGACCTCGACGCGCACAGGGGCCGAGCAGCCGGCGAGCACGGCGGCCAGGGTCAGGGCCACGGCAACGAGGCGGGCGGCACGACGACGCATTCGTCGATGGTGGCACCTGCCGGGCCGGTGCGGCGCGTCACGCCTCGGACGTGGCCTCGAGCACTGCCATCGCCGCGGACCGCCCAGGGATCCCGCTCACGCCACCGCCGCGCCGCGCCCCCGCACCGCAGAGCAGGACGTGCTCGTCGGCGGTCGCGACTCCCCATCGCGCCGCCGGGGTGACGGCGTCCTCGCCCTCGAGCCACGGCCACTGCAGGTCGCGGTGGAAGATGTGGCCGCCGGGCAGGGCGACGTCGTCCTCGAGGTCGACGGGCGAGCGGACCTCCAGGCACGGGCGACCGTCGGCGTCCGTCGCGAGGCAGTCCTCGATCGGCTCGGCGAGCACCGAGTCCAGGGAGCGCAGCGTGGCCGCGAGCGCCGAGGCCCGGGCGGCATCGGGGTCGCCGCGGAAGAGGCGCGCGGGCATGTGCAGGCCGAAGAGCGTGAGGGTGTGGTGGCCGCTCGCGCGGAGGTCGGCGCCGAGGATCGACGGGTCGGTCAGCGTGTGGCAGTAGATCTCCGCGGGCGGGAGCGCGGGGATGCTGCCGGCAGCCGCCTGAGCGTGGGCGGTGGCCAGCTGCTCGTAGGACTCGTTCACGTGGAAGGTCCCGGCGAAGGCGACGCTCGGGTCCACCGACGGCGTCGCGGAGCCGCGGGAGGCGGCGCAGCACCATGTTGACCTTGAGCTGGCTGCCCTCGGGCCCGCCGTCGGCCGGTGCGTGGCCCAGGAGCGAGTCGAGCACGCGGGGCGCGGCGTTGACGAGCACGTGCCCCGCGGCGACTGCATGCTCGCGGCCCTCGTCATCGGCCCACAGGACATCCGCTCCGTCGCGCCGGGGGTGCACGGCCACGACGTTCGCGCTGGTCAGGAGCTCGGCACCGGCCGAGCGGGCGGCCCCGGTGAGCGCGTCGACGACGGCGCCCATCCCGCCGACCGGCACGTCCCAGTCACCCGTCCCGCCGCCTATCACGTGGTACAGGAAGCAGCGGTTCTGCGCGAGCGTCACGTCGTGGGCCCCGGCGAAGGTCCCGATGAGCGCGTCGGTGAGGACGACGCCGCGGACGAGGTCGTGGGCGACGCTGCGCTCGACGAGCTCCCCGAGCGGGGTGTGCAGGTCGTCCCACCACGCCTGCCCGATCGCGGCCCTGGCCTCGGCCGTCGTCGGCAGCGGCTCGGTCATGCTCGGGAAGAGCGCCTGGGCGAGCGCATGGGTGCGCTCCCCGAAGGTCTGCCAGGCCCCGTGGTCCGCGGCCGCGCCGACCGCCGCGAACGAGCGCCGCGTCGCTTCGGCGTCCCCGGTGTCGACGAGCAGCCCGCGGGCCGGGTCGCCGGGGACCGGCGTGTACGAGGCGACCCGTCGGCGCCGCAGCTCGAGGGAGAGCCCGAGCTCGTCCCGGACGGCCCGCGGCATGAGCGAGACGAGGTACGAGTAGCGGGACAGCAGGGCGTCGACCCCGCGGAACACGCGGTGCGAACCGGTGGCGCCGCCCAGGTGGTCGGCGCGCTCCAGCACGAGCACGCTGCGCCCGGCGCGCGCGAGGTAGGCGGCTGCAGTCAGCCCGTTGTGCCCGCCGCCGACGACGACCGCGTCGTACCTGCTCTGTGTCACGGGCCCACGCTACGACGCCGTCGTGCCGGACGGTCGATGCGCCGTCGGGTCGCGCCCGGGCCGCCGCCGCGACGAGCCCTAGTGCTCGCCCTTGATGACGAAGAAGGAGCCGCGGATCGTGCCGGCCAGCTTCGACTTCTGCCGCGCGAACTTGAGGCGGTCCGCGAGCTCGGCGGGGACCTCCATGCCGTCGGACAGCTTGAAGCCGACGGCGCGCTTGCCGCCGTCCTCGAGGCCGTACATCACGTTGATCGACAGGCCCGACTCGTAGAACACGTACGCCATCCGGATCCCGGCGACCTCGAAGGTCGTCGCCTCGAGCGGGCGGGACTCGATGACGATGTCGCGCTCGGAGGCCAGGATGCCGTGCACCCAGGCGATGGTCTCGGCCGCCTCGCTCGCGGGCTCGACGGTGAACGTGTGGTCGTATTTGTTCTTGTAGTAGCGCGCCTCGTTCGCCCGCAGACCGGCGAGGGCGTCCGCGACGGGTGAGCTCTCGAGGCCGGTGGTGGACACCTCGGCGAAGTCGACGACGTACGTCATGGGGAGCCTCCTGGGGTGAACGGACCCTCAGGAGTATCCACCGGGCGGCAGCTCGGGACGCTGCCGTGCCGGACGCCGCCGCGCGGCCCTGGCCGCGACGGGGTCAGCCCGCCGCCGGGCCCGCCGCTCTGAGCGCTGCGAAGTACTCGTCCCAGCCCTGGTGCGCCCGGCCGGTCGCCGCCTCGAAGTCGCCGGGGGTGTCGTAGGCGCCGGCCCGGATGGCCTCGTAGATCCCGCCGATGACGGTCCCCATGAACTCCCCGAGAGCGGCGACGCGCTCCTGGCGGTACTCCTCGACGCCCATCGCGCGGTAGCGCAGGGACAGGTCGAAGGCCTCGTTGAGATGGGCGGCGAGCTCGGCCTGGGTCAGGGGCGCGCCGTTGAGCAGGTAGGTCCGGCCGAGGGTCGTCGATCCGGTCAGCAGGCGCGCGTACGCGAAGGCGAGCTCGGCGCGCGTCGTGTACCCGCAGCGTCCGTCGGCGGCGCTGTTCGCGATCTCGCCCTGCTCGCGGTAGGTCTCGAGGTACTCGACGTCTGGCTCGATGTAGATGCCGTTGCGCCCGATCGTCCACTCCAGCCCGCTGGCCTTGACGTCCTCCTCCGTCTGCCGGTTGCTGGCGACGATCGGGGAGAAGGCGGTGCCGGTCTCGGGGCCCTGGATGCTCGTGTAGACGATCCTGCTCACCCCCGCTGCCTTGGCGGCCTCGATGACGTTGCGGTGCTGCCCGATGCGGTCCTCGGGCGCGGCCATCCCGGAGACGAGCAGCAGACGGTCGATTCCGGCGAGCGACCGGGTCAGGGCCTCGCGGTCGTCGTAGTCGCCCGGACGGACCTCCACGCCCAGGTGCTGGGCCTTGGCCGGGGTGCGGGCCAGGCCGACGACGTTCTCGGCGCCGAGCTCGGCGACGGCCGCCGCGACGACGGCGGAGCCGAGCTGGCCCGAGGCGGCAGTGACGGCGATACGCATGTGCTCTCCTTCGACGGGGGCAGGGGGAGCCACCACGCGCTGCAACAGACGGGGGAGCGCGCTGATTCCCGACGACACCGCCGGGCGCGGACGGCAGCCTGGCTACGCTGCCCCGATGACCTCGCCGTCCTCCGTCCCCACGCCCGCGGACGGCATCCTCGCCGACCTGGCGGTCTGGGCGCCGCTCGCCGCCGGCCAGCAGCGGCTGAAGGCCGAGTACGAGGCGTTCGTGCGGGAGGCGGGGCCCTCGGGCCTCTCGCGCGACGGCGGGCCCGAGCACCTCACGGGCAGCTGCTTCGTCCTGAGCCCCGACCTGCGCCAGGTGCTGCTGTGCTTCCACGTCAAGGGCCGGTTCTGGGTGCAGCTCGGCGGTCATGTCGAGCCCGGGGACGGGTCGCTCGCGGCGGCGGCCTACCGGGAGGCGAGGGAGGAGAGCGGGATCGACGTCCGGCCCGTCGCTCCCGGCCCGACGCCCGGGGTGCCGTTCGACCTGGACCGCCATGCGCTGAGCGGGAGCTTCGGCTCCTGCCGGGTGCACTGGGACCTGGGCTTCGTCGCGCTGGCCGACGGCGACGCCGTCCCGGTGTCGAGCGAGGAGACCGAGTCCGTCGCCTGGTTCGGGGTCGACGATCTCCCGCAGCAGGTCCCCGAGGGATTCGCCGAACGGTTGGCGACGGTGCTGGCCGAGCTGGGCGCTCGTCGAGCGGCCGCTGCGAGCTCCTGAGCGCGGAGGCACGGCGCGGGTGGCCACCTCGGGGTGTCCAGGTGCGGCGCAGGTGCGTCCTTGCGGGCGGGTACCAGGTGCGCGACGGTGGGGGTCGCGGGTGATCCCGTGGCCTGCCTACCTGCGAGGACTCCCGCCGTGCGACGCACCGTTCTGATCACCGGCTCCACCGACGGCATCGGCTTCGAGACAGCCCAACGCCTCGTCGCCCAGGGGCACGACGTGCTGCTGCACGGCCGCAGCGACATGAAGCTCGCCGCGGCCGCCCGCGCTCTGGTCGGGCTCGGCGCAGACGGGCGCGTGGACACCTTCCTCGCCGACCTGAGCGACCTCGCCTCGGTCGAGTCCTTCGCCGACGAGGTCCTGCGGGACGTGGACTCGCTCGACGTCCTGATCAACAACGCAGGGGTCTTCACGGCCCCGGAGCCGATCACGCGGGACGGCCTCGACATCCGCTTCGCCGTCAACACGATCGCCCCCTACCTGCTGACGCGCCGTCTGCTGCCGTTGCTCGGCGACGAGGGCCGCGTCGTCAACGTGTCCTCGGCGGCGCAGGCTCCCGTCGACCTGGAGGCGCTCGCCGGTCGGGTCCGGCTCTCACCCGGTGACGCGTACGCGCAGAGCAAGCTCGCCCTGACGCAGTGGTCGCGTGACCTGGCGCTCGGGCTCGGTGCCTCGGGCCCGATGATCGTCGCGGTGAACCCCGGTTCGCTGCTCGCCACGACGATGGTCAAGGAGGCCTTCGGGGTCAGCGGGAAGGACGTGGGCATCGGCGCCGGCATCCTCGTGCGGGCCGCGCTCTCCGAGGAGTTCGCCGGGGCCGCCGGTCAGTACTACGACAACGACACCGCTCGCTTCGCGCCACCGCACCCCGACGGTCTCGACCCGGCCCTGACCGGCGCCGTCGTCGCGGCGATCGAGGGCGTGCTCGCCTCCCGGGGAGCATGAGGCGCAGGGCCGCTTGACTTCGAGCGCGCTCGAAGGCGGAGGCTCGGCGCCATGACCACCACACCTGAGTCCTTCCCCACCCGCACGCTCGGCAGCGCCGCGAACGGCACCGCGCTCGAGGTCTCCGCCCTCGGCCTCGGCTGCATGGGCATGTCCGACTTCTACGGCCAGTCCAGCGCCGACGGCTCCGCCGCGCAGGCCGAGGGCATCGCGACGATCCGCCGCGCGCTCGACCTCGGCGTGAGCTTCCTCGACACGGCCGACATGTACGGGCCGTTCACCAACGAGGTGCTCGTCGGCAAGGCGATCACCGGGCGGCGCGACGACGTCGTCCTGGCGACGAAGTTCGGCGTCGAGCGCGACCCGGCGTCCGGAGCGCGCCTCGGCGTCAACGGGCGGCCCGAGTACGTGCGGCGGGCCGCCGAGGCGAGCCTCGCCCGCCTCGGCACCGACCACATCGACCTGTACTACCAGCACCGCGTCGACCCGGACGTGCCCATCGAGGAGACCGTCGGGGCGATGGCCGAGCTCGTGGCGGCGGGCAAGGTCCGCCACCTCGGCCTCTCGGAGGCGAGTGCCGCGACGATCCGTCGCGCCCACGCCGTGCACCCGATCACCGCGCTGGAGACGGAGTACTCGCTGTGGACCAGGGACGTCGAGGGCGAGATCCTGCCCGTCCTGCGCGAGCTCGGCATCGGCCTCGTGCCGTACTCCCCGCTCGGCCGCGGCTTCCTCACCGGAGCGATCACCTCGACGGACTCGCTCGCCCCCGACGACTTCCGGCGGTCGAACCCGCGCTTCGTGGGCGAGGCGCTCGACGTGAACCTCGCGCTCGTCGCGCAGGTGCGGGCCCTCGCCGAGGCGAAGGGGATCTCGGCGGGCCAGCTCGCGCTCGCGTGGGTGCTCGCCCAGGGCGAGGACGTCGTGCCGATCCCCGGCACCAAGCGGATCGCGTACCTGGAGGAGAACGCTGCGTCCGTCGACGTGCGGCTCAGCGCGGCGGACCTCGACGCCCTCGACGCCGCGATCCCCGCGGGCGCCGTCCTGGGTGACCGCTACCCGGACATGAGCGCGGTCAACCGCTGACCCGCGTGGGGCCGGCCTTGACGTCGAGTGCACTCGAAGAGCAAGGCTGGCCCCATGTCCGTCGTCACGCACGCCCCGCCGCTGTCCATCGCCGAGGCCGCCGAGGTCTCCGGCCTGACGACGCACACGCTGCGCTACTACGAGCGGGACGGGCTGATGCTCGACGCCGTCGACCGCGCGCCGTCCGGGCACCGCCGCTACACCGAGCGCGATCTCCGGTGGATCGAGATGATCACGCGGCTGCGCTCGACAGGCATGCCCGTCCGGGAGGTGCGCGAGTACGCCGCGCTGGTGCGGGCGGGTGACGGGAACGAGGCCGAGCGGCTCGAGCTCCTGCGGGCGCACCGTGAGCGGGTGCTCGCCCAGCTCGCGGAGGTCCGCGACAACCTCGCCGCGATCGACGTCAAGGTCGCGCTGTACGAGTCGAAGCTCGCCGGCTGAGGGCTGCGGCCTCGTCGCCCGCGCGCTGCTCGGCCTCGCCTCCGGCCGGCAGCGCGTGGGCTACCGTCGGCCTCATGCTCACCTGTGCCGTCGCCATGCCCTGGCGGGGCCGATGAGCACCGCGATCGTCATCGGCGGCGGCCCGGCCGGGCTGATGGCCGCCGAGACGATGGCCCGGGCCGGCGTCGACGTGACGGTCTACGAGCGGATGCCCTCGCCCGGCCGCAAGTTCCTCCTCGCGGGGCACGGCGGGCTCAACCTCACGCACTCCGAGGAGCGTCGAGCGCTTCGTCGCGCGCTACGGCCCCTCCGCCGAGCGCCTCGCCCCGATGCTCGAGGTCTTCGGGCCCGAGGACCTGCGCGAGTGGTGCGCGGATCTCGGCGAGCCGACGTTCGTCGGGTCGAGCGGGCGCGTCTTCCCGCAGGCGTTCCGGGCGACGCCGCTGTTCCGTTCCTGGCTGGCGCGCCAGGCCGAGCTCGGGGTGCGGATCGAACGACGGCAGCGGTGGACCGGCTGGACGGACCAGGCCGGTGGCCTGCTCCTCGCGGACGCCGACGGTGCGACGAGCGAGGTGAGTGCCGACGTGGTCGTCTTCGCCCTCGGAGGGGCGTCCTGGCCGCGCCTCGGATCGGACGGCGGCTGGGTCGGTCCCTTCACCGAGCGAGGAGTGACCGTGACGCCGCTGCGGGCCGCGAACGTCGGGGTGCGGGTCGCCTGGAGCGCGGTCTTCGCCGACCGGTTCGCCGGGACGCCGCTCAAGCACGTGTCGCTGACCGTCCCCGGGAGCCCGGCCGGTCCCGTGCGCGGCGACGCGATGCTGACCAGCACCGGGATCGAGGGCGGGCCCGTCTACGCGACGGGCGCGGCGATCCGCGAGGCGCTCGATGCCGACGGCCGCTGCCTCCTGTCCGTCGACCTGCGGCCCGACCTCTCCGTCGAGCAGCTCACCGAGCGCCTGCTGCACCGGCGCCCCAAGGACTCCGCCTCGTCGTGGCTGCGCCGCACGATCGGGCTCGACCCGGCATCGATCGGGCTCCTGCGGGAGGCGAGCGGCGGCACGTTGCCGAGCGACGCCGCCGCGACGGCCGCGCTCGTCAAGGCGGTCCCGGTGGTGGTGACCGGGACGATGCCCATCGACCGCGCGATCTCGACCGCGGGCGGTATCGCGTGGTCCGAGGTCGACGAGCACCTGATGCTGCGCCGGCTCCCCGGCACCTTCGTCGCCGGCGAGATGCTCGACTGGGAGGCGCCCACCGGCGGCTACCTGCTCCAGGCCTCGTTCAGCACGGGGGTGGTCGCGGCTCGGGGCGGGCTCGTGTGGCTCGTGGCCAGGGACGAGGCCCCGGCGGGGTCAGCCTGAGGTGACCAGGGCCTGGATCTCGGTGACCGGGATCTGCGTCGTGGCGGTGACCTGCTGGCTGGCCAGGGCCGCGGGGGTGGGGGTCAGCGAGGACACCCAGGTGGCGGTCCAGACGGCCGTGAGGTTCAGGGTGGAGGTCGGCACGCTCTGGCCGGCGACGATCGGCAGTCCCGCCGAGGATCGAGTGAAGCGGATCGAGCACGGGCTCGAGGTCGCGCCGGGAGTCCAGGCGATCCCTGGGCCCTGGCACGTGACGGGGGCCGCGCCCTGGGCACTGAGCTCGACGTGATCGAGCACGGCGTCGACGCGGGCCCAGGTGCCGGGGACCGACGCGGTCACGCTCACGGTGCGCGGCGCGTGGTCGACCCAGACCCAGGTGTCCAGGTTCACGCTTGTCGCCCCGATCCCGGCCGCCCTGGGGTTCCAGTCGATGGTGCCGGCCGGCAGGTCGGCGAGCGAGTAGGCGATCTCGGCGAGCTGGCGGGGGTCGACGGAGGTCTGCGCAGCCGGTGTGGGCTGGCCGGGCACCCAGTAGACGGCCGGGTGGGTCGCGCGATAGCTGGTGGCGTAGTCGGTCGGGGCGTCGATCGTGCACTGCGCGCCGTACCAGTAGCCCTCGGTGTCGGTCGCGTGGTCCTCGTAGCCCGGGTTGAGCAGGCCCTGGTAGGCGAAGGCGTCCAGGGTCCCGGCCTGGCGGGCCGGGCCGCCAGGCTTCCAGTACTCGTAGTACTCGTAGCCGCTCATCCCTCGCGAGTACCAGCAGACCGGCGAGGTGTGCTGGACGCGGCTGGTCGTGAACGTCTCACCCTCGACCGTCACGCCCGTCCCGACCACGGTGACCGAGACCGTCCCCTGGTCGGACTCCGCAGCGACCGGCGGTTGGCCGTCGTCGAGCGCACTGGCCGGCGAGGCTGCGAGGAGGGCGAGGGCGGCCCCGAGGACGGCGGTGGTCGCCGCCCGTCGCCTCAGCACGTGCCGACCTCCTCCAGGGTCTGGACCGTCCAGAGGCCGACGCCGCTGCTGTGGCGCTGCAGCGCCACGGTCACGTGGCGCGGGACGAGGTGATTGGCCTCCTCGAGGGTCAGCGGTCCGCCTGGTTCGACGACCGTCACCTCGCGGTAGTCCGCGCATGTCGAGGCCGTCGCGGTGTCGCCGTCCACCCGGACGTCCGAGATCGTCACGCGGAAGACGCCGCCTATGACGGATCCGTCAGCCGTGTTGTTGGTCGCGATCTCCTGCATACGGGCGGTGATCGCCGGCGAGGTGAACACGTCGAAGCCGGGGCTCGCCGTGTTGGTCCGGAGCGTGCGCCAGTACTCCAGCTCGTAGGTCGCGACCCAGTTGTAGACGTCGGCCTCGTCGCCGCTGAGGCTCGGCGCGGCGTCGAAGACGATGCCGAGGTCCGGGTCGGAGAGGTCTTGGACGATCCCCTGGATCGAGGTGGGTGTCGGGGTGGGCGTCGGGCTGGGCGTGGGGGTGGGCGAGGCCGTGGTCGGTGGCGGGGTGGTCAGCCCCGGCGGCTCCTGGCCGCCGCCGGTGCAGCCCGCCAGCGTGGCAGCCGTCAGCAGCGCCACCGCGGCGGCTGCGAGCCGCGCACTGCCTCGATCACGTCGCACAGCGTCCCCCCACAGGTCGATGATGCGCAGGCTACCGGGTCCCGGCGTGCCGCGTCCGGGGTGCCAGCCGGTCACTCACGCCCGCCGGCGGCTGACTCCGAGACCCTCCGCCACGGCGAGCAGGGCTGCCTCGGTCGCTGCGACGGCGGGCCCCTCGACATCCTCCGGGGCCACCCCGGTGCTGCTGGTGAGCACCGCGAGCCAGACGCTGTCCGGCACCGGTGCGACGACCTGGCTGCTCACGCCGACCGCGTCCGACCCGACCGGTTCATGACGGCGGCTCAGCAGCCCCGGCCCGAGCCCTGTCGTGACCGGCGCACCGCCGCCGGCCACGACGCGCGCGAGGTCGAGGTCCGCCCGCAGCGGTGCGGTCCGCATCCAGCCGAGAGTGATCGAGGCGATGACCGGCCCCGTGGGGGCGTCCGCCACGCGCAGCAGGGTCGCGACGGCACCGGTCGAGGCGGCCATCCGTGCGATCCCGCCGAGCACCGCCCCGGCACCCTCGCGCTGTCGAGGGGTGAGCGCGGCCCATAGCGGCGTTCGTGCGACCACAGCCAAGAGGTCGTCGCGCAGGGAGGGCGCATCGGCGCGCAAGGCCTCCCAGCCCGGTGGTGCGGTCATGGTGAACGCGAAGGGCGGGCGTGCGGGGACTCCTGCTCGGCGGCCCGGTCCTGACGAGTCGTCGCCGTCGCCCGAGGACGGGCGGGACGGCCTTGGGGCTGGTGCACTAGCGTCCACCTGCAGGACGGTAGCCGTATCCGCCGGGGGGACGATGGACGAGGTCGCGCGCGCCACACGGCGTCGTTCCGATCTGCGCGCCTTGCTGCGCGACCTACGGGCCGCGCGTGATCGGGTGCCCTCGCTCGACCGCCCCGCCGAGGCGGTCGGCGCGCGCGGGGTCTGGACCGGCCGGGCCGCCGATCGGCTGCACCATGACGAGCTCGCGCCGCTGGCCGCGCAGCTGCGGCACTCCCTTGACCGGGCCGAGCAGCACGTGCTGGCCGAGCTCGCCGATGCCGAGCGGGACGTGGACCGAGCCACGGCCCGGGCGGAGGCGGCCGGGTGACGCGGATCGTGGAGGTCAGCGCGCAGGGGCTCGGCGCGGTCCGGGACGACGTCGCCCGGACCCGGGACCGCATCGACGACGAGCTCGACGCGTTGCGCCGTCGGGCGGCCTGGCTCGGCGTGCCGACCGCCGGGTTCGACGGGGCGCTCGACGTGCGTGATCGTCTCGGCTCGACGGTGCTGCCGGTGCTCGACGCCCATGTGCGTCGGGCCCAGGACCTGGAGGCCGCCCGGTACCCCGGGATGGGCGGGATGTGCCTCGCCGTCGTCGACGACGACCCCTGGCCCGACCCGCCCCCCGGCTTCAGCGCCATGCCCGCCTTCGGCGAGGGCACCGTGCTGACCTGGGACGCGGCGCCCGCGCAGGAGGAGGCCGCCGACCACGCGGAGGCGCAGGAGTCCCGGGGGATCGGCGGCTGGTTCGCCGACCGGTGGGACGACGTCTCCGACGCCACGGGCGAGGGGCTGGACTGGCTCGGCGAGCGGGCGGGCGAGGCCTGGGACGGGATCAGCGAGGCGGGCGCGGCGATCGGCGACTGGTGGGAATCGGTCACTGCCGACCTCGGTGGCTGGCTCGACACCGAGCTCGCCGACCTGCGGTCGTGGATCGGTGAGCACGTCGCCGTCTTCCGGTTCGTCGCCTCCGCGTTCCGGGTCGTCGGCTGGGTGCTGGTGGCAGTGGGCGCCGTGCTCACGGTGGGCCTGGCGATCATCGGCGCGATGGGCGGCGCGGGCATCGGCGCGGTCTTCGGTTTCGGGGTCGGGGCCGTGCCGGGCGGTGCCGCGGGTGCCGCGGCCGGTGCTGCCTTCGGCCTGAAGGTGCTGGGGGCGGGGTTCACCCTGGTCTCGATCGGGGACTTCCTCGATGTCGCGGCCGACTGGGGCGAGGGGACGATCGACGGGCAACAGCTCGTGCAGCGCGGCGCTCTGGAGATCGGTTTCGCCCTGACGGCGTTCCTCGGGGCCGGGGCTCTGGGCAAGACCCTGCAGAAGCTCGTCGAGCACCTGCCGGCGTCCGTCCGAGGCCGGCTCGACGGCTGGATCGAGCGACTGCTGCGCCGCGGTGACGACGTCGGTGACGACGTGCTCGAGGGTGGTGCGCGGCACGCCGACGACGGTGTGCTGCCGGTCGGCGACGGGACGCGGCGTGAGCTCTACGACCAGGTCACCGACCCCCACGTGCACCCGAGCAACGCAGAGATCATCCCGCCCGGCTACGACCCCTATGGCGGCTGGGGTGATGCTGAGGCGTTCGCTGAGGAGTACCTCACGGTGTCACCCGCGGGCAAGGAGTCGTGGGCGTGGCCGCCGAACGACGGTGCACTGCCGGGTTCTGAGCAGGTGAGGCAGCTGGGTCCTGGCGATGCGCTGGAGCTCGACCGAGTCGGCGGTCTCGACGGGGAGTACTTCTCTCCGGAGGGCACGCCGTTCGACCAGCGGGCGCTGCCGCCGGACCGGTTGAACTTCGAGCGCACGGAGTGGACGGTCAACACCGCCAACCCATTGGTCCGATCGGGCTCTGTCAGTGTGGAGCGTTCGACTGTGGCACCGTGGTTCGGCCAGCCGGGCGGTGGCGTCCAGTACCGGTTCTTCGACCCGTCCGGCGAGGTGTACACGATGAAAGGCTTGATCAACGCGGGCATCATCGTCCCGAACTAGGGTGGTAGGTATGGCTGAGGAGTATGTGGCGTCGCCGGAGTTGCACGCGGTCAAGCGTGATGCGGAGGCGATGGGGTTCATGTACGGGATGGACTTCTTCGTCGCGGGGATCCCGTCGTTGGCCAGCAGCGAGACCATCGACTTCGCTGAGGTGGACGGCGAGTACTCCGTGACCTACAGCGACATGGGCCACAACCGAGACCTCGTGCGGACGTCGGATCTCGCTGCTGCTCGGGAGGTGTTCTTCGACCATCTGACGAGCCTGGCTGGTCCGCGTGGTCGTGGCCCGCGTGCGGGGCAGCCGATCCAGCGCACGACGTCGAGCGACGAAGAGGGCTTCGAGCTGTTGAAGGCGCAGGGCCACTTCCCGGCGGACATGACCTGGCAGGACGTGCTGCGCTTGGCTGATGAACGCGACGCCGAGCGGGCGGCCGCAGCGGCCGCCGAGGTCGCGGCGTCGGAGGGTGACTCGCCTGACGCCTGACGCCTGACGCCTGACGCCTGACGCCTGACGCCTGGAGCGCGCCGCGGCGGTGTCAGTGTGCTGACGCGAGGGCGGCGTCGATCTCTCTGGCCAGGGCTGGCTCGGGCTGGGCGCCGACGATGCTGCGGACCACCGTGCCCCGGTGCAGCAGCACGAGGGTCGGGATGCTGCGGGCGTCGTACTGCGCGGCCGCGCGCGGGTTCTGGTCGACGTCGACCTTCACGACCTTGACCCGGCCGGCGTAGCGCTTCGCGAGGCTCACGAGCACCGGCGCGACCTGCCGGCACGGCGCGCACCACGGCGCCCACAGGTCCAGCAGGACCAGGTGGCCGGTGTCGAGGGCCGAGGCGAGGTCGGCATCGGTGGCGGGGACCACCCACGGCAGCGCCGCCTTGCAGGAGGCGCAGCGAGGGCTTCCCTTCGCTGCGACCGGGACGCGATTCTTCGTGCCGCAGGAGGCGCACGCGGTGACCTGTGGTGCCATGGCTCCATCGTCCCACCGGGGGTCGTCGTCCGGGGGTGGTCCACGCAGCGCACAGCGCGCGCTCAGGCGATGCCCAGGAAGCGAACCTAGGCTCGGGGCATGACACCCGACGCCACCGTGCTGCGCTCCGCCGCCACCATCGCCTGGGTCCCGCTCCTCGTGGTCGGGGCCCTCGTCGCCGCGACCGGCGGTGTGGTCCTGGCCGCTCCGACGGCGACCGTGACCCTGCTGACCGTGATCATCGCGCTGTGGCTGCTGGTGACCGGGCTCGGTCGCGCCGCGCTCGGCCTCGCCGTCACGGCGTGGTCGGCCGCCCGCCGGGTTCCCATGGTGGTGACCGGCGCGCTGCTCGCCGTCGCCGGGGTGGCGGCGCTGGTCAACCTCTCGGGGTCGGTCGTCGTGCTCGGCTGGGTGATCGGTCTCGGCCTGCTCGTCGGGGCCGTCGGTGATGCCGCCGTGCTGGTGTCCGGTCGCGCGAAGCGCAGCCGGGCCGGGCTGGTGGTGCTCGCGCTGGCGCAGCTCGCCCTCGGGGTCGTCTTCCTGCTCGCGCCGACGGCCGGGTTGTCGGGGATCGCGATCGGGCTGGGCGTCACGCTGGTGGCGATCGGGGTGGTGGCCGTGATCGGCGGGCTGGTGGTGCGGTCGCGGATCCACGGGTATCTGGACCGGGTGGCCGGGCCCGCCGGACCCGGCGGCGGCTCGCACATCGTGATCGAGGGAAACGTCCGCTAGCGCGGACGCCTCGCGATCGTCACTGCTTCTCGTGGATCGTGACGACGTACCCGTCGAGGTCGGCGAAGGCGAACGTCCGCCCGAAGGGGCCGTCGAACGGCGGGGTGAGGATCGGTACTCCCGCGGCGTCGAGCGAGTCGTGCAGGGCCTGCGCGTCGGTACTGTGCAGCCACAGCGCGACCCCAAGGCCCGGCTGACCGGTCGCGTCCAGGTCGACACCCGGCAGTGCGTCCCGCACCGCGAAGGGGACGGGCGTCGTGGCGAACACCACCGCGTGCGGCGGGCTGAACGGAGCGCGACGCAGGCCGAGGTGGTCCTCGTAGAAGGTGGCGGCACGATCCAGGTCGCGTACCTGCAGGGCGATGAAGTCGGGTCCGGTCACGGTCATGGTGATCTCCTTGGTATGTCAACTTCCTGACATCGCCCACCGTATGTCAGGATGCTGACATGAACCAACCCGAGACCCTTGGTCCGGTGGAGAACGCCGTCGGATACGTGCTCAAGCAGGCCGCGGTGGCGCTGCGGAGCTCCATGGACGCCGCGCTGCGCCCGCTGCACCTGACCGTCTCGCAGTACGCCTGCCTGGAGCTGCTCGCGCAGCAGCCCGGGTTGTCGAACGCCGAGCTGGCCCGCGGCGTCTTCGTGACCCGCCAGTCGATGAACGTCGTGCTGCGCGGCCTCGAGGAACGTGGCCTCGTCTCGCGGCCCGCAATCGCGCCGCACGGCCGCGAGCTGCCCACCGAGCTGACCCTCGCGGGCCGCGACCACCTGGATGCGGCCAGTGCAGCCGTACGCGCTGTGCAGACGACGATGTGCAACGGCCTGACGCCAGCCCGTCAGCAGACTCTCCTTGAGACTCTCGGCATCTGCATCCGCAACCTCAGCGACAGCCCCTGAACGGCGCGCTCAGCCGGTGTGTCACGGGAATGGTTGTGCGACGAGACGGTGCCACGATCCCCTCCGGCCCGACAGGCGCGAAGGGCCCACCTCCTGCGAACTCGCAGGTCACGGGCCCCTCTCCACGCGGAGGATGGGTGATTCGAACCCCCGAGGGCGTTACCCCAAGACGCTTTCCAAGTCGTCCGTGGGGGTCGGGTGGATGTCTGCAGGCGGCGACGGCGGTGCTCGGACGACGCCGGTCTGCGACCGAAACTGCTACCGGAACTCTGGGCCGGGCGCGCACCGGACCCGCCGAACGCGATGGCAAAGTTTGCCATCGCGTTGTACCTTGGGTCCATGAGCACGATGAACATCTCCTTGCCGGACGGTCTCAAGGCGTTCGTCGACGAGCAGGTGGCTGGTGCCGACTACGGTTCGAGCAGCGAGTACGTGCGCGAGCTGATCCGGCGTGATCGCGATCGGCTCAGGTTGCGTGCGCTGCTCCTGGACGGCGCCGAGTCGGCAGTCACGGCGCCGGCAACGGCCGGTTGGTTCGACTCGTTGCGCCGCGGCGTTCGCGCCGGCGGCTCGTCTGCTGATCGGTGAGCGGCCTGCCTGTTGTCCCGCGCGAGCGCGCGAGGCAGGACGTCGAGGATGCGATCGCCTTCTACGTCGCCGAGGGTGCCGATCATGCCGCGCTGGGATTCATCGACGCGCTCGAGGCGGCATTCGACACCGTCGGAGCGCACCCCGCAATCGGTGCATCCAGGTGGGGTGAGGAGCTCGGCCTCCCGGGGCTGCGGAGCTGGTCGCTGGCCGAGTACCCGTTCGCCGTGTTCTACGTCGAGCGCGCGGATCACGTGGACGTGTGGCGCGTGCTGCACCTGCGGCGTGACCTCCCGACGACGTTGGGGATGCCTGAGGGCGACTGAGCGGCACGCCGCCGGCGCTCGCGCTGAACGTCCTGCGGGCAGGGACCTGGCCGGTCTGGGTGCCCCAACACGCTCTCCACGTCGTTCTGGAAGGTCGGGGCCGTGCAGGTCCGGGCCCCGTCGCCACCAGGCCTCCGGCCTCCGTGCCAAGCTGAGTGGCATGGAGAAGGGTGCCCCGGAGCGAGCCTGGCTGCTCATGGCCGCAGGGGACAACCGCGGTCACGGCGGCAACGCGGGCTACGACGATCTTGTCGACGCCTACTACTCCTGGGACAGCAACGTTCCGAACCACAGGAATCTGCGCGTCGGCGATCCGATCGTGCTCTGGGACAAGAGCCGCCTGCTGGGGGTCTCGGTCATCGAAGAGATCACGACGGCGCCGGGATTGAAGGTCCTCAACCGTTGTCCGACGTGCAGCACGACGCGCATCAGTGACCGCAAGAAGGCCGTACCGCGGTACCGGTGCATGAAGTGCCGCGGGGAGTTCGAGACCCCGCGCGTCGAAGTCGTGGACGTGCTCGAGTATCAGGCGCGGTACGACGCGGCCTGGACATCACTGGACGGACTTCTCGATGGGAGCGAGATCCGGTCTCTCGCAGTGAACGCTGGTGACATCAACGCGATGCGTCCGCTGGATTGGGCGGCGTTCCGCGAGGCGCTCGTCGCGAAGGACGCCTCTCGCGCGGTCGAGCGTGTGGCCGCGCGAGTTGACCTCAGCTGGCCGGGCGAACCCGGTGTGCCCATCGAGGCTCCCGGCGGCTTCAGTCATGCACTGGTTCGGGTCCGTCGGGGCCAACAGCAGTTCCGCGAACAGCTCCTGGCCACCCAAGGCAGTGTGTGCGCCTTCACGGGGGGCGCTCCAACGCGCGTGCTGGAGGCCGGACACCTGTACAGCTACGCGCAACTGGGCACGCACTTCAGGCACGGCGGCCTCATGCTCCGAAGGGACATCCATCGGCTCTTCGACGACGGCTTGCTCGCTGTCGAGCCGGCGAAGTTGCGCGTCGACGTTGCGCCTTCGCTCGCCGCGTATCCGCAGTACGCACGGCTCCACGACCAGCCCCTGACGCTGCGTCTCAAGGACGAGCAGGTCGATTGGCTGGGCAAGCACTGGAACGAGCACAGGTTGGACGCTCAGTCGCCGGGCAGGGGCAAGTAGGTTCGCGAGGTTCGGCCAAGCCGACCTCGAGCCCGAGCACGTCGAGTACCTCTACACCGCGCTGCTTGCCAAGGGTCTGAACGTCGGGACGGTCCACCACGTGCGGACGACGCTGAACAAGGCGCTCAACGACGCCGTCCGACGCCGCCGCATCCCGCGCAACCCCGTCGCCCTGGCCCACACGCCCCGCTACGACGCGCCGGAGATCGACCCGCTGACGGTCGTTGAGGCGCGCACCTTGATGGCCGCGGCCGACGACGAGCCGAACGGCGTCGCTTTCATGCTCGCGATCTCCCTCGGTCTGCGCAGGGGAGAGGTGCTCGGCCTGTCCTGGGCCGACGTCGACCTGGAGCTGGGGCGGCTGCGTGTGCGTCAGCAGCTGGAACGCCGCCGGTACCGCCACGGCTGCGAGGACCCGGCCCGGTGCGACGAGAGGCCCTCGAAGTGCCCGAAGCGGCGCGACGGCGGGCTCGTGCTAGCCGAGCCGAAGACGAGGCAGAGCAAGCGGACCCTGCCCATGCCGCGCCCGATGGTCGACGCGCTGCGCCGTCACCGCCAGGCCCAGCGCAAGGCGCGGATCTATGCGGGCTCCGAGTGGCAGGAGTCCGGCCTCGTGTTCACCACCGTCATCGGCTGCCCGATCGACCCAGGCGCCCACTCCGTGCACTGGGTCAAGTTCCTCGAGGGGGCCGGGGTGCGACCCGCGCGGATTCACGATGCGCGGCACACCGCAGCGACGCTGCTGCTCGTGCAGGGGGTGGACCAGCGGGTGGTGATGGACATGCTCGGCTGGACCTCACCGACGATGACAGCCCGGTACCAGCACGTGGTGCCCGAGCTCGTCGAGGAGGCCAACCGGCGGATGAGCGAGCTGCTGTGGGGCGAGGAACGCACCCGCCCCTCGTAGAACGCCGGTGGAGTCAGCTTGGCCAGCGGCGTGTCGGTGGCGCCTGCAATGCTTCGTCCATGGGAACCGCCGCGACAATCAGCAGTACCCCAGCTGATCAACGCACTCTCGACCTTGCACGCGCTCTGGATGCAGAGGTCGTCATCCTCCCCATCGGTGAAGAGGCCGGCCGCGGCGTGTACCGCGAGGAAACGCTGATGCTCGCCAAGATCATGCGAGCTGCGGGCATCAACGCGACCTACCTGCACGACGCCGACGAGCGCGTGTTCGAGGCGAAGAAGAGCGCCATCGCGGACCTGGTGTGGGTGCCGTTGGCGGTGGGCCTGGTTACCAACGCGACGTGGGATCCGTTAAGCATGTGTTGCGTCGCGTGGCTCGCAGACCCTCCGAGTCGACTACACAAGTATCGAGGCGGACGGGGTGCAGGCGAGGACATGGACCGCGACTGGCCAGGCAGAAGCCGTCCTCGACGCAATCGACCGCCTGAGAGAGCCTGATGAGCACTAGTGCGGGCAGGCCGGATCACGCAGGAGTCGTCGCTCACCACGAGCGGTTCCCGGAGGCTGGCAGCGACGAGGACCTACGGCGCGAGTACGTGCGTCGGATGATCGATGGACGTCGTAGCGAGGCGGAGGTGCTGCGTTCCCTTGCTGACGCGCAGCTCCGCGGTGCGCCTCCGGATCGAGCGGAAGCCGAGCGCTTGGCGCGCAGCGCCCTCGAAGCCGTACGCGCGGAGCCTCGACTGGGCCGAAGACTCCGAGGCCGAGACCGAGGCGCATCGCGTTCTCGATCAGGCGGGCCTCTGGGTAAATACGACCTTCGGGTGTCCCGTCACCTGGAATGGCGTCGACTACGTGCAGGACTGCCCGGTCTCGCTAGCGCATGACCGCATCGGCCTGAGTGTCGGTGGCGTCGCCAAGCGCAGGTGCTCGCTTTGCGGAATGGACGTTTCTGAGTGCGAGCATCTCCCAGGGGTTGCGTATGTCGCTCGAGGTGGCGCAGGGGATCTCGGCTGGTGTCGGATCTGCTTGGCCGAGGATTGCGACCACACCCCTGTCGACGTAGAGAGGGTCTCGATGGTCACGATCATCTACGAGATGGACTTGGCAGAGGTCAGCCTCGTGGCCAAGCCTGCAAACCCCGAAGCGCGCATTTCGTCCGTGACGCTCGCCACCTCAGAACTCAGGGCAGCGCTTGGCCCGGAATTCATTCCGGGGGTATTGCTGATGTGTGACCGATGCGTGGGACCTTGCCTTGGCCTCATAAGGCACGAGGCCGGGCTCGCGAACGAACCGACGCCTGCCGCGAGCGATGACCCCGGTCAGCAGTCCCGACCTAGGGGCGATCTGTTCCCCCTCGGTCCTGAAGTCCGTGCACCTGGGGTCTTGTGCCCCTCCAGCCCTCCGGAGGTGAGGATGTCAGATACGACTGCACAAAACGCCGGATGGCGAGATGACCCGATCCCTCGGATCGCGGACGACACGCTCCGCCGGGCGGGTGTTGCCCGTCGCGTGGCGCAGCTGATCGCGGAGAATCACTCCTGGGAGTCGAGCCTCGTATTCGGGCTCACGGGCCCATGGGGCAGTGGCAAGACTTCCTTGATCGAAATGGTCTGCGAGTCGTTGCGTGAGGCCGATGACACATGGTCTGTTGCGCGGTTCACGCCCTGGGCGACCAGTGACACTGAGGCCCTGCTGGCGGAGTTGTACGCCGCACTCTCGTCCTCACTGCCCAGGGCTCGAAGCAAGAAGGTCAGGAAGTCGCTTGCGACGTGCGCGCGGGTGGCGGCGCCAGCACTCAAGCTGGTGCCGGGCGCTGGTGGTGCCCTCTCTGAGGGAGCATTGCTCGCGCGAGACGCCCTCGCGAAGCGGCCCCCCTGGAGTCTGGCCTTCGCGAAGGCCGCCGAGGGGCTCCGGCAGTTGAATCGGCCGGTTCTGGTGGTCGCCGATGACATCGATCGCCTGCAGAGTGACGAACTCGTGACCCTGCTCAAGGTGATTCGGCTTTTGGGCCGATTCCCCGGAGTGAACTACCTCCTCGCCTACGACGAGAAGACCCTTTTTACGAATCTTGAGGGATCGTCCCTTGGCGCGAACGAACGCGGCCGGGGTCGACTCTTCATGGAGAAGATCGTCCAGTATCCGATCGCCGTGCCGCCGCTCTTGCCAAGTCAGATGCTGACACGCCTTGACGTTGGGATCACGGCGGTCCTATCGCGACTGAACCGATCCCTTGCTGCGGAAGACACGCGGCTCTCGCAACTGGTGGAACAATTCGAGCGTCAACTGACGACGCCCCGCGCGATTGACCGTTTCCTGGCGCAGGTTGAGCTATCCCTGTCGATGCACGATGCCGACGAGGTCGATGCCGTTGACCTGATCCTCTTGACTCTGATTCGAGTCCAGTTCCCTGATCTCTATTCGGCGCTGCCGCGGTTGCGGCGGCAGTTGACCGGAACATCATCTGTTTGGCAGAGCGCGCTTGGTGCCGCTACGGCGATCGACTGGAATCAGCTTTGCGCGAGGCACATCCTTGATGAGGATGACCGAGCAGACGCCCTGGAGATCCTCGAACGTGTCTTCCCCGTAGTCGCGAAGCACTCAACCCGGTCGCCCCAGAAGCGTCATGCGAGCAATCCCGACTACTTCGCACGGTACTTCGTGCATGCGATTCCTGAAGAAGACATCGCGGACGCCGAGGTGACGGAGGCGCTTGAGGAGGCGCGCACAAAGGGGGCGGGGAGCGAACGCCTGCACGCACTGCTGACGAGCACCTACCCGGGTCGCGCCGACCTGGCGATAAGTAAGTTGTGGAGCGCGTCGGTCCCCGAGAACGGCCAAGACGCCGCTGTTGAATCCGTGACTCTCGAGTTGCTGGCGGCCGTCGCCAGCGAGATCGAGGGCCTCGAAGGAGGCACGAATACACTATTCCGGAAGAACGAGCGTGCGATGAGGTGGGCCGCGGAACTCATGCAAGCAGCTCCCAGCCGATACGACCGCTGACGATGCCCTGGCGGCGCTCGCTTACTGCAGGAACCTCGACATGAGGCTCCGTGTCCTGTTCTCTGCGTCGGGTGACGAGGACGACGTCAGTGGTTCTCGTAACTCATTCCCCATGATCGCTGAAGCGGCTCGGATCGCGGCCCGAGAGGCCGTCGGGGCTGTCGGTGAGCATCTGCGTCTCGGCGACCTTGCTCCGACGGAGGCGTCCGCGCTCATGCCGTTCATGTTCATCGCGCGCTTCGGCGATCTCTCGGCCGCCCGCGATGAGGTGTTGGCGGGGCTTGGTGGCGACTTCACAACCGAGGATCTCGCAGCGCGCTTCGTCGGGTTGTCGTACCTGGTGTCCGCCAATCCCGTTCCGAGGATGAACTCCTTCGAGCAGGACACCTTCGCGCTTTTCGCTCCAGCGGACGATCCGCTCTACGAGGCGTCGATGGAAGCTGGCCTCGATGCGCACGACGTCTCGTGGTCGAATCGCAGGGCGTTCGTCCGCGGCCGGGCGGCAGCGCCGAGCGGCAACTGAGAGTGGTCAGACCTGACCCAAGGGGCCGCTGGCGTGCGAAGCCTTGGGTCGAGAGGCGGCCAAGACTCCCGTGAGGCCCACGGAGGTGAGTGGGCCTCGACGTGTGGTGGAGAACGCACGCTTCCGCGCCGTCGACGCCGGGCGCGGTCGGGAGACTGCTACCACAACTGCTACCAGGCCCCGCCACGCCACCCATCCCCACCAACGCCAAAGGGCCCGCCACCTGCGAACTCGCAGGTCACGGGCCCTTCGTCACGCGGAGGATGGGGGATTCGAACCCCCGAGGGTGTTACCCCAACACGCTTTCCAAGCGTGCGCCATAGGCCACTAGGCGAATCCTCCTGGCCGAACGAGGATACCGGAGGTCCGGCCCTGGGCCGAACGCGCGCTCCGAGCCCTCAGCCGCGCTGCTCGGCGACGCTGTTCCCGCCGTCGACGACGATCACCTGGCCCGTCACGTAGGAGGCCCCCGGCGACGCGAGCCACGCGATCGCGGAGGCAACCTCCTCGGCCGTCCCGCTGCGTCCCATCGGCACGGACCCGCCCTGCTCAGCCTCGTCGGCCGTCTGCGAGCCGGTCGCGATCCAGCCCGGGGCGACGGCGTTCGCGGTGATCCCCGCTCGTGCCTCGTCGACCGCGAGCGCCCGCGTGAGCCCGACCAGCCCGGCCTTCGCCGCCGCGTACGCCACGTCACCGCGCGCGGCCATCACCGGGCCCGTCACGCTCGAGACGGTGACCACGCGGCCCCAGACCCGTGCGCGCATCGCGGGCAGCACGGCTCGGGTGAGCAGGAAGGCGCTGCTGAGGTTGATCGCCAGGCTCCGCTCCCAGTCGGCCACGGGCATCAGCGCGTCGCCCATGATCATCGACTCGTCCCCGACGGCCACCATCCCGGCGTTGTTCACGAGCACGTCGGGCTCGATCCCGGCCGCCGCGAGCTCCGCCGCAAGGCGCCCGACGGCGTCCTCGGTGTCCAGTCGTGCGATGAAGCCGACCGCGTCGAGGCCGAGCCCGCGCAGCTCGGCGACGCGCTCGTGGACGCGCTCGGTGGTCGCGGTGATCGCCACGCGCGCACCGGCCCGGCCGAGGGCTCGCGCCGAGGCGAAGCCGATCCCGGTGGCGCTGCCCGCGCCGCTGATCAGTGCGACCCGGCCCCTGAGGTCGGCCGCCTCCGATGTGCTCATGGGGGCACCGTAGCCCCGACATGCGCCCGGGAAGCGCCCGGCGGGGGCGGCCGCCGACCTCAGCCCGCGTCGCCCCCCGCCCGCGGGATCTCGCTGACGTCCGTGTACACGGGCAGGCCGCGCTCGCGGGCGATGGCGACGTCCTGGTCGGCGCCGCGGGAGGCCCCCGGCAGGCGCAGGACGGCATCGCAGTGCTGGAGCAGGCGCTCGGCAGTCGGGTAGAGGACGCGCTCGGCGAGCGGGCCGTCCAGGTCCGGCTCACCGGCGCTGCGCAGCACGGGCAGCGCCACCCACTCGCCGATCATCGGCACGTGCCCGCGCTCGAAGACGGGCCAGGCGGCGGCCTCGAGGCGTTCGAGGTTGCGGGCGGCGAGTGCCGGGTCGCCGTCGGTGCCGGAGCGGTAGGGGCCGGCGATGAGGATCAGCTGAGGTCGGGTCATCCCCGGACTGTAGGTGCAGAAACGTGCAGAAACAAGGAGTAACGTGTACCTCGGCGTCCGAGGGGCGCCGCTCCGCACAGAGGAGGCCACCCGATGCTCACCGCCCAACGCCGCGAGCTGCTGCTCCACCGGCTCGCCGTCGACGGCCGCATCGTCGCCAAGGACCTCGCCGTCGAGCTCGGCCTCTCCGAGGACAGCATCCGGCGCGACCTGCGCTCGCTCGCCGCCGCCGGCCTGTGCCAGCGCGTCTACGGCGGCGCCCTGCCGGCCTCCCCGGCGATGGCCGACTACCGCACCCGCCAGGGCGTGCACCCCGAGGGCAAGCTCCGCGTCGCGCGGGCGGCCGCGGCGCTCATCGAGCCCGGCTCCACCGTGATCCTCGACGGCGGCACGACGGCGCTCGCGGTCGCCCAGGCGCTCCCGCCCGAGCTCCTCGCGACGATCGTCACGCACAGCCCGACGGTCGCCGCGGCCCTGGCGGAGCACCCGAGCGTCGAGGTGCTCGTCCTGGGCGGCCGGATCTTCAAGCACTCCGTCGTCGCCTGCGGTGCCTGGGCCGTCGAGGCGGCCCAGCGGGTCAGCGCCGACCTCTTCCTGCTCGGCGTCACGGGCGTCCACGCCGAGGCGGGCCTGACCACCGGCGACGCCGAGGAGGCCGCGATGAAGCGCACCCTGGCGGGCCGCGCCGCGGAGACCTACGTGCTGGCGAGCGCCGAGAAGATCGGCGCAGCCTCACCCTTCCTCGTGCTCCCGCTGGCCGAGGTCGCTGGGATCGTCACCGACGCCCCTGGCGACTCGTCGGCGCTCGCCGGGCTGGTCGCCGCCGGCGTCCGGGTCGTCGACGCCGCGGTGGATCACCTCGGCACGAGCCCGGCCTCGTAGGCGGCGACGACCAGCTGCGTGCGGTCCCGGGCGCCGACCTTCGCGAGCAGCCGGCCGACATGGGTCTTCGCCGTCGCCGCCGACATGTGCAGAGACGTGCCGATCTCCGCGTTGCTCAGCCCCCGGGCCACCGCGAGGAGGACCTCGCGCTCGCGGGCCGTGAGCGTGTCCAGCCAGGCCGGCGGCGGCGCCGTCGCTCCCTCCCTCAGGTACGACGCGACGAGTCGCCGCACCAGGGTCGGGGCGAGGACCGTCTCCCCGCTCGCCACGGTGCGCACGGCCGCGAGCAGCTCCTCGGGCTGGGCGTCCTTGAGCAGGAAGCCGCTGGCGCCCGCGAGCAGCGCGGCGTGGACGTACTCGTCCAGGTCGAAGGTCGTGAGCACGATCACGCGCGTGTGGCCGAGAGCAGGGTCGGCCGTGAGCGCTGCGGTCGCGCTGACCCCGTCCCGGCCCGGCATCCGGATGTCCATGAGGACGATGTCGGGCCGCGTGCGCCGGACGACGGCCAGCGCCTCGTCCCCTGTGGCGGCCGTCCCCACGACCTCGATGTCCTCCGCCGAGGAGAGCAGCGCGGCGAATCCCGAGCGGATCAGCGCCTCGTCGTCGACGACGACGACGGAGATCATGGCGCCACGCCTGTCGTCAGCGGGAGGCGGGCGGTCACCACGTAGCCGCCCGAGGGGTCCGGCCCCGCCGCCAGGCTCCCGCCGAGCGCCTCGGCGCGGGCCCTCATCCCCGCGATCCCGTGGCCGCCGTCGGTCGCCCCCGTCGCCGGGCCCGTCCCGTCATCCCGGACGACGAGCTCGACGAGCCCACCGGTGGCGGAGAGCGTGACGCTCGCGCTCGTGGCCCGCGCATGCCGCACGACGTTCGCCAGCGCCTCCTGGGCGATGCGGTAGGCCGCCGCGCCCACCTGCCGCGGCACCTCCTCGCTCGCCGACGACGCGGCGAGCAGCGTGACGTCGAGCGTGGCCGACCGCGTCGCCTCGACGAGCGCCGGCAGCTCGTCGAGCCCCGGCGCCGGGCGGTAGCTGGGCTCGCCCTCGTGCAGGGTCGCGACGACGGCCCGCACCTCGGCCAGCGAGCTGCGGCTCAGGCGCGAGATGTGCTCCAGCGCCTCGCCGGCCTGGCTCGGGTCGCTCGCCATGAGCTGCCGGCCGACGCCCGCCTGCACGGCGATCACGGCCAGCGAGTGCCCGACGATGTCGTGGAGCTCGCGGGCGATGCGCAGGCGTTCGTCGTCCGCGGCCCGGCGTGCCCGCTCCTCCGCGGCGCTCGCGCGCACCTCGGCCAGCTCCACGCGCAGGCGGCTCGACCGCCCGACGACCCCGGTCGCGACGAGGGACACCGACGCGGCGAGCGCCTCCGTGCCGCCGAAGGGCGCGCCGTCGGCCCACCACAGCAGGAGCAGGGCGGCGCCTGCGAGCGCCCCGCAGGCGGCGACCACGCGCATCGGGCTCCCGGCCGCGAGCCAGTAGGCGCCGACGATCAGCACCACCGGCAGCGCCGAGCCGTTGTAGCCCAGCAGCCAGATCGCCGTCGTCGCGAGCAGCCCGAGGAGGAAGGCGCCTGCGGGCCAGCGCCTGCGCCAGGCGTACGGCACGGTCGCCAGCACCAGCAGCACGACGAACACCGCATCGCGCGGGGTGTAGACGAACGGCGGTTCGGTGGACTCCTGGGCACCGGAGGTGACCCACCCGAGCACGAGGAATCCGCCCGCGAGGGCCGCGTCGGTGAGGTGCCGGGACCTGGCGCTCGCGGGCATGCGCCCAGGCTACGAGCAGGCCGGGCCTGCGTCGTCGCCCGCCGGGCGGACGCGCCCTACGCCTCGCGGCGTACGCGGCCCTGCGTTCTCGCGCCCCGCGGCCGATCCGCCGGGTCCCCGCCGCGCCCGAGGCTGTCCGTCATGAGCAACCGCAACGACCTCGCCCCCTCGCCACCCGTCCCCGTCGCGGGGGCCTCGGCCCAGTACTCGCTGGCCCGCATCCTGGCCATCTGGGCCTCGGTGACGGCGCCGATGGCCCTGCTGGCCTATGTCGTCGCCCCGGCGGCGTTCGGGCGCACCACGCTCCATCCGGGCCTCGTCTACTGGATCCTCATGGTCGTAGGGATGGCGTGGCAGACGGTCGTCTCGCTCCTCGTGCTGCGTGCCGAGCTGGGCGGCCTGCGCTGGGCGCAGGTCCGCGCCCGGATCCGCTGGAACCCCCCGCGGGACCCCGTGACCGGCCGTCCGCGACGGGTCCTGTGGTGGTGGGCCGCCCCGGCGATCGCCGTCAACGTCGCCGGCGGATACCTGGCCACGGGCCTGGACGAGGCCTGGACGCGGTTGTTCCCCGGACTGGCGGAGCCCGCCCACGCCCGGATCAGCGAGCTCGCCGACGCGCAGCTCCAGGGTCAGTGGTGGGTCCTCGGCCTGGCCCTGACGAGCAGCCTGTTCAACTACGTCCTCGGCGAGGAGCTGCTCTTCCGCGGTGTCCTGCTCCCGCGCATGGCCGGGGTCTTCGGCCGGTGGGACTGGGTCGCCAACACGGTGCTCTTCGGCCTGTACCACGTCCACAAGATCTGGTTCTGGCCGAGCATGGTGACCAGCTCCTTCGGCACCGCCTGGGCGGCGAGGCGCTACCGCAGCATGTGGATGGGCATGCTCGTCCACGGGGTGGAGGTCTGGTTCGTCGCGGTCGTCGTGCTGGTCGTCCTCGGGCGGCTGCCCTGAGCGTGCCGGGCACGACGAGGCCGGGCCTCAACCGGCGTCGCGGGGCTCAGCGCCCGAGCACCTCGTCCACCGCGGTCGCGAGCCGGGGAGCGAGCGATCGCGAGAAGGTCGCCGTCATGTGCCCGTGGTCGAAGTAGACGATCACTCCGCCGATGACGGCATGGCAGGTCTCCGCATCGCACAGCAGCTCGGTGACGTCGAGCAGGCCGACGGAACCCGACCCGTCCGCCGCCGCGGCAAGGGCGAGCGGATCGACCTCGAGCCCCGTCGCCCGTGGCACCGCGCAGCCCTGCGCCCCGTCGGGCGAGCTCGCGAGGCAGTCGGGGACGCTGCGGCCCATGTTCGGGGTGTCGCGCAGGACGAGCACGCGTGCCCCGGAGCCGCGTGAACGCGTCGAGCGTGCGCCCGTACGCGGCCCGGGCGACGTCGTCCTGCTCGGCCGTGGCCACGCCGTCCAGCGGCTGGTCCGTCCGGGCGGACATCACGACGAGGTCGTAGCCGGTGGCCTCGACCTGCTGCTCCACCCACGCGGTCCAGGCCGTGCAGCCGGCCGACGACGCCGGGTCGGTGAAGCTCAGCGGGGCGTCCACCGGGTAGCAGACGGAGGTGAGGTACGTCGTGATGCGCCAGCCCCGCTCGGTCGCGAGCTGCTCCAGCGCCGGGAACCAGTGCCCGGCATGGGAGTTGCCGACCAGGGCGATGCTCACCGCGGCATCGTCCGGCCCGTAGGTGCAGGTGGTGCGGCTCGTGTACGGCTGCTCGTTCCAGCAACGGTCGGCGTAGACGAGGGGCTTGTCGGCCGCGGCGAAGGCCGGCGGGGT
Organism: uncultured Actinomycetota bacterium; assembly: GCA_963777075.1. Lineage (GTDB taxonomy): Bacteria > Actinomycetota > Actinomycetes > Actinomycetales > Cellulomonadaceae > Actinotalea. The sequence continues at coordinate 23,223 of CAVZPH010000039.1, read as the reverse complement.
CCACAGCGCGTCGGCCCAGGTGGTGCAGTCGGCGCCGCTCAGCTCGGCGGCCGCCGCGAAGCACTCCGGGTGTGCGGCCGCTGCGCTCGCGACGGCCGCGGCCTCGCCGCTCTCGCGGGCGTTCGCGATCCCCTGGAGCGCCAGCCCGGCCCCGACCCCCGTCGCCGTGCACAGCAGCAGCACCCCGGCGGTCGCCGCCGCCGACCGGTTCAGCAGCGGGGAGCGCCGCACCGGGTCCTCGACGAAGCGCTTGGTGAGCATCGCCAGCCCGATCGACGCCGCGACGATCCCGACCCGGTCGAACCACTCCAGCCCACGGTCGACGGCGAACGGCACGAGCACGATGAGCGGCCAGTGCCACAGGTACGTCGAGTACGACACGTCGCCGAGCACCTGGGCCGGACGCCAGCCGAGCACGCGCCCGACGACGCCGCGCTCGGGGGCCGCGACGAGCAGCACGAGGGCCGTCCCGAGCGTCGGAAGCAGGGCCCAGGCACCGGGGAACGGCGTCGTCTCGTCGAAGCGCACGACGGCGACGAGCACGGCCAGCAGCCCGGCGGCGGCGAGCGGGGTCCGCGCCGCGGCCCGGACCCGCAGCACGGGCTCCAGCAGGGCGACGGCTCCACCGAGGGCGAGCTCCCACAGCCGCGTCGTCGTCACGTAGTACGCGGCGGCCGGGTTCACCGAGGTCAGGTGGACCGACCAGGCCAGCGAGGACAGCAGCACGGCGGCGAGCAGGACCGACAGGACGGTGCGCGGGCCCGCGACCGCGCGCACCCAGGACGGCGTCCCGGCTCGCCGCGCGGCGCTGCGCGCCGCCCACCACCCGCCGAGCACCGTCGCCCCGCCGACGAGCAGCGGCCACACCAGGTAGTACTGCTCCTCGACCGAGAGCGACCAGTAGTGCCGCAACGCCGTCGCAGCGCCGGTCGCCGCGAGGTAGTCCGTCGCCGTCCGGGCCAGCGCCCAGTTCTGCACGTACAGCGCCGAGCTGACGGCCTCGGCGCCCGTCGTGCGCAGCAGCATCGAGGGCAGCAGGAGCACTGCTGCGGCGGCGGTCGCCAGGATGACGAGGGCGGAGGCCGGAAGCAGCCGTCGCACGCGCCGCCCCCAGAAGCGGCCGACGCCGCGCCAGGTGGTCGGGGGATCGCGCAGCAGGTGCGCGGTGATGAGGTAGCCGGAGATCACCAGGAAGACGTCGACGCCGACGTAGCCGCCGGTCAGGCGCCCGGGCCACAGGTGGTAGACGAGCACGGCACCGACGGCCAGGGCGCGAAGTCCCTGGATGTCGGCGCGCACACCGCTGCCGTGGGCCGTCCCGCCCGGTTCTGGTCCAGCCACCGGGACAGTATGGGACCCGCTCGGCTGCGTGTCCGCGCCGGGTGGCGCCTATCGTCGGGACATGACCTTCCCGATCCGCATCGCCGTCCAGATCCAGCCCCAGCACGCCGACTACGGCCAGATCCGCGACGCGGTCCGCCGCGCGGAGGACGCCGGGGTCGACGTGATCTTCAACTGGGACCACTTCTTCCCGCTCTACGGTGACCCCGACGGCAAGCACTTCGAGTGCTGGACGATGCTCGGCGCCTGGGCGGAGCAGACCAGTCGCGTCGAGATCGGTGCCCTGGTCAGCTGCAACAGCTACCGCAACCCCGAGCTGCTGGCGGACATGGCCCGGACCGTCGACCACATCAGCGGCGGCCGGCTGATCCTGGGCATCGGCGCGGGCTGGTTCGAGAAGGACTACGACCAGTTCGGCTACGAGTTCGGCACGCCGGGCTTCCGCATCGCCGACCTCGCCCAGGCCATGCCGCGGATCACCGCGCGCCTCGCGGCCGGCAACCCGGCGCCCACCCGGAAGATCCCGGTGCTCATCGGCGGCGGTGGGGAGCGCAAGACGCTCCGGGTGGTTGCCGAGCACGCCGACGCCTGGCACTCCTTCGGCGACCTGGAGACCCTGACCCGCAAGAGCGCGATCCTCGACGAGCACGGCGCGGCCGTCGGGCGGGACACCGCGAGGCTCGTCGAGCGCTCCGTCGGCGTCTCCGCCCCGCCCCAGGAGGTCGGGGCCGCGCTCGTCGCCGCGGGTGTGACGCTGTTCACGATCGGAGTCAACGGGCCGGACTACGACCTGGAGCTCGTCGAGAAGTGGGTCGCCTGGCGCGACGCCCAGGGCTGAGGGCTCGGGCCCGGCCCGCCGTCAGCTCGACGACGGGCTGGGCTCGCTGGTGGTGCTGCTGCTCGGCTCGACGCTCGGCGTCGGCTCCGGGCTCACGACGGACGTCCACACGGCCGCGGCGCCACTGTGCCCGATGCGGACCGCCTGAACGAGCGTCCCGGCTCCCGTGACCAGGGCGGCGACCGTCAGGCCGAGGACGAGCTGTCGCGGCAGGGCGGCGAGGCCGGTGGGGATCACCTTGGGGCCGGGGGCCGCCGCCGCCTTCGCGTTGGCCCGCTCCTGGCGCTCCAGCCAGAACAGGCCGACGGCGGCGAGGAAGAGCAGCCCGACCCACGGCAGCAGGCTCTCGCCGAGGTCGACATGCGTCGTGACGAGTTCCGTGACCGTGACGCGGGTCAGCAGCGCCTCGCCCGACTTGATCGCCAGCGGCGTCAGGACGAGCGCACCCGAGGCGAGGACGACGGGCAGGCCGTAGGCCCAGTGGCGGAAGCGCGGCCACAGCGCGGCGAGCGCCACGGCGAGGACGGCCATCGGCACGACGACCTCGGTCGCGTGGACGATCAAGGGGTGCAGGGGCAGGCCGGCGATGAGGTCGAACACCAAGGCTCCTCGGGTCGGTGCGAACGGGACGGTACGAACGGTGGGATCAGCCGGGGCCGGCCGTCGGTCGGGCGGCGGGCGCGGGGCCGGTCACGGTCCGTGCGGGAGCGGACGCAGGTTCCATCCGATCATGGCCCGGCGCCCGTGCTCGTGGCCCATGATGCCGAGCGAGGCCGGGTCGATCACCAGGACGGCGCCGGCTCGCGGGTCCAGCCCGAGCCAGACCGCCGTGAGGACCCGCAGCAGGTGCCCGTGCGCGACGAGCACGACGTCGCCGCCGTCGTCCAGCACGGGGCGGACGCGGCCGAGGACGGCGTCCGCCCGCGCGGCGACCTCCTCGAGCGTCTCTCCCGGCGTCCGCCCGGGCGGGACGCCGTCGGTGAACACGTCCCAGGGGCGACCGACCGCGGCCGTGATCTCCGCGGACGTCATCCCCTCGTAGCCGCCGTAGTCCCACTCGGCGAGGTCGTCGTCGACCAGGGCCGGTGCGCGGCCCGACCCGCCGTCGAGTCCCGCGAGCCGGGCGGTCTCACACGCGCGGACCAGAGGGCTCGTCACGACGAGGGCCGGACCGTCGGGAAGGACCTCGGTGAGCAGCGCGCCGAGGGCCGTCGCCTGTGCGGTGCCTCTGCTCGTGAGCGGGACGTCGGTGCGCCCGGTGTGGCGGCCCGTGGCGCTCCACGCGGTCTCGCCGTGCCGGACGAGGTAGAGCTCAGCCACGGCGACCTGGTCGGACGCCCCGGAGGGAGCCGCCGTCCGACGTCAGACCGGGTTCGCCCACCGATGCACCTCACCGCTCGCCATGACGAGCATCCCGCTCGTGCCATGAAGAGTCTGGACCCAGTCGACCGCCGATGTCCCGCGTGCCACGGCCGTCGTCGCCAGGACGTCAGCCCACAGCAGCGAGGGCCCGACGACGGTCGCCGACAGGACGCCCGCGGCAGCGAGCCCCGTCGTCGGGTCGAGGATGTGCGCACCCCGCGCGGCGCTGCCGGACGTGGCGATCGCCCCGTCGCTGACCGGGACCCGCGCGAGCACCTGGCTCTGGTCGCGGGGGTCCTCGATGCCGATGGTCCACGGCAGGCCGTCGGGGGCGGGGCGCAGCTGGATGTCCCCGCCGGCGCTCAGCGCGTAGCCGAGGCCCGGGGTGAACGGGTCCAGCTGCCGTGCGGCCCAGCTGACGCCCCAGGTCTTGACCAACCCCGTCGGGTCGAAGACGCCGGGCATCCCCGGCACGCAGCCCCAGGCGTCGAACCAGCCGTCGGTGCGCTCGAGCGCGGTGTGGCACAACGCCTCGACCTGGCGGACCTTGACGTCGGCGTCCTCCAGGGTGAGCTCGCCCCGCTGGATCCGGCTGATCTGCGAGTCGGCGCGGTAGGTGGAGAAGATCGCCTCGACCTCGCGCAGGTCCGCCATCAGGCGCTCGGCGGCGGCCGCGACCTCGTCCGAGTACGCCGCCTCGCCGCGCACGTGCAGGGAGATCGGCATCCCCATGATCTGCTCGACCCAGGCCCGGCGGGGCAGCTGCGGACCGTCGCCCGCGGCCGGGGTCCCCGCCTCGAGCGCCGTGGCGCTCACAGCCCGGCCTTGTCGATGGCGCTCTGCAGCGAGGTGATGTAGCCCTGGCTCGTGTACGTCGCACCGCTGACCATCTGGATCGACGCGCTCTGCGCCGCCGTCACCTCGGAGTTGAGGATCGGGATCGCGTAGCCGTTGATCTGCCGGTCGCGGCCGCCGGCGTTCGGGTAGGACGTCGCCTCCGCGGCGGTGACCGTGCCGTCGGCGACGGTGACCTGGACCTGCACGGGTCCGTACGGCGTCGGCACCGCGCTCCCGACGAAGGTGCCAGAGGGCCCGGCAGCAGCGGCGGCTGGGGCAGCACCCGTGGTCGACGCGGCCGCGCCGGAGCTCGTCGTCCCCGGGGCGACCGGTGCCGCACCGGCGACCGTCCGGTTGAGGCTCGTCGGCCAGGAGAAGAGCAGCACCAGCCCGGTCAGCGTGGAGCCGATGGCGATGACTATCCGTCGCATGGTCGTGTCCTCACCAGGAGAAGCGCTCGACGTGGAGCGCGCTGTGCGGAAGGCCCGCGGCGTGCAGGTCCGCACTGACCGCCTCGGCCCAAGGGGCGGCTCCGCAGACGAACACGTCGCTGCTGGCGAGCTCGGGGATCAGTCGTCGGACGGCGTCCGGTCCGGAGACGTGACCGAGCTTCTGCGGGAGCCATGCGGTGCCGAGGGTGCTGCGCGGCCCGACGAGGTCGACCACGCGCAGCGCGCCGATCGAGACCAGGTGGTCGACGTCGGCCTGCATCGGGACGTCCGTCGCGCTCCGCAGCCGGCGGATGAGGAGCGGGGTCTCGCCGCGCCCGGCCAGCACGGACTCCTGGGCGAGTGCGACGAGCGGTGCGAGGCCGAGGCCAGAGCCGATGAGGACGAGCCCGGGTCGCGTCCGGACCTCGGGCCGCAGCCGGCCGTACGGGCCCTCGACGAGCACGCGCGTCCCGACGGGCATCCTCGCCATGCGCGCTCCGTCGTCGCCCGTGATCCCGACGGTCACGCGCAGGGCGTGCGTGGTCGGTGCGGCCGAGAGCGAGAGCGGGTGTCCCTTGGTCCAGCCCGCCCCGGTGAGGAAGCGCCACACGAAGAACTGCCCGGCGCTGACCTCGAGCTCGTCCAGGTGCGGGCCGCTGACGGTGATGCTCACCGCGCCCCGGCCGTCGGGCTCGACGGCGGTGACCCGCAGGTTCTGCCTCATCGAGGTCCGCAGCGGAACGAGGACGCGCCAGATGATCACCGCGAGCAGGACGAGCCCGTACAGGCCCCACCAGTAGACGGTCGCCGCCGTCGAGGCGAGGAAGTCCGTCCCGGTCCACAGCTGGTGCGGGAGCGCGAGCCCGGCGCCGAGGTAGGCGTACAGGTGCAGCAGGTGCCACGACTCGTAGCGCAGCCTGCGCCGCGCGAAGCGCATCGAGGTGACCGAGACCATCCCGATGGCGATCGTCCCGGCGAGGGCCAGGAGCATCCCGGGGGCGTCCGTCGTGAGGTTCCAGAACTCGCGCAGCACGGTGCTGCCGTCGAACAGTGCGTAACCGACGGTGATCGTCACCAGGTGCACGAGGATGAGGTTCATCGAGCTGAACCCGACCCACCGGTGCCAGCGCGCCAGGCGGTCCTGGCCGATCGAGCGCTCGATGAACGGCACGCGGGCCATCGCGAGCACCTGGAGCAGCAGCAGGTCGGAGCCGATCAGGCCGCTGAGCCGCCCGAGCGAGCTGAGCGAGGAGGCCGCGCCGGCCGTGAGGTCCTGGACCCCGCCGTTCTGCACCCACAGGGCGACGACGACGAGCATCGTCCCCCAGACGGTCAGCCCGACGGCGTCCGTCCACCAGCGGCGCAGGGCCGGCGGCCGCAACCGCAGCAGGGGGCGGGCGGCGGCGGGGCCGGAGGAGGCGGCGCGTCCCGGGGGAGTCGGCCCGGCGGCCAGGCGGCGGCCGGAGGAGGCTGCCGCCCCGCCTGCCGGCGACGTCGCGCGCGGAGCGAACGTCGGCGGCGCCGGGGGGCTGGTCGTCGGGTTCATGGGAGAACCGTCCCGCCCCAACCTGGGAACGGCCTGAGCGCGAGCAGTGAGTCCGCTGCTTGCGTGACGTGGCCTTCGTCACACCCCTGGGGGTATGCGTCGAGATCCGGGGTGCCGACGGCGCCGCGAGGCGGTCGCGCGGCTGCGTTAGGCTTGTCCCGACCCCTCGTGCGGCGTCACCCCGCTGAACTCCCCCAGGGCCGGAAGGCAGCAAGGGCAGGTGGGCTCTGACGGGTGTGCGAGGGGTCCTTTCATGCCCGCACGCCGAGGGCGGCACACTTGCCCCGTGAGCGGGCTCCTCGCGGCTGGTCTGCTCGGCCTGCTGGCCGGGCTGGGCATCGCCATGCCGCTCGGTGCCATCGCGACCCTCCTGCTGCGGACGGGCATCACCTCCGGTGCCAGGGTCGCGGGTGCCGGTGCGCTCGGCGTCGCCGTCGTCGACACGGGCTACGCGAGCCTCGCCGTGCTCGCGGGCTCCGGCGTCACCGCGCTGATCGGCGAGCACGCGCATGCCGTCCGGCTCGTCGGCGCCGCCGTCCTCGCCTGGATCGCCCTGCGCGGTCTGTGGCGCGCGCGCCACCTGACGGCCGAGGACGCCGACCTGCCGACCCGCACGGGTGCGGGCGCGGGCGCCGCCTTCGCCCGCTTCGCCGGGCTGACCGTCCTCAACCCCGTGACCGCGATCTACTTCGCCGTGCTCATCGCCGGCTTCGGGTCGAGGCTCGGCGCCGGGGTCGGCCACCGGGTGGCCTTCGTCCTCGGGGTCGCGCTCGCGTCGGCGGGCTGGCAGCTCGGCCTCGCGGGGGTCGGCGCCCTCCTGGGGCGTTCGGTCGGGGCGCGCACCCGGCGGTGGATCGGCGTGTCCGGGGACCTCGTCGTGCTCGCCCTGGCGGTGGCGCTCGCGGCCTACTGAGCCGGGGCGACGGGCTGGCGAAGGATCGTGCGCATCCTCTCCGGCGCCGACCGCCGGGGGTCGCTGAGGTAGATCTCGTGGTGGGGACCGCTCGGCGCCAGGCCGAGTGCGCTGATCGACGCGTGCAGCGCCGCGATGGTCGGTCCCTCCTCGGCGTAGGGCCCGTGGTGCATGACCTGCAGGGCCTCGCCCTCGTCGAGCACCTCGAGCCGCAGCCGCTCCCCGGCCGGCGCGCGGCCCTTGCGGACGGCGAGCTCGAGCGCCTCGGCCACCATCGGCGCGGTGACGACCTCCGGCTGGGCGATCATCATCCGCCAGCGCCACTCGTCACGGTGCCCCGAGGTGAACGCCGCCCAGTCGTCGGCCCACCACAGCCCCTCGAGCGGCATGACGGTCCACACCTCGCCGCCCGCCGCCTTCACCAGCCCTCGGGTCCCGTAGCTGACGGCGTAGAGCGTCTGGACGGCGGCCGTGTAGGCCGGCGCGGTGCCCGGGTCACCGATCCCGTCGACGACGAGGTAGGAGAGCGGCGGGACGGTCAGCCGTTCGGCGGTACGCGGGGCCCGGTACAGCCCGGGGTGCGCGCGCCTGAGGTCGACCGTCACGCGGCCTCAGACCTTCGTCTCGGCGGTGGCCACCGGCAGGCAGACCTCGGTCACCCACTCGGCCGGCGGGCGCCCGCTCTCCGGGCCGACGAGGTAGATGTTCGTCATCTCGCCGGCGAAACGGTGGCCGTGGGTCTCGACCCAGCGCGCGACCTCCTCGACGACATGGCCGATCCTGTCGTAGGGGCCGTACAGCGTGCCGAGCGCGACCTGGGTCCGCGGGACGGAGACGCACTGCACCGTGTCCGAGCCCTTGAAGGACCGTGTCACCGTGAGCTGCACCTCGACGTCGACCCCCGGCTCCTTCGGGTCGTGGTCGTGGAAGACGGAGTAGGAGGGCTCGCCGTGGGCGGGCGTCGCGCCGGCCTCCGTCAGCCCTGCCATGAGGCGCTCCCACAGCTGACCTTCGTCGGCGAAGTGGGGGATCACGTCCCGGACGCTCGCGACGATGCGAGGCGGAAGGGTGCGCAGCTCGATCTCGGTCATCTCGGACTCCTTTGTCAGATCTGATCCGGGGCGGCCCGCGCGCGTGCCGTCAGGGGTGCGGCGCCCGCGCGGGCCGCCCACAGCACCACTCTGGCACTGCGTCGCGCTCGCCGCAGGCCGTCTAGTCTCGTGGCGTGAGCCAAGCCCTGTACCGCCGCTACCGGCCCGACACCTTCACGGAGGTCATCGGGCAGGAGCACGTGACCGAGCCGATGATGCAGGCGCTGCGCGCAGGCAAGATCACGCACGCCTACCTCTTCTCCGGGCCGCGCGGCTGCGGCAAGACGACGTCGGCCCGGATCCTCGCGCGGTGCCTCAACTGCGCGACGGGCCCGACGCCGACTCCCTGCGGGCAGTGCGAGTCCTGCCGCGAGCTCGGTCGCGGCGGCCCGGGCTCCCTCGACGTGGTCGAGATCGACGCGGCGAGCCACAACGGCGTCGACGACGCCCGTGACCTGCGCGAACGCGCGGCGTACGCCCCGGCGCGCGACCGTTTCAAGATCTTCATCCTCGACGAGGCGCACATGGTCACCCCGCAGGGCTTCAACGCCCTGCTCAAGCTCGTCGAGGAGCCGCCGCCGCATGTGAAGTTCATCTTCGCGACGACGGAGCCCGACAAGGTCATCGGGACGATCCGCTCGCGCACGCACCACTACCCCTTCCGGCTCGTGGCGCCCGACACGCTGACCCCGTACCTCGAGGAGCTCTGCGTCTCGGAGGGTGTGCCCGTCGGCTCGGGCGTGCTGCCGCTCGTCGTGCGCGCCGGCGGCGGGTCCGTGCGTGACTCGCTCTCGGTGCTCGACCAGCTCATCGCGGGCTCCGATGCCGCAGGGCTCGACTACGAGCGTGCCGTCGCGCTGCTCGGCTACACGCACGCCGCCCTGCTCGACGACACCGTCGACGCGATCGCCGCGCGCGACGGGGCGAGCGCGTTCCGGGTCGTCGACCGCGTCATCTCCTCGGGCCACGAGCCGCGACGCTTCGTCGAGGACGTCCTGGAGCGGCTTGCGGGACCTCATCGTCATCGCGGCCTCCGGAGAGGCGGCCCAGGCCGTCCTGCGCGACCTCCCGGCGGACCAGCTCGAGCGGATGCGCGTGCAGGCCAGGACCCTCGGCCCGGCAGAGCTCTCGCGCGCCGCCGACCTCACGAACGCCGCGCTCAGCGAGATGACGGGGGCGACCTCGCCGAGGCTGCACCTCGAGCTGCTGGCCGCGCGGCTGCTGCTCCCGGCGGTCGACGACTCGGGTGTGGTCGCGCGGCTGGAGCGTGTGGAGCGCTTCGTCGACGGCGCGCCCGCTGCGGCCCGCGTGGAGCGTCCGGCGGTCGCCCCCGCCCCGGTTGCCGTCCCGGCCACGGTGGAACCTTCGCCGGTCGACCGTGCACCCAGGGCGCGGCTGGAGCCCGAGGCGCCACCGACAGCCGCTCCGGTTCCCGCGGCCCCGGCCGTACCCGTCCCGGCGGCATCCGCCCCCGCGCGCACGTCCGCCGCCGCTGCACCCGCGCCGGCCAAGGACGCCGCACCCGCGCCGGCCCGCACCCGCGCCCGCCAAGGACGTCGCACCCGCGCCGGCCAAGGACGCCGGACCCGCGCCGGCCAAGGACGTCGCGCCCGCGCCCGCACCTGCCGCAGCGCCGGCCCGGCCGGCCTCCGCCGCGACCACCGCGCCTGCCGCCGCAGCCCCCGACGCCGCGCCCGAGGGCGAGATGGTCCGCCGCCGCTGGCCGGAGGTGCTGGCGACGCTGCGCGGGGTCCGTCGCTCGACGTGGGTCCTGGTCAGCGAGAACGCCCAGGTCGCGGCCGTCTCGGCCGAGGTGGTCAGCCTCGCGTTCACGACCCCGCAGCTGGCGACGACCTTCCGCGGCGGCCCCCATGGCGAGCACGTCCGCCAGGCGCTGCGCGACACCCTCGGGCTCGACGCCAGGGTCGAGGCCGTGCTCGCCCCCGCGGGCGCAGAGCCCACCGCAGGGGCAGCCGCCGGCTCCCCGAGGGCGGACCGCGCCGAGCCCGGGCGAGCGACCCCCTCGAAGGCCCAGGCCGAGGCCTCATGGGATGCGCCGATCGCCGCCGCCCCGGCGCCACGGGCCGAGCCGCGGCACGGACGCCCCGGCGAGCGGCCGAGCCGGGCGGCCGGCCGCAGTCCCGGCCGACCCGGCACCGCGCCCCGGCCCCGGTCGTGTCCGCCGTCGCCTCGGACGGCATCCCGGACGGCGAGGAACCCGATCTCGAGGCGGCGGACGGTCCCGATGACCGGCCGGGCGCGCGCCGTCCCTCGGCACCGGCTGCGGCGCCCGCCCGCCCGGACGTCTCCGCGCCGGTTCCGCCCCGGAGCCCCGTACCGCAGCCCGAGCGCCGGCCCGCGCCCGCACCGGCCTCCGCACCAGCCTCGGCGGCGACCGCGGCGCCGGGCGTCCCTGGTGGTCCTCTCGCCCGCCGAGGTGTCGCCGTGCCCCCGGCCGAGCGCGCCGTGGCGCCGTCCGACGGCAGCGACGCGAGCCCCGACGACCCCGAGCTGGCCTCCTCCGGGCTGATCGGCGCCCCTCTCGTCGCGCAGATGCTCGGCGGGACCGTCATCGACGAGATCCCCGACCCGCCGTCCTGAGCGCGACGCCCACCGCGGCCCGAGTCCCGCCACGGGCGCGACTTGTGCCCCGGACCGCTCAGGCGCGATGCTGACCGGTCGGGGGCATGAGCAGGTGATCGACGCGCTCCCGTGCTGCCGGCAGGGGGAGACCACACGTGCGAGACGACGAACCCGACGGGTCCGACGCGATCCGCCGTGACCTGGACAGACGCCGGTTCATCCTCGGCGGCGCGGTGCTGCTCTCCGCCGCCGTCCTGCTCCTGGGGGAGCCTTGTCCGTCTCGGGGTCAACCACTGGTCGCCGTTCGGCTCGGGGAGCGGCGAGCGGGTCTCGGTGGCCGACGGCGGCGAGGGCGTCGAGCTCGACAGCGTCGCCGATGCCGTCGAGACCCTCGGGGAGGTGGCGAGCCACTGGGACGGCACGGGCCGCTGGGGGCTGCGCTCGCCCTCCGGCGACCTCGTCGCGGGACTGCGATCCGTCCGGCTCGTCGACGACGACCCCACCGCCGACTACTACGTCGCCGAGCTCGCGACCCGCTGGTCGCACGGTGCCGGGACCAGCCATCTGCCCGACCCCGTCGAGATCACCCTCATGAGCGACGTCCGGGCGATCGACGAGGAGTTCGGCGGGACGGCCTCCTTCGTCTCGGAGGCCGCCTGCAACGAGACGGTGATCCTCCCGGCGACGAACGGCCGCCTGCCGGGCGGGGTGAACGGCGGTTCGGCGCTCGTCTGCGCGGGATACGGCGTCGACCTGGTCGACGTCCAGCCGCTGAGGGCGACCTGGCGCGCCGAGCAGCCCGAGGGCCTGCGCTACGTCGACCTCGAGTTCGCCGAGAAGGTCCCCCAGGGCGTCGTCCCGCACTGGACGGTGACCGTCCGGGCCGAGGGACGCACCGCGAGGCTCTCGGCGGCGCACTGACGGCTCGCCGGCCCCGGACCGGCCGGGCCCGGCCGCGTCGTCGCGCCTGACGCCGCCGCCCGCACCACCCCGTAGGCTGGCCGGGTGTACGAAGGTGTGGTCCAGGACCTGATCGACGAGCTCGGGCGTCTGCCCGGGGTCGGTCCCAAGAGCGCCCAGCGGATCGCCTTCCACCTCCTCGCCGCCGACCCGGTCGACGTCCGGCGACTGACCGATGCGCTCACCGAGGTCAAGGCCCGCGTGAAGTTCTGCAGCATCTGCGGGAACGTCTCGCAGGAGGAGCTGTGCCGCGTCTGCCGCGACCCGCGCCGCTCGCTCGCGGTGATCTGCGTCGTCGAGGAGTCCAAGGACGTCGTCGCGATCGAGCGCACGCGTGAGTTCCGCGGCAGGTACCACGTGCTCGGCGGCGCCATCAACCCGATCGACAACGTCGGGCCCGACGACCTGCGCATCGCCCAGCTGCTGACCCGCCTCGCCGACGGCACCGTGACCGAGGTCATCCTCGCCACGGACCCGAACGTCGAGGGCGAGGCCACGGCCACCTATCTCGCACGCCTGCTCGTCCCGATGGGCCTGCGTGTCACCCGCCTCGCCTCCGGACTCCCGGTCGGCGGGGACCTGGAGTACGCCGACGAGGTCACCCTCGGGCGTGCGTTCGAAGGACGGAGACAGATCAGTGCCTGACGAGACCCCCACCGCGACCCCGGGCGTCCCCGCCGACCTGCGCGAGCTCGCGGACGTCGTCGCCGACGAGGCCCGCCGATTCGTCTCGACCGTCACCGAGGTGGCCGCAGGGGCGAACCCTGAGGCGGCCATCCCGCTCCTCCTTCTCGCCGTCTCCGACGTCCTGGGCGCCGGCGCGCGGCTCGGCGCCGTCGTCGACGTCGTCCCGGCCGAGCGCTTCGAGCCCGACGTCGGCCCGGAGACGGACCTGGACCCGCTGCGCGCGAGCCTGGAGAACCTGCTCGACGGGATCGACGGCTACCTCGAGATCGCCGACCCGGTGCTCGGCGGCGAGACGGTCACCTCGACGATGTCGGGCGACCTGGTGATGGTCGTCGGCTCGCTCGTCCAGGGTCTGCGGCACCACTCCGTCGGCCAGGTGACCGAGGCGCTGTGGTGGTGGCAGTACTCCTACCTCGCCAACTGGGGCGAGCGTGCCTCGTCCTGCCTGCGGGTGCTGCAGACCGTCCTCGCGCACCTGCGCCTCGACGTGGACGAGGACGTCGCCTCCGAGGCGGAGTTCCAGGCCCTGCACCCCTGAGCCTCAGACGCCGCCCGTGCTCCCGAGCACGACGGCGAGGCGGTCCCAGCGCGCGATCTCGCAGCCGTTGACCCGGCTGAACCGTGCGTCGACCGGGACGCCGTCGACCGTCCCGACGACGCTGGCGCGTTGCGGCCCGCCGTAGATCTCGGTGCACACGGCCGTCCGGGGCAGCGGCGCGAAGGCGGGCACGCCACCCGCGGCGACGACGGCGGCGCAGGCGGCCGTGGGATCCGGGTGGGTGCCCCCGGCCGGCGAGCAGGTGAGCGTCGTGGTGCTCGTCCGGCCCGTGCCCGTCTCGTCGAGGGTGATCGTCAGGGAGGCGGCCGCGGTGCCGGGGGCCGCGGACGGACCGCCGGTCGAGGAGGGCCCATCGCTCGGGGTGGGTCCGTCGGGGGCGGTGGGCTCGGGGCTCGGGTTGGGCTCGGCCGTCGCCGGTGACTCGGTGCTCGTCGAGGGGTCGGTCCCCGTGCTGCTCGGCGGGGTCGACCGGCTGGGGGCGCCCGCGCTCGCCCCGTCCCCGCCCGCAGCGAGGCCGGCGCAGGCCCCGAGCGTGAGGGCGCCGAGCAGGGCGAGGACCGCGAGGCGGACACCTCGCGCAGCACGGCTCCGGGCACGGATCCTCGGTCGGTTCACGGTGATCGCCTCCGTGCCCAGTGTCGCACCCGGGACCCCCCGGGGGCAGGCCCGTATCCCGGACAACGCCCGTCCACCCATCGGTCACCGCTTATGCTCAGGGCTACCGGATGACCGAGAGCGGAGTGCTCAGCGTGGGCGTGATCGTGCAGAAGTACGGGGGTTCCTCCGTCAGTGACGCCGCAGCGATCAAGCGCGTCGCCAAGCGGGTGACCGAGGCGAAGAAGGCGGGCAACGACGTCGTCGTCGTCGTCTCCGCCATGGGCGACACGACCGACGAGCTCGTCGACCTCGCCCACCAGATCTCGCCCAAGCCGCCGCTGCGCGAGATGGACATCCTGCTGACCGCCGGCGAGCGCATCTCCATGTCGCTGCTCGCGATGGCGATCGCCAACCTCGGCGTCCACGCGCAGTCCTTCACGGGGCAGCAGGCCGGTGTGATCACCGACGAGTCGCATGGCAAGGCGCGGATCGTCGACGTCAAGGCGCACCGGATCAACGAGGCTCTCGCGGCGGGCAACGTGGCGATCATCGCGGGCTTCCAGGGCGTCACCGAGCACACGAACGACGTGACGACGCTCGGCCGCGGCGGCTCGGACACGACGGCCGTCGCCATCGCCGCCGCCATCGGCGCCGACGTCTGCGAGATCTACACCGACGTCGACGGCGTCTTCACCGCCGACCCGCGCATCGTGCCGACCGCCCGGAAGATCGAGCGGATCAGCTACGAGGAGATGCTCGACATGGCAGCGAGCGGCGCGAAGGTGCTCAACCTGCGCTGCGTCGAGTACGGCCGACGCCACGGGGTCGACATCCACGTGCGCTCGTCGTTCTCCGGGCACACCGGCACGCTCGTCACTGACCGGCCCGCCGAGGCCGTCGAAGGAGAGGGACCCATGGAGCAGCCGATCATCTCCGGCGTCGCCCACGACCGCAGCGAGGCGAAGGTCACCGTCGTCGGCGTGCCCGACGTCCCCGGGACGGCCGCGCGCATCTTCGAGGTCGTCGCCGAGGCCGGCGTCAACATCGACATGATCGTCCAGAACGTCTCGGCCGCCCAGACGGGCCTGACGGACATCTCCTTCACGCTCCCGGCGGACGACGGGCAGAAGGCCATCGAGGCGCTCGACGCCGAGCGTTCCGTCATCGGCTTCGGCTCGCTGCAGTACGACGACTCGATCGGCAAGCTCTCGCTCGTCGGTGCGGGCATGAAGTCGCACCCCGGTGTCTCCGCCAAGCTCTTCGGCGCGCTGCGCGACGCCGGGATCAACATCGAGATGATCTCCACCTCCGAGATCCGCGTCTCGGTGGTCACCAGGGCTGACCAGCTCGACGACGCCGTGCGCGCGGTGCACACGGCCTTCGGGCTCGACTCCGCCGACGGAGAGGCCGTGGTCTACGGCGGGACGGGACGCTGACATGGGACTGAACATCGCCGTCGTCGGCGCCACCGGGCAGGTCGGCGCCGTGATGCGCACGCTGCTCGCCGAGCGCGACTTCCCTGTCGACTCGATCCGCTTCTTCTCCTCGGCGCGCTCGGCCGGCACGACGCTGCCCTGGGCGGGCGGCGAGGTCGTCGTCGAGGACGTCGAGCTCGCGGACCTCTCCGGGATCGACGTCGCGCTGTTCTCCGCCGGCGGCGCCGCCTCGAAGGTGCACGCCCCGCGCTTCGCCGCGGCCGGAGCGCTGGTGATCGACAACTCCTCGGCCTGGCGCCGTGACCCCGAGGTCCCGCTCGTGGTCAGCGAGGTCAACCCCGGCGCGATCGCCCAGGCGGTCAAGGGCATCATCGCGAACCCGAACTGCACCACGATGGCCGCGATGCCGGTCCTCAAGCCCCTGCACGACGAGGCCGGCCTGACGCGTCTGGTCGTCTCGACGTACCAGGCCGTCTCCGGCGGCGGGCTCAAGGGAGTCGCCGAGCTCGAGACCCAGGTCCACGCGCTCGCCGGCGCCGATATCGCCGGGCTCACCCACGACGGCTCTGCCGTGCTCTTCCCGGCTCCGGTGATCTACAAGCGGCCGATCGCCTTCAACGTGCTTCCCCTCGCGGGCAGCATCGTCGACGACGGCTCGTTCGAGACGGACGAGGAGCAGAAGCTGCGGCACGAGAGCCGCAAGATCCTCGACATCCCCGAGCTGCTCGTCTCCGGTACCTGCGTGCGGGTCCCGGTGTTCACGGGTCACTCGCTGTCGATCAACGCCGAGTTCGCGCGGCCGCTGTCCGTGGAGCGTGCCACCGAGCTGCTCGCCGACGCTGCCGGGGGTCGAGCTCTCCGAGATCCCGACGCCGCTCCAGGCTGCCGGTCAGGACCCGTCCTACGTCGGCCGGATCCGGGTCGACGAGGGCGTGCCCGGCGGCCGCGGACTCGCGCTGTTCGTCTCCAACGACAACCTGCGCAAGGGTGCGGCCCTCAACGCCGTGCAGATCGCCGAGCTCGTCGCCGCCCAGCGCTGAGTCGCGCCGGGGCGGCCCGGCACGACGCGAGCCGTGCCGGTGGCCGTGCTCGGCGCCTTCAGCGCGCGAACCAGGGCTGCGGGTGCTCGCCCGCCTCATGGGCCGCGATGTAGGCGAGGGTGTGCGCGATGCGGTCGGCCGAGGTCTCGGTGAGGTCGGCCGGGCAGCTCGTCGGGGGAGAACCAGCCCACCTCGGTGGACTCGTCGTCGCCCACGCGCGCCTCGCCCCCCACGGCCCGGCACCAGAAGCAGACGTCGAGGTAGCGCGCGTGGTCGCCGTTCGGGTAGGTGATGAGCCGTTCGCTGCGCAGCAGCGTCAGCGCGACGACCTCCACGACGACACCGGTCTCCTCCAGCGCCTCGCGGACGATCGCGAGGGCCGGCTGCTCGCCCGGCTCGAGGATCCCGCTGACCACGGCCCACAGGCCGTTGTCCGAGCGACGGCCGAGGAGCAGCCTCCCGGACTCGTCCACGACCACCCCGGAGACCCCGGGCAGCCACAGCTCCTCGGTCCCCACGCGCTCGCGCAGGCGGCGGACGAACTCGGGGATCGGCATCCGACGACCCTAGCGTCGGCTCAGGGCAGGTGGACGAGAGACAGCGGGCCCTCGTCCGGCATCGGGTCGTCGTCGCTCGCGGTGACCTGGAGGCTGCGCATCGTCACACCGCCCCGGTAGGTCGACAGGAAGGCCGTGTCCGCGGCGTCGCGGCCCGTGGCGATGCGCACGAAGGAGCGTCGCGGGGCGAGTCCCGTCGCGTCGAGCAGGTACCAGTCGCCCTCGTGGTACGCCTCGACGACGGCGTGGAAGTCCATCGGCTTGAGCTCGGGGGCGTACACCGAGACGAGGCGCGCGGGGACGTCGACGGCCCGCAGCAGCCCGGCCAGGACATGCGCGTAGTCGCGGCAGACCCCGCGACGGCTGAGCAGGACGTCGCGGACGCTGTCGCTGAAGCGCGTGCTGCCCGGCACGTAGGTGAAGCGATCGGCGACCCAGCTGCGCGCCCCGTTGAGCAGCTCGGTCCCGGTGAGCCCGCGCAGCTCGGAGCTCGCGAGCCCGACGAGCGTGTCGGACTCGACGTAGCGGCTGGGCAGGCGGAAGGTCACGACGTCGAGTGGCTCGTCCGCGGCGATCGCCACCGCCGGGGGGATCTCGGCCTCGTAGCGCACCGTGAGGCGGCCGGGCGCGGCCGTGAGCGTGTGCACGCGCGTGCCGTGCGCCCCGCGCAGCTCCACGACGTCGACGGGCTCGCCGTCGATCCGCACGTCGAGGAGCTCGGAGGCCACGGCCCGTCCCGAGGGCGAGCCGGTCACCGCGGCCGCGACGATCAGGACGACGTCGGCCTCCTGGTGGACGTCCGCGTCGAGGCTGGCCGACACCGAGCGCATGGCTGGTCCTTCCGGGCACGAGGGCGGACGCTGGGGGGAAGAGCGCAGGGCCCCCGGCGAACCGGGGGCCCTGCGTCGATGTCGGGGTGACAGGATTTGAACCTGCGCCCTCTTCGTCCCGAACGTGCCGCGCGAGGCGATTTCGATGATTCTACGGGGTGGACGAGCGTCTCTGGGACCGTCCGGTGCGCTCGCGGGGTGATTTCGGGGTGAGCGTCTGCCCGAGCCGTTTTGGGCGCGCTACGCGGTCGGGTTACGCAGGGTGTCCTCCGCCAGGGCGAACGATCCAGACAGCGACGATGCCCAGCCCGGCAGGTCGACGGCCAGGGTCTGCCACGTCAGCTCGCGGGAGATCTCGTCGTAGCGGTGGATGATGAAGTTGCGGTTGGCCACCGCGACCGCCCACTCGACGCCTTCGGGTGAGGCGACGCCGCGCCTGGCGAGGCGGTTCGCGGCCTCGCCGAGCTTCATCATGAGCGAGTCGCCGGCCTCCTGGAGCAGGTCGTCGGACAGGTAGGCGTCCTTGCCGTGCGCGACGACCTCGGCTGAGCGCTCCAGCCAGGCCTTGATGTGCAGGAGCTCCTTGGCGTCGGTGCGGTCCATCACAGCTCCACGGCCTCGCGGCGGATGTCGTCGTCCAGGCCGGGCTTGAGGCCGCCGTACTCGACGAGATCGACCTGCCGGCCCAGCACGTCGGCGAGCAGCCGCTCGAAGCGCACGAAGTCGAACGACGACGTGCCCGCCGGGGCCTCGACGAGCAGATCCACATCGGACGCCCCGTGGGCCTGTCCGCGCGCGACGGAGCCGAACACGGCGAGCCGGGAGTAGCCGCGCGCCGTGGCGAGGCCCTTCAGCACGGGCCCGGCGGCCTCGACCAGCACCTGAGGATCCACAGCATCGAGATCGCGCGCGACCTTCAGCTGCTGGCTGACCGCCGGCTGACTGACCCCCAGCTCCTCGGCGATCTGCCGCTGAGTCATCCCCGAGGCCACCATCGCCCGCAGAACCAGCACACGCCGCAGCCGCGCCACGTCCTCCTCACGTCGCGCCGCGCGGTACTCCGCCACCAGCGTCATAAGGCAATCTTATTGCAGTCCTGCGGGGGTGGCCACCCCCGGGGGAGCACGTCCAAGGTTCCGCCGGCCGTTCGGCCCGGAGTCGAGCTGCGGGCGCGTCGTGCTCACTCGACGCGCAGGCGCTCCGTCGGTTGGCCGGTGAGGTCGGCGATGAGGTCGAAGTCCTTGTCGAGATGAAGAACGGTGCGCTGAGTGAGCTCGGCCACTGCGGCGATCAGCAGGTCGGGGATGGAGGGGCGCGGTGCTTGCCGCGCTCGGCCAGCAGTCGTTGCACCTGGACGGTCCGGTCCTCGGCGGCGGGGGTGAGGTACTCCACCGGCATCGACGTCAGCGGCGCCGACCCGAGCGCGCGCCCGAGATCGCCGGCGGACCGAGCGGAGAACCCGGCCTCCAGCAAGGTGACGGTGGTGATGGCGACCAGCCCCCGCTCGATCCGGTCGGCCCACTTGTCGGCATCCACGCTCGAGCCCAGCCGGACGAGCGCGGACTTGTCGATCAGCCAGGACGCGGTCATGACCAGGCGTCGGACATGACCGTGTCGTCGCCGAGGTCGGCGACGAGGTCCCCGAGCGCGCGCAGGTCCGCGGCCGTGACGGGTCCGACGGTCCGGCGGGCCTCGCGGTGCAGGTGCCGGCGCAGGTACTCGCTGCGTGAGATGCCGAGTCGTGCGGCCTGCTCATCGAGAAGGCTCAGGTCCTCGGCGGGGAAGTTCCGGATCAAGACGTCGGGCACGGGCCACCTCCTAGATATCTGAGGATTCATCGGGCGGGAGAGCTCATCGATCGCTGCCTCGTCCGGGTGTTCAGTACCTTGCCCTTGGTGCCCCGTTGAAGAAGGCTTGTTCACAAGCCTTCTTCAAGGGAATCCGTTACGAAAGGTTAGCGCCATAGCATTGCGTACGACTGTGGCTTGGTCACGGGTGCCGGACCGTGTCATCGGCGGGTAGGGCCGGCTACAGGCTCGGCCCGAAGCCGCGTTCGGGGTAGGACGGGTAGCACCGGGCTCGGCGAGTGCCAGCCGGCGCGCTCGGCCGCTCGCGCCAGCCTCGCGGCCTCGGCGATCCGCTCCGCCTCGGCCTGAGCCGCACGGTCGCGGATGAGCTGCGCGGCCGCGGTCACCGGGAGGGCTTCGATCTCGGTCAGGGTGTCGCGTGAGCGCTGGGCGTGAGTCGCGCAGCTCGGTGACGCGCGCCTTGAGGCTGCTGGGCAGGTAGCCGCCGCCGATGCCTTGCCACTGGGCCGACCGCGCGGCCGAGTGGGTCGACGTGAGCTCCTGCTGCTCGAGATGGGCGTGCTCGGCCGCCTGCTGCGCCTCGATCACCCGCGGGTCGGCCCGGACCAGCTGCTCGGCCACGGCCTCGGCCCAGAACGGGAGGTGAGTCGCCGTGCAGCGGGACGTCACCCCACCGTTCGCGCACCGCGTCCTGCATCGCGCCGTGCGCCTCGGTGGCTTCGCGTGCGGTGCGGGCGGCCGGCCGCCTGCCGAACCGCCCCGTGGTGCTCAGGGCGCGGTGCGCCTGCCACATCCGCTCCTGCGCGGTCAGGTAGCCGGCGCCGTCGGCGGTGGCCCGCTCGATGAGCGGCGCGCCCACCGTGGCCCGCACGTCCACCAGGTGCGCGTCGGCGGCGGCGACGACCTGGGCCTGCTGCTCGCGCTCGGCGTGGTGCTCGGCGCTCTGCCGGGCGATCGCGCTCAACGCGTGCTCCCACCCGGCCGCCTCGCGATCGGCGACCTGGATCGACTCGCGGAGTCGGGCCCGTTCGGCGTTCACGAACGCGACCGGGCCGTCGGGGACCAGGCCGCTGACCGCCTCCCGCGCCGAGCGGGTCGCGTCGGCGAGCCCGCGGTCGGCGCGGTCGCGCTGGAGTGCGGCCGCGAACTGCTCGCGAGCCTCGGCCAGGTCCGCGGCGACGACATGCAGGGTGTCGCAGTGCCGCCCGCGGGTCATGCCGACGTACAGCCCGGCCCCGTCCAGTGCGTCACTGAGCACCGTGTGCGCCGCGGGCGTGGTCGCGCTCTGGACGCCGTAGGAGGTCGCGGCATACGCCAGGTGCGTGTGCTCGGCGACGTAGGCGGCCGGGAGCCTGACGCTGTGCGCGTGTCCCCCGGTCGCCCGCGCCCACACCTCGCCCTCGTCCGTGACGTGCTGGACGGTCCAGGTCTGGCGGTTCGCCACACCGAGCTCGCTGTCGTTGCGGCGGGTCTGGACCACGTCGCCGGCACCGATCGCCAGACCGTCGCTGCCGTAGGTGGTGCGGACGTCGTCGACCTCGCCGCGTCGCACGCGCACCTCCCGGATGCTCGAGCTCAGGGCGCGGGCCTCGTCGTTCGTCGCGACGGTGACCGCGTCGCCGACGTGTGCCGTACGGGCGACCGCGCTGTGTGCGTCCTCGACGCTCGGGTGCAGCACGACCAGGCCCATGGCCTGCAGACGGTCGAACAGCAGCGCCGGGTTCTCGCCCCGGCGCAGCTGCACGGTGAGGTCGGCGTACTCGGGGTCGGTGAACCGGTGCACCGTCGCCATGTCGAACGTGCACCGGGCGACCTGAGCCGCGATGTCGAGCACCCCGCCCCTGCCGACCGCGGGCAGCTGCGCGCGGTCCCCGACGAGGGCAAGGCCCGCCCCGGCCTCGTCGGCGATCCGGATCAGGGCGAGGGCCGTGTCCTGGTCGAGCATCCCCGCCTCGTCCACCACGACCCGCTCCCCGTGGCGCAGGCGAGCCGAGGCGGGCGGCCCGGTGTAGGTCCTGCCGTTGTCAGGGTCTGCCTCTCCGACGGCCAGGCGCGTCCACACGCCGTCCTGGTTCCACCGCCACCCGTGCTCGTGCACGAGCTTGGCGACGGAGTCCGTCGGCACGCCGAGCTCGCGCGCCGCGACGTCGGCGGCCTTCTTCGTCGGCGTCACGATCCTGGTCGCGCGACCCTCGGCCTGCGCCGCGGTGATCGCCACACCGAGCATCGTGGTCTTGCCCGCGCCCGCGGCGCCCTCGACCACCACGAGCGGATCGCCCGAGGCGACCGCCGCGGCCGCGGCCGCCTGCTCCGCGTCCAGACCCCGATCGCGCGCCAGGCGGCCCACATCCGGGACGTCACGTGACGGCTGAGCGGCGCGAGCTGCCAGAAGCTCACGCAGCTGAGTGTCCGCCGCCACGACGCGGACGCTGGTCAGGTGGGCAACGTGCTCGGGGTGCGCGGCGCCGGGCGGCAGCACCGACAGGCAGTCGTCGGCTGCCAGTCGGGTCGTCATCGCGATGAGGTCGCGCAGCTCGCCACGCTCGGCTCGCACGCCGGCCTCGGTGATGATCCGCGTGACGTGCTCGGCGATGTCGTGCACGGTCCACGTCGACGCACCGGCGGCGCACCGGTCCAGCGCACGGTTCGCGACCTCCAGCACGCGCAGCTCGTCGAGCGCAACGGGGACCCGTCGAGGCGCCCGGGGCAGGTCCGGGGTGTAGCCGGCCTCGTCCAGCTCGCGCCGCCAGCCCGCTTCGCTGCCGAGCCGTGACGGCCTCTTGTTCGGGCGCTCGTGATCCCAGGCCTTCGCCTGCAACCGGGCGCTGACGACCGGGCCAGGCTCTCGGCCGGGATGGGCGGCCTCCCACTGCGCCTCGAAGATCGCGAGGTTGCGCGTCACCTGGGTGGCGCGCTTGCTCATGGCCGCGTTGAACGGCCGGAGCTCGGCCACCTCACCGGTGACCGGATCGAGCGTCAGGCCGTGTGCGTCCAGCACCGCGGCGAGCTGTGGGTGCGCCGCCAGCACCGCGGTGCCGAGCGCGCGGATGGCGCCCTGCTGCCGGAACAGCGCCGCCGTGTCCAGCCCCCGCCACGCCCCGCCGGCCCACACCCGGGTCCCGATCTGCAGGTGGATGTGCCGATGCGGGTCACCCGCCCGTGAGGTCCTGTGCGAGATGGCCGACCGTCTGCAACCGCTCGACCGGCACGACCTCCTGCAGCCCGCGCGGGCCGACGCGCGTGACCGAGTGCCGGCCGAGCCAGGACCGGATCTCGGCCACCGCGTCCCGCTGCGCCGCATCCAGAGCGTCGGACACGTCCGGGTGCAGGGCGGCGGCGATCGACAGGGACTTGGGGGTGTTGACGACCATCTCCGCGAACCGCGGCGAGCCCTGTCGAGCCTCGCCGGCCTGACGAGGCGTGCCCATCGACTCCCCGGAGATCGGGTCGACCCAGTCGACCCAGCCGGCGTACTGGATGGGCGTCAGGGAGCTCTCGGCGATCACCCTCCCGGAGCCATCGACGACCGACAGCTCCGCCCGCGCGACGCCGGCTTCCAGGTAGTACTCGTCAGCCCGCGAGCGATCCGCCTCCAGGTAGCGGCGCGCAGCCGCGCCCGCTCCCCGGAACAGGATCACGCCACCTCGCACGCCGACCCCCGTCATCGCGTGTACTTGCAACTATCGAAGGTAGCATACGTCCATTCGCGTCAGGTTGGCTGTCGGGGCGTGGGCGAGATGCCGTCGGCGCACGTCAACCTGGAGCTGGTGGCTGATGACCCTGGCGAGAGTTGCGCGTCTCTGAGCC
>CAVZPH010000038.1:0-44800 GCA_963777075.1 uncultured Actinomycetota bacterium | reverse complement strand
ATGGATTCGCGCCTACGGATGTGCACGCTCCCGATGAGCGGGCGTGGCGTGACCCTGTTGAGGCCGAGCCATCGTGGGGAGCGCTCGTCGACCACGCCCTCGCATCACCGCAGGTCACAGCCCTCCACGAACGCTTCTCCGCGCCACCGCACAGGTTCGATTCCCACCTCCACCCCGAGGTCTTCGTAGAATGCGCGAGCACTCTTCATAGATTGCGATGAGGCCCGTCTCTGCTGGGGACGGGCCTCATCGCGTCTAGCGACAGTGCGACGGTCCAGCCGTGCACGACTCCCGAACCGACTGGCAGCAGGAGGTGGTTCAGTAGTCCTGGCCGCAGCACTCGCCTGAGTTGGCAGGGGAATGCCAGCCCTCCGATCGGGCGAGCGAGCACGCCGAGCGACAATCGAGTTGCCAGAGCGGGCACAGCCCGCTCCGACACCAAGGCCCGATCGAACCCGAGGGGACTCGCCACGGGGCGGCACCGTCGGCCAAACCCGCACCCATCACCGCGTTGAGGGTGCCGCGCTCCCCAGGATTTGCTGCTGAGGGCCGAAGACAGGCTGCCGGTTGCGCAGGTGGGGCCGGCCTTCCCTCGCTAGCCGCCGTCGGTGCCGCGGACAAGAGCCAGCACGTCCACGCCTTCGGGTCATCGAACCCCGCGCGGCGTAGACTCGCCGGCATGTCGGGCGTAGCGGGAATCAGCATTCCCACGGCGCTGGCCCAGGGCGTTGCCGACGCGGCGATGGCGGACATCGGCTACAACGTCAACATCTTCGACGCGCGCGGCGTGACCATCGCCTCGGGCAAGCCGGAACGGCTGGGGCTGGTCCACGAGGGTGCGCTGCGGGCCTTGGCGACGGGTGAGCCCTTCGAGGTCACGGCGGACGAGGGTGCCCAGAAGACGGGGATCAACGTCCCCTTCAGCGTGGACGGCGAGGTCGTAGGAGTCGTCGGCATCACGGGACCTCTGGACGAGGTGCGCCCGCTGGCCCGGCTGGCGCGCACCTCGGTGTCGCTGCTCGTGCAGCAGAATCTCGAGTTCAGCCGCCAACGCTACGAGGTCCTCGCCGCGGCGGTGGCGGCCGAGTCCGCCACGTACCCGACCCGGCTGGTCGAGATGGCGAAGATGCAGGGCCTCAATCTGGCCGACCCCCAATCGGTCGTTCTTGTCGACGGCGACCCCGACGGCCTGCGGAAGCTGTGGCCGACGGCATTTCCTCTCCCTGGGGGCCTCTTCCTGCTCCCGCCGGACGACGTCGAGGACGCTCTGGCCCGGTGGGCCCGCCATGCTCCGGCGGCGGTCTTCTTCGTGAGCGGGGCGCACGAGCTCGCCAAGGACTGCATCGTCGAGGTCAAGGGAGCCAGGGCGGTGCAGGCGGGCCTCAAGATCCCCGGCCGCGTGCACCACGCCGGAGACCTCGCCGACCTGATGGCGCTGATGGCGCTCCCTCGCAGGGACTCCCTGGCCTTGCTGGACAGTCATACGGAACTGGTGGACACCCTGCGCGTGTTCGTCGCGAACAACATGAGCATGAGCGACACCGCGGCCGAGCTGCACGTCCACCGGAACACCCTGCTTTACCGGCTGAACCGGATCGACAAGCTGACTGGATTCGATCCCCGTCAGCTCCTCGAGCTCATCACCCTCGTCGGCTACGTCCTGCAGACGGCCGGCGACCAGGCCTCCGGCTAGTCAGCGACCGACCGACGCCGGAGCCGGTGCTCCCGGGACAACTCGTCCGGCGAGCGTCCGGGCCGTGATCAGGCGGGTGGCCGTCGCGGCAGCACGTTCCAGGTTGGCGCTGCCCTCGCGCAGCGCGGTCGGCAGATCGGTCACCTGACGAAGGATCGGCACCACGGCCACCACCGCGTCTCCGATCAGCTCGTACGCGTCGTCACTGACCCGGCCACCGAAGAGGACCGCGGGAACGCCTTCCGCCCTGGCCGCCTGGGCGACACCCCACGGAGTCTTCCCGGACGCCGTCTGCCGGTCGATCCCGCCCTCGCCGGTGAACACCCAGTCGGCCCCGGCGATCCGCTCCCGGAGCCCGACCGCATCACGGACCAGCTCGACGCCGCTCTCCATGGTGGCGTCGGTCGCGACCGCGAAGGCTGCCCCCAGGCCCCCGGCGGCGCCGGCGCCATGGACCTCTCGCACGTGACGGGAGAACGCCGGCTCCACGACGTCTGCCCAGCGGGCCATCGCTGCGTCCAGCATCGGCACGTCCTGGGCGGTCGCGCCCTTCTGGGGCCCGTACACCGCGGAGGCGCCGTCGGCACCGAGCAGCGGGTTGGAGACGTCGGAGGCGATCCGGAACCTCACGAGACCCAACCGGGCGTCCAGCGCACGCAGATCCACCGACTCGAGAGAGGTCAGACCCCGCGCCCCTTGCGCAATCGGCCTTCCGTCGGCGTCGAGGAACCGCGCGCCCAGCGCCGCCAGCATCCCGGTACCGGCGTCGTTCGTCGCCGATCCACCCAGGCCGATGATGAACTGCGTGGCACCACGGTCCAGAGCCGCGAGGATCAGCTCGCCGACCCCGCGCGAGGTGGCTGCCCACACGTCCCGCAGGTCCGGCGGGACCTGCGCGAGCCCCGCCGCCTCAGCCACCTCGATCACCGCCAGGTGACTCCTCGGCACGTAGCCGAAGCGTCCGCCGGCGGGCCGGTCGAGCGCGTCATGGCACGCCGCCTCGACCCACTCACCGCCCAAGGCTGCGATGAGGGCCTCGGTGGTCCCCTCGCCGCCGTCGGCCATCGGGACGAGGTCGCACTCGATGGCGGGGTCAACACGGTGGATCCCGCGGGCCATCGCCTCGGCGGCCTCCACCGACGTCATCGACTCCTTGAACGAGTCCGGCGCGCAGACGATCCTCATGACGCTGATCCGTTCTCTGCGGCGCTGGTAGGCGCGGCGTCATGGGCGGACGACACGAGGACGGCCTCTCCGTGCCCGCTGATCTTCAGGGGCTCGCCCGCGTCGACGAAGACCGCATCGCCCTGCGCGACCCTGGTGTGGGTTCGACCGTCCAGGGCCAGCTCGCCGGACAGGCCGACGACGATCCGTGGCCCGTCGTCGGCGGGGAGCTGCAGGATGCTCTCGGGCGATCGCAGCAGCCAGACGCGGAACTCGGGAGCGGCCGTCTCGTAGCTGAAGAGGCCCGGTGCGATCTCGTGGGGCGTGAGCACGTTGGGCGCCGCCGGTTGGAAGTCGCCGATCTCGCTCAGCACCGGGATGTCGACGTGCTTGCCGGTCAGTCCGCCCCGCACGACGTTGTCCGATGCCCCCATGACCTCGACACCGACACCGCGGAGGTACGCGTGCATCGTCCCGGCTGGGACGAACAGGGCGTCCCAGCGCGCGAGGCGGGTCCGGTTGAGCATGAGCGCTGCCAGCACGCTCGGGTCGTCGGGGTAGGCATCGGTGAGCACGCGGGCCGTCTCGCGGAACCAGTCGTCCGCCGGTGCGGCCGGCCCGGCCGTGACCAGGGCTCCGGCGAGCGCCGTGACCATCTCCCGGGTGGCGCTGCGGAACACGGCAAGGAACGCCTCGCGGGTGGCGTCGGCGGTCGGCTCGGCCGCCGCCAGGATCGCCACGACGGGGGCGAGCGCGTCGACCTCCAGCGCACCGAACAGGCGGGCCGTCTCGGCCGGGAGACGGAATCCCACCAGCGCGTCGAAGGTGTCGAGCGCGATGAGGACCTCTGGCTTCGGCCAGTCGTCGCGGAAGGTGCGCTCCGGTGCGGTGAGAGCGATGCCCACCTCGTTCTCGCGTGCGTAGCCGGCCTCGGCCTGTGCCCGGCTGGGATGGGCCTGGATCGACAACGGCGACGCCGCGGCGAGGAGCTTGACCAGGAATGGGAGCCGGTCGCCGAAGGTGGCGCGGCCCGCCTCGCCCAGGCTCTGGGGTCGCTGAGCGATCACGTCGTCGAGCCGCCGGCCGTCGGCCGTGGTGGCGGGCCCGTCAGGGTGGGCCCCCAGCCAGTACTCGGCCCACGGCGCCCCGTCCGGCTGAGTGCCGAGCAGGGACGGGATCACGTCGGTCGAGCCCCACGGGTAGCGCTTGAGAGCGCCGACGATGGAAAACATGGTGGCCCCTTCTCGGGCGGATGGACTTTGGGGACGCGGCACCGAGGGGTGCAGCAACCAGGTGCGGAGGTGGGGTGGCCCCGGGGCGAACCCCGGGGCCACCTGGCTCACGAGGGGAGGTAGACGAGGGTGACCGTCCCGCAGGCGGGCACGGAGAGCTGTCCGCCCAGCGCCCGCTCGCCGACCTGCTCGTCCAGTCGACCGAGGTGAGCGACGTACCCGACGATCTCGGGTGTCGTGACCGCGACCTCGTCCCACGTGGGGTTGAAGAACCGCACGGCGTATCCCGCACCGGACTCCGTCATCTTGACGGTGCTGAGCACGACCGAGTCCTCCAGCGAGAACCAGGAGAGGCTCGCCGGGATCTGCTTCTCGGTCGGGTTCAGCTGGAAGTCGTTGTACTTCTTCACCTGGAAGGTGCAGTCGACGGTGTTCAGCCGGTGCGCGGCCTTGCTCGCCCGCAGGATGTCGCCCTCCCCGTCGAGGAAGCCGACCGAGAGGTCGAAGTCCATGTGGAGCTTGAGCTGCGAGTCCGGTGCGGGCACCTTGATGCCCGAGGCGCGACCCGGGCGACGGGTGAGGTCGTCCTTGCCGATGTCGCCGACGGAGCGGTAGAGCGTGACCGCCAGCTCGTTGTGCTCGCTGCCCGTCACCTCGTACTCGCGCAACCCCTTGGTGGCCACGAAGGTGCCGGCGGTGTCCTGCGTGATCGCGCAGAAGCTCTGCATCGGGTAGATGGGGTCCGGCTTCTCATGCCAGCCGAGCTCCTGGAAGCGGTCCGCCTCGGGGTGCTTGAGCTCACGCTTGATCACGCCGAACTGGTTGTTGGCGACGGAGTACTCGGCCGCCACGCCGGTGACCGCCTTGAGCCGGACGCGGTGGTTGTCCACCTCGTTGTCGTGGCTCAGGTGGATCCGGGCGACGTCTTCGCCGTCCCGCAGCTCGACCGTTCCGTCGAAGCGCGAGATCAGGCTCGTGGTCCCGGCCGCGCGCTCCTCGAGCGAGGCCGGCACCTCGCGCTGGGCCGTGAAGGTGACCCGGCGCGAGCCCTCGAGGAGGGTCACGCCCGTGGGCTCGAAGGAGAAGTCCTCGAGCACGAGGTCGACCGGCGGCGGCGAGTAGTCGTAGCCGTCGCCCTCGTCGCCCGACTCCTCGAGCGTCACGAAGGTCTCCTGGCCGTCCTGGTTGACCAGCACGATGCCGCCTGCGGTGACCTCCGCGGACAGCAGGCCGTTGGAGACCATCGCGCCCGCAGGCGTCTGTGCCTCGACCACGGCACCCGCACGCCCGGGCACGACCCGGTAGGTCGTGTACCCCAGCCCGTCGAACGGGGCGTTGAAGGTGACGACCGCCCGGAACATCGGGATGTGCTGGTTGAGGTGCGCGATCTGCCGGTCGATCTTCTGGGCGTCGTAGTCCTCGATCTCCACCACGGAGTACGGGACGTCGTTGCCGTCGACGTCGACCAGAGCGAAGTCGCGGGTGCCGACGAACAGCTCCTGCTCGATCAGGCGGGTGCCACCGGACGGGATCGTGTTGACGACCAGGAGCAGGTCCTCGTCGTCGTTCTTCACGATGCTCTTGGCCATCAGGCGCAGCGTCATGCTCGCGTGTGCCCGGATGATCTCGCGCGCCTTGACGAAGCGGTGCTTGATGTCCGCGTTGACCCGGTCGCTGTTGCAGCAGCCGATCGAGTCGTGAGCGTGGCACTGCAGGATCGTCTTCCACGCCTCGGCCACCAGGGACGGGGAGTAGTCGAAGCCCAGGTGGCTCGCCACCGAGAGCAGCGGCTCCAGCATCTGCGTCAGCTCGGCCTCGGTGGAGGCGTTGAGCATCTTGATGTCCATCCGGGTCGAGTAGATCGACCGGTGGACGCGCATGTACTTGCCCTCGGTGAACTCACCCTCGTAGACCGTGAGCCCCGTGGGGTCGGCGAAGGTGTCGGCGAAGTAGTCCTCGATGGTGCTGATGTGGAACTTGTCGCCCGGGTTCATCTCCTCGAGCTTGCTCAGCACCGCCGGGAGGTTCTTCTGGATCGGCATCTGGTCGTGCCCCGCGGGAAGCAGGACGTTCTCGGAGGCCGAGTCCCCGTTGAGCTTGAGGAGGATCTTGGTCATGCGGGCCTGGAGGGCGGCTGGGTCGGACTCCAGGTACTTGGCGACCTGGTAGCCCTGCGCGATGTTCGTCGCGTTGACCTGGCTGCCGTCCGGCGCCCGCCACAGGAAGTTCACGTCCTTGCAGTGGCGCTCGGTCTTGCCGCGCCAGAAGATCGCGGAGTCCATCCCGAACCCGTTCAGCAGGGTCGGCAGGCTCGCCGTCTGACCGAACGAGTCCGGGATGTACCCCATGCGCATCGCGGGACCGACCCGCTCAGCGATCTGGATGCCGTAGACCAGGTTGCGGACCATCGACTCGGCCGACACCACCTGGGAGTCGGTCTGCGTCAGCCACGGCCCCAGCTTGAGCCGCCCTGCCTCGGACAGGGCGCGGATGCGACCCTCGTCCTGCGGCCTGGTCTTGAGGTAGTCCTCGACGACGATGGACTGACCGTCCAGGACGAAGTACCCGAACTCAGGGGTGTTCTCGAGGTGGGTGAGGATCTCCTCCAGGTCGTGCATCAGGAGGGACCGCGACTCCTCGATCGTGAAGTACCACTCGCGATCCCAGTGGGTGTGCGGGAAGACGTACACGTTCTTGCCCATGATTCGATTTCTCCGTTCAACGGATGGTGGTTCAGTCCGGGATGGTGGTCAGCTCACGCCAGAACGTTGACCGCACCGAGCTCGGCCTCGTACGTGGCCTCGTCGGGTCCGTGGCGCTGCACCTTGACGCGCTTGGCGATGACGATGAGTGCCGTCGTGACGGCCAGGCCGATGAGCAGGCCCATGACCCAGTTCATCGGGTTCTCGGTGATCGGGATGGTGATCATCGAGCCACCGGTCGAGGGCAGCGAGGAGCCGCCGACGAGGGAGATGGCCGCAGCGATACCGCCACCGATCATCGCGGGGATGATGACGCGCAGCGGGTCACGCAGTGCGAACGGGATCGCACCCTCGGTGATGCCGAACACACCCAGGATCCAGATGCCCTTTGCCGTGCCACGCTCGGAGTCCGTGAAGCCCTTGGCCGCGAAGAACGTGGCGAGCGCGACGGCGATCGGCGGGATGCACTTGGCGGCGGCGAACGCCGCGTACGGTGCGCCGTTGCCCTCGGCGAGGGCGTAGACACCGAACAGGTAGGCCGCCTTGTTGACGGGGCCACCCATGTCGAAGC
Source organism: uncultured Actinomycetota bacterium (assembly GCA_963777075.1). Taxonomy (GTDB): domain Bacteria; phylum Actinomycetota; class Actinomycetes; order Actinomycetales; family Cellulomonadaceae; genus Actinotalea. Next base: position 37,438 of record CAVZPH010000038.1, on the reverse strand, counting down.
AGGCCAGCCCGCCGAGCGCCAGGCCCAGGACGACGAGGCTGCCGCCCTCGAGGCCCTTGAGGAAGTCGGTCAGTCCGGTGGTGAGCGCCGCCGCAGGGCTGCCCAGGAGGAACAGCATGAGCGCGCCGATGATGAACGAGGCGACGAGCGGGTAGAAGACCACGGTCATGACGCCGGCGAAGGACGTCGGGTACGGGATCTTCTTCATGTACTTCACCAGATAACCGGCCGCGATGCCGGCGATGATGCCTCCGATGAAGCCGGAGCCCACCACGTAGACGTGCGCGTTCGATGCGGTGACGAGTTCCTCGACCGAGGTCGCGCTTCCGGCCGAGATCGAGCCCGCGATCGTGAGGGGAAGGCCCTGGGCCGCGATACCGCCGACCAGACCGGGGATGAGGGCAGCCTTGTCGGCGATGCCGTAGGCGATGTAGGCCGCGAGGATCGGGACCAGGAGCGTCATCAGGGCGGCGCCGAGAAGGCGGATCTGGTCCGGTGCGGTGCCGGCGAGGCTCGCGCCGGCCTTGCCGTAGAACAGCACGGTCAGGGACTGGAGCATCCCGCCCGCGACGACGAGCGGAATGATGTAGGAGACACCGGTGAGGATGCCCTTGTAGGACTCGTGCCAGGGGGACTGCTTCTTCTTGCGCTCGATCTTCGCCATGATCAGCTCACCGCCCCGATGACCTCGTCGAGGATCTTGTCGGTCTTCTTGATCGCTTCTGCGAGCGAGCAGTCCAGCGTGGGGACGTTGTCGAATCGCTCCACCCCGGAGATGCTGACGTCCGCGGCGATGATCGCTGCGTCGGCCCGGGCGAGGTCCTCAGCAGTGATCTCGCTCTCCCGCCCGGTCGACCCCTGGGTCTCGACCTTGATCTCGATACCGCGCTTCTGAGCGGCCTGGACGAGCTTCTCGCGCGCCATGTAGGTGTGCGCCACCCCAGTGGGGCACGCCGTTACTGCGACGATGAACATGGTTACTCCTCTTCCTTGACGAGAATTGCCGTGCGGATGTCCTGCTCGGAGGCGGCCTTGATGAGCGTGGCGCGGAACGCCTCGTCCATCAGGGCCATGGAGAACTGCGAGAGCAGCTTGAGGTGGGTGGTCCCGGCCTGCTCCGCGGGGACGGCGAGCATGACGATGAGCGTCGTCGGCTCGTCGTCGTCCTCGTCCCAGAGGAACGGGGTGGCCAGGTTCGCGATCGCATAGGACGCGTCCGTCACGTCGGTCGACTTCGCGTGCGGGATCGCGAGCCCGTCACCGACACCGGTGGAGAAGCTGGCCTCGCGGGCCCGGAGGTCGGCGAGGAAGCCGTCGAGTGCGGTGAGCTTCCCCGCATCGAGGAAGAGCTGGCCGACGGCGGTGAAGACGTCATCCTTGCTCGCTGCCTGAAGGCCGATCGTGACCAGCCGCGGATCGTACAGATCTGAGAGTTTCATGCGGTTCCTCCTGGCGGGCGCCCGCCGGACGCCTGCGTGCCGGACGGGCTGCTTTCGACAACGGCGTCGGTTGAGCCCTGCCCTTGAAGCCTCCCGCGCACGGCCCGTTCGCACTATCCGCATCCCCACAGACTTCGTTGTGCGGGTGCACGATCCTGGGATGACTCGTGGGCGACGCGTGCGACCGGTGCCCCTGACGTCCCTCTTCGGTGAGGCCCACCGCAGCGCCCTGCAGACGCAGGAGAGGCCCGCCCCGCGCCGGTGCGGGACGAGCCTCTCGGCCTGGGTGCCGGGCCGTGGTGGTGGCCCGGTGGCCGGTTCAGTCCAGTGCGAGGACCTCGCGGACCTGGGGGTCGACGAGGGCGAGGGCTGCCGCCCTGGCCTCGCCTGCCGTGGGTGCCTTGCGGGCCGCCTCGCCGATCGCGGTGCAGGTCGCCAGGTCGTGGCGGCTCAGGGCGAAGCGCACGGCCGGGACGGCCGAGGGCGACATCGACAGGCTGGTGATCCCCAGTCCGGTCAGCAGCAGCGCCATGATCGGGTCCGAGGCCGACTCGCCGCAGACCCCGACCGGCTTGCCCGTGGCGACACCCGCGGCGGCGGTCGCCGCGACGAGGTCCAGGACGGCCGGCTGCCAGGCGTCGAGCAGGTCCACCAGGGAACCGAGCAACCGGTCGGTCGCCATCGTGTACTGGGCGAGGTCGTTGGTGCCCAGGGAGACGAAGTCGACCTCGGCGAGGATGTCCTTGGCGCGCAGCGCGGCGGCCGGCACCTCGACCATGACGCCAACGGTCTGGATCCCGGCCTCGCGCGCCATGGCGGCGAACTGCCGGGCCTCCTCGACGGTCGCGATCATCGGCGCCATCACCCACGGCGTGCCGCCGGTCTCCTTCGCGGCCCGGGCGATCGCCTCGAGCTGGGTGCGGATCAACGGCTCGGCATGGCGCACGAGGCGGAAGCCCCGGACCCCGAGGGCCGGGTTCTCCTCCCCTGCCTGGGTGACGAACGCCAACGGCTTGTCGGCCCCCGCGTCCAGGGTCCGCAGCACGACCTTGCGCCCACCCATGGCTGCCAGCGCCCGGGTGTAGACCGCCGCCTGCGCGTCCTCGGTCGGCGCGGTCGCCGCCCCCAGGAACAGGACCTCGGTGCGGAACAGGCCCACACCCTCCACGGCGGCGTTCGTGAGCCGCTCGGCGTCCTCGGCGGTGCCGATGTTGGCCAGCAGCGCGACCCGGTGACCATCGGCCGTCGCCCCCTCGCCCCTGGCCTCGGCCAGGGTGGCCAGGCCCGCGCGACGCGTCTGGACCGCGGCCCTGGTGTCCTCGTCGGGGTCCAGGGTCACGGTGCCGTGCGCGGCATCGACCGCGACGATGTCACCGTCACCCAACGCGGACGCACCCGTGGCGCGCACCACGCACGGCAGCCCGAGCTGACCGGCGATGATCGCGGTGTGCCCGGTCGGGCCACCCTGCTCGATCACGATGCCCAGGACCTTGTCCAGGTCCAGGGCAGCCGTGTCGGCCGGTGACAGGTCCGGGGCCACGATGATCGAAGGGAACGGCAACGGCGGCACCCCGGGCTCGGGAAGCTCCTGATAGCGCGCGACCACCCGGTCCCGGACACTGTTCAGGTCGGTCACCCGCTCAGCGAGATACCCACCCGCCGCGGTGAACATCTCCGCGAACGAGTCGACCACCGCGACCAGCGCGTGCAACGGCGGCTCACCCTTCTCGATCCGCTGACCGGTCTGCTCACGCAACGCCGGGTCGTCAGCCATCTGCGCCGTGGCCTTCAGGACGTCGGCCACGGTGGACGACGCCCCCTTGGCCTGGGCCAGCAGACCCGCGGCGACCGCGGAGAAGGCCTCCAGGACCTTCTCCTTGGCCGCCGCGCGGTCCGCCGGGACGGGCTCGTCGGCGGGGACGACGGGGGCGGGGCGCACGGTCGCCACCGGCCCCCAGACGGCCCCACGTCCCACGCCGACGCCCTGGAGCACCGTGCTCGAGTCGTTCATCTCAGCACTCACTCGGCGTCGAGATCGGTCTCGAGCAAGGTGACGAGCTCGTCGAGCGCACCGTCGTCCTCGGACTCCAGGACGACCTCCTCGCCGTGACCGACCCCGAGGGCCATCACCATGAGAATGCTCGAGGCGTCCATCGCGGGACCCCCCGGCTTGGCGATGGTGACCTTCGCCCCCGAGGCAGCGACGGCCTGGGTGAAGAGGGAAGCCGGCCGAGCGTGGAGACCCACGCGGGAGGCGATGACGACGGTGCGCTGCGACATGTTCGAGCCTTTCAGGTTGTGCATGACGAAGGCGGCTCGGGCGAGTGCGCCTTCTCGGTGGAAGATCTCTCCCTCGCGTCCAGATCTGGGTCGAGCGTGCTCAGGTCCGGGCCCGAGATCCCACGCCGATGGGTGAGCGTCATGCACGTCCTTCTGGCGGGCGCCCATCGGACGCTCACGCGTCAGACGGGCTGCTGCGCGACAACGGCGTCGGTTGAGCCCTGCCCGTGAAGCCTCCCGCGCCCGGCCCGACGGCACCATCCGCATCCCCACAGACTCGGTTGTGCAAGTGCACGGTCATGGGCGGTTCCGGCGGCGGCACGTGGAGGCGCCGCCACGCGAACGAGCCGGTGGCAGGGGGCGAGTCGTTGGCCCACGACCGCCCGCTCTTGTTGACGCCGTCAACGCCGACCGCTCATGTAGCCGCGTTGAGGGCGGCTACGCTCGCCCTATGCCGCCGCTCGCGCGTTCTCGGGGGAGCGGCAGACGGCCGTGCTGTGTGAGGCGACTGACCGTCGGGTTTGCTATCCGGCTCGGCCCCGGCGCCCCGGTGGGAGGAGTCCGCGGGCGCGGGCCTTCGCAATCCAGCCTTGGGCGGTGCTGAGCGCGACACCGCTGAGCTCGGCCATGGTCGCCGAAGGGTTGGCGTCGCCGCTCGCGGTGAGTCGGCCGTGCTGGAGGGCGACGAGCTCGTAGAAGTCGGGGGTCTGCTTCGGGTCGCCGAGGGGCTCGAGCAGGTCTAGCTCGGCGACCTTGCGGCCGCTCGGGAGTTCGATCTTGCCGCCGGTGATGGTGCTGGTGCGCGTCATGGCGAACAGCCGCTTGTTGATCGCTGCTTCGATGCGAGCGGTCGGCAGCTCGCGCAGGAGCTGGCTGGTGATCGGGTCGCCGGGGCGCCAGGGCAGGTAGACGACCCCGGTGATGCGGATCTCCTCGGGGACGGCGAGCATCTGGCGCTGGAGCCTGATGAAGACGCGGGTGTGCGTCGCGGCGTGCTCGATGTAGCGCCAGCGGCCGTCGATCGTCTCGTTCTGCTCAGAGTCGAGCAGCGCCTGCTGATCCTCACCGGTGACGGTCTGATCGTCGTAGCCGAGCAGGGCGTCGATCTCGCCGCTGGCGTCGTCGGGGCGCTCACCGGGGAACCGCCTGGGCAGGTACCAGCCGGCAGGCAGGTCGCCCTCGACGAGCAGCCCGTCGTAGGTCTGGTCGCCGGGCCGGCGGGGGGCTGACGTCATGCGGCCAGGCTACGCGATTTCGGCGACGTACTCATGTACTTGCCGATACGCCGGCCGTGTGGTCTAATCGCGTGTACCCGCGAGAACACGAGGTGTAGCGATGAGGGAAGCGCACACGGTGGATGCAGGCGACAGGCTCCTGCGTACGCAAGAGGTCGCCAGCTGGCTGGCCGTCTCCAAGTCGACGCTGGTGCGCTGGCGCCAGTCGTTCGATGGCCCGGACGTCTACTGGCTCGCCGACGGCGTGCCGCGCTACCGGGCGTCGGACGTCGAGCGGTGGCTGGCTGCGCGTTCTGCGGCCCGGCCCCGTGGGTTGCGGCGGGTGGGTGCCCGTGCCGGCGCGCCGGGGTGACAAGTGGGAGGGCCGGCTGAAGATCGGCGGCCTGGTGGTCAGCACCCGCCGTTTCGAGACCAAGCGGGCGGCGACCGAGTGGGAGCGTCGGCAGCGCGGCGCGTTCGACGAGCACGGTTATGACCCGAGCCGTGGCAAGGTCGCCGTCGAGGTGCTCCTGGTCGACTGGCTCGAGGAGCGAGAGGGCCGGGTCAGTCGCACCACGCTGAACACCGACCGCTACCTGCTGCCGACCTCCGGCCAGCGATCCGGCAGAACCGGAACCGAGACGATCCTGCCGATCTGGCTCCGCAAGCTCCACGTCGGCAAGGTCACCGGCACGGCCATCAGTGCATGGCAGGACGGCCTGCTCGCGCGTGGCCTGGCGCCGACCTCGGTCAAGCGCCACCGCGAGTCACTCTCGTCGTTCTTCGCCTGGTGCGTGGCCGAGGGCTACGTCGCCGTCAACCCGGTCAAGTCCGCAGCACCACCCAAGGACCGTCGCGCCCGTGAGGACATGCGGCCCCTGCCGGCCCTCGAGTTCGAGGAGGTGCTGGCGAAGGTCGGCGAGGCCGGCCAGGTCTACGCCGACCTCGTGAGCGTCCTCGGGCGCACCGGCATCCGCTGGGGTGAGGCCAGGGCGATGCTCGTCAGCGACTTCATCGAGGTGCCGATGCCCATGCTGCGCGTGGTCCGGAACCAGCCCGAGGGGACGGCCGCGGCCAAGACCCCGAAGTCGGGCCGGGGCCGACGGGTCCCCGTTCCCGACGCGCTCGTGCCCGTGCTCCGGCGCTTCGCCGCGGGCAAAGGCCCCGGTGCTCTGCTGCTCACCGGCCCCGGTGGCGGCCAGCTCCACCGCTCGACGTTCGCCCGGCAGACCCACTGGAGCGAGGCGGGCCAAGGCCGAACCCTGCACGACCTGCGCCACACCGCCGCCTGCGAGTGGATTCTGCGCGGCGTCCCGCTGACCACCGTGCAGGCGTGGCTCGGTCACAGCTCCGTCGAGATCACCGCGCGCTACCTGCACCACCTCGGCGACTCCGCCGACCGCTCAGCGCTGCAGCTGCTCAACGACTCCGCGGCGCCCGCCCCGACGCTGGGGGTGATTTCGGGGTGATTCTCGGCCCCCCGAGCCCTCGCCCCACCGACAATGCGAAAGGCCCCCGGTCGCGTCTCCGCAGACCAGGGGCCTCACTCACTGTGTCGGGGTGACAGGATTTGAACCTGCGCCCTCTTCGTCCCGAACGAAGCGCGCTACCAAGCTGCGCCACACCCCGTGGAGCCCAGTAAGGATAGCCCAGCCGGGACCCTGCGGAGAAACCGGCTCAGCTGAGGCGCGCGACGAGCGTGAGCAGCGTCGCCTCCGGACGGCAGGCGAACCGCACCGGGGCGTACGGCGAGGTGCCGAGCCCTGCCGAGACGTGCAACCACGTCGAGCCCTCACCGCCGGGAGCGTCGGGGCGCGGCCCGGGCCAGCCGTGCAGACCCTTCGCGCGACGGCGGTCCAGGTCGCAGTTGGTCACCAGGGCGCCGACGCCCGGGAGGCAGAGCTGGCCGCCGTGCGTGTGGCCGGCGAGCACGAGCTGCGCGCCGTCCGCGTGCATCTCGTCGAGCACGCGCCGGTAGGGCGCATGGGCGACCCCGAGGTGCAGGTCGACGTCCGGCTGCGCCTCTGGCGCCGGGAACCTGTCGAGGTCCAGGTGCGGGTCGTCGACGCCGACCAGCGAGATCCGGCGGCCGTCGGCCACGACGCCGTCGCGACGGTTGGTCAGGTCGCGCCAGCCGGCCTCGCTCAGTGCCGTGCCGAGCTCCTCGGCGGGGAGCAGCGCGCGCGGGGCGCGGCCGGGCTCCCTCGCATCGGGCAGCAGGTAACGGGCGGGGTTCTTGGGCTGCGGCGCGATGTAGTCGTTCGATCCCATGACGAAGGCGCCGGGCAGCTCCATGAGCGGCTCGAGCGCGTGCAGCAGGGCCGGCAGGGCGTCGAGGTGCGCCATGTTGTCGCCGGTGTCGACGACGAGATCGGGCTCGAGCTCGGCGAGGCCGCGCACCCAGGCGATCTTGCGCTCCTGGCTGGGCGCGAGGTGCAGGTCCGACAGGTGCAGGATCCGCAGCGCGCGCTCTCCGGGCGCCAGGACGGGCACGGTGGCGCGTCGCAGCGTGTACGCATGCGCCTCGGCGAGGGCGTAGCCGAAGCCCGGCGGCGGCGGTCAGGGCACCGAGGCCGAGCGTCGTGCGGAGCGAGGGCACTCAGCCCCCGTTGCCGGGCTTGCCGTTGTTGCCGCCGCCGTTGTTCGCCGTTGTTCGCTCGGGCTGCGCCGGCGCGATGCTCGCAGGATCCACACCGAGCGACAGCACGATCGTCACGACGGAGCCACGCACCACGCGCGAGCCGCCCGCCGGGTCGGACGAGGCGACGGAGCCGACCGGGGCCGAGGAGTACGCCGGGTCGCCCGTCTTCACGTTGAACCCGGCCTTGGTCAGCGTGGCCTTCGCCGCCGACTCGCTCATCCCGACGACGTCAGGGACCGAGACGCGGACGCCGACGACCTGGGCGCTGTCTGCTGCCGGGAAGTCGACGACGGGCATGCCCTCGCTCGCCGGTGCCATGAACGCGCGCCAGGCGGGTGCGGCGATGCTCGACCCGTAGACGTTCTTGAAGTAGGTCCCGCCGATGGTCGTCCGCTGCATCGGGATGAAGCCCTCGGCGTGGCCGACCCACACGGCGGTCGAGAGCTGAGCGGTGTAGCCGACGAACCAGGTGTACTCGTTCTCCGAGGTGGTGCCCGTCTTGCCCGAGGCGGAACGGCCGTCGGGGAGCTTCGCGACGCTCTTGGCGGTCCCGTTCCACACCTGGCTCATGCCGTAGGTCATCGCGTGCGCCATCTGCGGGGTGATCGCCTGCCGGCAGTTCGCCGAGGGCACCTCGAGCGACTTCCCGTTGCTGTCCTCGACCGCCGTGATCGCGATCGGCTCGCAGAAGGTGCCGTCGGCCGAGAACGCCGCGAACGCCGCGGCCATCGTCAACGGTGCGACGTAGTCGGTCCCGAGGACGTTGGCGGGCAGGACGCTGAGGTCGCCGCCCGAGCCGGTGTGCACGCCGAGCTCCTGCGCACCCTGGAAGATCTTGCACATGTCGAGCTGGCGTCGCCATGTCGACGAAGGCGTTGTTGACCGAGTTGCGCGTCGCGTCGGCGACGCTCATGAAGTTGCCGTTGCCCTCGGCGTTGTTCGGGCGCCAGTCCTTGCCGCCGAAGCCGGTGCAGCTCGAGTGGAAGTCGCTCATCTTGTAGGTCTTCACGCGCCCGTCGACGACCTCCTGCAGGGCGTGGCCCTCCTTGAGCCACTCGAGCAGCGTGAACGCCTTGAAGGTGGAGCCGGGCTGGAAGCCCTGCGAGCCGCCGTAGTCGTAGTCGGTGTTGTAGTTGACAGCCGACTCGCCGGGGCCGGGGTTCGGCGCCGTGTTGTAGTTCCTGTTCTGCGCCATCGCGAGGATCTTGCCCGTGCCGGGCTCGACGGTCGACATCGCGTCGGAGACCCCGGACGGGTCGTCGACGGGGACGGCGTTCTTCACGGCGGCGTCGGCGAGCTCCTGCAGTCGCGGGTCGAGCGTCGTGTGGATCGTCAGGCCGCCCTGGTACAGCAGGCGGCGACGGTCGGCTGCGGTCTCCCCGAAGGCGGGGTTCTGGGCGATGATCTTGGTGACGTAGTCGCAGAAGTAGCCGGAGCCGGCCACCACGCTGCCGGCCGTCATGCAGCCGAGCCTGGTCTGACCGAGCTTGAGGGTGTCGCCGATCGGCGTCGCGACCCCGGTGTCGAACTGCTCCTGGGTGATGTCGCCCTGCTTGAGCATCAGGCTCAGCACGGTGTCGCGCCGGTTCTGGGACTTCTCCGGGTTGCGCTCGGGGTCGTACTCCGTCGGGCCCTTGGTGATGCCCGCGATCGTCGCGGCCTGGAGGTAGTCGAGGTCCTTGGCCGAGACCGAGAAGTAGTACTGCGCCGCCGTCTCGACGCCGTACACGGAGACTCCGAACTGGGAGATGTTGAGGTACGCCTGGAGGATCTCCTCCTTGGTCATCACCTTCTCCAGCGAGATGGCGAGCTTCGCCTCCTGGAGCTTGCGGGCGTAGCCGTCGAGCCCGGTGTCCGCACGGGCGTCGGCGATCGCCTGGGCGCGCTCGACGGGGTCGTCGATCTGCAGCGCCGCCTGGATCTGCGCGTTCTTGACGTACTGCTGCGTCAGCGTCGACGCGCCCTCCTTCGAGTCGGAGACGGCATTCGTCAGCAGCGCGCGGGTCATGCCCGTGAGGTCGACCCCGCCGTGCTCGAAGAAGCGCTTGTCCTCCGTGTCGATGACGGCGTTGATCATGTCGACCGAGATCTCCGAGAGCGGCACGACGATCCGGTTCTGGTCGTAGAACGTCGCCAGCAGCGTGCCGTCTGCCGCGAGGATCGTCGACTTCTCCGAGAGCGGGACCTGCGTCAGCTCGGCCGGGAGCTCGTCGAAGATCTGGGTCGTGGTGTTCGCCATCGCGCTCGTGGTCGCGACGGCCGGCAGCACGAGGCCGGCGGCGACGACACCGCCCACGGAGGCGACGACGGCGAAGGCCGCGAGGAGACCGAGGGCCTGGGCCGCGTTGACCTTGCGGCCCCGACGGGGCGTGGATGCAGACGTCGCCATGCTGGCAGCCTACGTGAGCACCCGGCCGCAGGCGGGCCCTCGATGTGAAGCACCCGTGGAGGTCCTGGTCCGCCGCCCTGGCCGAACGGCCCAGGGTCCTGGCGACGCGGCGTCGTAGGTTGGGTGGTCAAGCACGTGCATGAGGGGGTGTGCCTTGTCAGCGGACCAGCACTGGACCGCCTACGGCGCATGCGGCCGACTGTCACCGGACGAGCTCTTCGTCGAGGGCGCAGCGCAGCGCAGCGCCCGTGAGGTGTGCCTGCGGTGCCCCGTGCGGGTCGAGTGCCTGATCGACGCGCTCGACCACCGCATCGCCTTCGGCGTGTGGGGCGGGCTCACCGAGAGGGAGCGTCGGGCCCTGCTCAGGCGCTTCCCCGAGGTCACCTCCTGGCGTGAGCCGCTCGAGGAGGATCCCGCTCTCGCCGCGGCCGCAGGGGTGCGCTCCGAGGGTGCTGGGCTGCGGGACGACGCCGCACAGCCGCCGGTGGCCCACGGCCGCTAACGTCTACCCATGGCCACCACCTGGGAGTACTCGACCGTTCCGCTGCTCATCCACGCCACCAAGGCGATCCTCGACCAGTGGGGGGCCGACGGGTGGGAGCTCGTCCAGGTCGTCCCCGGCCCCGACGGCACCGGTCTCGTCGCCTACCTCAAGCGGCCCCGGGGCGACGCATGACCGGCGCCAGCCCCACGCACCGCCTCGCCGAGCTCGGGATCACCCTCCCGCCGGTGGCCGCGCCGCTCGCCGCGTACGTGCCGGCCGTCCGCACGGGCGGCTACGTCTGGACCTCTGGTCAGCTGCCCTTCGTCGACGGCGCGCTCCCCGCGACCGGCAAGGTCGGCAACGGCCCGGGCCTCGTCGCCCCGGAGGTCGCCGCGGGCCTGGCCCGCGCGGCCGCGCTCAACGCCCTGGCCGCCGTGGCCGAGCAGGCGGGGAGCCTCGACCGCATCGCTCGCGTCGTCAAGCTCGTCGGCTTCGTCGCGAGCGACCCGTCCTTCACGGGCCAGCCGGCCGTCGTCAACGGTGCGAGCGAGCTCATCGGGCAGGTCTTCGGCGCGGCCGGCGTGCATGCGCGCAGCGCCGTCGGCGTCGCCGTGCTGCCGATGGACTCACCCGTCGAGATCGAGCTGGTCGTCGAGCTCGCGGAGTAGCCGGGCCCGGCGGGAGCCGTTCCCGGCCCGTGGGGCTCTCAGCGCGAGCGGCGCTCGAGCCGTTCGACGTCCAGCAGGACGACGGTGCGCCCCTCCCGGCGGACCCAGCCGCGGGAGGTGAAGTCGGCGAGCGCCTTGTTGACCGTCTCGCGCGAGGCACCGACGAGCTGGGCGAGCTCCTCCTGGGTCAGCCCGTGGGCCACCCGGATCCCGTCGTCGGTCGGCTCGCCGAACCGCGTCGACAGGTCGAGCAGCGCCTTGGCCATCCGGCCGGGGACGTCGGCGAAGACGAGGTCGCTGAGGGTGTCGTTCGTGCGGCGCAGGCGGCGGGCCAGGGCCTCGAGCAGGTGCTTGGCGACGGCGGGGTACTGCTCGAGCCACATGATCAGCTCGTCGTGGCTGAGCTCGAGCAGGATCGTGTCCGAGACGGCCGAGGCCGTCGCCGTGCGCGGGCCCGGGTCGAAGAGCGAGAGCTCGCCGAACATCTCGCCGGGGCCGAGGACGGACAGCAGGTTCTCGCGGCCGTCGGGCGAGCGGCGGCCGAGCTTCACCGCTCCGCTGCCGATGAGGTACAGGCGGTCGCCCGGGTCCCCCTCGTGGAAGACGGCCTTGCCGCGCGGCAGGTCGATCCGCGTCATCGACTCGTACAGGGCCCTGGCGGCGGCGGGGCCGATGGCTGCGAAGAGGGGAGCCCTCAGCACCACGTCGTCATCCACCTGCGCCGACCTCCCGATGTGACCTGAGTCTCCCTTGCCCCCGGAGACATCCTGCCCTATCAGTCGGGGTCACCGGGCGTCTGCGACCCTCGGGAAGCCGTCAGTTGCCTCCAGGAGGCTGTCGGCGAGCGCCGCCGATGAGCCCGATCCCATCCGGGCGAGCAGCTCGTCCGTCGTGGAGTCGAGGGCGTTGGAGAGCTCGGCCGCGTACCCGCCCAGATGGCGGTCCAGCTCGCGCAGCCGGCGCATGAGGGCGACACGGTCCTCGGAGTCGTCGCAGGCCCAGATCGCCGCGGACATCTCGCCGGCGAGCGGGAGGTCGAGGCGCGCGGACGGCAGGTGCTCCCAGCCGGTCGTCCCCAGGATCTCCGGCGGCGCGTAGGCACCGACGACGAGGTCGAGCCGGGCCCGCAGCAGCCTCCGCCAGCGACCGACCTCGATCTTCTCGTGCCGCAGGGCGCGCCGTGCCGCCTGGAGATCACCGTCTGCCCACGGATCGTGAAGCTGCACGGCTTGCCTGCTCTCTGTGGTGGTTCCCTTGACGGCTGATTCCCCTGACCCACCCATCGGTGACGTCCGGCAGGGGCTTGAGCGCCGGGGCGCGGGATCACCCCAACGGTCGTCAGCTGTCACCCGAAGGCGTGGTCGGGCCTACCCTCGCGCCATGACCGACCTGTCCCTGGCCCGTACCCGCCGTGCCCGGCGCATCGACCGCAGCCTCGCCGACCGGTACCCCGACGCGCACTGCGAGCTCGACTTCCGTTCCCCGCTCGAGCTGCTCGTCGCCACGGTGCTCTCGGCGCAGACCACCGACGTCCGGGTCAACCTCACCACCCCTGCGCTCTTCGCGAGGTACCCGAGCGCCGCCGACTACGCCACGGCGGACCCGGAGGAGCTCGAGGAGATCCTGCGCCCGACGGGGTTCTTCCGGGCGAAGGCCCGCGCGGTGACCGGGCTCGGTGCGGCCCTCGTCGAGCGCCACGGCGGCGAGGTGCCCGCGCGGATGGCCGATCTCGTCGCCCTGCCGGGAGTCGGGCGCAAGACGGCGAACGTCGTGCTGGGCAACGCCTTCGGCATCCCCGGCCTACCGGTCGACACGCATGTGCTGCGGATCGCGCTGCGGCTCGGCCTGACCGACTCCCAGGACCCGGTCGTGGTCGAGCGCGAGCTGTGCGCGCTGCTGCCGCCGCGCGAGTGGACGATGTTCTCCCACCGGGTGATCGCCCACGGCCGGCGGACGTGCCACGCCCGGCGACCGGCCTGCGGTGCCTGCCCGGTGCAGCGCTGGTGCCCGTCGGCCGGGATCGGCGAGCAGGACCCGGTGCTCGCTGCGCGGCTCGTCAAGGAGTCGGCGCACCGGCTCGGCGAGCGGGCCGAGGATCAGGCCGAGGCGACCGACTGATCCGGGCTCGCCGACTCGAGGCTGCCGAGCCAGTCGAGCAGGACGTCCGTCGACCGCTCGGCGGCCTCCTCCGGAAGGAAGTGCCCCGCGCCAGGGATCGTCTCGAAGCGGAACGGGTTCCCGTGCCGTCCGGTGCCCACGGCCGAGGCCGGAAGGCAGCGGTCGAGGCGCCCGTGGACCTGGAGCACCGGCACCCGCACGGGCCCGCGGACGGAGGCCAGGTAGCGCTGGCCGTCGACGCGCGGCATCGATCGCGCGAGCCAGCGGAACATCTCGAGCGAGGAGTGCGCGGCGAAGGGGATCTGCATCGCCGCACGGTAGGTCGCGGCGACCTCGGCTGTCGGCCATCCCGGGGCCGCCCACTCGGCGAGCAGCCGGGCGGTGAGATCGCCCCTGGTCAGGCGACGCTCGGGCAGCAGCGGCACCTGGAACAGCGCGAGCCGCCGGCCGCTGGGCCGTGCGAGCAGCGGCCGGGTCACGGCCGAGGAGTACAGCCGGGCCGGGTGCGCGGAGGAGAGCACCGCGATCGCCCGCGTGACGCTCGGCTGGAGCGAGGGCATCGACCACGCGATCGTGCCGCCGATGCCGTGCCCGACGACGACGGCGTCCTGGGCCCCGAGGGACCGGATCACCCCGGCGACGTCGCGCGTGAGGGTCGGCATGTCGTAGCCCTGCGGGGGCTTGTCCGAGGCCCCGTAGCCGCGCAGGTCCATCGCGACAGCGCGGTAGCCGGCCGCGGCGAGCGCCGGCAGCTGGTGCCGCCAGGCCCACCAGTGCTGCGGGAATCCGTGCAGCAGCAGGACGAGCGGAGCCGTCGGGTCGGAGCCGGACTCGGCGACGTGGAACCGCGCACCGTTGGCCGAGACGAAGCGGTGCTGCCAGGGTCCGTCGACGAGCACGGCGGACGAGTCGGTCACGGGGTGAACCTACTCCGCGATCGAGGTGTCAAGGGTGACCCTCTCCCCGCGATGGTGCCTGCCGCGGCGGGCCAGGAACATCGCTCCGGTGGTCGCCGCCACGAGCGAGGCGATGAGCACCGCCGCGCGCACGTGCTCCGCGACGTCCGAGTCCCCGGGGAACGCGAGCGCCCCGATCAGCAGCGAGACGGTGAACCCGATCCCGGCCACGGCGCCCACGGCCGCGACGTCGGACCAGCCGAGCCCGTCGGCGAGCTTGGCCTTGGTCACGCGGGCGACGATCCAGGTCGTGCCGAGGATGCCGATCGGCTTGCCGAGCACGAGGCCGAGGGCCACGCCCTGCGCCACCGGGTCGCGGACGGCGTCGGCGAGCGACTGCAGGTCGAGGGTGACGCCGGCGGCGACCAGCGCGAAGAGCGGGACGGCCACCCCGGCCGAGACCGGCCGCCAGCGGTGCTCGAAGCGCTCGGCGAGGCTGTGCCCGCCGGCCGGCCGGCACGACGGCGGGCACGACGAGGCCGAGCAGCACGCCGGCGATCGTGGCGTGCACGCCGGAGGCGTGCATGAGGGCCCAGGCGACGAGCCCGAGCGGGACGCAGGAGCCACGCGCTGGTGATCCCGCGCCGCGTGAGCAGGCCGAAGACGACGACCGCGACGCACCGACAGCGCGAGCCACCCGAGCGAGATCGACTCGCTGTAGAAGACCGCGATGACGATGATCGCCAAGCAGGTCGTCGACGACGGCGAGGGTCAGCAGGAAGGCGCGCAGCGCGCTGGGCAGGCTGCGGCCGACGATCGCCGAGCACGGCGACGGCGAAGGCGATGTCCGTCGCGGTGGGGATCGGCCCAGCCGGCCGAGGTCACCGCGCCCGGCGTTGACCAGGCACGTAGAAGAGCGCGGGCACGGCCATCCCGCCGATCGCGGCGACGATCGGGCAGCGCGGCGGTCGCGGGCGTGCGGAGCTCGCCGGCGACGATCTCGCGCTTGAGCTCGAGGCCGACGACGAAGAAGAAGATGGTCAGCAGCCCGTCGCTCGCCCAGTGGTCGAGGCTGAGGTCGAGGTGCAGCGCCGCGGGGCCGACGATCGAGCTCGCGCAGGTGCTCGTACGCCGTCCCTGGCCGGTGAGTTGGCCCAGACGAGCGCGATGACGGTCCCGACGAGCAGCAGGGCGCCGCCCGTCGTCTCGGTCCGGAGGGTGTCGGCGAGGCTGCGTTCCTCGCCGGGCCGACAGCCGCGCGAAGAGGCGTGGGCCGGCACGTGACGAGCTGTCGGATCCTTCGGTTGCGTGCCATGCGCCTCCTCGTGGTGGACCCGGTGCCGCGTGCCGGGCCGTGCGGGTCGTCCCAGGATAGGCGAGCCGCGTCGAGCCGGGCGCAGGGATCCGTCGGGACCCGCGCGCGGGCGCTGCGCCCCGCCGGTCAGTCGACGTCGGCCTCGTCGGCGCCGGTCCCGTCGATCTCGCGGCGGCTCGCGCTGCGGGTCGAAGCGGTAGCCGACGTTGCGGACCGTGCCGATGAGCTGCTCGTGCTCGGAGCCGAGCTTGGCCCGCAGGCGCCGCACGTGGACGTCGACCGTCCGGGTGCCGCCGAAGTAGTCGTAGCCCCAGACCTCCTGGAGCAGCTGCGCCCGGGTGAACACCCGGCCGGGGTGCTGGGCGAGGTACTTGAGGAGCTCGAACTCCTTGTAGGTGAGGTCGAGCGGCCGGCCCCGGACGCGCGCGGTGTAGCCGCTCGCGTCGATCGTCAGGTCGCCGGAGGAGATCTCGTCCGGCTCGTCCGCCGCACGGTTCACCGTGGACCGCTCGATGACGATGCGCAGCCGCGCCTCGACCTCGGCGGGCGAGGCGTCCGCGAGCAGGATGTCGGCGGCGCCCCACTCGGCCGTGACGACCGTCAGCCCGCCCTCGGTGAGGACGAGCACGAGCGGGACGGTCAGGCCCGTCGCGCGCAGCAGCCGGCAGGTCGAGCGTGCCGTCGCCAGGTCGCGCCTGGCGTCGAGCACGAGGACGTCGGCGTCCGGGGCGTCGAGCAGGGCGGAGGGCTCGACGGGGAGCACCCGGACCTTGTGCGAGAGCAGCCCGAGGGCAGGGAGCACCTGGGTGGAGCCCCCCGATGACGGGGTGAGGAGCAGCAGGTCTGCCACGGGGCGTGCCTCCATCGTGACGAGGACGCCCCACCGTACCGCCCACGGGGGGCGCGCGAGTGTGACCTGCGCATCTGCGAGACTGGCGCGGTGGTGCCACATCTGACCTGCGACGACGTGGTCGAGAGCTGATGGACGTCTCGACCCGGGCCGTGCTGACGGCCGTCCTGGGTGCCGTCGTCGCCGGCTGCCGCCGTCCTGGACCCGCTCGTGCTCGCCGCCGTGATCGTGCTGCTCGCCCTCGCCCTGGCCTTCGGCTGGCCGCGACTTCTCGACCTCCCGGTCCCGCTGGGGGCCTTCGTCGTGGTCGCGCTCGGTGGCGCCGGTGGTGCCGGCGTCGTGGCGGCGACCCATGGCGAGCCCTACCTGCGCGAGCTCCCCGTCGTGGTCGCGCTCGCCGTGCTCCTGACCTTCGTCAACGAGATGGCGCGCCAGGACGGGCGCGCCCGGCTGCTGGACTCCGTCGCGGGGACGATCACCGGCGTGCTCGTCGCCGCGGCCGGCGCGGGCTGGATCGCCGCCGTCCGCACCCCCGGCGGGTCCGGGGCTCGTCGTCGCCGGCGCCGTCGCCCTCGCCGTCGGAGCCGCCGTCTCGGCCGTCCCGTTCGGCGGCTGGATCGCCGTCGCGCTCACGTCGCTCACGGCGACGGCAGCGGGTGCCGGTGCCGGAGCGTCATGCCGCGGATCGATCCCGCTGACCGGCGGGCTCATCGGTCTCGCCGTCGGCCTGCTGGTCGCCGTCCTGCACGCCCTGCTCGACCAGCGTCCCCTCGCTCACCGGCCGGTGGGCCTCGGTCGCCGCGCTCGTGCTGCCGGTCTCGGTCAGCGGGATCGTGGTCTACGTGATCGGCCGCGTGCTGCTCGGCTGAGGCGCTCGGCAGGGCCGCGCCCGGCAGCGGCTCAGTAGACGAGCGCCTGGACGCCAGGGGCGAGGATCTCCTCGACGAAGCTCGATGCGCCCGCGATCCGCACGCCGGGCAGGAGATCGGCCTCGACGATGCCGCGCCGGGCGGCGCACTGCGTGCACAGCGTGACCGTGCCCGCCTCGAGGACGACGGCGAGCAGCTCGGCGGCGGGGGCGGCGTGCGGGAGGTCGAGCGCCGCCGCTCGGCCCGGTAGGGCGAGCCAGGACGACTCGCCGGTCAGCCAGAGGCTGACCTCGGCTCCGGCGGCGACGGCCGAGGCGGCGACGGTCAGCGCCTGCGTGCACGCCTCGGGGCGGTCGGCGCCCGAGGTCGTCTTGATCACCAGGGTGCGAGAGGCGGGCATCCGGCAAGCCTAGGACGGGCTGCCCCCCATCGCGCCGCCGGGGACCGTAGGATCTGCGCATGGCTGGACTTGAGCTCTTCTACATCGGTCTGCTCGTCGCGGCGACGTTGACGATCGGCTGGTTCGCGGTCTTCGTCGTCCTCAAGCTCTTCAAGGGACAGCGCTGAGCGATGTCCTTCGTGCTCCCGGAAGGCTTGGCGCCCGAGGTCTACCCGATCGCCTGGCTGGTCGGTACCTGGCGCGGTGAGGGCGAGGTCGTCTACCCGGGCGTGCCCCGGGCCGAGGTGATCGCGGACGTCGTCGTCGCGCAGGACGGCGGTCCGTACCTGTCGTGGACGTCCACGATCCGGCTCGCCGGCGACGACACGATCTGGTCGACGGAGTCCGGGTACTGGCGCATCCCGCCAGAGCGTCCGGCGGAGATCCCGGCGGACCGTCACCCCGTCGAGCTGCTCCTCGCCGATCCGGCAGGGCACCTGACGCTGTACGCGGGAGTCGTCGGCAACGGTCGGATCGACCTGGCGAGCGACCTCGTCGCGCGATCCCCCGACGCCTCAGAGCTCACCGCCGCGACGCGCCTCTTCGGGCTCGTCGAGGGCGACCTCCTGTGGACCTGGGACATCGCGGCCTTCGGCGAGCCGCTGCAGTCCTACGCCTCGCTGCGGATGACCCGCCTCGGATGACCAACCCGCTGCTCGACCTCCCCGGGGCCGTCGCCGGTTCCGGGCGTGACGCAGGTGTGGCCTGGCACTACGGCGACCCCGTCGCCGAGCAGCGCGCGCTCGAGGCCGGGCGCGGCGTCGTCGACCAGTCGCACCTCGGCGTGGTCACGGTCACCGGACCGGACCGGCTCAGCTGGCTGCACTCGCTGACCTCGCAGCAGCTGACCGGTCTCGCTCCGTTCAGCTCGACCGAGCTGCTGGTCCTGAGCCCGCACGGGCATGTCGAGCACCTCGCGGCCGTCGTCGACGACGGCATGACGACGTGGTTGCTCACCGAGACCGCCCCCGGGCTCGTCGCCTGGCTCGACTCGATGCGCTTCATGCTGCGGGTCGAGGTCGCCGACGTGACCGATCAGTGGGCAGCCCTCGGGGAGCCGCTCGACGCGGAGGGCGCCGCCGACGGGCCGACCACCTGGCGGGACCCCTGGCCGCGGACGGCGCCCGGCGGGGCGGACTACGGACCTCCCGACTCCGAGCACCCGGTGCGCCCGTGGCGTCTCGTGCTGGTGCCCCGCGAGACGCTGGCCGAGGCGGTCGCGGCCCGGCAGGCCGCAGGCGCGCGGCTCGCCGGCACCTGGGCGAGCGAGGCGCTGCGGATCGCCGCCTGGCGCCCTCGGGTCGGCCGAGATCGACCACCGCTCGATCCCGCACGAGCTCGACCTGCTGCGCACCGCCGTGCACCTGGCCAAGGGCTGCTACCGCGGGCAGGAGACCGTGGCGCGCGTGCACAACCTCGGCCGGCCGCCGCGTCGGCTCGTCATGCTGCACCTCGACGGCTCAGGGCACGTCCTGCCGGAGCCCGGTGCGCAGGTGCGGGCGGGAGAGCGCGTGGTCGGCACGCTGACGAGCGTCGCCCGGCACCACGAGCTCGGCCCGATCGCGCTCGCCGTGGTCAAGCGCTCCGTCCCTGCCGACGAGGAGCTGCTCGTCGACGCCGAGGACGGTGCCGTCGCCGCGGCGCAGGAGCTCGTCGTGAGCCCCGATCACGAGCCGGCCGTGCGGACGGCCCCGCAGGTGACCAGAGGCTTGCGACCCCCGACGCGTCCGTGAGGGTCGACCTCGTCCTGCAGGCCAGGGCCCGCCAGGGCTGGGCCCGGGTACGCCGTGCGGCGCTCCCCGTGCTCCTCGCGAGCGTCGCGGCCGGGGTCGCCTACGCGATCGCGCGCTACGGGCTGAACCACCCCTTCCCGTTCTTCGCCCCGGCCTCGGCCTGGATCGCCCTCGGGTTCACCGCCGACCGCCAGCCGCGCCGCGTCGCCGAGCTCGCGATCGGCGTGGCGGTCGGCGTCGGCGCCGGGGACCTGCTCGTGCACGGCATCGGGGTGGGTCCCGTCCAGGTCGCGCTCGTGCTCGTCATCGCCGTGCTGCTCGCGCGGTTCATCGACCGCGGAGACCTGCTGGCCGTCCAGGCCGGAGTGCAGGCCGTCGTCATCGTCGTGCTGCCTGCGAGCTCCTCCGGCGGCCCGGTCAACCGCTGGCTCGACGCCGTCGTCGGCGGCGCGGTGGCGCTCGTCGTCTCGGTCCTCTCCCCGCAGGACCCGCGTCGGCGCGTGCGCTCGCTCGCCGGCGAGGGGATGCGCGAGATCTCCTCGGTGCTCGAGGCGCTCTCCGCCGGGCTCGCCGGGCGCCGCCTCGACCTCATCGACGAGGCGCTCGTGCGGGGGCGGGCCTCCCAGCCGGTGCTGGACCAGTGGCGCTCCGCCGCGGATGCCGCCCGCGACGCGGCCCGCGTCTCGCCGGCCTTCCGGCGGCACCTGCCGGAGCTCGGCGAGCTGGAGGGCGCCGCCGTCCTCGCCGACCGGGCGATGCGGAACACGCGGGTGCTCGTGCGCCGCGCACGCGCCGTCGTCGACCAGGCGGAGGCGGAGCAACCCGTCGGCGCCCTCGCGTCCATGGCGGCCCTCGTGCACGAGCTGCGGCTGGGCGTGGACGAGCTCGGCGCCGTGCTCGCCTCGGGAGGGGATCCCGCCGCCGTGCGGGAGCGTCTGGCGCGGGCGGCGAGCAGCGCCGACCCCTATGTGGTCGCACCGGAGGACTGGCACGTGCAGAGCCTCGTCATGCTGGTGCGCTCCCTCGTCGTGGACCTCGAGGAGGCCGCCGGCGTCGGGCCCGAGGAGGCGAGGGGATGGCTTCCCGAGCTGTGACGGGGGGACCTGCCGGGCCCCCGCGGGGCTCGGGAGCGTCCATGCCCAGGTCACGCGCCAGTTCACCCGGTCCGTCACTCCGCCGGAGTACCAAGGGCGAGGGCACTCGTGCCGATGGGTCAGGTGTGTCCCCCCAGTCGCTGCGTGCCCTGTTCGAGCCGCGCGACCGCGTCGCGGCCGGCCGGACCCTGGCGATCTCGGCGGTCATCGCCGCCGCGGTGACGGTCGGCTACGAGGTGATCGCAGCCGTCGCTGGGCTCGAGTCGAGCACGGCCGTCACCCAGCTCGCCGCGACCGGGATCGGTGCGCTGCTCCTCGGCCTCGCCCTCGTGGCCTGGACCATCCCGCAGCGTGCGCCGAGCGGGCTGTGGGTCGCCGCACCGCTCGCCGGGATCGCCATCGTCCTGTGGATCGCGTTCGGGACGGGTGACGTCACGGCGGCGGGGCAGATCGGCCTGGTGTACCCGATCGTCTACGCCGGCGCGCACCTGCGTGCCGCCATGGCGTGGCTGATCAACGTGCTGGCCTCGCTCACCGACATCGCGATCATCGTGTTCCTCACCCCCCGGGAGACGGCGCTCGCGGAGATCGTGGTCATCGTGCCGTCCTTCGCGATGGTGACCCTCGTGCTGGTCGCGCTCGCTCGCCACCAGGAGGTCCTCACCGACCAGCTGCGTGCGGCGGCGGCCGTGGACCAGCTGACCGGGCTGTTCAGCAGGGGTCGGCTGGAGGAGGTGGCCCTCGAGGTCCTCGCCTCGCCGTGCCTTCCCGGTGACTTCTCGCTCGGCACCGGACTGGCGATCATCGACGTCGACCACTTCAAGTCGCTCAACGACACCTACGGGCACCCGATCGGCGATGCCGCGCTCGTGCACGTCGCGGCCGTGCTGCGCGGGAGCGTCGGGGCCCACGTCACCGTCGCCCGGCTCGGCGGCGACGAGCTCGCGCTGCTCATCCCCTGCTGCACGGCCCAGGACGCCTCGCGCGCCGCCGAGGCCGTCGTCCGCGCGCTGGCCGCCACCCCGATGCGCCACCAGGGCGGGGAGATCCCGATCAGCCTGAGCATCGGCGTCGCCCACGTGACGGCGAGCAGGTCCCAGGGTCTGGCCGAGCTCTACTCCGCGGCCGATGCCGCGCTCTACGAGGCCAAGCTGTCAGGGCGGGGTCGCGTCATCGTCGCGTGACCGAGGTCCCAGGGCATATGCGCGCAAGGCTCTAGCCTGACGCTGTGCCAGGGGGAGTCATAGATCGATTCAGGCCTCGTGACAACGTGTCGATCGCGCGCGGGGGGCTCGTCTTCGTGCGCGCCGGGGCGTGCGCGCTCGTGGGCTTCGAGGTGTGGGGAATCCTCGGCGGCCACTCGGCGTCCTCGGCGACGACATTGGTGACGGCGCTCGTCCTCGGCGCGCTCGCCGTCGTCCTGTGCGAGCTGGCGCGACGCTCGGCGTCGGCATCGGTGCTCTGGGTCCCGAGCGTGCTCTGCGGCCCGCTCGCGATCCTCGTCATGAACTCCGAGGCACCCGAACGCGGCGTCGCCGGCCAGATCGGCCTGGTCTACGCGGTCGTCTTCGGTGGCCTCTACCTGCGCCCGGCGGCGGCCTGGCTCGTGACCGGGCTGACGGTGCTCGCCGACCTGGGCATCAATGTCGGCATGTTCGACGCCGAGCTCGCGCTGTACAACACCGCGACGGTCGGTCTCGCGCTGGTGATCATCACGTTCCTCATGGCGAGCGCGGTCCGCCAGCAGGAGGAGACGGCGGCCGACCTCACCGAGCAGGCCACCATCGACGCGCTGACCTCGCTCGTCACCCGCCGAGAGCTCGAGCGGGCTGCCGCGCGCGTCCTGGGCTCGGGTCAGCCCCGCGCGAGGGACCGTCACCGAGATCTCGGCGTCGCCCTCCTCGTCATCGACCTCGACCACTTCAAGGCGCTCAACGACACCTACGGTCACCCGGCGGGGGACCGCGCCCTCGTGCACGTCGCCGGGCTCGTGCGTCGCTGCGCCGGCTCCTCGGCAACGGTCGCGCGGCTCGGCGGAGACGAGCTCGCCGTCCTGCTCGCCGAGCGGACCAGGGAGTCCGCCGGCCGGATCGCGCAGTGCATCGTCGACTGCATCGGGTCGCTCCCGCTGGAGAACGGTGACGACGCGCTCCGGCTCAGCGCGAGCGTCGGGGTGAGCCACGTCCCCGGAGGCGTCAGCGCGACGCTCGCCGAGCTCTACGCCGAGGCCGACGAGGCGCTCTACCGCGCCAAGCTCGACGGTCGCTCGCGCTTCGCCTTCTCGTCCTGACGGCGCAGGACGGCGGTGCGGGGCGAGCCCTCGGGGCGTTCTTCTCGTAGGCTCCCAGCGTGATCCGCTCCTTCCAGGTCCTCATCTACCTGGCACTCTTCGTCGCCATCTTCGCCATGAGCGTCGTGGCGCTCGTCGATGCCGCCCGCCGGCCGGTCCAGGCCTTCGTCAACGCAGGCAAGCGCACCAAGGGCTTCTGGACGGCCCTGCTGGGTGCGGCGACCGCCGTGGCCTTCGTCGCGATCCCTGCCCCGCTCGGCATCGGCGCGCTCTCCTTCCTTGCGCTCGGCAGCGCCGTCGCCGCGCTCGTCTACCTCTACGACGTGAAGCCGGCCCTCGGCCCGAGCGGCCGGGGCCCGCGCGCCCCGCGCAGCGGCGGCGGGTGGTGACGGTGCCCGCAGGGGTGCCGCTCGCCTCCGTCCTGCGGTCCGGGCTCGTCGAGTCCGTGCACAGCGGGCACCTGCTCGTGCGGGACGCGCGCTCCGACCTCGTCGTGCTCGGCGACCCCGACGCGGTCATCTGGCCGCGCTCGGCGGTCAAGCCCCTCCAGGCGGTGGCGCTGCTTCGCGCCGGGCTGAGGGTCGATGACGACGGTCTCGCCCTCGCCGCCTCGAGCCACGAGGGCACGCCGGTGCACCTCGACATCGTCCGGCGCCTCCTCGGCGAGGCGGGCCTCGCCGAGCCGGACCTGCAGAACACCCCGGACCTCCCGCTCGGCAAGGACGCCGCCGCGCAGTGGCTCGCCGCCGGCCGCGGCCCGTCCAGCCTCACCCAGAACTGCTCGGGCAAGCATGCGGCGATGCTCCTCACCTGCGTCCAGGCGGGGTGGGACCCGGCGGGCTACCTCGACCCCGAGCACCCGCTCCAGCGGCGGGTCCGGTCGACCGTCGAGGACCTCGCGGGTGTCGCCGTCGAACGGGTCGGTGTCGACGGCTGCGGCGCGCCGCTCTTCTCCACGACCCTGCGCGGCCTCGCCCGCGCCTTCGCCCGGATCGCGACGGCCGAGGCCGGCACGCCCGAGCACCGCGTGGCGCGGGCCGTCGCGCAGCACCCGGCACTCGTCGGAGGTCCCCACCGCGGCGTGACGGCCGTGCTCGAGTCCGTGCCCGGGATCCTCGCCAAGGACGGTGCCGACGGTGTCTTCGCCGCAGCTCTGCCCGACGGCTCCTGCCTCGCGCTCAAGGTGGCGGACGGCGGCGACCGCCCGGTCCGTGCCGTCGTCGCCGACGCGCTGCTGAGGATCGCTCCGCGCGAGCACCACGAGGCCGTCCGGGCGATGGGGCGCACCGAGGTCCTGGGTCACGGCCTGCCCGTCGGTGAGGTCGTCCCGGTGCTGCGCACCGCCGAACCGGCCGCGGAGGCAGGATGAGGGCCGTCCTGCAGCGCGTCACCTCCGCCTCGGTGCGGGTCGACGGCGCCGTCGTCGGGCAGATCGGGGCGGGCCTGCTCGCGCTCGTCGGGGTGACTCACGGTGACGGGCCGGCGCAGGTCGAGACCCTCGCCCGCAAGATCGCCGAGCTGCGCATCCTGCGCGGGGAGACCTCCGTCGTGGACGCGCGTGCCGAGGTGCTCGTCGTGAGCCAGTTCACGCTGTACGCCGACACGCGCAAGGGCCGGCGGCCCACGTGGAACGCCGCAGCCCCCGGCCTCGTCGCCGAGCCCCTCGTCGACGCCGTCGTGCAGGCGCTGCGTGCGCGCGGGATCACCGTCGCGACCGGCGTCTTCGGTGCCGACATGGCCGTCGAGCTCGTCAACGACGGCCCGGTGACGATCCTCGTCGAGGCCTGAGCCCGCGCGGCTGCGGCGGCTCAGGCCGTCGGCCGGTCGATCCCGAGGAGACCGGCGAGGATCCTGGCGACACCGTCGTCGGTGTTCGCGGGCGCCCCGAAGCGCGCCGTCGCGCGGATCCGTGGGTGCGCGTTCTCCATCGCGAACGAGACCCCGGCCGCCGCGAGCAGCTCCATGTCGTTGAGGTAGTCGCCGAAGGCCACCGTCTCCTCGCGGCTGATGCCGAGCGAGCGCTGAACGGCCTCGAGCGCCGCGCCCTTGTGGGTCCCGGTGTTCATCACGTCGACCCAGTGCGCGCCGGAGATGACGACCTGGTGCGTGGCGCTCAGGTGCTGCAGGGCCGGGTAGGTGGTCTCGGCGGCCGGGCCGGCGTCGTGCACAGCGATCTTCAGGACCTCGTCGTCGACGGCGAGCAGGTCGTCGACGAGGGTCACCTCTGCGTAGTAGCGGTCGACCTCCTCGCGGAAGGCCGCGGCGCTGCTCTCGACGTAGGCCGTGCGCTTCCCGCAGACGACGGCGCCCACCGGGAGCCCCTCGGCATGCAGCCCTCGGGCGACCTGAACGGCGTCGACGACGACCTCCGGCGCGACGACGTCGGAGCTGAGCTCCTGCCCGTCGCGGACGACGAAGGCGCCGTTCTCGGCGATGACGACGACGCCCGCCTCGGCGCGCGCGAAGTCGCGGGCGAGCGTCGCGTACTGGCGCCCGCTCGCCGGGCACCACAGGATCCCGCGCCGCCCCATCTCGGCGATCAGCGGCCAGATCGACTCCGGCACACGGTGCTCCGCGTCGAGCAGCGTGCCGTCCATGTCGACCGCGACGAGCCGGATGCCCGCGCCGAGCTCACGCAGCTCGGCGGCGGACGGGACACGAGGGGTGGGGGAGTCGCTCACCGTCCCCAGTCTTCCGTACGGCGCGCCTAGGCTTCCCCCATGCCCGCTCCTGCCAGCCCGCCAGGCCGCGGATCGGTCACCATGCAGGTCCGCTGGTCCGATGTCGACCTGTTCGGCCACGTCAACAACGCGGCCTACCTGCGCTACCTGGACGACGCGCGCTTCACGCTCTTCTCCGGGATGGGCGTGGACGAGACGGGGGCGCTGACCGCGAGCCTGCTCGTCGTGGTCAAGCACGAGATCGACTACCTCGCCCCGCTGACCTTCCGCCCCGCGCCGATCGCCGTCGAGGTGTGGGTACCGCGCATCGGGCGCTCCTCGGTGGACATCGCCTACGAGGTCGTCGACGAGCCGGGGACGGTCTACCTGCGGGCGCGCTCGCGGATGGTCCAGCTCGACAGCGCGAGCCATGAGCCGCGAGCGTTCACCGCGACGGAGAGAGCGGCGTTCGAGGCGTACCCGGGTCAGGCTCCCGACCTCCACCCCTGGTGAGCGCGGCGCCCGCGCGGCCGGGTGCAAGGATCACGCCTCTGGCGAACACGGGCAGTGCGCGGGCCCTGCCGTGGTTAGCCTTGCAGCACGACGTCCAGGCCGCCCGGAACTTCCGGACGGCGCACGCCGCCCGCAAGGAGCGCAGATGTTCGAGAGATTCACTGACCGAGCCCGCCGCGTGGTCGTCCTCGCCCAGGAAGAGGCGCGGATGCTCAACCACAACTACATCGGCACCGAGCACATCCTGCTCGGCCTCATCCACGAGGGTGAGGGCGTCGCCGCCAAGGCGCTCGAGTCGCTGGGCATCTCCCTGGACGCCGTGCGCTCGCAGGTGCAGGAGATCATCGGCGAGGGCCAGCAGGCCCCCTCGGGTCACATCCCCTTCACGCCGCGCGCCAAGAAGGTCCTCGAGCTCTCCCTGCGCGAGGCGCTCCAGCTGGGCCACAACTACATCGGCACCGAGCACATCCTGCTCGGGCTGATCCGCGAGGGCGAGGGCGTCGCCGCCCAGGTCCTCGGCAAGCTCGGCGCCGACCTCAACCGGGTGCGCCAGCAGGTCATCCAGCTCCTCTCGGGGTACCAGGGCAAGGAGGCCGTCGCCGCCGGCGGCCCCGCCGAGGGCACCCCGTCCGGCTCGGCCGTGCTCGACCAGTTCGGGCGCAACCTGACGCAGGCGGCCCGCGAGGGCAAGCTCGACCCGGTCATCGGGCGCGAGAAGGAGATCGAGCGGGTCATGCAGGTGCTGTCCCGCCGCACCAAGAACAACCCGGTGCTCATCGGTGAGCCCGGCGTCGGCAAGACGGCCGTCGTCGAGGGCCTCGCCCAGGACATCGTGCGCGGCGACGTCCCCGAGACGCTCAAGGACAAGCAGCTCTACACGCTCGACCTCGGCGCGCTCGTGGCCGGCTCCCGCTACCGCGGTGACTTCGAGGAGCGCCTGAAGAAGGTCCTCAAGGAGATCCGCACGCGCGGCGACATCATCCTGTTCATCGACGAGATCCACACCCTGGTGGGTGCCGGTGCCGCCGAGGGCGCGATCGACGCCGCGAGCATCCTCAAGCCCATGCTGGCCCGCGGCGAGCTCCAGACGATCGGCGCGACCACGCTCGAGGAGTACCGCAAGCACGTCGAGAAGGACGCCGCCCTGGAGCGACGCTTCCAGCCGATCCAGGTCGCCGAGCCCAACGTCAAGCACACGATCGAGATCCTCAAGGGCCTGCGCGACCGCTACGAGGCGCACCACCGCGTCTCGATCACCGACGGCGCCCTCGTCTCGGCCGCCACGCTGGCCGACCGCTACGTCAACGACCGCTTCCTGCCGGACAAGGCCATCGACCTCATCGACGAGGCGGGCGCGCGGCTGCGCATCCGCCGGATGACGGCCCCGCCGGAGCTGCGCGAGCTCGACGAGCAGATCGCCAACGCCAAGCGGGACAAGGAGTCCGCGATCGACGAGCAGGACTTCGAGAAGGCCGCGCGCCTGCGCGACACCGAGAAGCAGCTCGCCGCCAAGCGCGTCGAGAAGGAGAAGGCCTGGAAGTCCGGGGACCTGGACACCGTGGCCGAGGTCGACGAGGAGCTCATCGCCGAGGTGCTGGCGCTGGCCACCGGGATCCCGGTGTTCAAGCTCACCGAGGAGGAGTCCAGCCGGCTGCTCCACATGGAGGACGAGCTGCACAAGCGCGTCGTCGGCCAGGAGGCCGCGATCAAGGCGCTCTCGCAGGCGATCCGCCGCACGCGGGCCGGGCTCAAGGACCCGAAGCGTCCCGGTGGCTCGTTCATCTTCGCCGGCCCCACGGGCGTCGGGAAGACGGAGCTCGCCCGTGCGCTCGCCGAGTTCCTCTTCGGTGACGAGGACGCACTCATCCAGCTCGACATGAGCGAGTTCTCCGAGAAGCACACCGTCTCGCGGCTGTTCGGCTCGCCTCCCGGCTACGTCGGCTACGACGAGGGCGGTCAGCTCACCGAGAAGGTGCGTCGCCGTCCGTTCTCCGTCGTCCTGTTCGACGAGGTCGAGAAGGCGCACGCCGACATCTTCAACTCGCTGCTCCAGATCCTCGAGGACGGTCGCCTGACCGACTCGCAGGGTCGGGTCGTCGACTTCAAGAACACCGTGATCATCATGACCACGAACCTCGGCACGCGGGACATCGCCAAGGGCCTGCAGACCGGCTTCCAGGCCGGTGGCGACCTGTCGACGTCCTACGAGCGGATGAAGGCGAAGGTCGGGGACGAGCTCAAGCAGCACTTCCGCCCGGAGTTCCTCAACCGCGTCGACGACGTCGTCGTGTTCCCGCAGCTCTCTCAGGACGAGATCATCAAGATCGTCGACCTGATGATCGCCAAGCTCGAGTCCCGCCTGAAGGACAAGGACATGGGCCTGGAGCTCACCGACGCCGCCAAGGTGCTGCTCGCCGAGAAGGGCTACGACCCCGTCCTCGGTGCGCGTCCCCTGCGCCGGGCGATCCAGCGGGAGATCGAGGACGCCCTCTCGGAGAAGATCCTCTTCGGCGAGCTGCGCCCGGGCCAGACGGTCATCGTCGACGCCCAGGGCGAGGGGCTCCTCGGGGAGTTCATCTTCCGTGGTCTCGGTGGCGACGTGCCCGTCGACGGCGTCGAGCCCGGTCGGGGTCGCCGTCGTCGTCGATGCCGCCGCTGACCACGACGGACGAGGCCGGTCCCGACGAGGCCTGAGCTGCTGATCCGAACGACGACGCCCGGTCCACCGCGAGGTGGGCCGGGCGTTCGCGTACCCGCCCGGGCACCGCGATCGCCGCCGGGCCGATCGTGAGCCGCTGCTGCGCTGGGTGGAGAGCCGGCTGATCCCCGTCCGCGAGCCCATGACCGAGCGGGCCCTGACCGGGCGGCTCGCGACGCTCGCGATGGACCCCGTCGGCGTCCGGCGCGAGCTCGTCGACCGGGCCCTGGCCGACGACGCTCCCGCGACGGCGGTCCGGGAGCCCCTTCCTCCGGCTCAGGCGCCGCCGGGGAAGCCGAGCTGACGCCAGGCCTCGTAGGTGGCGACCGCCGCGGCGTTCGAGAGGTTCATCGATCGCCGGCCCGGGAGCATAGGGATGCGGAGCTGTCCCGAGAGCCGCGGGTGCGCCAGCACCTCGGGGGAGAGCCCGGTCGGCTCGGGTCCGAAGAGAAGTGCGTCGCCGTCGGCGAACGCGACGTCGACGAACGACGTCGTCGCCTGCGTGGTGAAGGCCCAGACGCGGGCGTCGGGGAGCGTGGCGAGGGCGGCGTCGAGATCGCCGTGGATGCTGCACCTCGGCGAGCTCGTGGTAGTCGAGGCCCGCCCGGCGCACCCGTGGCTCGTCGAGCTCGAAGCCGAGCGGTTCGATGAGGTGCAGGGTCGCACCGGTACCGGCGGCGAGGCGGATCGCGCTGCCGGTGTTCCCGGCGATGCGCGGCTCGTGGAAGAGGATGTGGAGCACCGGACGAGTGTGCCACCGGTCAGCGGGGGCCCGTCGCCGGGCCGTCGAGGAGCATGCCGAGAGGGCTAGATTGGCGGGGTGACCGCCCCCTTCCTCGCTGCCGACGACCGCTACGACTCCATGACCTACCGCCGCTGCGGGCGCAGCGGACTCGACCTGCCGGCCCTCTCGCTCGGGCTCTGGCACAACTTCGGCGAGACCAAGCCCTTCGACACTGCAGCGGGCGATCCTGCGCCGCGCCCTCGACCTCGGCATCACGCACATCGACCTGGCCAACAACTACGGCCCGCCGTACGGCTCCGCCGAGGAGACCTTCGGCCGCGTGCTCGACGCCGACCTGCGCCCGTACCGCGACGAGCTGGTCATCTCCACGAAGGCCGGCTACGACATGTGGCCCGGCCCCTACGGCGACGGCGGCTCGCGCAAGTACCTGCTCTCCTCGCTCGACCAGTCGCTCGGCCGGATGGGCCTGGACTACGTCGACGTCTTCTACTCCCACCGTCCGGACCCGAGCACCCCGCTCGAGGAGACGATGGGTGCGCTGCACACTGCCGTGACGAGCGGCAAGGCGCTGTACGCCGGGATCTCCAACTACTCGCCGTCCGGCACGCGCGAGGCGGCGCGGATCCTCGGCGAGCTGGGCACGCCGCTCCTCATCCACCAGCCGAGCTACTCGATGTTCAACCGGCATGTCGAGGTCCCCGGCGACGGCCAGTCCGAGTCGCTGCTCGACGCCGTCGGTGACCTGGGCGTCGGCATGATCGTCTTCAGCCCGCTCGCTCAGGGTCTGCTCACGGACCGCTACCTCTCGGGCGAGGTCCCCGCTGACTCGCGAGCAGCTGTCGGGCGTTTCCTCACCCCGGAGCGGATCAGCGAGACGTACCTCGCGCGGGCGCGGGCGCTGAACGAGATCGCCTCGGCTCGCGGCCAGAGCCTCGCCCAGCTGGCGCTGGCCTGGCTGCTCCGCGACGATCGCGTCACCTCGGCGCTCATCGGCGCGAGCAGCGTCGCCCAGCTCGAGGCGAACGTCGCTGCCCTCCAGTCGCCGCCGCTGACCGCCGACGAGCTCGCCGAGATCGAGCCGTACGCCGTCGACGGCACCGCTCGCTGACGGCCGGCACGGCCGAGCCACGCCGGCTCACGCGGCGGGACGGCTCGCCCGCAGGTGCCGGCCCGCCCGGGGGGTGACGCCTGCTCAGTCGACCTCGTCGACGGAGATGTCCGAGGGGCGCAGGTCGTGGGCACGCTCGTGCACCCGGCTGCGCCAGCTGAGGAGCACCGCGCCGACCGCCGCCGCCGCCAACGAGCCGAAGAGGATCGCGGCCTTGACGTGCTCGCTGTGCGGGGACGCCTCGCCGAAGGAGAGCTCGCCGATGAGCAGCGAGACGGTGAACCCGACCCCCGCCACCGTCGAGACGGCCAGCAGGTCGAGCCACCGCACGGTCGCGTCGAGCGTGGCCCGGGTGAAGCGGACCAGGAGGTACGTGGCCAGCAGGATCCCGATCGGCTTGCCCACCACGAGACCGAGCACCACGCCCTGGGCCGCGGCATCGCCGGCGGCGCTCGCCAGGTCGCTCGGATCGAGGCTGACGCCCGCTGCGAACAGGGCGAAGACGGGGACGGCGAGGCCGGCGGAGACGGGGCGCCACCGGTGCTCGTAGCGCTCGGCGAGGCCGACCTTCTCGCCCTCACGGACAGCGACGGGAACCATGAACCCGAGCATCACGCCGGCGATCGTCGCGTGCACCCCTGAGCGGTGCATGAGGGCCCAGGCCACGACCGCGAGGGGGAGCAGCACCCAGGTCGGCATGTTCCCGCGGCGAACGAGCAGGGCGAACAGCCCGATCGCGAGGAAGGCCGCGCCGAGCCAGAGGAAGGACAGCCCGTCGGCGTAGAAGATCGCGATGACGACGATTCCCAGCAGGTCGTCGACGACGGCGAGGGTGAGCAGGAAGGCCCGCAGCGCCGTGGGCAGCCGGGAGCCGAACAGCGTGAGCACCGCGACCGCGAAGGCGATGTCGGTGGCGACGGGGATGGCCCAGCCCTCGGGTGGTCCGTCCCGCAGCACGACGACGGCCGTGTAGAAGAGCGCGGGCACGACCATCCCTCCGACGGCCGCGAGGATCGGGACGATGGCGGTGGCGGGCTTGCGCAGCTGCCCCTCGACCATCTCCCGCTTGAGCTCGAGCCCGACGACGAAGAAGAAGATCGCCAGCAGGCCGTCCGTCGCCCACTGGGCGACGGTGAGGTCCAGGTGCAGCGCTGCGGGGCCGATCGTCGTTCGCGCTCAGCGAGAGGTAGGCGTCCTGCCACGGGGAGTTGGCCCACGCCAGGGCGAGCACCGTCCCGAGCAGCAGGAGCTTGGACCCGGTGTTCTCGGCGCGCAGGTCGTCGGCGAAGTTCCGGCGTCCGCCGGGGGTCAGTCGACCGAGGACGGCGTTGCCCCGGGCGACGACGGCGGCTCGACGGTGGAGGAGGGTGGTGCGGCGGTTGCTCATGGTTGTCCCCAGAAGGATGCGCACGGGACGGCCGGGCTGCGGCCGTCCGTCGCGATGGACTGTAGCCCCGCGGTCACGGTGGCTCGGGTGTCGAAGTCCCCTGGAGCAGGGGACGTCGCGGTGGTACTCGTATGCGTGCGAGTGCGTGCGGAAGTGGAGCGAGAGTGCGTCATCGCGGCGACTGGCCCTCGATCCACGCCTGGACGACGGCGACGTCCTGGTCACCCATCCCTGCATCCGTCAGGTCGGTGAAGGCCGCCCGCAGCACGTCGAGCTGGGGGGTGGCGGTGCCGGTCCGCCGGGCCTCGTCGGTGGCGAACCGCAGGTCCTTGACCATGAAGCGCGCCTTGCCCGTCGGCCGGTGGTCGTGCTCGACGAAGGCGCGCTTCTTCTGCTCCAGGACCTGGCTCCCGGCCAGCCCCGTGCCGAGGAGGTCGAGCAGGGCTCGCACGTCGAGGCCGGCCCGCTCGGCGACGACGCTCGCCTCGCCGAGGGCGAGCACCGTCGCTGCGACGATCATCTGGTTGCAGGCCTTGGCGACCTAGCCCGCGCCGAGCGGGCCCAGGTGCACGGGCCGTCCGCAGGCGCGGAGCACCGGCGCCGCGAGGGTGACGTCGTCCGCCCGCCCGCCGACCATGATCGCCAGTGTCCCGGCGATCGCGCCGGCCTCGCCGCCGCTGACGGGGGCGTCGACGACGTGGACGAGGCCGGCGGTCTCCTCGGCCAGGCGTGCGCCGAGCCGCGTACCCCGTCCGGCGAGACGGTCGAGCAGATGACCAGGGTCAGCGGGTGGTCGAGCCCCGCGAGCAGGCCGTCAGGCCCGGCGAGGACGGCCTCGACGTCCGGCAGGTCGGGGACCACGAGGACCACGACCCCGCACCGGCGGGCGAGGGACGAGGCCGTCGGGTGGGCGATGGCCCCGGCGGCGACGAGCGCCTCGGTCGCCGCGGGACGGCGTGCGTGCACGTGGACCTCGTGCCCTGCGGTGAGCAGGTGGCCGGCCATCGGGCGGCCCATCGTGCCGAGGCCGATCAGCCCCACCCCAGCCGGGCGCGCCGCGGAGCCCGCGACGGCGTTCACGGTGGGGTCCGGCTCAGACGACATCCGCGCTGCCCAGCTGAGCGAGGACGGCGCGCGCGACGGCGACGCGCTCGGCGACGGAACGTCGCGCGGACGGACGGAGACCTTCACGGCAAGCAGCGGGTCGGTGCCCGCGGCTCCGAGTGTCGCCGCGATCTCCTGCGATCCGAGGAGCGAGGCGATCGAGGACTCGAGTGCACGGTCCTCGCCCCGCGAGGGGATGTGCGCATCGGTCCAGCCCGCTCCCAGGCCGTGGTGCTGCCGGTCGCCCCGGACAGGACCACCGCGCGCAGCAGGTGGGCCTCTCGCGCCATCCGCACGTGCTCGACGGGGGTGCTCGCGCTACGCCCCTCGATCGCGGAGCGGCCCCAGTTGATCCCGATGCCCACCGCCTCCGGGTCCCCGGCCGCGTGGATCGCGGCGATCTCGTCGGCAAGCGTGAGGAAGCCCTTCGACGGGGTCTGCGCGGGACCGAGGGCGTCGCAGTGCTCGAGGACGATCTGCGCCCCGGCGAGGTCCCAGTCCGCGATGGTCGCGAGCGATCGGGCGAGCGAGGAGATCGAGCCCTGCTCCGGCCCGGGTGCGCTGTGCACCTCGATGGCGGTCACCCGGCCGGTGCCGTCCTCGTCGGCGACGCGACGGGCGAGCTCGACGGCGCGGGCGACGTCGGCCAGGGCTCGGCCGCGGGCCTCGTCGTCGTCCGAGGCGAGCCCGCGAGCGGGATCGGCAACGCGGTGGCCCATGACCACGGGGATGAGTCGAGCATCGCGACCCAGCCCGGCTGGAGCATCCGGCTGACGGCAGCGCGCGTCGATCGCGTCATCGGTGGCGGGGGCTGGCATCTCCAGCCCGCCGAGCGGCAGCTCGCCGAGCGCGGCGTAGAAGGCCGCGGACTCCGCGGGGTCGGCCGGCGCCATGGCGTAGCCGCCGAGGAGGGGGAGGGGTCGGTTCAGGTCTGGGGACATCGTCGTCACTCCGGCTTCGCGCGTTGGTCTCGATTCGGTCTCACATTGCCCCGTTCCACTCGACGTTCACCCCGGAGGCCGGCCAGAAGGCCGCCGTCGCCGGGACCCCCGTCGGCCGCGCCGGTGCGCCCGACGACATCGCCGGAGCGGTGGCGTACCTCGCCTCCCCCGGCGTCGTTCATCACCGGCGTCGTGCTCGACGTCAACGGCGGCACCTGGTTCCGCTGAGCCCGATCTGCGGTCGTCGGCCGGCCGGGGTGGATCTGGCCGGCGACCGCACCCGCAGTGCCCGGGAACGACGACGGCCGCCCCTCGCGGGACGGCCGTCGTCATGCGTGCGTCAGGCGGAGGTCACTCCGTGTCGGCGTCCACCCAGTCGAAGGTCTTCGTCACGGCCTTCTTCCAGTTGCGGTAGGTCTTGGCCTTGGCGTCCTCGTCCATCGACGGGGTCCACCGCTTGTCCTCGGCCCAGTTGGCGATGACGTCCTCCTCGCCCTTCCAGAAGCCCACCGCGATGCCGGCGGCGTACGCGGCACCGAGCGCCGTCGTCTCGGCGACCTTCGGCCGCACGACCGGGACGCCGAGGATGTCGGCCTGGAACTGCATGAGGGTCTCGTTGGCGATCATGCCGCCGTCGACCTTGAGCTCGGTCAGGTCCACGCCCGAGTCCGCGTTCATCGCGTCCAGGACCTCGCGGGTCTGGAACGCGGTGGCCTCGAGTGCCGCCCGGGCGATGTGGCCCTTGTTGACGTACCGCGTGAGCCCGACGAGCGCACCGCGCGCGTCCGAGCGCCAGTACGGCGCGAACGGGCCCGAGAACGCCGGGACGAAGTACGCCCCGCCGTTGTCCTCGACCGTCTTGGCCAGCTCCTCGATCTCCGGGCCGCTGGTGATCATGCCGAGGTTGTCGCGCAGCCACTGCACGAGCGAGCCGGTCACGGCGATCGAGCCCTCGAGGGCGTACACGGCAGGCGCGTCGCCGATCTTGTAGCAGACCGTCGTGAGCAGGCCGTTCTTGGACTGGATCGGCTCCGTGCCCGTGTTGAGGAGCATGAAGTTGCCGGTGCCGTAGGTGTTCTTCGCGTTGCCGACCTCGAAGCAGGCCTGGCCGAAGGTGGCTGCCTGCTGGTCGCCGAGGATGCCGGAGATCGGCACGCCCGGGACCATGCCGCCCTCGCGGCCGGTGCCGTAGACCTCGGAGGAGGAGCGGATCTCGGGGAGCATGGACATCGGGATGCCCATCTCGCCGGCGATCTCGCTGTCCCACGTGAGCGTCGCGAGGTCCATCAGCATCGTGCGAGAGGCGTTCGTGACGTCGGTGACGTGGACGCCGCCGTCGACCCCGCCGGTCATGTTCCACAGGACCCAGGCGTCGGTGTTGCCGAACGCCAGGGTGCCGGCCTCTGCCTTCTCGCGGGCGCCGGGGACGTTGTCGAGGATCCAGCGGACCTTCGGGCCGGAGAAGTAGGTCGCCAGCGGCAGGCCGACCTTCTCCTTGTAGCGCTCGGCGCCGCCACCGAGGGCGGCGAGGTCGTCGCAGATCTTCTGCGTGCGGGTGTCCTGCCAGACGATCGCGTTGTAGACGGGCTCACCGGTGGTGCGGTCCCACACCACGGCGGTCTCGCGCTGGTTGGTGATGCCGACCGCTGCGATGTCGCGGTAGGTGAGGTTCGCGCGGGTCAGGGCCAGGCCCACGACCTCACGGACGTTGACCCAGATCTCGGAGGCGTCGTGCTCGACCCAGCCCGGCTTCGGAAGATCTGCTCGTGCTCCTTCTGGCCGCTGGCGACGATCAGTCCGGAGTGGTCGAAGACGAATCGCCCGGGAGGCGTTCGTGCCCTGGTCGATAGCGAGGATGTACGTCAGCCATGTCGATCCTTCACATCGTTGTGCGGATGACGGACCCACCGGTCGCGGGCGGTTCCGCGTGGCGATGGTGCTGTGGCGTCATGCGGCGCTCGATGCGTAGTGGATCGGTGAAGCGGTCGAACGGTCCTGCGGTGGAGCAGAGGGCGGGGTGGGCGCCGGAGCGTAGTTTCGGCGGAACTCGGCGCCCCACCCCGAGGGATCAGCCGATGTAGGCGTGAGCGACGAGGCCGGCGATGACGCCACCGACGATCGGGCCGAGGACCGGGACCCAGGCGTAGCCCCAGTCGCTCGGAGCCCTTGCCCTTGATCGGCAGCAGGGCGTGGGCGATACGGGGCCGAGGTCACGGTTCGGGTTGATGGCGTAGCCGGTGGGGCCACCGAGGCTGAGGCCGATGCCGACGACCAGCAGGGCGACGGCGAGCGGGCCGAGCTGGGCACGGGGTCTTCCCGAACGCCAGGATGATGAACACCAGGACGAACGTGCCGATCGCCTCCGTGACGAAGTTCCAGCCGTAGCTGCGGATGGCGGGCCGGTCGAGAAGACAGCCGAGCTTCGTGCCGGCGTCTGCGTCCTCGTCGAAGTGCTTCTTGTAGGCGAGGAACACGAGGATCGCGCCGAGGAAGGCGCCGAGCATCTCACCTGCGAGATAGACCATCGTCGAGGCGAAGGTCACCGCGACGCCAGGGTGCGTACTCCTTGGCACCATTGGCAAGAAGCCCACCGTCACCGCGAAGTTCAGGTGCGCGCCCGACTTGAAGGCGGCGTAGACACCGGCGAACACGCCGAAGCCCCACCCGAACGTGATGACGATCCACCCGCTGTCGAAGCCCTTCGTCTTGGGCAGGATGACATTGGCGACGACGCCGCCACCCAGCAGTAGCAGGATCGGCGTACCGATGGTCTCCGAGATGAAGACCGTACCTAGCGATACATCCATGGAACTCCTCGTTCCCTCCGCGAGACGTCATTGTCACGTGCGCTCCGGGCGTTGGCCCGGAGGGTTGTTGGTGCACTGGGGACGCTAGTCCTGGAAGCGCCGGA
The DNA here is from genome assembly GCA_963777075.1 of uncultured Actinomycetota bacterium. Classification (GTDB taxonomy): domain Bacteria; phylum Actinomycetota; class Actinomycetes; order Actinomycetales; family Cellulomonadaceae; genus Actinotalea. The sequence continues at coordinate 652 of CAVZPH010000038.1, read as the reverse complement.
AGTGCATCATCTGGTGCCAGAGCTCGACCCGTTCTCGCCTCGAGCGGTCGGAGCGGCGCGATGTCCTGCGCCTCGAGCCGGACCGCCTCCGCCTCGGCGTCGCCGCGCTGGAACGACGCGGCCTCGTCGGCCTCGCAGCGCGCGCGGTAGGAGGCGATCTCCTTCGCGGTGCGCTCGGCGTCCAGCCGAGCCGCGGCGCGACCAGCGCGGCGATCTCGTCGATCGCCGCCGAGCCCGCGGTCGCGCTGCTCGTAGACGAGCCGCGTGCGGTGGAGCATGACGTCCTCCAGGTGCAGGACGCCCTCGTGGCTCGCGGCGTAGGCGACCTCGGCCCGCAGGTACGCGGGTGCCCCGGTCGAGCGGCTTGCCGAGTCGACGGGTCCTCGTGGACGAGGTCGATGATCTCGGTCAGCAGCGAGCCGTAGCGGTGCAGCAGGTGATCGATCATGGCCTGCGACCAGCCGTGCTCGGTGCTGATCCTCCGAGACTGCCGCTGCATGACGTCATGGCCCTCGGCGCCCGCCAGCGGGATCTTGTCGGTGATCGACGGCAGCGTCGCGGCGCGCTCGCCGATCGCGAAGTCCACGGCGTCCTTGGCCATCACGCGGTACGTCGTGAGCTTTCCGCCGGCGATGACCGTCAGGCCCGGGGG
>CAVZPH010000037.1:0-79130 GCA_963777075.1 uncultured Actinomycetota bacterium | reverse complement strand
GCTCACGGGTTCCGGCCCATCGCGGGGACGCCGGTCACCCAGGAGGTCTACGCCGAGCTCCGCGCTCGCACGACGACGGCGTCGCGGAGTTCCTCGACCTGGCGCGCGTGAAGCCCAACACGCTGGGCAACACGCGGATGCTGATCGACCTCGGCGGGCCGCCGAGCACGCCGGCTAGTCGTTCGCGAGGCTCGGCGTCGAGGCTGATCTCGGCGAAGCGCCCCGCGAAGTCGAGGACGCCGAGGTTCTCCATGACGACGGCGGTCATGTCCGTCGTCGCCCAGGTCTGGTGCTCCTCCCCTGCCTCCCAGAGCACGAAGGTCCCGGCCTCGATGTCATGCGGGGGCCCCGAGCTGGCCTGGACCTGCCCGCGCCCCGTCAGGACGGCGAAGACCTGGCGCCGTCGCGGGGCGTGCCGCCCGAGGGTGCCCCCGGCGGCGACGTGCGTGACGTTCACCATCGAGGCCCCGAGGGCTCCGGGGAGCTGGTCGAGGGTCACTCCGGCGCTGTCGGTCTCTTCATCGGGACCGGTGGGAATCGTGAAGACGCGCATGCGTGGAGCATGCTGCGCCCACCGCTGCGCTGTCGAGGCTCAGGACCTCATCGTGAGCCGTGGAGGCCCCCGTTCATGAGACGCGCGTCTCGCGGGAGGTGGACCACCGGACTCGCCGGCTCAGTCCTGGACGGCCTTGGCGATCGTCACGGCCCGCGTGATCCACTCCCGGTCGGCCGCCGTGAGGGGACGGGTCGCGCGAGTCGCCGACTCGATCGTCCACAGCGCGTTGACCGTCTCGCGGACCACGACCCAGTCCCGGGCGCGGTCCGGGTCGAGGTCGAGGGCGTCGACCACGGCGTCCAGGCGGCGGCGCACCGCCCAGCGCGGGTCGAAGGAGTCGATGACCTCCTCCCACCTGTTCCACAGCAGGGGAGCCGGCTCGAAGTGCGGGTCGCCGGAGAGCGGCTTCGGGTCGATGACGAGCCACGGCTCGCGCTGTGCCGCCAGGACGTTCTCGTAGTGGGCGTCGGTGTGCAGCAGCGTGCCGTCGGTCGACCGGTCCGTCGCGAGGTCACGGCACAGCGCGGCGGCCTGCTCGACCAGCCGCCGGGGCACGGGGGCCGAGCGGGGGAGCCCGCTGAGCCGGGCCGACCAGTCGGCCGCCGCCGTCGACAGGAGCGCGAGCTGGGGTGGTGCGGGGCGGTGCAGACGGGCGAGCAGCCCGCCGACGACGGTGCAGGCCTCGACGTCATCGAGGCTGCGCAGGTCGCGCTGCTGCGCGCGCTCCAGCAGCAGGGCCCAGCGGCGCGGATCGGCGCGGAGCAGCAGCACGGAGCCCTGGCCGTGCCAGTGCTGGAGGGCCAGGTGCTCATGCCGCGCCTCCTCGTGCGGCCAGGCGAGCTTGAGCGCGGCCGGGACCCCCTCGCGCGTGCGGACCGGGAGCACGAGGGCGCACCGGCCGTGCCCCGCCGGCCCGTCGACGCTGAGCTCCCACTCGCCGAGGAGGGCATCGACGAGCAGGGGGAGCGAGTCGAGCCATGCGGTCCACGTCTCGTCCCGGTCGGTGATCGCCAGGAGGCCCTCGGGGACCTTCAGTGCCGGGTGCTCGGGGTGCTCGGGGTGCTGGGCGCCCCCGGGCTGTCGGCTGCGCCCGGTGCGTCGGCGGGCAGGGACGGCTCCGAGGGTGCGGAGGCCGCGGGCCGTCCTGGGAGCCGGTAGGCGACGGGCCCGGCTGAGGCGTCGTCGGGAGCTGGCGTGGCCTCGGCGAGCCCGTCGGCCACGAGCCCGGCGAGCACGCGTCGGCGCTGCTCCTCATCCGGCCAGGCCTCGGCCACCGCCGTCGGCACTCACCTCGCCGGCCGACTCGCGCAGCAGTGCCATGACCCGGCCACGCGCCTGGCGGTCGGTCCCCACCCAGGACTGGCGCCGCCGGGTCGCGGCGTGCGCATCGGGCGGGCACCCCGCGGCGAGCCAGGTGCACCGCTCCGCCAGGGGGCAGTCACCGCAGCGCGGGGAGCGTGCCGTGCACACGAGCGCCCCGAGCTCCATCACGGCCGCGTTCCACTCGGCCGCCTCGGCGTCGTCGAGCGGCACCAGGCTCCCGGCGCGACGCAGCTCGGCAGCGCTCAGGTGCGGCGGCGGGAGGGCCACGCCGTCGAGCACGCGCGCCAGCACTCGGCGGACGTTCGTGTCGAGCACGACCGAACGTCGTCCGTGCGCGAAGGCGAGCACCGCTGCCGCCGTGTAGGTGCCGATCCCCGGCAGCGTCAGCAGCGTCGCCTCGTCGGCCGGCAGCTCGCCGCCATGGTCCCTGACCACGACGGCGGCGCACTCCTGGAGCCGGAGGGCCCGGCGGGGGTACCCGAGCCGGCCCCAGGCGCGCAGCACCTCGGCCGTGCTCGCGGCCGCGAGGTCGGCCGCCAGCGGCCACCTGGCCTGCCATGCCGTCCAGACCGGCTCGACGCGAGCGACCGGCGTCTGCTGGAGCATGACCTCGCTCACCAGGACGCCCCAGGGCGTGCGGTCCTCCGCGCGCCAGGCGAGCGGACGGCGGGCCCGGGCGAACCACTGCGTCACGGGCGGGACGAGGGTGTCGGGCACCGGTCGATGATGCCCGACGGCGGCCCTCGGCGCGTCATGGCGGTGCCCGGAGGTGGTCGTCGTAGCGTGGCAGGGTGAGGAGTCGTCGATGAGCAGCGTCGTTCATCCCGTCGGGAGGAAGCCTGCCCGCGTCTACTGGGTCCGCCGGCTCGTCGTCGTGCTCGTCCTCGTCGCCGTCATCGGGGCCCTCGCCTTCGGCGTCACCCGGCTCGCGGCCGCACTCGGCGGGGACTCGTCCGCCGCCCCTGCGCCCGCGCCCACGACCACGACCCCTGCCGCCTCGACGGCCGACGGCCCGGCAGCCTGCGGGGCGGCCGACCTCCAGCTGAGCCTCACGGCCTCCGCGACGAGCTACCCGGCCGGTGCGAACCCCGAGCTGACCCTGTCGATCGTCAACGGCGGGACGCACAGCTGCACCTTCGACGCCTCGGCGGCGAACCGCGAGATCGTCATCACCTCCGGGCGCCGACCGGATCTGGTCGAGCAAGGACTGCCAGGCCGAGACGGCGGAGGACCTCCTGCTGCTCGGCGCGGGGGCGAGCGCTCCCGCGACGGTCACCTGGGACCGCACACGATCGGCCGAGGGCTGCCCCGGCGGTCTGCCGGAACCCCGTCCCGGGACCTACAAGGCGACGGCGACCGTGGCCGGGGTGACGCTCCCCGAGGTGTCGTTCACGCTGGGCTGAGTCGCGCCGGGTCCACGTGCGCGACACCCCGCGGCCGGCGCCGGGCCTCACGGTGCGCGCGGGCAGGCCCGGCGCTCGGCCCCTGGGGACCGATCGGCGGCTCAGACGTAGCGCTCGAGGATCGAGGACTCGGCCAGGCGGGAGAGGCCCTCGCGGACGGCGCGCGCCCGCTGCTCGCCGACCCCGTCCACGGTCATCAGCTCGTCGACGCCGGCGGCGAGGAGCTTCTGGAGCCCGCCGAACTGGTGCACCAGGCGGTCGACGATCGCGCCGGGGATGCGTGGGACCTTCGACAGGAGCCGGAATCCGCGCGGCGCGACGGCTCCGTCGAGCGAGTCGTCGTGGACCGACAGGCCGAGAAGCCGCGCGATGTGGGTCAGGTCGAGGAGCTCGTTCGCGTCCATCGCGGCCAGGGCCGTCTGGATCTCGGTGAGGCGATCGGGGTCGGAGGTGTCGGCGTAGTCCCGCATCACCAGGAGGCGATCGGCGCCCACACCACCGACGAGCTCCTCGAGCTGGAGCGACATGAGGCGACCGTCCGTGCCGAGCTCGACGACGTAGCCGGCGATCTCCTCGGAGATCCGGCGCACCATCTCCAGGCGCTGGACCACCGCTGCCACGTCGCGCACCGTGACGAGGTCCTCGATCTCGAGAGCGGAGAGCGTGCCGCCGACCTCGTCGAGTCGCGACTTGTACCGCTCGAGCGTGGCGAGGGCCTGGTTCGCGCGGGACTGGATGACGTCGGAGCCCTCGAGCACGTACCGCGAGCCGCCGACGTACAGCGCGATGATCTGCATCGACTGGCTCACGGAGACGACGGGGAAGGCCGTCTGCTTCGCGACGCGCTCGGCGGTGCGGTGACGGGTCCCGGACTCCGTGGTGCTGATGGTCGGGTCGGGAAGGAGCTGGACGGCGGCGCGCACGATGCGGCTCCCGTCGCGGTCGACCACGACGGCGCCGTCCATCTTCGCGAGCTCGCGCAGGCGGGTCGCGGAGAACTCCACGTCGAGCACGAAGCCGCCGGAGCAGATCGACTCCACGACGCGGTCGTAGCCGAGGACGATGAGGGCGCCGGTACGTCCGCGCAGGATGCGCTCGAGTCCGTCGCGCAGCTCGGTTCCCGGGGCGACCGCGGCAAGGGTCGTCCGCAGGAGCTCTTCGGCAGGACGCTCCATGGCCACGGGGGAATCCTAGCTGTGACCAGCGTCGTTGCCCGTGCGACGCGCAGCGTCGACGGCCTCGGCGAGGTGGCTGACCTCGACGACGTGCATCCCCTCGGGGACCTCGACGTCACCCGTGGAGCCGGCCGGGACGATGGCGCGCACGAAGCCCAGTCGCCTCGCCTCCGCCAGGCGACGGCCGATGCCGACGACGGCACGGATCTCGCCCGCCAGGCCGACCTCCCCGATCGCGACGAGCCCCTCCCAGACGGGGACGTCGGCCGTGGCGCTGGCGACCGCGAGGGCGATCCCGAGGTCGGAGGCAGGGGTGGCGATCCGGGCGCCCCCGACGGTCGAGACGTAGACGTCCCGGTCCCCGAGCGGGGCGCCCGCCCGGCGCTGCAGGACGGCGAGGACCATCGCCAGTCGGGACGAGTCCACCCCGCTCGTCGTGCGCCGCGGGTTGGACAGCAGGCTCGGGACCACGAGCGCCTGGACCTCGACCGCCATCGGGCGGCGCCCCTCGAGGGTGACGGTCACGCAGGTCCCGGCGACGGGCCTGGTGGTGCGCGACAGGAACAGGCCGCTCGGGTCCGTGAGCTCGACGATGCCCTGCTCGGTCAGGTCGAAGCAGCCGACCTCGTCCGTCGGTCCGTAGCGGTTCTTCGTCGCGCGGACCATGCGCAGGCGGGTGTGCGCGTCGCCCTCGAACTGGCAGACGACGTCGACCAGGTGCTCGAGCGTGCGCGGGCCCGCGACCGAGCCGTCCTTCGTCACATGGCCGACGAGCAGCGCGGGGATGCCGCGCTCCTTGGCGGCCGCGATGAGCGCCGCGGCGACCTCGCGCACCTGCGAGACGCCGCCGGGCGCGCCGTCGACCTGGGTCGAGGAGATCGTCTGGACGGAGTCGACCACGAGCAGGCTCGGCTCGACGACCTCGAGGTGCCCGAGCACCGTGCCGAGGTCGGTCTCGGCGGCCAGCAGCAGGCCGGGAGCCACGGCGCCGATCCGCTCCGCCCGCAGCCGCACCTGGCCTGCGGACTCCTCGCCGGTGACGTAGAGCACGCGGGCGCCCGCCTGGCGGCCGAGCCGGCCGGCGACGTCGAGCAGGAGGGTCGACTTGCCGACCCCTGGCTCCCCGGCGAGGAGCACCACCGCACCAGGCACGAGGCCGCCGCCGAGCACCCGGTCGAGCTCACCGACGCCGGTGGGGCGGGCCCGTGCGGAGTCGACGTCGATCTCGCCGATCGGCCGGGCGGGGGTGCGCGAGGGGCTCGTGGCCGTCGTCCGCGGGCCGGTCGGTGCCGACTCCTCCACGACGGAGCCCCAGGCCTGGCACTCCCCGCAGCGGCCCGCCCACTTGCTCGTCGTCCAGCCGCACTCGGAGCACGCCCAGCCCGGGCGCGCGGCCTTCGCCGAGCGGGAGGCGCGGGCGGCGGGGGCGCGGGTGGTGGAGGTCACCGCCGCAGGCTAGCCGCGGGGTCCGACAACCCGTCGCCACCGACCTCCGACTCCCCGGGCCGGGCAGGCCATAGGCTGACCGCACGACGATGGAAGGCGATCGACGATGGAGCAGGACGTCCAGACGAGCGGGTCCGAGACCCGCCAGGGGAGCAGCACGAGCGCCGCACGCCGGATCCCCGTGTGGCTGTACATCGTGGTGGGTGTCCTGCTCGTGGCACTCGCCGGGACGGCCGCGCTGGTGCTCAGCAACCGCGGCGGGTCGATGACCCAGCCCGAGGCGGAGGTCGTCACGCTCCCGGTGCCGACGCCCACCGTCGACCCGATCGCCCGTGAGGAGGGCACCGCCTTCGCGGGCGCGCTCCCCTCGACGGTGCTCGCGTTCGCCTTGAGCGAGTCCGCGCCCACCACCGAGCTCGACGCGCTCGGTCCGCTGGAGGCCTACCGCCTCGCCTACACCGACGGCTCGTCGACCCTCGGCCTGCTCGCCGCGCAGTGGGCGACCCCGGAGGAGGCGACGACCGCCTACGAGACGCTTCTCGCCGCCTCCCCGGACGCGGACGCGGCGCCGACCACCGGTGAGGTCGAGGTCGACGGCTCCGGCGTCGGCAGCTACACGATGGCGACCCTCGCCGACGGGTCAGGGGTCCTGACCTGGTCGAACGGCACCGCCGTCCTCCAGCTGAGCGGCCCGGCCGACGAGCTGATGGCCGTGTACTCCGGCTTCACGCTGTGACTGCGGCGGCCCGCCGGCCACGCGTCGGCATCCTCGGCGGCGGGGTGATGGGCGAGGCCGTCCTGGCAGCCGTCCTGCGCGGCGGCTGGGACACCGACGAGGTCGAGGTGAGCGAGCGCTACGCGTTGCGCGCGACCGAGATCGCCGCTGCCCACGGCGTCCGGGTGGACCACACGCCCGTCCAGGTCGCCGAGCGCGTCGAGGTGCTCGTCGTCGCCCTCAAGCCCGTCGACGTCCCCGGGGTGCTCGACGAGATCGCTCCGGCGCTGCGGCCAGGAGCCCTCGTCGTCAGCGTCGCCGCCGGCCTCACGACGGCCGCCCTCGCCGCCCGGCTGCCGGCCGGGACCCCCGTCGTCCGCGTCATGCCGAACACCCCGGCGGTCATCGGTCAGGGTGCGGCGGCGATCTGCCCCGGCGCCGCCGCGGACGAGTCGCACCTGGCGCTCGTCGAGGAGGTCCTCGCCGCGACGGGGCTCGTGGTGCGCGTCGCCGAGCCGATGATGGACGCCGTCACGGCGATCTCCGGCTCCGGACCGGCCTACGTCTTCTACCTCGTCGACGCGCTCGCCGAGGCGGGCGTGCTGCTCGGGCTGACCCGGGCGCAGTCCCTCGCGCTCGCGACGGCCACCTTCCGTGGCGCGGCGGAGCTGCTCGAGTCCTCCGGGGAGCACCCCGTCGTGCTGCGCGAACGGGTGTCCTCGCCCGGCGGGACGACGGTCGCGGGCCTGCGCGAGCTGGACGCCCATGGCGTGCGGGCGGGGATCCTCGCGGCCGCCGAGGCCGCGCGTGACCGCTCGCGAGAGCTCGGCCTCGCCCCGGGCCCGGTCGCCCCCGCCCCGGGCGCCCACGGGTCAGCAGCGGGGTGAACGCCGCACGACCGCCGGCGATGAGCGACGTCGCCGTCCTCGCTGGGGTCTCGCACCAGACGGTCTCCCGCGTGCTGAACGACCACCCGAGCGTGCGACCCGAGACGAGGCGGCGGGTCCTCGAGGCGATCGACAGCCTCGGCTACCGGCGCAACTCGGCGGCCAGGACCCTGGTCACCCGGCGCTCGGGCACGATCGGCGTCATCACCCCTGGCTCCGCGCTCTTCGGCCCGACGAGCACGCTCATCGCCATCGAGGAGGCGGCGCGCGACAGCGGGCTGTTCGTCTCGGTCGCGACCGTGCGGCACTGGGACGACGACGAGGTGCGGACGGCGCTCGACCACTTCATGGACCAGGGGGTCGACGGAGCCGTCGTCATCGCCCCGCAGGACGACGCCCGCGAGGCGGTGCGCGCCTACGACCCGCGCATCCCTGTCGTGATGGTCGGCTCGCACGACGTCCCGGCCGGACGCGTCCACGCGGTCGCCGTCGACCAGTACGCCGGGGCGCGTGCGGCGGTGCGGCACCTGCTCGACCTCGGGCACCGTGACGTCGTCCACCTCGCCGGCCCGCAGAGCTGGATCGACGCGAGAGAGCGTCGTCGCGGCTGGTTCGACGAGCTGAGCTCCTCGGGGATCGTCCCGCGCGGGCCGATCGACGGGGACTGGTCGGCCGAGACGGGGTACCGCGTGGGCCTCGGGCTCGCGGACGGCCTGCTGCCGAGCGCCGTCTTCGCCGCCAACGACCAGCTCGCCCTCGGCCTGCTGCACGCCTTCGCCGAACGGGGCGTGCGAGTGCCGGACGACGTGTCCGTCGTCGGGTTCGACGACGTCGACGGCTCGGCCCACTTCGTGCCTCCGCTGACGACGGTCCGCCAGGACTTCGGCGCCCTGGGGCGCCGTTGCCTCGGCGTGCTCAGGGCGGCGCTCGCCGACCAGGAGGCGGGCGCCGAGGCGATCCCTCCGCGCCTCGTCGTGCGGTCGAGCACGGGGGGTCCGCGCGCCGGCAGCGCTTGACAGGTCGGATGTGAGCGCTAACATCGTTCACGAGCTACCGCAACGACGCGAGAGGGAGCACCGATGAGCCCGGACGGCCGTCCCACCCAGGCCTCGGCAGTGATCTCCGCGGGCCAGGCGCTCCTCGGGATCGAGCTCGGCTCGACGAGGATCAAGGCGGTGCTCGTCGCCCCCGACGGCACCGTCCTGGCGAGCGGGAGCCACGACTGGGAGAACCAGCTCGTCGACCGGCGGTGGACCTACGCGCTCGACGAGGTCTGGTCCGGGCTGCGTGAGGCCGTCGCGGCCGTCCTCGTCGACTGCGAGTCGCGGAACGGTGTCCGCCCCGCGGGTCTCGGCGCGATCGGCGTCTCGGCCATGATGCACGGCTACCTCGCGTTCGACGCCGAGGGCGAGCTGCTCGTCCCGTTCCGGACCTGGCGCAACACCTCGACCGGTCCGGCGGCGGCAGAGCTGAGCGCGCTCGTCGGCCACAACATCCCCCTGCGCTGGTCGATCGCGCACCTGCACCAGGCGATCCTCGACGAGGAGCCGCATGTCGAGCGCATCGACTTCCTCACCACGCTCGCGGGCTACGTGCACTGGCGCCTGACCGGGCAGAAGGTGCTCGGCGTGGGCGACGCCTCGGGCATGTTCCCGATCGACACGACGACGAAGCAGTACGACGCGCGGATGCTCGACCAGGTCGACGAGCTCGTCGCCGGCCGCATCCCTGGCCGCCGGCTGGTCGACCTGCTCCCGCAGGTCCTCCTCGCCGGCCAGGAGGCGGGCCGCCTCACCGAGGAGGGCGCGGCGCTGCTCGACCCGACCGGCACGCTGCCCGCAGGCATCCCGCTGTGCCCTCCCGAGGGCGACGCCGGCACCGGGATGGTCGCCACGAACGCCGTGGCGCAGCGCACCGGGAACGTGAGCGTCGGCACGAGCATCTTCGCGATGGTCGTGCTGGAGCGTCCGCTCGAGCGCGTGCACCACGAGCTCGACCTGGTGACGACCCCCGCCGGGGACCTGGTCGCGATGGTCCACTGCAACAACGGGGCGAGCGAGCTCGGCGCCTGGGCCGAGGTCTTCGGCCAGTTCGCGACGGCGCTCGGCCGGCCCGCCTCGCCCGACGAGGTCTTCGGGGTCCTGCTGCGCGAGGCGCTGACCGGTGAGGCGGACGGCGGCGGGCTCCTCGCCTACAACTACCTGTCGGGAGAGCCGATCACCGGGCTGGCCGAGGGCAGACCGCTCATCGTGCGGACCCCTGACAGCCGGCTGACGCTGGCGAACGTCGTCCGGACCCAGGTCTACGGAGCCTTCGCGACGCTGAGCCTCGGCATGCGCGTGCTGCAGTCCGAGGGCGTCGAGATCGACGAGCTCTTCGCGCACGGCGGGATGTTCCGGACGGCGGGGGTCGCCCAGCGGCTGCTCGCCGCTGCGGTCGGTGCGCCGGTCGCCGTGGCCGCGACCGCGAGCGAGGGAGGGGCCTGGGGAATCGCCGTCCTGGCCGCCTACCGCGCAGCCGACACCGATCAGGACCTCGGCACCTTCCTCGCCGAGCGCGTCTTCGGCGATGCCGCGGCGGAGGTCGTCGCGCCGGACCCGGCCGACGTCGCGGGGTTCGCCGTCTACCTGGAGCGCTACACCGCAGGTCTCGCCGTCGAGCGCGCCGCGGCCGATGCGACCTAGCCCGGCCGACGGTGGAGATCGCGACGATGCAGCAGAGAGAGGCGTGACCGTGCAGAAGAGCCTGGCCGACTACCCGGCCGACGTGCAGGAGGAGGTCGCTCGCGTCCGGCAGGAGGTCTGCGCCCTGCACGCGGAGCTGCCGCGCTGGGGCCTGGTCGTGTGGACGGCGGGGAACGTCTCGCAGCGCCTGAGCACCGCCGAGCTGCTCGTCATCAAGCCCTCCGGCATCCGCTACGAGGAGCTCACGCCGGAGTCGATGGTGGTCTGCGACCTCGACGGTGTGCTCGTCGACGGCACGCGCTCGCCCTCCTCCGACACCGCGGCCCACGCCTACGTCTACCGGCACATGCCGGAGGTCGGCGGAGTGGTGCACACGCACTCGACCTACGCCACGGCCTGGGCCGCGCGCGCCGAGCCCGTCCCCTGCGTGCTGACGATGATGGCCGACGAGTTCGGCGGGGACGTGCCGATCGGCCCCTTCGCGCTGATCGGCGACGACTCGATCGGCAAGGGCATCGTCGAGACCCTGCGCGGCTCGCGCAGCCCTGCCGTCCTCATGCGCAACCACGGACCGTTCACGGTCGGCAAGGACGCCCTCGCGGCGGTCAAGGCCGCCGTCATGGTCGAGGAGGTCGCGCGGACCGTGCACCTCTCGCGCCAGCTCGGCGAGCCGCTGCGGATCCCGCAGGCCGAGGTCGACCGGCTCTACGACCGCTACCAGAACGTCTACGGGCAGTAGGCCGAGCGCCTCGACCCCCGCCACGGACGCACGACGACCAGCACCCCGAAGGAGTCAGCATGACCAAGCCGTACGCCGACCGTGAGGTCTGGTTCCTCACCGGCAGCCAGATGCTCTACGGCGAGGAGACCCTGCGTCAGGTCGCCGAGCAGTCCCAGGAGGTCGCCCGCACGCTCGACGCCTCCGCGGACGTGCCGGTGCGCATCGTGTGGAAGCCCGTCCTGAAGGACGCCGACTCGATCCGCCGCGCGATGATCGACGCCTCCTCCGACGACCGCGTCCTCGGGGTCATCACCTGGATGCACACCTTCAGCCCCTCGAAGATGTGGATCGCCGGGCTGAACGAGCTGCGCAAGCCGCTGCTGCACCTGCACACCCAGGCGAACGTCGCCCTGCCCTGGGACACGATCGACTTCGACTTCATGAACCTCAACCAGGCCGCCCACGGCGACCGCGAGCACGGCTACATCCAGAGCCGCATGGGGATCGCCCGCACGACGGTCGTCGGCCACGTCAGCAACCCGGCCGTCACGGCGCGCGTGGGCACCTGGGTGCGTGGCGCGGCCGGCTGGGCGGCGACGCACGAGCTCCGCCTCGCCCGCTTCGGCGACAACATGCGCAACGTCGCGGTCACCGAGGGCGACAAGACGGAGGCGGAGATCCGCTTCGGCGTCTCGGTCAACACCTGGGGCGTCAACGAGCTCGCCGAGGCCGTCGGCCAGGTCGAGGCCTCCGTGGTCGACGCGCTCGTCGCCGAGTACGAGGACCTGTACGACGTCGTGCCCGAGCTGCGCAAGGGCGGCGAGCGGCACGAGTCGCTCCGCTACGCGGCGAGCCAGGAGGCTGCGCTCGAGGGATTCCTCACCGGACTGGGCGCCAAGGCCTTCACCACGACCTTCGAGGACCTCGGCGCCCTGCGGCAGCTCCCCGGCATGGCCGTGCAGCGCCTGATGTCCAAGGGCTACGGCTTCGGCGCCGAGGGCGACTGGAAGACCGCAGTCCTCGTGCGCGCTGCCAAGGTCATGGGCGAGGGGCTGCCGGGCGGCGCCTCCCTGATGGAGGACTACACCTACGACATGACCCCCGGCGAGGAGGTCATCCTCGGTGCCCACATGCTCGAGGTCTGCCCGTCGCTGACGACGAGCCGGCCCAGCGTGGAGATCCACCCGCTCGGCATCGGCGGCCGCGAGGACCCGGTCCGGATGGTCTTCTCGACCGATCCCGGCCCGGGCGTCGTCGTGGCCATGTCGGACATGCGTGACCGCTTCCGCCTGACGGCGAACGTGGTCGACGTCGTCCCGCCGGCCGCCCCGCTCCCGCACCTGCCCGTCGCGCGTGCCGTGTGGAGGCCGCGGCCCGACTTCACCACCTCGGCCGAGGCCTGGCTGACCGCAGGGGCGGCGCACCACTCGGTGCTCAGCACGCAGGTCGGCGTCGACGCCTTCGAGGTCTTCGCCGAGATCGCCCGCACCGAGCTGCTCGTCATCGACGAGTCGACGACGCGCTCCTCGTTCCGTGACCAGGTCCGCTGGAACAACGTCTACTACCGGGTCGCCCAGGGTCTGTGAGCCCGGCCGGCTTGCCCGACTGACCGTATTGCTTTCGAAAACTTTCACTTCTGGACCGCTCTCCCCGTCGACGATCGTCGGCGGGGAGGGGTGAATCGTGCGCAAAGACGCAGGTAAACGTTATCGGAGTGGACCGAAGGTCCTTCCGGATCGACGACAGGTCCACCGTTATGATTTCGCAATCAAAAGTTGGGTTCAAGAAGTTGACCCGCTCCGGCCCCACCCAGCACAGTAGGCACGTGCTCAGCGAAGAGATCGAGGTGCTCCCCGTGACGGTTCGTCGCGAGCGGATGCTCCAGCTCATCGCCGAGCGTCAGTTCGTCCGGGTCGCCGAGCTTGCGGACGCTTTCGGAGTCTCCGACGTCACGATCCGCACCGACCTCGCAGCCCTGGAGGCCGAGCAGGGCGTGCGCCGCGTCCGCGGTGGGGCGATCGCTCCGTCGAGCCCCGTCCGTGCCGAGCACTCCTACGAAGAGGCCTCGCACCGGATGTCGGCGGAGAAGGAGGCGATCGCCACCCATGCCGCCGGGATGGTGACCTCGGGCATGAGCGTCCTGCTCGACGTCGGCAGCACGACGACGGCGATCGCACGGGCACTGGTGGCGCGCACCGAGCTCGAGCGCGTCACCGTGGTGACCAACGGGCTGACGGTCGCCCTGGAGCTCGAGGCCTCGCTCGGCGGGATCACCGTCGTCGTCCTCGGCGGCACCCTGCGTCGCCTGCAGCACTCCCTCGTCGACCCGTGGGCCTCGTTCGTGCTGAGCCGGCTGCACGCCGACCTCGCCTTCATCGGCTGCAACGGCGTCGACGCCGAGCGTGGTGTGACGAACCTCAACCTGCCGGAGGCCGAGGTGAAGGCGCGCATGATCGCCGCAGCCGAGCGCACCGTCGTCGTCGCCGACGGCTCCAAGATCGGCCAGGTCCACCTGGCCAAGGTCGCCGACATCGGCGAGATCGGGACGGTCCTCACAGGCCCGTCCGCACCCGCGGCCGAGATCGCGCGGCTCCGCACGCAGCGGGGTCGACCTGATCCAGGTCGAGTAGCACCCCACAGACTTCCTGACCGGTTCCGAGCACCACGGTCAGGATGCCCGGGCCGGTCAGGAGACTCCCGACCGTCCCACCATCAGGAAGATGCATTTTCTCGAGGAGGAGAAATGGTTCTCAAGAAGTTCGTCGCCATCGCGGCGGGCATGACGCTCGCCCTGGGCCTCGCCGCGTGCGGTGGCTCCGGCGCGGGTTCGACCGAGACGTCCGCAGCAACCGGCGACTCGACGGCAGCCATGGAGGAAGGTGGCCTCATCGGGGTCGCCATGCCGACCCAGACGTCGTCTCGCTGGATCGCTGACGGCGACGCCGTCAAGAAGGGCCTGGAGGCAGCCGGATTCACGGTCGACCTCCAGTTCGCGAACGATGACATCCCGACCCAGCAGCAGCAGGTCGACCAGATGATCACCAAGGGCGCCAAGGCCCTGATCATCGCGGCGATCGACGGCACGACGCTCTCGGGCCAGCTCGACGCCGCCAAGGCCAAGGGCATCCCGGTCGTCGCGTACGACCGCCTCATCCGTGACTCGGCGAACGTCGACTTCTACGTGACGTTCGACAACTTCAAGGTCGGCATCCAGCAGGCCACGTCGCTGCTCGTCGGCCTCGGCGTCCTCAACGCTGACGGCTCCGCCGGCACCGCCACGGGCCCGTTCAACGTCGAGCTCTTCGCCGGCTCGCTCGATGACAACAACGCCTTCTTCTTCTTCAACGGCGCCATGTCCATCCTGCAGCCGCTGATCGACGACGGCACGCTGGTCGTCAAGTCCGGCCAGACCACCATCGAGCAGGTCAACATCCTGCGGTGGCAGCAGGAGACGGCGCAGAAGCGCATGGAGGACCTGCTCACGCAGGCCTACAACGACGGCTCCAAGGTCCAGGGCGTCCTCTCCCCGTACGACGGCCTGTCCCGAGGCATCCTCACCGCCCTCGGCAACGCCGGCTACGGCCCGACCATCGCCGACGGCATGCCCGTCGTCACCGGTCAGGACGCGGAGATCGAGTCCGTCAAGCTGATCGACACCGACGTGCAGTTCGCGTCGATCTTCAAGGACACCCGCAAGCTCGCCGACCAGGCCGTCACGGTCGCCTCGGCGTACCTCATGGGCGAGGAGCCCGAGGCGAACGACACCGAGACGTACGACAACGGTGTGAAGACCGTCCCGTCCTACCTGCTCGAGTCGGACATCGTCTACAAGGACACGATCACCTCGCTCCTCGTGGACTCCGGCTACTGGACCGCTGACGAGGTCGCCAGCGGAATCGCCGCCGGCTGATCTGATCCATCGGACCGGCCCGGAGGGGGAGACCCCTCCGGGCCGGTCACCGGGCGGTTCGCGACCACACGAGAGGCGAGAACGCATGACCAACACCATCTTGGAGATGCGCTCCATCACCAAGACCTTCCCTGGCGTCAAGGCGCTCCAGGACGTCACGCTCGAGGTCGAGCGGGGTGAGATCCACGCGATCTGCGGCGAGAACGGCGCAGGCAAGTCGACCCTGATGAAGGTCCTCTCGGGCGTCTACCCGTTCGGCACCTACGAGGGCGAGATCGTCTTCGAGGGCAAGCCCATCACGCTTCGGGTCGATCAACGACTCCGAGGAGCAGGGCATCGTCATCATCCACCAGGAGCTTGCCCTGGTGCCCTACCTGTCCGTCGCGGAGAACATCTTCCTCGGCAACGAGCAGCGGGGCCGCGGCGGTCTGGTGGACTGGAACAAGACCAACGCCGAGGCGGCGAAGCTGCTGGCCCGCGTCGGTCTCAAGGAGAAGCCGATCACCCCGGTCGGCACCCTCGGCGTCGGCAAGCAGCAGCTCATCGAGATCGCGAAGGCCCTGTCCAAGCGGGTCAAGCTCCTCATCCTCGACGAGCCGACCGCAGCCCTCAACGACTCCGACTCCGAGCACCTGCTCGACCTGCTCCGGCACCTCAAGGGCCAGGGCATCACCTCGATCATGATCTCGCACAAGCTCAACGAGATCGACCACATCGCCGACCGGACGACGATCATCCGGGACGGTCGGACGATCGAGACCATTCGACATGTCCGGGCCCGGGTCCAGCCAGGACCGGATCATCAAGGGCATGGTCGGCCGCGAGCTGGAGAACCGCTACCCGAAGCGGACGCCCGAGATCGGGGCCGAGGTGCTCCGGGTCGAGGACTGGACGGTGCACCACCCGACCCAGTCCGAGCGGATCGTCGTCGACGGTGCGAGCTTCAACGTCCGTGCCGGTGAGGTCGTCGGCATCGCCGGTCTCATGGGTGCGGGGCGCACCGAGCTCGCGATGAGCATGTTCGGCCACTCCTACGGGCGCAACATCAGCGGCCGCGTCTACAAGGCGGGCAAGGAGATCAGGACCCGAACGGTCTCGGAGGCGATCGCCCACGGCATCGCCTACGCGACGGAGGACCGCAAGACCTACGGGCTGAACCTCATCGAGGACATCAAGCGGAACATCAGCGCGGCAGGGCTCCACAAGCTCTCCACCCGCGGGTGGGTGAACGGCAACGAGGAGCTCAAGATCGCCGAGGAGTACCGCGGGAGCCTGAACATCAAGACGCCGAGCGTGCACGCCCTCGCGGGTCAGCTCTCCGGTGGCAACCAGCAGAAGGTCGTCCTGTCGAAGTGGATCTACACCGACCCGGACGTCCTCATCCTCGACGAGCCCACCCGTGGCATCGACGTGGGTGCGAAGTACGAGATCTACACCATCATCAACCGGCTGGTCGCCTCAGGTAAGGCGGTCGTCGTCATCTCCTCAGAGCTGCCCGAGCTGTTGGGCATCTGCGACCGGATCTACACCCTGGCCTTCGGCCGGATCACCGGTGAGCTCCCCGTCGCCGAGGCCACCCAAGAGCGACTCATGGAGCTCATGACCAAGGAAAGGGAACAGGCGAAATGAGCTTCGTAGCCACCACCTATTCAGAGCCTGACGCGGAACCTGCGGACCAGCGGGATCTACGTCGCCTTCGTCGCGATCGTCGTGCTGTTCGCCTGGCGCACCGACGGCCTTCTTCTCGGGCCGACGAACCTCACCAACCTCGTCCTGCAGTACTCCTACATCCTGATCCTCGCGATCGGCATGGTGATGGTCATCATCGCCGGGCACATCGACCTCTCGGTCGGCTCCGTCGTCGCGCTGGTCGGTGCCGTCAGTGCCACCGTCGTCGTGCGGCAGGGGATGCCCTGGTGGGTCGGTGTCCTCGCCGGTCTGCTCGTCGGCGTCGCCATCGGGGCCTGGCAGGGCTTCTGGGTCGCCTTCGTCGGGATCCCGGCGTTCATCACCACCCTCGCCGGGATGCTCCTGTTCCGGGGCCTGACCGCCCTCGTGCTCAAGAACGTCTCGCTCGGGCCCTTCAACAGCCCGTACACCGAGATCGCCGCAGGCTTCTCGAACGGGTCTGCTCGGCGGCAACGGCTACGACCTCTTCACGATTGTCGTCTTCGGGCTCGTCGTCGTCGCCTACGCGGTCAGCCAGTGGCGGGCCCGCGTCGCCAAGCAGGCGTACCAGCAGCACGTCGAGGGACTCCCGCAGTTCGCCCTGAAGATCCTCGCGGTCGGCGCCGTCGTCATGGCCTTCGCCTGGCAGCTCGCCAACTCGCGTGGCCTGCCGTACGTGCTGATCATCATGGCCGTCCTCATCATCGCCTACACGCTCGTGACCACCCGGACCGTCTTCGGCCGGCACGTGTACGCGCTGGGCGGCAACAAGACGGCCGCTGCCCTCTCCGGGGTCAAGACCAAGTGGGTCAACTTCGGCGTCATGCTCAACATGGGCGTGCTCGCCTCCGTTGCCGGAATCGTCTTCTCCTCGCGCTCCAACGCGGCCCAGCCCGCGGCGGGCAACATGTTCGAGCTCGACGCGATCGCCGCCTGCTTCATCGGTGGGGCGTCGGTCTCGGGCGGTGTGGGGACGGTCGGCGGTGCGATGGTCGGCGGTCTGATCATGGCCGTGATGAGCAACGGCATGCAGCTGCTGAGCATCGAGACCTCGATCCAGCAGGTCGTCAAGGGCCTCGTGCTGCTGCTGGCCGTGGCGTTCGACATCTACAACAAGCGGCGCTCGGGTTCCGTGCGCTGACCTGCCAGGACCGGCAGAGCAGACAGGACGGCCCGGCTCCTCCTTCGGGAGGGACCGGGCCGTCCTCGTGCGTGCACCGCCGTCTCAGGGGCGCTGGGAGAAGCGCTCCAGCAGGTCCGAGTGGCCGGAGACGATGATGATGTCGTTGGCGAGGATCCGCGTCTCCGGTGTCGCGAACACGAACTCCCGTCCCGGTGACTTCACGCCGAGGACGGTGACCCCGTAGCGCGTGCGCACCTGGGACTGCCCGAGCGTGAACCCGTGCGTCTCGGTCGGCGGGCTCATCTTCACGATGGTGAAGTTGTCCTCCACCTCGATGTAGTCCAGCAGTCGGCCGGAGACCAGGTGCGCGAGCCGCACACCCGCGTCGGCCTCGGGCGCCACGATGTGGTGCGCACCGATGCGCTCGAGGATGCGCGCATGCTCGGGCGAGGTCGCCTTGGCCCAGATCTGCGGGGTGCCCAGGTCGACGAGGTTCCCGGTGATGAGCACGCTCGCCTCGAGCGAGGTGCCCACCCCGACGACGGCGACCGGGAAGTCCTTCGCCGCGACCTGGACGAGGGCCTCGGGGTTCGTGGCGTCGGCCTCGACCAGCGGGAACCGTCCGGTGTACTGCTTGACCAGGAGGGGTGAGCGCTCGATGGCCAGGACGTCACGGCCCTGGGCCTCGAGCGTCGTCGCGAGCGCCGAGCCGAACCGGCCGAGGCCGATGACGAGGACCCCGGAGCCCGCCGAGGGCTTCGAGGAACGGGCGGACGAACCGGTGTGCATGTCAGCCAAGGATCGGCCTCTCCTCGGGGTACCGGATGACCCGGCGCCGGTCACGCAGCGCGAGTGCGGCTGCGACGGTCATCGTGCCCGTGCGCCCGACGAACATGAGCACGGACAGCAGGTACTTCGCGGGCTCGGGCAGAGCCATCCCGGTGCTCAGCCCGACGGTGGCGAACGCGGAGATCACCTCGAACAGCACGCGGTCGAGCTTCTCGCCGGTGACCGCGAGCAGCGCGAGGCTCGACACGAGGACGATCGTCGCACCGACGAAGGCGACCGCGACGGCGAGGCGAAGGCTCTCGCGCGGGATGCGGCGCCCGAAGGCCTCGACGTCGCGGTCGCCACGCGCCTCGGCGATGATCGCGAGCACCATGACGGCGAGCGTCGTCACCTTGATGCCGCCGGCGGTCGAGGCGCTCCCGCCACCGACGAACATCAGGGCGTCGGTCACCAGCCAGCTCGACTCGTGCATGGTCGAGGTGGGGACCGTCGTGAACCCGCCGGAGCGCGGCATCACGCCGGCCATGAGCGAGGCGAGCACCTTGCCCGAGCCGTCGAGCCGCCCGAAGGACTCCGGGTTGGTCCACTCGAAGGCGCCGATGATCAGTGCGCCGGCCGCGGTGAGCACCGCCGACGTCGCGAGGGTCAGCTTGGTGTGCAGGGTCCAGTGCGCGGCGTTCGTGCGGCGTCGCCACAGGTCGAGGATCACCGGGAAGCCGAGCGAGCCGAGCGCGACGCCGAGGAGGATCGGGGCCCCGATCCACCAGTCAGAGGGGTGCTCGACGAGCCCGCCGAGGGTCGGGACGAACCCGGCGTTGTTGAACGCCGAGACCCCGTAGAAGATCGCGTGCCACGCCGCCTCCCCGACCGTCTCGCGAAGGACGAGGAAGCGCGGGAAGAGGAAGGCGGCGACCGTGAGCTCGATCGCCGTCGACGTCACGACGATCACCTGGAGCAGCGCGCCGACCTCCCCGAGCCGGGAGATCTTCGTCTCCGACGCCGTGAGCAGGCGCTGGGTCAGCCCGATGCGGCGCGAGACGGCCATCCCGAGGAGGGAGGCCAGCGTCATGACGCCGAGACCGCCGATCTTGATCCCGACGAGGATCACGACCTGACCCCACGGCGACCAGTACGTGGCGGTGTCGACGCTCGTCAGCCCCGTGATGCAGACCGCCGAGGTGGCGGTGAACAGGGCGTCGGCGACGGAGGCGCCCTGCCCGTCGGCCGTCGCCTGGGGGAGCAGCAGCAGGCCGGTGAAGATCGCGATGACACCGGCGAAGACCATCACCGCGAGCCTCGCCGGCGAGTGCCGTGCGGCGTCGTCGACGAGCTGACGGGCTGCCAGGAGCGGCCGGGGGAGCCTCACCCACCACCTCCTGGTCCAGTCGGGCGCCGTCGCCCACCGCGGGCGTACCGGCGTCCACTGTGGCATGCGACGGCGCTACGGTGAGCCATGCACACGCGTGTGGTCTGGTCCCCGTCGCTGCTGGACTACGACTTCGGCCCCCAGCACCCGATGGCGCCGCTGCGGCTGGAGGCCACCTTCGCCCTTGCTCGCGAGCTCGGGGTGCTCGACCTGCCGCAGGTGGAGCTCGTGGGTGCCTCGGTCGCGAGCGACGCCGTCCTGGAGCGGGCCCATACGCCCGAGTACGTCGCCGCCGTGCGGCACAGCTCGCAGACGGGTGAGCTCGACCTGGACCACGGGCTCGGCAACGACGACAACCCCGTCTTCACGGGCATGCACGAGGCGGCGGCCCGCGTCGTGTGCGGGAGCGTCGACGGCGCGCTCGCCGTCTGGCGCGGGACGGCTGACCACGCGGTCAACCTCGCGGGCGGGATGCACCATGCGATGCCCGACCACGCCTCAGGGTTCTGCGTCTACAACGACGCGGCCGTGGCGATCCGCGCCGTGCTCGACGCGGGCGCCGAGCGCGTCGTGTACGTCGACATCGACGCCCACCACGGCGACGGTGTGGAGCGGGCCTTCTGGGACGACCCCCGGGTGATGACGATCTCGATCCACGAGTCGGGTCACTCGCTCTTCCCCGGGACCGGGCACCCGGGCGACCTCGGAGGTGACACCGCCCGTGGGCATGCGGTGAACCTCGCGCTCCCCGAGCGCACCGGCGACGGGCCGTGGCTGCGGGCCTTCGGCTCGCTCGTCCCGCCGCTGCTGCGCGCCTTCCGTCCGCAGGTGCTCGTGAGCCAGCACGGCTGCGACGCGCACCGGCTCGACCCGCTCACCAACCTCGCCGTCTCGGTCGACGCGCAGCGTCAGGCGGCGCTCACCCTGCACGAGCTGGCCCACGAGGTCGCCGACGGCCGCTGGCTCGCGCTCGGCGGCGGTGGCTACGCGGTGGCGCATGTCGTCCCTCGCGTGTGGTCGCACCTGCTGGCGATCGCCGCCCACGCCGCGATCGACGTCGACACCCCGCTCCCGGAGCACTGGCGCGAGGGCGCGGCGCATGCCTGGGGGGTCGCCATCCCGCCCACGATGGGCGACGGCGCCCCGTTGCCGCGCGTCCGGCTGTTCGCCGAGGGCTACGACCCGGCCGACCCCGTCGACCGGGCGATCCTCGCCACCCGGACGGCGACGTTCCACTGGCACGACCTCGACCCCCTGCTCGACTGATCCGCGGCGGTTGGGCCGTTCGGACGATCAAGAACACCCGTCACTCTGTTCGCCCCTTTCACAGGAGTGTCACAAGCCCTAGGGTGTGCGCAGCGCAACTGCGCGAAGTGGTGCCGACGGACTCACCAGCGGCCCGGGTACGAGGAGCGGACGAGGATGACCAGTGGGCCCGAGGGGTCGCGGCTGCGCTACCTCACCGTCGCGGAGGTCGCCGAGACGATGCGCGTCTCGAAGATGACCGTGTACCGGCTCGCGAGGTCGGGCGATCTGCCCGCGATCCGGGTCGGCCGCTCCTACCGCGTCCCGCAGGACGCGCTCGACGCCTTCGTCGCCTCGTCGCCGGCGGCGCTCGGCGAGCAGGACGGCACGTCCAGCCGCAGCGGCTGAGCACGTGGGCGGTGGGCCCGGCAGGGTTCGCCCCGGCGGTGCGCCGGTACTCCGGGCGCACGGTAGACTGACCAACGGACTTTTCCGCGCGCGCCCTCCGGCACTTCTGACCGGTGACGTGCAGACCCGAATTGCGAGGACCCATGGGCTCCGTCATCAAGAAGCGTCGCAAGCGCATGGCGAAGAAGAAGCACCGCAAGCTTCTTCGCAAGACGCGCCACCAGCGCCGCAACAAGAAGTAGTCCCGCCGGTCCTCAGGACCAGCAGACGCCCCGGGCCCGGCCATGTGCCGGGCCTTTGGCGTTCCCGGGGGCCTGAGGGGGGTCGCGGCGCCTGCGGGCCGGGTCTCAGCCCGGCAGGCCGCGCTGGCGCAGCGCGCGGCGGGCGGCACGCACGACGATGCTCGCGGCCCAGGCCCCGCCTGCCCAGCTGGCTGCGCGCATGCTCCCGCGGGCAGCGGCACGTCGGCGCCCGCGGAACTCGCGGACCGGCCAGCCCTTGGCCCGCGCGGCGCGGCGCAGACGGGGGTCCGGGTTGATCGCGACGGGGTGGCCGACGGCGGACAGGATCGCCATGTCGTGCGCGGAGTCCCCGTAGGCGTAGCACAGCGCGAGGTCGAGGCCCCTGCGCTCGGCGAGCTCGCGCACGGCCTCGCCCTTCGCCCGGCCGTGCAGCATGTCGCCGACGAGCCGACCGGTGTAGAAGCCGTCCTTCTGCTCGGCGACGGTCCCCAGCGCGCCGGTCACACCGAGGCGCCGCCCGATCAGCTGGCCGACCTCGACGGGGCTCGCCGTGATGATCCACACCTCGTGGCCGGCAGCGAGGTGGTCGGCGAGGAGCGCCTGGGTGCCGGGGAAGACCCGTAGCGAGAGGACCTCGTCCCAGACCTCCTCGCCGATCGCGGAGATCTCGGCGGAGGAGCGCCCCTTGACGATCGACAGCGCCCTGGACCGGACCCGGTCGATCTCGTCGAGGTTCTCGCCGAGGGCGAGGTAGCGCATCTGGTGGACGGCGAAGCGGGCGAGCTCGGTGAAGCCGACGAAGCCACGCCTGCGCAGCCCGAGGGCGAGGTGGAAGGCGCTCGCCCCGCGCACGATCGTGTTGTCGAGGTCGAAGAAGGCCGCCGTCCCGCCGGTCGCACGGCTCGCACCGGGGGCGACGGACGCGGGCTCGGGCACATCGTCCACCCTACTGGTGGGCCCTACGCTTCTCCGGGTGAGGCGACCACGGTGACGGGGAAGGACGGCCGGCTGGTGCTCTACGTGCGCGAGGGCTGCCACCTGTGCGCGAGCGCCGAGGACCTGCTGGCGCAGGTGTCCTCCGAGCTCGGTGAGCGCTGCCATGTCGTGGATATCGACAGCGACCCGGCACTCCTGGAGCGCTTCGGCGAGATGATCCCGGTGGTGACCGTCGACGGCGTCGTTCAGGGCTACTGGCGGATCGACGCGGACCGGGTCCGGCGCGCCCTCGCCTCTCGCTGAGCGCTCGGCCGGTCCCGGCATGCGGCGAGGGCCGCCGGACGATGCCGACGGCCCTCGCTGCTGCTGCGCGGTGCTCAGGCGGCAGGGACGCCCTCGACCTCGAGCGTGATGGTCACCTTGTCGCCGACGAGCACGCCGCCGGTCTCCAGGGCGGCGTTCCAGGTCAGGCCGAAGTCCTTGCGGGAGATCTCCGTCGTGGCGGAGAAGCCGATCCGCGCGTAGCCGAAGGGGTCGGTCGCCGCGCCGTTGAACTCGGTGCGCAGCGTGACGGGGCGCGTGGCGTCGCGGATCGTCAGGTCGCCGTGCACGAGCAGCTCCTCGCCGTCGACCTCGACCGAGGTCGAGGTGAACGTCCAGCGCGGGTGGACCTCGACGTCGAAGAAGTCGGCCGAGCGCAGGTGCCCGTCGCGGTTGGCGTCACGCGTATCGATCGTCGCGGGGTCGAGGGTGGCCGTGACCGAGGCGCCGGCGAGGTCCTCGGGGATGACGATCGTGCCGTCGACGATCGCGACGGTGCCGCGAGCCTTCGAGATCCCCGCGTGGCGGACGGAGAACTGGGCGTGGCTGTGCGAGGTCTCGATCGCGTAGGTGCCGGTCGTGAGGCCGGTGGGGAGCGTGGTGGTCGACATGGGGTCCTCCGGTGGTGGGTGCTGGGCGATGCGGTGGTAGTTGAAGCGTCAACTCCATCTAGTTGAGATTTCTACTACACTGATCCGAGATGCGCAAGCCCTCGGGCTGCCAGGGCCTTCTGCTGGATGCAGGAGCACGGCAGGCTGGGTGGGCACGGTCGGCGCAGCGAGCGCCACGAGCAAGGAGAGGCACGATGAGCGGAACGACATCGACAGGAGCTGCCGAGGCCTCGGCAGCGGTCGGCCAGGAGGCACCGGTCCGGTGGTTGACCCCGGAGCAGCAGCTGTCCTGGCGTTCGTACCTCCTCGGTGCCGCTCGGCTCACGGAGGTGCTCAGCCGCGAGCTCGACGAGGACGCCGGCCTGTCGCTGAGCGAGTACGAGATCCTCGTGCGGCTCTCCGAGGCGCCCGAGCACACCGCCCGGATGTCGGAGCTCGCGACCTCGCTCGTCCACTCGCGCAGCCGGCTGACGCATACGGTCAGCCGCCTCGAACGGAGGGGTCTCGTCGAGCGGCGGACCTGTGCCTCCGACGGTCGCGGGGTCAACGCGACGATGACGCCGGAGGGCTACGCGCTGCTCGTCGCGGCGGCGCCCGGCCATGTCCGTGCCGTGCGGGAGAACCTCGTCGACGTGCTCAGCGAGGCCCAGCTGCGTGCCCTCGGCGAGGCGATGGCCCTCGTCGCGCCCGGGGTGACGGGCTGAGCCCAGCGGCATGGCGGCACAGCGAAGTGCGCGACACTTGACCCATGGCGACGACCACGGTCCACCTCCTCCGGCACGGCGAGGTGCACAACCCTGACGGTGTGCTCTACGGCCGGCTGCCCCTGTTCCGGCTCTCCGACCGCGGGGTCGCGATGGCCGAGCGGGTCGCCGCGCACCTCGCGGGCGGGCTCGAGGGGGGCGGTGAGCGACGCGATGTCGTGCACGTCGTCGCCTCGCCCCTGCAGCGCGCCCAGGAGACGGCGGCACCGATCGCCGCGGCGTTCGACCTTCCCGTCGCGGCGGACGAGCGCTTCCTCGAGGCGGAGAACCACTTCGAGGGGCTGACCTTCGGGGTCGGCGACGGCTCGCTGCGCCGTCCAGCGCACTGGCGCTACCTGTGGAACCCCTTCCGCCCCTCCTGGGGTGAGCCCTACCGCGCCCAGGTCGAGCGCATGCTCGCCGGGGTGGCGGCGGCCCGCGAGGCCGCCGAGGGCCACGAGGCCGTCGTCGTCAGCCACCAGCTCCCGATCTGGCTGACCCGCCAGGCGCTCGAGGGCCGCCGCCTCTGGCACGACCCGCGCCGTCGCGAGTGCTCGGTCGCGAGCCTCACGAGCCTGCACTTCGACGGCGACCGCTTCGTCGGGCTCAGCTACAGCGAGCCCGCCGGTGACCTCCTCCCGACCACCCGGCAGACCCCGGGGGCCTGAGCATGCGGCTGATGCGCTCGGCGGGCCGCCCGCTCGTGCTGGTCGTCGCGGTCGTCGTCATCGCCGTGATCGCGCTCTCCTCCCTCGCGGGCTGCGCGAGCACCGCGGGGCGCACCTCGGGCGGCGACGAGGCCGGATACGTCTCGGGCGACGCCTCGGTCACGACGTGGGACGAAGGGCTCGCGCCCCGGCCCGATCGCCCTCGCCGGCACGGACTACTCCGGGCAGCCGGTCGACGTCGCGAGCTGGCTGGGCGACGTCGTGCTGGTGAACACCTGGTACGCGGCCTGCCCGCCCTGCCGGGCCGAGGCTCCCGACCTCGCGACGATCGCCCGCGACTACGCGCCGGCGGGCGTGCACGCCGTCGGCCTGAACTTCACGGACGAGGCCGGGGCCGCCCAGTCGTTCGAGCGCACCTTCGACCTTCCGTACCCCTCCATCGAGGACACCGACGGGAGCGCCGTCGCCTCGCTCCAGGGGACGGTCCCGGTCCAGGCTGTGCCGACGACGGTGCTGCTGGACCGCGAGGGCCACGTCGCGGCGCGCATCCTGGGCACCGCCGACCCCTCGACCCTGCGCACCCTGCTCGACGAGCTGCTGGCGGAGACCGCGTGAACCTCGGGCTCGCGGTGTCCGGTATCGGCGGGAGCGTCCAGGAGACCGTCCTGAGCGGCTCGATGCTGCTCGCCCTTCCGCTCGCGGTACTGGCAGGGCTGGTCTCCTTCGCCTCACCCTGCGTCCTGCCGCTCGTGCCCGGCTACCTCGGCTACGTCACCGGGATGGCGGGGAGCTCCGCCGGCGGCCCGACGCGCCTGGCCCAGGTCGCCCGCTCGCGCATGCTCACCGGGGTCGCCCTGTTCATCGCGGGCTTCACGCTCGTCTTCGTCCTGCTCGGCGTCCTCGCCGGCTCGGTGGGCTCGGCCCTCGTGCGCTACAGCGACCCGATCACCCGGGTGCTCGGCCTCGTCGTCGTGCTCATGGGTCTCGCCTTCGCCGGCTGGGTGCCGTTCGCGCAGCGCGAGCGGCGCTTCCACGTCTCCCCGCGTGCCGGGGTGTGGGGCGCCCCGCTGCTCGGCGTCGTCTTCGGGCTCGGCTGGGCCCCGTGCATCGGGCCGACGCTCGTCGCCGTGTACACGCTCGCGCTCGACCAGGCCTCGGCCGCCCGCGGGGCGATCCTCTCGGTCGCGTACTGCCTCGGGCTGGGCCTGCCCTTCCTGCTCATCGCGCTCGGCCTGGAGCGCTCGGCGCGGCTGCTCGGCGTGCTGCGACGCCACCCCGTGGCGATCATGCGCACCGGCGGGATCGTGCTCGTCCTCGTCGGGCTCGCGCTGGTCACCGGCCTGTGGGGTACCTGGACGCAGTCGATCCAGGGCCTCATCGGCGGATTCGAGCCGGTCGTCTGATGACGCAGGAGGAGCAGGACGTGCAGCCGTCGGGGCCCGTCGACCGGGTCGACCCGGGGGACCGGTCCGCCGAGCCCGTGCTGCCCGAGCTCGGGCTGCGCGGAACGGGCCGGTGGATCTGGCGGCAGCTGACGAGCATGCGCGTCGCGCTCATGCTGCTGATGACTCTCGCGGTGGTCTCCGTCCCCGGTTCCGTCTTCCCGCAGCGTCCGCAGAACCCCGCGGCCGTCGCCCGCTTCCTCCAGGACAACCCCGGCAGCGGGCCGTGGCTCGACCGGCTCGGCGTGTTCGACGTGTACGGCTCGGTGTGGTTCTCGGCCGTGTACCTGCTGCTGTTCACCTCGCTCGTCGGCTGCATCCTCCCGCGGCTGTGGGTGCACCTGACCGCCTGGCGTGCCCGCCCGCCGCGGGCGCCGCGCCGTTTCGAGCGCTTCGAGGTGCACGAGGAGCGGCTGACCGACGCCTCCCCCGACGAGGTGATCGCCGCAGCGCGAGCCAGCCTGCAGCACGGCCTGCTCGCGCGCCTGCGCGGGTTCCGCGTCGACGAGGCCACCGAGCCGGACGGCGCCCGCACGCTCGCCGCCGAGCGCGGGTCGCTGCGCGAGAGCGGGAACATCCTGTTCCACCTTGCCCTCGTCGGGCTGCTCGTCGCGGTGGCCTCGGGCCAGCTGCTGCACTACCGGGGCCAGGCGCTCGTGGTCGAGGGGCGTGGCTTCGCCAACTCGCCGAGCGACTACGACACCTTCGAGACCGGCACGGCCTTCCGGCCCTCGTCCCTCGTCCCCTTCTCCCTCACGCTCGACCACTTCGAGGCCGAGTTCGACACCCAGGCGCGGCCCACGACCTTCCGCGCGGACGTCACGCTCCGCGGGGCCGACGGCGAGACGCGCGAGGACTACATCCTGGTCAACCGACCGCTCGAGGCCGGCGGGGCGAAGGTCTACCTCCAGGGCAACGGCTACGCGCCCCAGGTCACGGTGCGCGACGCCGACGGCAACATCGCCTTCGCCGGTGCGGTGCCCTTCCTGCCGAAGGACTCCGCGTACCGGTCGGAGGGCGTCATCAAGGTCCCCGACGTGACCTCCGGCGAGCAGATCGGGCTGGTCGGCTCCCTGCTGCCGACGGCCGTCGCGGCGGGGGGCGGCTTCTTCTCGGCCTTCCCGCAGCCCGGCAACCCGATGCTCGTCCTGCAGGTCTGGCGCGGTGACCTGGGCCTGGACACGGGCATCCCGCAGAACGTCTACCAGCTCGACTCGACGAGCATGACGCAGGTCATGGGCGAGGACGGCGACTCCGGTGACGCTGCTCGTCCGGCCGGGGGAGACGGTCGAGCTCCCCGACGGGCTCGGCGCGGTGAGCTTCGACTCCCTGCCGAGGTTCGCTGCCTTCGACCTGCGGTACGACCCCTCGCTGCCCTGGGCTGCCTCGTTCGCGGTCTGCGCGCTCCTCGGGCTGGCCCTCTCGCTGTTCACCCCGCGCCGCCGGATCTGGCTCCGCGTCCGCGCAGGGCAGGGCGAGCAGGCCGGACGTACAGTTGTCGCCGGAGCGGCCCTGGCGCGGACGGACGACGCGGGCCTCGCCGCCGAGCTCGACCGCGTGCTGGACGCGGCGAGCCCACTCGACGAAGGGCAGGGCTGATGGACGTCGCCGAGCTGAGCACGATCCTGGTCTGGGGCGCGACCACCGCCTACGCCATCGCGCTCGTGGCGTTCTCCCTCGACCTCGCCCGACGCGCCGAGGTGCTCGGACGTCAGCGTGAGGAGGCGCGGGTCGCCGCCGAGGCCGCGGGCTCCGTCGTCGGCTCGTTCGCCGGCCAGAACCGTTCCGTCGTCATCGACCGCCCGGGCACCGTGACCGGGCCCGGTGGCTACCGCTCGGGCAAGGCGCTGTCGATCGCGATGTCCACCACCACCGTCGGCCTGCTGCTGCACGTCGTCGGCGCCGTGCTGCGCGGGGTCGCCGCCGGCCGCGTGCCGTGGGCCAACATGTACGAGTTCTCGATGATCGGGACCCTCGCGGCGGTCGTCACCTTCCGCGTGCTGTGCCTGCGCCGCGACGTGCGCTTCCTCGGGACGCTCGTCATCGGGATCGTCGTGGTGGCGCTCGGGCTCGGGCTCACCGCCTTCTACGTCCCGGCGGCAGGCGTCGAGCCGGCGCTGCAGAGCTACTGGCTGGTCATCCACGTGTCCATCGCGACGATCGCGACGGGCATGTTCATGGTCTCCGCCGCGGCCAGCGTCCTGCAGCTGCTCAAGGACTCCTGGGAGAACAACTCCACGAGCCTCGCGCACCCGCGCTGGGCGCTCCTCGAGTCGCTGCCCTCGGCACGCGCCCTCGAGTCGCTCGCCTTCCGCATCACCGCCGTCGGCTTCGTCCTGTGGACCTTCACCGTGATGGCAGGGGCCGTCTGGGCCGAGCACGCCTGGGCGCGCTACTGGGGCTGGGACCCCAAGGAGGTCTGGAGCTTCATCGTCTGGGTCGTCTACGCCGCCTACCTGCACGCGCGCACCACGCGCGGCTGGTCCGGCAGGCGCGCGGCGTGGTTCGTCCTGGCGGGCTTCGCGACCGTGGTCTTCAACTTCACGGCGGTGAACCTGCTCCTGCACGGCAAGCACTCCTACAGCGGGCTGACGACCGGCAGCTGAGCCACGGCGGGCTGACGTCACCCGTCCGGGTGGCCGGGTCACCCGTTCGACCCCTATGGCGCGGGCCGCCGCCTGCCGACAACCTCCAGAGGCGGACCGACCGCCCATGAGGAGGCGGGATGCCGCGCACGCAGGCCGAGCAGCAGGTGGCCGAGCTGCTGCACACCGCCAAGAAGGCGCTCGGCCTGAGCGTGACCTTCCTGAGCCGGATGGACGGCGTCACGCAGCACCTGCAGGTCGTCGACTCGAGCGTCCCCCTGCTCTTCCCCGAGGGGGCCGAACGGCCGCAGGCCGCGACCTTCTGCCAGGCGATCCTCGACGGCAGGCTCCCGGCGGTCATCCCCGACGTGCGCAAGTTCCCGGTCGCGATGGCCCTTCCCGCCGCTCGCTTCCCGCGCCTGCGCAGCTACGTCTCCGTCCCCGTGCGGTTCTCCGACGGCTCCCTGTACGGCACCTTCTGCGCCGCGGGGCTGACGACGGACAAGGGCCTGTCCGAGCGCGACCGCGCACTCATGGAGGTCCTGGCCTCCGCGGCCGCCGTCGTCCTCGAGCCCGGCGTCGTCGAGGCTGCGCGCCGGGCGGCGATCGAGGCCCGGCTCCGGCCGATGATGTCGGCCGGCGGGCCGACGATCGTCATGCAGCCCATCGTGGACCTCGCGACCGGGCACCGGGTGGGCGCGGAGGCG
Organism: uncultured Actinomycetota bacterium; assembly: GCA_963777075.1. GTDB lineage: Bacteria > Actinomycetota > Actinomycetes > Actinomycetales > Cellulomonadaceae > Actinotalea. The sequence goes on along the minus strand of CAVZPH010000037.1, from coordinate 49,456 downwards.
CTCAGCCGCTTCCCTGTCGACTGGGACCTCGCCCCCGACCTCGTCTTCGCCGAGGCGCACGACGTCGGGCTCGGCACCCCGCTCGAGGTGATGGCGCTGGAGAACGCGGCGGCCCGCCTGGACGTCGACGGCTACGTCGCGATGAACGTCTCGCCCGAGACCCTGCTCGACCCGCGGTGCGCCGAGGTGCTCGGCAGGCTGCCGGCCGAGCGCGTGCTCCTCGAGCTGTCCGAGCACGACCGCGTCGCCGACTACGAGGAGCTGGCCGCGGCGCTCGCCGCTCCGCGCGCGGCCGGGATGCGCCTGGCCATCGACGACGTCGGCGCCGGGTACTCCTCGCTCCGGCACATCATGCTCACCGCTCCGGACGTCATCAAGATCGACCGGAGCATCGTCACCGGGCTCGCGGAGGACAAGGTCCGTCGCGCGCTCGTCTCCTCGCTCGTGGACTTCGCGCACAGCGGCGGCGCGGGCGTCGTGGCCGAGGGGATCGAGACGGCAGAGGACGCCGAGACCTGCCTGGCGCTCGGCGTCGACCTCGGCCAGGGCTGGTACTACGGCCGGCCCGGCCCGGCGAGCGGCCTCTCGCCGATCCGCGCCCTCCCCGCCGCGGCCGGGACCGCGCGCGAGCCCGTCGTCCTGGCGGTCGAGGAGGACGGCACCGAGCTCGTCCCCGCGGAACTCGCGAGCCGCCGGCCGGCACCCGGTGCCGGCCCGGCGATCGTCTGGCCGAAGGTGAGCGGGCAGTAGCCCTCCCGCCCCCGACCGCCTGCCGTCCACCTGACGTGCGGGCCGCGACGGGGGCATGATGGAAGGGCTCACCCGACGGGAGGAACGGCGATGAAGGCGTTCGTTGGCGATCGGTACGTGCAGGCGTCCGGGGTGGTCGACGGCCCGGTGCGCGACGGCAGAGTGGTCGAGCTGCGGCATCCGGACGGGTCCCCGCCCTATGTCGTGGAGTGGTCGGACACCCAGGAGCGCACGCTCGTCTTCCCCGGGCCGGACGCCCATGTCGAGCGTGGGGCGCCCGACGAGGGCCGGGCGCCGGTCGGCCCGCCGGCGGTCGTCTGGAAGGTGCAGGTCACCGTGACGCGGGAGGGTCCCGAGACGACGGCGCATGCGGTGCTCGCACCGGGCGACCCGGACCGGCTGGGGGCCGTCGGTCACTCCCGCCGGAACCCCGAGGACGGCGAGGTCCCGGTGATCGGTGACGAGGTCGCCGTCGCGCGCGCCCTGCGCCACCTCGCCGACCGGCTCATCGACACGGCGGAGGAGCAGATCGAGGACGCGACGGGCCGCCCGGCGCGCGTCCACGGCTGAGCCGGCCCGCGGTCGCCTACGGTGCTGGCATGACGGCTCGCCGACCGCTGCTGCTGCTCGACTCCGCCTCGCTGTACTACCGCGCCTTCTACGGCGTGCCCGAGTCCGTGCGGGCTCCCGACGGCACGCCGGTCAACGCCGTGCGCGGTCTGCTCGACATGACCGCGCGGCTCGTGACCGCACGCCGCCCCGCGCGGATCGTCGCCTGCTGGGACGACGACTGGCGGCCGGCCTTCCGGGTCGCCGCGCTGCCGAGCTACAAGGCGCACCGCGTGGGTGCCGACGGCGGCGAGGACACCCCGCCCGCGCTCGCCGCTCAGGTGCCCGTGATCGTCGAGGTGCTCGCGGCCCTCGGCATCGCCCGGGTCGGTGCCGCCGGCTACGAGGCGGACGACGTGATCGGCACGCTGGCGACGCGTGAGCGCGCCGTTCCCGACGGCGAGCGGGTGCCCGTCGAGATCATGACGGGTGACCGCGACCTCTTCCAGCTCGTCGACGACTCCGGGCCGGTGCGGGTGCTGTACCCGGCGCGTGGCGGCGCCGAGCCCGAGGTGATCGACCAGGCGCGTCTGGTCGAGAAGTACGCGGTGGCCGACGGCGAGGCCTACGCCGACATGGCCGCGCTGCGGGGAGACGCCTCCGACGGGCTGCCAGGAGTCGCCGGGATCGGGGAGAAGACCGCCGCGACGTTGATCGCGCGGTTCGGCTCGCTCGACGGTGTCCTCGACGCCGTGCGGCGGGAGGACGCCGGCCTCAGCGCGACGCAGCGGCGGCGGCTCAGCGAGGCGATGGACTACCTCGCCGTGGCCCCTGACGTCGTGCGCGTCGCACGAGAGATCGACCTGCCGGCCCCCGAGGACGCCGTCCCGCTCACGGCGGCCGACCCGGAGGCGCTCGCCGCCCTCGGCGAGCGCTGGGGGATCGCCTCGAGCATCGGCCGGATCCAGGCGGCGTTCGCCTCGGTCTGAGCTCAGGAGCGCGAGCGCAGCCCGCCTGCCCACTCGCGCGCCGCGTCGAGCTCACCCTCGACCAGCCCGTCGGCCTTGCCGTGGACGTGGAAGGTGCGTGGCGGGCAGGCCGCGACGGCCCCGAGGGCGCGCAGGTGCTTGTCGACGGCCTTCGCGGCCGAGCCCGGCAGTCGCGGCTTGTCGACCTTCGTGTCGAAGGCGGCGAAGCGCAGGCCGGGGTGCGCGCCGAGCCCGTCGAGCCACTCGCGGACGCCGAGGCGTCGCCGAGATCACCGGCCCGAGCTCCTTGGCAGCGTCCTGGCGGGTGGAGGCGCGGCTCATCCCGAAGGCGTGCACGGGCGCCCCGACGACGAGCAGGTCGACGTCGGACGGCAGCTCGGTGCCCTCCGCGACCAGGGCCCCGACCTCGACGAGGCGCGCGGGCCGCTCTCGCCCAGGGCGCTCGCGACCTCCTGCGCGAGGGCCTTCGTCGAGCCGAACATGGACTCGTACACGACCAGTGCTGTCATCTCTCCACGGTGCTCCCCACCCGGGCGAGCGGCGACGGCCGTAGGTCCCGTGCTGTGCCCGGGCCTCCCGATCCCGCGGGGCGTGTCGGACCGCTGACCTACGGTGAGGCCATGCGCTACGCGGTGTTCCTCCGGGGGGTCAACGTCGGGGGACGGACGATCCCCATGGCCGAGCTCCGCGAGGTCCTCGGGCGCCTCGCCGGTGAACGGGGTGCGCACGCTCCTGGCCTCGGGGAACGTCGTCTGCCGGTCCGACCTGGACGCCGTCGCGCTGCGTTCCGCTGTCGAGACGGCGCTGCGGGAGTCCTTCGGCTACGTCAGGCCTGGGTCGTCGTGCTCGAGGCGGAGCGGCTCAGGACGCCTCGTCGAGGCCTGCCCGTTCCCGGCGGACGACGCCGAGCGGCACACCTACCTGACGCTCACCTCGGACGAGGCCGTGCTGGACGCCCTGGACGCCGCGACGCTCGAGGCGGACCCGGCGACCCCGCTGCGACGGCTCGGCCCGGAGGCGACGGCGTGGACGGTCGGCGCGCGGCGCGACCCTCGACGCCGGCCCGGAGCTCGCTCGCGACGAAGGCCCGGTTCGCCCCCGCCGTGACGGACCGCAACCTGCGCACGGTGCTCAAGGTCATGGCAGCGCTCGAGGCTCTCGACGCGGGTTGAGCGCGCCGCCGCAGCGGTTCCCGCGGGTGAGATCCACCACATCATTCGTCCTATGAGCTGCGATGAGGCACACTGGAGCCACCCACCGGGGCGCGTCGACCGACCTGCCCCGGACTTACCGTCGTGGAGCACCGGCCGGCCCAGAGCCTGCATTGCCGCCGCGAGCCCCGATACCCGCCGGAAAGGCGACCCCTTCATGCCTGCTCAGCACACCTCTGCCCAGTCCACCCCGCACACCGATCTCCAGCCCACGTTCGCCGCCCTCGGCGTCCCGGCAGCGCTCGTCCGCTCGCTCGCGGAGCGCGGGATCACGGCCCCGTTCCCCATCCAGACCGCGACGCTGAAGGACACGCTCGCCGGGCGCGACGTGCTCGGCCGCGGCCGGACCGGCTCGGGCAAGACCCTCGCCTTCAGCCTGCCGATGGTGACCCGCCTCGTCCGGCCAGCCGATGCGCGCCCGCCGCCCCCGCGGCCTGGTGCTCGCACCGACGCGTGAGCTCGCCACGCAGATCGCCGCGACCCTCGAGCCCCTGGCGACCGCCGCGGGCCTGCGCGTCACGACGATCTTCGGCGGCGTCTCCCAGAAGCGTCAGACGGACGCCCTCGACCGCGGCGTCGACATCGTCGTGGCCTGCCCCGGGCGCCTGGAGGACCTGCTCAAGCAGAAGTGCCTCACGCTCGACGACGTGTCGATCACCGTGCTCGACGAGGCCGACCACATGGCCGACCTCGGCTTCCTCCCCGGCGTGCGCCGGATCCTCACCGCCACGCCGACGACCGGCCAGCGGATGCTCTTCTCGGCCACGCTGGACAACGGCGTCGACCAGATCGTCCGCAAGTTCCTCCAGCAACCCGACGACGCATGCCGTCGACAGCGAGCAGTCGCCCGTCGCCGCGATGACGCACCACATCTTCATGGTCGACGGGGCCGAGACGAAGGCCGCCGTCGTGCGCCGCCTCGCCTCGGGCGACGGCCGCCGGCTGCTGTTCATGCGGACCAAGCACCAGGCCAAGAAGCTCGCGAAGCAGCTCACCGCCGAGGGCATCCCCGCCGTCGACCTGCACGGGAACCTCAGCCAGAACGCGCGCGAGCGCAACCTCGAGGCCTTCTCCTGCGGTGACGTCAAGGTCCTCGTCGCGACGGACATCGCGGCGCGCGGCATCCACGTCGACGACGTCGAGCTCGTCGTGCACGTCGACCCGCCGGCCGAGCACAAGGCCTACCTGCACCGCTCGGGCCGCACGGCGCGTGCCGGCAGCGGTGGTGACGTGGTCACGCTCGTCCTGCCGGAGCAGAATGGCGACGTGCGCACCCTGACCCGGCTCGCGAAGATCACCGCGACCCCGCAGCGCGTCCGCGTCGGCGACGCCGTGCTCGAGGAGCTCGTCGGGCCCGCGGCCCCGTACGTCGACCCCGACCGTCGTGCAGACCCCGATCCGGCCCATCGCCGCCCGTCGCAGCAGCGGCTCCGGCGCGCAGGCCCCGGCCCGCCAGGGCGGCAACGGCGGCGGTCAGGGCGGACGCGGTCGTGGCCGTGGTCGCTCGGCCGAGCAGACCGGCCGGCCCGCCCGCGAGGGCTCCGGCGCCCGTCGTGGCGGCGGCTCGACCGCCGTCTACAGCTCGACCACCGGCCAGCCCAACGTCGGCACCGCGCCGAGCGGTGCGGCAGTCCGGCGGCTCGTCGAACCGTGGCAGCGGCCTGGTGGCGATGTCGAGCCGTGGTGGACGGCGTGGCCGCTGAGGCTCACGGGCCTCGGGCCCGGTTCGCGCGCTGGCTGCTGCGGGTCGCCCGGTGGCAGCTGGTCGGGACGGTGCCGCGGCGTGCGATCGTCATCGGCGCGCCGCACACCTCGAACTGGGACTTCGTCTTCACCCTGCTGACGATCTGGGCGGACGGGATCTCCCCGCACGTGCTGGTCAAGCGCGAGATGTTCTGGTGGCCGATGGGCGCGATCATGCGCTCGCTCGGTGCCATCGAGACGGACCGCGAGGGGGCGAGGGGTCTGGTCGAGCGGCTGACGCGTGAGGCGCGCGAGTCCGAGGACTTCGTCCTCGTCCTGGCGCCCGGACGGCACGCGCACGCCGCACCGACCACTGGAAGTCGGGCTTCTACCGCCTGGCGACCGGGAGCGGGCTGCCGCTCGCGCTCGGCTTCGTCGACGGCCCGACCAGGACGACGGGCATCGGCGAGACGATCGAGCTCACGGGTGAGGTCCGCGTCGACATGGACCGCATCCGGGCGTTCTACGCGGACAAGCACGGGCTGCGCCCTGGCCGCGGCAGCACCGTCCGGCTGCGCGAAGAGGACCGCCCCGCGCGAGGCTGAGCGGATCAGCCGCTGTGCTCGACGGTCATCCCGTCCCTGATGGCCGAGTGGAGCACGTCGGCATCGATCACCGAGAGTCGCCTGAACCTGAGGCAGTAGCCGGTGACGGTCGCCTTGCCGATCGAGGAGCCGTAGGTGCGCTCGAGGTAGGTCATGTCGTCGAGGCCGAGCACGTAGACCGAGAGGCCCGTCGTCGCTGAATCACAGCCGGCATCCGGGGAACTCCGCGAGCACGCGCTCGTGCACCTGCCGGAGCTCGGACTGCTTGGGCTCGGGCTGACCGGCGAGGTACGCCTCGATGAGTTCAGGGATGTCCATCTCGGTCCAGACGCTAGCGGGCGCCCCGTGGCGGGTCCATCGTCCGGGCGTCCTTGCGTCCGCGTGCCCGGGTGACGACCATGCAGGGAGCAGGACCCTTGGGGCGACGAGAGCTCGTTGGCCGTACCGCCGGCCCGGGCCTTGGCATGTCCTCACCCGTGACGATCGACGAGGAGGCACCGTGGACGAGCAGCCCAGCGCCCGCACCCCGGTCAGCTACGAGCACTGCGCGCATGTCGAGGGCCCGTTCTTCCACGGCACGAGGTCCGCGGTGGAGATCGGCGTCGAGCTCGTGCCGGGCTACGGCTCGAACTACCACCAGGGCCGCGTGTCCAACAACATCTACTTCAGCGCGCTCGAGGAGACGGCGGCCTGGGGGGCAGAGCTCGCGACCGCGCTGGCCGGCAGCGCCGACCGCGGCCACATCTACGTCGTCGAGCCGCTCGGCCCGTTCGAGGACGACCCCAACGTGACCGACAAGCGCTTCCCCGGGAACCCCACGCAGTCCTACCGGACGCGCCATCCGCTGCGCGTGGTCGCCGAGCTCGAGGACTGGAAGGGGCACGCCCCCGAGGTCCTCGCGCAGATGCTCGAGAACCTGGCGCGGCTGCGCGAGCAGGGGCTCGACGTCATCGAGGACTGACGCGATCGCGGATCGTCGTCGTCCCGGCGCCGTGTGGCGGCGGAATTTCGATCACCGCTCGGGCGTTGCCGCACGCACCGGCGCGTCTGCGCCGATCGGGCGGCTCGCCCGGTGCGCCACCCCCGCGGACCGGTGACCGCCCCTGGACCAGCGGAGGTACCTGATGACGTACGAGGTCGAGCGCACCGAGGCGCAGTGGCGGTCCGAGCTGTCGGCGCAGGAGTACGCCGTCCTGCGCGAGGCCGCGACCGAACGGCCGTGGACGGGCGAGCTCCTCGACGAGAAGCGGGTCGGCACCTTCGCCTGTCGTGCCTGCGGGAACGTGCTGTTCCGCACCGAGACGAAGTTCGACTCGCACTGCGGCTGGCCGAGCTTCTACGCGCCGAAGGAGCAGGACGCCGTCGAGCTCATCGAGGACCGCAGCATGGGCATGGTGCGCACGGAGGTCCGCTGCGCCCGCTGCGGCTCGCACCTCGGCCACCTGTTCGACGACGCCCCGCAGACGCCGACGGGCGACCGCTACTGCATGAACTCCGTCTCGCTGAGCTTCGAGCCCGGGGAGTGACCTGCCCGGTTGCGCCGATCGGCCACTCGGCGGGGACACTGGTGCGGTGACCGAGCCCACCGCCTCCCGCCGGCCGCGCCGTCCGGCGATGCTCGACCCCCGCGCCGCCGACGAGCTCCCCGGCGAGCTCGACCCGGCGCTGCGCGGGGAGATCGCGCACACCACGGCGCAGGCGATCGTGCACCGGGGACGCGCCACCGAGGACCCGGAGGTCGTCGGCCGCCTGATCCGGCTCGTCGAGGTCGAGGGCCTCGACACGATCGCCGGCATGTGGGCAGACAGCCCGGCGACGACCCTCCCGGGAACGCTCTGGCGGCTGTACGCGCTGCGGGCCTGGGTGCGCCGTGACCCGGCCGTCGTCGCCGAGCGCTACCGGATGGGTGTCGGACGGGCCGAGGTCCAGGACGTCGTGGCAGGGGTCGCGAGCCCGCCGGGACCCGCCGAGGTCGCCTCCGTGGTCGACGCGGTGCTCTCCGGGGTCTTCCAGGGCGACCTCGCCGTCGCGATCGAGCGGGCCGCGGCCTTCTGCCGGGTGCTGGCGACCGGGGCAGCCGTCGACGCCGATCTCGTCGACGACCAGGACGTCGCTTCGCGACTGACCCATGGCGCCGCGGGCCTCGCCCGGACGGCGGACGAGCTCCAGGCCGCCGCCGGCCTGTGGCGTGCCGACCGTCTGGACTGACGGCTAGACTTGTCCAGGCGTCGGGCCGCTGCAGCCCCGGGCTCCACCTGAAGCCGCTTCGAGCGGCCTTCGCGCCGTCAGGCGCTCTGCGGTCCGACGCCTTCTCCCACCGGTGCTGAGCACCCGCGAGGACGGCTCCCCCTAGGTCGGACGTCCCGGCCCGACAGCTGTTCAGGCCATGGACATCCTGTGCAGGTGCCCCGTTCACCCGAGCGGTTGGGAGTTCACCGGGACTCTGGCCTAGCCTGGGTCCGACTCGCCCCCCTCACCTTCGGAGCACTGCCGTGCGCCTTCGTCTGACACCGACGAACACCGTCTTCTTCGACCTCCTCACGGAGTCGGCCGAGCTCCTCGTGGGCGGGGCCGACCTGCTCGTCCGCCTGCTGGGTGCCGAGCCCGCCGGGCGGAAGGCCATCGCGGCCGAGCTGCGTGATGCGGAGCATGCGGCGGACGAGTCGACGCACTCGATCATGCGCAAGCTCAACCAGACCTTCGTCACGCCCTTCGACCGCCATGACATCTCCGGGCTGGCCTCGGCCCTGGACGACTGCATGGACTACATGGAGAAGGCGGCCGACCTCATCGTGCTCTACCGGATCGGCGCGCTGCCGACGCGGGTCGACGCGCAGGTGGACGTCCTGCGCCGCTGCGCGGAGGTCACGGCGCTCGCCATGCCGCGCCTGCGCTCGATGAAGGACCTCGCCGACTACTGGGTCGAGGTCAACCGCCTCGAGAACGAGGCGGACAAGATCTACCGCAAGCTGCTGGCCGAGATGTTCAACAGCGGGATGGACCCGATCGAGCTGATGAAGCTCAAGGACGTCGTCGACGCCCTCGAGTCGGCGGCTGACTCCTTCGAGCTGGTCGCGAACCTCGTCGAGACCATCGCGCTCAAGGAGTCCTGACGCACGTGGAGACCACGCTCGTCGTCCTCGTCGTGCTGTTCTCGCTCGGCTTCGACTACACCAACGGGTTCCATGACGCGGCGAACGCGATCGCGACATCGGTCTCGACGCGCGCGCTGACCCCACGTCGTGCCCTGCTGATGGCCGCGGCGTTCAACCTGCTCGGCGCGATGCTCGGCGTCGAGGTGGCCAAGACCATCGGCTCGGGGATCATCGACCTCACCTCGGACGCGGGGATCGAGCCCGTCCAGGGCCTGGTCATGGTCCTCGCCGCGGTGATCGGCGCGATCGTCTGGAACCTCATCACGTGGTGGAAGGGGCTGCCGTCCTCGTCCTCGCACGCCCTGATCGGCGCGCTCATGGGGGTGGGCGTGGCCTCCGGGGCGACGGTGCACTGGACCGTCATCCTGGACAAGGTCGTCCTTCCGATGATCATCTCGCCCGTCGTCGGTTTCGGCCTCGCGTTCCTCGCGATGATCGGGCTGCTGTGGGTCTTCCGCAACGCCAACCCGCACCGCGTCGACGCGCCGCTTCCGGATCGCCCAGACGGCCTCCGCCGCGGCGATGGCCCTCGGCCACGGGCTCCAGGACGCGCAGAAGACGATGGGCGTGATCGTCCTCGCGCTCGTCGCCGGCGGCTTCCACACGGGCGACGAGATCCCCCTGTGGGTCAAGCTCGCGGCCGCGACGGCGATCTCGCTCGGCACCTACGCGGGTGGCTGGCGCATCATGCGCACGCTCGGCCGCAAGGTGATCGAGCTCGACCCCGCGCGGGGCTTCGTCGCCGAGACGGTCGCCGCCTCGATCCTCTACACGACGGCCTTCGTCTTCCAGGCGCCGATCTCCACGACGCACACCATCACCTCGTCGATCATGGGCGTGGGTGCGACCAAGCGCATGTCGGCGGTCCGGTGGGGAGTCGCGGGGAACATCGCCACCGCCTGGGTGCTGACGATCCCTGCGGCGGCCTCCGTCGCGGCGCTCGTCTTCCTCGCGCTGCACGCGGTGATCGGCTGAGCCGAGCGCCGCGGCGCCGCTCGCGCGGCGCGCGTCTCAGGGTGGGTCGTCGACCTGCTCAGACCGCTGCGGGCTGCCGCACCGGACGGTGGTGCTCCAGGGCGACGACGCGGGCCTTGGTCCCCTCCCCGGTGACATGGGCGACGAGCAGCTCTCCCGTGCGCAGGTAGGGGTCGCGGTGCGGGAGCGAGCCCGTCGTCCACTTGCGGGTCGACTCGGCGATCGCCGCGAGCACCGTCGGCAGGGCCGGACGGTGCGTCGTGAGGACGACGTCGCTCGCCTCGCCCAGGTGGTCCGCCACGACCTTGGCGACCATCTCCGGATCCGCCCGGTGGCCGGCCTCGGTGAGCGCGTCGACGAGCTCGACGTCGACCCCCGTGGCGGTCACGTACGGCGTCGTCGTCCCGACGCACCGTTCCCAGGGGCTCGTGACGACATGCCGGATGCCGAAGGCGGCGAGCACCGGGACGAGCGCTCGTGCCTGTCGCTGACCGACGGGGGTCAGCGGGCGGTCGCCCTCCTCGCCGGCCCAGCGGGCCCGGGGGCGGGCCTGCCCGTGCCGTGCGATCGCGACGACGCGCGTGTGCAGGCGGCCCGCCGTCCACAGACCGGTGAGGGCGTCGAGGGGCTTGCGGTCCGTCGCGCGCGTGAGCATCTCGGCCGCGGTGCTCGCCCTGACCCAGACGAGGTCGTCGATCTCCTCGGGGGTGGCGGGGGTCACGGGCGCCCGCGCCGCGAGGGGCGCCTCGTCCTGGGGGCCGGCGACGCGCGCCGCCCAGTAGCGCACATGCTTCGTCCCGCCGTCGGGCAGCGGGTAGCGCAGCACCGGGAGGGGAACCCCGAGGACGACAGGGGAGCCGGTCTCCTCCGCCACCTCGCGCACGGCCGCGGCGGCGACGGGCTCTCCCGGGTCGAGCTTGCCCTTGGGCCAGGACCAGTCCTTGTACCGCGGCCGGTGGACCAGGGCCACCTCGAGGTCGCCACGCTGCTCACGCCACAGGACGGCGCCGGCGGCGTGGACGACGAGCGGTGTGACCTCCCGCGCCGACAGGCTCACAGGTCGGCCGTGGGTCGCCGGCGCTGACGAGCGATGAGGTGCTCCTGGATGTCGAGCAGCGGGCCTCCGTCCGCTGCCAGGTGATGACGCGTCCACCGCTCGTCAGGGCCGAGGAGCCAGCTCGCGGTCTCGTCGTCCATCGAGAGGTCGATGAGCTGGACGAGCTCGGCGATGTGCTCCGGGTCCGCGAGGCGGACGAGCGCCTCGACGCGGCGGTCGAGGTTGCGGTGCATGAGGTCGGCCGAGCCGATGAAGACCTCCGGCTCGCCGCCGTTCGCGAAGGCGAAGACCCGCGCGTGCTCGAGGAACCGCCCGAGGATCGACCGCACGCGGATCGACTCCGACAGCCCGGGGACGCCGGGCCGGATCGCGCAGATCCCGCGCACGACGAGGTCGATCGGCACCCCGGCCTGCGACGCCCGGTACAGCGCGTCGATCGTCTCCTCGTCGACCACGGAGTTGACCTTGAGCTTCACCCAGGCGGGGCGACCCTCCAGATGCGCCTCGCGCTCGCGCTCGATCCGCTCGACGAGCCCGGACCGTACCGAACGGGGTGCGACGAGCAGCCGGTTGAACCGGGCCTTCGGCGCGTAGCCGGACAGCTGGTTGAACAGCCGCGTGAGGTCCTGCCCGACCTCCGGGTCGGCGGTGAGCAGGCCCAGGTCCTCGTAGAGGCGGGCGGTGCGCGGGTGGTAGTTGCCGGTGCCGATATGGCAGTAGCGGCGCAGGCCGTCCGCCTCCTGGCGCACCACGAGGGAGAGCTTGGAGTGCGTCTTGAGGCCGACGATGCCGTACACGACGTGCACGCCCGCCTGCTCGAGCTTGCGCGCCCAGGAGATGTTCGCCTGCTCGTCGAAGCGCGCCTTGATCTCGACGAGGGCCAGCACCTGCTTGCCCGCGCTCGCGGCGTCGATCAACGAGTCGACGACGGGGGAGTCGCCGGAGGTCCGGTACAGCGTCTGCTTGATGGCGAGCACGGCCGGGTCCGCCGCGGCCTGGGCGAGGAAGGCCTGGACCGAGGTCGCGAACGAGTCGTAGGGGTGGTGCAGCAGGACGTCGCGCGCGCGGATCGCCGCGAAGATGTTCGTCGGCGTGGCGCTCTCGACCTCGGCGAGGTGGCGGTGCGTGCCGCCGACGAAGCGCGGGTAGTGCAGGTCGGGGCGGTCGAGGTCGGCGATGACGTTCAGGCCGGTGAGGTCCAGCGGGGCCGGGAGCTCGTAGACCTCCGACTCCTCGACGCCGAGCTCGCGCATGAGCAGCCGGCGCACGCGCGGGGCGATGTCCCCGGCCAGCTCCAGGCGCACCGGCGGGCCGAAGCGCCGCCGCAGGAGCTCCTTCTCCATGGCCTGGAGGATGTTCTCGGCGTCGTCCTCCTCGACCTCGACGTCCTCGTTCCTGGTGACGCGGAAGGTGTGCTGCTCGCGCACCTCCATGCCGGGGAAGAGGTGGTCGAGGTGGACGGCGATGACGTCCTCGAGCGGGACGAACGACGTCGGGCCCTTCTCCGGCGCGGCGGCCTGCGTGCTCGGGGCGCTCGGCCGGCCGCGCGCGTCGACCGCGATGAACCGCGGGAGCAGCGGGGGGACCTTCACGCGCGCGAAGTGCTCCTTGCCGGTCGCCGGGTTGACCACGACGACGGCGAGGTTGAGCGAGAGCCCGGAGATGTACGGGAAGGGGTGGGCCGGGTCGACGGCGAGCGGAGTGAGCACGGGGAAGATCTGCCGGCGGAAGTACTTGCGCAGCCGGTCCTGCTCGGCCTCGCCGAGCTCGTCCCAGTGCACGAGCGTGATGCCCTCGTCGACGAGGGCCGGCTGGACGTGGTCGGTGAAGACCGCCGCGTGCCTGGTCATCAGCGCGTGCGAACGGTGCGAGATCGACTCGAGCACCTGGCGCGGGCTCAGCCCGGAGGCAGCGGTGACGGCCATCCCGGTGGCGATGCGGCGCTTGAGCCCGGCCACCCGGACCATGAAGAACTCGTCGAGGTTGGAGGCGAAGATCGCGAGGAAGCGGACCCGCTCGAGCAGCGGCAGGTCGGGGTCCTCGGCGAGCTCGAGGACCCGCTGGTTGAACGCGAGCCAGGAGAGCTCGCGGTCGCCGAAGCGGTCCTCGGGGAGGTCGTCCTCGTCCTCTCCGGAGGCCTCGGGGGTCGGGCGTGAGGCCCGCGCGGAGGTGGCCCAGCGCGGCAGGCCGCTGATCTCCGCGGTCACCGGAGCCGGCTCGGGGGCCTCGGCGAACTCGTCGCCCTCGTCGCCCTCGTCACCCTCGTCCGGCTCGACCTCGACGACGACGGAGCCGGCGTCCTCGACGCGCGCATCGGCGTCGGGGCCGGTGGTCTCAGGGCTGGCGGGTTCGGGTGCGGCCGGCGAGGTCATGACGGCATCGTTGCATCCTCCGGTGAACTTCGTGGAGCCCTCGGCCCGTACTGGACGTCGACCCGGTCACGGCGGAAGCCCGCGGCGGTGTACGCACGGACGGCCGCCGTGTTGTCGGCATCGGTGTAGAGCACGGCCCGGTCGAGGCCATGAGCGGCCAGGTGGGCGACGGCGTGGGCGGTCAGCAGCGAGCCGAGCCCCTCGCCCTGCGCCTCGGGGCTGACCCCGAGCGCGTACAGCTCGCCCACCGGCGGCTCGACCTTGAGCCAGAGGTAGGCGACCGCGCGCCCGTCCCGTTCCAGGATCAGCAGGTCGCCCGGGTCGAACCACGGCTCGGCCTCGCGGGCGCGCAGGTCCTGGACCGTCAGGCGGCCCTGCTCGGGGTGGTGGGCGAAGGCGCGGCGGTTGAGCTCGACCCACGACTCCTCGTCGGCGCCGACGACGAAGGGGCGCAGCCCGGGCACCCGGGGCCCGTCGAGCCCCGGGCCCAGCGCGCGCGCCATCCGCCACAGGTCACGGACGGGCTCGAGCCCGGCGGACCGCGCGAGCTCGGCGGCGCCCGGGAGGTCGCCATGGGCCCAGACGTGGAGCCGGTGCCCGCCCGAGGCCGCGCGGGCGGCGACGGCGTCCAGCAGGCGGTGACCGGTCCCCGCACGGCGTGCCAGCGGTGCGACCACGAGCTCGGCCGAGCGCGTGCCGTCGGACGCCGCACCGAGCTGCGCGTAGCCCGCGAGCCCGAGTCCCGTCGGCTCGTCGCCTCGCTGCCAGGGACGGTGCGCACGAGCCAGTGCTCGGCGCCCGTCGTCAGCAGGTCGAGGAGGCTCTGCTCGGAGAGGGGCTCGATGCCGTCCCGCTCGGCCGCAGCGGAGGCGAGGGCGCGGACCGCCGCGGCGTCCGCCGGGCCGAGCGGACCGGCGAGCTCCGTGACGGGGGGCGGGGAGTCGCTCACCGCCTCATCCCATCACGGACGGCCCGGTGCGGCCGCTTCACGCCGGCAGCTGCTGCGAGGCGAGCAGGAGGCCGGGGGCGAGGGCGAGCCGCGCCATCCGCCAGGTGTGCCCCTGACCGGTCTCGGCACGGAAGGTGACGTCGACGCCCCGGGTGCGCAGCAGCCCGACCATGTGGGCGGCCTCGATCCCCTCCTGGAGCCCGACGGCCTTGCCCGGGACGTCGACGAAGACGTGCAGCGGCTGGACGATCGGCAGCGTGGGCAGGTACGCCGCGATGTCGTGCTCCGCGAGCTCGGCCTGGCTGCTGAGCATCGCGCGGCCCCCGGCGCCGGGGTTCTCGAAGGGCATGATCCCGAGGATCGTGCCGTAGAGGTCCTGATGGCGCAGCCCCTGGTCCATCGCGCAGAAGCCGCCGGAGGACATGCCTCCGATGATCCGGTGCGTGCGATCGGCCGCCGTCGCGAGGTGGGAGTCGACCCAGGGGACCAGGACCGTCGTGAGGTAGGTCTCGACCTGCGAGCCGCCGCGCGTCGAGTCGAGGCACTCGGTGTCGCTGGTGCCGATCCCGTTGACGTCGGGGGCGACGGCGATCATCGGGCGCACGAGCCCTGAGGCGATGAGGTTGTCGAGCAGCCCCGCGGCCTGACCGCCCGCGAACCAGTCGGACGAGGTCCCCGGCTCACCGGCGATGAGGTAGACGACCGGGTAGCGCGTCGCCGCGGTCGGGTCGTAGCCGGGAGGGGTGTAGACCCAGGTCGCGGACGCGGGCATCCGCAGGGCGGTCGGGACCGGGATCCGCTCGATCCGCACGGCCCCGTGGCGCTCGTCACCCGGTCGGCTCGCCACCGCCACCGGATGCGTCCTGAGCAGGCCCTGACCGGCGAGGAAGGCCCGTGCGGCGGCGACGTCAGGCAGGTAGCCCACGTAGGTGTTCACCGCGACCGAGGCCCCGAGGCTGAGGCTCAGCACGCTCAAGGCGGAGACGGCGACGCGCCGCGCACCCCTGGTGCGCAGCGAGAGCAGGACCAGCAGGAGCGTGAGGGTCCCGAGGGCGGCCGCTGTCCACCACGAGCTGATCCAGTCGCCGCCCGTGCCCAGCGCTGCGAGGAGCTCCGGCGGCAGGGGTGAGGAGTCCGGGGTCGGCAGGGCGGTCACTGCGGGCGCCCCTGCTGTACCGAGCGCGCCGATCATGCGAGCACCAGCCCTCCCGCACCCTCAGGGGCCGGGGCCGTCGATCGCGGTCCCTTGCTCAAGACTGCGCCCGCGACGCGTTCGCGTCATCTCAGACGCTCGGCCGGGCCTTCCTGGGCGCGTCGAGCCCCGCGGCGATCAGCGACATGACGGAGGAGTCGGCCAGTGTCGTCACGTCCCCGACGGTGCGGTGCTCGGCGACGTCGCGCAGCAGCCGGCGCATGATCTTGCCCGAGCGCGTCTTGGGCAGCTCGTTGACCACGAGGATCGTCCGCGGCTTGGCGATCGGCCCGATCTCGTGGCTGACATGAGCCCGGAGCGTCGCCGCCACGTCCGCGCCCTCGCCGAGCTCGTCGACCTTGTCCAGGTACTCCGCCCGCAGGATGACGAACGCGACGACGGCCTGGCCGGTGGTCTCGTCGGTCGCGCCGACGACGGCCGCCTCGGCGACCATCGGGTGCGAGACGAGCGCCGACTCGATCTCCGTCGTGGACAGGCGGTGGCCGGCGACGTTCATCACGTCGTCGACCCGGCCGAGCAGCCAGATGTCGCCGTCCGCGTCCTTCTTGGCGCCGTCGCCCGCGAAGTAGATGCCCTCGAAGCGGGACCAGTAGGTGTCGACGAAGCGCTGGTGGTCGCCCCAGATCCCGCGCAGCATGGCCGGCCAGGGCTGGGTGAGCACGAGGTAGCCGCCGGAGCCGTTCGGGCACGGGCTCGCCCATCTCGTCGACGACGTCGGCGTGGATCCCCGGGACGGGCGCCTGGGCGGAGCCCGGCTTGGCTGCGGTGACCCCGGGGAGCGGGGAGATCATGATCGCCCCCGTCTCCGTCTGCCACCACGTGTCGACGACGGGCGTGCGGTCCCCGCCGATGACGCGTCGGTACCAGGTCCAGGCCTCCGGGTTGATCGGCTCGCCGACGGAGCCCAGCACGCGCAACGAGCTGAGGTCGAAGCCGCCGGGGATGTCCTCGCCCCACTTCATGCAGGTGCGGATCGCCGTGGGGGCCGTGTAGAGGATCGTCACGCCGTGCTTGGCGACGATCTCCCACCAGCGGCCGCGGTGCGGGGTGTCCGGGGTGCCCTCGTAGATGACCTGGGTCGCGCCGTTGACGAGCGGGGCGTAGACGACGTAGCTGTGCCCGGTGACCCAGCCGACGTCGGCCGTGCACCAGTAGACGTCCGTCTCGGGCTTGAGGTCGAAGACGTTGAGGTGGGTGAAGGCGGTCTGCGTGAGGTAGCCGCCCGTCGTGTGCAGGATGCCCTTGGGCTTGCCGGTGGTCCCCGAGGTGTACAGCACGAACAAGGGGTGCTCGGCGCCGACGGCGACGGGCGTGTGCTCCTCGGAGGCGGCCTCCAGCGCCTCGTGCCACCACACGTCGCGGCCCGCGGTCCAGCCGACGTCCTGACCGGTGCGGCGCACGACGAGCACGTGCTGGACGGACGAGGCCGTGGCGTCGAGCGGGCCGAGCGCATCCGCAGCGCCGCCGAGCGCCTCGTCGACGGCGGGCTTGAGCGCCACCGCGGCGCCGCGACGGAAGCCGCCGTCCGCCGTGATCACCAGGCGCGCCTGGGCGTCGTCGATCCGCGAGCGCAGGGCCTCGGCGGAGAAGCCGCCGAAGACGACGGAGTGGACCGCGCCGATGCGGGCGCAGGCCAGCATCGCGATGACGGCCTCGGGGATCATCGGCAGGTAGACGGCCACGCGGTCGCCCGTCGTGACGCCCAGGGCCTCGAGCGCGTTGGCCGCGCGCGAGACCTCGCGCTGGAGGTCGGCGTAGGTCAGGACCCGGCTGTCTCCCGGCTCGCCCTCGAAGATGATCGCGGTGCGGTCGCCCCTGCCCGCGGCGACATGGCGGTCGACGGCGTTCTCGCAGGCGTTGAGCTCTCCGTCGGCGAACCACCGGGCGACGGGCGCGGCCGACCAGTCGAGGGTCTGGGTGAACGGGGTGCTCCAGTCGAGCAGGCTCCTGGCCTGCTCGGCCCAGAAGCCGACGCTGTCGGCGGCCGCCCACGCGTACAGCTCGACATGGGCGTTCGCCTGGGCGGCGAAGGCGTCCGACGGTGGGAACGTGCGGCTCTCCGTGGACAGGTTCTCCAGGGTGGCCTGCTCGGTCGAGGGGTCGGTCACGGGTCCTCCGGTCGCAGCGTCATCGGTGCGGTGCTGCCGGCGCACCCGGGCTGGGCTCGGGTGCCGGTGGGAGGGATGCTAGTTCGTCCGCGCCCGAAATGGGACCGAGGTCCTGGTCAGGTCACCGGATCGACCGGGCCGACTCCGCTCGGCGTGCCTCGGCCTCGCGGTCGGCCGCCTCGAGCCGCTCGGCCTCGGCGCGCGCCCGCTCGGCGGCGACGGTGCGCGTCCCGAAGGAGCGTCCGGCCCCGCGGGCGAGCCCTGCCGCGATCCCTGCGCACAGCAGGACGACGCCGAGGACCAGGAGCGAGCCCGTCAGGGCGGGATCCAGGATGTGGTCGATCGTGACCTCGATGAACCGCCCGTCGGTGACGCCGTGGACGGCGTCGTGCACGCCCTGGGGGTCCCACAGCGCGAGCCCACCGCCACCGATGCCCCACAGGGCGCCGCCGGTGATCGGGACGGCGGGCGACCACCGCGCGAGCAGCGTGACGATCGCCAGGACCAGGGCGCCCGCGAGCAGCAGCACGAGTCCGAAGACGTCGTCGAGCGCTCCCTCGCTGGGCGCGAGGTCGACCATGTGGCCGACCCCCATCGCCGCGAGCACGAGCCCGAGCGGGGTCAGGACGAGGCCGAGGAGCACGCCGAGCAGATGACGCTTCGCGCCCGGGCGGCGGGGCAGGTCGACGAGGGCCGGCCGCTCCGGCGTGGCGGGCAGGACGGCCGTCGGGGCCTCGGGGGCCTGCTGCGGTGCGGCGGCCTGGGGAGCGACCGGCTGAGGCGCGACCGGCTGGGGCGCCGGGGGAGCGGCGGCGATCGGGGCGGTGGCTCCCGCGGGTGCGGCCTGCACCACGGGTGCGACGGCGGGCGTCGGGGCCGGTGGTGCGAGCGGGTCGCTGCTCGTCGAGGTCTCGCGGGCGCCGACCGGCGGAACCGGGGGGTACGGCCGCGGCGCGGCATGCTGACCGGCCGCCGCGGGCTGAGCCGGCGAGGTGGACGCGAGGGGCGCAGGCGGGGTGCTCGACGTGCTCGAGGCGAACGGCGGGGGCGGGGCCGGCGCTGCCACCGGCGGCACCTCGGCAGCCGAGCCGGCGATGGCCTCCGTGCTCGCCTCGGCGCCGGCCTCCGTACCGGCCTCCGGGGTCGGCTCGGCGAGGGTCGGGACCTCGTCCTCGTGCTGGGTCGTGTCGGCGTCGTCTGCGGTGGGCGTGGTCATCGGTGCTCCTGTCGCCGTACGGAGCGGGCGTCAGCTGGGCCCGGCTCGGCCTGCGAGGCCTCTCGACCACGGTAGCGCGGACGGAGCACCGGGGCCCGGGCGGCGCAGCGGCGGGTCGCGGGCGGCGGGCGCCCCGACCGGACTCGTGGGCGGCGACGTCCTCGGTCGACGGGGGCCGGGCGCGTGCCGTAGGCGTAGGCCGCCCCGACGAGCAGGCCGCCACCGATGAGGTTGCCGAAGCCCGACCGCCAGGACGTTGCGGGCGAACTCGCCGACCGTCGCACCGGGCAGTCCGCCGTACAGGCCGAGGGAGAAGGTCGTCATGTTCGCGACGACGTGCTCGAAGCCGGAGGTGATGAAGACCATGACGCAGGCGAAGATGACGAGGATCCGCGCGCCCTCGCTGCCGCAGCCGGTTGGCGCACCAGACGGCGAGGCAGACGAGCAGGTTGCACAGGATCCCGCGGAAGACGAGCTGGACCGTCGTCTCGGCCGCCTTGTGCTCGATCATCCCGGCGATCGCCTTGCCGGCGGCGTCGTCGGGGCGGTGATGCCCGGACAGGTGGACGATCGCGGCGAAGACCATCGCGCCGACGAGGTTGCCGCCGAGCGTGGCGAGCAGGGTGACCCCGGCGCGGCCCCAGCCGATCACCCCGCGCATCGCGCCCTGGGTGAGGTACATCATCGACGAGGTCGCGAGCTCGCCCCCGGCGACGACCACGATCGTCAGGGCCACGCCGAAGACGGTGCCCTGGATCAGCGGTGCCCACGGCGAGGCGGCCGCCACGAGCGGGCCGCCGGCGGTCACCATGATGACGACGCCGATCCCGATGTACGCGCCCGCCAGCATCGTCTGGACGAGGAAGGTCCACGGCACGCCGAGCATGCTGCTCTTGGTGGTGGCGGCGCGCGCCTGGTAGTCGACGGTCTCGGTGATGGTCAGCACACCTGAAGGGTGCCGTGACAAATCACGATGGTCATGGGACGAAAGCCATGCCGGAGCCCGTCCTGGCTGGTCAGGAGGACGAAGGGCCGGGACCGTGGAATGGGACGAGGAGGATTCTGGTTGTCCGTGACCGTGACCGCACCTCTTCTCGCCCCTGACCCTGCGCGGCACGACCGTGCGCAACCGCGTGTGGCTCGCGCCCATGTGCCAGTACTCGGCCGTCGACGGGCTGCCGGACGACTGGCACCTTGTCCACCTGGGCGCGCTGGCCTCCGGTGGCTTCGGCCTGCTGCTGACCGAGGCGACCGCCGTCGTCCCCGAGGGACGCATCACCCCGCAGGACACCGGCCTGTGGTCCGAGCGCCCACGTCGCCGCCTGGGCGCGCGTCGTCGACCTCGTCCACGCGCGGGGTGCGCTCGATCGGCGTCCAGCTCGCGCACGCCGGGCGCAAGGCCTCGACGTTCCGCCCGTGGGACGAGCGCTCCGGCACCGTCCCGGCGTCCGACGGCGGCTGGCCGACCCTCGGCCCGTCGGCCGTGGCGTTCCCGGGCTACGCAGGCCCCGACGGCGATGACCCAGGAGCGAGATCGACGGGTCGTCAGCGCCTTCGCGGACGCGACGCGACGTGCGCTCGCCGCCGGCTTCGACACCGTCGAGGTGCACGCCGCCCACGGCTACCTGCTCCACCAGTTCCTCTCGCCGCTGTCCAACCAGCGCACCGACGGCTACGGCGGCTCCCTGGAGAACCGGGCGCGGCTGCTGCTCGAGGTGGTCGACGCCGTCCGCGCCGCGTGGCCGACGGACCGACCCGGTCCTCGTCCGCATCTCGGCGACCGACTGGACCGCCGGGCGGGCTCACCGTCGAGGAGTCGGGGATCGGTGGCCGGCTGGATGGCCGACCACGGCGTCGACCTCGTCGACGTCTCCTCCGGGGGCAACGTCCCGGCCGAGATCCCGGTGGGCCCCGGCTACCAGGTGCCGCTTGCGCGGTCCGTGCGCGAGGCGACGCGGCCTCCCGGTCGGCGCTGTCGGGCTGATAACGAGCGGCGGCCCAGGCCGAAGAGGTCCTCGCCGACGGGCGCATGCCGACGTCGTGCTGCTGGGGCGGGTCGCCCTGCGCGACCCGATGTGGCCGCTGCGTGCCGCCGCCGAGCTCGGGGTCGCTGCGACCACGGGCGGCGCCGTGCACGGACGGTCCCATCGCCTGGCAGCCCCAGTACGAGCGCGGCGCCTGGCGCCACTGAGCAGAACGGGTCGGTGCGACCAGTGGCCGCACCGACCCGTTGCTGCCTTCAGCTCATGAGCCGGCGCTGGGCTCACGGCGGCCGGTGATCTGGAGCCCGACGACCACACCGGCCCCGCACCCGACGATCAGGAGGCCCAGGCCGAGCAGGTCTGGGACGGCCGTCCCTCCTAGTGCCAGGCCCGTGACGCACCACCGCCCCGAGGACGAGGGCAGCACGCCAGCCGGCCAGCAGCCGAGCAGGCCGTGTGGTCTGCGACGACCGGGAACTGAGCGCCCGTCGTGTCGACGTGCTGGACGAACCCGTCGGCCGTCACCTCGAAGGTCGTGGGGAGCGACGTGCCGGCCGCGTCGATGGCCCAGGGGGCGTCGACGACGACGAGAGGGGCTGCGGCCGACACGTCATCCATGAGGTAGAGCGAGCCGTCCGGCTGCGCCACCCATGTCGTCCCGACCGGGATGTCGGTGTCGATGGTGAAGTCGCTCGATGCGGAGCCGTCCTGCATCACGTACATCATCTGAGCGCCCGTGCTGGTCGCCTGAGTCACGTACGCCTCGGACTCGGCACCGCCCGACGCTGTGCTCACCTCGGTGTCGCCGGACTCGACCGTTGCCCCCTCGACGTCGAAGGCAACGAACGTCCCGGTCTGCAGGTTCAGGGACGACACCCCGGCCGGTGACCCCTGGTCGCCGACGATGCTCACGATCGCTGAGCCCGCTGACGGCAGCGGATCGGTCGCTCCAGGATCAGCGATGAGGCCGTCGATGGTGGCGAGGTTGAATGTAGAGCCGTCGAGCAGTGCTCCGAGGGCCTCGGCGGCGGCGCCCTTGTTCGACGACGGGGCGTCCGTCGTTTGCGACGGGGGCGCATCGAACGCCTGCGTAGGCGCCTCGTCGACCGGGACGGACGTGGATCGGTCCATGGCGCTGCCAGCCTGCGCGGTGATCGTCACGACCATGGCGGCGGCGACGACCGACCCCAGTGCCCGTCCGAACCCGCGCCAGCGGTGAGTCCTTCTCATGCCTTGCTCCCCTGCGACGTCTGACGGCGCCCGAGGCGCCGGCGGCGATGATGATCATCGTCGCGCGCCATTTCTAGCGACGTGACGAGCGGGAGTCAAAGTCGGCATGTCTTGGGTCACGATGGGGTATACGGCCAGGGGTACCGCGTCGCTCCGGGATGCCGAGAGCGAGCGTCAGAACGTCTCGGTGGAGGGCCTGGCCGGGCCGGTGGCGAGGTGGATCGTCCCCATCTGCTCGCGGGCCGCCTTCTCGACGGCGGCGGCGACGCGCGTGGTGACCTCCGGGTGGAAGACGCTCGGCACGATGTAGGTCGGGTTGAGCTCGTCCTCGCGTGACGACCTCGGCCAGGGCGCTGTGCCGCCGCGAGCAGCAGCTCGTCGGTGACCGTGTGCGACTGCGCGTCGAGCAGGCCGCGGAACACACCGGGGAAGGCGAGCACGTTGTTGATCTGGTTCGCGAAGTCCGAGCGTCCGGTGCCGACGATCGCCGCGTGCTTGGCGGCCTCGTCCGGGTCGACCTCGGGCCGGGGGTTGGCCATCGCGAAGACGATCGAGTCCTTGCCCATCGTCGCGATGTCGTCCCCGGTGAGGATGTCCGGGGCCGAGAGCCCGATGAAGACCTCGGCGCCGACGAGCGGCGTCGCGCAGGGTGCCGGTCAGCCCGCGCGGGTTGGTGTGCTGAGCCGTCCACAGGAGCGAGGGCGCGAGGTCCGGCCGCTCGAGGTGGACGATCCCCTCGACGTCGGCCACGACGACGTCGCGCGCCCCGGCCGCGAGCAGCAGCTTGAGCACGGCGGTGCCGGCGGCGCCCGCTCCGGAGAGCACGATGCGGACGTCGCCCATCTCCTTGTGGACGACCTTGAGCGCGTTCGTCAGCGCGGCGAGGGCGACGATCGCCGTGCCGTGCTGGTCGTCGTGGAAGACGGGGATGTCCAGCGCCTCGCGCAGCCGCCGTTCGACCTCGAAGCAGCGCGGCGCGGCGATGTCCTCGAGGTTGATCCCGGCGAAGACGGGCGCGATGGCCCTGACCGTCGCGACGATCTCGTCGACGTCGGTGGTGTCCAGGGCGATCGGGAAGGCGTCGATCCCCGCGAAGCGCTTGAACAGCGCTGCCTTGCCCTCCATCACGGGCAGCGCGGCGAGCGGGCCGATGTTGCCCAGGCCCGAGCACCGCGGTGCCGTCGGTGACCACGGCGATCGTGTTGCGCTTGATCGTGAGGTTGCGGGCGTCCTCGGGTCGCGCGGCGATCGCCTCGCAGACCCGCGCGACGCCCGGCGTGTAGACCATCGACAGGTCGTCGCGGTTGCGGATCGGCACCTTGGACTCGATCGAGAGCTTGCCGCCGAGGTGCAGCAGGAAGGTCCGGTCGGTGACGCGGCCGACGGTCACCCCGCCGAGCAGGCGCAGGGCCTCGACGATCTCCGCGGCATGCTCCTCGCCGCGCGTCGCACAGGTCACGTCGACACTGATCCGCTCGTGGCCCGAGTGGTTGACGTCCAGCGCCGTGACGATCCCGCCGGCCGACTCGATCGTCGTCGTCAGCTCGCTCACTGCGGTGGGCCTGGCCTGCACCTCGAGGCGAACGGTGATGGACGACGAGACACTCGGCGCTGAGCTCATGAGGGTCAGCGTATGTCGCGCCCCGGCGATCGGTCGCAGGGCACACCTAGGCTGTGCCGGTGCCCGCCCACCCCCTGTCCCCGCTGCTCGACCTGCCGGGGGTCGCTCGGGCGGTCGACGAGGTCCGCGAGGCCTGCACCGAGCTGCGCTGGCACCCGGGGCTGCGTCGTGGGTGGCGCGTCGCGCGTGCCGAGGCGGGCGTGCGCTGCGCCTGGGGAGGGCTCTCGGTCGACGGGCTGTCGGTACCGGTGTCCCTGGTGCGCCTGCGCGCGGCGGGCGTCGACGCGGGGTGGGAGCGGAGCGACGACGACGGCGGCGCGGCACGCGCGGCCGTCCGGACCACCGACCCCGTCGAGGAGGCGGTGCGTGGCGCGCTGCGCGTCCAGGCGGCGGTGAGCGGGGACTGGGGGCAGCCCGGCGCGCCGTCCGCACGGGTTCCCCTCGCCCAGCTGCTCGCCAGGCTCCACACCGCGGCGGTGGCCGACTCCGGCTCGGCGCGGCTCCGGGTCGACGAGCCCCCGGGGGACCTGCGCGGGCTCGGCCCGGCGCCGGTCGGTGCGGAGCTGGCGGCCCGGATCGCTGCGCTCGCCGATCTCGACGCCGCACCCGTGCGGGGCGACGGCACCGGGCTCTCGCGGGGGACGGATGCCGTGCCGGGCCTCGTCGTCGCCTCGGTGCTGCTCGGCGAGCTGCTCACGCTGCGCCCGTTCGCCTCGTCGAACGGCGTGGTCGCCCGCGCCGTGTTCCGCCGCCGACTGACAGCCGACGGCGTCGACGCCGTCGGGGTGGTCGTGCCGGAGGTCGCGTGGGCCGCGGCGCCGCTCGTCCACCTCTCGGCTGCCGCCGGGTACGCGACGGGCACGACCGAGGGCGTCGCGGCATGGCTGCGGCACTGCGCGGGAGCGGTCCTCGCCGGGGCTTCCGAGGGTGCAGCCCTCGCGGCCGAGGTCAGCGGCGCCGGGTAGGGGGCGGACGCACCGACGGCGTTCCCGGGGGAACGCCGTCGTCGACAGCGCGGGTGACGAGATATCAGGCGCCTGCATCGATGCTGCAACGGGGCAAGCCCGGTCAGCATGTCCTCTCGAGGACTGGTCGAGCGTGGGTTGCTCGTCGCCCGCTGTGCTGTTGTCCTTCCTTTGTACGCCTGGTTCGCCCCGGAGGGAAGTGGAACGGGGCGTTGGGACCCGATCGGCCCTGACGGGCCTCGCAGGCCTCGCGCGCCGTCGGCTGCCTGCCTCGCGCTCGCCTGTGCACCGCGGTGCCCTGCGCGCTGTCCCCAGGGGGTCGGGGACCTCGGGCGCCGGGGGCGGCGACCGGGGCAGGGTCGGCGCGTGCGCAGCTCGGGACATGGCGGTGTCGCTCGGTCGGTGGCCGGCCCGCGCCGTTCGGGCGGCCTCCTCGCGCCGTCGGCGACCGCTCCCGCGGTCGCGGGTGAGGGGTCGATGATCGTCGTCACCGGAGCGGTGGGCGGTCTCGGTGCCTCGACCCTCGCGGCACTGCTCGCGGCAGAGCTCGCGCGTGACGGCGCCTCGGTCGGCCTCGTCGACCTGGACCACGTCAACGGCGGGATCGACGTGCTGCTCGGCGCGGAGGGCAGGCCCGGCGCGCGCTGGTCGGAGCTCGCGGAGGTCGGCGGGCGGGTCGAGGCCGCCGACCTCGACGGAGTGCTGCCCAGCTGGCTCGGTGTGGAGGTGCTGAGCGCGGGCCGCAGGCAGGTCGACCCCGACGCCGGGGCCGTCGCCGGCGTCCTCGGTGCACTCCTCGCGCGGCACCGGCATGTCGTCGTCGACCTGCCGGCGCACGGACTGCATGCGGCGGCCGGGCTCCTCGGGCCGGGTGGGACCGGCGGGGTCGGTGGGATCCCGGCACCGGCGTGCAGCGTCCTGCTGACCGGGCAGGACATCCGGGGGGTCGCCGGCGCGCTCGCGATCCGCGGGGCCCTGCTGGGCGGTCCCGCCGGTCTCGTCCTGCGCGCCCGGCGTGACGCCGTCGTGGCGCCGGACGAGGCCGTCCAGCTGCTCGGGCTGCCCCTCCTGGGCACGCTCCGGGACGACGCCGGGGTGGCGGGGGCCGTCGATCGCGGCCTCGGCCCCGTCCCGCGGCGGCGCTCGGCTCTCGCCCGCACGGTCCGACGGCTCGCTGCCGAGGTCTCCGCTCGTGGCTGAGGTGCGGCGTGGCTGAGGCGCGGCGTGACTGAGGCGTCGGCCCCGGCGAGGCGCGCCCGACGGTCCGGGGCCGTGGCCGGTGCCGACGAGATCGCCGCACTGGCGGCACGCGTCGGGAGCCGGGGCCTCGGCGCCGGCCCGCTCCAGCCCCTCGTCGAGGAACCGGGGGTGAGCGACATCCTGGTCAACGGCCCGGGCGAGGTCTGGGTCGACAAGGGGCTCGGCCTGGAGCGTCGAGAGGTTGCTCTGGGCGGCCCGCAGGAGGTCAGGGCGCTCGCTGTGCGGCTCGCGGCGGCCGGCGGGCAGCGGCTGGACGACGCCTCCCCGTTCGTCGACGCCCGGCTCCCCGACGGGACGCGACTGCATGCCGTCCTTCCGCCGCTGGCCGTCGACGGCACGGTGATCAGCCTGCGGGTGCTGCGCCGTGCCGCCTACCCGCTCGAGGCCCTCGTCGCCTCGGGGAGCGTGGCCCCCGTCGTCGCCGAGACGCTGGCATGGCTCGTCCTGCGGCGCGCGAACGTGCTGGTCTCCGGGGCGACGGGCACGGGGAAGACGACCCTGCTCGCCGGGGTCCTCGCGCTCGTCCCGCTGGACGAGCGGATCGTCTGCCTGGAGGAGTCGGGGGAGCTGGACCCGGACCATCCGCATGTCGTGCGGCTCGTCGCGCGGCAGCCGAACGTCGAGGGGGTCGGTGGGATCGACCTCACGAGGCTCGTGCGCGAGGCGCTGCGCATGCGCCCCGACCGGATCGTCCTGGGCGAGTGCCGCGGGGCGGAGGTGAGGGAGGTGCTCACGGCGCTCTCGACGGGGCACGAGGGGAGCTGGGCGACGGTGCACGCCCGGACGGCGCAGGACGTCCCTGCGCGGCTGGAGGCCCTCGGCGCGCTGGCCGGCCTGTCCCCGTCGATGGTCGCGGCCCAGGCGGGAGCCGCTGTCGACGCCGTGGTCCACCTGCGTCGGGACGCAGGCCGGCGCAGGGTCGCGCAGATCGGCGCGACGGCCGTGGAGGGTGACCGCCTCGTGGTCCGCGAGGTGCTCGGCGTCGATGCCGGGGGAGGCGTCCGGCGCGGGTCGGGGTGGCCGGCCTTCGAGCAGCGGTGGTGCGGGGCCGGCAGGTGAGGGGCACCGACCACGCTGTGCCGGCCGGGCCCGGCGTGCCGGGCGGGCCGGGCGCTGCCCTGGTCACCGTCGCGGACGCCTTGCGTGCCGGGGCCTCGCCGGAGCAGGCCTGGGGCCGGGTCGGTGTGCTCGTCCGGGACGGCCTGCCGATCGCCTCCTCCGTCCGCGCGGTCACGGGTGACGACACGATCACCGCCGCGGTCCTTGCCGCGGCGCGGCTCGCCGAGGTCCTCGGGACCTCGGCGGCCCCGACCCTCGACGCCGTCTGGCGGACGATGGAGGAGGAGGCCGATGCCGCCGTCCGTCGGGCGACGGCGCTCGCGGGCCCCGCGGCATCGGCGCGCGTCCTCGCGTGGCTCCCGGCCCTCGGGCTCGCGCTGGGGGTCGCGCTCGGGGTGAACCCGATCGCCGTGCTGCTCGACCCCAGGGGCGGGTGGCTGCTCCTCGCCGGTGGTCTCGCGGCGAGCGCCGTCGGCCGGTGGTGGAGCGGGCGGCTGCTGCGCAGGGCCACGGCGGTCGCGAGCACCGACGAGCGGGACGACGAGCCGACGGCGCGCCCACGAGGCGGCCCGGCCGCGGCCGGCGCGCGGCCGGCCCGGAGGGCGGCTGCAGGGGCTCGTCGGGCCGCCGCCCGGCGGGGCCGTCGCGATCCCGGTGGCCGTGGTCCTCGACCTCGTCGCCGCGGCCTGCGAGTCGGGTGCCTCCGTGCCGCGCACCCTGGCGGGCGTCGGCGCGGCCGTCGGCGGGCGGCGCGGAGCCGGCCTCGCCGAGGCCGGCGCGCGGCTCGTGGGCGGCGCTCCATGGGCCATGGCGTGGGCGGCGCTCCCCCCGGGGCTGTCCCCGGTGGCCGAGGCCCTGAGGCCCGCATGGGAGGACGGCGCCTCGCCCGTCGCGGCGGTCCGGGCGGCGGCCCGGGCCCGGCGCCGTGACCACCATGCGCGCGCGCTCGCCGCTGCCGAACGGCTCGGCGTCCAGCTGCTGCTCCCGCTCGCGCTGTGCCACCTGCCGGCCTTCGTCCTGCTCGGGATCGTCCCGGTGCTCGTCTCGTTCCTCGCCCAGCCGGCGACGGGCTGAGCTCCGGCGGCGACGTCCACAGGGGGTCGTCGACGCCGGCGTCCACCTCGGTGGCGGGCCGTCTCGGACGCGATGGCGCGGACGGCCGAGGGTGGGCTGTGGCCGCGAGCGCGGCGACCGCCCGGAAGGGCGCGACGGAGAGGGGTCCCCATGACCCAGGACCTGGCACGTCCCGAGAACCTCGGCGCCGCGGGCGTCGTCGACCGTCCGCGAGCCGTACCCGGGCCCGGCCCGTTGCGGGACGCCGGCCCGTGGCGGGACGCGGGTATGGCGACGGCCGAGTACGCGATCGTCACGGTCGCGGCCGCAGGCTTCGCCGGCCTGCTGCTCGTCATCCTGCGCAGCGAGGAGGTCAGGGCCCTGCTCCTCGGGATCGTGCGCAGTGCGTTGGCGATCTGACGGGCCCGACGACGAGGGGGCCGTCACTGTCGAGCTCGCGCTCGCGCTCCCGGTGCTCGTGCTGCTCCTGGCCGCCGTGCTGGTGACCACCTCGGCCGGCGTCCAGAGCCTGCGGTGCGCCGAGGCCGCGCGGACCGGTGCGCGCGTCGCGGCGCTGGGGGGCGCCGATGCCGAGGTGCTCGGCTCCGCGCGCAGGGTGCTGGGCGCCGGTGCGCGCGTGGACGTCCGGCGCAGCGGGGGCTGGGTCGAGGTCGCCGTCGAGGGGGCGGCGGCCGCTGGCTGGTTCACCACCGGTCCCCTGGCCGTGCGGGCCAGTGCGACGGCGTGGGCCGAGCCGTGACCCGGGCACCGGCGCGTGCCGGATCCCGGGTCCGGGCCGTCCGCAGCGCTCGGGCCCGCTGGTCCTGCCCGTGCGGGGACCGGGGGTCCGGCTCGGTGCTGCTGCTGGCCGTCGTCCTGGTCGCGACGGCGATGCTCGTCGTGCTCGGCTCCCTCGTGCGGGTGCAGTCGGCGAGGTCGACGGTCCGGGCCGCTGCGGACCTCGCGGCGCTCGCCGCCGCCTCGCTGCTGGCGCTGCCACCGGGTGTGGAGGCTGAGGCCGGCCTGGCCCTGGACGTCGAGGCGGCCTGCACCCGGGCGGCCGAGCTCGCCGAGCGCAACGGAGCGCGGTTGACGGCCTGTGAGGCCGACACGGCCGGGGTCGTCCGCGTCGAGGCGGCGCAGGGCACCCCGTGGGGCGAGGCCCATGCCTCGGCTGCCGCGGGCCCGGCGTCGGCGCGGCTCAGCCCGGCTCGGCCATGAGCACCGCGTCGAGCAGGCGGATCGCGCCCTGCTTGTCCAAGGGGTCGTTCGCGTTCCCGCACTTCGGCGACTGCACGCAGGCGGGGCAGCCGTCGGGGCAGGAGCAGCCGGCGATCGCCTCACGCGTCGCCCGGAGCCACGTCGCCCCCAGGGCGAAGCCCCGCTCGGCGAAGCCCGCGCCGCCCGGGTAGGCGTCGTGCACGAAGACCGTCGCGACCCCGGTGTCGGGGTGCAGTGCCGTGGACAGGCCGCCCAGGTCCCAGCGGTCGCAGGTCGCCAGCAGCGGGAGGAGGCCGATCGAGGCGTGCTCGGCCGCGTGCAGGGACCCCGGCACGTCGCCCTCCTCGAGCCCGGCGGCCGCGAGGACCTCGGGCGGCGCCGTCCACCAGACGGCGCTCGTGCGCAGCGTCCGCGGGGGCAGGTCGAGCAGGTCGGTGCCCATCCCGACGAGGTCGGGCACGCGCCGCCGGGTGAAGCTGAGCACCTGGGTCGTGGTGTCGACGAGGCCGACGCCCCAGGTCACGGGCCCGGCCGTCCGCTCGGCCTTGACCTCGACGATCTCGACGGAGGTCCCCCACCTCGCGAACGTCCGGTAGGCGACCGTCCTCGCGCGCACCAGCGCGACGGAGGCCTCCAGGTCGAGCTGCTCCACCACGAAGGTCTCGCCCTGGTGCACGTAGACCGCGCCGCTCGTGCACGGTGGTGTCGGCGGCGCCCGCGTCGACCGTCCCGAGGAGGCGGCCCGTCTCCTGCTCGACGACGCGGACCGGCGCGCCGCCGGTCCCGCGCAGGTCGGTCAGCGAGGTCGGCCGAGCGCGAGTGCGTCCAGTACCAGCCGGAGTCGCGCCGGCGCAGGGCGCCGCGGGCCACCAGGACGTCGAGCAGCGCGCGGGTGCCGGGGCCGAAGATCGCCAGGTCCTCCTGGCGAAGCGGACGTTCGGCGGCCGCAGCGCACAGGTGCGGGGCGAGGACGTACGGGTTCGCCGGGTCGAAGACGGTCGCCTCGACGGGGGAGTCGAAGATCGCCTCCGGGTGGTGGACGAGGTACGTGTCGAGCGGGTCCTCGCGGGCGATGAGCACGACCAGGCCCTCGGCCCCCGCGCGGCCCGCGCGCCCCGCCTGCTGCCACAGCGAGACCCTCGTCCCGGGCCAGCCGGCGATGAGCACCGCGTCCAGCCCCGCGATGTCGACGCCGAGCTCGAGCGCGTTGGTGGTGGCCAGGGCCCGCAGCTCGCCGGTGCGGATCCTCCGCTCGAGCTCGCGGCGCTCCTCCGGCAGGTACCCGCCCCGGTAGGCCGCGACCTGCGAGCCGAGCCCGCGCTGCACCTCCTCGAGATGGTCACGGGTCGAGGCGGCGACCGACTCCGCCCCGCGTCGCGAGCGCGTGAAGGCCAGCGTCCGGGCCCCGGCCACCGTGAGGTCGGTGAGCAGGTCAGCCATCTCGGCGGTCGCGGTCCGGTGCGCGGGCGAGGTGGGGGCGAGCGCCCCGCCCGCCTCGTCCGTCGCCGTGCCGTCCTCGGGCAGCGGTGCGCGTCCGGGAAGCTCGGGTGGCTGCCACAGCGCCATCGTCCGCAGGCCCCGCGGTGCGGTGTCGTCCACGACCGCGACGACGTCCGCGGGGTCGACCCCGATGAGCCGGGCGGCGCTCAGGGCCGGGTCGGCCGTCGTCGCCGAGGCCATGACCACGGCAGGCTCGGCACCGTAGGCACGTGCCAGGCGCAGCAGTCGTCGCAGCACGGCGGAGACATGCGCGCCGAAGACCCCGCGGAAGGCATGGCACTCGTCGACGACGACGAGCCGGAGCCCCCGCAGCAGCCGGGCCCAGCGCTGATGGCCGGGAAGGAGTGCGAAGTGCAGGAAGTCGGGGTTGGTCAGGACGACGTCCGCGTGCTCGACGACCCACCGCCGCGCCGTCACATCGGTGTCGCCGTCGCAGGTCGCGACCCGCACGTCCCGGATCTCGGCGGCGTCGAGGAGCCGCTCGAGCCCGGCGAGCTGATCGGCCGCGAGCGCCTTCGTCGGGGAGAGGTACAGCACGGTGCTGCGCCGGATCCCCGCGTCGATCGGTGCGTCGACGGCACTCAGGGCACGTGCCGCCCCCAGCCGGACGGCGCTGAGGGCAGGGAGCCAGAACGCGAGCGACTTGCCCGAACCGGTCGAGGTCGCCAGGACCGTGTGGCGGCCCGACCACACGGCGTCGGCCGCGAGGACCTGATGCTCCCAGGGGCGCTCGACGCCCAGGAGGCGGTAGCCGGAGACGAGGGCCGGATCGGCCCAGCCCGGCCAGTCGGTCGCGCGGCCCGGGCGGGCGGGGATCCGCTCGACATGGGTCATCCGCTCCGCGCGTGCGCCACCGGCGAGGAGCACCTCGAGGAGATCGTCGGCGGGCACGCGTGGATCCTCCCACCCGGGCGGACCGGCCCGCCCGGGTGGTGCGGGCCTGCTGACCAAGGACGTAGGTCGGTGGCTCGCACGCATCCGGCCGGGAAAATGGTCAGGTCGGTCCTTGCGGACCGCCCGCCGCATCGTCGCGACCGCTCGACGTCATCGGTCCAGCGGTCCCCGGCTCCCCCATGAGAGGACGCACCGTGAGCGCCCAGACCCTGCACGCCACCCGGCCGGCCGGCCGATCCGTCGAGTCGGCTGATCGTCTCGAGATCGCCCGCTGGGCCGTCTCGGCAGACAGCGAGCTGTGGCCGGGCCGCAGGATCCTGGTGATCAGCCTCCAGGGCTGCTCCTGGCAGTGCAGCAACTGCGAGCAGCCCGAGCTGCGCGACACGCTCATCGGTGGACGGGTGCCGTGGCGGCAGGTGCACGAGCTGCTCGTCGAGTCCGCCGGCACGATCGACGGAGTCGTCCTCTCCGGTGGGGAGCCGACGAGGCAGGGCGGCCTGGCCGACGCCGTCGCCCAGATCCGCGCCCTGGGCCTTCGCGTCGCCCTGCACACCTCCGGCGCCCACCCGCGCCGGCTGGCCGAGCTCCTTCCCCTGGTCGACCGGGTCGTCCTCGAGGTCCGTGCCCCGGCGATGCTCTACCGCGCGGTCACCGGCGCCGGCTCGAGCGCGCACCAGGTCTTCACCTCGCTGCGCACGGCCCTCGAGTCCGGGGTCGAGCTGCAGGTGCGCTCCTGCGTCGACCCGGGCGTCGTGTCCGCGGGGGATGTGGAGCAGCTGCGCGCCGACCTCGCCGCGCAGGGAGTGCTCGACCACGTGGTCGTCGAACGGCGCGGGGCGCCGAGGCCTGCCGGTGCCGTCCGTCGCGTTCCGGTCGGCTCGGGCCGGGTGCCCGCTCGCGCCTGAGCCGCCGGGCCGGACCTCGTCCCCGGCCCACGGCTCCGCGCTCGGGCCCGGTCGCTCGGCCGGCCGCGGCTGCCCAGCTCTCGGGCGTGACCGACCGCATGCTGGTCGTTCACGCCTCGCGAGGCGCCGGATCCGGGACGCGATGCCGGTGTTCGGGTGAATCGTCCGGTCCGTCCCTCGTGTACCCGTCCGCGATCTGCTCCAGGGCTGGTTGAATAGGCGCCTGTTGCACTTGTCCTGAGGAGGCCGCTGTGGACGTGTCCGTCACGAGCCGTGAGAGCGGCGACCGGACCGTGGTCGAGGTGCGCGGTGAGATCGACGTCTACACCGCCCCCGTGCTGCGCGAGGAGCTGACCTCGTTGGTCGACGCGCAGCGCACCAACCTCGTCGTCGACCTCACCCAGGTGAGCTTCATGGACTCGACGGGCCTCGGCGTCCTCGTCGGCGGGCTGAAGAAGGTCCGCACGCTCGGCGGCGACCTCAGCCTGGTCATCGACCAGGAGACGATCCTCAAGGTCTTCCGGATCACGGCGCTCACGCAGGTCTTCTCGATCCACTCGACCCTCGAGGACGCGCTCGCCTGACCGCCGCGGGGCCGTCGGCACACGGCGGCCCGTGAGCAGGTCCCGCGCTAGCGTCGTCCCGTGACCGAGCCGAGTCCCTCCGTGGCGCGTGGCGGCTCGCCGCTCGCCTGGCTCCGGGCGCACCCCCTCGCGGCCGACGCGCTGCTCGCCCTCGGCATCCTCCTCGCGATCGCCGTGGTGCGACGGGACGAGGCGCACTCGCCCGGCGCCTTCACCGCGGTCGCCTTCGTCCTCGGCTCCGCCGCGCTCGTGGTCAGACGGCGCCTGCCGGTCGCCGTCTGGGCGGTGACGCTCGCTCTCGCCGTCCTCGGCCTGGTCTCCGCGGCGGGGCCGACGCCCGCGATGCTCCCGGCGATCGTCGGGCTCTACACGCTCGCCTCCCTGAGGCCACGGCGGGTGGGGGTCGCCGCCGCCGCGGTCACGGGCATCGCCCTCGTCGTGACGGCGGTCACCGCGCTCGGGTCGACGTGGTCGAGCCCCGAGCCATGGGCCGTGCTCGCCTGGAGCGGGATGCCTGCCGCGATCGGCGACGCGGTGCGCTCGCAGCGGGCGATCGTCGCGGCGGCACGGGAGCGAGCGGCCCGTGCCGAGGCGAGTCGCGAGGAGGAGGCGCAGCGCCGCGTCGCCGAGGAGCGGCTGCACATCGCTCGCGAGCTGCACGACGTCGTCGCCCACCACATCGCGGTCATCACCGTCCAGGCAGGCGTCGCGGGGCACCTGCTGGACTCCGACCCCGTCCAGGCGCGCGAGGCGCTGGAGCATGTCCGCGGTGCCGGACAGACGGTCCTCAGCGAGATGTCGACGATCCTCGGCGTGCTCCGAGAGAGCCCGGCGGAGGACCGGCACCCCGCCCCCGGCCTCGCCGGGGTCGACGAGCTCGTCGTCGACGCGCGCCGGGCGGGTCTTGCCGTCACCCTGCGCGTCTCCGGGACGCCGCAGGTCCTTCCGGCGGTCGTCGACCTCGCGGCGCACCGCCTGGTGCAGGAGTCCTTGACCAACGCGCGCAAGCACGGCTCGGGCACGGCGGTGCTCTCCGTCGCGCACACGGCCGGTCTCGTGACGATCGACGTCGTCAACCCCGCCCGCAGCGACCGTCCGACGGGGGTTCCCGGGCACGGGCTCGTCGGCATGCGGGAGCGGGTGACGACCGCGGGCGGACTGCTCGAGGTCGGTCCCCGGCCCGACGGGTCCTTCCGGGTGCACGCCGAGCTGCCGGTCGCGCCGGGACCCGGCGGAGCGGGCACATGACGATCCGGGTCCTGCTGGTCGACGACCAGGCGCTCATCCGTGCCGGCTTCGCGGCGATCGTGGGCTCGGCTGCGGACCTGGAGGTCGTCGGCCAGGCCTCCGACGGCGCGCAGGCCGTCGCCCTCGCCCGCGAGCTGAGGCCCGACGTCGTGCTGATGGACATCCGCATGCCGGGGACGGACGGGCTCTCGGCCACCGAGCTCATCGCGGCCGACCCGGAGCTGGGCGAGGTCCACGTGCTCGTCCTGACGACGTTCGAGGCGGACGACACCGTGCTCGCCGCCCTGCGGGCCGGCGCGGCGGGCTTCCTCGGCAAGGGCGTCGAGCCGGCGGCGCTGCTCGACGCGATCCGCGTCGTCGCGGCAGGCGAGGCGCTACTCTCCCCGGCAGCGACCAGGAGCGTCATCGCCCGGGCACTGGCCGGGCCCGCCGCCCCGCGTGCCGGCGACGGCTCGCTCGCCGGCCTGACCGAGCGCGAGAGCGAGATCGTCACGCTCGCCGCCCAGGGCCTGAGCAACGAGCAGATCGCCGCCGAGCTGTTCCTCTCGCCGCTGACCGCCAAGACCCACGTCAACCGGGCGATGACGAAGCTCGGCGCTCGTGACCGGGCCCAGCTCGTCGTGATGGCCTACCAGGCGGGCCTCGTCCGGCCGTAGTCGTCCGGGACGCTCATGCGCCGGCGTACTGCATCCGCAGTAGGTCCGCGGAGCCTGCGTCGGGACGACGACGCGCAGCACCCACGGCGGGGAGGCTGGGACCACACCCAGCGGAGGAGTCCCCCATGATCGAAGTACATGAGCTGACCAAGCGGTTCGGCGACAACCTCGCCGTCGACCGGTTGAGCTTCACCGTCCAGCCGGGCGTCGTCACCGGCTTCCTCGGGCCGAACGGCGCCGGGAAGTCGACCACGATGCGGCTCATCCTCGGGCTGGACCGCCCGAGCTCTGGCCACGCGCTGGTCAACGGTCGCAGCTACGTCGACTCGCCGGCGCCGATCAGCGAGCTCGGCGCCCTGCTCGACGCCCGCAACGCGGACAAGGCGCGATCGGCACGGGCGCACCTGCGCGCGCTCGGCGCGACCGTCGGTCTCGGCGCGAGCCGGGTCGACGAGATGCTCGAGGTCGTCGGCCTGACCGACGTCGCCGGGCAGAAGGCAGGCTCCTTCTCCCTGGGCATGGGTCAGCGGCTCGGCATCGCCGCGGCCCTGCTCGGCGACCCGAGGGTCGTCATGCTCGACGAGCCGGTCAACGGACTGGACCCCGACGGGATCCTGTGGATCCGGAACCTGCTCAAGGACCTGGCAGCCGAGGGGCGCACCGTGCTCCTCTCCTCGCACCTGATGAGCGAGATGGAGCAGACCGCCGAGCACCTGCTGGTCATCGGCCGCGGCCGGATCATGGCCGACCTGCCGATGCAGCGGTTCATCGCCGAGGCCTCCGGCAACCACGTGCACGTCGTGACCCCCGACGGCGCGGCGCTGCGCGACCTGCTCGCCGCCCCTGGCGTCGTCGTGACCTCGGACGAGCCGGGCGTGCTGGACATCGAGGGCCTCCCCGCCCAGGAGATCGGCCGGCGCGCGTTCGCGGCAGGGGTCGTGCTCTACGAGCTGACCCCGATCGAGCCCTCCCTCGAGGAGGCCTTCATGACCATGACCCGCGACGCCGTCGAGTTCCACGGGAGCTCGACCTCGCACCCCACCGAGACCGGCGCCGCGCGCGTCGAGGACAAGGACGCAGCATGAGCACCGACCTGAAGACCCCGCACGCCACGAGCGATCCCACGGCCGCGACCGGCGCCCTCGCCGTGCCGAGCGTCCCCGGCGGAGCCCAGCGGCTGACCGCGTGGAACGTGCTCCGATCGGAGTGGATCAAGCTCTGGTCGGTGCGCTCGACCGTGACCATGATGCTCGTCGTCGTCGGGGTGCTCGTGGGCTTCGGGGCCCTGGCCGCAGCGATGTCGACGGGTGACGTGACCGCGGCGGACGGCGACGGTGGCCCCGGCCGCTTCGCGACGGACCCCTTCTCCCTGGTGATGACCGGCTCGACCTTCGCCGTGCTCCTGGTGGGGACGCTGGGCGCCATGGTCGGCGCGCGGGAGTTCAGCTCCGGGATGATCCGCACGACGGTCGCGGCCGTCCCGCGCCGCCTGGCGGTGCTCGGGGCCAAGGCGGTGGCGCTCACCGTCGCCCTGGTACCGGCCGTCGTCGGCGGGGTCCTCGGTGCGTTCTGGGTCGGCATGGCCATCCTCACCGACGGCGGCGCCGCGACCCTCACCCTCGGCGAGGCCGGCTGGGCCGCCGTCGGCACCGTCGGCTACCTGCTCGGCGTCGGCCTGCTCGGGCTGGCGCTCGGCTTCCTCTTCCGCAGCATCGCGGGGAGCATCTCGACCCTCGTCGGCGGGCTGCTCATCCTGCCGGGGATCATCGGCGCGCTGCTGCCGGACTCCTGGAGCGAGGTCCTGAAGTACCTGCCGTCGAACGCGGCGTCGTCGTTCGCCTCGGTCACGGCGCCGACGGACATGCTCGGGGTCGGTGCCGGGATCGCGGTGTTCCTCGGCTGGCTCCTGCTCGCGCTCGGGGCTGCGGGGTACGTGTTCCGCAGCAGGGACGTCTGACGCGCAGGAGTGAGCGGGCGCCCCGAGGAGGATCTCGGGGCGCCCGGGACGAAAGTCCTCCCCAAGTCCTCCTGACGGCGGCGGAGCTGCCGATGTCTCCGGCTGGCGCCGGGGACATCTCGCGCCAGCCGGAGACTACGGAAGGCCCCCCGTGAGAACGATCGAGAGGCTCGCCATCCCCCGGCGAGCACGCACCGCCGCTGCCGTCACGATGGCGCTGGGACTGGTCAGCGGGGGCGCGGTCGCCGCGGCCGCCGTCCCCTCCGGCCCCGTCGTCGGTGGTGGCAGCGCGAGCTACACCGAGCAGGCCGCCCCCACGCCGATCGGCGCGGACGTCACCGTCAGCGGCGGTGGTTCGTTCGCCGGGGAGTCGATCGGCTTCGCGGTCGACGGAGCGACGTCCTCCGAGTCGCTGTCGCTCCAGTCCGTCGGATCGCCCGTGGTGACCGACGGTGTCGTGTCCGTCTCGGGTGGCTCGGTCTACCTCGGCAACGGTGCGAGCGCCGACATCATCGGCTCCGTCGACGCGACGGCCGACGGCCAGGCGGGCCGCGCCCTGCGGGTGAACTTCACCAGCGCCTTCGTCAACGCCGGCTTCGAGTCCGCTGCCCTGACCGGCTGGACCGCGCTGAACCAGCAGATCGACCTCGGCGTGACCTCGATCGCAGGCTCGGTCACCCAGGACACGAGCACGTACCCGGGCCCGGTCCCGAACCAGGACAACAACGTCCCGGAGTGGCTCGGCGACCTGTCGACGACGATCCAGTCGTCGATCGTCAGTGACGGCTCCTACGCGCTCCAGCTCACGTCCTCGGGGATGACCACCTACCAGGGCTATGACGTCGTGCACGGTCCGGCCGTCTACAGCTCGCCGTTCCAGGCGGCCGCAGGCGACTCGATCTACTTCGACTGGCGTGCCTACGCCGGTGACGACGACTACCACGTCTTCGGCTACCTGCTGGACCAGGCGGGCAACCAGGTCGAGGTGCTCGACAGCACGGGCGCCGGCACCACGGACTGGACGACCAAGGAGACGGTCATCCCGTCGTCGGGCACCTACCGCTTCGTCTTCGTCGCGGGGACGTTCGACGCCTCCGGCGGAACGGCCGCCGGCGCCTCGCTCGTCATCGACAACGTGCGCGTCTACGGCACGAAGGCCGTCGACGTCGTCGTCCAGCAGATCGCCCGCCTCCTCACCTACGCGAGCTCCTCGGACAACCCGCCCGCCACCCGCACCGTCGCCGTGACCGCGCAGAGCCTCAACGGCTCGGGCACCGCCGACATCACGGTCGCGATCACCCCGGTCGACGACGCCCCGAGCGTCGGAGCGCTCGCGCCCCTGTCGGTCACGAACACCGAGGGTCCCCAGACGTACGCGAACCTCACGGGCACGGCGACCTCGACCGATCCCGAGGGCGACGTCCCGAGCTACGCGCTCGTCGGCGGCGCAGCTGACGTGCGGACCATCGGCGGCGTCGCGTACACCTCGTCCGTCACGGGCACCTACGGCACGCTGCACCTGAACGCCACGACCGGCGACTACGTGCTGGTCCCCAACGCCTCGGCGATCGACGCGCGACTGACCGACGACACCGAGTCCTTCGGACTCACGGTGACGAGCAACGCTCTCAGCGGCTCGGGCGCGATCGTCCTCGGCGTGTCGGTTCCCGCCTCCGCCCCCGGTGTCCCGTCCGGTCTGGTGCTCGTGCCGGGTGCCGGCCAGGTCCAGGCCTCCTGGGTCGCCCCGACCTGGCTCGGCGGCTCCGCGATCCAGCGCTACCTCGTCCAGACGAGCGCCGACGGGACCGTGTGGGCCACCTCGGTCATCACCCCCGACGCGACGCCAACGGCGCGCGTCAGCGGGCTGAGCAACGGCGCGCTCGTGCACGTCCGGGTGCTGGCCGTGAACTCGACGGGCACGGGAGCTGCCTCGGCCGGTCTGGCCACGACGCCCGTGGACGTCCCGGGAGCGCC
Organism: uncultured Actinomycetota bacterium; assembly: GCA_963777075.1. GTDB lineage: Bacteria > Actinomycetota > Actinomycetes > Actinomycetales > Cellulomonadaceae > Actinotalea. Next base: position 10,515 of record CAVZPH010000037.1, on the reverse strand, counting down.
GAGCGACCTCGCGGCCACCCCCGCCAGCCGCACCGTCGCCCTCGCCTGGACGGCGCCGGGCGTCGTCGGGGGCACCGCGATCACCGGCTACCGCGTCGAGACGTCCACCGACGGCAGCACCTGGTCCGTCGCGATCGCCGACACCGGCAGCACCTCGACGAGCGCGACCGTGACGGGCCTGTCCAACGGCACGGCCACGACCTTCCGGGTCTCGGCGATCAACGCCGTCGGCACGGGGCTCGCCTCCGCGTCCGTCACGGTCACGCCCCGGACCGTCCCGTCGGAGCCGACGGGCCTCGCCCTGGTCGCGGCCGACAGCAGCCTCATGGCGAGCTGGGCGGCCCCGAGCGACAACGGTGGCAGTGCCGTGACGGCGTACCGCGTCGAGACCTCTGTCGACGGCACCACCTGGACGACCGCCGGCGTGACCGCGGCGAGGACCTACCAGCTCACCGGCCTGTCGAACGGTGCGACGGTCAAGGTCCGGGTCAGCGCGGTCAACGAGGCGGGAACGAGCGCTGCGAGCGCCTCGGCCTCCTCGACTCCGCGGACGGTCCCTGGCACGCCGACGATCACCGCTGTCGAGGCCGGCAACCGGTCGCTGACGGTCGCCTTCACGCCGCCTGCCTCCGACGGCGGATCGGCGATCCTCACCTACCAGTACTCGCTCGACGGCGGCCTGACCTGGGTCGCTCGCCGCACGGGCAGCACCGCCAGCCCGCTCGTCATCGGCGGTCTGGACAACGGCAGCACCTACTCCGTGATGCTCCGCGCCGTGAACGAGGCCGGTACGGCCACGGGCTCGCAGGAGTCGAGCGGCGTGGCGCCCGCTCTCGCACCGGTCCCCGTGGTGGGTCTGGCCGGACCGGTCATCCCGGAGCTCTCACCGGGCGCGAGCGTGCTGCTCGTCGACGGCGTCACCACGGCCGTCGACGTGAGCACGGCCGACGGCACCGTCGTCGCGAGCGGGGACGGCTTCACGGCCACGTTCGAGGCGCTCACGCGGGGCGGCTCACGGTTCGCCGTGGACGCCGCGACGGGCCGCCTCGTCATCGGCACCGACGGCTCGGTCCGGGCGAGCGGAGCAGGCTTCCGGCCGGGTTCGACGGTCGACGTGTGGCTCTTCTCGACCCCGTACCTGCTCGGTGAGATCACCGTCGCGGCCGACGGGACCTTCAGCGCGGTGCTGCCGGTCCCGGCGGGTGTCGCAGCGGGCGACCACACGGTGCAGCTCAACGGTGTCGGCGCGGACGGCTCGGTGCGCAGCCTCGACCTCGGCGTCGTCCTCACGGCGCCGGCGGCGGCCGGCTCGTCCGCGCTCGCCTCGACCGGGTCGGACGCGGGGGTGCTGCTGCTCGTCGCCCTGGTGATGGTCGGCATGGGCGCCGTCCTCGTCGCGGTTCCCGCGCGGCGCCGCGCACGGCCCGCCATGGCGGTCGCAGCGCGATAGCACGCAGCGGGTCCCTGAGCTCCGGTCGAGGTCCGGCCGGAGCTCAGGGACTCTCGACCACGGAAGGGTGAAGCCCAGGGCCCGCCCGATCCGCGGGAGTCGGCCGGTGCCCGCACCCCAGGCGGTCGTGACGCTCGCGTACAGCTCGTAGGTGCCGGGCGGCCACGGCTCCCCGTTCATGTACGTGCAGGTGAGAGGACCGAGCGCGAGGGACAGCTCGACCGCGACGCCCGAGCCCCAGGCGCCGATCGCTGCTGCCGGGAGCTCCGCCGTCGCTCCCTGCCCGACGACCTTCCCGTCTCGTCGGACCTGCACGGTGACCGCGCCGACGCTCGCCTCGGAGAGCGAGCGTCCGGTGTTGAGCACCGTCACGGTGGCGACGAGCGAGCCGTCCACGAGTCGGGCGCCGCCGGCGATCAGGGCGGTCGGGTAGCCCGCCGGACGGCCGGTGGAGTCCGCCGGCGGGCTGCTCGCGCATGCGGTCTGGTCCAGCGTGGTGGTCCAGCCCACGGGGGCGAGGGCTGCGGCGGGCACCGTCGGCAGGCCGGCGCCGCCGTTCCCGGTGATCACGAGGTCGCCGGCGCTCGCCACCGCGCTCCTCGTCGTCCCCTCAGCCGTCGAGCGGAGCAGCACCACGATCTCGTAGCGCCCGGCGGCGAGAGGCGGCGCCTCCTGGGTCCCGCCGGGGCCGGCCGGGGCTCCGACGCAGGAGGCGAGGTCGCCAGGGACCGTGAGGTCGACCGGTGCGGTGCTCGCGGCGGTCAGCACGTAGGAGGCGGGAGCCGAGCGGGGGACGCCGACCACGGCGCCGTCGAGCAGCGCGACGCTCCCGACGACCTCGAGACCGGTCGGGGCGCCCAGGGGTGTCCGGGCCGAGAGGCCGCCCGTCCAGGTCCCGCCGACGGTCGTCGTGGCGGGCAGGCCCGCGGCCGTCACGGTGAACCCGAACGCCGTGGCCGGTTGATCGGCCGCGAGCGCGAGACCGCACAGGTCCCAGTCGTCGGTCCAGCCAGCGGGCGAGCCCTGCGCCACGACCTCGGGTGGGGCCGGTGAGGGGCTCGGCTCGGTCAGGATCGTCGGCGTCGGGTCCGGCTCCTGCTGCGGGAGCATGACGGCCGCAGGGGTCGCCCGCGGCCGCGGGCTGAGGACCTGGACGGTCGCGACACCGCCGACGACGACGAGGCCGACGATCGCGATCGCGACGCTCAGGGCACGCGCCACGTCGCCGCGGTCGCGGGGGCGCGTCACGTCGTCGGGACCGCCCATCCGCTGCCCCTCCCGGTCCGCCGCGATCGCTCCCACCTGACGGGGACAGTGTTTCGCACCCGAGGTCCTCGCCCGTGCATCTGGGCCCGGTTCCATCGCGACGGGTCGCGACCCCGGGGGTGGCGGCTCGAAGATCGACCCGTAGACTCCCTCCGTCCGCGGCACCCTGGGGTCGACACAGCCGTCACCTCGCTCACTCCGCGCTCGCATGACCTGGAGGTCGGATGCTCACGCTCGGGAACTCGAGCCTCACCATCGTTGCGGTCATCGCGGCGATCGCGATCGTCTCGCTCGGGTTCGCCCTGGTGCTGCGGCGCCAGGTGCTGGCTGCGGACGAAGGAACCGCGAAGATGCAGGAGATCGCCACGGCGATCCAGGAGGGCGCGCACGCGTACCTGCACCGGATGTTCCGCACGCTCGTGCTGTTCGCGGTGATCGTCTTCGGGCTGCTCTTCCTGCTGCCGGGCGACACCGGTATCCGGGTCGGTCGCTCGCTGTTCTTCCTCGTGGGCGCCGGGTTCTCCGCGGCGATCGGCTACCTCGGCATGTGGCTCGCGACGAGGGCCAACGTGCGCGTGGCCGCCGCGGCACGGCATGCCGACGGTCGTGTCGTCGGCGCGCAGATCGCCTTCCGGACGGGCGGCGTGGTCGGCATGTCCGTGGTGGGCCTCGGGCTGGTCGGCGCGACCTCCGTCGTGCTGATCTTCCGCGCCCAGGCGCCGGCCGTGCTCGAGGGCTTCGGATTCGGGGCGGCGCTGCTCGCGATGTTCATGCGCGTCGGCGGCGGCATCTTCACCAAGGCGGCCGACGTCGGCGCCGACCTGGTGGGCAAGGTCGAGAAGGGCATCCCCGAGGACGACCCGCGCAACGCGGCGACGATCGCCGACAACGTCGGCGACAACGTGGGGGACTGCGCGGGCATGGCCGCCGACCTCTTCGAGTCCTATGCGGTGACCCTCGTCGCTGCACTGATCCTCGGCAAGGTCTCCTTCGGCGAGCAGGGGCTCGTCTTCCCGCTCGTCGTCGCCGGGATCGGCGCCGTGACGGCGGCCCTGGGCGTCGTGCTGACGAAGGTGCGTGGCCAGGAGAGCGGGCTGCGCGCGATCTACCGCGGCTTCTACCTCGCCGCCCTCCTGGGTGCCGTGATGACGGCGATCGCCGCGTTCGCCTACCTCCCGTCGAGCTTCTCCGGGCTGACCGGCCTGAGCCCCGACCTCGCCGAGCACACGGGTGACCCGCGCGTCGTCGCCACGCTCGCCGTGACGATCGGCATCCTGCTCGCCGGGATCATCCTGTGGCTCACCGGCTACTTCACCGGGACCACCTCCAACCCCACCAAGCATGTCGCCCGCACGACGCTCACCGGTGCGGCGACCGTCGTGCTCTCCGGGATCGGCGTCGGCTTCGAGTCGGCGGTGTACACCGCCGGGATCATCGCGGCCGCGATCTGCGGCGTGTTCCTCATCTCGGGCGGCTCGATCACGCTCTCGCTGTTCCTCATCGCGCTCGCGGGCTGCGGGCTGCTGACGACCGTCGGCGTCATCGTCGCGATGGACACCTTCGGCCCGGTCAGCGACAACGCCCAGGGCATCGCCGAGATGTCCGGCGACATCGACCCCGAGGGCGCGAAGACGCTCACCGACCTCGACGCCGTCGGCAACACGACGAAGGCCATCACCAAGGGCATCGCGATCGCGACAGCCGTGCTCGCCGCGACGGCGCTGTTCGGCTCGTACACCGACGCCGTCCGCACGGCCGTCGACGCGCTCGGCTCCGCCTTCGACACGGGCGGCCTGACCCTCGCGATGCTCTCCTACCAGGTGATCTCGCCGATCACGCTCGTCGGCGTGATCCTCGGCGGCGCGACGGTCTTCCTGTTCTCCGGGCTCGCGATCGACGCCGTGACGCGTGCGGCCGGGGCGATCGTCTTCGAGGTGCGCCGCCAGTTCCACGAGAGCCCCGGGATCATGACGGGCGTGGTCCGCCCCGACTACGGCCGCGTCGTCGACATCTGCACGCGCGACTCGCTGCGCGAGCTCGCCACCCCCGGCCTGCTCGCCGCCTTCGCGCCCATCGCCGTCGGCTTCGGCCTCGGGGTCGGTCCGCTCGCGGGCTTCCTCGCGGGGGCCATCGCCACCGGTGTCCTCATGGCCGTGTTCCTCGCCAACTCCGGTGGTGCCTGGGACAACGCGAAGAAGATCATCGAGGACGGCAACCACGGCGGCAAGAACTCCGAGGCCCATGCGGCAGCGGTCATCGGCGACACCGTCGGCGACCCGTTCAAGGACACCGCAGGGCCGGCGATCAACCCGCTGATCAAGGTGATGAACCTCGTGGCGCTGCTCATCGCGCCCGCCGTCGTCCAGCTGTCCATCGGCCCGGACGCGAACCACCCCGTGCGCCTGGCGATCGCGACCGGGGCGATGCTCATCGCCTTCGGCGCGGTGATCGTCTCTCGGCTGCGCGCGGCGCGCGTCGACCGCGAGGGCCGTCTGGAGCGCGAGGCCCGCCTCGTCTGAGGCCATCCGGCCCCTGCCCCGCCCCACCTGCCTGACCCGCCCGCTGTGCGGGGCGGCCGAGCCACGAGCCCGGACCGCCCCCGACGAGAGGATCGACGAGATGACGCCGCCTGCGCTGTCCCTCCCGCTGCGCCGTCGGGGGCGTCCGCTCGCCGCTGCGGTGCTCCTCGCCGGGCTCGCCCTCGCGACGGCGGCCTGCGGCGGCCCGAGGATCGACAGCGGCGTGCCCACCGCCTCAGGGGAGGCGACGGTGCTCGGCCTCGGCTCCGCGAGCACCCCGACCCCGACCCCGACGCCGTCGGAGGCCTCTCCGCCCGGCGGCCTGTACGTCGGCTTCTACCAGGAGGACCGCGAGGACAACCCCGAGGACCCGATGCCGGGCAGCTACTACCTGGCCCTTCCCGAGGGCGACGGGGACTTCTCCGGGGCGATGTCGTTCTCGTACATCGGCTGCCAGGACAAGAACGTGGGGACGGTCGCCGGGCAGAAGGCAGCGCTCGGGCTCGCCGGGGACTGGACCGGGACGGTCGACGGCCGCGAGGTCGGCGGTCCGTACACCGGGAGCTACGACCCCGCTCAGGAGCGCTACTCCGGCACCTACGAGAACGCCGACGGCAAGGTCTACATCGTCGTCGCCAACTGCGTGGAGTTCCACGTGGCCTCGCACGGGATCTGGGAGATGTCCCTCCCGGGGGCGAAGGACCCGGAGACCTTCGACGTCACGGTCGAGGGCGAGCGCGTGACCTGGACGCCGGTCGACGAGGCGGCCTGGTACCTCGTGAGCGTCTTCGACGTCGACGCGGCGATGGAGGGTCGGCAGGCGATCGTCGGGCAGGAGATGGTCCCCGCGGGCATGCTCGCCGCGAGCACCGCCGCCTACGGTCTCGGCCCGACGGAGCATGTCGTCGCCGTCAGCGCCTTCTCCGTCGACGGCGACCGGCTCGGCTACACCTCCCGGAGCTTCACGCCGTAGCCTCCGATCCTGACCGCCGGCGAGCGGTGGTCGGCACGACGAGCGGAGCGCAGATGAGCACGGACCCCCAGGCCCCGCGCACCGAGCCCGGGCTGGTCGAGGCGCTGAGCAGCGACCTGCGGGGGGCCGGCCTGAGCGTCGGCGGGGTCGAGGAGCTGCTCGGGCCGCTCGCCGCCCAGGCGCTGCACCGCGACGAGGTGCTCCCCGCGCTGCGCTCGCTCGCGGCGCAGGCCGACGGCGGGCGCGGGCCGCTGGCCACGCTCGTCCGCCTCTTCGTGCTCGGGCGCCCGGTCCGGCGCGGGGACCTCGGGCGGGCGCTCCCGGCCGTCGGCACCGACGGTGCGCTGCGGCTCGGTCTGGTCACGGCTGCCGGGCAGGACGAGCAGGACGAGGTCCGGCCGCTCGTCGACCTGCGTCCCTATGCCTCGGCCGACGCGGCGGGCGAGGTCGAGTGGTGGCTCGCCTCCGACCTCGGCGAGGCGGTCACCGGGACCGCGCTGCGGCGCGACCACGTGCTGGGCGTCGGCGGGGCCTCGACGACGCTCGCGCAGGCGACGATCCGCACGCCGGTCGGCCGGGCGCTCGACCTCGGGACGGGGTGCGGGGTCCAGGCGCTGCACGCGAGCCGGCACAGCAGGGCCGTCGTCGCGAGCGACATCTCCGCCCGCGCCCTCGACTTCGCCCGGTTCAACGCGGCTCTCGCCGGCGTCGACCTCGACCTGCGCGCCGGCTCGATGCTCGAGCCGGTCGCGGGGGAGCGCTTCGACCTCGTCGTGTCCAACCCGCCGTTCGTCATCACCCCGCGAGGGGCCGACGGCGACCCGGTCTACGAGTACCGCGACGGTGGTCGCTCGGGCGACGAGCTCGTCCGTGACCTGGTCACGGGTGTCGGCGCCGTGCTCGCCCCCGGCGGTGTCGCCCAGCTTCTCGGCAACTGGGAGCACCGCTCCGGCGAGGGCTGGGCCGAGCGCGTGGGTGGCTGGCTCGACGAGTCCGGCCTGGACGGATGGGTCGTGCAGCGCGAGGTGCTCGACGCCGCCGAGTACGCCGAGATGTGGCTCCGCGACGGCGGGACCTCGCGGGATCGCGATGCCGCAGCCTGGGAGCGCGGCCTCGCGGCCTGGCTCGACGACTTCGCACGGCGTGGGGTCGACGCCGTCGGGCTGGGCATGGTCGTGCTGCGCCGGCCCCTCGCCGGAGCACCGACGCTCCGCCGGCTCGAGGAGCAGGTGGGCGTGATGCACCAGCCGATCGGCGAGCACCTCGCCCTCGCGCTCGCGGACCACGACTGGCTCCGGACCCATGACGACGAGGCGCTGCTCCAGGCCCGCCTCGTCGCAGCCCCCGACGTCACGGAGGAACGTCACCTGCAGCCGGGGGCCGCGGACCCGAGCCTCGTGCTGCTGCGCCAAGGAGGCGGCTTCGGACGCACCGTCCAGGTCGGCACGGCACTGGCGGGGCTCGTGGGGGCCTGCGACGGCGAGCTGAGCGTCGGTCAGATCCTCGGCGGGCTCGCGGCGATCCTCGACGTCGAGCTCGCCGAGCTGCGCAGCGGGCTCCTTCCCGCCGTCCGCGGGCTCGTGCGCGACGGTCTGCTCGTCCCGTAGCGAGCTGCACAGGCTCACCACAGGCTCCGGCTACGGCACCCCCAGGCAGTCCTCCTACGTTCTCGATCACCACATCGGGACGATCGAAGGACGCGCATGCTGCGGAGAACCTGGAGGGCGCGCACGCTCGCCCGAGTCCTGGCGGGAGCGGCAGTCGTCGCGCTCGCCGCCACCGGAGGCTGGTGGTTCGGCTCGCGTGACGCCGCCGCGGCCACCGCCACGGGGCCGACGACGAGCACCCAGAGCGTCGCGGCGAGCGTCACGACCCTGGAGAAGTCCGTCAGCGCAAGCGGCACCCTGACCCCTGCCGTGCAGGAGGACGTCAGCTTCGCGGTCAGCGGCACCGTCACGAGCGTTGACGTCGAGGTCGGGCAGACCGTCACCGCCGGCCAGACGCTCGCGACCGTCGACACCCTCCAGCTCGACGCCGACCTCCTCTCGGCCAAGGCCTCGCTCGCGACGGCGAAGGCGACCCTCGAGAACGCCGAGGACGACGACGACGGGAGCACGGCTGCCGACGCCCAGATCGCCTCGTACACGGCCCAGGTGACCCTCGCGCAGACCAAGGTCGACACCGCGAGCGAGGCGGTGGCCGCAGCGACGCTCGTGTCCCCTGTCGACGGGCTCGTCACGACGGCGAGCCTCGAGGTCGGAGATGTCGTGTCCGCCGGCTCGAGCGCGTCGACGCAGGGCTCGACCGGGACCACGGGCACCTCGAGCGGGCAGTTCGTCGTGATCGGGACCGACTCGTGGGTCGTCTCGGCCACCGTCGGGGAGAGCGACATCTCGCTGATCAGCGTGGACGACCAGGTCTCGATCACGGTCGACGGCGCGACGACGCCGATCTTCGGGACCGTGAGCGAGATCGGCCTGATCTCGACGACCAGCGGAGGGGTCGCCTCCTTCCCGGTGACGGTCGCCGTCACGGGTCAGCAGAGCGGCCTGCACGACGGCGTCTCCGCCGAGCTCTCGATCGTCTACGAGCGCCGCACGGACGTGCTCACGGTGCCCTCGGCAGCCATCCGCACGGTCGACGGGCAGAGTGTGGTGAGCCAGACCGATGCCGACGGGGCGGAGGTCTCCACCCCGGTGACCGTCGGTGAGACCTCCGGCAGCAGCACCGAGATCCTGTCGGGGCTCGCCGAGGGCGACGAGGTCCTCGTGACCGTCGTGACCAGGACCGGGTCGACCGGTACCACCGGCACCGGCCGCGGCACCTCCGATACCCAGCAGGTCCCGCAGGGCGTCGACCCCGCGCAGGGTGGCGGCGGACCCGGAGGGCCGGCCAATGGCTGAGTCGGCGGTCATCGAGCTCAGCGGGGTCGGCAAGACCTACCGCACCGGGGTCATCGAGTTCGAGGCCCTGCGGCAGGTCGACCTGTCCATCGGGGTGGGCGAGTACGTCGCGATCATGGGGCCGTCCGGTTCGGGCAAGTCGACGATGATGAACGTCATCGGCTGCCTGGACACCCTGACCGTCGGCTCGTACCACCTGGCCGGCGACGACGTGAACGAGCTCGACGAGGTCGAGCTCGCCCGAGATCCGCAACCGGCGCATCGGCTTCATCTTCCAGCAGTTCAACCTGCTCCCGTCCCTGCCGGCCTGGCGCAACGTCGAGCTCCCGCTCGTCTACGGCCGGGTCCCGGCCGCCGAGCGCAAACGCAGGGCCGTCGAGGCGCTCGAGCGCGTCGGCCTCGGCGACAAGCTCGCGAACCGTCCTGGCGAGATGTCGGGAGGCCAGCAGCAGCGGGTCGCCGTCGCCAGGGCGCTGGTCGGTGAGCCGGACCTCCTCCTCGCGGACGAGCCGACCGGCAACCTGGACTCCACCTCGACCGCCGACGTCCTCGCCCTCTTCGACGAGCTGCACGCGCAGGGCCGCACGATCGTCCTCATCACCCACGAGCTCGACGTCGCCGAGCACTCCCGTCGCATCGTGCGGGTCCGCGACGGCCGGATCCTGTCGGACGAGGTGAACCCCCGATGACATGGTCCGAGACGCTGCGGACCGGCCTGACGGCGATCCGCAGCCACGCCCTCCGCTCGACCCTGACGGTGCTCGGCATCCTCATCGGCATCGCGGCGGTGATCCTCACGGTGGGCCTCGGCCTCGGCAGCCAGAAGGACGTCAGCGCGTCCATCAGCTCCCTCGGCTCGAACCTGCTCATCGTCACGCCGGGCTCGAGCACCGACAGCTCGGGTGTGCGGGGAGGCTTCGGCTCCCAGCTGAGCCTGACCAGCACCGATGCGACAGCGCTCGCCTCCGAGATCAACGCTCCCGACGTGTCGGGGGTCGCCCCGGAGAAGACCGTCTCGCAGTCGGTCGAGTCGAGCCAGACCAACTGGACGACCTCGGTGGTCGGCAGCACGGCCGACTGGCTGAGCGTCCGCTCGCGCAGCCTCGCCTCCGGCGAGTTCCTCAGCGAGGCCGACGTCGCCGACGCGGCCTCGGTGATCGTCCTGGGCTCGGAGGCGGCGACGGAGCTCTTCGGCTCGACGGAGGTCGTCGGCCAGAGCGTGACGATCTCCGGGGTGGACTTCACCGTGATCGGCGTGCTCGCCGAGGCGGGGCGAGCTCCTCGACGAACCTCGACGACCTGGCGGTGGCACCGCTGACGACCGTGGCGCAGAACCTCGTCGGCGGCCGCGACCGCGACTCCCTCTCGACGATCTACGTGCAGGCGGCGTCCGCGGAGCAGCTC
>CAVZPH010000036.1:0-39114 GCA_963777075.1 uncultured Actinomycetota bacterium | reverse complement strand
TGAACGTCGTGACCTTGAGCCCGCCGGCCGTGCCCGCCGAGCCGCCGCCGACGAACATGAGCAGGATCGTGCCGAGCAGGGTCTCGTCGGTGGCCGCGCCGTAGTCCCAGGCGTTGAAGCCCGCCGTCCGCGGTTGCACGGCGTGGAACCAGCCCCCGAGCACCTTGTCCACCGCGGACAGTGGCCCGAGGGTCCCCGGGTTGCCCCACTCGGTGAGCGTCATGAAGGCGGTGCCGCCGACGAGCAGGAACGCGGTCATGAGCAGGGCGAGGCGTGTGTGCAGGCTCCAGCTGCTGGGTCGGCGGGTACGGAGCAGCTCCACGAGGACCGGGAAGCCCAGGCCCCCGATGACGATCGCGACCGAGATGGGCATGAGCACGAACCCGTCGGCGAGGAAGCCCATGAGATTGTCGCTGAACAACGCGAAACCGGCGTTGTTGAACGCGGACACGGCATGGAAGACGCCGTGCCAGGCGGCGGTCCCCCATGAGTCGTCGCACTCCTCCCGGAAGCGCAGGGTGAGCAGCACCGCCACCGTGCTCTCGACGGCGACCGTGATGAGGAAGACCCCGCGCAGGACCCGTCGCACGTCACCGAGCCCGACGCTCTTGGTCTCCGCGGCCGCGGTCAGGCGGGTGCGCAGGCCCATCCGACGCGACAGGAAGAGCGCGATGAGGGAGGCGAGCGTCATGATGCCGAAGCCCCCGACCTGGATCAGCGCAGGATGATGACCTGCCCCGGCACCGACCAGTACGTCGCGGTGTCGACGACGGTCAGGCCCGTGACACACACCGCGCTGGTGGCCGTGAACAGCGCCGTCACGAACGGTGCGCCGCCCTCGCCCGTGCGCGAGAGGGGCAGCATGAGCAGCACCGAACCGGCGGCGCCGGCGGCCGCGAAGGCGAAGGCGACCACCTGGGCGGGATGCCGGAAGACCGGCCTGCGCCGCGAGCGCGAAGGCGCGTGACGAAGGAACACCGGGCAAGGATGTCAGGCCACCCGGGGCCGCGTCCCGGGCGGGACGCGACGAGCGGGGCCCCGCGCTTGGGAAGATCACCACCCTCCCCCGGCTGATCGGAGGGTCATCCCGCCCTTAGGCTCGATCGATGACCACAGGAGGCAAGCCGCGCGCACACGACTCGGAGACGCTCATCGCCGGGCGCTACCGCCTCGTCAAGGTGATCGCCGCCGGTGGGATGGGCGTGGTCTGGGAGGCCTGGGACGAGCGCCTCGAGCGCGCCGTCGCCGTCAAGCAGCTGCATGCCCTCCCCGGTGTCCCGGAGGCCGAGGCCGAGGAGGCCAAGAACCGCGCCATGCGCGAGGCGCGGATCACCGCCCGGCTGCACCACCCGCACGCCGTGCCGGTCTTCGACGCCGTCGAGCACGACGGTCAGCCGTGCCTCATCATGCAGCTGCTGCCGTCGACCCCGCTGTCCACGGTGATCCACGACAGCGGCCCGCTGCCCCTCGGCCGGGTGGCCACCATCGGTGCCGAGGTCGCGTCCGCGCTGACGGCGGCCCACGCCCTCGGGATCGTCCACCGCGACGTCAAGCCGGGCAACATCCTCATCACCCCCGACGGCCGCGCGCACATCAGCGACTTCGGCATCTCGCACGCCATGGGCGACGCCGCGCTCACCCGCACCGGCATGATCCACGGCACGCCTGCGTACCTCGCGCCGGAGGTGGCTCGCGGTGAGGACGCGTCGTTCCCGGCGGACGTCTTCTCGCTCGGCTCGACCCTGTATGCCGCTCTCGAGGGTTCGCCTCCCTTCGGGTCCGATGGCAACTCCCTCGCCCTGCTCCACAAGGTGGCCGCGGCCCACGTGGTGCCTCCGACCCGCGCGGGCAGCCTCACGCCCTTCCTCCTCGAGATGCTCGCCTCGGAGCCGGCCGACCGCCCGTCGATGGAGGCCGTCTCCGTCACGCTGGCCGACCTGCGCTCGGACGACGGCGCGTTCGAGGTCCACACGACGGCGCCCATGGCGGCGGTGGCCGGTTCCGCGCCGACGGAGCGCGAGCCCGACCTCCTCGACGACCTCCTCCCGCAGGGGGAGGTGGCGCGCGACGAGGCTCCGGCTCCCGTTCGGCCGGCCGCTGCCGCTCCGGCTCCGGTTCCGGTTCCGGCTCGGACATCCACTCCGCGTCCGGCTCCGGCTTCGGGGCCGCGTCCGGGTCCCGTGGAGGAGGTTCGAAGGGGGAGTCGACGCCGGCGGCTCTCGCCGCTGCTCCTGGTGGTCGCCGCCCTGGTCGTGGCCGGGTTGGCGTGGGCCCTGGTGTCGGCGCTGAACGACGACGACGGGCGAGACCCCTCGCAGGCGAACTCCGGTGCCACGACCCAGACCACCCCGAAGAGCCCGTCGCCGACGCCGTCCGTGACTCCCACGACCCCGACACCGTCGGCCACCCCCACGACCGCATCCCCGTCGGCCACGCCCACCCCCAAAGCGACCACGGCGTCACCGAGCCCCTCGGCCACGCCGAACTCGTCGGCCCGGCTCTCCACCGCGATCACCACCTACTACGGGCTGCTGCCCGACGACACGGACTCGGCCTGGCCGCTCCTCACCGCCGGCTACCAGCGCAGCCCCAGCGGCGGACGGCAGGGGTTCGAGCGGTTCTGGGCTCCCGTCCGCGACGTCACGGTGAGCAACGTCCGGGCCACTCCGCCCGACCGGGTCACCGCCACGATCACCTACGCCTACGACGACGGACGCACCGTCGTCGAGAGCACGCGCTACCGCCTCGTCGACGAGGGGGGCGTCCTCAAGATCGCGGCGTCCGAGGTGCTCAGCAGCCGAGGCGGCTGACGGGCGCAGCGTCTCTGGCTTCGGTCAGGGTGTGGTCCCGAGCAGCTGGTCGTTGAGCTCGGCGACCCGGTGCCACGTGATGCCCTCACGGTGCTCCCGCACCAAAGGGTGGTCCATGGCGGGATCGGGCTCGACCAGCGGCACGACGCCGGGGACGCGCGTGTGGACGCGGGTGGGCAGGTCGAGGGTGGTGGCGTCGTAGGGGTCCTCGGTGTTGAGCCAGCCGAACATCGGTGGCAGGGCCGAGCGCTCCGGGTCGTTCCAGTGCTCGACCGTGGTGCGCATGTTGTCGGTGCTCAGGCTGCACCACACGGACCAGACGAGGTGCTTCCCCTCGCGGTCGCGAACCGGGCGGAGATGCCCCGGATGAAGTGCAGCGTGGCGTCGCCGACGGTGAGGTGGCACTGGTCGTCGGTCAGTGCCACCATGGGACCGCTGGTCCTCGCTCGCTCCCAGCCAGGCGTCCGGTGCCGCCGGGGGCCGAACACGGTCGCGAGCCCCTCGTGGGGCTCGCCGCACCGCGCGCAGGTCCACACGGTGCTCACCCGTCGATGACGGTGGCGTCGACGTCCCCGAGGCGATCACCGCCACGGAGCCGTGCGAGGCCACCGCGTCGTCCCACCCCGGCGGTGCGAGGTCGGCGCCGTCCCGCTCCAGGCGCCGCACGAGGAAGCCCTCGTCGCCGGGTCCGTCGACCACGAGCATCGTGGCCCTGTTGAGGAAGGACCAGCCCTGCGTGCCGGAGGCCTCGACGTCACGCAGCTCGACGGTCGGCACGCCCTCGGCGAGGCTCATGGTGACGCGGTCGCTGTCGAGGCTCAGGCATGGCGCGAACCTACCGACGGTGGGGCCCCGGTGGGGTGGCAGCGACGTCTCAGTGCGAGGGCAGGGAGCCCGCGAGGCGGCTCGTGCCGCTGCGGCGCTGGCCTCGTTGAGCCCGACGATCTCCGACCGTCGTGCCCCTGCGGCGTACTTCGTCGTGATCGCGTCGAGCGAGGCGACCGTCGAGGCGTCCCAGACGTGGGACCGGACAGGTCGATGACGACGTGCTCGGGGTCGTCGGCGTAGTCGAACTGGGTGTAGAGGTCGTTGCTCGAGGCGAAGAACAGCTCGCCGGTGACGGTGTAGACGCGCCGTGACCGGCCGTCGGGTCCTCGACGAGCTCGCGCGTGGTCTCGGTGAGGTGGGCGACGCGGCGGGCGAAGAGCACCATCGCGACGAGCACGCCGACGACGACGCCGATGGCGAGGTTGTGGGTGGCGACGATGACGGCGACGGTCGAGACCATGACGATGGTCTCCGCTCTTCGGCATCCGGCGCAGGGTCGCGGGCCGGATGCTGTGCCAGTCGAAGGTGCCGACCGCGACCATGATCATGACCGCGACCAGCGCGGCCATCGGGATGACGGCGACGACGTCGCCGAAGCCGACGACGAGGACCAGCAGGAAGACGCCGGCGAGGAAGGTCGAGATCCGGGTGCGGGCGCCCGACGCCTTCACGTTGATCATCGTCTGGCCGATCATGGCGCAGCCGCCCATGCCGCCGAAGAAGCCGGTGACGACGTTGGCGGCGCCCTGGCCCCAGGCCTCGCGGGTCTTGTCCGAGTGGGTGTCGGTGATGTCGTCGACGAGCTTGGCGGTCATCAGCGACTCCAGCAGCCCGACCAGCGCCATCGCCAGGGCGTACGGCGCGATGATCCGCAGCGTCTCGAGCGTGAACGGGCACGTCGGGCAGGAGCAGCGACGGCAGGCTGTCGGGCAGCTCGCCCTCGTCGCCGACGTCGGGCACGGTGATCGCCGGCGACCAGCGACGAACGCCGGTCAGCACGACGATCGCGACCAGCGGCGCCGGGACGACCGTGGTGACCCGCGGCAGGCAGCACGATGACGGCGATGCCGACCGCGACCATCGGGTAGACCAGCGCACGGCACGTCGACCAGGTGCGGCACCTGGGCGAGGAAGATCAGGATCGCCAGCGCGTTGACGAAGCCGACCATCACCGAGCGCGGGACGAAGCGCATCAGCCGCGCGACGCCGGCGAGGCCGAGCACGACCTGGATGACGCCGCCGAGGATCACGGTCGCGATCAGGTAGTCGAGCCCGTGGTCGCGCACCACCGGCGCGATCACCAGCGCGATCGCGCCGGTGGCGGCCGAGATCATCGCCGGGCGGCCGCCGAGGAAGGCGATCGAGACCGCCATCGTGAACGACGCGAACAGCCCGACCCGCGGGTCGACCCCGGCGATGATCGAGAACGAGATCGCCTCGGGGATCAGCGCCAGCGCGACGACGAGCCCGGCGAGCACCTCGGTGCGCAGCAGGCGCGGCGAGCGCAGCGCGTCGCGCACCGTCGGGTTCGGGCGGGCCGGGGTGTGCGGTGAGGAGGAGGACAGGGCGGTGCTCAAGCAGGGGCTCCGTTCGGGCGGCCGGACGGGAGTCGCGCGCTCCGTGAGCATGGCGCGGCCGTCCGGCTGAGAGGGTGGGTGGCACGGTGCAGCGGCGTCGTCGCCGGCAGCGGCCTGTGGCCACCGTACTCTTACGTCGCGTAAGGGTTGAAATCCAGCGGTGAGGAGCACGGACGTGACGGACGAGCGGGCGACCCCGGGCGCGACCCCGACAGCGGCGCGGATGCACGCCCGGACGCCGGTGCGGCGATGCACATCGGTGAGGTCGCGGCCCGGACCGAGCTGTCCCTGCGCAGCCTGCGCCACTGGGACGAGGTCGGCCTGATCGCGCCCTCGGGCCGCACCGATGGCGGCTTCCGGCTCTACACCGAGGCCGACGTCGAGAAGATCCTCGTCATCCGGCGGATGAAGCCGCTGGGCTTCACGCTCGACGAGATGGGCACGGCGATGCGCGACCTCGAGGCCCTTCAGCGCGCAGAGGTCGACGGCAGCGACCACGCGGAGCCGACCCGCCGTCTGCGGGCGATCCTCGAGGACGCCGCCCGCCGGCGCGAGCGTCTGGAGCGCCAGCTGGCCATGGCCGACGAGTTCCTCGAGCTCCTGGGCGGGCGCGTCGGGCCATCCGGGTCCACCGACGGCTGACGCCGCGCCCACGCCATGGGCGCGGACGCGGCGTCAGGACGCGACCTCAGGACGCGACGTCAGGCCGCGAGCGTCCGCAGGACGGTCGCCAGGTCGGGCTCGTCCCGCCGGTTCCAGGGCATGCGCGACAGGGCCATCCCCATGGCGCAGCTGTCGGTCAGGGCAGCGACGGTGAGGCCTCCACCGATGGCGCCCGAGAGCCACTTGGCCCTCGGCGTGACGGTGCTGACGAGGACGCCGGCGAGGACGATCCCGCCCGCCACGAGCCGGACCTGTCGCTCGAGCTCCCAGACCTGGGCGCCACGGTTGAGGTCGCCACCAGCGGCCTCCCAGCTGGTGATCCCACCGGTGAGGACGTGCAGGTTCGCGGGCACGGCGTCATCGAGCAGCAGCTCTGCCTGGGTCGCACGAACGCCGGAGCGGCAGATGAGGACGACGTCGTCGTCGAGGTGCGACCGCAGCTCGTCACGGTGCTCGCGCAGCAGGTCGAGGGGGACGTTGTAGGAGCCGGGGATGTGCGACGACGCGAACTCCGCCGGGCTGCGGACGTCGAGCAGCCTCGGCCCCCGCCCGGAGGCGAGCCACTCGAGCAGGTCGTGGGCGTCGAGGCCGGTGGGACGTGCCGTCGGCGTGGGGTGGTCGGGGGTGAGGGTGGCGTGGGTGGACATGTGTCCCTTTCGAGAGACGGAGGGGGTGGTACGGGAGGGGCGCTCAGAACAGCGCCGGGACGCTTCGCACCGCGGTGTATGCCGCGACGGCCAGGACGAGCACCGCGAACGTTCGCGAGAGCGTCACCGCCGGGATCCGGGAGGAGAGTCGCCCGCCGACGAGGCTGCCGACGACGGCGGCCGCGGTGAACGTGGCGATGATGCGGCCAGTCGAGATCGGACCCGATGGTGCGAGACCCGCGGCGGCCAGGGCGGTCGCGCTGTTGACGGCGATGACGAGCAGTGAGGTGCCGACGGCACGGGCATCGGGAACGCCAGGGCGAGCACGAGTGCCGGCACGAGCGGCGAATCCGCCACCGACGCCGAAGAACCCGGTGAGCAGGCCCGACGACCGTGGCGGTCACGACGACCTTGGCGACGCGTGGGCAGGCGCACCGTCAGCGGGCGCAGGGTGAGCATCGGCTCGAGGGTCGGGTCGAGTGGCGTACGCCGCCGCCCGTGCACCGCGCGCGGCGTCGCGAGCATCAGGTCGCGACGAGCGAGCATGAGCCCCGCGAACGCGGTCAGCAGCACCGGCGGGTGCGACGCGCGCGGACAGGGCGGAGCCGGCATACGAGCCGGCGGTGCCGAGCGCGCCGAACAGCAGCCCCTGCGCCGAACCGGACCCGACCGGCGCGTGCGTGCGGCACCAGCGCGATGAGCGAGGTGAGTGCCGACGATGACGCAGCGAGCTCGTCGTGGCCGTCGCGCGGCGTCCTGGCCCAGGACGTAGACGAGGGCGGGGACGGTGAGGATCGACCCACCGCCGCCGAGGGCGCCGAGGGCGAGGCCGATGAGCAGCCCGAGCGGGATGGACAGCAGGGGTCGGACAGGTCTCCTGAGGTCAGGACCGGCCGACCAGAGGTCAGCGACCGAGCAGGCGAGCCGACGGAAGCGCCGCCGCCGGTCTCGGCCTTGACGTGGCCCGGGCAGCGCTGCGCCGCGGGGGACGTCGCGCATGACCTGGTCGACGTGCTGGCCGCAGCCGGCCCAGGTCGTCTTGCCGCAGGTCTTGCAGGTGGCGGGTCGGCACATGGTGGATCTCCTTGGGGTCGGGGGTGGACGGCGTGTGGGTGGTGCAGGTGTCGAGAGTGTGGTGCGGTGAGCGTCGCAGGTCAGGCCGCGCGCCGGTGATCGGCAGGCCCGGACGGACGCGGCGCGTCTCGTCGAAGCTGTCGTCGACGGCGACGACGTGGCGCCCGTGGGCGGCCAGCACCGAGGCGGCGATCGAGGCGCGGTAGCCGCCGGCGCAGTGCACCCAGACCTCCCCGGCCGGGACCTCGTCGAGGCGGTCGAGCAGCTCGTGCAGGGGGATGTTGACGGCGCCGTCGACGTGCGACCTCGTCGAACTCCGACGCGCGGCGGACGTCGAGCACGGCGACCGTGCCGGTGGTGGCGCACCTGCGCGAGGTCGGCGAAGATCGGCGCGCTCGAAGGAGTCCGAGCGGCGCGTCGGTCCAGTCCTCGGGTGAGCCGGTGGCGGCGCCCTCGAGGTGGTCGATGCCGATGCGGACGAGCTCGCGCTGCGCCTCGGCGACCTGCTCGGGCGCTGTCGCCGAGCAGCGTGAGCGGCGTGCCCCACGGGATGAGCCAGCCGAGGTAGGTGGCGAACTGGCCGTCGACGCCGAAGTTGAGCGTGCCGGTGACGTGCCCGGCGGCGAAGGCGGTCCGGTTGCGCAGGTCGACGACCCACTCCCCGGCGGCGATGCGCGTCGGCGAGCGTCGTCCTTGTCGGCGCGCTCGGGCGTCGATGAGGTCCGGCGCCGGACGGACCGGCGCTGTTGCGCCGGGGCCATGTGGGCGTAGTAGGCGGGGTAGGCGTCGAGCCCGGCGAGCGTGTCGGCGACCCACTGCTCCTCGTCCTGGGTCAGGGCGGGGTTGTGACGCTTCTCGCGCGCCGATGGTCGAGGCGGTCGTGTCGCCCGTCGAGCCCGCGGAGCAGAACGATGCCGAAGCCGTGGGTCGGCAGGACGTGGGTGTGCTCCGGCAGCTCGTCGGCGAGGCGGTGCGCCGACGCGTACTGGTGGTGGACGAGGTCGTGGGTGTGCTCGGCGACCGAGCAGGTCGGGCCGACCGGTCGCGCCGAAGAGCAGCGAACCGCCGGTGAAGACGCCCACGGCCTCGGCTCCGCCGTCGTCGGACCCGGACTCGAGGGCGTAGGAGAGGTGGGTGAAGGTGTGGCCCGGGGTGGCGATGGCGCGCACGCGCAGGCTCGGCGACACCTCGACGACGTCGCCGTCGCGGATCGGGGTCCGGTCGTAGGAGACGTCGTCGGCGGCGTTGACGTGGTAGCGCGCTCCGGTGGCCTGCGGCCAGGGCGAGCCCGCCGGTCAGGTAGTCGTTGTGGATGTGGGTCTCGAAGACGTGCGGTGATGCGGACGCCGGCGTCGTCGGCGAGGGCCAGGACACGGTCGATGTCACGCTGCGGGTCGACGACGACGGCCACCGAGCCGTCGTGGGCCAGGTAGGAGCGGTCGCCGAGGGTCGGGGTGTCGATCGGGACGATCACGGGGGTGGGGGTCACGACTCAGGGTCCTTCCGAGAGGGGGATCAGGCGGGCGTGGTCAGGTGCGAGGTGCGGGTGGGTTCAGGAGGCGAGGGCGGTGGGCTGCGTGCCGGTGACGACCGGGCGGCCGGACTCGACCCAGGCGGTGACGCCGCCGGTGACCGACCGTGCGTCGAATCCCTGCCCGACAAGGAAGTGCGCCATCGCGCTCGACCGGTTGCCACTGGCGCAGACGACATGGACGGGGCGGCTGCGGTCGAGCTCGGCCAGCCGTGACGACAGCTGGGTCATCGGCATGAAGAGCGCGCCCGGTACGTGCCCGGCGACGTACTCCCCCGGCTGCCGGACGTCGATGACGGTCGCGGTGCCCGAAGTGGTGGCGGCGAACTCCTCGAGGGAGATCTCGGTCATCACGGCTCCTGGTGGCTGGACGGCATACCCAAGGGGGTATCGGTTCGGTTGCCACGGTAGTACCCCCGGGGGTATATTTGTCAAATACCCCACCCCGTATGCCGGAGACGACCCTTCGCCACCGGCGCACCTTCAGAGCAAGGAGCAGAGCATGACCACCCAGACCCTCACCTCCCAGAACGTCGAGTCCACCATCGCCGGGGGCGGCATCGTCCTCGTCGACTTCTGGGCCTCGTGGTGCGGCCCGTGCCGCCAGTTCGCCCCCGTCTTCGAGGCAGCCTCCGTCCAGAACCCCGACATCGTCTTCGGCAAGGTCGACACCGAGGCCGAGCAGGCGCTCGCCGCCGCTGCCGGCATCACCTCCATCCCGACGCTCATGGCGTTCCGTGATGGGATCCTCGTGTTCAGCCAGCCGGGTGCCCTGCCTGCCAGCGCGCTCGACGAGGTCATCGCCGGCGTCCGCGCGCTCGACATGGACGAGGTCCGTGCCAAGGTCGCCGCGGCCACCGCTTCCCCCCAGTCCGCCTGACCCGACGACGAAGGAGCACACCGTGACCTACGCCCTCAGCACCACCGTCAACCGTCCCTTCCCCGAGGTCCTCGAGTCCGTCCGGTCGGCCCTGGCCGACGAGGGCTTCGGCATCCTCACCGAGATCGACCTCGCCGGCACCCTCAAGGCCAAGCTCGACGCCGACCTCCTGCCCCAGGTGATCCTCGGGGCCTGCCGTCCGCCACTGGCGCTCGCGGCGATCACGGCGGAGCCGTCGATCGGCGTGCTGCTCCCCTGCAACGTCGTCGTCCGCGCGCTGGACGACGCCACCACCTCCGTCGAGGCCATGGATCCTGATGCCATGGTCACCGTGACGGGCAACGAGGGCCTCGCCGAGGTCGCCGCCGACGCCCGCACCCGCCTCACCTCCGCGCTCGACGCACTCTCGCGCTGACGCCGTCCCCCAAGGAGATCCCCCATGGTCACGCTCAACCAGGACGACATGACGCCGGTCCTCAACCGGCTCCGACGCGCCCAGGGTCAGCTCGGCGGCGTCATCCGTCTCATCGAGGAGGGGCGTGACTGCAAGGACGTCGTCACGCAGCTCGCGGCCGTCAACAAGGCCCTCGACCGGGCGGGGTTCGCGATCGTCTCGTCGGGCCTGCGCGAGTGCCTCACCTCCCCGGACGGCGTCAACGAGGAGGACCACGCGGCGATGGAGAAGCTCTTCCTCTCCCTCGCCTGAGGCTCGCGACCCTTGCCGCCGGTGTCCCCCGGTGGGACGGTGGACGGTCGGCTGATCATCACGACCGGCCGCGAGGAGGACGTCATGCCACGCAGGACCATCACGGATGCACACGCCCCGACCTCACCCCTCTACAGCCAGGCGGTCGTCGCCGGACCCCACATCCTCGTCTCGGGCACGGTGGGCATCGACGTCGACACCGGTGCGCTCGCGGGCCCGACGATCCAGCAGCAGACCCGGCAGGCCCTCACCAACTGCCGGGCGATCCTCGAGGCGGCCGGCGCGGGCCTCGACGACGTCGTCGAGGTCGGGATCCTGCTCACGGACCCGCAGGACTTCGACGGGTTCAACGAGGAGTACGCGACGTGGTTCCCCGTCGCCCCGCCGGCGCGCTACGTCGCCAGGCTCGGGGTCGACCTGCCCGGACTGCTCGTCTCGATCCGGATGACGGCATACGTCGGCGCCGGCCAGCCCGGAGACCATGGAGTCGGTGACGACGACTGACCTCGGTGCCCCGGCCCGCCGCAGATCAGGTCGGTGACGCTTCGGACGACTCCGGACCGGGCGTCGGCGCAGGGTTGGGCAGGGGCGCCTGAGGAGGTGGGTTGGTCGCCCGCGCGAACGCGGGCCTCGGCGGGATGACCGGAGTCGTGGCGGGGCGCTCAGGCCCCAGGAGCTCGGTCGGCGCCGTCTCGGCGACGGTGCGCGTGGACGGGTCGCTCTCGGTCACGACGAAGATCGGCACCTCGTCCGCCGGCACGGCGCGGATCTGGACGGTCGGCGGCGGGACGGAGTGGGGCTGGTCCACAGCGTCCGGATCACCCACGTCCGCACCCACGTCCTCAGCCACGTCCTCGGTGACGACCTCACGCGAGGTTCGTGCGTGCCCGCCGTGGTAGCCGCGCAGGATCCGCCGGCGGGCGATGAGGGCACCGACGATGAGCAGCGTGCCCGCGAGGATGAGAATCCACGGCCACATGACTGCTCCTTCCACGGTGGACCCGGTGCGCACCTGTGCGTCCCGAACTCTCTCAGGTGCGGACCACGCACCTGCCGGCGGCTCGCGGGCGGACGTCAGCGGCCGGCATACGACCAGAGGGTGCGCGGCACGACCATGCACCACGCGTCGAGCACGAGCTCACGCATCCGCTCCTGCTCGAGGCGGTCGAGGCGGGACTCGACCCAGTTGAACCGCATCTCGGACTCGCGCGGGAGGAAGAACGTCTCCGGCTCCCGGGCGACGAGCCAGGCACGCTCCTCCTTGGGGAAGGCGAAGCCCATCTCGGTCTCGGCCGAGTTGAACGCCACCCAGACGATCGAGCCGACTCGGAACTTGACGCGGTCACGAACGATGGCTTCATAGCTGCGTGGCAGACCCTCCGCCACCGCGCGCACGTCGTCGATCGTGACCGCCATGGCACCAGCGTGACAGTGGGCGCCGACATCCGGCACCCTCAGATCGGGCCCCTCTCCAGCGCGCTGCGGTAGGCGTCGAGGTCGGGGTTCACGTCGCTCATCAGGCGGAACAGCGCGGCCCGCAGCATCGCCTGCCGCTCCGCGCCGCTCGCCCACTGCGCCATGACCGACGCGTCGGCGCCGAGGTGCAGCACGGCATCGAGGACGCAGACGGCGTCGGCCCACAGCGCCGGCCGCCAGTACGGCGCGACGTCGATGACGAGCGGGATGCCGTCCTTGTCGAGGAGGACGTTGCCGGCGAGGTCGCCGTGCACGAGCTGGTCGGGGCCGATGCCGGTCGCGTCGAGGGCGGCGAGGATGCGGGTCGTGAGCGCCGCCACCGACGTGGGCAGTCCCACCGGTTGCCTCTCCCCGAACGCCGCCAGCTCCGCTCTGGTCCAACGGTTCTCACGATCCCGTATGCCGTTCGGTCGCGTCCCGACGCGTGCTGCCAGTCGTGCGTGGAGCAGGCGTCCGGTGGCGAGCAGCACGTCGAGGTCGCGGCACGGTGTGGTGTCGGGTTCGTAGCGGCTGGCGGCCCAGCCGTCGACGACCCAGTGGAGGTCGCGCGTCGGGATCGGCATGGCCAGGCGCAGCGAGCGCGGGCGTTCGTGGTCGAGCTCGGCGGCGAGCGGCGCGACGACGGGGTTGAGCCAGTCGGCGGTCTGCGGGTCGCGCCCGGGTGACAGGACGAGGTCACCGGCGAGGACGCTGTGGCCGTGCCCGCCCTCGAGCGCCATGGCGTCGTCGGGCACGGCGAAGAGGTCGAACACTCTGGCCGGGGGCTGCACAGCGACCACGGTGCCACAGGTGCCGTCGGCGGGACCGGGTCGATGGTCCCTGTCGGGATCGCGTCGCCGGGTCTTGACTGGCAGTGCAGGCAGGACCTGCCGTACCCGGACACCCGGGACGTCCCGGATGCCACCGACTCGCAAGGAGCACAGCATGGACAGGCTCGAAGGCCGCGTCGCCCTCGTCACCGGAGCAGCCAGTGGCATCGGCAGGGCCACCGCGTTCCGTCTCGCCGAGGAGGGAGCGGCCGTCCTCGTCACCGACATCCAGGTCGAGGCCGGGGAGGCGACGGTCCGGCAGATCGTCGACGCCGGCCACCGGGCCGCCTTCCAGCGTCACGACGTGTCGAGCGAGGCCGAGTGGGAGGCCGCGACGGCGCGCGCGGTCGAGGAGTTCGGCGGTCTCGACATCCTCGTCAACAACGCCGGCATGGGTGACATCAAGCCGATCGAGGACACGACGCTCGAGGAGTGGGAGCGCACGGTCGCGATCGACCAGACCGGCGTCTTCCTCGGCATGAAGGTCGCTGCGTCGCTCCTCAAGCGCTCGGGCAACGCGTCGGTCGTCAACATCAGCTCGATCTTCGGCACGAGCGGCGGCTTCGGCACGTCGCCGGCCTACCACGCGGCCAAGGGCGCGGTCCGCACCCTCACCAAGAACATCGCGCTGCACTGGGCGACCGAGGGCGTGCGGGTCAACTCGATCCACCCCGGCTTCATCGACACGCCCGATCCTCGAGCAGGCCCGCGGCACCGACATCTGGGACGGCATGACCGCGCTCACCCCGATGGGCCACCTCGGGCGACCCGAGGACATCGCCGCCGGCGTCGCCTACCTCGCGAGCGACGACGCCGCGTTCGTCACCGGGCTCGAGCTCTACATCGACGGGGGCTACATGGCGCGCTGACCCAGCACCCCCGCAAGGACGCCGTATGCCGCGGAGCCGACCCCGCGGCATACGTGCGCCTTGTCGTCGTGGGTGTCCTCCAAAAGCGTGTGGCGAGGGCTCGCGTGCGAGACGATGAAGGGTCCGCACGTTCTGGCGACAGGGGTGCCAGATGAGCACGAGCTACGAGCCTCCACCCGGCTCGGGCAGCGCATCGATGGAGACTGCGCCTGACCCGGTCGTGGCGATCATCGAGCGGGCCGGGCTCACGGTCGGACCGGGGGTCGCCGAGTGCGTCGCCCTGGCGGCGGGTGCCCACGCCCAGCGCTACGACTCCGAGCACGCCGACAGACCGCTGGTCAACCGCAGCACGTTCCTGTGGGCGCTCGCTCGCACCGACGACGTGGTGCGAGCGGCTCTGACGGAGAACAGGGTCGACGTGGACTCGTTCGGGCGGGAAGAGCTCAACATCTCGGGCGATCCGGTGCCGTCGACGGACCCGTACGGGCTCGACCGCGAGCTGACCCGGGCGCTGGAGACCTACCTGCAGCCGAGCACGACGCAGCCGCACGGTGACGCCCTGGTCGCTCGCGCTCGCCGTCCTCGGGGACGTGGTGGCCTTCGGGGGCCTGCTCGACAGCCGCCTGCGGAACGCGGGCGCCGACCCTGCCGCGATCGTCAACTCCCTGCTGCGGCATGTCACCCGTGGATGCGTCGACGTCCACGCCCCAGGGCGCGCTGCCGCTCATGAAGGACGTCTCGCCGCGGCGGTTCGGGGTGCTGCTCCCGGCCGGCACGGACGTGCCAGGCCCCTACGTGGGTCGTGACGCCGACGAGGAGCTGCGTCGTCAGCTGCGCGAGGGACAGCCCGTCGTCACGCTCGTCGCTCCCCCCGTGAGCGGAGCGATCCGGACGGCATACGAGGCACTGCTGCGCGAGCGCGCCGACGACCGGGTCCTGCTGCTGCACGAGGTCCTCGAGGACCGGTCGGGCCCGGACCCGGTCCGGGACGACGAGTTCGAGAGTCTGCTCGCGAGCGGTGCCGAGGTCGTCTGGGTCCGCAACCTCGGCGACCTGCTGCGCCGGCATCCAGCGCTCGAGAGCTGGTTCCGCGGCCGTGGCGACGCGGTGGCCGCGACCATCGTCCTCATCGTCCGCCCTGAGGACGTGGAGCGGGCGAGCGGTCTCGGGCTCCTGTCGCAACGGCCGGTGGAGCTCAAGGTCGAGCTCTCCGCCGACGAGCAGGCGCGAGCGCAGACCTCCTATGAGGGAGACCTGACCGAGGTCGCCGCGATCGGGTCGGCGACGGTGCGACGGGCGGGTGTCCGGCGTGCCAACTACGCCGCCGACTCCGCTGCCGCCGCCCTGCTCGACGAGATGCACGACGACCTCGACATCCGTGCCGACGTCGACATGCTCGCGCGGCTCATCGCGTCGAAGGACGTCCACCCGCCGCTGTCGATCGGTCTCTTCGGGCCCTGGGGGTCGGGCAAGAGCTTCATCATGAAGCAGGTCCAGCTGCGCATCGACCGGCTGGCCGACCAGTCGCGGAAGCTCAACGAGCGCAACGTCGCAGCCAGGGCCAGGGCCAACGGCGGCACGGCCGTGGTGGAGGAGACGGGATATCTGGGCGAGATCCTGGCAGTCGAGTTCAACGCTTGGCAGTACGCGCACGGCGAGGCGCTCTGGGCCTCGCTCATCAACCGCGTCTTCGAACAGATCCGTGAGCAGCTGGGCAACGACGTCCGCTACCGCCAGGTCCTGCAGGACATCGCCGACAAGGACGTCGGGGTCGCCCAGGCCCGCAAACGAGTCAGTGCCGCCCAGGACGAGCTCAACAAGTCCACGCCCGCGGCCGCCGACCGCGTGATCCAGGACGTCGCGGACGAGCACGAGATGGCCGGGAACCGCACGGACCGGATCGAGGCCGCGCTGGACGTCGACGTGGCCAGGCAACAGGTGAGTGATCTCAAGGTTGAGTACGACCGGTTGAGGAGCACTGGAGCGCGGCTCAGCAAGGGATGGCAGATCGCACCTTGGTGGCGCAAGGCACTGGTCGTCGCTCTCGCCGTCGTCGCGGTCGGTGCCGGACTGCTCTACTGGACGGCCCCGGCGACCTTCGCCCACGTCGGTACCACCCTCACCGGCGCCCTGACCGGCATCGTCTCCGCGCTCACGGCACTGATCGGAGTGCTCCGGCCGGTCAACAAGGGTCTCGACCAGGCGGCGAAGCTGCTTCAGGCCGACGAGGCGGACAAGGAGCGGCTGCGTCAGGCGCAGGACGACCTCGTGCGCGCGACGGAGGCTCTCGCGGCGGCCAGGTCGTCGGGGTTGGCGGGACTCTACGGCTTCGTCAGCGACCGGAGCGCCGCTGCCGAGTACCGCCAGCACCTCGGCATGGCACCGATGATCCGCGACGACCTGGCCAAGCTCGCCTCACTGGCCAACGGCAAGCGAGGCATCGAGCGGATCGTGATCTTCATCGACGACCTCGACCGGTGCCCCGCCAAGGAAGTGATCCGAGTGCTGGAGGCCGTGAACCTCCTCTTCGGCTTCGAGCTCTTCGTCGTGGTCGTCGCCGTCGACTCACGCTGGCTGCATCCGTTCGCTCGACGGTCAGTTCAGCGAGGCCTTCGACAAGGAGGACCCCGGCGCGCCCACGCCGCAGAACTACCTGGAGAAGATCATCCAGATCCCGTTCTGGGTCCAGCCCATGGACCCAAGCGGCTTCGGCAAGCTCGTGACGAGCCTTGCCGGCGAGGTCGACGCGTCATCGGTTCCCGGCACGGCCGGCGCGACCGGCCGGGCCGCGGATGGCACGCATGCCGGCGACGAGGATGGGCACGGCGGAACCCTGCCCCCGGGCGAGGTGTGGGGTGGGCACGGACCCGGGCCTGCCACCGCGGTGACCGTCCCTACCCCGGATCGGGGTGGGAGCGGGTCTTCCGGTCCGGCTGTCGAGTCCCCTGCCCGTGCGACGCCGCGCGCCGATGGAGGGACTCCGGTGGTCGACACCCCACCGGACCTCGTGGAGGACCTCAACCCGGCCGCGCTGCGCCTCACCTCGGACGAGCGCGACGTCATGATGACGTTCCTGCCCCTCATCGCGACGCCCCGGGCCGTCAAGCGGTTCCTCAACACCTACCAGCTGCTCCGAGTCTCGGTCGGTGACGTCGACGCGTTCCTGCAGAGGAAGGAGTACGAGCCGGTCCTCGTCCTCCTCGCCCTCATGACGGGGACGTCGCGCCTCGACGACGGCATGCTGCGCGAGCTCAAGGCGATGGGCCAGCCGAACCTCGCTCGGTTCCTGGCGGGTCTGCCGCAGCCGCCACCGGGAGACGAGAAGGATCCGTATGCCGGATGGCGACCCGTCAGCGCGGCCTGTGCCAAGCTCCCCGCCGAGATGCTCACTCCAGAGCTCATCGACGAATGGATGCCGCGGGTGGCGCGCTACTCCTTCCACGCCGTCGATGCGTGAGCCGGTCCGCGAAGGGCAGCCATCCGCGTCCGAGGCAGGGGTCAGAGCCAGCGGCGCACCCGAGCGCAGTAGTCGTCGTATGCCGTGCCGAACGTCGACCGGAGCGCCTCCTCCTCGGGGCGGATCTGGAGCCGGTCGATCGCCGCGACGAAGCCGGCGACCGGCAACCACGTCCTCAGGCCCCCACGTGCCAGGGCATGCGCCGTGAGGAGACCGGTGAGCCCGACGTACATCGGGTTGCGGGTGAGTGAGTTGGGGCCGTCGGTGACGAGGGTGGTTGCTCTCGTGGGCTGCGTCGGGTCGACGGTGGTGCCGGCCGCGCCGAAGCGACGCACGGTCGTCGCGGCCAGCCCCGCGCTCGCAGCAGCGACCGCGAAGGCGAGGGCGCGGCGGGCGGAGCCGGTCGAACCCTGAGGCGCGAGGGCGTGCTGGACACCCGCGGCAGCGAGCGCGATCACGGGAGGCGGGACGTGCGGCATACATCGACGATCCCACTCCACATCGTCCGCGTCACGACTTTCCACCTCCATGAGGGAGGCCCGAAGGCCCAAGGCGTGTGCGAAGGCCGTCAGGCGTCGTGTTGACCAGAAGGACCTCCAGGGGGACGGTTGCTCTTGGAGGGCGTCAAGGGAGACGCCCCTGTCACTGCACGCAAGGGGAAGCCCATGAGCTCAGTCGAACGACCGCCGGCCATCGTGCGATGGACATTGCGGCTGGAGCAGGCCACGGCGCTCGACAAGCCGGTGCGAGCGCTCGAACCCTCGATCCGTGCCGCGTTCGGCACGGGGTCGCGCGCCTCGGTGCTGCGCGGCGAGTGGCTCGGCCACGCGATCCACCCGGTGCTCACGGATGTGGTGGTCGGTTCCTGGATGTCAGCCACCGTGCTCGACCTCGTCGGCGGACGCGGCTCGTCCGCGGCAGCACAGAAGCTCGTCGGCGTCGGACTCCTGGCAGTCGGCCCCACGGCCTGGACCGGGTGGGCCGAGTGGTCGGCAGCGGGGACCCGCGAGAAGCGGGTGGGGCTGGTGCATGCCGTGACCAACGCGGTCGCGATCAGTGCCTACGCGGCATCGTGGGTCGCTCGTAGGAAGGGCTCACACGACGCCGGCGCGCGGTTGGGGCTCGTGGGACTGACTGTCGCGGGAGCGGGTGCCTATCTGGGCGGGCACCTGGCCGAGGCACGCAAGGTGGGCAGCCACCACCCTGCCTACGACAACGCGTCGTCAGTGGTCTGACCCGGCGGAACCGGACGCCTGCCCACAGCCGGACACATGCCCTGTGCGGGCGTCCGTCGTGGCGGATCTCCGGGCGACTGCTGGGCCACCGCGTCAGCGGCGCGGCCGCACTGCCAGATAGACGCTGTTCGTCGACGTCCCACCCGTGATGGGGTTGGGGAAGGGCACGACATGGGCGTCGGCGTGCACGAACGCCGCACCCATCCGCCGAACCATCTCAGGCTCCGGCGGCTCGTCGGACCACAGGGCGAAGACACCGTCGTCCGGAAGCATCGCGCCGACTCGGCCGAACCCCTCCTCGGTGTAGAGGTCGCCGTGGTCCTCGCGCAGGAGCCAGTCGGGGGCGTGGTCGATGTCCAGGAGCACCGCGTCATAGGTGCGGTCCGCGCGACTTGTGCGCACGACGTCGAAGAAGTCGTCCCGCACCAGGCGCACTCGCGAGCTGGAGGCCATCCCCGACGTGTCGGGCAGCAGGTTGCGCTCGTGCCAGGAGATCACCGCCGGCAGGGCCTCGATGACGGTCAGCTCGGTGACCCGCTCATCCTCGAGGGCGGCCAGCGCGGTGTAGCCCAACCCGAGCCCGCCGACCAGGACCGTCAGGGGCGCCTCCCGCGGCAGGGCCGCGAGGCCGATGCGCGACAGCTCCTCCTCGCCAGTGGTGAACTGGCTCGACATGAGGAAGTCGTCACCGAGCTTGACCTCGTACACGTCCCGCTGCGTGATGGCATCCCACCGCTGGCGCAGGCTGATCTCGCCCCACGGGGTCTGGGCGTGGTCGAGCTCGCGGATCTTCACCCCCTGAGACTAGGGCGGCGTGCTGCCTGCAACTGCACGCAAGCCGCGACGTCCGGGAACGGGGCGCACGACGACTCCGTCTGGACGCGTGCCCGCAGGAAGCCCAGTGGTCGATCAGCGATCAGTCCAGCGGTGGCAGGCCGCCGCGTCGCCCGAAGAGGAAGTACGCGCACGGCCCGACCGTGTTGACGAAGGTGGCGCAGGCCCAGGCCCACCGCGGACCCCTGACCTCCTCCGGCGCGCGGCGGCGCAGGTCCCTCAGGGCGGCACCCTGCAGGGTCACCTGCAGCGCGCCGCCGAGCACGACGAGGCGACGCTGGGTCGGGGTCAGCTCGGACCAGGACTTCTTGCGCATGACGTGACACTCCTGAGGGTTCGACGGGGGCTCGTTCGCATGACCACTCAATTCGGACTTCGGGCCCGGCGGCAGGGCCGGACGTCCCGGCCGCGCGAGCTAGCGTGGCGGGATGGCTCAGCGGACTGTCGTCGTGGCGCTGCCCGGACTGGGGCTGGGGCCGGAGTCGTGGCGCCCGACGCTCGCGCTGCTGCCGCCGGGGGTGGAGGCGACCGTCCACCTGTTCCCCGGGTTCGGCCGGGCGGCTGCCCGTGGGCTCGACCTCGCGCCGCGTGCGTTGGCGGCCGGCGTGCGCGACGCCCTGCCACGCGGGGGCGAGCCGATCGTGCTCCTCGCCCACTCGGCGAGCTCCCAGGTGGCTGCGCACGTGGCAGCCCTGGCCCCGGACCGGGTCATCGCTCTCGTCCTCGTCGGTCCGACCACCGACCCGCGCGACGCCACGTGGCCCGGCCTCGTGGCGCGCTGGCTGCCCGACGGCGCTGTACGAGAGGCCCACTCAGGCGCCGGTGCTGGTGCGGCAGTGGGCCCGCACGGGCCTGCCGACCATGGTGCGCACCCTCGACGCCGCCCGTCGCGACGACCTCCTGAGCACCCTCGACGGCGTGAGCGCACCGGTCCTCGTCGTCCGAGGCCGGCACGACGCCATCTGCCCCGCCGACTGGAGCGAGGCGGTCGCCCGGCACGGCGGGGCCGGCAGCGGTGCCGTCACGCTCGGCACGGGAGCGCACATGGTGCCGTACACCCACGGGTCGCACGTCGCGGCTCTCGTCAGCGAGGTCCTCGCTGCCGCCGAGTGAGTCCGCGCACGGCGAAGGCGCAGGGTGTCGCCCGCCGTGAGGGCGTCCGCCGTGGTGCGATGGGTGCTCCCTGCCTCAGTCCCACCGCGCCGAACCTGGAGTCCGCATGACACCCGTCGCCCAGGGCCGGCCCCTCTACCGCAGACCCGAGGAGCTCGGCCGGCGGGTCCTCGGCGCCGTGGTCGCGTTCGTGATCAAGGCCTACGGGGCGGCGGCGGCGCTGAGTGTCGCGCTGAGCAGCTCGGAGACGGTCGGCGGCAAGGCGAACGACGCGGTCCACGCCATCCCCAACCTCGCGGAGCGCTACCACCAGGCGAGGTACGTCGTCGAGCACCGGGACCAGGTCCAGGCCACCCTCGACTACGCCCGCGACCACGCACCCGACCCTCAGCAGCTCGACGCCGCGGTCCAGCGGAGCTCCGCGACGGTCGAACGCATCAGCACGACCTTCGACGAGGTCACGGCGGCCCGGGACGCACTCCGCAGCATTCGCCCGACCAACGTCCTCGACACCGTCCCCCAGGTGAGGGACCACGTCCAGGCGGCATGGTCGGGCAGGCCCTCGCTCGAGTCGATCAAGGAGCTCGAGGGCCAGGCGCAGAACGCGCAGAGCTTCCTCACGCAGCTCAACCTCCAGGACCCGGTCGTCCGCAGGATCTACGCCGACCTGCGCAGCGTCCTCGACAACTTCGCGAGCGACGAGATCGCCGCCACCCTCGGCGTCATGGCCGTGGCGCTCGCGCTCGCGTGGGCCCTGGGCATCGCCGTCGGCTTCTGGAGCCGCCGGGGCAGACCGGGCTTCGTCGCCGGCACCCTGCAGCGCTGGGGCGCGCGGAGATTCCGGTCCTGGTACGCCGGGAACCTCGAGTACGCCCTGGGTGGACCGATGTATGCCGTGGCGCGCGACCGCATCCAGCGCGACATCGTGGCGGATCCCGGAGCAGGCCCTCGACCCGGAGGCCCTGGCCGAGCTCGAGCGCTGGTTCGAGCGCCGACGCGCCGTCAGTCCTTCCTCGTCCGCAGGCGGCTGAACCGCCGGGACGACTCCGCCCCGACCGTTCGGTCACTCGAGCGAGGCGAGCCAACGGGTCACGGGTGCCGCGGCGACTGCGGGGCCGTAGACCGTCTGGTGGTCGGCCTCCGGGGGGACGTCCAGCGTCACCAGGTGCCCGGCGTCGGACAGCGCCTCCGTGAACCTCCGGCTCTCCGAGGCGGGCACGACGTCGTCACGATCGCCGTGCACGAGCAGCGCCGCTGGTGCAGGGGCGCTCTGAGCCACCCAGGTGCCCGGAGTCCCCTGGCGCCACCGGTCGGGCTCCGCACCGGGGTCGGTGCCGAAGAGCGGCTCGGCCACGGTGCTCAGCAGCTCGAGCCCATAGGGTCCGGCGAGCCCGACGAAGCCGTCGACGTCCCTCGCCGGCCACGGGCAGTCGGCCCGGAACTCGTCGGGCGCCAAGGCAGCCAAGGCGGCAAGGTGCGCGCCGGCAGAGTGCCCGAGGAGGACGACGCGACTCGGCGTGATGCCCGCGCGCACGGACCGGGCAGCGCCGAAGTCGGCGGCACAGACGACGTCCGCGACGGGCTCGGGGAAGGTGGCCGCCGGAGCGACCCGATAGGTCGCGTTGACGACGACCGCACCCGCGGCCGACAGCGCCTCAGCGAGAGGGCGCAGCCCGGCGCGGTCGGCGCTGGTCCAGCCACCCCCGGGGACCATGACCACGACGGGGGCCGAGGTGGGGCTCCCGGCAGGCAGGTACAGGTCCGCCCCGAGGCCGGGCAGGTAGTCCTCGGTGCTGTCCGGCATGCGTGCCGACACCGACGTGGACGTGTCGCGGTCGACGACGGAGGTGGCACCGCAGCCCGTGAGCGCGAGACTCGCCACGAGTGCGAGGCGAGCAGCGCAGTCTCCGCCCCACGGGTGTCGGTGCCGTCCGGTGGCGGGCTGCACGGCGGGGCCGCGGCCCTGGTGTGGGAACCATGCGCGTCCTCCTGCCCGGAGTCCCGGCCGCCGGCTGCGGGCTCCCGTCGACCCCTGCCCATCCTCGCTCCCCGCACGGGCTGGGCACAGGACCTACGTCCGGCATACGAGTGCCGCCGCGCCGTCAGTCCTTCCTCGTCCGCAGGCGGCTGAACCGACGCGCGGCCACGACTCCGACGACGGCGAGCATGCTGACGAGCAGACCTTGGTATGCCGTGTGCGCACCTGTGCGTGCCGGGTCGGAGTACCCGCCGTCGAAGAAGCCGGACACGATGCACACGGGCGCGACGGCGGCGAGCAGGGCGCTCGCGACGAGGGCCGGGCGACGACGGCGACCGGACGCCACCCAGGCAGCGAGCAGCTGGGCGAGCATCATCGGGACCGGGATCGACAGCCGGCCGGTCGGCCCCATGGCGTCGAGGACGGTGTCCGCCAGGCCACCCGCGACGGAGACGAACGCGCCACCGACGGACACGGCGCCGAGCACGACGACGGCGACCAGGACGGTCCGGTCAGGTGCGGCCGAGGGGCGGGCGCGGGTCCCACGGCCTGGGTGGGACGGCATACGGGATCCGGCCGCGGAGCGGTCGCGGGACTGGAGGTTCTGGGAGGTGGTCATGGACCCAGAGTCCCGGGAGGTGCTTGAGCCGGGCTTGGACGGGACTGGCGCGACCATATGGGCCCGCGGGAGTCGCCGACCTCAGTAGCGTGGCGGCCGTGTCGGTGCAGGTCAGCGTGCTCGGGGCGACGGCGCTCCACGGGTCCGACGGGCCCGTCGAGATCGCGGCGCGCAAGCGTCGTGCGCTGCTCGCCGCCCTCGCGCTGGACCTCGGACCGGTCGTCTCCGCGGACCGGCTCGTCGCGCTCATGTGGGGTGACGAGGCGCCACCTGGGGCGTACGGCACGCTCCACTCGTACGTGTCGGGCCTGCGACGCCTGCTCGAACCCGGTCTCGAACCGCGCGCCAAGCCGACGATCCTGCTCACCTCGGACGAGGGCTACCGGCTCGCACTCCCACGCGACGCGGTCGATGCGACGGCGTTCGTCGACGAGGTCCGCACCCGGCACCGCGTCCTTGCCGGTCTCGCATCCCAGCTGACGACCGGCCCCGACGCGAGCTGGCCGGAGCGGGCCGAGGTCGAGGAGCAGGTCGAGGCGCTCGAGCAGGTGCTGCGGACCTGGCGTGGCACGCCCTACGCCGACCTCACCGACCACCCCGACGTCCTCGCCGAGCGCACCGGGCTCGAAGCGCTTGCGCACCACGGCGAGTGACGACCTCGCGCTCGGGCTCCTCGCCCTCGGGGAGCACGCCACCGTGCTGGCCCTCACCGAGCAGGCCACCGTCCGTGACCCGCTGCGCGAGCGCGGCTGGTCGTTGCACGCACTGGCGCTCGCGCGGGCGGGTCGTCAGGCCGAGGCGCTCGACGCGATCCGGAGGTTGCGCCGGCTGCTCGACGACGAGCTCGGGCTCGACCCCAGCCCGGAGGTCCGGGACCTCGAGGCCGCCCTGCTCCGGCAGGACCCGACGGTCCTGCGCGGTTGGCTGGCGGACGGGTCCGCAGCGCCGGTTCGCCAGGCCCGGGTGGAGGATCCCGGGGGCCAGGACACCGGCGATCCTCCACCCGGACCACCGGGTCGGGGCACCGGCGAGGCTGCCGCGGGCGGCCGGGGCGAGCGTCCGCTCGTGGGTCGTGCCCGGGAACGCGCAGCCATCGCGTCGCTGCTCACCGACGCCGGCGCCGGCCGTCCCGCGTCCCTGCGGCTCCTCGGTGAGGCGGGTGCCGGCAAGTCCCGGCTCGTCGAGTGGGCGGTCGCCGAGGCGACGAGCCGAGGCATGGCCGCGGCGGTCGGGACGTGCTCCGCGGACGAGGGAGCCCCGCCGCTCTGGCCGTGGCGACAGCTCCTCGCCCGGCTCGACCTGCCCTCGCCACCGGAGCTCGCCCACGCCCTCCCCGCCGGCCCCCACGCTGGCGCCGACGCCCACGCCGGCGCCGACCCCCGCGCCGACGGCATCCACCGCCGAGCGCGCCTTCGCCGCCCACGACGCCATCGCCGGGGCGCTCCGGGAGGCCGCAAGCAGCCACGGCCTCCTCGTCGTCCTCGACGACCTGCACTGGGCCGACACCCCGACGATGCGCTGCCTCGCGCAGGTCGTCGCGAGCCTGGGCCCCGGAGACAGGGTGGCGGTGCTCGCCACCCGCCGTCCGGTCGCGAGCACCAGCCCCGCCGGCGCCGAGCTCGACGCCGCCCTGGCCCGGCACGGCGTGACCACCCTCGAGCTCGACGGCCTCGCCGACGACGAGGCCCGCGACCTCGTCGGCTCGATCCTCGGCGACGGCACCGAGCCGGAGGTCGTCGCGGACTGGCGGGCCCGCACCGACGGCAACCCCTTCTTCCTCGTCGAGCTGGCCCGTCTCGCCGAGCAGTCCGGCCGGGTCGACGAAGAGGTCCCCGAGAGCGTCCAGTCCGTCGTCCGGCACCGCGTCGCCGAGCTGCCCGAACCCGTCCGCGAGCTCCTGCTCCTCGCCGCGGCGCTCGGCCGGCAGCACCCGCCGCTCCTGCTCGCCCGGATCGCCGAGCTCGACCCCGACGACCTCCTCGACCGGCTGGAGCCGGCGCACGAGGCCGGGATCCTGCACAGCGCGCAGGGGCTGCTGTCCTTCGACCACGCGCTGACCCGCGACGCGATCCTCGCCATGACGACGCCGAACCGGGTGGCGCGCACCCACGCCCGCATCGCGCGCGCGCTCGAGGCGGCTCCCCCGTCGGCGGTCAACCCGGCCGAGCGCGCCTTCGACCTCGCCCACCACTGGCTCGCGGCCGGACCCCTGTATGCCGCGAACGCCTGGCCCGCCGCCGTGGCCGCGGCGAACCTCGCCGCCGACGACTTCGCCAACGTCGAGGCGGCCGACCTCTTCCAGGCCGCGCTCGAGGCGCAGGCGGTCGACCCGCAGGGGACGGCATACGAACGCTTTGACCTCCTCCTGCGGCTCAACGAGAGCGCGGCCCGCGCGGGGATGTGGCGCGAGGCCGTCGGCGCGGTGGTCGATGCAGTCGCCCTGTCCCGCGCGCTCGACGACCCTGCGCGGATGGCGACTGCCGTGGCGTCGCTGACGCGCTACTCGGTGTGGACGCCGATGGAGTACGGCGTCGTCGAGCACGAGCTTCTCGACGACCTGCGGGCCACGCTCGGCCGGCTCGAGCCCGGGAACTCGGTCGAGCGCTGCACCCTCATGCTCGCGCTCGCGGCCCAGCTCTACTACCTGCCGGGGTCGGACGCCGAGGTGGCTGCGCTCGTCGACGAGGGCATGGCCATGGCGCGACGGCTCGGCGACCCGACCCTGCTCGCCTGGGCCGCGAGGACCGCGCACCTCGCCCTGTGGCGCTGCCCCTGGCTCGACACCCGTCGGGCGCTCGCGGAGGAGGAGGTCGCGGCGGCGCGGGCGAGCGGGGACGTCACGGCGGAGGCGGTGGCGCTCGCCGGGATGGCGGGAGCAGCGGTCGAGGCGGGCGACGTGGCGACCTGGGAGCGGGCGAGCTCGGCGGCGCTGGAGATCGCGCGGCGACGGCGCCTGTCCTTCGTCGAGTTCGCGCTCCGGTTCGTCGAGCTCAGCCTCGACGTCCTTCGCGGTGAGGGTGACGGGGAGGCCGCCGCCGACGCGCTGCGCACGATGACCGGGGTGCGGATGTCGATCCCGGCGACGGAGTACATCGAGTTCGGCATCGCCTATGCCCTCGCGGGGTGGGACCCGGTGGCGGCGCGGTGGCTCGTCGACAGCGTGCTCGCCGTCGACCCCGACGGTGGCGACGACATCACGCGGACCCCGATCCTCCAGCTGCTCGCGGTGTCCGGGGACAGTGAACGCCTTGCGCCCCTGCTCGAGGGGGCGAGGCTGCCCTCGGAGGACTGGAGCCAGTCGCTCGACCTCGCGATCCTGGCGTTCGCGTATGCCGTCGCCGGTGACGCCGAGGGGTCGCGCCGGGTGGCCGAGGTGCTCGGTCCGCTCTCCGGGCGGATGGCCGTCGCCGGGGTGGCGAGCCTGCAGGGTCCGGTCGACTGCTTCCTCGCGCTGGCGCTCGCGGCGTCGGGTGAGCTGGAGGCGGCGCGCGCCGCGGCCGACCGGGGTGAGGCGCTGGCCCGCGAGTGGGGCATGACGGCGTTCCTCGACCGGTTCGCGGAGCAGCGCCGCAGCCTGGGTTTCTAGCCCGGCTCAGCCCGAGCGGCGCGAAGCCGAGGTCGACGAGGACCCGGGCGATCTCGTCGTTCCCCTTCTGGGACGGGTGGGTGTAGTCGTCGGCGAGCAGGTCGCCGCTCGGCTTCTCACCGGTGGGGCCGTTGAACGCGTGGTAGATGTCGGCGCAGCTGAACTGGTGGGCCTTCGCCGAGTCGCAGATCATCGCGCTCCACGCGTCGTGGATGAGCACCGTCCGCTTCGCCTGGTCGGCGGTGAGGTTGAGCGTGCTCGAGCCGACCCAGTCGTTGTACTTGTTGAGGGCGATGAGGATCGTGGGCTTGCCGGCTCTCTGGGCCGCGACCTTGGTGAACAGCTCGTCGTAGCGGGGGCGCGAGGCCGCCGCCGAGCGTGTGGCGCACGCCTGGTCGACCTTCGACCAGTCCTTCACGGCATGGGTGGCGGGGTCGAGGGCCGAGCCGCAGGGCATGTCCGTCCCGAGCTCGATGCTGTTGTGGGCGATCCCGACGATGATCGCGTCGGCACCGGCCAGGTCCTTGGACAGCGAGTCGAGGTTGTCGAGCAGCCGAGGCAGGGTGAGCCCGGTGTGGTCGGAGAGGTTGTTCGGCTGGACCGTGCGCCCGGTCGCCTTGGCCAGCGCGTCGCCGTACTGGTAGACGAACGCCGTGCAGTTCGGACAGTCGTCCTTGCTGTTGAAGGGGATCGAGTCGCCGATGGCCACGAGCGACAGCGGCGGTGCGGCGGGGCTCGACGCCGAGGGGGAGGCGGACGGCGGCGCGCTCGCGGCCGGGTCCTGCGCCGCGGCGCAGCCCGCGACCAGTGCGCCCGCGCTGATCGCCACGATCCATCCGAGACGTCTCATCTCGCCCTGCCCTTCCCGTCGCGCACCCGTCCCACCGCCGCCGGGCCGGACCACGCCCGGCCCGGCCGACAACGGCGAATCCGCTCCCTGTCGCGGGCCCGCGTCCCTACTATCGAGGTGTCGGGAGACCCTCGCCTAGGACGAAAGCGACGCGTCTGCCGGCACACCCACACGTGAGGGAGGGCCGGTGAGCACCCTCCAGTCCGCCGCGCCGTGCCCAGCGCTGCGCGATCTCGTCCGCGCCTACGCCCAGCGCACCACCGGTGCGACCGAGGTGCCGGTGGTGCAGCGGGTGCCGGCCTCGCTCGAGGTGGTCCTCGGGTTCGAGTTCGGCTCGCTCTTCACCGTCGACTACCGCGACGGGAGCAGCGAGCCCGCCCACCGCATCGCCCTCGTGGGTTCGCACTGCTCACCGAACGCGACGCTCACGCTGGGCGCGGGTGTCGAGTCCTTTGCGATCTTCCTCCAGCCCACCGCGCTCCAGCGCCTGCTCGGCGTCCCCACCCACCACGTGGCCGACCGCTCCTTTCCGGCGGTGGACGTGCTGGGCCCCGGGGTCGACGCCCTCTGGTCGGTCCTCGCCGAGGCCGCCAGGCTTCGAGGAGCGCGTCCGGCTGGTCGAGACCCACCTCCTGCGCATGCTCCACGACACCGAGGCGACGACGATCGCCCACGTCGCGATGGACACCTTCCGCGGCCACGGTCGCCGGGGGGTGGCGGAGATGGCCGGGCTGGCCTCGCTGAGCGTCCGTCAGTTCGAGCGGCAGTTCGAGCGAGAGCTGGGTATGCCGCCCAAGCGGTTCGCGCGTATCGCCCGGTTCCAGTTCGCCCTCGACGCCAAGCTCGTCGACCCGGGCCGGTCGTGGCTCGACGTCGCCCACGGCGCCGGCTACTACGACCAGATGCACCTGGTGCGCGACTTCCACAGCCTCAGCGGGGCGAGCCCCACCCGGCTCGTGGCCGAGCTGGGGGACACCCGCCCGCCGGCGCTGGCCGGGATCGGACGCGCAGGACTGAGCGCGAAGCTCACGTCGAGCGGCGGGCTGGCGCGGTTCCCACGCTCCGCGGGCGCGGGTCCCACGCTCCGCCGTGGGCCGGCATACCCCGTGGGAGAGGTGTCTTTGCTCCGGGAGGTGACGCACAGGCACGTCCCCGACCGAGGTCACTCGGCAGCGGCCCGGTCGAGCCAGGTGGAGGCGGTCGAGGCCGGTGAGCGGCAGCCGGTCCGGGACCGAGTCGCGCAGCCCGAGGTAGGACGGGTCGCTCGTGACGACCTCGGGTCCCTCGCAGGACTCGAAGTACTCGTCGAGGAAGGCCCTGAGCAGGCCCCGTCGAGCTCCGTTGGCGTGACGCGCCGACGGGATCGTGATGAGCAGCAGGTCCTCCACGCGCGGGGAACCGGGTCGCAGCGAGGGCTGGGTGTAGGGGATGGCGAGCAGGCGGCTGCCGAGCCGCTCGTAGAACCGGACCCGCGCTGCCGGGTCGCCGCGGTGCGGCGTCGGCGCCGTGGAAGCGGGGGTCCTCGATCTCGGCGAGCACGGGGCGCGGCTCGCTCCCGACGGTCTCCCGCAGGAGCGTCGTCCCCAGGCCCTGCCCGCGGTGCCGCGGCGACACGACGACGTAGGCGACGAGCAGCAGGGCGGCGTCGACGTAGTCCTCGGTGACGAGCCCGGCGACAGGGGACCCGTCGTCGAGGAGCAGCGTCCCCCGAGTGCCGGGTTCGTGCAGGGCGCCGTCCAGCTCGTCCCACGTCATGAGCTCGGCCGGCGCGAAGGCCGGCTCCATGAGCTCGTCGTAGTAGCGGCGCAGGACGGAGGTCGCCACCTCCGTCATCGGCACGGCCTCCATGGGTTCCATGGTCTGCCGGGAGTTGCCGTTTGTCGACATCCCGGGCGGTCGAGGAGGACCATCGGGACATGGAGATCGTGCTCTTCAAGATCCGGACCCGGGCCGACATCGACCAGGACGAGTACGAGCGCACGTTCGCGGAGATGCTCGATGAAAATGTCTTGACCAGCATTTCGGAGTCTGTATAATTCGCCTCTCGCTACCAAGCAACAGATTAAAAAGTAGCAGCGCTCTTTAAAAAATTACAATCGATAGGTGTGGGTACTTAAAGAAGAAAAGGATTCGAAATAGAATCCAGAAATATATTAAGTACTCGCAAGAAAAGTAGATATTGGTTTTTAATCAACATCAAATAGTCAAGCGAGAGTTTTAACAGAATTAAACTTAAGAGTTTGATCCTGGCTCAGATTGAACGCTGGCGGCATGCTTTACACATGCAAGTCGAACGGCAGCACGGGTGCTTGCACCTGGTGGCGAGTGGCGGACGGGTGAGTAATACATCGGAACGTGTCCTGAAGTGGGGGATAACGCATCGAAAGATGTGCTAATACCGCATATACTCTGAGGAGGAAAGTAGGGGATCGAAAGACCTTATGCTTTTGGAGCGGCCGATGTCTGATTAGCTAGTTGGTAAGGTAATGGCTTACCAAGGCGACGATCAGTAGTTGGTCTGAGAGGACGGCCAGCCACACTGGGACTGAGACACGGCCCAGACTCCTACGGGAGGCAGCAGTGGGGAATTTTGGACAATGGGCGCAAGCCTGATCCAGCAATGCCGCGTGAGTGAAGAAGGCCTTCGGGTTGTAAAGCTCTTTCAGTCGAGAAGAAAAGGTTGTGACTAATAATCACAACTCATGACGGTATCGACAGAAGAAGCACCGGCTAACTACGTGCCAGCAGCCGCGGTAATACGTAGGGTGCGAGCGTTAATCGGAATTACTGGGCGTAAAGGGTGCGCAGGCGGTTTTGTAAGTCAGATGTGAAATCCCCGGGCTTAACCTGGGAACTGCGTTTGAAACTACAAGACTAGAGTGTGGCAGAGGGGGGTGGAATTCCATGTGTAGCAGTGAAATGCGTAGAGATATGGAAGAACATCGATGGCGAAGGCAGCCCCCTGGGTTAACACTGACGCTCATGCACGAAAGCGTGGGGAGCAAACAGGATTAGATACCCTGGTAGTCCACGCCCTAAACTATGTCAACTAGTTGTCGGGTCTTATTAGACTTGGTAACGTAGCTAACGCGTGAAGTTGACCGCCTGGGGAGTACGGTCGCAAGATTAAAACTCAAAGGAATTGACGGGGACCCGCACAAGCGGTGGATTATGTGGATTAATTCGATGCAACGCGAAAAACCTTACCTACCCTTGACATGTCAGAAAGTTTTCAGAGATGAAATCGTGCTCGAAAGAGAATCTGAACACAGGTGCTGCATGGCTGTCGTCAGCTCGTGTCGTGAGATGTTGGGTTAAGTCCCGCAACGAGCGCAACCCTTGTCATTAATTGCCATCATTTAGTTGGGCACTTTAATGAGACTGCCGGTGATAAACCGGAGGAAGGTGGGGATGACGTCAAGTCCTCATGGCCCTTATGGGTAGGGCTTCACACGTAATACAATGGCGCGTACAGAGGGTTGCCAACCCGCGAGGGGGAGCTAATCTCAGAAAGCGCGTCGTAGTCCGGATCGGAGTCTGCAACTCGACTCCGTGAAGTCGGAATCGCTAGTAATCGCGGATCAGCATGTCGCGGTGAATACGTTCCCGGGTCTTGTACACACCGCCCGTCACACCATGGGAGTGGGTTTCACCAGAAGCAGGTAGTCTAACCGTAAGGAGGGCGCTTGCCACGGTGAGGTTCATGACTGGGGTGAAGTCGTAACAAGGTAGCCGTAGGGGAACCTGCGGCTGGATCACCTCCTTTCAAGAGAAATCTAATTTAAGTACCCACAACCTATCGATTGTTTATAGGCAGAGCTAAGAGCCAGTAATTTGTACTGAGTGTTCGTCAATTGGCGAATGGTGCTTAGACTCATACTAGGGTCTGTAGCTCAGTTGGTTAGAGCACACGCTTGATAAGCGTGGGGTCGGTGGTTCAAATCCACCCAGACCCACCAACAGAATCGGGGGTGTAGCTCAGCTGGGAGAGCACCTGCTTTGCAAGCAGGGGGTCATCGGTTCGATCCCGTTCACCTCCACCATAATTTATTTTTATTAATATAAAAATATGCTAAAGATAGTTATTAATAATAATTATCATATGTGCGGTTATGCCTATAGAAAAAGTTTATTGTTCTTTAAAAATTTGGAAAAAGTAAAGTTTTTAAATTATGTTCAGCAAAGAGTTGTAAATTGCTGATGTAATTAATAAACAATGGGTTAGATTGTATCTTTGTGTTGCATGAAAGTGTAATACTTACAAATACCTATAATGATAGTATTAAGTTATTAAAGTTATAGGATCAAGTGAATAAGTGCATGTGGTGGATGCCTTGGCGATTACAGGCGATGAAGGACGTGGAAGCCTGCGAAAAGCTTCGGGGAGCTGGCAAACAAGCTTTGATCCGGAGATATCCGAATGGGGAAACCTGACTCTTGCTTAATCAGTTTTTTATAAATATAGAAGAATTGATTGAGCAAGAGTCAACCTTAACTGAATATATAGGTTAAGCGTAGCGAACCTGGAGAACTGAAACATCTAAGTAACCAGAGGAAAAGAAATCAACTGAGATTCCCAGAGTAGTGGCGAGCGAAATGGGAAAAGCCTTCAATATTTAACATTTGAATTAATCGAATTTTCTGGAAAGTTAAGCCATAGTAGGTGATAGCCCTGTAGGTGAAAATTCAAATGTAGAACTAAGATTGAGATAAGTAGAGCGGGACACGTGAAATCCTGTTTGAATATGGGGGGACCATCCTCCAAGGCTAAATACTCGTAATCGACCGATAGTGAACCAGTACCGTGAGGGAAAGGCGAAAAGAACCCCGGAAGGGGAGTGAAATAGATCCTGAAACCGCATGCATACAAACAGTGGGAGCGGACTTGTTCCGTGACTGCGTACCTTTTGTATAATGGGTCAGCGACTTACATTCAGTAGCAAGCTTAACCGAGTAGGGGAAGCGTAGCGAAAGCGAGTCTTAATAGGGCGTTTAGTTGCTGGGTGTAGACCCGAAACCAGATGATCTACTCATGGCCAGGATGAAGCGAGGGTAACACCTCGTGGAGGTCCGAACCCACTAATGTTGAAAA
This sequence comes from uncultured Actinomycetota bacterium, assembly GCA_963777075.1. GTDB lineage: Bacteria > Actinomycetota > Actinomycetes > Actinomycetales > Cellulomonadaceae > Actinotalea. The sequence goes on along the minus strand of CAVZPH010000036.1, from coordinate 6,480 downwards.
ATTAGGGGATGAGCTGTGGGTAGGGGTGAAAGGCTAAACAAATCTGGAAATAGCTGGTTCTCTCCGAAAACTATTTAGGTAGTGCCTCACGTATCACCTTTGGGGGTAGAGCACTGTTATGGCTAGGGGGTCATTGAGACTTACCAAACCATTGCAAACTCCGAATACCAAAGAGTGCGAGCGTGGGAGACAGACATCGGGTGCTAACGTCCGGTGTCGAAAGGGAAACAACCCAGACCCTCAGCTAAGGTCCCCAAGACACAGTTAAGTGGGAAACGAAGTGGGAAGGCATAAACAGTCAGGAGGTTGGCTTAGAAGCAGCCATCCTTTAAAGAAAGCGTAATAGCTCACTGATCGAGTCGTCCTGCGCGGAAGATGTAACGGGGCTCAAACTGTGCACCGAAGCTAGGGATTTACATTTATGTAAATGGTAGGAGAGCGTTCCGTAGGCCTGCGAAGGTGGCTTGTAAAGGCTGCTGGAGGTATCGGAAGTGCGAATGCTGACATGAGTAGCGATAAAGGGAGTGAAAGACTCCCTCGCCGAAAACCCAAGGTTTCCTGTGCAACGCTAATCGGCGCAGGGTGAGTCGGCCCCTAAGGTGAGGCAGAAATGCGTAACTGATGGGAAACTGGTTAAAATTCCAGTACCTTTGTTCAATGCGATGTGGGGACGGAGAAGGTTAGCTCAGCCGGGTGTTGGATGTCCCGGTTCAAGCGTGTAGGCGTGTTGCTTAGGCAAATCCGAGCGACTAAGCTGAGACGTGATAACGCAACGTTCTTAGGAACGCCAAGTGAGTGATACCATGCTTCCAGGAAAAGCCACTAAGCTTCAGTTGAATGAAGACCGTACCGTAAACCGACACAGGTGGGTAGGATGAGAATTCTAAGGCGCTTGAGAGAACTCAGGAGAAGGAACTCGGCAAAATAGCACCGTAACTTCGGGAAAAGGTGTGCCCTTTGTATGTGTAGCGCCTCGCGCGTGAAGCAGAATAGGGTTGCAATGAAATGGTGGCTGCGACTGTTTAATAAAAACATAGCACTCTGCAAACACGAAAGTGGACGTATAGAGTGTGACGCCTGCCCGGTGCCGGAAGGTTAAATGATGGGGTGCAAGCTCTTGATTGAAGCCCCGGTAAACGGCGGCCGTAACTATAACGGTCCTAAGGTAGCGAAATTCCTTGTCGGGTAAGTTCCGACCTGCACGAATGGCGTAACGATGGCCACACTGTCTCCTCCTGGGACTCAGCGAAGTTGAAATGTTTGTGAAGATGCAATCTCCCCGCGGCTAGACGGAAAGACCCCGTGCACCTTTACTGTAGCTTTACATTGGACTTTGATAACATTTGTGTAGGATAGGTGGGAGGCTTTGAAGTGGATTCGCTAGAATTCATGGAGCCAACGTTGAAATACCACCCTGATGTTGTTGAGGTTCTAACCTAGATCCATTATCTGGATTGGGGACCGTGTATGGTAGGCAGTTTGACTGGGGCGGTCTCCTCCCAAATTGTAACGGAGGAGTACGAAGGTACGCTAGGTACGGTCGGAAATCGTGCTGATAGTGCAATGGCAAAAGCGTGCTTAACTGCGAGACTGACAAGTCGAGCAGATGCGAAAGCAGGTCATAGTGATCCGGTGGTTCTGTATGGAAGGGCCATCGCTCAACGGATAAAAGGTACGCCGGGGATAACAGGCTGATTCCTCCCAAGAGTTCATATCGACGGGGGAGTTTGGCACCTCGATGTCGGCTCATCACATCCTGGGGCTGTAGCCGGTCCCAAGGGTATGGCTGTTCGCCATTTAAAGTGGTACGTGAGCTGGGTTTAAAACGTCGTGAGACAGTTTGGTCCCTATCTGCCGTGGGCGTTGGAAGTTTGAGTGGACCTGCTCCTAGTACGAGAGGACCGGAGTGGACGCACCTCTGGTGTACCGGTTATGACGCCAGTCGTATCGCCGGGTAGCTATGTGCGGAAGAGATAACCGCTGAAAGCATCTAAGCGGGAAACTCTCCTCAAGATGAGACTTCCCGAGGGTTTAACCCTCCTAAAGGTTCGTCGAAGACTACGACGTTGATAGGTCGGGTGTGGAAGCATAGTGATATGTTAAGCTAACCGATACTAATTGACCGTGAGGCTTGATCCTATAACTTTAAGAATTTAAAATATGTTAAAGTTTTGTGTAGATATTATCTAATCTAATTTACTTTTTCCAATAATGAATATTGTTAGTATAATGATATTCATTGCCAAGTTTCGCTTGGCGGCCATAGCACTTTGGACCCACCTCTTCCCATCCCGAACAGAGCCGTGAAACGAAGCTGCGCCGATGATAGTGTGCATTCGCATGTGAAAGTAGGTTACCGCCAGGCACTCTATAAAAGCCCTTCATCAATTTGATGAAGGGCTTTTTTTTTAATATTTCTTCCTGAAGAATCTTTGACAATAGCTTAAGTAACAAAAATATGACAGAGGATTCTGAATTATTATCGGACTAATTGTAAATAGCTCAGTAATCAGTATTATAGTCATCTATGGTAATGTGGTCCAAGACCCGGACACTCCAGTTAAGAGAAAATAGTCTTAACTGGAGGAAGAAATGGAAACGAGGAAATAATATACAAAGGAATTCAAACTGGATGCAATCAGTCTGGTTGTGGATCAGGGATTTACGATAGCAGGAGCGGCCAGAGGCCTTGAAATAAAGGCTAAATGAATCGGCAATTTACTGTTGCCAAACCGGATCAAGTTGATGTCAGCGATATCACATACATTTGGACACAGAAGGCTAGCTGTATCTGGCAATCGTAATAGAGTTATTTTCCAGAAGAGTGGTCGGTTGGAGCAGAACTCACGGATGAAAGCAACACTGGTTTGTGATTCATTGCGAATGGCTATCTGGTTGCGTCGGCCACCACCTGGCCTGCTCGTGCAGCATGAGTCGTCTAAAAATTGTTGGGATAATGCAGTTGCGGAAAGCTTCTTTGGCAGCCTCAAGCAGGAACGCTGTCAATGGAGTCATTGCCAACCCGCTATAAAGTACAGCAGGACATTTTGCTGTATATCGCCGTGTTTTATAACAACCAAAGACTGCATTCATATCTGGATTACAAAAATCCGAACCGATATGAAGCTAAGCAGAAAAAACGATGAAGGTTGCTTAACTGAGGTGTCTGGTTTTACTTGGCCAGGTCATTGAGATATTTTAACCAATTTCCAATTTGTGAGTGTGTACTATGAATGAGTCAGAGTCTAAGAAAGAAGATTGGGAAAGAACCCTACTAGAAAATCTTGCATTAGCAACTTTACGTGAGCAGCGGCGCACACGCAACTGGGGAATCTTTTTTAAAGCACTCACTTTTCTCTATCTTTTTATATTATTGTTCTTTGCACTAGGCTGGATTGATGATGGAAAAGTGCGATTGTCAGAGAAGCATTCTGCGCTTATTGATTTACGCGGAGTTATTGTTGCAGATGGTAATAGTAGTGCTGATAAAATAAATGCTAGCCTCCGATCTGCTTTTCAGGACAAGAATACAAAAGGGGTTATATTGCGAATAAATAGCCCGGGAGGAAGCCCAGTTCAAGCGGGTTATATCAATGATGAAATTCGTCGTTTGCGTGTTAGATATCCTGACATACCTTTATATGCGGTAGTGGGGGATATTTGTGCCTCTGGCGGTTATTATGTTGCGGTAGCTGCGGATAAAATTTTTGTTGATAAAGCGAGTCTAGTCGGCTCAATTGGTGTGTTGATGGATGGCTTTGGCTTTACAGGAACTTTAGAGAAATTAGGCGTAGAGAGACGTTTACTTACTGCTGGTGAAAATAAAGGCTTTCTGGATCCTTTTATGCCTTTGGATCCTATTCAAAAGGCTCATGCAACAACTTTATTACGTGAAATACATGAACAATTTATTCAGGTAGTGAAACTAGGAAGAGGTGTGCGTTTAAAAAATACACCGGAAATATTTAGTGGAATAGTGTGGACAGGACAGAAAAGTATTGATTTGGGGTTGGCTGATGAAATAGGCAATGCAGAATTTGTTGCACGAGAGATCATAAAGGCTGAGACTCTAGTCGATTTTACACCGCGTGAAGGTTTGTCCGATTTATTTACAAAACGATTTAGCCAAATAATTCTTGGTTTTTTATCCGAAAATATATGGAGTTTTAGATAACAGTGTCAGTGTCGGAGTAAAAAGGTACCAAATAGCACGCGAAAAGTGTACCAGTTAGATTATAAAAAGAGAGATTTAACCTCTGGTTTTGCGCCTCTTATTTTTTATTTATTGGGTTTCAACAAAAGCGCTATGTTTCGCCTATAATCTTTTATATTGATCTGTTTCTAGAATATGCACATGATGAGTCAAGCGATCCAGCAGTGCATAGGTCAGTCGTTCTAATCCCAGCACTGTTGATACCGGTTCGAAATTGACCACCTGTGCCGGGATCAAGTTGCGCCACCGGAGTTTCGTCGGCGTGCAACACACGAGCCTTGCAATAAGTGCAAAATCAGCCGGTCAACCAGCGGTTGCAGTGCCACGCCTACACGTCCGATCCATTCCGCCAACGTGGAAAGCGATAGCGTTACATCTTCGCGGGCGGCGATTTGTGCGATGCGATACAGCGGCAGGTGATCGACAACCCGTTCGAGTTCTACCTGGACCCTTACACTTTTCAGCGGGGCAACCCCAACCTGCGGCCACAGTACACGCATTCGTTTCAGCTGACCCACGTGTACAAGAACTTTATCAACACAAGTGTGTCGTACAGCCGGATCAATGATATGATTGCCCACGAAGTACCCCAGCAGATTGCCGCCGAGAACAAAACCTTTGTCACAACCCAAAACCTGGATAATCAGGACAACTTGAACGTGACGTTCTCGGTACCCATTCCCATAGCTAAGTGGTGGACGTTACAGGCCAACCTGACGGGTACCTACAACCGCTACAAGACCTACTATCTGGACGATTTTTTCGAGATTGAGCAATTAACCTACAATGTTTTTGCCAACAATCAGTTCAAACTGCCAAAAGAATGGTCAGCTGAGCTCTCCGGCTGGTACAACAGCAAATCGGTCTACGGCTTCTTTGTCGCCCAGCCGCAGGGTATGATTAACCTGGGGGTGCAGAAGACTATTTTGGATAAAAAAGGTACCCTGCGTCTGAATGTCAACGACGTATTCTGGATGAACAAGTTTCGGGGGAGTACCAGTTATAAAGACATGAATTTTACCGTACGGTCTACGTGGCCCAGCCGGCAGGTACGCCTGACCTTCACCTACCGTTTTGGCAACCAAAACGTGAAGGGGGCCCGCCAGCGCAACACCGGAGCCGACGAACTCCAACGCCGCGTAAATACGGGAAACTAAATTCAAAAGCACTGATCCTCATACGATTAGTTTAGGTTAAGAATCCATACAGCCACCTTCGTTTCGGGGGTGGCTGTATTGTTTTTAAACCTCTTCCAGCTTGAGGTAGGCCTTCACCGCAAAGCTCGCCACCACCCCCTCGCCCGTGGCGGATGCCACGTTGAGTTAAGATCTGATTTAATCCAGTTGCATTATCTCCTGCATATTTAACAGCGGGCTGATTAAAATAATCAGAGAAGCTAAAGTTGACGGTATAGTTTACATAATCACCAGGTCCTACCTTTTAAGAAGATATGGTGTTAGCACCGTCTACAACGCCATAGAAAGAGAACATAGCTTTTACACCTTTCTGATACCAAGTATTCTGCAGAACCGGTAATCCATCCTCGCGGTCAGCTCAGCGCCAGCGTTAAGCCTCAAAGAACGATCATGCTTTCTCAGATCTACAACCACCTGATAGCACCTCGACTTGGCCTTTTCTGGGCCAAGCTGACGGCGGGTGCCGACGGTGCACGTGCATTTGCTGTTGTCGCTGAAAACATGAGTCCAACCATCGAGAGTAGAGAGATCGTTTGGTTTAGGCCGTACAATAATTTCTCGGATATCACACGGGGCACGGTGGTCGCTGCGACTCATTCAGAGTTTGGCGGCATGCTTGTTCCATCTAGAGTAGTCGGTCTGCCTGGGGATTCCGTTGAAATTATTGGGGGCGACCTTCTGATAAACGACACCAGAGTTCCGGAGCCGTATGTCTTCGCAGAACGCGCCGAGCGTGACTACTCGCAAAGTTCAGCACGCGTGGTCGTGCCCGAAGGAACGCTTTGGCTTCTAGGTGATTTCAGAGACATGAGCAAAGACAGTCGATTTATTGGGCCGTTCCCAGCCAGGCAAATTGCCGGGGTTGTATTCAAGGCGCACCGGGTTGGTGAGCACAAAAGCCCCAGAGCGTTGCGGTGAGGCTTAACCACTCGCTGCAGCCGACCCGAGCCCGCTGCGCGGGCTTGGTCGGCTGAGCTCAAACGTTAGGTTTCACTTGAAACGTCTATCTATTTCGCTTTTCGGCCTGCCATTGCTGGCAATGTTTGCCTATTCGCTTTTCGTGTGTGCTGG
>CAVZPH010000035.1:0-55422 GCA_963777075.1 uncultured Actinomycetota bacterium | reverse complement strand
GCTGCTCGTTAAAACCAAGGTCTGCCTGCTCAGTGTTAGCCAATAGCATGAAGCTGGCGAGATATGGAGTTGTGGTGCTGGTTGGTGCGTCGATATTCTCAACGAGACACTGATGATCTATCCGCAGGGAAATTATATCCACGAATCCAGCGAGCACCCTTACTTGGCAGATTGGGGAAATTAAATACGGCAAGCCTGACCCCTTGATCGTATCGTCAAGCGGGAAATGCTGCTGGAGAGGGCCGCACGTTGCGCACTGGTGTCTATGAATTCGACGATACGCAGTAACCTGACGGTCGCACCCCCTATCGAACTGCTGATCTATAAAAAAGACAGCCTGAGCATCACCCACAAACTTTTTCTGACCGAATCCGATGCTTTTTCCAAGGAGCTCTCCGACACATGGAACGAGGGACTGATATCGGCCTTGCAGAATCTCCCCAAGTTCGATTGGGAAATTGCTAACGATGTGACGCCACCGCCGAGGTAGCCGGTTCCGAGATCTGTCACTCGCCCGAGACCGCCCGGGCGAGGTCCGCCGCCCGCACCTGCGCCGACGCGACCTGGACCTCGTGGCCCGGGCGCTACGGGTGGCCATTCCCTACCGGGCCCATGTACCGAGCCAGGACCAGGAACGACGGCGACCGGCCGGTTGCTCATAGGGTGAACGGACGACGGGTCACCGGCACTCGTGATGACACCCGGAGGACCCGGATGGACCGGCACGAGTCGATCGACGCCGTTGTCGCCGCGATGGACCTCGTCATCGAGCGAAGCGTCGAGACCTCCGACCCGCGGGGCTGGTTCGCGATCGTCTACCGGGCCGTGACGGCACGCGTGCGCACGGGGTTGTCGGACGGCGACTTCGAGGACGTCGACCGGATGGAGCGGTTCGACGTCCGCTTCGCCCGGTACTGGCTCGACGCGCACTCCGCATGGGACCGCGACGAGCCGGTCTCGCTCTCCTGGCGGTGCTCCTTCGAGGCCGCCCGCAGGCCGGGGCTGATCCTTCAGCACCTGCTCCTCGGCATGAACGCCCACATCAACCTCGACCTCGGGGTCGCCGCGGCGGCCACCTGCCCCGGGCCCGAGGTGGTCGCCCTGCGGGACGACTTCGAGCGGATCAACGACGTCCTCGCGGAGCTGATCGACCAGATGCAGCTCGCCATCGCCGACGTCTCGCCGGTCAGCCGGTCGCTCGACACCATCGGGCTGAGGTTCGACGAGGCCCTCGTCAGCTTCTCGCTCGAGCACGCACGTCGGCGTTCCTGGGCGTTCGCGGAGGAGCTCGCCGCGGCGCGCGGGCACGCCGACCTCGTGGCGGCACGCGACAGGGTGGTGGCGGGGTACGGGTCCCGCCTGGCGCGATCCGGGGGTTCCGCTGCGTTGGATGCTCCCGATCGCACGGCGCCGAGAACGCCCCGATCTCGCCGCGGTCGCGGCCGCCCTTCGCGAACGAGGGGCGCAGCTCCCGGGCTGAGCAAGGATCAACGCGGGCGCGGGACCTCGACACGACCGGCCATCCGGTCACCGAGCCGGCCACCGGCATCGCGGGCCGGGGCAGGACGCCCGAGGTGGTAGCCCTGAGCCAGGTCGCAGCCCATCTCGCGCAGGGCGTCGAGCACCTCGCGGGTCTCCACCCCCTCGGCCACGACGCGCAGGTCGAGCCGGTGGGCGAGGTCGATGACGGCGTGCACGAGAGCGCGGTCCTGGGATGAGGCGAGCATGTCCGTCACGAAGCCGCGATCGATCTTGAGCTCGTCGACCGGAAGGCTCTTGAGATAGCTCATCGAGGAGTATCCGGTGCCGAAGTCGTCGATCGAGAGGAGGACCCCGAGATCCTTCAGCTGGTGCATCGTCGCGATCGCGCGGCTCGGGTCGTCGACGAGCGTCTCCTCGGTGATCTCCAGGCACAGCAGCTCGGCGGGGACGCGGTGCCGGGCGAGCAGGCCGGCCACCCGTCCGATCAGCGACGGGTCGACGAGAGCCCGCGGGGAGAGGTTGACCGCACATCCGGACCGACTGCCCCTCGCTGCGCCACCGCGCGAGCGAGTCGAGGGCCCGGTCCAGGACGTGGTCGATCAGCTCGTGGATGAGCGAGGTCTCCTCCGCCACCGGGATGAACGCCGCAGGAGAGACGAGCCCGCGGACCGGGTGATTCCACCGCACCAGCGCCTCCAGCCCGACCGTCCGGTCCTCGGCCAGGTCGACGAGCGGCTGGTAGTGCACGTCGAGCTGGGGTGCATCCTCCAGTGCGCGCCGCAGGTCGCCCAGGACGGACAGGTGCTGCGCGGTCACCCTGTCGTGGACATCGTGGAAGCTCGCGAACCCGGCGCGGGCGGTCTTCGCCTGGTACATCGCCAGGTCCGCGTGCTGCACGAGGGAGTCGATGTCGGTGCCGTCCTGCGGAGCGCTGGCCGGCCCGATGCTCACCTCGAGGTCGAGGGTGAGGTCGCCGACGTCGAACGGCTCGTGGATCGCCGCCCGGAGCCGGAGCGCCAGGTCCACCAGTGCCCCGTCGACGGTGCCGCGGCTGACGACGACGAACTCGTCACCGCCCACCCGGGCGCAGGTGTCGTCCGTACCGAGCAGACCGCGGATGCGCTCGGCCACCTGGCACAGCAGCGCGTCCCCGACGGCGTGACCGAGCACGTCGTTCACGGGCTTGAAGCGGTCGAGGTCGAGGAACAGCACCCCGAGGACTCCACCGGCGTCCGCCTGCTCCGCGAGCGCGAGCCGGCCGCGGTCTCCGAGCAGGACGCGGTTGGGCAGACCCGGTGAGGCCGTCGTGGCTCGCCTGGTGAGCGAGGCGCGCCTCGAACGCCCGACCCTCCTCGTAGCGTCGCGCGTTCGTGAGCGCAGCGCTCGCCTGGGTCGCGAGGAGAGCGAGCCCATCGGCCCGGCTCTCGTCGAGAGGACTCGCGTGCCGGGCGGCGAGCAGCGCCTGGACGGCACCGCCTGCCGTGATCCCGGCGACGACGAGCACCTCGCCGGCCCCGCCACGCACCGGTGCGTCCTCGCCCTCCAGGACCACCCATCCCGTCCCGTGGGTCGCCCCGGCGACGGCGTCGAAGCGCTCGCCGCCCAGGCTCGGTGCTGACGTCCCTGGCGCCTGGTCCGGGTGGTCCGTGCCCTCGCGGTACCAGACCTGCGCCTGGGTGAAGCCCATGAGCTCCGCGGCACCGGTGACCTCGCGGACCACCGTCGCGACGTCGAGATCCGACATGCGGCGCGCCGCCGTGGCGACCGCACGCAGCTGCTCGGCCTCGGCCTGGCTGGCAGCGGTGCTCGCGATCTGCTGCTGGAGCCGCCGGCTCAGCCCGGAGAGGATCAACGCCATGATCCCCACGAAGCCGATCCGGTAGGTCAGGGAGTCCGCCGTCGGCAACGGTGTGGCCCACACCGCATGGGCCACCCACTGGAGCCCCACGAAACCGAGAGCCAGGGCGCCGTAGACGGCGAGGGCGCGTCGGGGCCAGCCGCGGAGGGCGGCCTCGGCCACCGGCAGCATCATCAGCGTCCACAGCGCGCTGCTCGGATCGAACGCGAAGATGACGATCAGCAGGAGGAGCGCGACCGAGTCTCCGACCACCGCGCCCAGGTGCCACCACGCGGTCGGGACCGCGCTGCGTGCTCCGGCGACCACCACGACGTTGATCAGCACGAGCATCAGCGCGGGAAGGGCGCCCCACCACAGGGGGAACGGGATGGACACCCCGTCGGACGGGACGAAGAGCAGGAGCTGGACCAGGGTGAGGGCCACGCCTCCCCAGCGCGCCCGCAGGATGACACCGTCGGTCGCGGCGGTTCCCGCGACCGTTCCGGCGCCCGAGGCGCTGTCGCCGGCGGCGGCGTGACCGGGCCGAGCAGGCCCACGTCGACGCATCACTCGATCCCCTCTCGCCCGCCGCGTGCCATGACGCAGAACCGATCGGGACGGATCGGCGGGACCTGAGGGAATCGACGAGAGGCGGTTCGCCCGCCCTCGCCTGCCCAGCCCCGGAGCGGGCGTCGCCCCAGGGCTCCCCCGCGCCGTCGCCGGGCTCTACGATCACCCGCATGACCCCAGGGGACGAGAGCCAGGACGAGCTCGAGGCGATCGCGCAGGCGATGGCAGAACGAACCGCGCTCGACGGGCGGATCGGGTCCGCGATGGCGCGCGTCGACGCACGCGAGCAGGAGGAGCAGGCGGCGGCCGACGGGCTCGGCGTCGTCGGGGCGCGGCTCCGGTCGCTCGAGCACCCCAGCTGGACCTGGCTGCGGACCTCCGTCACCGGGCGTCGGACCGAGGAGCTGATGGAGGCGCGGACGGCCCATGCGGTGGGGACCTCGCGGGCGCAGGCCGCGCAGGACAGGGCGGCGGCCGCGCGCGCGGAGCTGGACCAGCTCCGCGCCCGGCTCGAGGGGTTGAGCGATCTCGATGCCCGACGCGAGCGGGCCGTCGACGCGCGCGCACAGTGGCTGGCCTCGACCGACCCGGAGGTCGCCCGAGCGCTCGAGGACATCGCGACCGAGGTCGGCGCCGCCCGCGAGATGCTGCGCGAGGTGGCCGAGGCGAAGGCGGCCGCTGCCGAGGCGGATCGGGAGCTGGCGGCCGGCGCCGCGCTGCTGGACAGCGCCGACGGCTGGTCGACCTACGACACCTTCTTCGGCGGCGGCATGATCAGCAGTGCCATCAAGCACAGTCGGATGGATGACGCCTCGAGCGTCCTGCGCCGGGCCGACCTCGCACTCGGCCGGTTGAGCGCGGAGCTGGGGGACGTCGGGCTCCCCGCCGTCGGCACCGTCGAGGTCAGCGAGCTGACGCGGACGATGGACATCTGGATGGACAACATCTTCTCCGACCTGAAGAGCGCGGGTGCGATCGGTCGGGCCCGCGAGCGGGTGGCCGGCGCCCGTCGTGCCGTGGCCGACGTCGGGCTCGCCCTGGCGGCGCGCGACGGGGACATGCGTCGCGCGCTGACCGTCCTCGCAGGCCGGAAGTCCGCGCTCGTCGACGGGTGAGTCGCGGCGAGCGCACACCGGCAGGCGGTGACAGTCGCAGGCCGCCTGCCGCCTGGCAGGTTCAGCCCTGGATGTAGGCCGTCAGATGGTCGCGCTCGGCCTGGAGCTCGGCGAGGCGGTGCTTGACGAGGTCGCCGATGCTGACGATCCCGACCAGCTCACCGTCGACGAGGATCGGCACGTGCCGGATGCGCTTCTCGGTCATCGCGGACATGAGGTCCTCGACGCTGTCCTCCCGCGTGCAGCTGTAGACATCCACTGTCATGATCGCCGAGACGGGGGCGTCGAGCACGACGTCGCCATCAGCCGGGAGACGGCGCACGATGTCGCGCTCGCTGACGATCCCGGCCACGTGCCGACCGTCCTCGGAGACCACGAGCGCGCCGATCCGGTGCTCGCCGAGGAGGGCGAGCAGCTCACGGACCGTCCTGTCCGGCGTGATGGTGACGACCGTGTCGCCCTTGCGTCGCAGCACCTCGGTGATCCGCATGGTCAGCGACCTCCAACACAGACATGCCGCGACCGCACCGTCGCAGGCTGAGCCCTCGACGGTACGGCACGCTGCCCCACCCGGTACAGGCCCGGTCCGCGCCGTCAGAGATCGAGGGCCACCGGTTCGACGCCCAGCTCCCCGAGGAGCGCGAGGACCCGCGCCCGGATCTGGTCACGGATGAGGCGCACCGGCTCGATACCCTGGCCGGCCGGGTCCTCGAGCTTCCAGTCCTCGTACCGCTTGCCGGGGAAGATCGGGCACACGTCGCCGCAGCCCATCGTGATGACGACGTCGGACGCCTGCACCGCCTCGGCGGTCAGCACCTTGGGGCGCTCCTCACGGATGTCGATACCGACCTCGAGCATCGCCTCGACGGCCGTCGGGTTGATCTGGTCGGCGGGCATCGAGCCGGCCGACCGGACCTCGAAGGCGCCGCCGGACAGGTGCGAGAGGAACCCGGCCGCCATCTGCGAGCGTCCGGCGTTGTGCACGCAGACGAACAGGGCGGACGGGCGGGAGGTGGTGGTGGTCATGCGTTCTCCAGGGGTAGGGCCGCGGGGGTCGGGCGTGCGGCGGTCAGCTCGGCTGCGAGGACCCGGACCCGGGCCTCGATGTCGTCGTGGATGGCGCGGACGCCCGCGTCGGAGGCCAGGGCCGGGTCGCCGACGGCCCAGTCCTCGTAGCGCGTGCCGGGCAGCACGGGGCAGCTGTCGCCGCAGCCCATCGTGATGACGACGTCGGCGGCGCGCACCGCGTCGTCCGTCAGCGGCTTGGGGTAGGTCGGCTCGTCGGGCCCACCGGCCCGGAGCGCGTCGAGGTACGGCCGGACGGACGCGTGGACGTCGGCAGCCGGGAGGGAGCCCGCTGAGCGGACCACGACCCAGTCCCCGGCGAGCCGGTGGAGCAGGGCGGCGGCCAGCTGCGAGCGCCCGGCGTTCGCCACGCAGACGAACAGCACCTGCGGCGGCCGGTGCGGGTCCTCGGCCCGCATACGGTCGAGGTCCTCCAGCCGCTGCGTCGCGAAGGCCTCGGCGAGCACCGGGAGGTGGGCGGTGACCCTCGCGGTCCGCCCGAGGTCCGTGTAGGACTCCCGGACGACGCTGCCCACGAGGTCGGCGTCGAGCGCCGGGAACCGCTCGACGAGGCGGGCGGCGATGCGGCGCAGGACGGTCTGGGCGTCGAGCGAGGAGACACCCGCCGGCGGGTCGCGGTGCTCGGTCCGCGCCGCCGCGGCACGCGCGGAGACGGCGGCGAGCCCGGTGAGGAGGTCACCGACGACGCGATCCATCCCCGCCGCCAGCGAGTAGTCGACCCAGGTGCCACGGCGCTCGGCGACGAGCACTCCCGCCTCGCGCAGGGAACGCAGGTGGTGGGAGACCGTCGGAGCGGTCAGGGCGGTGATCGAGGCGATCTCCCCGGCCGGCACGCGACCGGAGGGCGAGGTCGAGACGACGGAGACGATCTGAAGGCGCAGCGGGTCGGCGAGCGCGCGGAGCACGGCAGCCATCGACTCGGCGACCGGCCGCGGCACCGCTCGGTCCCCCGTGCGGAGCAGGGCCCCTGGAGCACTCATCCCGCCACCTCCTTGTTTCGACTATCATCTATTTAGATGATAGTCGAAGTCAAGGCGGCTGGTCAGCGCAGCCAGATCCGACCAGTGCGCACCGCGAGCGACGTCCGGACCGCAACGGTCACCCACGCACTCGCGAGGGCGAGGAAGAGCACAGCAGCGAGCCCGTCGACGGCCGGCAGGTTCCAGACGCGGGCAAGGGTGATCGTCGCCACGGTGTACGCACCCAGGGGGAAGACGAACGCCCACCACCCGAGGTGGAACGGGATCGGCCCCGTGCGGGCGTATCGCACCAGAAGGGCGACCGCGAGGGCCAGCCACCAGAGGCCGAAGCCCCACAGGGCGGTCCCGACGAGCTGGCTCACGGTGATCAGGGGCGGCCCGGCCGCGCCGACGGTCTCCTGCGCAGCACGCGCGAGGGCGAGCGGCGCCAGCACGCTGACGCCGATCGGCCCGAGCGCGATCCACAAGGACGGCGCGAGCAGCGCCGGCGGGACGGGGTGCAGCACGAGGCGGTCGTGCAGCAGGCCGAGGACCAGCAGGAAGAGGACGAAGCCGAGACCGAGGAAGGCATAGCCGACGAAGAGCAGCAGCCGGGCCGCCTCCGGCCCGAGGTGGGCCATCAGCGGGGTGAGCGCCATCGGGACGATGGCCGCCACGACCGGCGGGATGAACCAGCCGCCGTTGACCGACGGACCAGCGACCTCGCCGGCGAACAGGACGTAGCCGAAGGCGACGCCGACCACGAGGGCAAGGACGGCTCCCAGCGACGCCAGGACGGCGATGGTCGCCGTCACCGCAGCCTCCGGCATGAGCCGCGGTCCGATCGCCGAGGTCATGACCGCAAGGACGAGGAGTCCACCAGGAAGCGTCGCGTGGAGCCCGCCGAGGATCGGATGACGGAGGTCCGCGATGGCGGCCTGCGTGTGACGGACCCAGCGGACGACGTAGGCGACCAGCAGCACCGCACCCAGCGCATAGGCCACGACGGCGAGGACCGTACCCAGCCCACGCCCGACCCCGTGCAGGGCAGCGAGGTTCCCGGGGTTGGCATCGGCGGCGACGGCCAGGATCGCCGTGCCCATCACGGAGGCCATCCAGCCCGGGTGCAGGTCGCGCAGCCGGGCGGCTGCGGGTCGCAGGAGGGCGGCCGGCGCGGCGCCCGCGACGACCGGTGCATCGGTCCCCAGGGGCAGGGAAGAGTCAGTGACCTGCTCGGACATGGACGGGGCTCGGCTCTCTCGAGGTGCTGGTCGGGTGTCGGTTGGCGGCGGGTCAGCCGGCGACGGGAGCGAGCGGCGCGAGCAGCTCGCGGACCTGCTCGCGGGTGGGCACCCTGCCCGACAGCAGGACCTGCTCGTCGACGACGAGGCCGGGGGTCCGCATGACGCCGTAGCTCGCGATGTCGCCGTAGTCGGTGACCTTCTCGACCTGCGCCTCGAGGCCGAGCTCGGCGAGGGCCTCACGGGTGACGCGCTCGAGGGTGACGCAGTTCGCGCAGCCGGAGCCGAGGATCTTGATCAGCACGTGTCTCTCCTTGTGATCTCACGCCAGGACGGCGTTGAACAGGTAGCCGACGGCGAGGATGCCGGCGGCGACGACGGCGACGAAGGTCGCGATGAGCCGGGGCTTGAGCACGCGGCGCAGCAGGATCATCTCGGGCAGCGAGAGCGCGACGACGGCCATCATGAACGCGAGCAGGGTGCCCATCGGCAGGCCCTTGTCGTGCAGCGCCTCGACGAGCGGGAGGATCCCGGCGGCGTTCGAGTAGAGCGGGACGCCGATGAGGACGGCGACGGGGACGGCGAACGGGTTGCCCGGCCCGGCGTACCGCGCGAAGAGGTCCTCCGGCGCCCAGCCGTGGATCGCCGCGCCGAGACCGATGCCGACGAGCAGGAAGGGCCAGATCTTGCGCAGGATCGAGCCGACCTCCTCGACGCCCATCCGGATCCGGTCGTCCCAGCTCAGCCCGAGCGTGGAGTCGATCACCTGCCCGCGCAGCCGCGTCTCGAAGACGAAGGGCTCGACCCAGCGCTCGGCGTGCAGCCGGCCGAGGACGAGCCCGCCGACGATCGCGACGACGAGTCCGGCGCCGATGTAGAGCAGCGTCGGGCCGATCCCGAACAGGCCGAGCAGCAGCGCGATGGCGATCTCGTTGACCATCGGCGAGGCGATGAGGAAGCTCATCGTCACGCCGATCGGCACCCCTGCCGCGACGAAGCCGATGAACGCCGGGACGGCGGAGCAGGAGCAGAACGGCGTGACGACGCCGAGCCCGGCGGCGAGCACGTTGCCCAGGCCCTCGCGCTTGCCGCCGAGCAGGGCACGGGTGCGCTCCACGGACATGAAGGACCGCAGCACGGTGACCAGGAAGATGATCCCGGTCAGCAGCAGGCCGATCTTGACGGTGTCGTAGAAGAAGAAGTGCACCCCGGAGCCGAGCCTCGACTGCGCGTCGAGCCCGACGGCGTCGTAGACGACCCGGTCCCAGAAGGGCTCATTGACGGCGTAGAGCACGGCCCACAGGACGGCGGCCCCGCCGACGGCGGACCACCGGCGCAGCGGACGCCCGGTCACGGCCCGCGCGGCGAGACTCATGGCGCGACCACGGAGAGCGGCGGGACGGCGGAGGGGGCCGAGGCGCCGGGGAGCGCGGCGACGAGTCGCTCGCTCGCGTCGGGTGCCAGCGTGTAGTCGACCCAGCGCCCTCGGCGCGCGGTCGTGACGAGCCCCGCCTCGCGCAGCACCTTGAGGTGGTAGCTGAGGAGGTTCGCGGCGATCGGCACCTTGGCCTGCAGGTCGCAGACGCAGTGAGTGCCGTCACCCAGCAGCTCGAGCACCGCCCAGCGCACCGGGTCCGCGATCGCCGTGAGCACCTCGAGGGAGCGCGTCGCGCGCTCGGCAGGAGGCGACAGTTCGATCCTGATTGATTCAGCCACAATTGAACTGTAGGCGCCGGACGGATCGTGCCGCGCAGGACGAACGTCCCCGGGCGAGCCGCTCCTCACAGGGTCCTCACTGGCGGCGCCGAGGAACCGGCCAGGTCACCCGGGCACGGTGGTCCCCTGATCGGCAGTGCGTGGGTCCCCGGGATCGGTGCACGCGAACGAACCACAGCAAGGAGCCCTCATGCGCCGCATCCTCCTCACCGCGACCGGCACCCTCGCGGCCACGGTCGCCGTCTTCCTCTACCCGACGAGCACGAACCGGGCCCTGACGACGAGCGCCGAGACCGTCGCCGCGGCCTCGCCGTCGACGAGCTCCGAGGCCGCGGCCGACCCCACGGCCGACTCCACGGCCGAGGCGACCGAGCCCACCGACGCCACGACGAGCGACTCCTCGACGGCGGACACCTCGACCACCGAGCAGGCGAGCCCCGAGGCGAGCGATCCAGCCTCGACGAGCTCCGGCACCTTCACGGCGTCGACGAGCATGCGGTACGGGACCGTGTCGGTGACGGTCACCGTGGTGGACGGCACGATCACCGAGGTCTCCGGGAGCCAGGCCTCCAACGATTCGAAGTCGCAGGTCATCGCGGCCCAGGCGATCCCGACCCTGGACAGCGAGGCGGTCGCGGCCCAGAGCGCGTCGATCTCGATGGTGTCCCACGCGACCTACACCAGCGAGGCGTACGCCCAGTCGCTGCAGGCCGCGATCGACCAGGCATTCGGAGCCTGAGCGGCACGGGCGGGCCGGCCCCGTCGAGCTCGGAGCCTTCTCGATCTCGCTGGACGTCGCGGACCTCGCGGCCTCGCGCGCCTTCTACGAGAAGCTCGGCTTCGTGGTCACCGGTGGTGGTGCGGAGCAGTCCTACCTCATCCTCAAGAACGGCGAGACGACCCTCGGCCTGTTCCACGGGATGTTCGAGCGGAACATCCTCACCGTCAACCCGGGCCTGACGAACCGGATGGAGCTGCTCGCCTCCTTCACGGACGTCCGCGAGATCCAGGCCGGCCTGGAGGAGGCAGGCCTCGAGCTCATGACGCGCGCCGACCCGGCGACGACGGGCCCCGCATCGCTGACCCTCGTCGACCCCGACGGCAACCCCGTCCTGATCGACCAGTTCTTCTGAGCCCGGCCACGCTCGCCCCGCTCAGTCGAGCAGCCAGGTCGCCGATCGCATGAACTTCTCGGCCACGGCGAGCGTCCCGTCCTTCTGGGCGGCCCACAGCACGGGCGGCAGCGAGTCCTCGCGGTGCGTCGTCGTCCAGCCGAGCATCTGCAGCCGGCGGACCATCGAGAGCGCGCAGGCGAGCTCCTCGTCCGTGCGCGAGAGCGGGCGCACCTCGGAGTAGCCGTCGACCCACTCCTTGGCCATCGTGGGGGCGTCGTCGACATGCTCCATGAAGGACAGCGCGGAGGCGAAGTCGTAGAGGTACCAGGAGTAGCCGCAGTCGTCGAAGTCGATCACCGTCAGCTCGCCCGCGTCGATCATGATGTTCGACGGCCGAAGGTCGGCGTGGATCAGCCCCCAGTCGGCCGTGCTGCGCGGGACCGCCGCGGCCGTCAGCAGCGCCGCTCGCTCGGCGGTCGCCAGGAGGGCGTGCTCGGCCGTCGTGAAGCCGGCGTCCTGCCACTGGCCCCAGCGGCAGGACGGGCCCACCATGTCGGCCAGGCCCCAGGAGTGACGCTGGAACCCCGGCGGCGGCGTCCACTCGCGCACGTGGTCGTGCAGATGGGCCGTCGTGCGGCCGATCTCCCGGTAGAACGGGACCGGGTCGGTGAAGTCCTCCAGGATGCTCCCGGCCACGTAGGAGAAGCTCACGCAGGACCAGGCGGTGCCGCGCTCGTCGTTCAACGTCGCCACGTAGCCGCCGTCGACCGTCGGGAGCCCACGGGGCACCCGGACGTAGGGCGAGTCCGCGAGCGCCGAGACCCAGGCGACCTCCGACTCGAACGCCGCGGTGCCCGCCATGTAGCCCGGCCGCGCCACACGCGTCACGGCGACGGGCACGCCGGCCACCCGGACGAGGAAGGTCGCGTTCTCCGAGACGGTGATGAGGACGACGGAGGTCAGCGCGTGGTCGAGGTCCCAGGCCTCGACGATTCCCTCGGCGAGCCAGCCGGGCGCGGAGGACCCCTTGGCTGCGGAGTCGAAGAGACCTGCGGCGGGCGCGGTCTCGACGATGGGGTTGGAGGTCATGGCACATCTCCCATCAGGAATGCTGCGTGATGGGGCCGGCGGTCACGAGGAACATAGCCGCCCGGCAACGGCCCGACAAGGCATTCCTGCCGTTCTCGCCCGCCGGAGGTCCGATCCGGCCTCTTGTTCACAAGCCATTAACATCCGGGCGGCCGCAGGCAACACAGATCTTACACACGACGCTGGTCGCCCACCCCGGGCACGGCGAGGCTTGTCCCGTCGATACACGCGGGCTCGGCGGTCCGCTCCTGCACGGCTTCGACGGTGGGCACCAACGACGTCGCCTCCACCGACCCTCATTCAGCACGAACCATGGGAGGCAGACGTGAGCCAGACGACGAATGTCGCGGGCGTGACCTACGCCGCGGCCGAGGACGGGTATTTCGAGAAGCGCGGTCTCGTGCGCTCCGCCGGATTCTGGGGACTCGCCGGAATTGGCGTCGCCGCCGTGATCTCCGGCGATTTCTCCGGCTGGAACTCGGGGATCGGGACGGCCGGCTGGGGCGGATTCGTCATCGCCATGGTGCTCGTCACGGTGATGTATTTCGGAATGCTCTTCAGCATCGGTGAGATGTCCGCCGCGATGCCCCACACGGGCGGCGCGTACTCCTTCGCGCGTGCGGCGATGGGTCCGTGGGGCGGCTTCGTCACGGGGCTCGCCGAGTCGGTGGAGTACGTCATGACGACAGCCGTCGTCGTGTACTTCTCCGGCCAGTACGCCGACTCCATCTCGACGGAGCTCATCGACGTCTCGCTACCGGTCTGGGCGTGGTGGCTGATCATCTACGCCGTCTTCTTCGCGCTCAACTCGGTCGGCGCTGCCGCGTCGTTCCGCTTCGCGATCGTCGTGTCGATCATCTCCCTCGCCGTGATCGCGGTGTTCGGAGTCGCCGCCCTGGCCTCGAGCCACCTCGACCTCGGCTCGCTCTTCGACATCGCGCCCGACCCGGGCCAGAGCACGTTCCTCCCGCACGGCATCGGCGCGGTCTTCTTCGCCCTGCCGTTCGCCATGTGGCTGTTCCTCGGCATCGAGGAGCTGCCGCTGGCCGCCGAGGAGGCGCACACCCCGAGCAAGGACATCCCCCGCGCCGGGTTCTGGGGCATGGTGGTCCTGGTGATCAGCGGCCTGGTCGTCGTGGTGCTCAACCCCGCGGTCACGGGCGCCGAGGCGCTCAGCAGCTCCGGCGAGCCGCTGCTGGACGGGTTCCGCGCGATCCTGCCGGACAGCGACATCGCCGCCGTCCTCTCGGCCTTCGCGCTCGTCGGCCTGCTGGCCTCGACGCAGGGGATCATGTACGCCTACGGGCGCAACATCTACTCGCTCTCGCGGGCCGGGTACTACCCGAAGTTCCTGTCCCTGACGGGCCGCACCAAGACCCCGTGGGTCGCCCTCCTGGTCGGTGCCGTCATCGGCTTCGCCGCCCTGTTCGTCGTCCAGTACGGCGGCAGCGCCGCCGGAACCGTTGTGCTGAACATCGCCGTCTGGGGCGCCGTGATCGCCTACCTGCTGCAGATGGTCTCCTTCGTGCTGCTGCGCAGGAAGTTCCCCGACGCCGTCCGGCCCTACCTCAGCCCGACCGGCGTCCCCGGCGCCGTCGTGGCGGGCCTCCTCGCGGCGATGATCTTCGTCGGCGTCATGCTCAACCCGGCGTACCGCCTCGCGATCGTCGCGATCACCGTGGTCTACGTCGTCGCGCTCGCCCTGTTCGCCGTCTGGGGCCGCACGCAGCTGATCCTGTCCCCCGAGGAGGAGTACGCGCTCAACGGCGGCCTCGCCGGCACGGGGGCCGAGGAGCCCGATCTCGACGAGGAGCTGGACGCGCTGCTCACGCACTGAGGCCCGTCCGCCGCCGGGCACGGCTCCTGCCGTGCCCGGCACCGCCCCCGATCGAGGAGTAGCCGTGGTGACCCGTTCGACGATCATGGACACGAACAGCTTCCGGCCCGACATGGCTCAGGCCCTCCCGGCTCCGCTCCGGGCCCTCGCCGAGCGCCGCGAGCGCGTGCTCGGCCCGTCCTACCGCCTCTTCTACCGCGAGCCGGTCCACGTGGTGCGCGGTGAGGGCGCCCATCTCTTCGACGCGGACGGCGTGCAGTACCTCGACGTCTACAACAACGTCGCCTCCGTCGGGCACTGCCACCCCCGGGTGGTCGCGGCGATGACGCAGCAGGCCTCGACGCTCAACACGCACACGCGCTACCTGCACGAGGCGATCGTCCGGTACTCCGAGGACCTGCTCTCCACGATGCCGGACGCCATCGACAAGATCATGTTCCTGTGCACGGGCTCGGAGGCGAACGACCTCGCCGTCCGCGTCGCCCAGGCGTACACCGGCGGGACGGGCGTCATCGTCACCTCCGAGGCCTACCACGGGAACACCCAGCTGACCTCGGCGTTCTCCCCCGCGCTCGGGACGGCGCAGCCGCTGGGCACCGAGGTGCGCATCGTCCCGGCGCCCGACCCCTCGCTCGCGGCCGGGGCGGACCTGGGCGAGTGGTTCGCGGCGCGCGTCGCCGAGCAGATCGCCGACCTCGAGCGCCACGGCATCCGCTTCGCGGCCTTCGTCGCCGACTCGATCTTCTCCTCCGACGGCGTCTTCCCCGACCCCGCAGGGTTCCTCGCACCGACGATCGAGCTCGTGCACCGCGCCGGCGGCGTCTTCGTCGCCGACGAGGTCCAGCCGGGGTTCGCGCGGACGGGGCAGTCCTTCTGGGGCTTCGAGCGCCATGGCGTGGTCCCCGACCTGGTGACGATGGGCAAGCCGATGGGCAACGGCATCCCGGTCTCGGCGATGGCCGCGCGGAACGAGGTCCTCGCCGCCTTCGGCGACTCGATCCCCTACTTCAACACCTTCGGCGGCAACCCCGTCTCGATCGCCGCGGCCCAGGCGGTGCTCGACGTCATCCGCGACGAGGACCTCCAGCTCCACAGCGACCGGCTCGGCGCCCTGATGATCGGCGGACTGCGGGAGATCGCCGTCGAGCACCCCCAGGTGGGCGGCATCCGCGGGGCGGGCCTGTACATCGGCGTCGACATCGTGACCCCCGACGACGCGCAGCTCCCGGACCAGGCCATGGCCCTGCAGGTCATCGAGCTGCTGCGCGAGCGCCGCGTGCTCACCTCGGTCTGCGGAGCTGGCGGGAACGTCCTCAAGCTGAGGCCGCCGCTCGCGTTCACCGATGCCGACCTGACGGTCTTCCTCACGGCGTTCGACGAGGTCATGGCTACGCTCCGCTCATGAGCGAGGAGCTCGACCTGCTGTGCTCGCGGATCCGTGCGGTGATCCGCGAGACCGAGGTGCGCCCCGGCGACCGGATCGGCGACGAGCGTTCCCTCGCGGCCTCGCTCGGCGTGCCCCGTTCGCGGCTGCGGCAGGCGCTCGACCGCCTCGAGGGCGACGGCGTGATCCGGCGCCGGATCGGGCGCGGCGGCGGGATCGTCGCCTCCGACGGCCGGCTGGAGCGCAACCTCAACACGATCGACGGGCTGCCGGCGATCGCGCGGCAGCAGGGCGTCGCTCTCGAGACGCGCGTGCTGCGCGCGGAGATCGCGCGTGCCTCCGGCCAGGACCAGCGGCTCCTCGCCCTCGGGCCGGACGACCACGTCTACCGCCTGCTGCGCCTTCGCCTCGCGGACGGCGTGCCGATCTCGCTCGAGTCGACGAGGCTGCCGACCTCGCCGTTCCCGGACCTGCTCCAGCAGGACCTGTCCAGCCTGTACGCCCTGCTGCGCAGCCGGTACGGGACCTCCCCCGGGTACAGCGACGAGACGCTCGAGCTGACGCTCGCCGACGCCGAGCAGGCGCAGCACCTCGGCGTCGCCGTGGGCACCCCGCTCATCCACGTGCATCGCGTGACGACGGACTCCGAGGAGCGCCCGATCGAGATCGGCAGGGAGCACTTCGTCGGGGCCGCCGTGCGCTTCCACCTGCGCAAGTACGGCTACGTGCGCCAGTCCCAGCACGCCACGGGACCGGACGAGCATCGCTGAGATCGATCAGTGGCAGTGGCCGGACGTGTTGGACCGATGACGCACGCTCCGCCATGCTTCGAGGACAGCCCTCGCACGGAGCATGCAGCAGCGCGAGCGCCCCGACCCACCCCGCCGGAAGGAAACCATGCCCTCGCCGAGCATCACCCTCAACAACGGAGTCGAGATCCCGCAGCTGGGGTTCGGCACCTGGCAGGTCTCGGCCGCTGAGGTCGAGGGCGTCGTGAGCCAGGCGCTCGAGGCGGGCTACCGGCATGTCGACACCGCGCAGATGTACGGGAACGAGGCCGGCGTCGGGGCCGCGGTGCGGGCCTCGGGCCTGCCGCGCGAGGAGGTCTTCGTGACGAGCAAGCTCTCGAACTCCGCGCACGGCGACGCGATGGCCGCCTTCGACCGGACGATGGACGCGCTCGGGCTCGAGCAGCTCGACCTCTTCCTCGTCCACTGGCCGCTGCCGACCCTCGTCGACTACGTCCAGACCTGGAGGGCGATGGAGGAGATCGCCGCGACCGGTCGGGTCCGTGCCATCGGCGTATCGAACTTCCAGCCGGAGCACATCGCGCGCCTCCTCGCGGAGACGGACACGGTCCCGGCCGTCAACCAGATCGAGGTGCACCCCTACTTCGTCCAGGACGCCGTCCGGGCCGACAACCTGGCGCACGGCATCCACGTCGAGGCCTGGTCCCCGCTGGCGCAGGGGACGATCTTCGCGGATCCGGTCGTCGCCGCGATCGCCGCCGAGCTGGGCCGCAGCATGTCGCAGGTCGTGCTGCGCTGGCATGTGCAGCGTGGCGACGTCGTGATGCCGAAGTCCGTGACCCCCAGCCGGATGGCGGAGAACGCCGCCCTGTTCGACTTCGAGCTGAGCCCGGAGCAGATGGGCCGGATCACGGCACTCGACCGCGGGACACGCATCGGACCGGACCCGGACTCCTTCGCCTGGCTCCCCTGAGCCGGCCGGCCCGGTCGCTCAGGACCAGGTCTCGGCCTTCCAGTCGACGACCTCCAGCGGCACCACCAGCACCGGCCGGTGCTGGTGGTGCGTGAGCCGCAGCGCGACGGAGCCCTCGACGACCTCGCGCAACCGCGCCCCCGGCCCGGGAGCGCGGGTCCCGACGACGAAGGCCGAGGCGTCCACCGCGCGGGCCAGGTGCGTCAGCGCCCGGTCCGGCCTGCCCGCGAGGTAGCGGAAGGCCCACCGGACCTCAGAGCCCTCGAGCACCTCGCCGAGGTGCTGCTCGAAGTGCCGCTGCTGCTCGGGCCACGCGTCGTCCATGCCGTCGGGGTCGACGGGCACATGCCGCACGCTGCCGTCGGGCAGCTCCTCGACGGTGATCCGGGACTCGTCGACGAAGGCGCAGTACAGCACCGGGGCGCCGACCGCCTTCGCCCAGGCGGCCGCGGTGAGCGCGACGAGTGCGGGCTGGCCGGGCACGAGCTCCATCACCAGCGGTTGTCCCGCCGGTTCGACGATCCGGTCGGGGCTCGGTTGCGGGACGTTCCGGTTCATCTGGAGCTCGCCCTTCTGCGGTCGGGCGTCGGCGCCCTGCTCCTCAGGCTAGTCCGCAGCCCGACCGCAGTGAACGGGATCGGTTCAGGCGTCGCGCCGTCGCAGCAGCACCGAGGCGACGCCGAGCGGGACCAGCCCGTACGCGGCGATCACCAGGACGCCCTGCAGGGCCGTGAGCTCGCTCGCCCCCGCGAGGGAGTCGTCGCCGACCGCGAGGAAGGCGTTGGCAGCGGGGAGCGGGAGGTAGCCCACGATCGTCTGGACCCAGTCGAGCGTGAGGAACCCGAGCACACCGGGCAGCAGCAGGAGCACGGTCAGCGCGACCGTCACCGTCCCGGCCGTCGAGCGCAGGATCGCGCCGATCCCGAGGGAGAACAGGGCAGCGGCGACGAGGAAGTAGACGATGCCTCCCCAGGCCTGCCAGGTGGCCGCCTCGTCCAGCCGCACCGCGACGTCGTACCTCGACAGCTCGGGCGCCGTCACCAGCCAAGCGAGGACGAGGCCGACGACGGTGATGGCCACGGTGATCACCACGAGCGTGATCGCCTTGGCCAGGAGCACCGGGAGCCGGGTCGGCACGGCCGCGAACGTCGAGCGGACCATCCCCGTGGAGTACTCGCCGGTGATCAGCAGGGCCCCGAGGACGGCGATCGAGATCATGCCCAGCTGGGCACCGCCCGAGACGATCTCCGCCCCGCTCACCCGAGCGAGGGCCTGGGCCTGGAGCGGGTCGGCGGCCATGTCGCCGAGCGAGGCAGCCGCCGCGAGCGAGATGAGCGGGATCACGACGGCGGTCGCCGCCAGCACCCACCACGTCGAGCGCAGCGACAGGAGCTTGATCCACTCCCCACGCAGCACGCCGACGAAGGTCCGCCGGCCGCCGATCACCGACCGCGAGGTCCGCGCCGGTACGAGCGCGGGGTCCACGACGAGCGCGCTCATCGGTTCTCCCCCTTCGGGGCGGAGGTGACGGGGACGTCGGAGCGGTACTCGACCGCGTCCTGGGTGAGGTTCATGTAGGCCTCCTCGAGGCTGGCACTGCGTGGGGTGAGCTCATGGATCCGGATGCCGTTGGTCGCGGCGACGTCGCCGATCTCCTCGGCGCTGATCCCGCGGAAGTCGACAGCGCCGTCCTCGGCCGGGCTGTGGGAGACGCCGGGACCTGCGGTCAGCCGGGCCAGCTCGCCGAGCAGCGGGCGAGCGGACCCGCACGGCGGCGCCGATGACGGAGTCGATGACCTGCTGGACCGGGCCGGAGGCGATGATCCGACCGCGGCCGATGACCAGGAGCTGATCGGCGGACTGCGACATCTCGCTCATCAGGTGCGAGGAGAGGAACACCGTGCGCCCCTCCGAGGCGAGCAGCCGCACGAGCCGGCGCACCCACTGCACGCCCTCGGGGTCCAGCCCGTTGACCGGCTCGTCGAGGATCAGCGTCTGCGGGTCGCCGAGCAGCGCCGCGGCGATCCCGAGACGCTGCCCCATGCCGAGGGAGAAGCCGCCGACGCGCTTCGTCGCGACACCGGACAGGCCGGTCATCTCGATCACCTCGTCGACGCGCCGGGTAGAGATGCCGATGCGTGGCGGCCATCGTCCGCAGGTGCGAACGGGCGCTGCGTCCGGGGTGGACGGCCTTCGCGTCGAGCAGCGCGCCGACCTCCTGAGCGGCGAGCGGTGACTGGCGTAGGGCTTGCCGTTCACGGTCACCGACCCGGACGTGGGGCGGTCCAGGCCGACGATCATCCGCATCGTCGTGGACTTGCCCGCCCCGTTCGGCCCGAGGAAGCCCGTCACCGACCCGGGCGCGATGGTGAAGCTGATGTCGTCGACGGCGGTCGTGTCGAGCCGTAGCGCTTGGTCAGCCCGTGCGCCTCGATCATGACGACACCCCTGCGTAGGCCTCGCTCGTCGCGGCCGCGGGCGTCGCGGCGGCGGTGAGCGGCGAGGGCCGGAAGCCCTTGACGATGAGGTAGATGCCGAGCGAGAGCTCCCAGACGGCGATCGGCAGCGCGGCGAGCGCCACGGCGGGCCGAGCCGGTCGATGACGCCGAACATCGTGCAGCACGACGGCGGTCAGGTGCAGCGGCGCCCCGAGGAGCCCGATGGCGGGAAGGACGCGCGGCACGAGCCGGGACCGGTACAGCAGCGTGCCGAGCAGCAGGGCGTTGATCCCCGGCATGAGGCTCTGGCCGACGGTGAAGGCCCAGTTGTAGGTCGCGACATGCGAGGCGCCGACGGTGATCAGGGAGACCGCCTCGGCCCCGGTGGCGCCGGGC
Source organism: uncultured Actinomycetota bacterium (assembly GCA_963777075.1). Classification (GTDB taxonomy): domain Bacteria; phylum Actinomycetota; class Actinomycetes; order Actinomycetales; family Cellulomonadaceae; genus Actinotalea. The sequence goes on along the minus strand of CAVZPH010000035.1, from coordinate 35,435 downwards.
TGCCTCAGGGTCACCAGCGAGAGCATGCTCGCGACCCCGGTGAAGATCATCGCGGCCTCCAGGGTCCGGGCGGCGACGAAGCCCAGGGCCATGCCCTCGTTCTGGCGCCTGACCACCGGGTACAGCGCGACGGCCGTCCCGATGCAGGCGAGCCCGACGATGACCTCGAGGAACGCGCCCCAGAGCACGCCGCTGTCGTTGCCGGAGGTGACGAGGAAGTCCGCGTGGTCCTTCACGGGCCGGTACAGGGCGAGCGTGGGGATCGAGACGAACGTGATCACGTAGAAGAGGCCGGCGACGAGCGAGGCCGTCCTCGCGGGGTCCCTCGGGACCCTCGTCGTGCCGGCGGGGCGGGCGGTCGGAGTCATGTCCATGTCCTTGGGTCGAGGTGGTGAGGTGGGGGTGGGTCAGGCGGTCCGGCTCGTGCCACCGACGGGACGGTCGACGCGAGCGACGGAGATCAGCGGGAGGCCGAGGTCGCGGAGCCGGGACAGCAAGCCGTGCAGCGCGGACTGGTCGGGCACCGGCCCGTGGAGCAGCGTCGTGCCGTCGTCCTGCACGGTGAGCTCCATCCCGTCGAACCAGGCGGCCCACCGGGCATCGAGGTGCCCCGAGAGACGGATCTCGTACCGCGCGGCCTCGTCGGCCGCTCCGGCTGTGACGCCGCTCATGGCACTCCCGCCGATCAGGTCCCCGGCCCGTCCTGCACCGGGGCGACGGCCGGTCGGCCGCCTGATCGAAAGCTACGGAGTGCTGTGGTGAGCGCGGATCACCACAGGTGGTGACCGGGGTGGTGACGTTGCCGGGGCGGGCTCAGTGCTCGCGGGGTCGCGTGAGCAGGTCGAGCTCGGCCGCCCGGCTCACCGCGGCCCGGCGGCTGGTCACGCCGAGCTTGGTGAAGATGTTCTTGGTGTGGGTGCGCATGGTGTTGAGCGAGATGAAGAGCTCGCGCGCGATCGCCGGGCCGTCGAGGTCGCCGGCCAGCAGCCGAAGGACCTCGAGCTCGCGCTCGCTCAGCTGGTCGATCAGCCCAGGGGTGACCGGCCGCCGGCCGTCGTCCGTCGTCATGGCGCCGAGCAGGCGCCGCACGTATCCGGGCGAGATCCCCGCCCTGGCCGCCGCCCTGAGCAGCGGGACCATCCGTGGCCCGGCGTCGACGACGAGCCGGACGTGGCCCTCGGGCTCGGCCAGCAGCAGGGCGCGGTGCAGCGTCCCGATGGCGCGCTCCACGTCCCCGCCGGCCTGCTCGGCCAGTGCCCGCAGCACCAGGATCTCGATGACGCTTCCCGTGCGCCCGCCCTCCTCGGCCGCGGACAGGAGCCGCTCCAGCAGCCGCGAGGCCTCCTCGAGCACCTGCGGAGCGCCGTCGGCCTCATGCTGCGCGAGCAGGACCCTGGCGAGCGTGAGGTGCTCGACCTCGCGGCGGTAGTCGAGCTCGTCGTCGACGGCGAGACCGCGCTCCTGCGCCCAGCGGAGCGCCTCGGCGACCCGGCCCTGGGCGAGCCACAGCCGCGCGCGCAGGGCGGCGATCGGCCGGACCTGCGGGAAGAGGTCTCCGTTGTAGAGGCGCTCGGCCTCGTCGATCAGGGCGAGGGCGCCGTCGAGATCCCCCTCGGCCTGCCGCGCGCCGGCGAGCGCGAGCCGCGAGCGGTGCCGGTTCTGCGGGAGGCCGAGGTGCTCGCCGAGCGCAGCGCTCGCCTCGAGGTGCTCCGTCGCGCCCACGAGGTCACCACGCTCGAGGAGGAGACCGGCCATGGCGACATGCATGTCGGCCGTCCCGCGCAGCACCGGGGCCGCCTCGTCCCCCTGGCCGGACGCCGCATCTGCGGGCAGCCATCGCTCGACGGTGCTCAGCGCCTCGCCCAGTCGGCCCTGCACGATCCGGATGTCCGCCATGGCGAGCGCGCAGCCGCGCAGGTCGGCGAGGTAGCCGGCCCTCTCGAGGCTCTGCTGCGACTCGAGCCACCACGCGTGCGAGCGGTCGAGCTCACCTGCTGCCCAGGAGGCCAGGGCGAGGATCCCTGCGGCCGCCCCGCGTCTCTGGTGGTCCTGCGTCGTCACCTCGGCCTGTGCCAGGGAGTGGTCCAGCGCCCGACGGGCATGCTCGCTCGCGCGGGTGCCGTCCCCGAGGATCCAGGCCTGGGCCGCGCGGAAGACGGCGATCGCGGCAGGCAGGGAGCCGAGCGACTCGTGGTCGGCGACGACCATCCCCGCCGGGAGCGCCCCGTGCGCCGGGGCCCCGGCCATGAGGTCGACCCACCGCTCGGCATCGCTCAGGTGGGCGTCCACCTCCCCGAGCTCGCCGTGCACGAGGGCCATCGCGGCATGACCGACGCTCAGCACCGGCCGTGCGGCGACCTCCTCCGCGGGCAGGTCCTGGATCCAGCGGCGCAGGGTGGACTCGCGCCTGCCCTGGCTCATCTCGGGGATCGCCAGCTCGACGAGGTCGGCCGCGCGGGAGACGAGACCGCCTGCCATCGCGTGGCTGATCGCCTCGGGCCGCTCGCCTGCCTGCTCCCACCACTCGCTGGCCCGGCCGTGGAGCACGGCGAGCGCCTCGGGCTCCTCGTCGAGCAGGCGGGCACGCAGGACGTCGGCGAAGAGGTGGTGGTAGCGGTACCACTCGCGACGGTCGTCGAGCGGGACGACGAACAGGTTGCCGCGCTCCAGCGCGTCGAGCATGTCCTTGCCGCCCTCCTGCCCCGTGACGGCATCGCAGAGCCGGCCGGTGAGCCGCCGCAGGACGGAGGTCCGCAGCAGGAAGGAGCGCACGGCAGGCGACTGACGCTGCAGGACCTCCTCGACGAGGTAGTCGACGACGAAGCGGTCGTCCCCCGCGAACCCGGCGAGGAATCCCGCCGTGTCCTCGCGTCCCTGGAGCGAGAGCGCCGCGAGCTGGAGCGCGGCGATCCACCCCTCGGTCCGCGACTCCAGGACCTCGACGTCGGCCGCGGAGACGGCGAGCCCCATCGAACCGATGAGGTACTCGGCCGCCTCCTGCGGGGTGAAGCGCAGGTCGGTGGCACGGATCTCGACGAGGTCGCCGCGCGCCCGCAGCCGTGCGATCGGCAGCGCGGGATCGGCGCGCGCGGCGACGACCAGGTGCAGGTGCGCCGGCAGGTGCTCGACGAGGAAGACCATCGACTCCTGCACGCCGCGGCTCTCGACGACGTGGTAGTCGTCGAGCACGAGGACGATCTCCTGCTCGACGGCCAGCAGGTCGTTGAGGAGCGCCTCGATGACGTCCTCGAGCGGTGCGCCCGCGGAGCCCATCAGGGCGAGCGCCCGCCCGCCGACGCCCGGCACGGCCCTGTCCAGGGCGGCGATCACGTAGGTCCAGAAGAGCGCCGGGTCGTTGTCCCGCTGGTCGAGCGAGAGCCAGGCCGTCGCAGCGCCCTCCGCGCCCGCCGCCGCAAGGAGCTGGGTCACGAGCGTCGTCTTGCCGAAGCCGGCGGGTGCGGAGACCAGGGTGAGGGCTGCCTCGCCCGCACGGCTCAGCTGCTCGCTCAGCCGCGGCCGCGCCACGATGCCGCGACGATGGCGGGGCAGGTGGAGCTTCGTCTGCAGCAGCGGAGCTGACATGACCACCCTCCGCGGGCCGGTGCGCGACTGCCCGGGCAGATGGCCCGGGTGATCAGACCCTAGTGGTCCGTACCGGCCCGGTGTCGGAGCGGTAGGCGTCGCTGGGCTACCGTCGCGCCATGCGTAGAGGAATCGTCCGCGCCGGCCTCGCCGCTCTGCTCTTCGGCGCCTCGACGCCGTTCGCCGCCCAGCTCGCCCGCGAGACGAGCGCCTTCACGCTCGCCGGGCTGCTGTACCTCGGCGCGGCTCTGGCGATGCTCCCGGTCAGCATGAGGAACCGCCCCGACCGCGCCTCGCTGCGTCGCGGCGCCGGACGGCTGACGACGGCCGTCGTCGTCGGTGGTGCGATCGGCCCCGTCCTGCTCGCGCTCGGGCTCCAGCACACGACGGCGGCGAACGCCTCGCTGCTGCTCAACCTCGAGCTCGCCTTCACCGTGATCCTCGCCGCCGCCTTCTTCCACGAGCACATCGGGCCACGCGTGGCGATCGGCGCGGGGCTCGTCGCTGCGGCAAGCCTGCTGCTCACCGGTCCCGGAGCCACGGCGGACCTACGGCTCGGCGCGGTCCTCATCGCTGCCGCCTGCCTGTGCTGGGCGCTCGACAACAGCGTGACCGCCGAGCTGGACGAGCTGGCGCCGGCGCACCTCACGCTCGCCAAGGGACTCGTGGCCGGTGGGGCGAACACGATCATCGGCCTGTGCCTCGCCCCTGCGCCCTCCGTCGGGCTGGTCGGCGCGGCCCTGCTCATCGGCGCGCTCGGCTACGGGGTCTCGATCACGCTGTGGGTCGCCGGCGCCCGCGACCTCGGGGCGGCCCGCGCGCAGGTCGTCTTCGCGAGCGCACCCTTCCTCGGCGCCGTCGTCGCCTGGACGGTCGTCGGCGAAGAGGTCACGGCCGCGGCGCTCGGCGCCCTCGCGCTCGCGGCGGCGGGCGTCGCCCTCGTCTCGCGCTCCGCCCACGCGCACCCGCACGTCCACCTGCCGGTCGTGCACGACCACGAGCACGAGCACCCCGACCCGCACCACGAGCACGAGCACGCCGACGGCTTCGTCGGCCGTCACCAGCACCCGCACGAGCACGGCCGCCTCGAGCACTCCCATGCGCATGTGCCCGACCTGCACCACCGGCACGAGCACTGAGCCGCTGCGCCCGTGCTCGCTCAGAGCAGCTGCGTCACGCTCCGCACGGCCGTGAAGGCCGCGATGACCAGGAGCAGGACAGTGAACCCGAGACTCAGCCGTGCCGGCGAGACCCTGCCCGCCGCGCGCACCCCCAGCAGGCTCCCGACGACGGCGGCGCCGCCGAAGACGGCGAGGAACACGGGGTCGAGGTGGACGGGCTGCGCGATCCGCGAGCCGAGGGCCACCGCGGTGTTCACCACGATGACGACGAGCGAGGTACCGATGGCCGTCGGCATCGCCATCCCCAGGGCGAGCACGAGGGCGGGGACGACCGCGAACCCGCCACCGACACCGAAGAAGCCCGTCAGCAACCCCACGCCGGTGGCCGTGACCACGATGAGGAGGCGGCGGCGCCCGCTGCGACCGCCACCGCGCTCCGGATCGGCCGCGACGAGGTCCGCGTCCCCGAGCTCGGCACGCGCCTGGGCCCTGCGGCGCCGGGTCATCAGCGCGGCGACAACCACGAGCAGGACGGCAAAGGCACCGAGCAGCACCTGCTCCGGCACCGCCGTCGAGGCGCGCGTGCCGAGGAAGGCTCCCCCCGCTCCGAGGAGACCGAACAGGAGCCCGTCCGCCCAGCGCACGCGCCCGGCCCGGTGGTGGCCGAGGGAGCCGGCGACGGCCGTGAGACCCACGACGACGAGTGAGCCCGTCGTCGCGGCGACGACCGACTGGCCGAAGCCGTAGACGAGCACCGGGACGGCGATGATCGACCCGCCACCGCCGAGCAGGCCCACGGCGAGGCCGATCGCCAGGCCGAGCGGGACCGCAAGGACTGCCGCGAGCTCTGGGCTCATCCGCGCAGGCCCCTCGCGCCCGACCGGCGCGTCATGCGCCGGTACCGGCTCCGACCAGCTCCAGCCCCGCGGCACGCGCACTCCGGTCGAAGCTGTCGTCGACGTGCACGACCTGCCGGCCGTGCGCGGCGAGGATCGACGCGGCGAACGAGGCCCGGTACCCCGCGGCGCAGTGCACCCAGATCTCCCCGGGCGGCACCTCGTCGATCCGGGCCAGGAGCTGGTGCAGCGGGATCGTCACGGCGTCGACGATGCGGCCGGCGGTCACCTCGCCGTCGCGACGCACGTCGAGCACGACGACCGGGCGGTGATGACGCACCTGCGCGAGGTCGGCGAACGTCGCCCGCTCGATGCGCGCGAGCGGTCCGTCCGTCCAGCTCTCGGGGCGGCCCGTCGCGGCGGCCGCCGGACGGTCGATCCCGATCCGGACGAGCTCACGCTGGGCCTCGGCGACCTGCTCCGGCGTGTCGCCGAGCAGGGTCACCGGCGTCCCCCAGGGCAGCAGCCAGCCGAGATAGGTGGCGAACTGCCCGTCGAGCCCGACGTTGTAGGAGCCAGGGACGAACCCCGCGGCGAAGGCGGTCCGCGTGCGCAGGTCGACGAGCCACTCCCCCGCCTCGAGCCGGCGACGCAGCTCGGCCGGGTCGGCGGTGGTCGGCGGGCTGAGGTCGGGGGCCGAGGGCCCGGCGCTGTTGGCCGGTCCCATGTGCGCGTAGTACGCGGGGAAGGCGTCCAGGCCGGCGAGGATCTCCGTGACGTAGTCCTCCTCGTCCTTGGTCAGGGCGGGGTTGGCGATCCGCTCGGCGCCGATGGTCGAGCCGGTGACACCTGCGGTCGTCGCGGTCGCCGCGCAGAAGCTGCCGAAGCCGTGGGTCGGCAGGATCCCGGTCGCGTCCGGGAGCGATCCGGCCAGCTTGTGCGCGGAGGCGAACTGGTGGTGCGCCAGCTCGTGGGCGTGGTCGTGACCCAGGAGGTCGGGCCGCCCCGTGGACCCGTAGAGCAGCGAGCCGCCGGAGAAGACGACCGGGTCGCCCCCGTCGGCGTCCTCGAGCACGAAGGCGAGGTGGGTGAACGTGTGGCCCGGGGTGCTCACCGCCCGGACGGTCATCGTCGGGCTGACGGCAACGCTCTGCCCGTCACGGATGCCCGTGTGCGCGAAGGCGACGTGGTCCTCGGCGTTGACGAGGTACGTCGCGCCGGTGGCCTCGGCCAGGGCGAGCCCACCGGTGACGTAGTCGTTGTGGATATGGGTCTCGAAGACATGCGTGATGCGCACCCCTGCCTCACGCGCGAGGTCGAGCATGCGGTCGATGTCGCGCTGCGGGTCGACGACGAGCGCGACCTCGCCGTCATGGGCCAGATAGCTGCGGTCGCCGAGGGACGGCGTCTCGAGCGTGAGGATCGTGACGCTCATCGGTGGTCCGCATTCGTCAGGTCCCGGGCCAGGGCGTGGGGGCCGCGCACCACGGGCCGGTCGGCCGCGACCCATGCGGCCGTCCCGCCCTGGACGGAGTACGCCTCGAGCCCGGCGGCGGTCAGGGTCTGCGCGCCCGCCCGGCTGCGGTTGCCGCTCGCGCAGATGACGTAGACGGGCCCGGTGCCCCGGATCGTGCCGATGTTGGCCGCGAGGTGGGCGAGCGGGATGAGCTGGGCGCCGGGCACGTGCCCGACGGCGTACTCATGCGGCTCACGCACGTCGATCACCCGTGCGCCCGCGGCGAAGGCTGCGGCGAATCCCTGCTGGTCGATCTCGAACATCGGTTGCTCCTTTGAACCCGATATACCCCCCGGGGTATCTGTCCGCAGGCTACAACGAGTGACCCCCGCAGCGCATTCCCGGCGCCCCTCGACCGTCCACCCACCGGGCGCGCGGAACCACGGACCTATGGCCTCCCTCCGCGGCGGCAGCGTCGCTGTCGCGAGCCGTGGCGCTCACCCGGCCGTCGGCTCCGGGTTGACCACGGCGAACAGCCGCCCCTGGCGCGCGCCGGGCGGGCGCCGCGACGGGTCCTCGCCCCGCCCGGAGAAGGCGTCGGTCAGGCGGGCCACCGCCTCGCCGAGCTCCTTCATCTCCTCGGCGGTCGCCCAGAAGCGGGACATGGACATCGTGACCGCGTCGGTCCACTCCGGCGCGTCGAAGGGCTCCGGGGCGGTCAGCACGGCCGTCAGCCGCGCCGCCTCACGCTGGACGTAGAGCGCGCTCAACGCCCCCGCGGCGACGACCGACTCGCGATCAGCCGGATCGGGGCGCAGGTCGAGGTGGCGATGGGCCGCGCGCCACGGCTTCTCACGACCACGAGGCTCGGCACGGACGACGAATCCCGCACGCTCGAGCGTACGCAGGTGGAACGAGCAGTTCGCCACCGTCTGCTCCGTGCGCGCGGCCACCTCGCTGGCCGTCAGAGCCGCGTCCGAGCCGGCGAGCAGGGACAGGATCTCCACGCGCAGCGGGTGCGCCAGGGCGCGCAGGACCGCCGGATCGCTCGTGCGGAGGGCGTCCTGCTCGCCGGCTCCCGTCGGCGCGGCGTCGTCGGCAGCCATCAGATCCGCCCCATCCGGGTCACCGCGTCGGTGCGGATCCGGTCGAGCCGATCCTGGGCGAGCTCGCCCTCGTGGACCAGGCGCCGGGCCTCGGGGTCGTGGAACGGGGTCGGGCGCGGACGGCGGCGCGGCAGACGGGCCATGGTGCTCACCTCTCTCGGGTCGTTGACGCAACCATAGTTGCGCAAGACTCCTTGCGCAAGACATGTTGCGAATCGAGAGCACGATCGACCGCCGAGACCGATGAGGGCCGCCGACGCACAGCGCGCCGGGCGCCGGGCGCCGACGATCTCGACTCCCCCGACGCGACTGCGGGCCGGGCGGTCGGAGCTCGGGTCAGTGGTGCTGCTCGAGCAGCGCGGAGGACGGCACGAAGGCCTCCGGCCCGGCCTCGCCGCCGAGGCTCGCCGCGAGGCGTTCGCGGGCGCGCGCCAGGTGCTCGTCGAGCATCGCCGCCGCGCCCTCGGCGTCACCGGCCTCGATGAGCTCCAGGATCCGGGCGTGCTCGGCGACGATGATCTCCGGGCTGAGCTCCTGGCGGCCCTGGAGCTGCGCCATGCAGAGCTTCACCTCGAAGGCCAGCGAGTGGTACATCGCACTCGTCCGCTCGCTGCCGAGCTCGTCGATCAGGCTCGTGTGGAAGCGCATGTCCGGCCCGACGATCGCCCAGGAGCCCTCGGCCCAGATCGCCGCGATCTCGGCATTGGCCTCGCGGGCCGCCTGCGGTACTCGGCGGTCGGCGGCCAGGCGGCGCAGCACCTCCGACTCGAGGTAGGTCCGCGTCCGGTAGATGTCGCGCACGTCCGCCGGCCCGAGGTGGACGACCCGTGCCGTCTTGTGGTTGTGCCGCACCAGCACCTTCTCGCTGGTCAGCCGCTCGATCGCGGCCCGGGCGCTGGCCCGGGCGACGTCGTAGCGCGTCGCGACGTCGAGCTCCGTGAGCGGCGTCCCGGGGGCCAGGGCGCCGGAGACGACCTGGTTGCGCAGGTCCTCGACGAGCGCGTCGACGAGGCTCGTCACCACGATCCCACGCGCCATCGCCGCCTCCTCGCGCCCGGTGACCAGTATTGGGTCATCTAGGACTCTTGTCACTTGCGTCTACTTGTCCGACAATCTATCGACTCGACGAGGAGAACGTGCCCCGATGCCGATGACGCCGCCGACCGATGCGTTCGCTCCCGCGAGCCTCGGTGCGCTCCTCACCGGCTGCGTGGCGGACCCGGCGCAGGTGCGCACCGACGACCTCTCCCGCCACGCCCTCGCGCACGACGCCTCGCACGTCCTGCTCCTTCCCCGAGCCGTCGTCGCCCCGCGCGACGCGGCGGAGGTCGGCCGTCTCCTGCGCGCGACCGCGGGCGCGGGGATCCCGCTGACCTTCCGGTCCGGCGGCACGAGCCTGTCCGGCCAGGCGGGCACCGACGGCGTGCTGGCCGACGTCCGCCGTCACTTCACCTCGATCGAGGTGCTCGACGACGGGGCCCGGGTACGCGTGCAGCCCGGGGTCACCGTCCGCCAGGTCAACACGCGCCTCGCCCGCTTCGGCAGGACGCTCGGACCGGACCCGGCGAGCGAGGCGCGCAGCGACGATCGGCGGCGTCGTCGCGAACAACTCCTCGGGGATGGCCTGCGGCACGGCGGAGAACAGCTATCGCACGATCGAGTCGCTCGTCGCCGTGCTGCCCTCCGGCACCGTGGTCGACACCGGTGCACCCGATGCCGACCTCATGCTCCGCACCCACGAGCCGGAGCTCTACGCCGGGCTGCTCGACCTGCGGCAGCGCGTCCTCGACGACCCTGGATCGCTCGCGACGATCGCCCGGCAGTTCGCGATGAAGAACACGATGGGCTACTCGATCAACGCCCTCGTCGACTTCGACACGGCCGTCGCAGATCCTCGCCCACCTGCTCGTCGGCAGCGAGGGGACGCTGGCCTTCCTCGCCTCGGTGACCTTCCGGACGGTGCCGCTGCGCGGCCACGCCTGCTCCACGCTGCTCGTCTTCGATGACCTGTACGCCGCGAACCGCGCCCTGCCGGCACTCGTCGCCACCGGGGCGGCGACCGCTCGAGCTGATGGACGCCACCTCGTTGCGGGTCGGTCAGTCGCTCCCGGGCGCACCCGCCGCCGTCCGGGAGCTGAGCGTCGGAAGCCAGGCCGCGTTGCTCGTGGAGTACCAGGCGACCTCGGCCGCCGAGCTCGACGCCCTCGCGGCCGCCGCACGCCCCGTCCTCGATGCGCTCCCTGTCGCCGGTCCCGTCGTCCTGAGCAGCGATGCGGCCGTGCGCGCCGGGCTGTGGAAGCTCCGCAAGGGGCTCTACACCTCGGTCGCCGGTGCCCGCGCCGCAGCGGGACGACGGCCCTGCTGGAGGACGTCGTCGTCCCGGTGGAGAACCTCGCGGACACCTGCGCGGCGCTGGCCGAGCTCTTCGACCGGTACGGCTACGAGGACTCGGTGATCTTCGGCCACGCCAAGGACGGCAACATCCACTTCATGCTCACCGACCGCTTCGAGACGACCGAGCAGCTGGGCCGCTACGCGGAGTTCACCGAGGCCCTCGTCGACCTCGTGCTGGGCAACGGTGGCTCGCTCAAGGCCGAGCACGGCACGGGCCGGGTGATGGCGCCCTTCGTCAAGCGCCAGTACGGCAAGGAGCTCTACGAGGTGATGCGCGAGGTCAAGCGCCTCGTCGACCCGCGCGGCCTGCTCAACCCCGGGGTGATCCTCACCGAGGACCCGGACGCGCACCTGCGGCACATCAAGCTCGCGCCCTCCGTCGAGGAGGAGGTCGACCGCTGCGTCGAGTGCGGCTACTGCGAGCCCGTCTGCCCCTCGCGCGACCTGACCCTGACACCGCGGCAGCGCATCGTCGTCCGCCGCGACATCCGCAGCGCCGAGCTCGCCGGCGACAGCCGCACCGCCGCGAGCCTCGAACGCGCCTACGACCTACGCAGGCGTCGAGACCTGCGCGGTGGACAGCATGTGCAGCACCGCCTGCCCGGTGCAGATCGACACCGGGCAGCTCGTGAAGAGGTTGCGGCGCGAGACGGTCCCCGCCCCGGCCGCCGCGGTGTGGACGACGGCGGCCAAGCACTGGTCGGCCACGACCACCGTCGCCCGGAGCGCGCTGAACCTCACCGACGCCCTGCCCGATGCCCTCGAGCCCGTCCTGCGCGGGGTCAACAGGGCGGCGCGGGCCGTCGTCGGCACCGACACCCTCCCGCTGTGGTCGGCCGAGCTGCCCGGCGGCGGGCGCTCCCGTCGCCGCCCCGCGCCCACCGGAGAGCCCGTCGCCGTCTACCTCCCGGCCTGCGTCAACGTGATGTTCGGCCCCGTCGAGGGCATCGGGGTCCAGCGCAGCCTCGAGCAGCTGTGCGCGGCCGCCGGGATCACGCTGCTCGTCCCGGAAGGGATCGACTCGCTGTGCTGCGGGACGCCGTGGTCCTCCAAGGGGATCACCGGGGGCCACGAGGCGATGCGCGCGGCGGTGCTCCCGGCGATCCGGGAGGCGACCGACGGCGGCCGCCTGCCCGTGATCTCCGACGCCTCCTCGTGCACCGAGGGCTTCCGCCACCTGATCGAGAGCGACCCTGAGCTGCACGTGACGGTGATCGACGCCGTCGCCTTCGTCGCCGAGCACGTGCTGCCCCTGCTGCCGGAGCACGCGCGGCTCGGCAGCCTCACGCTGCACCCCACCTGCTCCTCGACGCAGATGGGCCTCAACCCCGACCTCGTCCGCGTGGCGGAGGCGGTGGCCGAGCAGGTCACCGTCCCGCTCGACTGGGGCTGCTGCGCCTTCGCCGGGGACCGCGGCATGCTGCACCCCGAGCTCACCGCCGCCGCGACCCGGCGCGAGGCCGCCGAGGCGAACGCCCTCGACGCCGACGCCCACGCCTCCTGCAACCGCACCTGCGAGCTCGGGATGACCCGCGCCACGGGCGCGCCCTACCGGCACGTGCTCGAGCTCCTCGCCGAGCAGGCCCTCCAGATCCTCTCCGTCGAACCATCCGCACACATCCAACGAAGGAGCAGCACGATGAACCCGGAGACCACAGCACTCGTCATGATCGAGTTCCAGAACGACTTCACCAGCGAGGGCGGAACGCTGCACGGCGCCGTCAAGGACGTCATGGACTCGACCGGGATGCTCGCCAACGCCCAGCGCGCCCTGGAGGCCTCCCGCGCGGCCGGCGTGACGATCATCCACAGCCCGATCGCCTTCCAGGAGGGCTACTACGAGATCACCTCCCACCCCTACGGCATCCTCAAGGGCGTCGTCGACACCTCCTCGTTCATCAAGGGCGGCTGGGGCTGCGAGATCGTCGGTGACGTCGCCCCGGCCGGCGACGACATCGTCATCGAGGGCAAGCGCGGGCTCGACGCCTTCGGCTCGACGAACCTCGACTTCATCCTGCGGTCCAAGGGCATCACGACGGTCGTGCTCGCGGGCTTCCTCACCAACTGCTGCGTCGAGTCGACGATGCGCTCGGCCTACGAGAAGGGCTTCGAGGTCCTGACCCTCACCGACGCGGTCGGCGCGACCTCCCAGGAGGAGCACGACAACGCGATCAAGTTCGACTACCCGATGTTCTCCAAGCCGACGACGGTCGACGACTACGTCGCGAGCCTGCAGGGTGCGGCCGTCACCGCCGACTCCTCGCGCGGCTACTGAGGCACGGCCGGCGGTGGGTCGCTCCGGTCCCACCGCCGGCACCACTCCGGCCACCGCGACACCCGGCCGCGCGCCGGGCGGCGTCCCGGGTTCGCCCGCCGCCCGCTCAGGACTAGCGTTCACGGCATGAGCGCACTCAAGGTCCTCTTCATCGGCGGCAGCGGCGTCATCAGCTCGGCGAGCACGGCGCTCGCCGTCGAGCGTGGCATCGACCTCTACGTCCTCAACCGCGGTGCGAGCAGCGCCCGTCCGCTCCCCGAGGGCGTGACGGTGCTGCGCGGCGACATCCGTGACCAGGACTCCGTCCGCTCTGCCATCGGCGGGCTCGAGTTCGACTCCGTCGTCGACTGGGTCGCGTTCACCCCCGATCACGTCCAGGCCGATGTCGACCTGTTCACCGGCCGCACGGGCCAGTACGTCTTCATCAGCTCGGCCTCGGCCTACCAGACGCCTCCGAGCCGCGTCCCGGTGGTCGAGTCCACCCCCTTGCGCAACCCCTACTGGCAGTACTCGCGGGACAAGATCGCCTGCGAGGACCTGCTCGTCGGCGCCTATCGCGACTCCGGCTTCCCGGCGACGATCGTGCGGCCCTCGCACACCTACGACAAGACCCTCATCCCGCTCGACGGCGGCTGGACCTCGCTCCAGCGGATGCGCGACGGCAAGGAGGTCGTCATCCACGGCGACGGGACCTCGCTGTGGACGATCACCCACCACAGCGACTTCGCGAAGGGCTTCGTGCCGCTCCTCGGGCACCCGCGCACGCTCGGTGAGGCCTTCCACATCACCTCCGACGACACCCCGACCTGGGACCAGATCGCCCGGGCGCTCGCCGCTGCGGCCGGCGTCGAGGCGCGCATCGTCCACGTCCCCTCGGACGTCATCGCTGCGGCCGACCCGGAGTGGGGCGCCGGGCTGCTCGGCGACAAGGCCCACTCGATGGTCTTCGACAACAGCAAGATCCGCTCCGTCGTCGCCGACTTCCGCCCGACGATCCCCTTCGAGCAGGGCGCCCGCGAGATCGTCGACTGGTACGACGGTGACCCGGCTCGTCGGCAGGTCGACGCGCGGCTCGACGCGCTGATGGACCGACTGGTGGAACGCTTCCGCGTGGCCTGACCGCAGGCCGCCGATCGAGCGCGGTGCGCGGGCCGCTCGTCCCCTGCGGGGCTAGCTCATCGGGCGCCCTCGCCTCATCTCGCGGTCGATGTCCGCCTCGGTGATCGGCCGGCGCCCGTAGACCTCCCAGGCGTTGAGCACGAGCCCGATCCCCCAGCCCCCGATCACCCAGATCGGCCAGAAGTAGCCGTCGTGGCCGCTGATCCACCAGACGAGCACGAGGAAGGCGTTGACGACGACGTAGGTGACGGCATGCGTGGCGAGGTCACGCTTGGCCCGGACTCGCTTGAGCGCCTGCTTGCGCTCCTCCTCGTAGGGAGGCTGGAACGGTTCCGTCATGACTGGCTCCGAATCGGTCGGCTGCTGACGGGTCGAGTCTGCTCGCCTGCCGTCCCGAATGCATCACCCTCTGCTGAGCCGTACCCCGTCGGCGTCGACGGTGAACCGCACCTCGGAGAGGTCGGCGACGACGAGATCGGCCTCGATCACGCCCTCGCCGAGCGTCGTCCTCAGCCCGAGCGTCGTCGCGCCGGCCGCCCGCCCGGAGACGAGGCCCGCGCTCGCGTCCTCGACGACGAGGCAGTCCGCCGGGTCCACGCCCAGGGCGCGCGCCGCCATGAGGTACGGCTCGGGGTGCGGCTTGCCGTGCCGCACCTCGTCGGCCGTGACGACCACCGCCGGGAGGTCGACGCCCGCCACCGCCAGACGAGCCAGGGCCAGGTCCCGGGTGCCCGAGGTGACGATCGCGCACCGCCCCGCCGGGACGAGCAGCCGGAGCGCCTCGGCGGCTCCCGGCAGGGCCACGACCCCGTCGGTGTCGGAGGTCTCGATCTGGACGATCCGTGCATGGGCGTGCTCGCGCTCGCCCGCGGAGCGGTCGTGGAGGAGCCGGTCGAGGATCGCCCGGGCGGTCATCCCGTGGTACTCGAAGAAGCGCTCGCGCGGGATCTCGAACTCGATGGCGAGCCGAGCCCATGACCGCTCGACGACGGCCGTCGAGGAGATCAGGGTGCCGTCGAGGTCGAAGAGCACCGCGGCGAACGGGCCGTGAACGCGGGTCACGGTGCTGCGACCGCTGCGCGAGCCCTCTCGTCCGCCGCGACGAGGTCGACGTCGAGCCACGACGACGCCCGGGCCAGCGAGGAGCTCACCCGCCCAGCTCGCGGGCAGGACGACGAGCCTGCCCGGGCCGAGCGGCTCGTCGAGGCCCGCGACCTCGAGGCGCCCGCCCGTGACGAGCAGCACGCGGGCGACGGCGCGCGGCGGCACGGCGACGGTGCGCGCAGTCACGGCGCGGTGTCGGCTGATCACGTAGTGGTCGGTGTCGACCACGACGCCCTCGTGGCTGACCATGGCCGGCGGCTCGAGGTTCAGCTCCCAGCGCGAGCGGATCGCCTCCATCCCGAGCTCGGTCTGCAAG
Source organism: uncultured Actinomycetota bacterium (assembly GCA_963777075.1). Classification (GTDB taxonomy): domain Bacteria; phylum Actinomycetota; class Actinomycetes; order Actinomycetales; family Cellulomonadaceae; genus Actinotalea. The sequence continues at coordinate 20,126 of CAVZPH010000035.1, read as the reverse complement.
GCGCGTGGGGCCCGGCCGTACTCCTCGACCCAGTCGTAGAGCCGGAAGGTCGTGTCCGAAGGGGTCTGGACCTCGGCGACGAGCACGCCCGCCCCGACGGCGTGGATCAGGCCCGCCGGCACGTGGTGGACGTCACCGACCCGCGCCGGCACCCACCCCAGCAGCCCGATGAGCTCGGCCGTGCCCATCGCGCGCTCGACCTGCTCGGGAGTGACGCCCGGACGCACACCGAGGTACAGCCCCGAACCGGGCTCGGCCGCGATGACGACCCAGGACTCCGTCTTGAGGTGGATCCCCGGGTGCCGGGCGACCTGCTCGGCGGGCGGATGGACCTGCACGGAGAGGTTCTCCCGCGCGTCGAGGTGCTTGACGAGCAGCGGGAAGCGACCCGTCGCCGAGCTCGCCGACCCGAGGAGCTCGACGGCTGAGGTACCGACGACCTCCCGAAGGCTCCGGCCGCCGAGCGGCCCGCCGACGACGCGGCTGACCGGCTCGGGCACGGGGGTCATGTCCTGGTCGAGGTCGGCGAGGTCCCACGACTCCCCGATAGCCACGCCGTCCGGGAGCCTGCGTCCGAGCTCGCCCAGGCGCCGCCCGCCCCAGGGCTTGGGCACCAGGATCGGCTCGAGCAGGAGCGGGGTCAGTGCGGTCACCGCGAGCCTCCCGCCGCGCCGGTCGCGAGGTCGGCGGCCATCGTCAACGCACCGACCACACCCGAGCGGTCCGCCAGACCGGGGCGGCTGAGGAAGCCGCTCGAGAGGTCCTCGGCGGGATGCCCGGCCAGCGCACCGTTGAGCAGCCGTGCCGTGCGCTCCCGCACCGCGTCGAGCAGTCCGGGCGTTCCGAGGACGCCGCCACCGAGGACGATCCGGGCGGGCGACAGCACGTACACGAGCGAGGTCACGAGCTGGGCGAGGTACGAGGCCTCGATCTCGACGGCCCGGTCGAGCAGCTCGCCGAGCTCCTTCCCGGACCGGCCCCAGCGCGCCGCGACCGCCGGGCCGGAGGCCAGCCCCTCGAGGCAGTCGCCGTGCAGCGGGCAGACCCCCGCGAAGTCGTCGTCGGGGTGACGGCGGACGATCAGGTGCCCGGCCTCGGGGTGCGCCGTCCCGTGCAGGGGCCTGCCCTGCACCACCGCGCCGACCCCGACGCCCGTCCCGACGGTCGCATAGGCCAGGTCCGTCAGACCGGCACCCGCGCCCCAGCGCAGCTCGCCGATCGCCGCAGCCGTGACATCGGTCTCGATGGCCACCGGCGCCCCTGCGGCAGCCGCGATCGGCCCGACGACGTCCGCGCCGCGCCAGGCCAGCTTCGGGCTCGCGAGGATCCGGCCGAAGTCGGCGGACCGGGGGTCGAGGCCGACCGGGCCGAAGGAGCCGATGCCGACGCCGTCCACCCCCGAACGCTCGCGCCAGCCGGCGATGAAGCCGGTGACGGAGGCGAGCGTCGTCGCCGGGTCCTCGGTGGGGAACGTGACGACCTCGAGCACCTCGGTCGGACTCGTCCCGGCCGCGCAGACGATCTTCGTCCCGCCGGTCTCGATCCCCACGATCATCTGTGCCCCCTCGGTCGCCTGACGTGCTCCGAGGGACAGCCAAGCGAAGTTGTCTCACGTTGTCAAACGCCGGGTCAGACCGGTGTCGCCCGTGCAAGGATGCCCCCTGTGACGACGAGCGACGGGCGGGATCCGGCGACGGCGCCCAGCCGCGCCACCGTCGAGGACGTCGCCCGGCTCGCCGGCGTGAGCACCAAGACGGTCTCTCGAGTGATCTCCGGCGGCCCGCACGTCTCTGCGGCCACGCGGGAGAAGGTCGAGCAGGCCGCGGCAGCCCTGCACTTCCGCGCCAACTCCGTCGCCCGTGAGCTGCGCTCCGGCGGGGTCACGACGACCGTCGCCTTCGTGATCGGCGACCTGACGAACCCCTTCTTCGCAGCGGTCGCGGCCGGCGTCGAGCGGACGCTCGCGCGCAGTGGCCTCACCCTGGTCATCGCCGCCACCGACGACGAGTCCCGCCAGGAGCCCGCGGTCGTCACGGCGATGCTCGAGCGCCGCGTGCGAGCCCTCCTGCTCGTGCCCATCGCCTCCGACCACGGCTACCTCGACAGCGAGCGCCTGCTCGGCACACCGATCGTCGCCGTGGACCGGCCGCTCGCGAACGCCTCGTCGGACTCCGTGCTCTTCGACAACCACGGCGGCGCGATGGCGGGAACCCTCGCACTGCTGGACGCCGGGCACCGCCGCCTCGGCTTCATCGGCAGCGACGACCAGCTCTTCACGCACCGGGAGCGGCAGCGCGGCTTCCACGACGCCCTCGCGGCCCGCGGTCTCGCGGCGGAGCCCTGGATGATCCGCACGGACGCCCCCGACGTCTCCGGAGCGAGGTCGGCCGCGCTGGCGCTCCTCGACTCCGCGTCACCACCGAGCGCGATCCTCGCGGGGAACAACCGCGCGGCGATCGGCGCGTTCGGGGCCATCAAGGAGCGCGGCGCCACCTGCGGACTCATCGGCTTCGACGACTTCGAGCTCGCCGCGGCCCTGGGGGTCAGCGTCGTCGCGCACGACCCCGGCCTCATGGGTGAGACGGCCGCACGCCTCGCCCTGAGCCGCGTGGCGGAGCCGGCGCGCGAGCTCGAGCACATCGTCCTGCCGACCCGGCTCGTCCTGCGCGGTTCGGAGCACGCCGTGCGCTGAGGGCGACGACGCCCGGCTACCCGATCTGCTTCCCGAAGAACAGCGACGTCGGATCCGCCGGGTGGGGATCGAACCGCGCGATCGGCAGGTAGCCCAGACCCGTGTAGAGCCGAGCGGCAGCGCGGACGGCAGTGCCCGTCTCGAGCACCATGAGGCGCGCACCACGACCCGCAGCCCTCTGCTCGAGCGCCAGGACGACGGCGCGGGCGGCACCGTTGCCCCGGGCGTCCGGCCGGACGAAGACCTTGCGCAGCTCCTCGACCTCTCCTGCCCCATGCCCCGGGAGGTCTGCTGCGCGTGTGCCACCCCCGGCCACGGCCTCGCCCCCTCGCCACAGGACGACGAAGTCGAGGGCGCCGATCGCGTGCTGGATCTCGAGCCAGTCGAAGCCGCCGGCGGCCTCGACGGCCCGAGTCTCCTCGGGGTAGGACGCGGCGAGGTCGAGGTACATCTCCCGTCTCAGCTCGACGGCGAGCGGAGCCGCCCAGCCCACCGCCGCGACCCTCTGCTCCACTGCCTCAGTCTCGCGCAGTCCGTGGAGATCGGCGGGGCCCCGACGCTCGGCGCCGACGCCGCCAGGCCCGCCACGCGCCCGTGGACCACAGGGCCCACACCACCAGCAACGGCTGGAAGAGCAGGCGGATCGCACGCGCCCTGTCGCTGTCGAGCCCGAAGGCGTCGGTGCGGGAGAGGTACTGCGAGATGTTGCCAGGGACGATGGCGACGAAGAAGAGCGCAACGACCCAGCCGACGAGCGGCCGCATGCGGTGCGGTGCCACGGCCAGCGCAGCGCCGAGGACGAGCTCGACGACACCCGACGCGACGACGACCACATCGGCGTCGAGCGGGACCCAGTCGGGGACCTGCGCCCGGAACTCCTGACGCAGCGAGGTCAGGTGGCCGACTCCGGCCGCGAGCAGCACGGCCGCGAGCGCGAGCCTGCCGAGGACGCGGGTCAGCGTGCGTGCACCGGTCGCGGACATGACGGTCATCCTCCCGGATCACGCCCCGACGTAGGCCGCCAGGTGCTCGCCCGTCAGCGTCGACCTCGCGGCGACGAGGTCCGCGGGCGTCCCCTCGAAGACCACCCGCCCGCCGTCGTGCCCGGCCCCCGGCCCCAGGTCGATGATCCAGTCGGCATGCGCCATCACCGCCTGGTGGTGCTCGATGACGATCACCGACTTGCCGGAGTCGACGAGCCGGTCGAGCAGGCCGAGCAGCTGTTCGACGTCCGCCAGGTGCAGGCCGGCGGTCGGCTCGTCGAGCACGTAGACGCCGCCCTTCTCCCCCAGGTGCGTGGCCAGCTTGAGGCGCTGCCGCTCGCCGCCGGAGAGCGTCGTCAGCGGCTGACCGAGGCTCAGGTAGCCGAGCCCGACGTCGGCGAGGCGTTCGAGGATCGTGTGCGCGGCCGGGGTGCGGGCCTCGCCCTCGGCGAAGAAGCCCACCGCCTCGGACACCGGCATCGCCAGCACCTCGCTGATGTCGCGGCCACCGAGGTGGTACTCGAGCACCGAGGCGTTGAACCGCTTGCCTTCGCACTCCTCGCAGACGGTGCTCACCGTCGCCATGAAGCCGAGGTCGGTGAAGATCAGCCCTGCGCCGTTGCACACCGGGCAGGCGCCCTCGGAGTTCGCACTGAAGAGTGCGGGCTTGACGCCGTTGGCCTTCGCGAAGGCCTTGCGGATCGGGTCGAGCAGCCCGGTGTACGTCGCCGGGTTGCTGCGGCGCGAGCCCTTGATCGCGCCCTGGTCGATCGCGACGACGCCCTCACGTCCCGCGACAGAGCCGTGGATCAGCGAGCTCTTTCCCGAGCCCGCGACCCCGGTGACGACGACGAGCACCCCCGTCGGGATGTCGACGTCGACGTCCTTGAGGTTGTGCGTCCCGGCTCCGCGCACCTCGATCGTCCCGGTGGGTTCGCGCACCGTCGACTTCACGCGCGCGCGGTAGTCCAGGTGCCGGCCGGTCAGCGTCCCGCTGGCCCGCAGCCCGGCGATGTCACCCTCGTACACGACCTCGCCGCCCGCCGTCCCCGCCCCGGGGCCGAGGTCGACGACATGGTCGGCGATGACGATCATCTCCGGCTTGTGCTCGACGACGAGCACCGTGTTGCCCTTGTCCCGGAGCTGGAGCAGCAGGGTGTTCATCCGCTGGATGTCATGCGGGTGCAGGCCGACGGTCGGCTCGTCGAAGACGTAGGTCACGTCCGTGAGCGAGGAGCCCAGGTGGCGGATCATCTTCGTACGCTGCGCCTCGCCGCCTGAAAGCGTCCCGGCGGGCCGGTCCAGGCTGAGGTAGCCGAGCCCGATCTCCACGAAGGAGTCGAGCAGGTGCGCCAGGCCGCGCAGCAGCGGGGCGAAGGTGGGCTCGTCGAGCCCACGAACCCACACCGCGAGGTCGCTGATCTGCATCGCACAGGCATCGGCGATGCTGATCCCGGCGACCTTCGAGGCGCGCGCGGCAGCAGCCAGCCGGGTGCCCTCGCACTCCGGGCAGGTCTGGAAGGTCACGGCCCGCTCGACGAAGGCGCGGACATGCGGCTGCATCGCGTCCACGTCCTTCGACAGCATCGACTTCTGGATCTTCGGGATCAGCCCCTCGTAGGTGAGATTGATGGTGTCGACCTTGATCTTGCGTGCCTCGCCGTAGAGGAACTCCTGGAGCTGCTTCTTGGTGAACTTCCCGATCGGGACGTCGCCCGGGACGACGGCCGAGAAGATCCGGCCGTACCAGCCGTCGGCGCTGTACCCCGGAACGGTGATCGCACCCTCGGCCAAGGTCTTCGTCTCGTCGAAGAGCTGGGTCAGGTCGAGGTCGGAGACCGAGCCCATCCCCTCGCAGCGCGGGCACATCCCGCCGGTGACCGAGTAGGTGCGTTTCTGGGCCGTGCTCGCGTCGCCGCGGTCGACCTTCATCTGCCCCACGCCCGTCACCGAGGGCACGTTGAACGAGTACGCCTGCGGCGAGCCGACATGCGGCTTCCCGAGTCGGCTGAAGAGGATCCGGAGCATCGCATTCGCGTCGGTCGCCGTGCCCACGGTGGACCGGACGTTCGCGCCCATCCGCTCCTGGTCGACGAGGATCGCCGTCGTCAGACCCTCGAGGACGTCGACGTCCGGCCGCGCGAGCGTCGGCATGAAGCCCTGGACGAATGAGCTGTAGGTCTCGTTGATCATCCGCTGGGACTCGGCGGCGATCGTGCCGAACACCAGGGAGCTCTTGCCCGAGCCCGAGACCCCGGTGAACACCGTGAGCCGGCGTTTGGGGAGCTCGACGCTCACGTCCTTGAGGTTGTTCTCCCGGGCCCCCTGGACCCGGATCAGGTCGTGGCTGTCGGCGCCCTGCGCCGCAGCCGAGGGGCGATCCGCCCCCGGAGCCGGGCTCATCGGATCCCCCTCGGTGCGGCGGTGCTGGTCACCTGACCGATCGTGCCACGCAGGACCGACAGTGCCCAGCGGTGCTCACACCGCTCGCATCGAACCGAGATGGCCCGTGCGGCCCGTCGGCACCGTCACGAGCGCTGCGGTCCCGTCGCCGCAGGCGGCCACCTGCACCACCGCGCCGGCGTGGCGATCCACCTGGGCGACCGCCGGATCGTCGCGGAGGGCAGGGCTGCTGAACGTGCCGAGCGCCAGTGCGAGGACCGCGCCGCTGCTCGCTGTCATCCGTTCCCGTCTGTTCATCGTCATCGCCTTCACCGTGTCGTCGGGTTCGGCGGCCTGGTGCCTTCGGGCCACCGAGAACGACGCTGCTCCCTCACGGCGCGCACGGACATACGCATCCGTACGTATTTCTCCCGGCGCAGCCCGGGTCTACTGTCGAAGAGCGGGAAGAGGAGGCAGCTCATGGACCACGTCGGCCACCTGCGCACCGGAGACGGCGACGCGATCCTCCACCTCATCGCGGAGGCCTATGAGGACGAGCCCGGCCCAGGGCTTCCGTGGGTCCTGCTCGACGGCCTCGCTGCGCTGCTGGGCCGCGACACCCTCGCCTCGTACCAGGTACTCGCCCCCCTGCGCCGGCAGTCAGTGTTCCAGCAGGGTGTCATCGGGCCGACACGGGAGTGCTGCCCCGACGTCGAGCAGGACGATCCCGACGACCCCTTCTTCGACCTCTGGTGGGACGACCCCATGCGCAACGACAGCCAGCGGACGGGCGATCTGCACAGCATCCGGTTGGCGTCCGACTTCTTCCCCACGCTGCGAGAGGCTCGGAACAGGCCCCTCCCGGTCCAGGACAGCTGGTTCCCCGCAGTCATGTGCATGCCTCTGCCTGCCCCGCCGGGACTCGTCAGGTTCATCGCCTTCGCCCGCGACGAATGGCCCGGCTTCGACGAGCGGGACCGCCAGGTCGCCACGCTGCTGAGACCCCACGTGCAGGAGATCTGGCTCGACGCCGAGCGGCGCCGGGGCGGCGTCCCTGACCTGACGCCCCGCGAGTGGGAGGTCCTCGCACTCGTCGACGCCGGCCTGAGCCACCACGAGATCGCCTCGCGCCTGTTCATCGCCACCTCCACGGTGCACAAGCACATGGAGCACATCCGCGAGCGGCTGGGCGTGAGCAGCGCAGCGGCGGCCGTCGCGGTCGCCCTCCCCCACTCGACCACCGCGCTCCGGGGTCGTTACCGCGACCGGGGTGCCGGCAGCCGCACTCCCGACCAGAGCAGGCGCGAACGCGCCGCAGCGCACCAGCCTGCTGACCTGCAGGCCCGACCGTGAACCGTAGTCCTCGCCCTCGCTCACGCCCGAGAGAGCGCGCCGGTCACTGCTCCACGGTCACGCCCCGCCAGAATGCGACGTGGCCGGCGATCTCCCGAGCGGCCGACGACGGCTCGGGGTACGACCAGGCGACATCGGCTCCGCTGCTCCCGGCATCGGCGACGGACCAGTAGCGCGCCTCGCCCTTCCACGGGCAGGTCGACCGCCGGTCACTGGCCGTGAGCTCCTCCCACCTGACGGACTCGGCCGGGAAGTAGTGGTTCCCCTCGACCACCACGGTCGCATCGCTCTCGGCGATGACGGTTCCGTTCCAGAGTGCTCGCATGTCCTCATCCTCTCGTCGCGTCCGTGACCGTCCTCATGGAACCCGGGCGCGTGCTCGAAGATTCCTGGGGCTCGGGTCCGGCCCGTCCGGGACCGACGCCGCCGACCGCATCCGGATGGGTCAGCGGACCACGCACTACTCCCCGACCTCGGCCGTTCGCTCGTGGTGCGGGTCGTGGGCCGGGTCGTCGAGGAAGCCCTCCCAGCCGTGCAGGCTGCCGAGACCGAAGGCCACCTCGAGGTTCTGCCGGGTGCAGACGACCGCGGGTGGGCCGCTGGCGATCACCCGTCCGCTGACCAGGATCACGTGGTCGGCCGCCCTGGCCTCGTTCAGGTCGTGCGTGGTGAGGACGACGGTGCGGCCGTCGTGGCCGTCCCCGTGGATGAGCCCGTCGATCGTCCGCGCAGACACGAGGTCCAGCCCGGTGAGGGGTTCGTCGAGAAGCATGACCCGGTGGTCCTGCGCCAACCCCTGCGCGACGTACACCCTCTGACGCTGCCCGCCGGAGAGCTCGTGCAGGTGCCTGCCGGCAAGGTCCTCGATGTTCATCCGGCGCAGGGCGTCGGCGACCCGGGCGCGATCTGCTCGGCCGAACCGGCGGAACAGACCGACACGCGGGTACCGGCCCATCCCGACGGTCTCCCGCACCGTGATCGGGGTCGAGGGGGGCACGACGGTGGACTGCAGCACGTAGCTGATCTGGCCCCGCGACTGCTGCGGGTCGCCGCCCAGGACCCGCAACCGCCCCTCGGCGACCGGGACCAGTCCCGCCAGGGCGTGCAAGAGCGTGGACTTGCCGGAACCGTTCGGACCGATGACCGCGGTGACGCCGTCGAGCGGGATGGTGAAGGTGGATCGTGCGAGCGCGGTGTGGTTGCCGTACCTGAGGACCAGATCGGTCGCCTCGGCGAGCAGTCCTGCCCGGCGACCCTCCTGCGGGGCGCCGGCGCCGATCCTCATCGCACCACCGTCTCGCCCGGGGCCGAGTCATCAGCCGCCGCAGATCGCGGTGCGTCCTCGTCGGCGGCCGTCGTCCGCCTGGCGCGCATCGTGGTCCAGGTCAGGGTCAGGAAGAACGCCACGATCGGCACGAGGGCCATCGTGGCGGACCCTGCGGTCCCGAGGTGATAGCTGAGCAGCAGGCCCAGCCAGACCGACACCACCGAGAGCGCTGCGGCGACCGCCATCATCCGCGGGACCGTCCGGACGACCAGGGCAGCGGTGGCGGGCGGGCCGACCAGCAGCCCGAAGACCAGCAGGGTGCCCACGGACTGGAAGCTGCCGATCACCGCGGCGGCGATGAGGACGAGCAGGACCGCGTGGGCACGGCCCGGTCGCATCGCCAGCAGCTCGGCCTTCTGCCGGTTGAAGGACAGCGCGAGGAAGGGTCGGTACATCACGACGGAGACGACGATGACGAGCCCACCGAGGATCGCCTGCTGCACCAGGTCCTGCCGGGTCACGCCCAGGGCATCGCCGAAGAGGATCGTGGTCAGGCTCCCGGTGTAGGAGTCGACGCTGGAGATGATGACCACGCCGAGGGCGAGCATGCCGACGAACAGGAGACCGATGGCGGTGTCCTCGCTCAGTCGGGTCTGTCGGCTGACGATCTCGATCCCCGCGACCATGACGACGGCGGCCACCGCGGCGCCCAGTGCCGGGCTGACGTCGAGGACCACCGCGGCGGCGATGCCCGGGACGACGCCGTGCACGAAGGCATCGCCGAAGAAGCTCATGCCCCGCAGGACGAGCCAGGTCCCGACGACCGCGCACATGAGCCCGGCGAGGACCCCGCCGAGCAGGGCGCGCTGCTGGAAGCCGAGGGCGAAGGGTTCGATGAACCACTCGAGGTAGGTCACGGGAGCACCGTAACGACCGGGGGCGTCACGGCGGCCCTAGCCCGCGAGCGCATCGGCGATGCGCTGCGCATCCGTGAGCATCATCCCCTCGTAGGTGTCCGCGCCGGATCCGACAGGTCCGAGGCTCCCGACGTAGAGCTCGACGACGGAGACCTGCGTCCCGCTCTCCCGAGCCAGCGCGTCGACGAGCGCGGTGGGGTTCGCCGTGTTGGCGAAGATGGCCGGGACGCCCGCCTTCCGGACCGTGTCCGCCAGCGCGGCGAGCTCCGAGGAGCTCGGCTGGGCCAGCGTCGAGCCGCCGGGGATGACGACGCCGGCGACGGTGAAGTCGTAGGCGCGGGAGAAGTAGCCGAAGGAGTCGTGGTCGGTGACGAGGATCCGGGAGGAGGCAGGGACGGCCTCGAGGATGGTCCGTACCTCGGCGTCGGTGCCCATGAGCGTCGCCGAGACCTGCGCACCGCAGTCGGTGTACGACGCGTCGCCCGTCACCGTGGCGAGCTCGTCGCCGATCAGGGTCGCCGCCGTGGCCATCCTGGACACGTCCAGCCAGACGTGCGGGTCTGCCGAGCCGGCTGCACCTGCCAGCGGCTGGGGGTCGAGGGCCGGGCCCACCTCCAGGACGGTGGCTCCGTCCTCCTTCGCCGTCGCCAGCGCCGACGTCAGCCCTTCCTCCAGCCCGAGTCCGTTGGTGACGACCAGCGAAGCCTCGACCATGGCCGCCACGTCGGACGACGAGGGCGAGTAGTCGTGCGGGTCGGCGCCGACGGGCATCAGCGTCTGGACCTGCCCACCACCGCAGGCCACCACCTGGCCGGCGACGCTGCCCAGGATCGTGGTCGAGGCCACCACCGAGACCAGTCCAGCCGTCGACTCGGACGCAGCCGATCCGCCGGTGGCTGCACAGCCCGCCAGGCCGAGCGCGACGGCCGCAGCACCAGCCGCAGTCCGTGCCGTGAACCCTCTGGCCATGCCGCACACTCCTTGGCTAGACTCTATTGGTAATGAGAATCATTCCTATCATGCCAGATGCCGACGGGCAACCGGGTCACCGTCCGAGCCCCCGCGACGGTGCGGCCGCGCCCGTCGGGCACGGCCGGCCCGCAACTCGCAGGACACGGCAGCGCCTCGCCGTCGCCGGGCTCCTCACGGAGCTCCATGACTTCCGGAGCGCCCAGGAGATCCACACGCTCCTGAAGGACCGGGGCGAGAACATCGGGCTCGCGACCGTCTACCGGAGTCTTGCGCTGCTGGTGGAGACCGGTGAAGCGGACGTCCTGCCCCACAAGGACGGCGAGGCCGTGTACCTGCGGTGCTCGCGGCAGCACCACCATCACCTGGTGTGCCGGTCCTGTGGTCACGCCATCGAGATCACCGGCCCTGACATCGAGAGCTGGGCCGAGGACCTGGCGGCACGCCACGGGTACACGGCCATCAGCCACACCCTGGAGGTGTTCGGCCTCTGCCCGGGCTGCCTCTCGGCTCGTCCCGTCACGCGCTGAGCGTGGGCCTGAGGGGCCGTCGAGCACCTACTCGGGGATGCAGATCCGCCCTCGGGCGATCGCGCTGACGGTGCGTACGGCCAGGAGCACCACGAGGGAGCTGATGACGAGGAGCAGCAGCCACGCGGTGACGGTCAGGACGCCTCCGCCGACCTCACGGGCCATGACCGTCGTCGCGACGCTCAACCCTGCGAGGGGAAAGGCGTAGGCCCACCATGAGAGGAAGAACGGGAGGCGGTGAAGCCGGCCGAGCTGCGTGAGGAACAGCAGGGCGAAGAAGGCGGCCGTGTAGTAGAGCACCCGGGAGGCCGTGTCGAGGCCGCCGTCTGCGAGTCGCAGGTAGGACAGGAAGGCCACGGCGGGCGGGGCGATCAGGACCGCGAGGGTCGGCAGCAGCTGACCGGGAACCGGTTGCTCGTGGATGAACAGCCGCGTCAGGACCATCGGCAGCAGGGCGGCCCAGAACACGAGGCCGACGGAGAAGAAGAACCACGAGAGCTCGATGGGCCCGAACCTCACGCCGGCCAGGGGGACCGCGACCATGCCGACGACAGGGATGAACCACGCCGGGGTGACGTGCTGCATCCCGAAGGTCGGCCGGCTGATCCATGCGGACAGGACGTACAGCGTCAGCGTGAGCTGGCCGATCGTGCCGACCCACCACAGGGTCGAGGCCAGCCCTGCGGCGACGTCCTGCCCGGCGGTCGCGAGGAGCAGCAGAGCGATGGTCGACGTCGGGACGAACGCCAGCCGCACGGGATGGTGCAGCTCGTCGCGCACGGCGCCGGGGTGACGGATCACCTTGGCGAGGTAGGCCACCAGGACGAGACCGTAGGCCGCAAGGGCGACCCAGAAGAGGGCCTCCCCGACGACGAGCGGTGTGCCCAGCACCGGCGCGGCGCGCAACCACGCCAGCGACAGACCGGCTAAACCCATGACCGTCGCGAAGAAGGTCACCGGGAAGTGCGAGAGCCTCGCGCCCCTGGTGGTGTCCTCCGGCTCGACGTAGATCGTCGAGGGGGACTCACCCGCGGCCGAGAGGGTGGCATCGTTCATCGGGCTCTCCATCCATGCATCAGTCCAAGAGTTGATTGCTTCAAGTTTGGAGCCTACACTCACGTCATGTCCACCTCTGCCGAGCTCCTTCGGGACCGGCACCTGCGCGTCACCGCAGCCAGGGTCGCCGCCCTCGATCTCCTCGCGGAGCAGGACCACCTGACCGCTGACGACGTCGCGGTCGGGGTGCGGGAGCGCATCGGGACACTCTCGGTCCAGGCCTCCTACAACCTCCTCGACGCCCTCGTCTCGGCAGGGCTGCTCCGGCGTGTCGACATCGCAGGAAGCGCCGTGCGGTACGAGCGCAGCGTCGACGACCATCACCACCACCTGGTCTGCCGTGCCTGCGGTGCGGTGACGAACATCGCCTGCCGCGCCGAGCGTGGCCCGTGCGTCGCACTCGGCGATCGCCAGGGCTACGAGATCACCGAGGTGGAGGTCACCTTCTGGGGCATCTGCCCGCAGTGCCGCACCTCGGCGAGCGAGGGCGCGACGAACGCACCGGACGCGACGACAAGGAGCACCACATGAGCACCACCATCGCCATGGGCATCGCCGAGGACCAGCGCACGGAGATCGTCGGCGGCCTCTCGCACGTCCTCGCGGACTCCTACACGCTGTACCTGAAGACCCACAGCTACCACTGGAACGTCGTCGGCCCGATGTTCCACTCGCTGCACACGATGTTCGAGGTCCAGTACACCGAGCTGGCACTCGCCGTCGACGAGATCGCGGAGCGGATCCGTGCGCTCGGCGCCCCGGCGCCGGGCACCTACCGCGAGTTCTCCGAGCTCTCCGCTGTCCTCGAGGACGACGATGCGCCGGCCGCCGGCGAGATGCTCGCCCGCCTCGTGACCGCGCACGAGACGACCGCACGCACCATCCGGGCGACGCTCGCCGTGACCGAGGCCGCTCCCGACCAGGTCTCCACCGACCTGCTCGTCCGCCGCCTGGACGTGCACGAGAAGACGGCCTGGATGCTGCGCAGCATGCTCGCCTGAGCGCGTCAGGCCCGAAGCTCCCGGGAGCCGGATCGTCACCGTTGTCCCGTCGGTGGAGGTGACCGCCACACTGCCCCGGTGCGCGGACACGATCTCCTGGACCACCGCCAGTCCGAGTCCCGACCCGCTCACACGCGTCTGTGCGCCGCGCCAGTAGCGGTCGAGGACCCGTGGCAGGTCGGACGCCGGGATGCCGGGGCCGTTGTCAGCGACCCGCAGCACCGCGTCGGCGCCGTCCCTGCTCACCGCGACCTCGACCTGGTCACCGGGCCGGCAGTGCCGGGCGCAGTTGGCCAGCAGGTTGCCGACCACCTGGTGGAGGCGTCCGGCGTCGGCCAGCACGACGACGGGGACGAGGTCGACGGCGCCGATCCCGACCCCGGCGGCGCGCAGCTCGGCTGCCCTGGCCGCGAGCTCCTCGCGGACGATCTGCGCCAGGTCGGTGCGGCCCGGTTCGGCGGACGGCATGTCGTCGGCAGTGGCAAGGATGCCGAGGTCGGCGACGACCCGTCCCAGCCGGAGGGACTGGTCGTGCAAGCGGGACAGGGCGGCGGCATCCGGCTCCACCAGCCCGTCACGCAGCTCCTCCAGCCCCGCCTGGAGCGCGGTGAGCGGGGTCCGCAGCTCATGGGCGACGTCCGCCGCCATCTGGCGACGAGCCTGAGCGGAGCGCTCCATCGAGTCTGCCGCTTCGTTGAAGCCCCGTGCGAGGTCACCCAGCTCACCCGTGCCCAGGTCGGTCGCCCGGACGGTGTGGTCCCCCCGCGCGAACGACCGGGCGATCGCCGTGAGAGTGGTGAGCGGGCCGGTGAGCCACCGGGTCACGGCCCAGCCTGCGAGCACCGCGAGCGCGAGAGAGAGCGCAGCGGCGACAGCGATCCAGGACCAGGCGATGTCACGACCCCGCTCAAAGGCACGCGCGGCCATGCCGGCACCACCCGTGCCCTGGTAGGCCACCTCGACCGAGCCGACCGCCACGCCGTCCACCACGACATCCGCAACCGAGCCGGGGGCGCCGTTCACGTTCTGACCGCGCGCGGCACCCGACTGGGCGACGACGGTTCCGGACGTGTCGCGGACGACGACGCGCGCCCCCGCGTCGCGCACGAGGGCGAGCGCTGCGCCGAGGTCGGCGGCGGCCCACCCGTCTGCAGCGCCGTGATCGACAGCCGCTGAGTACTCGACAGCGGCGGCGTCACGGACCTGGGCTGCGAGGTCCCAGAGGCCGGCGTCGCGGCTGGCGGTGAGCCCCCGGTCGACCGCCTGCTGCGCCGCAAGCACGAGGAGGCCGACCGCCACGAGGCTGACCAGCGAGAACGCGAGGACCAGGCGGCGGCCGAGCGGGCCGAGGGCCCGCGAACGCGGGAGATGCCGGGGAGTCAGCCATCACGGGTCCACCCGAGCCGGTAGCCCACGCCGATCACCGTCGTGAGGATCACAGCACCGTCGGGGCCGAGCTTGTGACGCAGGTTCTTCACGTGCGAGTCGACACTTCGCTCGTACCCGCTGAACTCGTAGCCGCGCACCCGGTTGACGAGCTCGTAGCGGGAGAAGACCCGGCCAGGCGCACCTGCCAGGGTCTCGAGCAGGCCCCACTCCGTCGCGGTGAGATCCAGCGCCGTCTCGTCGAGCCAGGCCTGGTGGCTCGCTGCATCGATCCGGAGCCGCCCGCCGCCGAAGCTCGTCCCGGCGTCCTCGGGCCCGCGGGACGCCCCGCGGGACAGGACCGTGGCGACCCGGAGGACCACCTCGGCGGGGCTGAACGGCTTCGTGACGTAGTCGTCGGCGCCGAGCGTCAGCCCCTGGATCCTGTCCGGAACAGCGCTGCGCGCGCTGAGGACGATGACGGGCACGGGCGGCTCTGCCGCCCGCGCGGCGATCAGCACGTCGGTGCCGTCGATGTCCGGCAGGCCGAGATCGAGCAGGACGAGGTCGACCTGCCCGACGGCGAGCAGCCGCAGCGCCTCCGCCACCGCTCGCCGTGCTGAGCACCGAGAAGTTCGACCGCTCGAGGTAGCGACGCAGGACGTCGCGGATGTCGCGGTCGTCTTCGACCACGAGGACGGTGCGCATGCGCCCATCCTGCCCGGCGCGCGCCGTGGTCCGGTGCGAGCCGCGCCGATCTCCATCTCGTCTCCACACGGGCTGCGCACGGACTGCGCACGGCGCCGCGGCACCGTGAGGTCCACCACGCAGCCCGGGGTCCAGGGTTCCATCGACAAGGAGCACCTCATGAAGCGACGCACCGCAATGACGACCGTCGGCGATCGGCGCACTCGCCCTCGGACTGATCGCGCGGAACCGCGATGCGCCGTCGAGAGCGACCGGACGGGCCCCGCGCTGGGCCACCCGCGCCACCGGCCGACGGCAGCCGGCTACGGAGCCGAAAATGGTTCGCAGGCCCGACCGGCCGAGCAGGAACCGGCATCGACGGCCCGCGGCGGTCGCCGGAACGGCCAGGCCCGCGGCGGACGGCCGGGTGGGATGCGCCGCACCGCGGCCCGACGACCACCGGCGACTGCGACGGGACGACGTATGCCTCCGGCGAGCTGACGGATGACCAGCGGGACGATCTGGTCTTCATGGTCCAGGAGGAGAAGCTCGCCCTCGACCTGTACACCGCGCTCGGCGCGGAGTACGACGTCAGGACGTTCACCCGGATCGCCGGTGCCGAGGCACGCCACATGGATGCCGTCCGCACCCTGCTCGACACCTACGGCATCGACGACCCGACCGTCGGTCTCGGCGCCGGGGAGTTCGTCGACACGGACCTGTCGACGATGTACGACACCCTGCTCGCCCAGGGCATGACGTCAATCGACGAGGCCATGGCCGTCGGCCGGGCCGTCGAGGTCGATGACATCGCCGCGCTGGCCGGTGCTGCCGACGGCGTCACCGCCGACGACGTCGTGCACGTGTACGCGCAGCTCCTTTCGGGCAGCGAGAAGCACCTCACCGCCTTCGGCGGCTGACGCCGTCGATGGTGACCTGCGACCCTCGCGTCATTGGCGGCGCTCTCTCGTGCCCGACACCATGTCGCGATCGTCAGCGCGAAGCCGGTCGGGGCGAAGCTCGACCTCGATCGGGCCCACCGTCCACCCCCGACGTTCGGCGCACATCCGCAGCGTCATCGAGGTGCAGGTACCCGGTGCCGCCGGGACCGGGTCGTACGGGCCCGGTCCCGGGCCGGTGCCCCCCGCCTCCAGCGGCTCGTCCGCCAACCAGCGGTGGGCACCGGTCCGGACCTCCGCATCGACGGAACCCGTCGTCCCTCCGCTTCCCTTCCGTCGGGCCGATCGCCCGGCCGTCCGGCGGGCCGGTCGGCGCGCCGGTATCCAGACCGCCCGATGCGTCGCGGTCGGCCGGAGCCCCGCTACGCGAGCCATTCAGTCCCCGGGAGCGCTCGGTTCGTCGGCGAACCGCGGCAGGCGCGCCACGGCCTCAGCATCCGCCGCCAGCTCGTGAGGAGCAGCGGACACGATCGACGTCTTGATCGCCAGCTGGGTGGCGGCCCCCGCACCGCACCTGCGGCAGGTCTCGGGGTGCGCCGCGACCATGCTCTCCGTCGGGGCAGCGACTTCGCCGTCGAGGTAGCGCTGCAGGACCCCGGCCACCTGGTGGCACTCGGAGCGAGACAGACCGACCATCACCTCCCCTTCCTGCGAGGCGCGAGCCCCGACGCCGCGAGCCGGGTGCGGATCCATGCCCGCGCCCGGTGCAGCCGGCTCCTCACCGTTCCACGCGGGACGCCGAGTGCGTCGGCTGCCCCCCCCTCCCCCCGGAACGCCAACCCGTCGATGTCGACGGCTTGGATCACCCGTCGATGCTTGTCCGGCAGTCCCCCCCGGGCACTTCGACAACCGCCGCCTCGAACAGCTCGTCGACGACGACGTCCTCGGCCGCGGGCGTCACGAACCCCGGCCGGTCCAGAGTCGCTGCGACACCATCACCGTCAGCCAGCAGGACCGCGCTGCGCACGCGGACTCGGTTCACGTGCGTGTGCCGCAGGATCGTCAGGAGCACGCACGCGGGTGGGCACCATCGACACGGTCGGGCGCCTGGTACGCGCTAGTCAGGGTGTCCTGGACGACGTCCTCGGCAACGGCCTGCTGACCCGCAAGCGAGCGCGCCATGGCCCTGACGGGCCGATGTCACTGTGCCCCAGCACCTCATGATGCCATGACGTCCCCGACGAACCCGGACCGGTCGGGTCGGGAACAGAAAAGGCCACCCCGTTGCCGGGGTGGCCTTTTCTGAATGGATGTTCGGCGGCGACCTACTCTCCCACACCGTCCCCGGTGCAGTACCATCGGCGCAAAGAGGCTTAGCTTCCGGGTTCGGAATGGAGCCGGGCGTTTCCCTCTTGCTATGACCGCCGAAACTCTATGGAGATGTCAATCGGGTACCCGATCGTCTCTCGGGAACCGCACAGTGGACGCGAAGCACAAGTATGAGTTGTGTCAAGTTATCGGCTTATTAGTACCGGTCAGCTGCGTGTGTCTTTAGTCCACACTTCCACATCCGGCCTATTCACCCAGTGGTCTAGCTGGGAGCCTCTCGGGGCAAGCCCCATGGAAACCTCATCTTGAAGCAGGCTTCCCGCTTAGATGCTTTCAGCGGTTATCCCTTCCGAACGTAGCTAACCAGCCGTGCTCCTGGCGGAACAACTGGCACACCAGAGGTTCGTCCGTCCCGGTCCTCTCGTACTAGGGACAGCCCTTCTCAAGTTTCCTGCGCGCGCAGCGGATAGGGACCGAACTGTCTCACGACGTTCTAAACCCAGCTCGCGTACCGCTTTAATGGGCGAACAGCCCAACCCTTGGGACCTACTCCAGCCCCAGGATGCGACGAGCCGACATCGAGGTGCCAAACCATGCCGTCGATATGGACTCTTGGGCAAGATCAGCCTGTTATCCCCGGGGTACCTTTTATCCGTTGAGCGACGGCGCTTCCACAAGCCACCGCCGGATCACTAGTTCCGACTTTCGTCCCTGCTCGACCTGTCAGTCTCACAGTCAAGCTCCCTTGTGCACTTGCACTCGCCACCTGATTGCCAACCAGGCTGAGGGAACCTTTGAGCGCCTCCGTTACATTTTAGGAGGCAACCGCCCCAGTTAAACTACCCATCAGGCACTGTCCCTGATCCGGATTACGGACCGAGGTTAGATATCCAGAGCGACCAGAGTGGTATTTCAACGTTGACTCCACCGACACTGGCGTGCCGGCTTCACAGTCTCCCACCTATCCTACACAAGCCGCACCGAACACCAATACCAAACTATAGTAAAGGTCCCGGGGTCTTTCCGTCCTGCTGCGCGTAACGAGCATCTTTACTCGTAGTGCAATTTCGCCGAGTTCACGGTTGAGACAGCGGGGAAGTCGTTACGCCATTCGTGCAGGTCGGAACTTACCCGACAAGGAATTTCGCTACCTTAGGATGGTTATAGTTACCACCGCCGTTTACTGGGGCTTAAATTCTGAGCTTCGCTCCGAAGAGCTGACCCGTCCTCTTAACCTTCCAGCACCGGGCAGGCGTCAGTCCGTATACATCGTCTTGCGACTTCGCACGGACCTGTGTTTTTAGTAAACAGTCGCTTCCCCCTGGTCTCTGCGGCCTTCAAACGCTCGGGCAGCAAGTGCCGTCACGCCTCAGGCCCCCCTTCTCCCGAAGTTACGGGGGCATTTTGCCGAGTTCCTTAACCATGATTCTCTCGATCGCCTTGGTATTCTCTACCTGATCACCTGAGTCGGTTTAGGGTACGGGCGGCTAGAACCTCGCGTCGAAGCTTCTAGGCAGCATAGGATCACCCACTTCCCGCATAGCGGTCATTATCGGTTCTCAGGCTTGATGAGACGCGGATTTGCCTACGTCTCGCCCTACGACCTTACACGTGGACTACCATCGCCACGCTGGGCTACCTTCCTGCGTCACTCCTGTTAATACGCTTACCTACTACTGGTTCGGGTCGTGCGCTCCCCCGTCACGTCCCCGAAGGGATCTAGACGGCTTCAGGCACTTAGCATCACCAGATTCGGTATGGGCGGTTCTTCGCCGGTACGGGAATATCAACCCGTTGTCCATCGACTACGCCTGTCGGCCTCGCCTTAGGTCCCGACTTACCCAGGGCGGATTAGCCTGGCCCTGGAACCCTTGATCATTCGGCGGACGGGTTTCTCACCCGTCTTTCGCTACTCATGCCTGCATTCTCACTCGTGTAGCGTCCACCGCTGGGTTACCCCGCGACTTCACTCGCTACACGACGCTCCCCTACCCATCCAGACGCCTGGATCACGAAGACCTCGCTATTGTCTGAATGCCACAGCTCGGCGGTATACTTGAGCCCCGCTACATTGTCGGCGCGGAATCACTTGACCAGTGAGCTATTCGCACTCTTTCAAGGGTGGCTGCTTCTAAGCCAACCTCCTGGTTGTCTGTGCAACTCCACATCCTTTCCCACTTAGCATACGCTTAGGGGCCTTAGCTGGTGGTCTGGGCTGTTTCCCTCTCGACTACGGAGCTTATCCCCCGCAGTCTCACTGCCACGCTCTCACTTACCGGCATTCGGAGTTTGGCTGACGTCAGTAACCTTTTGGGGCCCATTAGCCATCCATCGCTCTACCTCCGGTAAGAAACACGTGACGCTGCACCTAAATGCATTTCGGGAGAACCAGCTATCACGAAGTTTGATTGGCCTTTCACCCCTAACCACAGGTCATCCCCCCGGTTTTCAACCCAGGTGGGTTCGGTCCTCCACGCGGTCTTACCCGCGCTTCCGGACCTGCCCATGGCTAGATCACTCCGCTTCGGGTCTAGAGCACGCGACTGAATCGCCCTACTCGGACTCGCTTTCGCTACGGCTGCCCCTCACGGGTTAACCTCGCCACGTACCACTAACTCGCAGGCTCATTCTTCAAAAGGCACGCTGTCACCCCTGCTAGGGAGGCTCCAACGGATTGTAGGCAAACGGTTTCAGGT
>CAVZPH010000034.1:0-60694 GCA_963777075.1 uncultured Actinomycetota bacterium | reverse complement strand
GGTGGCACTCGTGGCCCTCGGCGGGATGCCGTCGGTCCCCACGAGCTGGCCCACACGCGAGCAGCTGACGGCGACCATCGGCCTCGCCCAGGTCGTGTCGGTGCTGGTCTGGATCGTGTGGCTGGCCTGGCTCCAGTTCACCGTCTGCGTCGCCGTGGAGGTCCGCAGCGCTCTCAGTGGTGTCGGCCTTCCCGCCCGGGTCCCGTTGTCCGGCCCGAGCCAGCGGGTCGCACGCAGCCTCGTCGCGTCAGCGGTGCTGCTCATCATGGTCACCGGTCAGGCCTCGGCGCTGGCACCGAGCGAGCTTTCGCGCAGCGACGCGGCTCCGGTCGCAATCTCTGCAGGGATGACCTCTCAGACGCCCGCCGCGCCGGAGGCGGCGGAGACGACTCAGGCAGCCGCACAGGCAGCGACGGCGAGCACCGTGGACGAGCAGAGCTACTGGCTCGGCGACGTCCAGCTCTCGGCGGACGAGGGTCGCGCCCTTCTCGGCAAGCGGGTCTACGTGGTCCAGCCACCGGAGGGCAGGTATCACGACAACCTCTGGGACATCGCCGAGCGCACCCTGCAGGACGGGCGTCGCTACCGGGAGGTCTTCGAGCTGAACCGGGACCGGCGCCAGCCCGATGGCGCGGAGCTCACGCTCGCGCGGCTGATCTACCCCCATTGGCTGCTGGTCATGCCGGAGGACGCCTCCGGGGTGGAGCGGGTCGATCGCCCGTGCGGCCGATCCGGCAGTGGCTGCCGTGCCAACAGGGGATCCTGGCCCGTCTGCCACGGACGAGGGCGCGGAGGCCTTCGGCGGATCGGCAGCGTCCGAGCTCACGCCGGAGCCGGCCGGCGACACGCTCACGACGAGCGAGGTCGACGCCGCCGGTACCGATGCCGCGTCTGGCTCGGTGGTCGAGAGCTTCGCCGGGCTCGTCGGTGCAGGTCTGCTGGCCGCGGGGGTGCTCGGCGCGGTCGAGGCGGCGCGGCGGCGGCGTCGGCTGCGCAAGCCAGACGACGCCGCGCTGGAGCTCGAGGTCGCGCTGCGGATCGGTGCTGACCCGCGCCGTGCCGCCCGGCTGGACGCGGCGCTGCGCAGCATCGGGGCGAGCCTGCGTGCGGAGCGCCGTACCTTGCCCGCCGTCTTCGGCGCCCTCGTCGACGATCGACAGGTCGACGCTCCTGTGCTCGCCCCCGGCTCTCGACCCGCCCGGTCCCTGGCAGTCGCAGGACGGCGGCCGACGCTGGGTGCTGCCGTCCGCTGCCGATCACCTGCTCGACGGGGCGCGAGGGACCGTCCCGTTCCCCGGTCTGGTCTCGATCGGCCGTGACGAGGACGGCGCCGACGTGCTGGTCGACCTCGAGGCCGCGCAGGGCCCGATCGAGGTGACCGGTGACCCGGTTCGCGCCGCGGAGCTGGTGTCGGCCCTCGCGGCCGAGCTCGCCACCAATCCGTGGTCCGCCGAGCTCGAGGTCCATGGCTCGGGGCTGCCAGCATCCGCTGACGGTGCTCAGCGAGCGCTACCGCGAGTCAGATCCCTCTCGCCTCCTGGAGACCTGGGCCGCGATGGTGCCCGCGGAGGACGTCCTGACGGGGCGGACCTCGCAGTCCGGCCCCGCCTGGGCCGGCCGCTACCTGATCCTCGGATCAGCACCCGGGGAGGAGCTCGCCGAGCAGGTCCGGGCGGTGACCTCGCGTCGAGCTCGCGCCCCGTGGGGTGTCGTCGCCGCTGGCGCAGTGCCCGGTGCCCGCTGGACGTGGGAGGTCTCGGCGGAGAGCCTGCGTGTCCCGCACCTCGGGCTCCTCGTGCGACCGAACCTGCTCCGTGCCCAGGATGCCGCTCTCGTGGCAGGCCTGCTCGCCCCGGTCATGGGCGCAGCGATCGGTGACGGCCCGCTCGCCCCGGACGCTTCACGACCCCACGACCCGAGGTCCCGAGTCCCGCACGAGAGGTACCGCTCGACGCACTTTTCGCGGCGCCCGTCGTCGTGCGCCTCGTCGGTGCGCCGCAGGTCTCCGGCCCGGGGCCGGTCGACGCCGAGCGGGTCCCGCTGCTCACCGAGCTCGTGGTCCACCTCGCCCTGCACCCCGAGGGTGTCCATCCGTCGGTGCTGGCAGGCGACCTCTGGCCGTTCGGGGTCGCCGACGAGGTCCGCGACGCCACCGTGGCCCATGCCGCGCGATGGCTCGGGCAGGGCGCCGAGGGGCCGCGCCTGCGGCGGCACGAGGACGGTCGCTGGCAGCTGGCCGGCGATGTCGTGCTCGACTGGGACGTCGTGCTGACCCTGTTGCGCCGTGCGCGCACGACCTCCGACCTGCGTCAGGAGCGCGAGGACCTCGCGGACGCCCTGGACGTCGGGGGTGCTGGGGTCCTCGCGGATCGACCGGCCGGGCGCTACTCGTGGCTCGCGCGGGCCCGCCTCGAGCATCAGGCCTCCGAGCTGCTCGTGGACGCGGCCCACCGGCTCTCGTGGATCTGCCGCGAGGACGGGGATCCGGTCGGGGCGACGAGGGCCGCGCGCGACGGTCTGCGGAGCAGCCCCAGCGCGGCGGTGCTCTGGGACGACCTCCTGCTCGCCGCGGACGCGCGTGGCGGCCCGGAGTCGGTCCGCGCGGTGGCGGACGATCTCGACCGCGCAGTGCGCCGCGGGCTGCTGCCGCAGGTCCCGGCGACGACGCTTGCCCTTCTCGAGGAGCTCATGCCGGGCGGCGCGCACGGCTTGGCCGGCGCGTGAGCCACGGCATTTCGCTACGCTCGGCACGCGTCGCACCAGCGGGGGGCGACACGGAGATCGTAGGGAGACCACAGTGGCGGTAGGTGCAGAGCTCAGCACTCTTCAGGCGCTTCACCGGACCTTCCAGGAGAAGGCCGCGCAGGCCCTGGAGATCCGGGACCGGGTCGACGGCGCGATCGCGGACACGGTGTGGACGGGCCGGTTCTCCGATCAGTTCAAGTCCGAGTGGGCGTCGTACAAGGCGAACCTGGTTCGCCTCAACGAGGCGCTCGAGGGCGCTGCGACGGACGTGCGGACCAACCACAACAACATCGCTGCGGCGACCGGGGAGCCGGACCGCATCTGATCGCACCTGGGTGCGGTCCGCCTCGGCGGGCCGCACCCACGTCTGCGCACAAGGAGGCCTTCGTGCGGCTCATCCTCAGCGCGTCGGCGGGCGAGGCGCCCGTCGACGTGGTGGTCGAGTGTGCTGCCGGGTCCACGGTGCGGGACCTCGCCGCAGCCCTGTCCGCAGCACTGCCGGTTCCGCGGGTGGAGGCCAGGGGCTCGGGCCACCTCGGGGTGGTTCGCCTCGGCCCGTCCGACCACGTCGCGCCGGACCTGTGGTTCCGTGGGACGGTCCTGGACCCCGAGACGGCGCTGGAGTCGGGCCCCGTCCGGCATGGTGCGCTCGTCGGGCTCGGCGTCGACCCTCAGGACACCTGGGCGGAGCCCTCGGGCGTCGTCGAGGTCCGCCTCGCCTCGGGCCGGGGTGCCGGACGCGTCCACCGGCTCGCCCCCGGCCGGCACGAGATCGGTTCCTCGCCCACGGCCTCCGTCGGTCTCGACGGTGGGCCAGAGCTCGTCGCCACGCTCGATGTCCAGATCGACGGCACCGTGCTGCTGACCCCGGCGCCGGCCGCGCAGGGCCAGGTGCCCGTCCCGACGCGACGACGTCCGCTGGACGGACCGATCGTCCTGCGCAGCGAGGAGAACGGCGGGGCGCCTCGCTCACGGCGCTACGGAGCACGCCTGCGTGAGGCGGCCGACGCACGCGACTCGGTCCGCGAGGTCGACCCGCAGGCCGACCGCCCGTACCTGCACCTGGCTCGCTCGCCGGTTGCCGGCCCGGTGCCGTGGTCGGCCGGCCAGGCTCTCGTCGTGGGGGACGTGCTGCTCGAGGTGGCGGCGGTCACCGCGCCGGACGCGTCGCTCTCACCCAGCCCCGACGGCGGGACGCTCGACTACAACCGGCCGCCGCGCCTGCTCCCGCCCGCGCGGACCATGGAGTTCCGCCTCCCACTGGCACCGTCGGCTCCGAGGCGCACCCGATTCCCGCTCGCGATGATGATCGGCCCCGTCCTGCTCGGCGCGGCGATGTTCTGGTTCCTGCGCCAGCCGTACGTCCTGGTCGTCATGGGGCTCTCGCCGATGATGGCCGTCGCGAACTGGGTGTCGGCGCGCCGCAGCGGGCGCGGGGACCATCTCGATGCCGTGCGCAGGCATGCCGAGCGCGCCGGGCGGATCGAGGCTGCTGCCTACCAGGCGCTCGGCGAGGAGAGTGCCCGTCGTCGCCATGCGCTGCCTGATCCGGCGACGACGCTCCTGACGGCCTCTGGCCCGCGGGTACGGCTGTGGGAGCGTCGCCCGGCCGACCCGGACTGGCTGATCGCCGCCGTGGGGACCGCCGACGTGCCCAGCGAGGTCTCGTTGAACGATCCCTCTCGGGAGGACCACGAGCGGATCCTGCACTGGACCGCCGCCGACGTCCCGGTCGGCGTCCCGCTGGCCACGGTCGGCGTGACCGGCGTGACCGGCCCGGCGGACGAACGGCGTCGGGCTGGCCGGCGTGGATGGTCGCGCAGGTCGTCACGTCGCACTCGCCCGTCCGACGTCTCCCTCGTCCTGCTCACGGCCGCCGACCCGGCTGGTGCACCGGACTGGCACTGGTTGCGGTGGTTGCCCCATGTGCGGCGCGGAGAACGGACCGATCGCCGCCGTCGGCAACGACGAGGAGACGACGAGCCGTCGGATCGCGGAGCTGCTCGACCTGCTCGCGCGGCGCCGGGCGATGCGGGAGGCGGGCGGGCTCACGTGGCCGCCCGTGCTCGTGGTCCTCGACGGTGCGCGGCGAATTCGTCTGCTCCCGGGGCTCGTCACCTTGCTGCGCGACGGCCCCTCGCTCGGCGTGCTGTTCCTGTGCATCGACGACGAGGAGCGACACCTGCCCGAGGAGTGCCGTGCGGTCGTGACGATCGCCGAGACGACGACGGTGGCCATCGCGGGGGATCGGCCCGTCGACGCGATCCGGACCGACCTGGTCGATCGCGCCTGGTTCGAGCGGCTCGGGCCGGGCCCTGGCGCCGGTTCGCGACGTCAGCCGGAGGATCTCGCCTCGGCGCTGCCCACCTCCTCGCGGCTGCTCGAGGTCCTTCGACTCGACCCGCCGCGGGCGGCGGACGTGGTGGCCACGGGTGGGTGCGTGGCGGGCGCACGACGCGGGCGGTGATCGGCGAGACCGCGGAGGGGCCGTTCTCGGTGGACCTGCGGCGCCGACGGCCCGCACGGACTGGTCGCCGGGACGACCGGTTCCGGCAAGTCCGAGCTGCTGCAGACGATGATCGCCTCGCTTGGCGGTCGGCAACCGGCCTGACGAGATGACCTTCGTGCTCATCGACTACAAGGGTGGCGCGGCGTTCAAGGACTGCCAGCACCTGCCCGCACACGGTCGGCATGGTGACCGACCTGGACGCCCACCTGACCACCCGCGCGCTGGAGAGCCTCGGCGCCGAGCTGCGTCGCCGCGAGCATCAGCTCGCGGCGCTCGGGTGCCAAGGACATCGAGGACTACCTCGCCGCCCGCGGGCCCGACGACGACGCCGATGCCGCGGCTGCTGATCGTGATCGACGAGTTCGCCGCGCTCGTCGCCGAGCTGCCGGACTTCGTCAGCGGACTGGTCGACATCGCTCGGCGAGGCCGCTCGCTCGGCGTGCACCTGCTCCTCGCGACCCAGCGCCCGGCCGGTGTCGTCAGCGCCGAGATCAAGTCCAACACCAACCTGCGGATCGCGCTGCGGGTCACCGACACGCAACGACTGCCAGGACGTGATCGAGCTCGCGGACGCCGCCGAGATCCCGCAGGCGACCGGCCCGGCCGGGGCTACGCCCGGCTCGGCCACTCGAGCCTGATCACCTTCCAGTCCTCGCGGGTCGGCGGTCGCCCGCCGGCGCCGTACGCAGGGCGACGCGGGTCCGCCTCGCGCCGCTGGCTGGTCCATCGCTGGGTCGGCCGGTCGACCGGGCGCGCCGGGCGGGATCGACGACGATACCGACGTCCTCACCGATCTCGCGACGCTGGTCGCGGCCATCCAGGGGCGCGCGCAGCTGGCCGGGGTCCGCGCCGCCGCCCCCGCCCGTGGCTGCCGGCGCTGAGGACGTCGTCGTCGACCTCGGTGCCCCGATGCCGGTCGGGCGCGGCCCGGCCGGCCGGACGCCTGGTCCTGCCGTACGGCGCTGGTCGACCTGCCGGCCGAGCAGCGGCGCGACGTCGCGACACTGCGACCTGGCGCGCGGCGGGAACCTCGCGGTCGTCGGTGCGGCCGCGGTCCGGGCGCTCGACGGTGCTGCGCGCGCTCGGCGGCGGCCGTCGCCGAGCGGGAACCTCTCCCCGGGACGTCCACGTCTACGGGGTCGACTGCGGCAACAACGCCCTGCTCCCGCTCGTGTCGCTTCCGCACACGGGAGCCGTGGTCACCCGGGACCAGCCCGATCGGCTCGACCGGCTCACGCGGCGCCTGCGCGCGGAGATCGCCCGGCGTCAGCTGCTTCTCGCCGAGGACTCCTTCGCCGATGTCGGCGAGCAGCGGGCCGGCGCCGAGCCCGGAGCACGCCTGCCGTACCTCCTCGTCCTGCTCGACCGGTGGGAGGGATTCCTCCAGGCCTTCGAGGAGCATGACGGTGGCGCTCTGGTGGACCTGTGGACCCAGATCCTGCAGGAGGGCCCGGGCGTGGGAGTCCGGGTCGTCGTCACGGGTGACCGCAGCCTGCTGTCGGGCCGCGTCTCCACCCTGACCGAGGACCGCTTGATGCTCCGGATGAACGACCCGGGTGACTACATCGCTGTCGGCCTGGCCCCCCGGGAGGTGCCCGAGCGTGTCCCCGATGGTCGCGCCTTCCGTGGACCCGACGCCCAGGAGGTCCAGGTCAGGCTCCTGGATCCCGATCCGGCAGGCGCCGCGCAGGTCGCCGCCCTCCAGGCCGTCGGCGCAGCGGCCACCGGTCGCTGGTCGGCTGATCGGGAACGGTCCCGACCTGGCGAGGACCAGGTCCCGTTCCGGGTGGACGTCCTGCCGACGCGGATCGGCCTCGGCGCGGCGCTGGACCTCGAGGGTCCGGGACTGCGGCGCACGGCCGTGCCGGCGGGGGTCGGCGGGGACGCGCTCCGGCTCTTCGGGCTCGACGCCGAGGAGCACGGGCCGGGTCTGCTCGTCGTCGGGCCGCGTCGCTCGGGGCGCAGCACCGCGCTCGTGACGATGGCGAGGTCGGCGCTGGGCCGCGGCTGGGCCGTCGGCATGGTCGCACCGCGACGTAGCCGTCTGCAGGACCTCGCCGGCGCGGCAGGCGTCGTCGGCCTGCTGGATCTCGAGTCGACGAGGGATGAGATCCTCGCGGTCACCGCCGCCCTGGTGCCGGCGGAGCGCCCGACGCTCCTGCTCGTCGACGATCTCGAGCTGCTCGGTACCGACGGTCCGCTCGCCGATGCCGTCGTCGCCCACCTCGCCGTGCTGAGGGACCGCCCCGGGCTCGTCGTGGCAGGCGGGACGGCCGATGAGCCTCGCCGGTGCGTACCGTGGGCCGGCGCCGGCACTCAAGAAGTCACGATGCGGTCTGCTCCTCTCGCCGGGCACCGTCAACGAGGGCGAGCTGCTCGGTGTGCGGCTCCCCCGCTCGGTGCTCGGAGGGTCAGTACCCGGGCGGGGCGTGCTCGTCACCGGGGGCGCCTGGCAGCTGGTCCAGATGCCGGCACCCGACGGTCCGGTGCCATGACCGGCGCGGGCCGTGTGTGTCATGATCGCGCAGATGACTCGGAGGGGGTTCGTGACCGTGACCGGCCGGAGGATCGGCGCCCTGGTGGGCGCTGCGCTCGTCGTGCTGTCGGGCTGTGTCGGCCCCGCCGCCGGGCCGACGGGGCTGGACCCGAGCGCCGCCAGCTCATCGGCGCCCGCCCCTACGCCTACGGCCTCTCCCACGCCCGACGCCGAGGCCGCCGTGCGCGAGGCGTGGAGCCGATGGTGGGTCGCGACGGTGGCGGCCGAGCGCGGCAACCCCGATCCGGCGATCTTCGAGGGGGTCGGGACGGGCAGCGCCCTCGAGGTCGAGCTGGCCATCGCGCGCAACTACGTGACGGGCGGGATCGTCCGGGCGGGTGAGCCGACCTTCTCCGATCTCGTGGTCCAGGTCGATGGCGCCGAGGCGATGGTGGCGGCGTGCATGGACCGGACCGAGTGGCGGCCCACGGAGGCCCCCGCGCCGACGGACGGCATCATGCCGATCCAGCTGCGGCTCGAGCTCATCGACGGCAGGTGGCTCGTCACCGACTACGTCGACCTCACGCTGGTCGTGCCGTGCTGAGCGGTCTGCGCCGTCGTCTCGCCCGTCGTCTCGCCGCTCTGGCCGTTGCTTCGCTGCTCGGTCCCGGCATGCTCTCGTCGCCTGGCCTTGCTGAGGGGTGCATGACGGAGGTGCACCTGGCGAACAACGTCGTCACCTACGTCAACAGCTGCCTCGGCGGCGACTCCGGCAGTACGCCTGGCGGTGAGGGCTCGGCGCCTGCCTGTGACCTGTCGGGCCTCGCCGACTTCTGCATCGGGACGAGCGCCTGCTGGGCCAACGTGCCCTCGGCGCTCGACCCGTCGACCTGGCCGGAGGAGACGCGGCCCTCGCCGGAGTCCATCTACACCTACCAGTCCTGCGATCCGGACCCGACGGGGACCCTGTCCGGCTGGTCCTGGTACACCCCGTCCACGGTCACGGTCGCCGACGCGGCGCGTCAGGCCTTCGGTGCGTTGAGCGCGCCCCCGTTCGCCGTGAGGTTCAACCCCCCGGGACGGTCGGTCGTGGGCGTGGACACCTGGTTCTGGGTAGCCGGGCCCGACGCGGGCGAGATCACCGGGAGCGGTGCGCTCGGGTTGAGGGCGATCGGTGCTCCCGCTGCCCTCGAGGTGGATCCGGGGGACGGTACGGGGGTGCTCACCTGTCCCTGGGTGGTCGCGCAGAGCGCGGACTGCGCGCACGCGTACCTGAGGTCGTCGGTGGGGCAGCCGCCGGACACGTCCGGGATTCCGGCCTACCCGGTGCGCGTGCGGCTGGTGTACGACATCCGGTTCGAGCAGGGTGGGGTGCTCCTCGCACTGGACGGCCTGCCAGCGACGTTCACCTCGTCCTGGGTGTCCGCGACTGTCCCGGTGGCAGAGATCCAGACGGTCGTCAGTGGCTGAGGCCGCCACCTCGCGGTGGTCTCAGCACCATCGGGGCCGGGCGTGAGAGCCTGGGCATGCCGACGGAGGGGGAGGCAGTGACGTTGACCGACAGCGAGACCGACCAGGTCGAGAACCGGTACCGCACCGCACTGAGTCGGCAGCTGCCGACCCTCGAGTGGCGTGCGCACCAGGTCGGTCGGGTGCTCGACGAGGTGCAGGCGGCCATGCGGCAGGGCGCCTGGAGCAGCTCCAGCCACGTCGCGGACGACTTTCTTGCCGGCTGCGAGGTGCACGAGCGTTCGGCCGTCTCCGCTGCGGACGAGTGTGCTGCCGAGTTCCGCTCCCGGCGGGACCGGCAGCCCACCACCGTCGAGAGCACCGACCGACGAGCGCACTGGGGCTGAGATGGCTTCCTCGAGCATCGACGTCGCCGGGATGCGACGCGTCGTGAGCGGGATGGAGCATGCGCTGGACGACCTGCTCGCCTCCAAGAGCTGGTTCTCCTCGACGCTCACGCGGTACGAGGTCTGGGCGAACCCGACCGGTGGGTGGTGGCCGGCGATCCACTGGACCCAGGAGCAGATCCCGGGCCTGCGCCGGCGACTCACGCTGGCCGAGGCCTTGGAGAACAGCCGTCCGGAGTGGCCGACCGGTGTCGCGATCATCGACGAGTCGGCGGTCAGCACTGTCCCGCCCGAGGCCGCGGTCCGCGCCGGTCGGGAGGCCGCCGAGGGGCTGCGGGATGCCCGAGGAGTGCCCGACGAGCAGCTGATCGCCCTCATCGAGGCCAACCAGGACGACCCGTACTTCGCCTCGGGCTTCGCCTCCGCGGTCACCGCGGCGGAGCTCGCCAGGCTGACCGTGAACCTCTCCTACCGGCGCGAGCAGTACGACGGGAACCGCACCCTGGAGGAGGTGGATGCTGCCAATGCCTGGTACGGACGCGTGGTGCAGGCGATGTCAGGCACGCTCGGCACCGCCACCCGCGCCACCGGCGAGCTGGCTCTGCCGCCCGGCTACGCCGACTCGTGGGTGGCAGCCATCACGGCCTCGGTGCCCGGCGGCCTTGACGGTGGTTCCGGTGGCTTCCAGGACCACGCGAACGCGCTCGGCGTGCTGCTGTCCTCGGGGCGGTTCGACACCGAGTTCGCCACGACGGTGGCAGGGGGGGTCTACGACTACGAGCGGGCCTGGGACGAGGAGTGGGGCACGCCCCTGTGGCGGCCGCGCTCATCCGACCCCAGCACCGGGTACGTCGTCGCCGACAGTCAGGGCCGGCAGGTGCGCGACCCGATGGCCGGGATCATGCTGATGCTCGCCCGCGACCCGATCGCGGGCCAGGCCTTCTTCCTCGGTGGCGGCACGGAGTCCGTCGAGATCGCAGGTCAGGACCTCCAGGTCTTCGCGCGCCTGCACTACCTGGTGACGGAACGGACCTGGGCGGTCGACCCCGACAACGGCGGCGCGCTCGGCGCCGCCCTCGAGGCCGCGACGACGATCCTGCGAGATGGCGGAGAGCAGGGCCGGCGGTCAGCGGAGATCGCCGGCGCAACCTTTGCCCTGATCGGCGAGAAGACGGGTGACGGAGCGAGCGGTGGCTTCCTCGGCATCGGCGCCGACCAGGGCTGGCAGATGTGGGACGGCTTGCGACCGCATCTCGCGCGGATGCTGGCCGGGTACGGTGCCGACGTCTACCGGGTCGTGACGATCGGCAGTGACGACCAGGCGACCGAGGGGTGGTCGAACCCCGGCAGCGGGGTGCTCTTCGACGGCACGATGCCGTACGGCGTCACGCTCGGACAGAGCAGCCTTGACGCGATCGTCGCGACCCTGGGCGAGGACCAGGACTCGTTCACGCCGTTCCTGACCGGCATGTACCAGGCGTCCAACCTCGCGATGTCGGTGGGTATGGCACGGGCGATGGCGCAGCAGCCGAACGCTGGCGCCAACTTCCTCACCGGTGGGGTGTCCGACGACGTCAACCCCGCGATCACCAACGGGGCGAGCCTGATCGGGTGGGCGCTGTCGACGGGGTACGGCGGCGACCGGGTCGACGAGGCGATGCGCAAGAAGCAGGCCGAGGCGATCGCCGACGCCCTGAGCGTGGCGAGCAGCCTGCCGTTCGTGCCGGAGATCAAGCCCGAGTGGCTGAGCTGGAGCGTCGACCAGGCGAAGGACGGAGCGCTCGACGCCGTCAGGGCGAGCGCTCCGAGCGACTCAGGGCTCACCTACGCCGAGCTCGACCGCGGCGCACGGGTGGATCTCACCAGGACCACCCTCGACCTGCTCCTGCAGAACGGCTACCTGGATGAGCGGTCGCTCGAGGGAGCGGCAGAGCGCGGCTTCGTCGTGGAGCCGCCGCCGGCGACCGCGGTGATCCGGAACGCCGACGGCGAACCGGTGGCCTTCGACCGAAGCCCTGGATCGGGTTTCGACGAGTGGCTGGCTCAGTCGAGCCTGACGTCCGTCCTTGCCGAGTCCGTCGTCGGCGTCTACGCCGACCAGTGGCCGGTGGTCGACCAGTGAGCAGGGGCCGAGGTTCCAGGGCGCTGCTCGTCGGCGCCCTGCTGGCGATCCTCCTGACAGCCTGTACCGATGAGGAGCCACCGATGACGACGACCATCCCGACGTCAGTGCCTCCGGGCGCGGATCTCGCCTGTGGCGCTGTCAAGGACTCGGTCGGCCTTGCGGTCGGATCCGAGGTGGGTGCGGCCGCACCTGAGCCGGAGACCGACGGCACCAGGTGCCTGCTTCCTGCCTCGAACCCTGACGTCCTCGACGGCACGCTCGGTTGGGTTCGGGTGTTCTCGCGGGAATCCGTCGAGGGAGCGGAGGAGATCGCCCGGATCCACGCCGACGGCTTCCGCGAACCGGACGTCCGGTACCCGGATCTCGAGGGTGCCGCCTGGGGCGACCTGAAGCCCGATGAGGGGCGGATGGGCCTGGGAGCCGTGAGCTCGATCGTCGTGGGGGACCAGGTGGTCCAGATCACGCTGAGAGGCACGGGCGTCGATCGCTCCCCTCAAGCTGACCTGCTCGCGCTGACCCTGCAGGTGGCCGGCTCGCTGGGGTCGACGGGGCCGTGAAGGGGCACGGCCAGTCTGGGCCGATCCTGGCGACGACTGCCTGACACACGCTGCACGGCCGCGTACGGGATAGCGGTGGACGGGGTCACCTCATCGAGCACCACGACGTCCAAGGTCCTCCGATGGGTGAGGGACGCGAGCGACGACGGTGCCGTCGCCGCCGAACCGTCGGGCCCTGAGGTGGTCGATGCGGGGCCGTGGTCTCCGTGCGAGTCGACGAGGGCTGACGCGGCGACCACCTGCGCCGTACTCGCGGGCCTCGAGGGTTAATATGACGGCGTGTCAGAACAACGCCCCGCCCCGGTGACCACCCCCACCCAGGAGAACGAGACCGGCTGGGGCGCGATGATCATCATCGCGCTCGGCCTCGCCCTCGTGATCATGGACTCCACGATCGTCAACGTCGCGTTGCCGTCGATGATCCGCGAGCTGTCGATCACCTCGGTCGACGCCGAGTGGGTCCAGGCGATCTACGCTCTCGTCTTCGCCGCGCTGCTGATCATCGTCGGCCGGCTGGGGGACCGCTACGGGCGCCGCGCGGTGTTCGTCTCCGGCGCGGTCCTGTTCGCGGTCGCCAGCGTGCTGGCCGCTCTGAGCCAGTCCGGCACCACGCTGATCGCGGCTCGCGCCCTGCAGGGGGTGGGTGGCGCCATGATGTCCCCGACCTCGCTCGCGCTGATCAACGCGCTGTTCCGCGGGAAGCGGCGCCCGATCGCCTTCGCGATCTACGGCTCGGTCATCGGAGGTATGGCGGCCATCGGCCCGCTCCTCGGCGGGTACCTCACCGAGCACTTCTCCTGGCGCTGGGCCTTCGGGATCAACCTGCCCTTCGTCGCGGCCATCGTCATCGGCTCGTTCCTGCTGGTGCCCGAGAGCAAGGACGACCATGCCGAGGCGGGCTTCGACGCCGCCGGTGCCGTCCTGTCCGTCCTGGGCATCGGCTCGGTCGTCTTCGCCCTCATCGAGGGGCGCAGCTACGGCTGGACGACGGCGATCGCCGACGGCTCGCTGCTCGGCCTGACCTGGACGACGGGCGGCCTCTCGCCGATCCCCTTCGCCCTCGCGATCGGCGTCCTCGGGCTGGTCGGTCTCGCCCTGGTCGAGACGCGGCGACGGGCCACCGGACGCACCGTGCTCATCGACACCTCCCTGTTCCGGATCCGCTCCTTCGGTCTCGGCTCGGCAGCGGCGATGATCCTGTCGCTCGGGGAGTTCGGCGTGCTGTTCTCGCTTCCGCTCTTCCTGCAGGGCGCGCTCGGGTACTCGGCGCTCGGGGCCGGCGGGGTCCTGGCCGCGCTGGCGATCGGCTCCTTCCTGTCCGGGCCGACGACGCCCATGCTCGCCAAGCGGCACGGGCCGCGCTTCGTCGCCCGCCTCGGCATGGGGATCGAGATGGTGGCGATCGCGGCGCTCGGGCTCGCGATCTCCGTCGACGTGTCGACCCTCACCCTCGTAGCCTGCCTTGTCGTCTACGGGGTCGGGGTCGGCTTCGCCTCGGCCCAGCTGACGAGCGTGATCCTCGCCGACGTCCCCGTGCGCCAGAGCGGCCAGGCCTCGGGCACGCAGTCCACCGCCCGCCAGGTCGGCTCTGCGCTTGGCACGGCTGTCCTCGGTACGATCCTGTTCGTCGGGCTCGCGCATGACACGCAGGTACGCGTCGAGCAGGTCCCCGGTGTCAGCGCCGAGCAGGCGGCCGAGGTCTCGCAGATCGTCCAGCAGTCCGCGGGGACGGCGATCGGCAGCCTCGCCTCCCAGCCGAACGGACCGGCGCTCGTCGAGGCGGCCGGTCACGCCTTCGCCGACTCGCTGCGCCGCACGGCGTTCGCCGGCGCCGGGTTCGTCGCGCTCGGGCTGATCGCCACACTGATGCTCCCGGCCGACCGTCGTCGCGAGGACGACGACGAGCCGGCCGGGCAGGCGGCCACCGCGGCACCGTCGGTCTGAGGCGCACGGACGAGCGGCCGGCCTCAGCTCTCCGGGGAGAAGGCCTCGGCGATCTCCAGGTGGTGATCGGCGTGGTCCAGAGCGAGCTCGCCGTCGCCGCGCCAGGGCCGGGCCAGAAGGAGGGCCGCGGTCACGGTGGCGAGCATGCCGATCACCATCAGCATGGACATCGGTGCTGCCGAATCCTGGCCCATCAGGCCGACGAGCGGTGAGGCCAGTGCGCCCATGAGGAACTGCCCGCCGCCGAGGAGCGCGGAGGCTGTGCCCGCTGAGGCTCGGCCCAGCCCCTGGCCGATCGTCATGGCCGTGGGGATGATCAGGCCCATCCCGCTCGTGAAGAGCGCGAGCCCCGCCCACACGACCGGGAGGGGGGCGTCTCCTGCGCTGACCGTCAGCAGCAGTACCAGGGCCGCCGCCGTGGAGACGGCGACGCCGATCGAGAGCAGGGTGTTGAGGCGCACGGTCCCCGCGAGACGACCCACCAGTCCGCTCGTCACGAGCATCACGGTCGCGTTGGCGGCGAAGATCCCGCTGAAGGCGAGCTCGGAGACGCCGTAGACGTTCTGCAGGACGAACGGCGAGCCGGCGATGTAGGCGAAGAATGCGACGGAGGAGAGCCCGAGCATCGCGACGTAGCCACCGAAGCTCCGCAGGGACAGCAGTGCGTGGGCCGTGCCCAGGACGGCTCGGGGGCTCGAGGAGTTCCGGCGATCGGCCGGAAG
This sequence comes from uncultured Actinomycetota bacterium, assembly GCA_963777075.1. Lineage (GTDB taxonomy): Bacteria > Actinomycetota > Actinomycetes > Actinomycetales > Cellulomonadaceae > Actinotalea. The sequence goes on along the minus strand of CAVZPH010000034.1, from coordinate 45,760 downwards.
TGACTCCGGCACGGCTCGCGCCACGGCGATCAGGAGCGCGATGCCGATGCCCGCGAGGACGACGAAGACGCCGCGCCAGCCCGCGACCCCGAGGACCAGGCCGCCGGCGACCGGTGCCAGCACGGGAGCGACGCCGATGACGATCGAGAGCATGGTCAGGTGCTGGGCGACCTCGCGTCCGTGGAAGCGGTCGACGACGACGGCGCGGGCGACGACGAGTCCCGCCGCGCCGGTCAGTCCCTGCACCAGCCGGGCGGCGATGAGGACGGTGACATCGGGCGCGATCGCGCAGGCCAGCGACGCGAGGACCCAGCCGGCGAGCCCCCAGAGCAGGGCGGGCCGGCGGCCCTTCGCATCGCTGACCGGGCCGAGCACCAGCTGGCCGATCGCGAGGCCGACGAGGTTCGCCGTGAGGGAGAGCTGGACCATCGACGCGGAGGTCCCGAGCGAGGCGGCGAGCGCGGGGAAACCAGGGACGTACATGTCGCTCGAGATCGGAGCGATCGCGGTCAGGCTGGCGAGAGTGGCGAGCAGCGCGCCCGTACCCGTGCGCGCTCGATGCGCCGTGCTCGTCCCCGGGTCACTCATCGTCGCTGCGACGCGTTCGCGGGTCGGTGCGGTGGTGGAGGGCACTCGGGCTCCTTGGTTCGGCTACGGTGGGCGCATGAAGGTAACAGGTACTTGAGGCGGTAAGTAAATATGACGACATTGCCTCATCTCGTCCAACGCCGCTGGGCCGCCGCCCGGCCGGACCTCGACACGTCACCGATGGTGCTCGTCGGTCTGTTGCGCCGCGCCGCGAGCCTGCTCGAGGCCGAGATGGTGCGCGATCTCGCTGACACGCCCGTGAACCCCACCGACCTGGATCTCCTGGTCCTGCTGCGGCACGCCGAGGAGACGGTGATCGCCAAGCGGCTCGCGGAGGACCTCTCGCTGACCGAGGCCGCGGTGAGCCGTCGGGTCGCCGGCCTCGAACGCCTCGGCCTCCTTCGACGTGCGGCGCACCCGTTCGACGGCCGGAGCCAGCAGATCGTCCTGACCGAGGAGGGGCGTGACCTCATCGACGACCGCTTCCCCCGGTGGCTCGCCACGGAGCAGTCCCTGCTCTCGGGGCTCGGCGCTGACGGGCGTGCAGGGGTGGAGCAGGCACTCGAGGCCCTGGTCGAGGTCTTGCAGGGGTCCGGCTCCGGAGCGCGGCACTAGGATCGTGGCCGCGCCCCAGGCGCACCCTCGACACGTCGACCGAAGGATCTCTCCCGTGCTCCGCACCCACACAGCCGGCTCGCTGCGAGCCGAGCACATCGGCCAGACCGTCACCCTCACCGGGTGGGTGGACCGCCGGCGTGATCACGGGGGAGTGGCCTTCATCGACCTGCGGGACGCCTCGGGCATCGCCCAGGTCGTCATCCGCGACGAGGCCGTGGCGCACGGGCTGCGCAACGAGTACGTCCTCCAGGTGACCGGCCTCGTCGGCGCACGGCCCGACGGCAACGAGAACGCCAACCTGGCGACGGGGGCGGTTGAGCTCGTCGCGGAGGCGGTCGTCGTGCTCAACGAGTCCGCACCGCTGCCGTTCCAGGTCTCCTCCGCGCTGGACGAGCAGATCGGCGAGGAGGCGCGGCTGCGCTACCGCTACCTCGACCTGCGCCGCCCCGCCCCGGCCAGGGCGCTGCGCCTTCGCGCCAAGGCCAACGCCGCGGCGCGTGCCGTGCTCGACGCGCAGGAGTTCGTCGAGATCGAGACCCCGACGCTCACGCGCTCGACGCCCGAGGGTGCGCGCGACTTCGTCGTCCCCGCCCGCCTGGCGCCGGGCTCCTGGTACGCCCTGCCTCAGTCGCCTCAGCTGTTCAAGCAGCTGCTCATGGTCGCCGGCATGGAGCGCTACTACCAGATCGCCCGCTGCTACCGCGACGAGGACTTCCGCGCGGACCGCCAGCCGGAGTTCACCCAGCTCGACGTCGAGATGAGCTTCGTCGAGCAGGACGACGTCCTGGCCGTCGGCGAGAAGATCCTCACCGCCCTGTGGGACCTCATCGGCTACTCGATCCCGATGCCGATCCCGCGGATGACCTACGCCGAGGCGATGCGCCGCTTCGGCACCGACAAGCCGGACCTGCGCTTCGGGCTCGAGCTCGTCGAGCTGACCGAGTACTTCGCGCAGACGCCGTTCCGCGTGTTCCAGGCGCCCTATGTCGGCGCCGTCGTCATGCCCGGCGGCGGCTCGCAGCCGCGCCGGACCTTCGACGCCTGGCAGGAGTGGGCCAAGCAGCGCGGCGCCAAGGGTCTCGCGTACGTGACGGTCGGCGAGGACGGCGAGCTCGGTGGACCGGTCGCCAAGAACCTCTCCGAGGACGAGCGCGCTGGCCTGGTCGAGGCCACCGGCGCGAAGCCGGGCGACTGCGTCTTCTTCGGTGCGGGCAAGGTCAGCGAGGCCCGCGCCCTGCTCGGTGCCGCCCGGCTGGAGATCGGCCGCCGCACGGGCGTCATCGACGAGTCGCAGTGGTCCTTCCTCTGGGTCGTCGACGCGCCGCTGTTCAAACCGACCGGCGAGGACGACGACGTCGCCGTCGGCTCGGGATCCTGGACGGCCGTGCACCACGCCTTCACCTCGCCGACCCCCGAGTGGATCGACCGTTTCGAGGAGTCCCCGGGCGAGGCGCTGGCCTACGCCTACGACATCGTCTGCAACGGCAACGAGATCGGTGGCGGCTCGATCCGTATCCACCGTCGCGACGTGCAGCAGCGGGTCTTCGAGATCATGGGGATCGGCGAGGAGGAGGCCCAGGAGAAGTTCGGCTTCCTGCTCGACGCCTTCGCCTTCGGCGCCCCGCCGCACGGCGGGATCGCGCTCGGCTGGGACCGCATCCTCACGCTGCTGACGGGCTCGGAGTCGATCCGCGACGTCATCGCCTTCCCGAAGTCGGGCGGCGGCTTCGACCCGCTGACCGGCGCTCCCGCGCCCATCACGGCGCAGCAGCGCAAGGAGGCCGGCGTCGACGGTCCTCCGGCAGCCAAGGCCAAGCCTGCTGAGGCGGTCGCGGCCCCGGAGGCCGGAGCCTGACCCTCGACGGGCTGCCGGATCGCTGGCGGTCCGACCGGCAGCTCCTGGGCGACCGCGGGCGCTGGGAGGTCGTCTCCGTCCACGGGGACGACGAGGCCGTGCTGCTCGAGCTCGAGCACGACGGTCGCATCACCCTGCTCGGGCTCGGCGACGCGGGGCGCGTCCGCGCTCTCGTGGGTGCTGCGGGGCACCGTCGCGTCGGCTGGATGACGATCCCGCGCATCGGAGCCGGCCCGGCGGGGGTCCTCGGCGAGCCCTCGGACGACGGCCCGCGGCACAGCGCGGAGGAGGACCTCGACCTCGCGGTCCAGCGGAGGCTCGGCGTCGGCCCGGCCTCGGCCTGGGACTGGATGGTCACGGCCGAGCGGCCGACCGACGTCGACCCTGCCGTGGTCCGGCTCGATCCCGCTGCCGAGCGCGAGGCGATCCTGGACTGCCTGCGCGAGTCCAACCCCGACACCTCCGCCGATCCCGGCCATCCGGGTGAGGCCGCCTGGTTCGGCGTGCGCGGCGACGGTGCACTCCTCGGGGTGATCGGCGCCGGGGAGCTTCGGGGGGCCCCGGAGGCCGGGGATCGCTCCTGGCACCTGCACGGGCTCGGGGTCAGGCCTGCGGCGCGCGGTCGTGGGCTCGGCGGCGCGCTGACTGCCGCCGCGACGGCCGCCGGCCTCGACGCCGGGGCCGACTGGGTCTCCCTGGGGATGTACGCCTCGAACACGGTGGCCCGCCGCGTCTACGAGCGGCTGGGCTTCACGGTGGAGGGCCGCTTCACGTCCTACCGGGCGGTCGCGCCGGTCACCACCGCGTCGGCGGAGTCTCCTTGCCAGTGAGGCCCCGATGCCCTTCGCGTTCGGGCTCGGCAGGGATGACCGGCACCGCGGTCGAGCGTGCAGTACCCAGGCGATGCGGTGCCGAGGCGATGGCGCGCGGCGCGCGTCGTGGGCGTTGAGGCCTCGCCGGCATCTCAGTGCGCGATCGCGAAGCGCCCGCTGATCCGCTTCATCCAGGCCGGCGCCCACCAGTTGTACTTGCCGAGCAGCGTCATCGTCGCCGGGACGAGGAGCATCCGGACGAGCGTCGCGTCGATGGCCACGGCGAAGGCGAGCGAGAAGCCGACCTCCTTGATGACCAGCAGCTTGCCGAAGACGAAGCCCGCGAACACCACGATGATGATGACCGCGGCCGAGGTGATGATCCGGCCGGAGCGCTGCAGGCCGAGGCGGACGGCGTCGTCGTTGGACCGCCCGGAGTCCCACAGCTCCTTGATGCGCGAGAGCAGGAAGACCTCGTAGTCCATCGCCAGGCCGAAGCCGAAGGCGACGACGAGCGCGACGACGTAGGTCTCGATCCCGCCCGTCGACTGGAAGCCCAGCAGCCCCGAGAGGTGGCCGTCCTGGAAGACCCACACGAGCACACCCATCGACGCCGCGAGGGACAGCAGGTTGGTCAGCAGCGCCTTGATCGGGATGACGACGGAGGACGTCATGAGGAACAGGAGCACGAAGGTCGCGACGATGACGATCAGCGCGGCCCAGCCGACCCGGTCGACGAGCGCCTGGACGAAGTCGATCTGGTTGGCCGCCTGGCCCGTGACGAAGCTCGGGAACGGTGCGGGGTGCTCGCGCAGCTCGTGGACGACCGAGCGCGCGACGGCGCCTCCTGGGTCGTCGGTGTCTGCCGTGATGCCGATGAGGACGTAGGCGTCGCGTGCCACCGGCGTGCCGACGCCCGCCACCCCGGGAAGGGCCGTGAGCCCTTCCGCCCAGGCGGTGACCTCGTCGAGCGAGCCCTCGGCGACGATCGTCGCGGTCGGTGTGCGCGAGGCGGGGTACTGCTCGGCGATCGTCTCCACGTAGGTGCGCTGGTCGGAGCCCACCGGGAGCAGCTCGACGGTGGAGTTGCGCAGCTCCATGCGGTGCAGCGGGCTCGCGAGCACCGCGAGCACGACGAGCGAGCCTCCGAGGACGAGCCAGGGGTGGCGCTGGACACGTGCGGCGAGACGCGAGAAGACGCCCTCCTCGGAGCGGACGTCGCCGGTCCGCTCGATGATCCGTCGCAGCAGCGGGACGCGGGCGACCACCGAGGGACGCTCGAGCCGGCGTCCGGCCAGGACGAGCAGCGCGGGGACGAGCGTGAGGGCCGTGGCGACCGCGACGAGGATGACGGCGACGCCGCCGGCCCCGAAGGCCCGCAGGATCGAGGGCTGGAAGACCGTCAGCCCGCTGATCGCGATGGCGACCGTCAGGGCCGAGAAGGTGACCGTGCGACCAGCGGTGTCCATCGTGCGACGCAGCGCCGTCCGGACGGCGCCGTCCCCGTGCCTGCGCCGGCGACCGTCGCCCTCCTCGACGAGCTTGTGCAGCTCCTCGCGGAAGCGGGAGACGATGAGCAGCCCGTAGTCGATCGACAGGCCGAGGCCGAGCAGCGTCACGACGTTGACGACGGAGGAGTCCATGTCGAGCCAGTGCGACAGGGCGAAGACGCTGCCGAGCCCGCCGGCGATCGAGGCGACGGCGCCGAGCAGGGGCATGCCCGCCGAGAGCAGCCCGCCGAAGACGAGCACCATGACGAGCAGCGCGACCGGCATCGAGATCGCCTCGCCGACCTCGAGGTCCTTGCGGACCTGACTGGTGATCTCGTCGACGATCATGCTCGACCCGCCGACGCGTCCGGTGGCAGCGGGGGAGGTGCCGAGCTCGGCCGGTACCGCGCGCAGGCGCTGCTCGACCTCGTCCAGGGCGGCCTTGCGCGCGGTGTCGGGAAGGTCCCGCTCGAGCTCGACGACGACGAGGAAGCCGTTGCCGTCCGCGGAGACGAGCGGAGCGGCGGCGGGAGCCGACGGTCCGCCGGGCACCACGAAGGGGTCGATCACCGAGGAGACCCCTGCCAGGGCAAGGAGCTCGGCCCGGGCGACGTCGACGGGCTCGGCCAGTGCCGGGTCGCCCAGGTCGACACCCTCGACGACGAGCGTCAGGCTCGGGCCGCCGGGTGCGGTGTCCTGCAGGATCTCGTCGGCGCGCGTGCTGTCGGAGCCGGGGACGTCGGGGGAGCCGCTCGAGAGCCGCTCGAAGAGGGTCTGGCCGCTCACCCCGCCGAGGGTCACGGCGAAGCAGGCCACCGTGATCACGAGCCAGACGAGGATCGTGAGCTTCGGTGCCCTGGCGATACGCGCACCGAGGCTGTCGAACACGGGCACAGCATCCCAGGTCCGCGCGGCGCCGCGCACCTCGGTCGGGTCCCTCGGGTCCGTGTCGCGTCCCGATGCTGCGTACGCTCACGGCATGGACCTCTTCGACGCCGTCACCACGACGGCGTCCGGGGTGCCCGCGCACGCCCATGGCGCACCCCTCGCGGTCCGCATGCGACCGCGCACCCTGGCCGAGGTCTCCGGCCAGGACCACCTGCTCGGGCCCGGGGCCCCGCTCCGCCGGCTCGTCGAGCCCGACGGCGGCGGTCGTGCAGCGCCCGAGCTCGATCGTCCTGTGGGGCCCACCGGGAACCGGGAAGACGACGCTGGCCTACCTCGTCGCCGCGACCTCCGGCCGGCGCTTCGTCGAGCTCTCCGGCGTGACCTCGGGGGTCAAGGACGTGCGCGCCGTCGTCGACGACTCCCGGCGGCTGCTCGCCACGGGTGGCCAGGAGACGGTGCTCTTCGTCGACGAGGTGCACCGCTTCTCCTCCACGCAGCAGGACGCGCTGCTGCCCAGCGTCGAGAACCGCTGGGTCACCCTGGTCGCCGCGACGACCGAGAACCCGAGCTTCTCGGTGATCAGCCCGCTGCTGTCCCGATCGCTGCTGCTCACGCTCCGGCCTCTCGAGGACGACGACATCCGCGAGCTCGTGCGCAGGGCCGTGGCCGACGAGCGCGGCCTGGCAGGAAGCGTCGTCCTGGAGCCGCAGGCAGAGGAGCATGTCCTTCGCCTGTCCGGCGGGGACGCCCGCAAGGCGCTGACGATCCTCGAGGCGGCGGCCGGTGGCGTCCTCGGCCCGTCGCAGGCGGGTGCCCAGGACCTCGAGGACGCCGCCGGGGACCGGACCTCGGCCGCGGTGCCGATCGACGTCGCAGCCGTCGAGCGCGCCGTCGACGTCGCCGCGGTGCGCTACGACCGCTCCGGGGACCAGCACTACGACGTGACGAGCGCGTTCATCAAGTCGATGCGCGGATCGGATGTCGACGCGGCGCTGCACTACCTCGCACGCATGGTGGTGGCGGGGGAGGACCCGCGCTTCATCGCGCGCCGCGTGGTGATCGCGGCGGCGGAGGAGGTGGGGATGGCCGATCCCTCCGCCCTTCAGACGGCCGTCGCAGCGGCGCAGGCCGTCGCGCTCATCGGCATGCCCGAGGCGCGCATCATCCTGGCGGAGGCCGTGGTGCACGTGACGAGCGCCCCGAAGTCGAACGCCTCCTACGCGGCGATCGACGCCGCCATCGCCGACGTCCGGGCCGGTCGCGCCGGCCCCGTCCCCACCCACCTGCGCGACGCCCACTACGGCGGCGCCGAGAAGCTCGGGCACGGAGCGGGCTACCGCTACGCCCATGACGAGCCGCACGCCGTCGCTGCCCAGCAGTACCTGCCGGACGAGCTGCGGGGCGCCCGCTACTACGCGCCGTCCGACCGTGGCGTACGAGCGGGCGGTGGCCGAGCGGCTCGTCAAGGTCCGCGAGATCCTCGACGGCCGGGAGCAGCGGTTCAGGAGCCCGGTCGCCGCGCCGGACGAGGGCGAAGTGGCAGCGGGGCCGTGCGGGAGCGGGTAGTCTTGCCAGGTTGCCCGCTCGCGGGTGACGCCCTGGGGACCTCAGCCGCACCACGAAGGTTGGTCCCACCACCGCCGGGAGTGCTCCCGCAGCGGGTGTGCCACGACAACGACAGGAAGTATCACCGTGTCCTCTGTGACCCGCGCGCGCCGCCAGGTGCGCCTGAGCCGGGCCCTCGGCCTGGCCCTGACGCCCAAGGCCGTCAAGCACTTCGAGAAGCGTCCCTACCCGCCCGGCGAGCACGGCCGCGCCCGCCGTCGCACCGAGTCGGACTACGCGGTGCGTCTGCGCGAGAAGCAGCGCCTGCGCGCCCAGTACGGCCTGCGCGAGAAGCAGATGGCCCGTGCGTTCGAGGACGCCAAGAAGACCCCCGGCCTGACCGGTGAGGCGCTCGTCGAGAACCTCGAGCAGCGCCTCGACGCCCTGGTGCTCCGTTCGGGCTTCGCCCGCACGATCCTCCAGGCCCGTCAGACGGTCGTGCACCGTCACGTCCTCGTCGACGGCAAGATCGTCGACCGCCCCTCCTTCCAGGTGAAGCCGGGCCAGACGCTCCAGATCAAGCCCCGCAGCCAGACGACGGTGCCCTTCCAGGTCGCCGCCGCCGGTGCGCACCGCGACGTGCTGCCGGCCGTCCCGGGCTACCTCGACGTCTCGCTGGAGAAGCTCACCTCGGTGCTCACGCGCCGTCCGCTGCGTGCCGAGGTCCCCGTGACCTGCGAGGTCCAGCTGGTCGTCGAGTACTACTCGCGCTGATCCGTTCGACGACGCCCCGTACCCCGGCCCGGCCGGACGGTACGGGGCGTCGTCGTTCCCGGGGCCGGTAGTCTCGTCCCTCGGTGGAGCAGTTCCGCACGGAGGAAGGATTGTCGGATGTCGATCTCCCTCGGGGACGTCGCGAGCCTGATCGCGGCGCTGGCCTTCGTCGGCCTCGTGTTCTTCCTCGCGCGGCCGCTGGTCAGCCTCGCCAGGGCCTTCGACGAGGCTCGTGACGCCATCAAGGACCTGTCCGACCACACCGTCCCCGTGCTCGACGAGGCGGCGGCGACGGTGGCCTCGACCAACGCCCAGATGTCCAAGGTCGACTCGGTGACGACCTCTGCCGCCGAGATCGGCCAGAACGTCTCCGCCCTGACCGCGCTCGTCTCGGCGACGGTCGGTGGCCCGCTCATCAAGGTCGCCGCGTTCTCCTACGGGGTGCGCCAGGCGATGGCCGACGTCGTCGCGAAGGTGCGTCGCTGATGAGTCGCCTCTTCTGGGTGGGCGTCGGTGCCGCCGGCACGGTGATCGCTGCCCGCCGGCTGCGCACGGCATGGCACCGCTACACCCCGGCAGGCGTCGCGGAGCAGGTCGAGGCCGCCGGTGTCGGTGCCGTCGCCGCGACGCGCTCGGCCGTCGACACCTTCCGGTCCTCCTTCGCCGACCGGCAGCGCGCGCTCGTCGACCAGCTGCTCGTGACGCCGGAGGGCGGTGACGCCTCGGCCGTGATCGGCAGGCGTGGCACCGCACGGGCCGCACGGGCCGCCCACGACGTCCCCGACGAGCTCCGCCCCGCCTCTCGACCCACCGGACGGGTCGACGACGACGAGCCGCTCTACGACTTCTGACCTGCACTCCCACCGGGGCCCGTGCCCCGATCGACCGCCCGGCCGCCTCCAGGCCCGGCCCTGACCGAGGACACCATGCGCACTTCCGAGATCCGTCAGCGTTGGCTCTCCTTCTTCGAGGAGCGCGACCACGCCGTCGTCCCGAGCGCGTCGCTCATCTCGCCCGACCCGTCGACGCTGTTCACGATCGCCGGCATGGTGCCCTTCATCCCGTACATGCTCGGCCAGCAGACACCGCCGTGGGACCGGGCCACGAGCGTCCAGAAGTGCGTCCGGACGCTCGACATCGACGAGGTCGGCAAGACGACGCGGCACGGCACGTTCTTCCAGATGAACGGCAACTTCTCCTTCGGTGACTACTTCAAGGAGGGGGCGATCGAGTACGCCTGGGAGCTCGTCACCGGCTCGCAGGCCGACGGCGCCTACGGCTTCGACCCCGACAAGGTCTGGGTCACCGTCTACCACGACGACGACGAGGCGGCGGCGCTGTGGCGCCGGATCGCCGGCCTGCCCGAGGAGCGCATCCAGCGCCGCGGCAAGAAGGACAACTACTGGACGACGGGTCAGCCCGGACCGGCCGGACCCTGCTCGGAGATCTACATCGACCGCGGTCCGGAGTTCGGTGCCGACGGCGGCCCGGTCGCCGACGAGGACAGGTTCCTGGAGATCTGGAACCTCGTCTTCATGCAGTACGCGATCGAGGACGTGAGGTCCAAGGAGGAGTTCCGGATCGCGGGGGAGCTCGCCTCGAAGAACATCGACACGGGGATGGGGCTCGAGCGCGTCGCCTACCTCCTGCAGGGCGTCGACAACCTCTACGAGATCGACGAGGTCTTCCCGGTCATCCAGGCCGCCCAGGAGATCTCCGGCCGTCGCTACGGTGCCGACCGCGACGACGACGTCCGGATGCGGGTCGTCGCCGACCACGTGCGCTCGGCCCTCATGCTCATCGGCGACGGCGTGACGCCCTCGAACGAGGGGCGTGGGTACGTGCTGCGCCGACTGCTGCGGCGCTCGGTCCGCGCGATGAAGCTGCTCGGCGTCGACGAGCCCTCGCTGCCGGCGCTGCTCCCGGCGTCCCGGGACGCGATGGGTCTGTCCTACCCCGAGCTCGTCACGGGCTTCGACCGGATCAGCCGCACCGCCTACGCCGAGGAGGAGGCCTTCCGGCGCACGCTCGTCTCCGGCACGACGATCCTCGACACGGCCGTCAAGGCGGCCAAGGCGAGCGGTGCGAAGCTGCTCGGTGGCGAGCAGGCCTTCGCCCTGCACGACACCTACGGCTTCCCGATCGACCTCACGCTCGAGATGGCGGCCGAGCAGGGTCTCGCCGTCGACGAGGACGGCTTCCGCGACCTCATGCGCACGCAGCGCGAACGGGCGCGGGCCGACGCGAAGGCCAAGAAGGGCGGCCACGCCGACGTCACCGTCTTCCGTGACCTGCTCTCCTCCGGCACGACGGAGTTCACCGGCTACACCGAGCTGACGACGGCCTCGTCCGTCAGGGCGCTGCTCCGTGACGGTGCCCTGATCTCGGGTGCTGTCGAGGGGGAGACGGTCGACGTCGTCCTGGAGCGGACGCCGTTCTACGCCGAGTCCGGCGGCCAGGACTCCGACGCGGGGATCATCACCGCGGAGGGTGCGCGGCTCGAGGTGCTCGACGTGCAGCGTCCCGTCAAGGGAATGATCGTGCACACCGTGCGGGTGACCGAGGGCGAGATCGCGGCGGGCCGGCCGGTGCTGGCCCAGGTCGACCCGGAGTGGCGTCTCGGCGCCCGCCAGGCGCACTCGGGCACTCATGTCGTCCACGCAGCCCTGCACGAGGTCCTCGGCCCGGACGCGCTCCAGTCCGGCTCGTACAACAAGCCGGGCTACCTGCGCCTGGACTTCGCATGGAACGAGGCGCTCTCGGCCTCGGCCCGTAGCGAGGTCGAGGAGGTCGCGAACCGCGCGATCCGTAAGGACCTCAGCGTCTCGGCCCAGTACATGACCCTACCCGAGGCGAAGGAGTGGGGAGCGATCGCGTTGTTCGGCGAGACCTACGCCGAGCAGGTGCGCGTCGTGGAGATCGGCGGCCCCTGGTCGCGCGAGCTGTGCGGCGGGACGCATGTGGACCACTCGAGCCAGATCGGGCTGATCGCCCTGACGGGGGAGTCCTCCGTCGGGTCCGGGGCGCGTCGCGTCGAGGCCCTCGTGGGCCTGGAGGCCTTCCACGAGCTCGCCAAGGAGCGGACCCTCGTCGCCACGCTCACCGAGCAGCTCAAGGCCCGGCCCGACGAGCTCGCCGAGCGCGTCTCGAGCGTCGTCAGCCGGTTGCGTGAGGCGGAGAAGGAGCTCGCGGCCATCCGCCAGGAGCGGCTGCTGGCCCAGGCCGGTGCGCTCGCCGCGGCGGCCGTCGCGCGGGGCCCGGTGCGGGTCGTGACCCATGAGGTCGGGGAGGCCGGCGGCGACGACCTGCGGACGCTCGCGCTGGACATCCGTTCCCGCATGGGGGAGGAGCCCGCGGTCGTCGCGCTCGGCGGGATCGCGAAGGACCGGCCGCTGGTGCTCGTCGTGACGAACGCGGCAGCCAGGCAGGCCGGGCTGGCCGCCGGTGCGCTGGCGCGCGTCGCGGCGTCGGTCCTCGGCGGGGGCGGCGGCGGGAAGGACGACGTCGCCCAGGGCGGCGGGACCGACGTGGCCCAGCTCCCCGCTGCGCTGCGCGCCGTCGAGGCGGCGGTCGAGGGTCGGTGAACGAGTCCCCGGCTCTCGACGAGGTCACGCGCGGCGCGCGTGTCGGGGTCGACCTCGGTGCCGTCCGGGTCGGCGTCGCCTCGAGCGACCCCGACGGGATCCTCGCGACGCCCGTCGAGACGGTCGCTCGCGACCTGAGCCCCGCCGCGACGGACATCGCCCGGGTGGCGCAGATCGTCGCCGAGCGGGAGGCGGCAGTCGTGTATCTCGGCCTGCCGACGCATCTGTCGGGGGCCGAGGGTTCGGCATCGGCGGGCGTTCGCACGTATGGTGAGTCCTTGGCCCGCGCTGTGGCGCCGGTGCCCGTGCGTCTCGTCGACGAGCGGATGAGCACCGTGACGGCCCACCGCTCGTTGCGTGCCGCCGGGAGGCCCGGCCGCCGCCACCGACAGGTCGTCGACCAGGTGGCTGCCGTCGTGATCCTTCAGGCGGCGCTCGACGGGGAGCGCTCCACGGGGCGCAGGTGGGGCGTCGAGGTCGAGCTGGACGACCGGGCCGAGGGCTCGGGGACGAACGACCGCGGGGGCGCGAGACGACAGGAGACCACCGGGTGAGCGACGCGTTCCTCGACGAGATCGTGCGATCCGGCGAGCCCGACCCCTCCGGGCGGCGCAGGGACGGGCGTGCCCAGCGCGACCGCAAGCGCCGTCGTCGCCGTCGGCGCAACCTCGTCGCCCTCCTCGTCACCGTCGTGCTCCTGGGTGGGGCCGCCTACGCCGTCGTGACCTTCGCCCTGCCGACGCTCACGTCGATCACCAGCACGAAGACTCCGGCGGACGACTACCCGGGCCCGGGCCAGGGGACGGTCGACGTCGTGATCCCGGCGGGGGCCACGGGCGCCCAGATGGCGCAGGTCCTCCTCGCGGCAGATGTCGTCAAGAGCACTCGTGCCTTCACCGACGCCTTCACCGCGAACCCCGACGCCCCGGGGATCCAGCCCGGCACGTACCGGCTGATGACGCAGATGCGCGGCGCCGACGCGGTCAGCGCGCTGCTCGACCCGTCGGCCAGGGTCCAGACGAAGGTCACGCTCCCCGAGGGGCTGCGGGTCGACCAGATCCTCGAGAAGCTCACCGCCGTCACCGACATCCCGGTCGAGGAGTTCACCGCCGCGATGCAGGACACGGCCGCCACCGGGCTCCCGGCCGAGGCCGGCGGGAACTACGAGGGGTGGCTCTACGCCGCGACCTACACCTTCGAGCCCGGCACGACGGCGACCCAGATGATCAGTGCGATGGTCACGCGGACGATCTCGACGCTCGACTCGCTCGGTGTCGCGCCCGACGACCGCGAGCGGGTGCTCATCATCGCCTCGCTCGTCGAGCGCGAGGCACGGACCGAGGAGGACCGCGCCAAGGTCGCCCGGGCGATCCAGAACCGCCTCGACATCGACAAGCCGCTGCAGATCGACGCGGCCGTCGCCTACGGAGCCGGCATCTCCGGGACCGAGCTGACCCGGACGATCATCGACACGCAGGACACGCCCTACAACGTGTACATGCACACCGGCCTCCCGCCGACCCCGATCGCCTCGCCGAGCGAGATCTCGATCAAGGCGACGCTCGACCCGCCGCCCGGTCCGTGGCTCTATTGGGTGACGATCAACCTCGACACGGGCGAGACGCTCTTCACCGACACCTACGCCGTGCAGCTGGAGAACATCGCCAAGCTGCGCGCGTGGCAGGCCGCTCAGCCCTCGGAGTCCCCCACGGCGGGCGGGTGAGCGCGCCGGCTCGTCGTGCGGCCGTCCTCGGCCACCCCGTCGCGCACTCGCTCTCGCCGGTGCTCCATCGCGCCGCGTATCGGGCGTTGGGGCTCGAGGGCTGGACCTACGACATCCTCGACACGCCCCAGGACCGGCTGCCCGCGGTGCTCGCCGGCCTCGACGCCGGCTGGGCGGGCGTGAGCCTGACGATGCCCCTGAAGCAGGTCGTGCTCCCGCTCCTCGACCACGTCGAGCCGCTCGCCGAGGTGATCGGTGTCGTCAACACCGTCCTGGTGCACGGTCCGGCCTCCTCCCTCGTGGGGACGAACACCGATGTGCACGGCGTGGTCCAGGCGCTGCGCGAGGGGCTCGGCAACCGGCCCGTCGGCTCGGCCATCGTGCTGGGCGCCGGTGCGACGGCGGCGTCGACCCTCGCGGCCCTCGCCGAGCTCGGCCAGGTGCGGGCGGAGGTCCTCGCGCGGTCGATGGCTCGTGCGGGCCTGACGATGCGCGCGGCGCACCGGATGGGAGTCGATCCTCGGGTCGGCGTGATGGGGCCGACCAGCCGGGTGGCCGAGAACGTCCTCGCGGCGGGCGTCGTCGTCTCGACGCTGCCTCCTCGCGCCGCGGACGAGCTCGCGGCGGCGCTCGTGGCCCTGACCTCGGGTGACGCGGAGGGCTCACGGGGGAGGCACCGGATCGACGGGGTGCTCCTGGACTGCGCGTACGACCCGCGTCCGACGGCCCTGGCCGCCGCCTGGGCCGCGGGCGGCGGCACCGTCGTCGGCGGGGAGCGGATGCTCCTGCACCAGGCGACGGAGCAGGTGCGCCTGATGACGGGCGAGACGGCGCCGCTCGGCGCGATGGAGGCGGCGCTCCTCGAGGCGCTCGCCGCGTCCGACGCCGGCACGGCGGAGGACCCGTCCGGTAGGTCCTGACCGGTCGGTTCTCGGGGGTGGGCCCCGGACAACTCGGCCGGTGAACGACCGAGTGGTGCGCGAGTGGCTCGCGGGGCTTCAGAACCCGCGCGAGCCTGCCGATAGCAGTCGGTGACGGCACACCTGCGGGTGTGCGCCGCACGCCGCTCGGAAGGACACCCGTGAAGCAGCTAGGAGACATCCTCCTCGACGACGGCCTGCTCACCGAGGCGCAGCTGATGGCAGCGCTCGATGAGCAGGTGATCCGGGGCGAGTCCCTCGGCCGGGTCCTGGTGGACATCGGGATGCTCACCGAGGCACAGCTCGTCAGAGCCCTCGCCGACCAGGTCGGCATGCCGTTCATCGAGCTGAGCGAGTACCCCGTTGACCGCGCCGCGGTGAGCCTCGTCCCCGCCGCGATGTGCCGGCGCTACTCCGTGCTGCCGATCGCGCTGAGCGACGGCTTCCTCATCCTCGCGATGGCCGACCCGGGCAACGTCCTCGCGGTCGACGACGCCAGGACCCTGTCCCGGATGCCCGTCCGGCCCGTCGTCGCGACCCGCGACGACCTGCTGGCGGCGATCGAGCGCTTCTGCCGCGCCGACGAGGAGATCGACGACCTCGCCTCGGCCTTCGAGGAGGACGGCACCGCCGAGGACCTCTCGACCAACGAGCAGGTCGAGGACGACGCACCGATCGTGCGCTTCGTGAACCTCCTCGTCACCCAGGCGATCTCCGACCGGGCCTCCGACATCCACATCGAGCCGGCCGAGCACGACCTCCGCGTCCGGTACCGCATCGACGGCGTGCTGCACGAGATGCAGCGCGCGCCGAAGCAGATCCAGTCGGGCGTCATCTCCCGGCTCAAGATCATGAGCGACATCGACATCGCCGAGCGTCGCAAGCCCCAGGACGGGCGCATGTCGGTCGTCCACCAGGGCCGCAAGATCGACCTCCGCGTCGCGACGCTGCCGACGGTGTGGGGCGAGAAGGTCGTCATGCGAATCCTCGACAACTCGACGGCCTCGCTCGACCTGCGCGACCTGTCCTTCCTCGAGGAGAACCTCGAGCACTACAAGGCCTCGTACACCAAGCCGTACGGGATGATCCTGGTCACCGGGCCGACCGGCTCCGGCAAGTCGACGACGCTCTACGCGACGCTGAACGCCGTCTCCAAGCCGGAGATCAACGTCATCACCGTCGAGGACCCGGTCGAGTACCGGCTCCCGGGGATCAACCAGGTGCAGATCAACACCAAGGCCGGCCTGACCTTCGCCGGTGCGCTGCGCTCGATCCTGCGCTCCGACCCGGACGTCGTCCTGCTCGGTGAGATCCGCGACCACGAGACGGCGCAGATCGCCATCGAGGCGGCCCTCACCGGCCACCTCGTGCTCTCGACCCTGCACACCAACGACGCACCGAGTGCCGTGACCCGTCTGATCGAGATGGGGATCGAGCCCTTCCTCGTCGGCTCGGCACTCGACTGCGTCGTGGCCCAGCGACTCGCACGCCGCCTGTGCAGCAAGTGCAAGGAGCCGTACGAGCCGAGCGAGGTGGAGCTCATCGCCGCACGCTTCCCGTGGAGCCCCGGGAGAGCAGATGCCCGTCCTGCACCGTCCTGCGGGCTGCTCGGCGTGCTCACGCACGGGCTACAAGGGCCGGATGGCGATCCACGAGGTCATGATCGTCTCGGAGGAGATCGAGCGGCTCGCCGTCGCGCCACGCCTCGGCGGCCGAGATCGGTCGGGTCGCGCGCGAGCAGGGCATGATCACGCTCCGCGACGACGGCTGGGCGAAGGTCGCCCTCGGCCTGACGTCCATCGAAGAGGTGCTGCGCGTCGTGGCCTGATCCTTCACCCTCAAGCCGAGGTGACGGCAGGTCGATAGAGAACCACGGAAGCGTCCCGTAACGGGTGCCCACGAGCGAGAGGCCCGTTGTGAACACGATCTCCCCAGAGCCCGGTGCCGATCCTCGGCGCGGTGCGCAGCCCTACCCGAGCCAGGCCCCGGGCGCGCCTCAGGGCGAGCCTGCCCCGTGGCCCGCCTACACGCCGCAGTCGGCGTACGGTCAGCCTGCGCCCGGTGCGCGGCGTCCCGACCCGTCGCTCGCTCGCGGCCGCCGCGCAGTCCACGGGCGAGCCGGGGCTTCCTCGGCGCCGCCGCAGGCTCCCGCGGCCCCGCAGGCCTCCGTGGCGCAGACCCAGATCCTCCCGCCGGCCTCGGGCCCAGCGTTCCGCTGCGGCGCCTGCCGCCGTCCGCCGCGCCACCCGCACGCCGTGCCAGCCTCCCGGATCGGCCTCGCCCAGATCGCCCAGGACGGCGACATCGACCTCGACGGCGCCCTGCGCGCCATGATCGAGTCGGGCGGCTCCGACCTGCACCTGACCTCGGGCGCCCAGCCGATGATCCGCCTCGACGGCGGTCTGCGCCCGCTCGACGGCTTCCCCGTGATGTACGCCGACACCCTCCAGCGCACCCTGTACGCGATCCTCAACCAGAAGCAGCGTGAGCGCT
The DNA here is from genome assembly GCA_963777075.1 of uncultured Actinomycetota bacterium. GTDB lineage: Bacteria > Actinomycetota > Actinomycetes > Actinomycetales > Cellulomonadaceae > Actinotalea. The sequence goes on along the minus strand of CAVZPH010000034.1, from coordinate 28,470 downwards.
TCGAGGAGGAGCTCGAGCTCGACCTCGCCTACGCGGTCCGTGGCGTCTCGCGGTTCCGCGTCAACATGTACAAGCAGCGCGACTCGATCGGCGCCGCCTTCCGGATGATCCCCTACGAGATCAAGCCGCTCGAGGACCTCGGCGTCCCGCCCGTCGTCGCGAACTTCGCCGGCCTGCCGCGTGGGCTCGTCCTGGTCACCGGCCCGACCGGCTCCGGCAAGTCGACGACGCTCGCGGCGATCGTCGACCTGGCGAACCGCACCCGCAGCGACCACATCATGACGGTCGAGGACCCGATCGAGTTCCTGCACCGGCACAAGAAGTCGCTCATCAACCAGCGCGAGGTCGGCGCGGACACGCACTCCTTCGCCAACGCCCTCAAGCACGTGCTGCGTCAGGACCCCGACATCATCCTCGTCGGCGAGATGCGTGACCTCGAGACGATCTCCGTCGCGCTGACGGCAGCCGAGACGGGCCACCTCGTCTTCGCGACGCTGCACACCTCGGACGCCGCGCAGACGATCGACCGCATCATCGACGTGTTCCCCGCCTACCAGCAGGACCAGGTGCGCACCCAGCTCGCCTCGGCCCTGCAGGGCGTCGTCTGCCAGACCCTGTGCAAGAAGGCCAACGGCAAGGGCCGCGCGGTCGCGACCGAGGTCATGCTCGCCACGCCGGCCATCCGCAACCTCATCCGCGAGGGCAAGACGCACCAGATCTACTCGGCGATGCAGGCCGGTGCGGCCCAGGGCATGCACACGATGGACCAGCACCTCGCCGACCTGGTGAAGTCGAGCCGGATCACCTACGAGGTCGGCCTGGAGAAGTGCCACCACATCGAGGACTTCAACCGGCTCGTCGGCCGCACCTCGAGGATGTCGCAGGGCGCCGGCTCGATGAGCGACCCGATCGGCACCGGACCCGGTGGCTATGACGCCGGGACCGCCGCCCAGCCCCCGACGCCCGGCTTCGGCGGCGGCGTCGGGACGGGGGCGCGGCGATGAGCACCACGGCGAGCCGGACCTACGAGTACGCGGTCCGCAACAAGGACGGCAAGATCGTCAAGGGTCGGCTCGAGGCGCAGAACCAGGCGGCGGTCGCCGCTCGGCTCCGCACGATGGGTACGGCGCCGCTGTCGATCTCCGAGGTCTCGACCACCGGCCTGAACCGGGAGATCTCGATCCCCGGCTTCGGCGAGAAGGTCGGCATGAAGGACCTGGCGATCATGTCGCGCCAGATGGCGACCATGATCAACGCCGGCCTCAGCCTGCTGCGCGCGCTGAACATCCTCGCCGAGCAGACCGAGAACAAGGCGCTCGCCAAGGTGCTCTTCCAGGTCCGCGACGACGTCGAGACCGGGACGGCGCTGTCGGTCGCGATGGCCAAGCACCACACCATCTTCCCGCCGCTGATGATCAACATGCTCAAGGCCGGTGAGGTCGGCGGCTTCCTCGACCAGGTGCTCGTCTCGATCGCCGAGAACTACGAGGCGGAGGTCAAGCTCCGCTCGAAGATCAAGTCGGCGATGACCTACCCCGTCGTCGTCTTCGTCATGGCGATGCTCGCCACGGCCGGGATGCTCCTGTTCATCGTTCCCGTCTTCGCGAACATGTTCGCGAGCCTCGGCGGGGAGCTGCCGCTGCCGACCCGGATCCTCGTCCTGCTCTCCGACGTGCTCAAGGTCGCGTCCATCCCGCTCGTCGTCGTCGGGTTCCTCTTCAGCATCTGGTGGGGCAAGCACAAGAACGACGACGGGGTCCGGGCGAGGCTCGACCCGGTCAAGCTCAAGGTGCCGATCTTCGGTGCGCTGTTCCACAAGGTCGCCGTCGCCCGGTTCACCCGGAACTTCGGCACGATGATCCATGCCGGTGTGCCGATCCTGCAGGCCCTCGACATCGTCGGCGAGACGAGCGGCAACATGGTCGTCGAGAACGCGGCGAAGGCCGTCCGCGACTCCGTCCGGGGCGGGCAGTCGCTTGCCGGTCCGCTGACGGAGCATCCCGTGTTCCCGCCGATGGTCGTCCAGATGATCACCGTCGGTGAGGACACCGGCGCGCTCGACACGATGCTGCACAAGATCGCGGAGTTCTACGACCAGGAGGTCGAGGCGACCACGGAGCAGCTCACGTCCCTGATCGAGCCCCTGATGATCGCGGTGCTCGGCACCGTCGTCGGCGGCATGATCATCGCCCTCTACATGCCCATCTTCAAGATCTTCGACCTCATCACCTGAGGCAGTCCAGATATGTCCGTTTCGGGTTGCGCCGAGCGGGTGAAACTGCCGAAAAGGCGCGTCAGAACTCAAGATCAGGACCGATTCTGACGATGTAGCGAATGTTCCACCGACCCGCCGGCCACCGGCACCTGATACCGCAGACGAAAGGGATCGACATGATCTCGCGCATCCGCAAGTCCATGCAGGAGAAGGACCAGGGCTTCACGCTCATCGAGCTCCTCGTCGTCATCATCATCATCGGCATCCTCGCCGCGATCGCCATCCCGCTGTTCCTCAACCAGCGCAAGAAGGCCGTCGACACCGCCGCCCGCGCCGACGTCTCGACCATCGGCAAGGAGGTCGCGACCTGGTTCGTCGACCAGACCGCGATGCCCACGATCGCCGTCGCCGGCACCGGCACCGCCGCCAAGTACACGATCGGCACCGGCACCGCGATCACCGACATCGGCCGCAAGAGCAACAACGTCACCTTCAACAAGATCTCCGGCTCGGGCAGCACCAACTGGTGCGTCCAGGTCGACGTCGACCTGCGGCCAGGGCACCCTGACCTCCGTCTCGTACTCGGCGGCCTCGGGCCTGCTCGACAACGGCACCTGCTGATCCGGTAGCCGCACTGCACGACCCGGTGGGGCGGGGGCGAAACCGCCCCCGCCCCACCGGCGCATGTCCCCCCTGAGCCGCGATGCGCGGACCGGCGAGATCCGAGAGAGGCCTCTGATGACGCTGTTTCGACCCATGATGCGCCGCGCGCGCCGCATCGCGAGCACCGGCGGTGACGCCGGTGTGACCCTCATCGAGGTCGTCGTCGCGATGGTGGTCATGCTCGTCCTGGCGACGTCCGTGCTCGGGCTCGTCGTGACGGCCCAGAAGCAGTCCGTCTCCAACCGCAACCGCGTCGCGGCCTCGAACCTCGCTGCCCGCGAGATCGAGCTCGTCCGTGAGCAGTTCCTCGCCGTCGGCGGCTCCGGGCCGACCGACCTCGCCGCCGAGGCGCTCCAGACCAACCCCCACCCGCTCACCGGCGGGACGGCAGGCGACCCGCTCGTCATCGACGGCACGCCCTACACCGTGAAGCGGCTGGCGAGCTGGAGCCCGACGACGGCCGGCGTCTCCGCCTGCCAGGGTGGCGGGTCCGTCCTGCACCCGACCCTCGTCGTCAACGTCCAGGTGACCTGGCCGGGGATGGGCACGGTGAAGCCCATCACCAACACCGCCGTGCTCTCGCCGGAGCGCGCCGTCGGGCTGGGCACCACGGCGGCCTTCGCCGCGATCACGGTGACCGACTCGCTCGGCAAGCCGATGCCGCTGCGCAACGTGACCGTCTTCTCCGGCAGCGAGTCCGTCCCCACCGCGACCGATGCGAGCGGCTGCGCCGTCGCCGCTCTCTCGCCCGGCACCGCCGGGTCCTCCTACTCCTACCGGGTCACCGATGCCGGCTACGTCGACATCGCGGGAACCGAGTTCCCCGAGCGCACGATCGGCACGATCAAGCAGGGGACGCTGAACGCCGACGGAAAGATCCAGGTCGACAAGGCCGCCTCGGTGACGATCCAGCTCACGGGCGTCTCGGCAGCGGACGCCGTCGGAGCGACGGTCAGCCTCTACCAGTCCGTCGCCTCCGGTCCGTCGATCCGACCGGTCACCGTGACGGGACTGACGACCACGGTGACGAACCTGTGGCCCACCAACTACGCGGCCTTCTTCGGGAGCACGGTCCCGGCGACGCTGCCGACGATGGTCGCGCTCGCGCCCGGCGGGACGGGCGTCCTCTCGGTCCCCTTCCTCACGGCCGACTTCGTCCTCACGGGCGTCCCCTCCGTCGTGACCCCCGGTACCCAGGTCGTCGCGACGAGCGGCTCGACGGCGTGCACGGACTCCGCAGCCCGAGTGATCGACCCCGCAGCGGGGCACATCGTGGCCGGGACGTGGTCCTTCTGGCTGCGTTCCACGGCCATCGGCTGCAGCGAGGGCCCTTCGGCTGTGGCACTGGCCATCGGGGACAACCCCGACGTCGCCTGGGCGCCCTCCACCCTGACCCTCACCGGAGCCCCCGCCGGACCGATCTGGGCCGCGCCGGGAGCCTCCGGCGGCGCGTGCAGCGCGACGAACGCCCAGAAGATCTCCGACACGGGGGTCTCGGTCGGTCCCGTGCAGCTCGCGGCCGGTAGCTGGTACATCTTCGCTGCTCCCGATGTGGGCGGTCCCGGCGCGCCCTGTCTCTCGGCGGGCCTCGTCTCGGTCCCCTACGGAGCGAGCACGACGTACGCCTGGCCGCTCATGAAGTCGACGGTGCGCGTGTCGAACGTCGCCGTACTACTACTGGAGCGACATCTACGCGTACACCTCCGACACTCCCACCTGCTCCGGTAGCCCGACGGTCTTCTCCCGCACCGGAGGCACCTACAGCTCCGAGCTGGCGGCAGGGACCTGGTACCTCTACCGCAAGTCGGGCGGCGGCTGCAGCGCCTTCCCCGGCAACTCGCTCACGGTCAACGGTGCCTCGAGCTACGACGTCGACTTCGGATCAGGATCGGTGGTGACCACGCCATGACCGCATGGCTGCGCAGGGTCCGGGGCGACGACTCAGGGATGTCGCTGACCGAGCTCCTCATCACGATGTTCATCACGGCCATCCTCATCGCCGGCACGGCGACCCTCGTCGTCGGGGTCTCGCGGACGACGGGGGCGAACGTCTCCCGGACCGAGCAGGTCGACGCCGCGCGCGTCGGGGTCGAGCGGATGGTGCGGACCCTGCGGACCTCGGCCATGCAGAGCCAGCTCGGCTGCACCGGGATGCACCGAGGACGCGTTCATCCAGGGAGCGGACTACGGCGTGCAGTTCTACGCCAACGTCGACAACGCGAGCGGGAGCGTCGGCCCGAGCAAGGTCACCTACCGGATCGTGCCGACCGGGACGGGCGTCGGCGAGCTGCGCCAGACCGTCCAGAAGCCCAACTCCCCGACGCCCGGCGCCTCGGGGTACCAGTACACGATGACCTCCAACATCGTCGACACCGTCGTGGCGAGGAACGTGCGCACCGACACGGGGCGCGCGATCTTCACCTACTACGACGGGTCGAGCGCGCGCATCGTCCCCGTGGGCGGCTTCCTCACGGCCACCCAGCTCAAGGGCGTCCTCGCGATCGAGCTCCAGCTCACCGTCCAGACGAGCGACCTGCGCGCCAAGCCGACGACCTACGTGCAGCGACTGCTGCTCCCCAACGCCCAGGCAGTGATCCGCGAGAACCAGGAGACCACCCCATGACCAGGTCGAGGAGGCGCTCCCTCATGAGTGGCCGGGCCGCGTCGGGAGACGAGGGCGTCGCCCTCATCCTCGTCATCGGGGCCACCGTGCTCGTCGCGACCCTGCTGCTCGCCGGCCTCGCCTACGCGGTCCAGAGCACGAAGTACTCCCGGTACGACCAGGACTACACGGCGGCGATGACCGCCGCCCAGTCCGGGGTCGACGACTTCCTGTCCCGGCTCAACCGGGACCCGGACTACGGCAAGACGGTCGACTGCAGCAACACCGCGATGAAGGGCCCGACCACCTGCGGCACCGCCTACGGATGGGCGCCGGTCAGCAGCGCCGCGACGGGCGCCACCGACCCAGCCTTCCACTACGTGGCCGACGCCTCACAGTCCCAGGTGACCGGCTCGATCTCGCTCGTCGTGACGGGCCGCGTCAACAACGTCTACCGCACGATCGACGTGGCGGTCGGCAAGGCCGGGTCCACCGACTACGTGTACTTCACCGACTTCGAGAGTGCCGACCCCGACAACCGCAACGCGTACGACTCCGGGGCGCCATCGGCGGTCTGCGGGAAGAACGGCGCGACGCTCGCCAAGCACTGGTGGGAGGTCCCGGGCGGCCGGACGGGCTGCGCCGAGATCCAGTTCGGCTCCAACGACGTGCTCGACGGTCGCGTGATGAGCAACGACACGATCCTGTCCGTCGGTGGTCGCTTCCTGCAGAGCGTCGAGTCCGCCGAGCCCGAGTGCGCGGCACCCTCGGTCGTCCCGGGGTCGAAGTCGACCTGGGTGAACTGCCTGCGCACCGGGAGCACGTACGTGTCCTCCGGCTCCTCCGCCACCTTCTCGACGGCACCGGCGTACCACTCGATCCTGTCCCTCGCGGACAGCTCCGCCGAGCTCGCCGACGTCCCCGGCTGCCACTACTACGGTGCGACGCGGATCATCTTCAACAGTGGTACCCCCGACACGATGACCGTCTGGAGCAAGAACTCGAACTTCTCGACGGCGCAACATCGCGCGGGCGCCGTCGGGCGGCTCCGCCCCGAACTGCGGGTCGAAGACGGCTCTGGCCAGCACCGCCGGGGCAACGGTCCCCGTCCCGACCGGTCTGGTCATCTACGTCGACGCCGCCCCGCTGCCGGGTGCGACGGGCGGCGGTGACGCGCGAGGTCCTCCTGGCGAAGTCGATCGGCGGCACCACCAACCGCGAGCTGCCGCTCGGCACCTTCACCACGCGTACCCCGTCCAAGGGCGCCAGCTACACCGTCGACTCGAACATGCTCGACGCCCGCAAGTACGCCGGCGAGGGCAACGCGTACATCGAGGGCGTGCTCGGCGGACGCGTGACGATCGGTGCGGCGCAGTCGATCGTCGTCACCGGCGACCTCGTCCTGAAGAACGGGCCGCAGAGCACGGACATCCTCGGCCTCGTCGCGACGAACTCCGTCGAGATCATGCACCCGTCGATGGCGACCGTCACGGCCAACTCGAAGGGGACGTCCTGGAACGCGCCCACGGGCGGCGATGAGTGGAGCGGGAGCCAGAAGTGGCCGACCCGGATCGTCGACCCCGCGCGCGGCTCGGTCTACCCGACCTCCGGGATCCAGGTCGCCGCGTCGATCCAGACGCTCCAGCACAGCTTCACCGTGCAGTACTACAAGCTCGGCTCGAGCTCGATCGGTGACCTGTACGTCCGTGGCTCGATCGCCCAGCGGTGGCGAGGTGCCGTCGGCACGAGCAGCGGCGGTGTCCCGAAGACGGGCTACGCGAAGGACTACCGCTACGACACGCGGCTGACGTACACCGCACCGCCCTCCTGGCCGCACTGGACCAATGCGCAGTGGACCTTGAGGTACAGCGGTGAGGTGAAGTCGAACCACGCGGCGTACGCGTGGATCCCGTGAGCCTCGGGGTACTCCTGGGTGTGTTCGCCGGGCTCGTCGGGCTCGCCGTCGGCTCGTTCCTCAACGTCGTCGTGTGGCGCGTGCCGCGGGGCGAGTCCGTCGTCCGGCCGCCGAGCGCCTGCCCGTCCTGCGGACATGCGATCCGGTCCCGCGACAACGTCCCGGTGCTCTCGTGGCTTCTGCTTCGCCGCAGGTGCCGTGACTGCCGGGCCCCGATCTCGGCCCGGTACCCGCTGGTCGAGGCGGGGACGGCGCTGCTCTTCGTCGCGGTCGCGCTGAGGTTCGCCGGCACCCCCGCCGTCCTTCCCGTGCTGCTGTACCTGGCGGCGATCTCGGTCGCGCTCGCGCTCATCGACATCGACGTGCACCGGCTCCCCGACGCGATCGTGCTGCCGTCCTACGCCGTCGTCGGCGCAGGGCTCGTGGCTGCCAGCGCGGTCACCGGCTCGTGGACCGCCCTGCCGCGCGCGGCGATCGGTGCGGCAGCCCTCTTCGCCTTCTACTTCCTCCTCATGGTGATCCGGCCGGGCGGCATGGGCTTCGGCGACGTGAAGCTCGCCGGTGTCCTCGGGGCCTGCCTCGGCTGGTTCGGCTGGGGCGCGCTCGTCGTCGGGGCGTTCTCGGCCTTCCTGCTGGGCGGGCTCTTCTCGATCGTCCTCATCCTCGGAGGTCGCGCGGGGCGGCGCAGCGGGATCCCGTTCGGCCCGTGGATGATCCTCGGCTCCTGGGTGGGACTCGCCGCCGGGGAAGCGCTGTGGTCGGCGTACCTCGGCCTCATCGCATGACGACCGCTGCCAGGGCTCAAGGGTCGACCCACTCCCGTCCGATAGAGGTACCGACAGGCTCGCCACCGGGCGACGAAGGGTAGGACCGTGGCTGCAACAGTGATCGGGCTCGACATCGGCACCACGCGTGCCCGTGCCGTCGAGCTCCAGGTGGGTCGGGGCACGCCGACCATCGTGAACTACGCCGAGGCGGCGCTGCCCCTCGGCGCCGTCCAGGACGGCGAGGTCACCGAGCCCGAGGGGCTCGTGGCCGCACTCAGGTCGATGTGGGCCGGCGCGAAGTTCGGCAGCCGCGAGGTGGTGATCGGGGTGGGCAACCAGCGCGTGCTGGTCCGCAACCTCGAGCTGCCGTGGATGCCGATGCCTCAGCTGCGCTCGTCCTTGCCCTTCCAGGTCCAGGACAGCCTCCCGGTGGCGGTCGAGGACGCCCTGCTGGACTTCTACCCGACCGGTGAGTACGTCGGGCAGTCCGGCCGGACCGTCCAGGGCCTGCTCATCGCCGCGACGAAGGACACCGTCGCCGCGAACGTCGCGGCCGTGGAGAGCGCGGGCCTGCGGCCCCTGGTCGTCGACCTCAACGCCTTCGCCCTGCTCCGCGCGCACGCGCTCGCCCCGGCCCATGCCTCGACCGTGGCGTTCGTCGACATCGGCGCCCGCATCACGACCGTGGTCATCGCCCGGGACGGCGCCCCGCAGATGGTCCGCACGCTGTCGACCGGCGGTCAGCACGTGACCGACGCGGTGGCGGCCGAGGGCCGGATGCCCTTCCCGGACGCCGAGGCCCTCAAGCGCCAGGTCGGCGTGGGGTTCGCGGTGTCCAGCGACCTCGCCGGTGCGGCCGAGGTCGTCAACCACGTGACGCAGAACCTCGTCGAGGCCGTCCGGAACACGCTCGTCTACTACGCCAGCACGCATCCCGGTGCTGCCGTCGAGCTCATGGTGCTCACCGGCGGTGGCTCGTACCTCAACGGCCTCGGTCAGTACCTGTCGAGCGCCAGCCGGCTCCCCGTGACGATGGGCGACATCCTCGGCGGTGTCGGGGTCAACGTCGCGAAGTCGGCCTCGCTGCACGCGCTGGCCGGGGTCGAGTCGACGATCGCCCTCCCGCTCGGCCTGGCACTGGCGGTGGCAGCATGAGCGCGCGCCAGGCCGAGGTCCTCGAGCCGACCGCCCCTGCCGGCGCCGACCTGCGCGGGCTCGGGGCCTTCCCGGCCCCGCAGGTCAACCTCCTGCCGCCCGACGTCACCTCGCGGCGCAAGCTCGGCCGCACGAAGGTCAGGCTGGGCGGGGCCCTCGTCGCCGTGCTGCTCCTGGTCGTCGTGGGCTACGGCTACGGCGTCTTCATGCGGTCCCAGGCCTCCGACCGGCTCGCCCTCCAGCAGGCCGAGGTCGCGCGGATCCTCGATGAGCAGGCGAAGTACGCCGAGGTCCCGCAGGTCAAGAGCGAGATCGGACAGCTCGAAGTCGGCCCAGACGCTCGGCATGTCCACGGAGATCCTCTGGAAGGACTACGTGCAGGCGATCCAGGCCGTCTCGCCCGCTGACTTCCACCTCACCTCCCTGACGACGAACGCGCCGACGCCCAACAGCGCGGTGGTCGGTTCGGAGAACCCGCTCATCGCCAACGGGATCGGTGCCATCACCTTCTCCGGGAAGGCCGCGACCCTGCCGGACATCAGCGCATGGGTCGTGGCCCTCGACAGCATCCCCGGGTTCTCCGGCGCCTTCTTCTCGACCGCCGCCTACACCGACGACAACGGGACGAGCTTCTACGCCGTCTCCTCGACGGTCCAGATCGACGAGTCAGCGTTCGCGCTCCGATTCGCAAGCAAGGACGGTCAGTGATGAAGCAGCAGAACTCGTTGCCATGGGTCCTCGGGGCCGGGCTGCTCGCGCTCCTCATCGGTGCAGGCGGGTGGCTGCTCGGGATCTCCCCGCTGCTGGAGGAGACCTCGACGATGAACGCGCAGACCGACCAGGAGCTCGTCCGGGCCCAGCAGCTCGAGGCCCAGCTGACCCAGCTCAAGGCGGACTTCGCGAAGATCGACGAGTACCGTGCCGATCTCGCGAGCCTCAAGGTCAAGATCCCCGCCGAGCTGACGGTCGAGGCGACCAACACCGAGATCGCGAGCCTCGCCGATCAGTCCGGGGTCTTCGTCGACACCCAGACGCTCTCGTCGCCTGTGGCCGTCGCCCCTGCGGTCGAGGCCGCCCCGGCGGCGACGGACGGGACGGGCGCGACGGCCGAGGCACCCGCTGAGGGCACCTCGACCGACGCGACGGCGACCGAGCCGGCGGCACCCGCCTCGAGCGGCCTGTTCGCCGTGCCGATCCAGCTGACCGTCGTCGGCTCGTTCGACAAGTCGATGGCCTTCCTGGACCTCGTCCAGACGAAGAGCAGCCGTCTCTACCTCGTGTCGAACCTGGCGATGACCCAGCTCTCCGCCGAGGGTGCCCGAGGGCTCCGGCCGGCGATCGCCGACGGTGACGTCAGCACCGTCGTCACGCTGTGGTACTTCGTGCTCCCGGCAGCCTCGACCGACGGTGCGCCGGCGGCCGAGACACCGGCCCTGCCGGTGCCCAGCGGGCAGCCGAACCCCTTCGCGACCACCTGAGTCCCGACCTCGTCGGTCGTCCTCGGCCCCCGTCCGCAGCCCGGACGGGGGCCGAGGCGCGTCCGGGCCCGTGGGACGATGAGGCACCGGATCGACGAAGGGACACACCGTGCTGCGCTGGTTGACCTCGGGGGAGTCTCATGGCCCCGCACTCGTCGGGATCGTCGAGGGCCTCCCGGCAGGCGTGCAGGTGACGACGGCTGACGTCCAGGAGGCGCTCGCCCGGCGCCGCCTCGGCTACGGCCGGGGCGCCCGGATGGCCTTCGAGCAGGACGAGGTGCGCATCCTCGCCGGACTGCGCCACGGCGTGAGCCAGGGCGGTCCGTTGGCGATCGAGATCGGCAACACCGAGTGGCCCAAGTGGACGGAGGTCATGGCGGCCGACCCGGTCGAGGACCCTGCCGTCCTGGTCCGTGCGCGCAACGCGCCCCTCACGCGCCCGCGGCCCGGCCATGCGGACCTGGTCGGCATGCGCAAGTACGGCTTCGACGACGCGCGTCCCGTGCTCGAGCGCGCCTCGGCGCGGGAGACCGCGACCCGGGTGGCGCTCGGGCTGGTGGCGGCCCGCTTCCTCGAGCAGGCCGTGGGCACCCGGATCGTCTCCCATGTCGTGGGGATCGGCCCCGTCGCGGTGCCCGACGGCGCCCCGCTCCCGCACCCGCGCGACGTCGAGGCCCTCGACGCCGATCCGGTGCGCTGCTTCGACGCCGAGACCTCCGCGGCGATGGTGGCCGAGATCGACGACTGCCAGAAGGCCGGTGACACCCTCGGCGGGGTGGTCGAGGTGCTCGCCTACGGCGTGCCGACGGGCCTCGGCTCGTACACGCACTGGGACAAGCGCCTCGACGCGCGTCTGGCGGCCGCCCTCATGGGCATCCAGGCCATCAAGGGCGTCGAGTCCGGCGACGGCTTCCGGACGGCGACGCGTCGTGGCTCTCAGGCCCATGACGAGATCGAACGCGACGAGGACGGCCTCATCCGACGTCGCTCGAACCGGGCAGGTGGCCTCGAGGGCGGGATGACCAACGGCGAGGTGCTGCGCGTGCGCGCGGCGATGAAGCCGATCTCCACCGTCCCGCGCGCGCTCGACACGACGGATGTCGCGACGGGGGAGAAGGCCCAGGCCATCCACCAGCGCTCGGACGTCTGCGCCGTCCCGGCGGCGGGGATCGTCGCCGAGGCGATGGTGGCGCTCGTCCTGGCCGATGCCGTGCTGGAGAAGTTCGGCGGGGACTCGGTCGGCGAGGTCGCCCGCAACTACACCTCGTACCTCGAGTCGATCCCCGTCCTCCAGCGCCAGGCCGACCGGTGAGCGCTGGGCCGAGGGTCGTCCTGGTCGGCCCGCCCGGGGCGGGCAAGTCGACGGCCGCGCGATCGCTCGCGGCGCGGTGGGGGCTCGCGGCCCGCGACACCGACGCCGACGTCGAGGCCACGGCCGGCCGGCCGATCTCGGAGATCTTCGTCGACGACGGCGAGCCCGCCTTCCGTGCGATGGAGCGTGCGGCCGTCGCGGCCGCGCTCACCGAGCACGACGGAGTCCTGGCCCTCGGTGGTGGAGCGGTCATGGACCCGGTCACCCAGGAGGCGCTGGCGCTGTACCGCGCGAGCGGCGGGGTCGTGGTGTTCCTCGACGTCTCGCTGGCCCATGCGGCGCCACGGGTGGGGATGACGGGTTCGCGGCCGCTCCTGCTCGGCAACCCCCGCGCTCAGTGGAAGGTGCTCATGGACGCACGCAGGCCCGTCTACGAGGGCGTCGCCACGCTCGTGCTCAGCACCGACGAGCTCAATCCCCGGGAGGTCGTCGACGAGATCGTCGCACGCGTCGGCGCGCAGGGGGCGGCGAGCTCATGAGCCCCACGAGCACGGAGCCCACGCGCATCACGGTCGGCGGTGCCTCCCCGTACGACGTCGTCGTCGGTCGTGGTCTGCTCGGCGAGCTCCCCGGTCTGCTCGGCACGGGTGTCCGTCGGGTCCTCATCATCCACCCGGGCGCGCTGGCGGCCTCGGCCGAGGCCGTCCGGGAGGACCTCGCCGCTCAGGGTCTCGAGGTCTACCTCGCCGAGGTTCCCGAGGCCGAGGAGTCCAAGACCGCCCAGGTCGCCGGCTTCTGCTGGCAGGTGCTCGGCCAGGCGGGCTTCACCCGCAGCGACGCCGTCGTCGGTCTCGGCGGCGGAGCGACGACCGACCTCGCGGGGTTCGTCGCCGCGACGTGGCTGCGCGGGATCGCCGTCGTCCAGGTGCCGACCACGCTGCTCGCGATGGTCGACGCCGCCGTCGGCGGGAAGACGGGGATCAACACCGCTGAGGGCAAGAACCTCGTCGGGGCCTTCCACCCGCCCTCGGGCGTGCTGTGCGACCTCACGGCGCTCGAGACGCTCCCGGTCAACGACCGTGTCGCCGGTCTCGGCGAGATCATCAAGGCGGGGTTCATCTCCGACCCGCGCATCCTCGACCTGGTCGAGGCCGACCCCTCGGCCCTCGCCGCCGCGCAGCCGACGCCGCAGGCCTGGGCGACGCTGCGGGAGCTCGTGGAGCGTGCCGTGCAGGTCAAGGCCGACGTCGTCGGGGCCGACCTGCGCGAGTCGGGGCTGCGCGAGATCCTCAACTACGGGCACACCTTCGGCCACGCGATCGAGCTCGTCGAGCGCTTCTCCTGGCGGCACGGCGCAGCCGTCTCGGTGGGCATGGTCTACGCCGCCGAGCTCGCGCGCCTCGCCGGGCGGCTCTCCGACGACGTCGTGGACCGGCACCGCGCCGTCCTGGAGTCGGTGGGCCTGCCGACGAGCTACCGCGAGGACCGTTGGGACCAGCTGCTGGTCGCGATGCGCCGGGACAAGAAGACCAGGGGAGACCTCCTGCGCTTCGTCGTCCTCGAGGGCATCGCGCGCCCGGTGCGCCTGGAGGGCCCCGACCCGACGCTGCTCGCTGCGGCGTACGCCGAGGTCTCCCGCCCGGCGGGACGCGCCGTCCTGCTCTGAGAGGGGCCGGCCTGTGGGTGGCATCCCCTAGCCTTGGCGCATGACGCGTGTGCTGGTGCTCAACGGACCCAACCTCGGCCGCCTGGGAGTCCGGGAGCCCGAGGTGTACGGCACCGCGACCCTCGAGGACCTGCTCGCGGCGGCGGCGGGCTGGGGTGCGTCGCTCGGCCTGGAGGTCGACGGCCGGCAGACGGATGACGAGTCCGAGCTCGTCGGCTGGCTGCACGAGGCCGTGGACACGCGCGCCCATGTCGTGCTCAACCCCGCGGCGTTCACGCACTACTCGTACGCCATGCGCGACGCGGCGGCGCAGGTGACCGACGTCGGGCTCATGCTCGTCGAGGTGCACCTGTCCAACCCCGCAGCGCGCGAGGCCTTCCGGCACACGAGCGTCGTCGCCGCGGTGGCGACCGGGACGATCGCGGGCTTCGGGCTCGACTCCTACCGGCTGGCCCTCGAGGCCATCGCGGCGCGACGGTGACCGCGCCCGTGGCGACAAGGTCCGGGGATTGTTCTTGCAGTTACCAGGGCATAGGCTTGTGACGTGATCGTCCTCACGGTTGACCAGGAGGGCAGCCGCTCCGTCGGGGACCGGGTGCCCGAGCTGCTCGCCGCCCTCGGGGAGGACCCCGCCGCACGCTCGGCCCTGCGAGCCTTCGACCGCACCGTCGGGGACGAGGTCCAGGCCGTGTTCGACGACGCCGCAGCGGCCGTCGAGACGGCACTGAGGCTCCTGCGCCGTGGCGGCTGGTCGGTCGGCATCGGGGCGGGTCCCGTCGACAGCCCGCTCGCCGCCGAGTCGAGGGCGGGATCCGGTCCCGCCTTCGTGCATGCGCGCCACGCCGTGGAGCGGGCGAAGTCCCGGTCCCGTCCCGTCCCGCTCGCGGTCGAGGCTCCCGATGCCGCGCTCGCGGCCGACTGCGAGGCCGTGCTCACCATGCTGGGCTCCGTCGCGCGCCGTCGGACGGAAGCCGGGTGGGCCGCCGTCGACGCCGTGCTCGCCCTGCCCGCCAGCACCCAGGAGGACGTCGCGGCGCGGCTGGGGATCTCCCAGCAGGCCGTCAGCCAGCGGCTCCGTGGTGCGCAGTGGTTCGAGGAGGCGGCGCTCCGGCCGCTCGCCGTCCGGTTGCTCGAGGAGGCAGACAGGTGACGTACCTCGTGGTCGTCCTTGCCGTTGCGCTCAGCGCGATGGCCGGGTTCCCCCTGGTTGCAGGCGTCCTGCACCTCGCCGCGCAGTCGGCGGACTCCGGTGGCCAGGAGGCCCCCGCCGGGGCGCCCGACGCCGGGGGAGAGGCGCCCGACGTCCCGGGCGCGCTCCATGGCGGCAGCTGGATCGGCGTGCTCGAGCGGATGGCCGTCACGGCGACGATCGCCGCGGGCTTCCCGGAGGGCGTCGCTGTCGTCGTCGCGATCAAGGGCCTCGGCAGGTTCTCCGAGCTCTCGAAGAACCCCGACTCCTCCGAACGCTTCGTGATCGGGACGCTGGCGTCGATGCTGTGGGCCGCGGTGGTCGGTGGCGTGGCGCGCCATCTGATCGGCTGAGGCCCGCGGCGAGGCGGGCCACTGGTGTCTGCCGCGAGCCGGTAGACTGATCGCCGCCGAGCGCACCTCCGTGCGTGTGCCGAGCGCCTCCGGGCTCCCGCGCCCTCACCACGACCCGACAGGAAGATCTCTGCTGTGGCCACCACGAACGACCTGAAGAACGGCATCGTCCTGAACATCGACGGTCAGCTCTGGACCGTCATCGAGTTCCAGCACGTCAAGCCGGGCAAGGGTGGCGCGTTCGTGCGCACCAAGCTGAAGAACGTGCTCTCGGGCAAGGTCGTCGACCGGACCTTCAACGCCGGCCTGAAGGTCGAGACCGCGACCGTCGACAAGCGCGACATGCAGTACCTGTACAAGGACGGCACCGACTTCGTCTTCATGGACGGCGCGACCTTCGAGCAGCTCATGGTCAGCGAGACGACCGTGGGGTCGGCCGCCGACTACATGCTGGAGAACCAGACGGCGCTCGTCGCGACGCACGAGGGTGTGCCGCTGTACGTCGAGCTCCCGCCGTCGGTCGTGCTCGAGATCTCCTACACCGAGCCCGGCCTGCAGGGCGACCGGTCCACCGGTGGGACGAAGCCCGCGACCCTCGAGACCGGCGCCGAGATCCAGGTGCCGCTCTTCCTCGAGGTCGGCACCAAGGTCAAGGTGGACACGCGTGACGGGTCCTACCTCGGCCGGGTGAACGACTGACTTGGCTGCTCGCAGCAAGGCCCGTAAGCGCGCCGTCGACGTCCTCTTCGAGGCCGATCAGCGCGAGCGTCCCGTGATGGAGATCCTGGCGGCGCGGATCGCGGAGCCCGGCACCGAGTCGTCCTTGCCGCAGTACGCCGTCGATCTCGTGGAGGGTGTCGCGGCGAAGAGCGAGCAGATCGACGAGTACATCGCCACGTACGCCCAGGGCTGGGTCCTGGAGCGGATGCCGGCGGTGGACCGCGCGGTCCTGCGGCTCGGCGTCTGGGAGCTGCTGTTCAACGACGAGGTCCCGGACGCCGTCGCGGTGGACGAGGCCGTCGAGCTCGTGCGGGCCCTGTCGACGGACGACTCGCCCGGCTTCATCAACGGGGTCCTCGGCCGGATCCTCGAGCTCAAGCCGACGCTCCTCGGCTGACGCCGGCGCCGGCGCCCCTGCCCCGGCGCCCTGTGCTCAGGCGGGAGTCGGTCGGTCCGTGAGGCGCGTGCGCCCGCCGGAGTCGTGCTCGACGAGCGTCGAGCCGTCGGACGGGACGAGGCGCTGGGTGGGGGCGGAGCCGCGCCGCGTGGGGATGCCCGGTGCCGGCCGGCCGAGCATATGACCCTGGACGACGGTCACGCCCATCTGGATGAGGGCCTGGAGCTCCGAGCGCTGCTCGACCCCCTCGGCGACGATCCCGAGCCCGTGGGCGGCGGCCAGAGCGAGGATCGCACGCAGGACGGCTGCACCCTCCGGGGTGTTGATGTCGTGCACGAAGGCCCGGTCGATCTTGAGCGTGTGCACGGGCAGCTCGCCGAGCCGCGACAACGAGTTGTAGCCGGTGCCGAAGTCGTCGAGCGCGATCTTCACCCCGCGCTCCGCGAGGCTCACGAGCGAGGCCCGGATGTGGTGCTTGTCGTAGAGCAGGGCGCTCTCGGTCACCTCGATCGTGAGCCGGTCCCACCGGTCGGTGCCCCAGGACTGCTCGACGTGCTGGACGAAGTCGGGCTCGTCGAGCTGGCGGGCCGCGACGTTGACCGCGACGGGGAGGTCGAACTCCTCCATGCCGCGCCTCGCGGAGGCGAACATCTGCTGCCCGATCTGCACGATCAGGCCCGACTCCTCGGCCAGTGGCAGCCAGTCGCCGGGGGAGCGCAGCTCCTCCCCGTGCTTCCAGCGGGCGAGGACCTCCAGCCCGACCACCTCGAGGGAGACCGCGTCGGTCAGCGGCTGGAAGTAGGCGATGATCTCGCCGGCGGCGACGGCGGCCTCGAGCTCCGAGCGCACCGTGCGCTGCTGGCTCGCCTGGGTCCGCAGACGGTCGTCGTAGAAGGCCACCCCGGAGTGGATGCGCTTGGCCTCGTGCATCGCCTCGTCCGCCGCGCGCAGCAGGAGGTCGCCGTTGGCCGGCTCGCCGGGGGCCCAGCGCGCGACGCCGATCGTCAGCCGCGTCTCGGTCACGGCGTCGACCGTCGGGGCGAAGCCGGCACGCAGCCGCCGGCCGAGTGCCCGCAGGGTGTCCGGGTCCGGTGCGTCCGGCAGGACGACGGCGAACTCGTCGCTGCCGAGTCGGGCGAGGAAGGACCCCGTGGCGACCGACTCGGCGAGGTACCGCCCGGCGCGGACGAGGAGCTGGTCCCCGAAGGTGTGACCGTGCCGGTCGTTCGCGTGCTGGAGGCCGTCGATGTCGCAGACGAGCAGGGCGAGAGCCGTCCCGTTCGCCTCGGCCGTCATGAGCGCACCCTCGAGGTGGCGGTCCAGCGCCGAGCGGTTGGGCAGCCGGGTCAGGGCATCGGTGAACGCCGCGCGCGCGAGCCGGTCGGTCAGGGCGTGGCGCTCGGCGGAGGTCGTGACGATGCGCTCGAGGTCGTGGACGTAGGCCTCCTCGTCGGCGCTCAACGAGCGACCGGAGGCGAGGTAGACATCCGCGACGAAGCGGTCGGTGGAGACGGCACGAAGGACACCGTCGACCGTCGGGTCGTCCAGGACGACCCGGGCCTCGACGAGGGAGCTCTCCAGGACATGGGCCGCGGAGGCGGCGATCCATGCCGCGTTGGCGACCCGGGCGAGGCTGGCGCGGATCTGGTCGCGCTGGGCGTCGGCCCTGCGCAGCTGGGTGATCCAGCTCGAGACGAGCACCTGGAGCCCGATGACGAGCGGCAGCGCCCACAGCCCGCGCAGCAGCTCGGTGAGCTCGGACGGTGGCGGCACGGCCGAGGCGACGAGCAGCACGGCCGAGGTGAACCCGGCGATCGTCAGGAGGGCCCCGACGGCCGTGAGGGTCACCCGGCGCAGCGAGTAGGCGACGTAGATCGCGATCGCCATCAGCGGGACGAGGTCGACGGCCGTCGTGAGCGGACCGTACTGCGGCACGCCGTCCAGCCGCAGGTGGGCGTAGACCAGGTCGGTTCCCAGCCACAGCATCGCGGCGAAGACGTACCAGCTGCCGGTCGCGGCGACGAGGGGGCGGACGTCGGGCCCGCCGGTGAAGGCATGGATGGCCGGAAGGCTCAGGACGACGGCCGCGCCGAGCGCGAGGAAGCGCGCGAAGAGGACGAGGTCCGCCGCGACTCCGGTGGGCATGAGGCTCGCGATCCCGTTGAGCAGGCTGACCGTGGCGAGCGCGATCGACCACACCAGGATCCAGGTCGCGCCCATGGCCCCTGAGCGGCCGTGCGAGCGCCGCTCACCGCGCAACCAGGTCGCCTGCACGGCACAGGAGGCGAGGACGAGGCCGGCGACGACGCACTGGATCGCCGTCGAGACCTCAGGAGCGGATACGGGCACAGGGAGAGCATCGGCCCGTCGGGATCGCGCCTTGAGACGCCTGCCTTCGCCCGAACAGGTGATGATCAGCGGGGCGGGAGGTGCCCGAGGCGGTGACGGGTGCGGCTGACGGCCTGCTCACGCAGCACGCCGAGCAGCTCGCGCCGGGCCGAGCGGAGCACCGGGCCGTCGAGCAGGGTGACCGATCCGACCGCGGCGGCGGCAGCGGCCCGCAGCCCGGACGTGTGCCCGACGGCACGCAGCCGCCCCGTGACGCGACCGTCGCGCACGCGCTCGACGAAGGCCTCGTCGCTCTCCTGGCCCGCCTCGCTCAGCGTGACCGCCGTCCCGACGGTCGCGGCGGCCGAGCGGACCCTCGCGAGCTCGGCCGGCGCCGCATCCGCCCCGGCCCGGATCCACAGGTGCGGGACCGGCCGGTAGCGGAAGGTGTTCTCCTCGACGGCCAGTCCCGAGGGATCGCTCCCGAGGGACAGCTCGCTCGCCCACACCAGCGCGTCGTCGGCACGCGCCGCCTCGAGCCAGGCCGAGGGCGACGAGTCGAGCCCGCCAGGCGACGGCGCATCCTGCCACCGTCCGAGCTGAGCGACGTAGTCGGGCCCACCCGCCTTGGCACCGGGACCGACGCTCGAGGCCTTCCACCCCCCGAAGGGCTGGCGGCGCACGATGGCTCCCGTGATCCCGCGGTTCACGTAGGCGTTGCCCACCTCGACGCGCTCGAGCCAGTGGGCGATCTCGCGCTCGTCGAGGGAGTGCAGGCCGCCGGTGAGGCCGAAGGGCACGGCGTTCTGCAGGTCGATCGCCTCGTCGAGCGTCGCCGCGCGCATCACCCCGAGCACCGGGCCGAAGACCTCCGTGAGGTGGAAGGCCGAGCCGGGCGCCACGCCGTACTTGATGCCAGGGGTCCACGAACGGCCTTCCTGGTCCAGTCGCCGGGGCGCGACCAGCCAGCTCTCGCCCGGGTCGAGCGTCGTGAGCGCGCGCAGCAGCTTGCCGCCCGCGGGCTCGGTGAGCGGCCCGACGACCGTCGCGAGATCGTCCGCCGGGCCGACCCGCAGCGAGCTCGTGGCGTCCGCGAGCTGGCGCCGCAGCCGCTCGGACCGCCCGGCCGGCCCGACGAGGATGAGCAGCGACGCGGCGGAGCACTTCTGCCCGGCGTGGCCGAAGGCCGAGCGCACCACATCGGTGATCGCCAGGTCCAGGTCGGCGGCGGCCGTCACGACGATCGCGTTCTTCCCGGAGGTCTCGGCGAGGACGTCCAGGTCCTCGCGCCAGGACGAGAAGAGCTCTGCCGTCTCGATCGACCCGGTGAGGAGCACCCGGGCGACGTCCCGGTGGCTGACCAGGTGCCTGCCGACCTCGCCCTCGGGCGACAGGACGACCTGGAGCACGTCCGCCGGGACGCCGGACTCGGCGAGGGCACGCTGGACCGCGCCGACCGCGACCTGCGCGCAGCGCGGAGTCGGCGGCGCGGGCTTGAGCAGGACGGGCGAGCCAGCGGCGAGAGCCGCGAGCGCCGAGCCGATCGGGATCGCGACCGGGAAGTTCCACGGCGGGGTGACGAGCGTGACGCCGTGCGGGCGGAAGACGGCGCCCGGGGTCCGGCCGTCGACGAGGCGCTCGGCCTGATCGGCGTAGTAGCGGGCGAAGTCGACGGCCTCGCTGACCTCGGGGTCCGCCTCGGCGACCGTCTTGCCCGCCTCCTGGACCATCGTGGCGACGAGGTCGGACCTGGCCTCCTCCAGCCGCACGGCGGCGAGGCGCAGTGCTGCCGCGCGGGCCATCGGGTCGGTCCCGGCCCAGGCCACGCGCACGGCGACCGCCCGCGCGACGGCCTCGTCGACCTCGGCGGTCGAGGAGATGACCTGGCCGCGCGGGACGTCGACCTCGCGCGTCATGAGCGAGGCGGCCCAGGCGCGCGACTCGGCGACGGCGGGGTCGGTGTCGGGGGTGTTGGCGAACGGGGCGTCGGCCGTGGGGACGGTGCGCGGCCCGCGGCGTGGCGTGCTCGTGACCGTCTGCGAGTCACGGACCGAGGCCAGGAAGGCCTCGTGCTGGGCGCCGAGCCCCGAGGAGGGCTCCGTCGGCGGGGCGGGCGAGGTGCTCGCCGAGGCCGGCTCAGCGAACAGGGCGTGCAGGAAGTTCTGCGGGGCGGCGTTCTCCTCGAGGCGTCGGACGAGGTAGGCGATCGCCACGTCGAAGTCCGAGCGCGCGACGACGGGGGTGTAGAGGATCACCGAGCCGGTACGGCCCGCCCCGCGCTCGGTGCCGTCGACGGTGTCACGCACGGCGCGCGCCTGAGCGGGCGCCATGCCCTGGAGCATCTCGATGTCGAGCGCCTCGCTGACCCCCCGCTCGACGGCGAGCTCGTGGGCCAGGGCGACGTGGAACAGGTTGTGGCTCGCGACGCCGACCCGCATCGCGGAGGTCCGCGCCGGGTCAAGGGCGCGCTCGACCAGACGCACGTAGTTCGCGTCGACCTCGGCCTTGGACGTGTACGGGGCCTGCGGCCAGCCGTGCAGCTCGGCCTCGACCTGCTCCATGGCCAGGTTGGCGCCCTTGACCAGGCGGACCTTGACGCGCGCACCACCGGCCGCGACCCGCCGACGCGCGATGTCCGTCAGCTCGTCGTGGGCCGCGAGGGTGTCCGGCAGGTAGGCCTGGAGCACGATGCCGATCGGCAGGTCGGCGAGCTCCGGCTCGGTGCTCAGACGCTCGAAGACCTCGACGGTCAGGGCGAGGTCGCGGTACTCCTCCATGTCGAGGTTGAGGAAGGTCCCGGTGGCCCTGGCGGTGCGGTACAGCGGGAGCAGCGTCCGCACGACGCGGTCGCGGCTCCCGGCGGTGTCCCAGGTGGAGAGCTGGCTCGCGACGGAGGAGACCTTGATCGAGACGTAGTCGACGTCGGGCCGCTCGACGAGGGCCGTCACCCGCCGCAGGCGAGCCGCAGCCTCCGCCTCGCCGAGGACGGCCTCGCCGAGCAGGTTGAGGTTGAGCCGGAAGCCCTCGCCCCGCGCCCGGGCGATGTGCGGGCCGAGCCCCGCTCCGGCGTCGGCGACGAGGTGGCCGACCAGCTGACGGAGCCGGAACCGCGCAGCCGGCACGACGACGCGCGGAAGCACGGGCGCGAGCCGTGTGCCCAGGTCGAGCAGCGTCCGGTCGAGCGGGCCGAGGAAGCTCGCCGAGGACGAGAAGGCGCGCAGGCCGGCGAGCTCGTCCGCCGCGACGTGCAGGTCCTCCGGCCGCGCCACGCGGTCGACGAATCGCAGGCGGTTGTCCTGGTCGTTATCTTGTGAAGACATGGGGTCACACTCCGTGAGAAATAATAGGTTTTCGAAACAGTTCCAGCGCGGGCCAATGCCCCATGCGCTGGAAAACCTTTGATTGTAGATGGCAGCACCTGACCCACACCTTGCCAGCACGCGGCACCCCGCCCAACCCCTGGGACCCCGCCCAGCGCGACGGCGCGCAGATGATGCAAGACACCCTGGCCCAATGGCGCAGCCAGGGCCGACGGCCCGATCTCTGGGTGTTTGGCTATGCCTCTCTGGTGTGGCGCCCCGAATTTGAAGCCGCCGAGCAGCGCCTGGCCCGCGTGCCGGGCTACCACCGCTGCCTGCAAGCATGTGGAGCCGGGTCAACCGCGGCACCTACGAGCGCCCCGGCCTGGTGTTCGCCCTGATGGCCGGTGGCAGTTGCCAGGGCGTGGCCCTGCGCCTGCCCCACGACGAAGTTGAAGCCATGATGCCCACCCTCTGGGTGCGCGAAATGCCCAACCCGGTGTACGACCCCAAATGGGTGACGCTGCCAGACCGCCGCAAGGCCCGGTGCGCGCCCTGGCCTTCACCCTCTCGCGCCGCAGCCCCAACTACACCGGCGCGCTCAGCCCCGAGCAATACCGCCAGCATCTTTGCCCACTCGATCGGCCGCTACGGCAGCACCCTCGACTACGCCCAGCAAACCCTGGAAGGCCTGCGCACCCACGGCATCGAAGACCATGCACTGGCCCGACTGCTGCGCAACAGCGCGCCCAACCGTTTGATCCTGCGCAACCGCCCTGCACCCCACCGCTGCCTATACTGACCCCACCATGAACATCGCCGACCTGCGCAAAAGCTACGAAAAAGCCGAACTCAGCGAATCCGCCTCCCAGGCCGATCCGCTGAAACAATTCGAACAATGGCTCCAGGAAGCCATCAGCAGCGAAGTGCCCGAGCCCAACGCCATGACGCTGGCCACCGTGGGCTCCGACCTGCGCCCCAGCACCCGCATCGTGCTCATCAAAGGCTTTGACGAACGCGGCATCGTCTGGTACACCAACTACGCCAGCCGCAAAGGCCAGGAACTCGCCGGCAACCCCTTCGCCGCCCTGCAGTTTCACTGGGTGGAGCTGGAGCGCGTGGTGCGCATCCAGGGCGTGGTGGAAAAAGTCAGCGATGCCGAAAGCGACGAGTACTTCCACAGCCGCCCGCTCGACAGCCGCATCGGCGCCTGGGCCAGCCCGCAAAGCCAGGTGATCGACGGCCGCGGCATCCTGGTGGCCAACGCCGCCAAATACGGCGCCCAGTTCCTGCTCAGGCCACCCCGCCCGCCCCACTGGGGCGGCTACCGCCTCAAGGCCGACACCTGGGAGTTCTGGCAGGGGCGCAAGAGCCGGTTGCATGACCGGTTGCGGTACACCCAGCAGGGTGGTGACGCCGGGTGGTTGCGGGAGCGGCTGGCGCCCTGAATCTGCAGGGGCCGGGGATCGAATTGAAAAGCACGAAGGGATCAGAGCCCCCCGCCCTTGTCATTTGCCCGGTGGATCCGATGCTTGAGGTTCTTCTGCACTTTCGGCCCCCATGGGTTGGGTGATCAAGCGATTCATTCGCGCTTGCCAGTCCGACAAAAAGTCTCTCCGCCATTGGTTGACGGTTTTCGCCCCATTCCAGCCTCGGTCCGCCAACGACCGCTCGCGGCGGTCGTGCCAGTAGGTCGGGCGCTTGTCCGGAAAGGGCCGAAAGAATGCTCCACCCCAATGCTCGGTCTCGGGGCGGTCGGCATCACCGTGCAGCAGGTACAGCACACTGGGTGTGTCGCCCATCTTGATGTCGGCTTTTTTGCCCATGAAGAAGGCACCCAGGTGCCCATGGTCTTTCACGTGTAGCTCGGGAAAACTGCGAGCCCCAAATTCGCCGCCCTGAAAGCCGCCCAGGTACATGCCCCGAAAGCTGGTGTCGTTCTCGATCCACCAGAGATCGGGGTGCTTGTTGAACAGATAGTTGCGCGCCTTGCGGTCTTGCTGGGTGTTCCAGGAACCAATGGAATAAATGCGCAGCTTGGCCTTGATGCCCGGGCGGCTGTGCACCGCCTGAGCCACATCGGTGATGGCACCCCACACCAGCACATAAAGAGGCCGCTGATCATCGGCCAACGCCCTTTCGATGATCAGCTTCGCGCCATCGCTGATCTCCGTGGACGGCGCAACCCCGGACTGAGCAACGACCGCTCCCTGCCTGACCACCTGGCGCAACGCGTCGGGCGCAGGGTAGTCGGGCGACCATGCACGCAGATTGGAGAAGTCCATCTCATACGCAGCGATGGACGAAAAGATGTCGTCCGCACGGCCCTTGCCCGGTGGTGAGCTGATCAGGCCCTCGGTGTCCAGAACGTCGGCATAAACCAGGTAATGCACCATGGACTGGAAATCATCCGGATCACTGCCGCCCATGTCCGTGGACACAATGACGCGCGGATGCTCGGCGGCCACCACTGGGCCCGTGAACGCCAGGGTGGAGATCGTCACGAGCAGGGCCAATAAAAGCGTGGCGAGTTTCAAAGACTGTTTGCTGACAATGTGTTGTGGGGGAGTCCAGATATGAAGGTTAGGCCGCAGGTCGCTTGCGTGCCGACTGTTCATTGCCCTGCGGGTGGCTGCCACAACTCAACCTTGTTTCCCTCTGGGTCGATTACCCAGGCGAACTTGCCGAATTCAGACTCGTCGATCTTGTCGAGGACGTGGCAACCTTCCTCTTTGAGGACATTCACCAGGGCATTCAGGTCTTCAACTCGGTAGTTGATCATGAAGGTTGCCGCGCTCGGCGCGAAGGTGTCTCCCTCTACAGGACTGATTGACCAGATGGTCGTGCCAGCCATTGGCTTGCCTTCGGCATCGGCCCATGTGAAAGCCGTACCGCCCCAGTCTTGGACCTCAATGCCGAGGTGCCGTTTGTACCAAGCACGGAGCGCTGCAGCGTCCTTGGCCTTGAAGAAGATGCCACCAATGCCGGTTACGCGTTTCATGTTGTCTCCAAATGTCTTGCGAGGGAGCAGGAAGTGTCCTCTGCGTCCTAACCTTGGCCGGGAGTGGATCACAACGGCACACTCGGACCTGAAGCATGGCAACCATGCTGGGCGCCGTTGTGGGTCCAATCCACGAACCTGCTAGGCATTGCCTCTGCCCTTTGCCCGCCATCTGTGGACCACAACTGACAGGACACCAAGCAAGCCGACAGTCGAAGCAGCGGCCACCAAGAATGCAAAAGAGGCCTCAGCCACAGTTTGCCACTTGTCAAAGGATTCGCCCTTCTGAAGCGTGAATTCACTTGCAAACGCGAACACAGCGTAGGCGAAGAAAGCGCCCAGCAAGCATCCAACCACCAGTGGGCCAATCAGGGTTTTCTTTTCTGAGGGCGGTAGCGTCATTGCACTGTCCAACGCAATTTGTCCCGCAATACCGGCAAGACAATCTGGGCACTGGGGGATATCCTGGGCGCGGATTCCTGAACAAATCGTCGAAGAATCAAGAGCTTACACGCTCAATGCCGTGGTTGAAGACAGGAATTCATCCACCTCAAAACCCGGCACACCTGATTTTCGTTCTACCCGCCAGATCGATCAGGTTCGGGAACACACCCGGTCACTGCACTATAGCCTTCGGACCGAGAAAGCCTGCCTTCATTGGGTGTGCATTTACACGTGCTCAAGGTCACAGCAGGCGGCATCGCCAGCCGTCTGCAAGCGCTGGCCTGATGGCACTCACCCGACCGCTGGCCTGGTGATCGACACGCCCTGCTCTTCCACAGCGGTCAGCGCTGCACCCGACACCAGATCGGGTGCGACTTCCGCCAGCGGCACCAGCACAAACGCCCGCTCCCACATGCGCGGATGCGGCACGGTCAGGTGCGGTGAATCGATGGTAGCAGACCCATACAGCAACACATCCAGATCCAGCGTGCGCGGTGCATTGCGGTAAGGCCGCTCACGGCCCGGCAGCCGCTTCGATGCCTTGCAAGGCGCGCAGCAAATCGGGCGCGGTGAGCGCGGTGCTCACTTCGGCCACGGCGTTGATGTAGTCCGGCCCAGAGGAATCCACCGGCGCTGTGCGGTACAGGCTGGAGGCTTTGACCAGCCGGGTGTCCGGCAGCGCATTCAAGGCCGCCAGGCATGCTGCACGGTCTGGGCGGCATCGCCCAGGTTGGCGCCCAGGGCCACGTAGGCGGTCACGGGCTGGCGCGGTGCCACCATGTTGCGGAAAGGCGTGGCGCCTTAGTCGCTGCTGCCGCCGCCAGCAGCGGGGGCTGCACCACCTTCACCACCAGCCCCACCGCCGCCCGTGGGCTTGCGGCGACGGCGGCGGCGCTTCTTGGGCGCTGCCGTGCCTTGCCGCTGTCGCCTCGGCGGACCGTGAGCGCCCTCTTCGGCACCGTCGGCGTCTCTCGGCCTTCACCATCCTCGTCGCGGAAACGCGGATCGGCTTGCGTGGCTCGTTGCGCTGCCACCGTCGTGCGCCGGGTGGTCGGCGTCGGTGCGCTTCACGCGGCGCGGCTTGGGCGCAGCCGGGTTTGCTCTGGTTTTCCTTGCGCTGCG
This sequence comes from uncultured Actinomycetota bacterium, assembly GCA_963777075.1. GTDB lineage: Bacteria > Actinomycetota > Actinomycetes > Actinomycetales > Cellulomonadaceae > Actinotalea. The sequence goes on along the minus strand of CAVZPH010000034.1, from coordinate 1,844 downwards.
TCTTCGACCATGGCGGCGCGCAGTCGTCGTCGCTGACGTTCTGGAAGGTTTCCCACCAGTGGGCCAGCTCTTCGTCGATCTCGCCCACCTGCGCGCGCAGGCGCAGGAAATCGAAGCCGGCGCGGAAGCGCGCCTGGTCCACCAGGCTGAAGGGCGAGGTGCCCACGCGTTTCTCAAAACGCGGCTGCATCATCCAGATTTCGCGCATGTCCGAGCCCAGCTTGCCGCGGCCCGACACATCGCCAATGCGGTTGTCGAAGGCTTCGTCCACCGCGTCTTGCAGGGCGGCAAAAGGCGGCGGCGGGCGCTGGTTGCCGCGCGGCTGCAGGCGGCGCTCCCAGCCCTTGCGCACATCGGCCCACAACACGCAGGCCAGCAGGAAGCTGGGCGCCACGGGCTTGCCTTCGCCCACGCGGCGGTCGGTGTCTTGCAGCGCCAGCTTCACGAACGGATCGTCGCGCCCGCTCCACCACCACGTCGAGCAGCGGGTAGATGCCGGTGGCCAGGCCCACGGCCTTGAGCTGCTCGATGCTGGCCAGCGCATGGCCGGTTTGCAGCAGCTTGAGCATTTCGTCGAACAAGCGGCTTTGCGGCACATCGGCCAGCAAGTTGCGCGAAGCCACCAGCGGCTCCAGCGTCTTGGCGTCGATCTTGAAGCCCAGGGCGTTGAGCTTGGCGGCGAAGCGCACGGCGCGGATGATGCGCACCGGGTCTTCGCGGTAGCGCGTGGCGGCGTCGCCGATCATGCGCAGCGTCTTCTTCTTCGCGTCGCGGATGCCGTGGTGGAAATCGACCACGATCTGCGACTCGGGGTCGTAGTACATGGCGTTGATCGAGAAGTCGCGGCGCGCCGCGTCTTGCTCGATGGGGCCCCAGACGTTGTCGCGCAACACGCGCCCGCTGGCGTCCACCGCGTGCTTCATGCCGGAGAGCTCGCCCTTGCTGGTGCGCTCGTTGCCCTTGACCTGCTCGGCGTCGGCGCTGTCGAGGTAGGCGCGCATGGTCGAGACTTCGATCACCTCGTTGTCGCGGCCACGGCCGTAGATCACGTGCACGATGCGAAAGCGCCGCCCGATGATGAAGGCGCGGCGAAACAGGCTTTTGACCTGCTCGGGCGTGGCGCTGGTGGCCACGTCAAAGTCTTTGGGGCGCAGGCCCAGCAGCAGGTCGCGCACCGCGCCGCCGACCACGTAGGCCTCAAAACCCGCCTTCTTTGAGCGTGTGCACCACGTCGAGCGCGCGCTCGTCGACCAGTTTGCGGTCGATACCGTGCACTTCCACCGGCACGTCTTCGCGTTTGCCGAATTTCGAGACCTTGGTGGGCTTGGGGGCGCTGGTCTTGCCCAGCAGCTTGTCGATGAATTTTTTGATCATTCGAATAAATTGAGAATGCGCCAGCCACGCTCTGCAGCGATGGCCTGGAGCCGGGCGTCCGGATTGGTCGCCACGGGCTCTTGCACTTTTTCCAGCAGAGGCAGGTCGTTGATCGAGTCGCTGTAGAAGCTGCTGTGCGTCACATCGGCCCAGGAAAGGCCGCGGGCAACCAGCCATTGTTCCACACGCGCCACTTTGCCCTCGCGAAACGAGGGCGTGCCCGCGAATTTCACCGGTGGGCTCGCCGCTGCGCATCGCGCTCCAGATCCACCGCCATCAGCTCGTGGCACGCCAAACGCCTGGGCGATCGGGCGGGTCACGAATTCGTTGGTGGCGGTGATGATGATCACCTCGTCGCCCGCCGCCTGGTGCTGCTTCACCAGAGCCAGGGCCGCTGGCTTGCATGGCCGGGCGGATCACCTCGTTCATGAAGCGCGCATGGGCGGCGTTGGCCTTGACCAGGCCGTGGT
>CAVZPH010000033.1:0-244087 GCA_963777075.1 uncultured Actinomycetota bacterium | reverse complement strand
GACCCCCTGGTCCGCGCATCGGCGCGCCGAGCACGTAGGCGGTGTTCTCGATCGCCCGCGCGCGCAGCAGCGTGCGCCAGTGGTCGGCCTTGAGCTCACCGGCAGCCCAAGGCTGGCGGGCACGACTGAGGAGCTCCGGCGCCCGCGTCGACGAGCCGCCGGGCCGACTCGGGGAAGCGCAGGTCGTAGCACGTCATGACGCCGACCCCAGGCCGTTGATGCTCGACGACGAGGGAAGCGGACTGCGGGTCGCCGGCGACGAAACCTGTCGGACTCCAGCTGAACCCCAGCGTCGTACAGGTGCACCTTGAGGTACGCGCCGAGGTGCCCCGCCGGGCCGATCACGTGCACGAGGTTCTGGCCCGCTCGTCACCGGTGGCCGCGCTGATGGTCCCGGCCACCACGACGACCGAGCGCTCGGCCGCGAGCGCCGCGAGCGCCGCGAGGAAGGGCCCGGTCGGGGGCTCGTACTGCGCCGGGCCCACCCCGCGGGGGTCGAGGGCCGCTGCGTACTCCGGGAGCACCACGAGCCGCGCACCGCCGTCGGCGGCGGCGTGGACGGCACGCACGGCCGCGTCGAGGTTGGCCGCGGTGTCGAGGGTCGAGCGCAGGCCGACGGCGGCCACCCGGACGGCGGGCATCAGGGCGCGCCGGGCACCTGGTCCGAGGCGGAGCGACCGCCCCGGCGCTGTCCTCGGGCTCGGCGCTGGCGCTCGACCTTGCGGATCTTGCCGGTCATCGAGCGGAAGAGCGGGATGCACCAGCAGGACGACGCCGAAGATCACCGCGAAGCCGAGCAGCCCGGGGCTCACGTCGTTCGGGTCGAGCTCGCCGAGCGTGGGCGAGGGCGACGGGACGGCGAGCCCCGTCGAGCTCAGCGTCGCGGGCGGGCCCGCCAGGAGCTGGGCCGCGGTGAGCGGTGCGCCGGTCATCGGGCTGCCTCCGGGTCGATCCCGGCGAACAGGTCGGTTGGGGAACCCCGTGGGCACCCGGGACTCGGCGAGCTCGTACTCCTCGACTGGCCAGCGGCGGTGCCTCGACGTCGCGCGGGACGGCGAAGAAGAAGCCGTCGGGGTCGATCTGCGTCGCGTGGGCGCGCAGGCGGCGTCGCGCGCAGGGAACATCTCGACGCAGGGGACCCGGGTGGTCACCTGACGCTCGGGGACCTCCCTCGCCGACCGCGACTCGATCCAGTCCCGAATGGTGACCCGGCAACCGCGGTGATCAGCGCCTCGTGCATCGTCCGACGCGCGTGAGCGTAGAAGTCGTGGTTGTAGTACAGCTTCAGGGGGAGCAATACGTAAACCGCGCCAAGTAGATGTACAGCCCACGCATTCGCTCCCCCTGAAGCTGTACTACAACCACGACTTCTCGCTCACGCGCATGAGGACGATGCACGAGGCGCTGATCGCCGCGGGTGCCGAGTCGCCGTTCGGGGACTGGATCGAGTCGCGGTCGGCGAGGGAGGTCCCCGAGCGTCAGGTGACCACCCGGGTCCCCTGCGTCGAGATGTTCCCAGCGCGCGACGCCGCCCTGCGCGCCCATGCGACGCAGATCGACCCCGACGGCTTCTTCTTCGCCGTCCCTCGGGACGTCGAGGCACGCAGCTGGCCCGTCGAGGAGTACGAGCTCGCCGAGTCCCGGGTGCCCACGCGGTTCCCCGAGACCGACCTGTTCGCCGGGATCGACCCGGAGGCAGCGCGATGACCGGCGCACCGCTCACCGCGGCGCAGCTCCTGGCGGGCCCGCCCGCGACGCTGAGCTCGACGGGGCTCGCCGTCCCGTCGCCCTCGCCCACGCTCGGCGAGCTCGACCCGAACGACGTGAGCCCCGGGCTGCTCGGCTTCGCGGTGATCTTCGGCGTCGTCCTGCTGTGCATCCCGCTCTTCCGCTCGATGACCGGCAAGATCCGCAAGGTCGAGCACAGCGCCGAGCCCGAGGACGACGCCGGGGCGGGCGCCCCGCCCTCGGACCAGGTGCCCGGCGCGCCCTGATGCGCGCCGTCCGGGTGGCCGCCGTCGGCCTGCGCTCGACCCTCGACACCGCGGCCAACCTCGATGCGGCCGTCCGTGCCGTCCACGCCGCCGCCGACGGCGGTGCGCGGCTCGTGGTGCTCCCGGAGTACGCAGCGGCCTTCGACCCCCGCGGGGTGGGCCCGGCTCAGTCCGAGCCGCCCGACGGGCCCTTCCTCGCGGCGCTCGCGGCGCTCGCGGCCGAGCGCTCGGTCGTCGTGGTGGCCGGGACGGTCGGCGCGGCCACCGGTGAGGAGCGGGCCGAGAACCTCGTGCACGTGATCGGCCCGGCGGGGCACCTCGGCGCGTACCTCAAGGTGCACCTGTACGACGCCTTCGGTCAGCGAGAGTCCGACAGGTTCGTCGCCGGCGACCCGCAGTCCGCTCCCCTCGTCGTCGAGGTCGACGGCCTCGGGGTCGGCGTCATGACGTGCTACGACCTGCGCTTCCCCGAGTCGGCCCGGCGGCTCGTCGACGCGGGCGCCGAGCTCCTCGTGGTGCCCGCCGCCTGGGCTGCCGGTGAGCTCAAGGCCGACCACTGGCGCACGCTGCTGCGCGCGCGGGCGATCGAGAACACCGCCTACGTGCTCGGCGCGCCGATGCGCGGACCGGGGGTCACCGGTGACCCGGTGCTGGTGGACCCTGCCGGGCGGGTGCTGGCCGAGGCCGTCGGGCGCGAGGAGGACCTCGTCCTCGGCGACGTCGACCTCACGAGGCTCGCCGCCGTGCGCGAGGCGAACCCGAGCCTGGCGAACCGTCGCTACGGCGTCGTCCCGCTCGGCTGAGCGAGCTCGTGGCCGGCGCCCTCAGCCGGCGTGGTAGACCGCGATGCTCGCCGCGATGTAGTGGCAGGTGAACCCGATCACCGTGAGCGAGTGGAACACCTCGTGGAAGCCGAACCACCGGGGGCTCGGGTTCGGGCGCCGGGTGCCGTAGACGACCGCCCCGATCGTGTACGCGAGCCCTCCGGCGGCGATGAGCCAGACGATCGTCGGGCCCTGGGGCGTCGCGTTCCAGAACGCCGGCATCTGCCAGACGGCGACCCAGCCGAGGGCCACGTACACGGGCGTGTAGAACCAGCGCGGTGCGCCGAGCCAGAAGACCCGGGCGAGCAGCCCGGCCAGGGCCCCGCCCCAGATGACGAGCAGCGTCGTGCGGCGCGCGGCGCCGTCGAGCAGGATCACCGCCATGGGCGTGTAGGAGCCGGCGATGACCAGGAAGATGTTCGTGTGGTCGAGGCGGCGCAGGACCGCCGTCGTCCGTCGGCGACCAGTTCCCGCGGTGGTAGACCGCGCTGATCCCGAAGAGAAGGATCGACGCCGCGCCGAAGACGGCAGAGGACCACTTCCCCGCGGTGGTGGGGGCGAGCGCCACCAGGACGATCGCGCCGGCCAGTGCGACGGGCGCCATCCCGAGGTGGATCCAGCCCCGGAGTCGCGGCTTGACCGCCGCGACGAGCTCTTGTGCCATCGGTACCTCCCAATGAACCTACGGTACCGTAGGTTACGACCTGCGAGTGCAGCAGCGGTACCGCTCATTCGCAGGTCCGGGCGGTACGGTCATGCCATGCGCCTGCCGAACCCGCTCTACGGGTTGTACGAGCGTCACCTGGCCGCCGCGCTCCCCGCCGGTGCGGTGCCGCGGCACATCGGCGTCATCCTCGACGGGAACCGTCGCTGGGCCAGGAGCCTGGGGGCCAGTGCCTCGCACGGGCACCGGCGCGGTGCCGACAAGATCGGCGAGCTGCTGCACTGGTCGGAAGAGGTCGGCGTCGAGGTCGTGACGCTGTGGATGCTCTCGACGGACAACCTCGCGCGGCCGGCCGACGAGCTCGGTGACCTGCTCCGGATCATCGAGGACGTCGTGCTCGAGCTCGCCGAGACGGGTCGCTGGCGCCTGCAGGTCATGGGCGCGCTCGACCTGCTCCCCGAGTCGACGGCGAGGGTGCTGCGCGACGCGCAGGAGCGCACGGCGGAGGTCGTCGGCCTGCACGTGAACGTCGCGATCGGCTACGGCGGCCGGCACGAGATCGCCGCGGCGGTCCGCTCCGTCCTGCGCGAGCACGTGGCGCGCGGTACGCCGATCGAGGAGCTCGCCGAGACCTTCGACGTCGAGCACATCGCCGAGCACCTCTACACGGCGGGCCAGCCCGATCCGGACCTCGTCATCCGCACCTCGGGCGAGCAGCGCCTCGGCGGCTTCCTGCTGTGGCAGAGCGTGCACACCGAGTTCTACTTCTGCGAGGCCTACTGGCCCGACTTCCGGCGCGTCGACTTCCTGCGGGCCCTGCGCTCCTACGCCGCACGGGAGCGCCGCCTCGGTCGCTGATCCGGCTCCCGCGCGCTCCCAGGTGAACATCGTGTGACACGTCCACGCTCCCGCGCGTGTCGGTGCTGGACGCGCGAGGAGCGGGCGTAGCGTCCGGGTCATCGGACGGCGTCCGTCGTCCCTCGGGAGGCCAGCCCATGGAGCATGCGCTCCGGGAGGGGGGCCGGATCCCGGCCTCACGGCCGGTCGACCGGGCCCACCGCACCGTCGGGACCCGGTCGTGTGCCGGGGACCGTCGCCCAGCCCGGCGCCTCGGCGCCGGAGGGGAGTCCTCGTGAGCCGTACGTACGTGCTGGACACCTCGGTCCTGCTCTCCGACCCGCGCGCGATCCTGCGCTTCGCCGAGCACTCCGTCATCCTCCCGGTGGTCGTCGTCACCGAGCTGGAGGGCAAGCGGCACCACCCCGAGCTCGGCTACTTCGCCCGGAGCGCGTTGCGCATGCTCGACGACCTGCGGGTCCAGCACGGGCGGCTCGACGAGGCCGTCCCGGTCGGCTCGCTCGGCGGGACCCTGCGGGTCGAGCTCAACCACGTCGACCCCACCGTGCTCCCCGCCGGCTTCCGTCTCGGCGACAACGACACCCGGATCCTCGCGATCGCCAAGAACCTCTCGGACGAGGGTCATGACGTGACGCTCGTGTCCAAGGACCTGCCGATGCGCGTCAAGGCCTCGGCGGTGGGCCTGACGGCCGAGGAGTACCGCGCCGAGCTCGCGGTCGACTCCGGCTGGACCGGCATGAGCGACGTGACGATCACCGAGCAGCAGATGGCCGCGATGTGGGAGACGGAGCGTCTCGACCTCGCCGACCTCGACCTCTCGGGCCAGGACACCGGCCCGCTGCTGTGCCACACGGGCGCCGTCGTGCACTCCTCCCGCGGCTCGGCCCTTGCCCGGGTGACCCCGGACAAGCAGCTGCGCCTGGTGCGCGGGGACCTGGACGTGTTCGGCGTGCACGGTCGCAGCGCCGAGCAGCGCGTCGCGATCGACCTGCTGCTCGACGAAGAGGTCGGGATCCTCTCCCTCGGCGGGCGCGCCGGCACGGGCAAGTCGGCGCTCGCGCTGTGCGCAGGGCTGGAGGCGGTGCTCGAGCGCAAGCAGCACCGCAAGATCATGGTGTTCCGGCCGCTGTACGCCGTCGGCGGGCAGGAGCTCGGCTACCTGCCGGGCTCCGAGACCGAGAAGATGAACCCCTGGGCCCAGGCGGTCTTCGACACGCTCGGCTCGGTCGTCGCGCAGGAGGTCGTCGAGGAGGTCATCGACCGGGGGATGCTCGAGGTGCTCCCGCTCACGCACATCCGCGGCCGATCCCTGCACGACGCCTTCGTGATCGTCGACGAGGCGCAGTCCCTGGAGCGGAACGTGCTGCTCACGGTCCTGTCGAGGATCGGGCAGAACTCCCGCGTGATCCTCACGCATGACGTCGCGCAGCGCGACAACCTGCGCGTCGGCCGGCACGACGGCGTCGCCGCCGTCATCGAGGCGATGAAGGGTCACCCGTTGTTCGCGCACGTCACCCTGACGCGATCGGAGCGCTCGCCGATCGCCGCGCTGGTCACCGAGCTGATGGAGAGCATCGAGGTGCTCTGAGCCCGCGGACGGGCCGCACGGAGGAGGGCCCGCTCCTGCTCAGGAGCGGGCCCACCCCGGTCCGTGAGGCGCTGCGGGTCCTCAGGCCTGCGGCGGGCGCGTCATCGACAGGACGTCGAGCGCCGTGTCGAGCTGAGCCTCGGTGACCTCGCCGCGCTCGACGAAGCCCAGGTCGACGACGGCCTCACGGACGGTCATCTTCTGCTTCACGGCGTGCTTGGCGACCTTGGCCGCCGCCTCGTAGCCGATCACCCGGTTGAGCGGCGTGACGATCGACGGCGAGGACTCGGCGTAGGCGCGGGCGCGCTCGACGTTCGCGACCGTCCCGTCGACGGTGCGGTCGGCCAGCAGGCGGCTCGCGTTCGACAGCAGGCGCAAGGACTCCAGCACCCCGAGGGCCATCACGGGGATCTGCACGTTGAGCTCGAAGGCACCGCTCGCGCCCGCCCAGGCGACCGTCGCGTCGTTGCCGATCACCCGGGCGCAGACCATGAGCACGGCCTCGGGGATCACCGGGTTGACCTTGCCCGGCATGATCGAGGAGCCGGGCTGGAGGTCGGGCAGGGAGATCTCGCCGAGGCCGGTGTTCGGGCCCGAGCCCATCCAGCGCAGGTCGTTGCAGATCTTCGTCAGGCCGACGGCGATCGTGCGCAGGGCCCCGGAGAGCTCCACGAGCCCGTCACGCGCGCTCTGCGCCTCGAAGTGGTTGCGCGCCTCGGTCAGCGGAAGGCCGGTGTTCTCGCGCAGCAGCGCGATCACGCGCTGGGGGAAGCCCGCGGGGGTGTTGATGCCGGTGCCGACGGCCGTGCCGCCCAGGGGCACCTCGGCGACGCGCGGCAGCGCCGCCTCGAGCCGCTCGATGCCGTACCGGATCGCTGCCGCGTACCCGCCGAACTCCTGGCCGAGGGTCACCGGCGTGGCGTCCATCAGGTGCGTGCGGCCGGACTTGACGACGGTCGCCCACTCGACGGCCTTGCGCTCCAGCGAGCTCGCGAGGTGGTCGAGCGCGGGGACGAGGTCGCGGACGACTCCGGCCGTCGCGGCGACGTGGACGCTCGTCGGGAAGACGTCGTTGGAGGACTGCGAGGCGTTGACGTGGTCGTTGGGGTGCACGTCCTTGCCGAGCAGGCGCGTGGCGAGCGTCGCGAGCACCTCGTTCGCGTTCATGTTCGACGAGGTCCCCGAGCCCGTCTGGAAGATGTCGATCGGGAAGTGCGCGTCATGCGCTCCGCCGGCGACCTCGTCCGCCGCTGCGACGATCGCGTCGGCGACGTCGCGGGGGAGCACGCCGAGCTCGGCGTTCGCGAGGGCGGCCGCGCGCTTGATCCGGGCCAGGGCCTCGATATGTCCCCGCTCCAGGCGCGTGCCGGAGATCGGGAAGTTCTCCACGGCGCGCTGCGTCTGCGCGCGGTAGAGGGCGTCGACGGGGACGAGGACGTCCCCCATGGTGTCGTGCTCGACCCGGTACCCGGGCATCGTCGCGTCGGTCATGGGGACATCTTCTCAGGCTCCGAGGTCCCCGATGATCAGACGGTGCCGCGGGCTCAGGCGCCGACGTCGCCGCGGATGTCGACGGTCCGGGCGGCTCCCTCGGCGAGCGTGTACTCCATGCCGACGACGGCGCAACGTCCCTCCGCGACGGCCGCCGACAGCGCGGCCGAGTAGCTGAGCAGCATGTCGACCGTGTGACGCAGGTGCTCGCGGCCGAGGGTCTCGGAGGACGGGACGGCGAGGTGCCCGCCGCCGGGCCGGCTGTCGTCCGGGTGCGTGACGATGCTCGGGATGACACGGTCGACGATCGCGCGGACGAATCCGGTCGGCATGACCCCGGTGGTCAGGGCCTCGGCCGCCGCCTGCACGGCGCCGCAGGAGTCGTGGCCGAGCACGACGACGAGGCTCGCCCCCAGCACCTCGACGCCGTACTCGATCGAGCCGAGCACCGTCGTGTCGACGACATGGCCCGCCGTGCGCACGACGAAGATCTCGCCCAGCCCACGGTCGAAGATGATCTCGGCGGCGACGCGGGAGTCGGAGCAGCCGAACACGACGGCGAAGGGGTTCTGCGCCGTCGAGAGCTCTGCGCGGTGGCTCACCCCCTGGGAGGGGTGCTCCATGGCACCGGAGACGAAGCGGTGGTTGCCGTCGACGAGAGCCGACCAGGCGCTGGCGGGTGTGTACGTGGAGGGCATGGGCGACATCCTGGCAGCAGGCGCCGCCAGGTGCTCGATCAGACCCCGATCAGGCCGATCACCAGGGCCATGACCAGCACGGTGACCAGCTCGTGGAGGACGTTGAGCAGCGTCAGTCCCGTCGGGCGCGCCTCGAAGGCATCGTGGGTGATCATCCGGGCGGCGGTGAACCCTGCCCAGAGGACGACGCCCGTGAGCAGCGCGTCGCTGAGGAACGCGCCGTCGTAGAAGGCGTGCGCGATCGAGGTGGCACCCGCGAGGACCCATGCCGTGACGAAGCTGACCACGACGGTCACGAGGATCGGGATGGCCCCGCGGGAGGCGACCTTGTCGCGGTCGACGCGGGCGAGCGCCATCCACCGCGTGCCGAAGACCTTCGGGGTGTACCAGAGCGATCCGACGAGCAGCGTCGACGCCGTCGCGAGCAGCACCGCCCAGAGATTGACCTCAGGGACCGTCATGAGCCACTCCAGCCGTCGGGGGGATGCCGGCAGGGGCTCCGGCGGGGCCGAGTGTAGTCCGGTCCGCACCGCCTCGGCTGGCGTCCCGTGCCCGTGCTCCAGGGCGAGGGTTCCGGCCGGTCGGCCGCCCGGTTCAGCTCGTGACGGTCGCGCCGAAGAGGAAGGCCTCGGAGCCGGTGGCGCCCGTGAACGTCGCGCGTGTGAATGTCCCGAACGCCCCCGAGCTCAGGAGGCCAAAGCTCGCGTTGGTGAACGAGGTGTCGGTCACGCTCGCCTTGTAGAACGACGTCGCGTCGATGACCGCGTTGGTGAAGTTCGACGCGGAGATCGTCGCCTTGGCGAGCACCGCTTGCGTGAACGATGCCTGCACGAGGGTGGCATTGGTGATCGTCGCAGTGCTGAGGTTCGTCCGCACGAGCGTCGCGCTCGTCAGGTTGATCGACGTCAGGACCGCGCCGGAGAGGTTCGCGTCCGTGAGGTCGACGCTCGAGAAGTTGCCCGTGAGCGTCTTCCCGCTCAGGTCGCAGCCGCGCAGGTCGAGGCTCGGCAGCGGGGCCCAGCCGTTCTGCGCCCAGGTGCAGGCGTTCGTGCCCGACGGCGTCGGCGCGGGTGTCGCCGAGGCCGTCGGGGTGCTCGTGGGCGCAGGCGCGGAGGTCGCCGGGGCGGTGGGCGCTGCCGTGGTGGGCGTCGGCGCCGACGACTCCGCCGGCGCCGCCGAGGGCGGGGTCGTCGGCGAAGGGACGGTCGATGGTTCGTCGCCGGGGAGGGCAACCGAGGCGCTCGGGGACGGTTCCCCGACCGGTGAGGCCTCCGGGCTCGGTGCGTCGCCCGCCGGCGCCGAGGCGCTCGGGCCGGGGTCGACGCCCAGCGTGTCGGGGGCAGGGGAGTCCACCTGCCTGCTCGTGACGATCCCCTGGTCGGCCTCGCGCGTCACCGCATCCGACGGGAGTGCGCCCGGCCCGACGAGCCCGAGCGCGGCGCCGGTGACGGTCGCGACCACGGCCGTGGCGACGGAGCCGACGGCCGAGGACGCCGCCGTGAAACCGGACAGGGGTGTGGCGCCGAGCCCGGGGACGGCGGAGAGGGCCGAGATCGGCCCGGCGATGACCCGGAGCTTGCCGAGCCCGACGGCGAGCATCGCTCGGACCACCTCGGGGTCGAACTGCGTCCCGGCGCACCGGGCGAGCTCGGCGCGCGCGGCGGAGGCGCTCAGCGGGGCCTTGTAGGCGCGCGCCGTCGTGATGACGTCATAGGCGTCCACGACGGCGACGATGCGTGCGCCGAGGCTGATCTGCGTCCCGGCGAGCCCACGGGGGTAGCCGCCGCCGTCCCACCGCTCGTGGTGCTGGTCGATCGCGTCGAGCCACGGCCCGAGCCAGTCGGCCAGCGGGGCCGCGATCTCGCGCCCGGCACAGGGATGGGTGGCGAGGACCTCCCACTCCGCGTCGGTCGGGTGGCTCGTCTTGCTGAGGATCTCGGCCGGCACCCTGAGCTTGCCGACGTCGTGCAGCAGTGCCGCCCAGCTCAGCTTCGCCGCCTCTTGCGCCCCCAGGCCCAGCTCCTTGCCGACGAGCGCCGCATAGGCCTGGACCCGTTCGGAGTGGCCGGCCGTCAGCGCGTCATGCTCGGTGATCGCCCCGATCATGGCGAGCAGGCGATCGGCGTGGTCGTGCTCGTGCGTGAGCCGTCGGTAGCCGCCCGCGGGGGCGTGCGTCCGAAGGGTGTCCGGCGAGTAGCGGCGCAGGGCGACGGCGAGCCGCGAGGGCGCGTCGTCCGGGAAGTACAGCGTGAGCTTCAGCAGGCCGGCGAGCGGGAGCAGCCGCTTGGCCAGGCGGGTCGCCCCGGCCAGGACGAGCAGCGACAGCACGACCTCACCGACGACCCAGACCCATCGGTTGACGCCGAGACTCGAGGCCGGGAACCAGTTCGCTGCGCCGAATCCGAAGGCGAGCGCCAGGGTGAGCGGCAGGACGAGAACGAGGACGCGGACGGCCGCGGCGAGCACCGGGTGCGGGTGCCACCGACCGAGGTCCGCGTCGCCGTAGTTCTGCGTTGGCCCGGACGTCATGGTTGTTCATCGGCGCCCTGGCGCGGATCCTCGATCGCCCACGCGGGTGAGTGCGCACGTCACGGGCCTGCTGCGGTGCCCGTCGGCGCGGGGCGCGTCAGGCTCAGTCGTCGAGCTCGGCTCGGGTCGGCGGGTTCGCCCCCGGGCGGCTCACCGTGATCGCCGCGATCCTCGCGCAGCGCGTGAGGACCTCGACCCAGGCCGCGGCCCCCGCGGAGTGGAGCGACGCGCGCCGGTCCCCGCCGAGGAGCCCAGCCGACCACAGCCCGTCGATCAGGCCGCCCATGAAGGAGTCGCCCGCGCCGACGGTGTCGGCCACGACGACCCGTGGTGTCGCGACCTCGACCACGAGGCCGGAGCTCGTCACGGCGAGTGCGCCCTCGCCCCGCGCGTGACGACCACCGCGGCGGGGCCGAGCGTCGCCCAGCGCCGCGCGACGTCCTGCGGGTCGCTCCCGGGCTCCAGCCAGGCGAGGTCCTCGTCGCTGACCTTGACGACGTCGGACAGCGCGAGCAGCGCCTCGACCAGGGGGCGGGTCTGCGCCGGCGGGGCCATCAGCGAGGGGCGCATGTTCGGGTCGTAGGTGATCGTCGCCGTCGGGCGGTGCGCCTCGAGGATGCGGGCGACGTCGGCGCCGCCGGGCTCGAGGACGGCGGCGACCGAGCCCGTGTGCACGACGAGCGGGGCGACGGCGGGGGAGGCCCACGTCGTGGGAACCTCCCACGAGAGGTCGAACTCGTAGCTCGCGGCTCCGGTGGCGTCCAGCGTCGCCGTGGCGACAGAGGTGTGCGCCGCCGAGTCGCTCCCGGGGACGACGGCGACCCCCGAGGCAGCGAGGTGCGCGGTGATCTCCGCACCGTCCGCGTCGGCCCCGAACCACGTGAGCAGGTCGACCCCACGGCCGAGCCGGGCGAGGCCGATCGCCACGTTCATCGGGCTGCCGCCGGGATGCCGGCCGAGGGTCTCGCCGCCGCTGCGGACGACGTCGATGAGGGCCTCGCCGATGACGAGCGCGCGTCGCTCGGAGGCCTCGGCCGGTGCGGCGTCGAGCCTCGGCCCGGTGGCCCGGTCGGCGGTCTCGGTGAGCGGGGTCGGCTCGGTCATCGGTCCTTCTCGGTGCTCGGAGCAGGGGTGCTCGGTGCGGGGGCGTTCGGCTCGGCCGGCTCGGTCGCCCGGGCGGCGTCCAGACGACGGCGGGCGCCGTCGAGCCACTCCTGGCAGCGCCGGGCCAGCGCCTCGCCGCGCTCCCACAGCAGCGAGCGATCCCTCGAGCGTCTCGCCGCCGGCCTCGAGCCGGGCGACGACCTCGACGAGCTCGTCGCGCGCCTGCTCGTAGCAGAGCGCCGCGAGGTCGTCGGCGGGGGCTGTCGGGGTGGGCGGGGGCGTGGCGGGCACGGGTCCAGTTAACCGCATCGAACGGTGCCGATCCCGGCGAGGTCAGTCGCCGACGACCGCCCGCAGCTCCCCGCGGGCGACCCGCACCCGCAGCCCGTCGCCGGCGCTGACCTCGGCGGGGTCCCGCAGGACGGCGCCGTCGGGCCGCTGGACGACGGCGTAGCCGCGCTGGAGCGTCGCGGCGGGTGACAGCGCCGTGACCTGCGCGGCGAGACGCGCCACCTCCGCGTCTCCCGCGACGACGCGATCGGTCAGGCTGCGCCGGGCGTCGTCGACCAGGCGACGGACCTGCTCGGCGCGCGCCTCGAGCATGGTCTCCGGGCGGGCGAGGGCCGGGCGTGAGCGCATCGAGCCGAGCCGTTCTGACTCGCGTCGCAGCAGCTGCTCGACCGCCGCGGCGGCGCGCGTCCGGGCCTGGCGCAGGCGAGCCCGCTCCTCGGCGACGTCGGGCACGATCCGCTTGGCCGCGTCGGTGGGCGTCGAGGCGCGGTGGTCGGCGACGAGGTCGAGCAGCGGGGCGTCGGTCTCGTGGCCGATCGCGCTGACCAGCGGGGTGCGGCAGGCGGCGGCGGCGCGCACCATCGCCTCGTTGCTGAACGGGAGGAGGTCCTCGACGGAGCCGCCGCCGCGGGCGACGACGATCACCTCGACGCGCGGGTCGGCGTCCAGCTCGGCGATCGCCGCGCTGACCTCCGGGACGGCGCGCGGGCCCTGGACCGCGACCTCGCGGATCTCGAACTCGACCTGCGGCCACCGCTCGCGGGCGTTGACGACGACGTCGTGCTCGGCCTTGGACTCGCGCCCGCAGACGAGGCCGACGACGGCGGGCAGGAAGGGCAGCGGGACCTTCCGGTCGACGTCGAACAGCCCCTCGGCGGCGAGCACCCTGCGCAGCTGCTCGATCCGGGCGAGCAGGTCCCCGAGCCCGACGACGCGGGCGCTGTCGGCCTGGAGCTGGAGGGTCCCGCGCTTGGACCAGAACGTCGGGGTGGCGTGCACGACGACATGGGCGCCCTCGGCGATCTCGCCGAGCACCCGGCCGGTCGCGGTCACCGAGAGCGAGACGTCGGCCTCGGTGTCGCGCAAGGTGAGGAAGGACATCCCGGCGCGGCGGTTGAGCTGGACGATCTGGCCCTCGACCCACACCCCGGACATCTTGTGGACGTACTCGCCGATCTTCGCCGAGAGGTGCCGGACCGGCCAGGGGTGCTCGGGGCTCGTGTCCAGGGCCCGGCGGGCAGGGCGGGGAGGTCGGTCACCGGCCCAGCGTCTCATCAGCGCCGACCTGCCCCAGGCGCGCGATGCGGCGGGCCTGCGGCCGAGCCGGTCGGACCCGCGCGCCGACCTAGACTGGCCCGGTGACCTCCCCCACCACGACAGCCAAGCGTGTGCTGCTCGCGGCGCCCCGCGGCTACTGCGCCGGAGTCGACCGCGCCGTGATCGCCGTCGAGAAGGCGCTCGACCACTACGGCGCCCCGGTGTACGTCCGCAAGGAGATCGTGCACAACAAGTACGTCGTCGAGACGCTCGCGGCCCGCGGTGCGGTCTTCGTCGACGAGACGGACGAGGTGCCCGAGGGCGCCCGCGTGGTGTTCTCCGCCCACGGGGTCTCGCCGGCGGTGCACGAGGCCGCCGCCGCGCGCTCGCTGCAGACGATCGACGCGACCTGCCCCCTGGTCACCAAGGTGCACAAGGAGGCCGTGCGCTTCGCCAACGACGACATGGACATCCTGCTGATCGGCCACACCGGTCACGAGGAGGTCGAGGGCACCGCGGGCGAGGCCCCGGACCACATCCAGGTCGTCAACTCCCCGGACGACGTCGACGCGATCGTCGTGCGCGACCCGGACAAGGTCGTCTGGCTCTCCCAGACCACGCTCTCGGTCGACGAGACGATGGAGACCGTCCGGCGGCTGCGCGAGCGCTTCCCGAACCTCCAGGACCCGCCGAGCGACGACATCTGCTACGCCACGCAGAACCGCCAGGTCGCGGTGAAGAAGCTCGCCCCGGACTGCGACGTCGTGATCGTCGTCGGCTCGGCGAACTCCTCGAACTCGGTGCGGCTCGTCGAGGTCGCGCTCGACGCGGGGCGCGCTCCTCGTACCGCGTCGACACCGCCGCGGAGATCGACGAGGCCTGGCTCGACGGTGCGACGACGGTGGGTGTCTCCTCGGGGGCGTCCGTGCCCGGAGATCCTGGTCCGCGACGTCCTCGACCGCCTCGCGGCCGCCGGGTTCGCCAGCGTCGAGGAGGTGCGCACCGCGACGGAGGACCTGATGTTCTCGCTGCCCAAGGAGCTGCGTGCCGACCTCAAGGCCGCCGGGACGCCGGTCCCTCGTCCCGAGCGCGGTCCGCGCACGTCCCTGACGGTCGAGCCCGTCTGACGCCCGTGCTCCGCCTGCCGAGGCGGGGCGGCTCCGGCGGGTTCAGAGCTGCGCCTGGCGCAGCTCCTCCGCGAGCGTCACCAGGCGCTGCTCGTCCGAGGCGACGAGCTCTGGCGCCTGCAGCTGCCGCGTCACCTGGTCGACGGGGGTGGGTGGCTCGAGCGCGTCGTCGGTCACCTTGAGGTCGGCCATCCGCCGCGCGCTGACCAGCACGCGTGACTCCAGCGAGCTCACGGAGTCGTTGTACGCGCGGACCGCTCCGTCGAGCTGCCGTCCGAGCCGCCCCACGTGCCCGCCGAGCGTCGCCAGCCTCCCGTGCAGCTCGCGACCGAGGGTGAGCACCTGCTGGGCGTTGCGGGCGAGCGCCTCCTGCCGCCAGGTGTAGGCGACCGTGCGCAGCAGCGCGACGAGGGTCATCGGCGTCGCGATCACCACGTTGCGCTCCATCGCGTACTCGTACAGCCCCGGGTCGACCTCGAGCGCCGCGTGCAGGAAGGGCTCGGCCGGCACGAACATCACGACGAACTCCGGGGCGGGGGACAGCTGCTCCCAGTACGCCTTGGCCGCGAGGTCGTCGACATGCTTGCGCAGGTGGCGGGCATGGGCGGCCATCCGTTCAGCCCGGACGGCGTCGTCGGAGGCCTGGACGGCCTCGAGGTAGCCGAGGAAGGCGACCTTCGAGTCGAGCACCACCTGCTTGCCCCCGCCGAGGTGGACGACCATGTCCGGGCGCTGCAGGCCGTCGTCGGAGCGCATGGTCTGCTGCTCGACGAAGTCGACGTGGTCGAGCATGCCCGCGGCCTCCACGACGCGCCGCAGCTGGAGCTCGCCCCAGCGGCCGCGCACCTGCGAGGAGCGCAGCGCCGTCACCAGCTGGCCGGTCTCCATCCGCAGCAGGTCGGAGGTCTCGCGCATGGCCCTGACCTGCTCGCCGAGCGCCGCATGGCTCGTCATCCGCGCCTGCTCGGCCGCCGTCAGATCCGTCCGGACCTGGTCGAGCACCTTCGCGAGCGGGTCGACGAGGGCGCGCACGGCTTGCTCGCGCCCGGCGAGCGCCGCCTCGTGGGACTCCTGCGTCGTGCGAAGGCGCTGCTCCGCCAGCCCGAGGAACTGCGCGTTGTTCGCGGCCAGCGCCTCGGCGGCGACGCCACGGAACTGGTCCGTCAGGCGCTGCTGGTCGGCCTGGAGCGCCGCCACGCGGTCGGCGCCGAGCCGGCGTTCGGCGTCGAGCATCGCGTGGGCCTCGGCGGCGGACACCTGGGCCCGACGCAGCCGCTCCGAACCGCGCTGCGCCGCGACCACGAAGCCGATCGCGACACCGACGACGAGACCGGCCAGGAGCGTGAGGATGTCCATACGCGCATCGTGCCGCCCGCCACCGACACGCTGCCTATGCTGGCCGGGTGCCTGACGACGGACCGCCGCCCGCCTCGGCTGCGCCGAGCGCGCCGGCGCCGCCCGTCGCCCCCGCCCTTGCGATCCGCGGCCTGTGGAAGGCCTTCGGTCAGAAGGTCGCCGTCGCCGGGATCGACCTGGACGTCCCCATCGGCTCCTGCTTCGGCCTCGTCGGCCCGAACGGAGCAGGCAAGACGACGACACTGTCCATGGCCTCCGGCCTGCTTCGTCCCGACGCCGGCGGCGTCTGGGTCCACGGGCAGGACCTGTGGGCGAACCCCTTGGCGGTCAAGGTCCGGCTCGGCGTGCTTCCCGACGGCGTCCGCCTCTTCGACCGGCTCACCGGCGCACAGCTGATCACCTACGCCGGGCTCCTCCAGGGGCTGGACCGCGAGACGGTCGCCGGCCGCACCGCCGACCTGCTCCGCGCGCTCGACCTCGAGGCCGACGCCGCGACCCTCGTCGTCGACTACTCCGCCGGGATGACGAAGAAGATCGCACTGGCCTGCGCGATGGTCCACGCGCCGCGCGTGCTGCTGCTCGACGAGCCCTTCGAGTCCGTCGACCCGGTCTCGGCGGCGAACATCCGGCAGATCCTCGCCTCGTACGTCGCCACGGGAGGCACCGTCGTGGTGTCCTCGCACGTGATGGACCTCGTCCAGCGGATGTGCGACCACGTCGCGATCATCGCGGCGGGCCATGTCCTCGCGGCCGGGACGGTCGACCAGGTCCGCGGTGGCCAGAGCCTCGAGGACAGGTTCGTCGAGCTGGTCGGCGGTCGCTCGAGCGGTGAGGATCTCGCGTGGTTGCGCACCTCGTCCGACTGAAGGCCACGCTGCTGCGCAACGGCCTGCGACGCAGCGCCGTGGCAGGTCGTCGGACTGGTCCTCGCCGCTCTGTACGCCTCGGGGGCGGTGGTCCTGGCCGTCGTCGGGCTCGCGGCCCTCTCGACCCAGGACGCCGAGGTGCGACGTGCGGTCGTCGTCCTGGTCGGTGCGGCCCTCGTCGCGGGCTGGTGGCTGATCCCGCTCGTGGCCTTCGGCGTCGACGCGACGGTCGAGCCGGTGCGCTTCTCGACGTTCGCCGTCCCGCGACGGGACCTGGTGGTCGGACTCGTCCTCGCCGGGCTGATCGGCGTCCCCGGCGTCGCGACGACCGTCGTCGCCGCTGCCACCGCCTTGCCGTGGTGGCGGCAGCCGCTCGCCGCGCTCGCGGCCCTCGTCGGCGCCGTGCTCGGCATCGCCCTGTGCGTCGTCGGATCGCGGGCGCTCACCACGGCGCTCGACCCGCTGCTGACGCGGCGCGGCTTCCGCGAGGTCGCTGCGGTGGTCGTCATCCTCCCGCTGATGCTCCTGGGGCCGATCCTCAGCGGTCTGACCGAGTCCGTCGCCGGGCACAGCGACGCGTTGCCGGCGATCGCGCACTGGGTCGCGTGGACGCCGTTCGGGTCGGCGTGGGCGCTCGGGTCCGACGTGGCGGCGGGGGAGTGGGCCGGCGCGCTCGCGCACCTGGGCATCGCCGTCGCGACGCTCGCGTTCCTCGTTGCGCTCTGGTCGTGGCGGCTTGCGGATGCGATGGCCCCGCGTCGCTCTGCCGGCGGAGCCACCCACGTCGGGGTCGGGCTGCTTCGCCAGGTTCCCGGCGACGCAGCTGGGTGCTGTCGCGGCGCGGAGCCTGACGTACCGCCGACGGGACCCGCGGTACATCTCAGCGGTGCTCGTCGTGCCGGTGCTGCCGATCGTCTTCGCCTTCGGCTTCGGCAGGCTCGGCTTCCTCGTCGCGGTGCCGTTCGCCGCGGCGATGCTGGGATTCAGCATCGCCTCGGACATCTCCTACGACGGCACCGCCTTCTGGATGCATGTCATGGCGCCGCTGCGGGGGCGTGACGACCGGTGGGGCCGCGTCCTGGCGACCGCCGTCCTCGGTGGGCCGATCGTCCTCGTCCTCGGGCTGGTCGGTCTCGGCGTCACCGACCGATGGGATCTCGCCGCCCCCGTGCTCGGGTTCTCGCTCGGCTCGTTCGCCTCGGCGCTCGGCGTCTCCTCCGTCGCCTCCGCCTCGGTCGTCGTCCCGGTGGTCCCGGCCGGGTCGAGCCCGTTCGCCGCGCGCCAGGGCGGATCGATGGCGGCGGTCGGCACGCAGCTCGCGGGGATGGGGGTCCTGGCGGTCCTCGGGCTTCCCGGCCTGGTGCTCTCGATCCTCGCGGCCACGACGGGATCGTTGATCCTCGGGGCGATCGCTGCCGTCGTCTCGCTCGCGATCGGTGCCGCGGCGCTGCTGATCGGCGTGCGCAAGGGCGGGGAGCTGCTCGACCGGCGCGCCCCTGACCTGCTCCAGTCGCTCCGCTCGATGGCCTGATCCGGACCCTCCTCGTCCCGCGTCCCGTCGCCCCGCCCGTAGACTTCTCGCCCGTGGCACTCACCATCGGCATCGTCGGCCTGCCCAACGTCGGCAAGTCCACCCTGTTCAACGCCCTGACGCGCAACAACGTCCTGGCGGCGAACTACCCCTTCGCGACCATCGAGCCGAACGTCGGCGTCGTCCCGCTCCCCGACCCTCGGCTCGCGCAGCTCGCCGGGGTCTTCGGCAGCGAGCGCCTCGTGCCGGCCGTCGTCTCGTTCGTCGACATCGCGGGCATCGTCCGCGGCGCGAGCGAGGGCGAGGGCCTGGGCAACAAGTTCCTGGCGAACATCCGCGAGGCCGACGCGATCTGCCAGGTCGTCCGCGCCTTCGCCGACAGCGACGTCGTGCACGTCGAGGGCAAGGTCGACCCGGCCGACGACATCGAGACGGTGAACACCGAGCTCGTCCTGGCGGACCTGCAGACCGTCGAGAAGGCGATCCCGCGGCTGGAGAAGGAGGTCCGGGGCAAGAAGGCCGACCCGGCCCTGCTCCTCGCGGCCCAGCAGGCGCAGATCGTCCTGGCCGAGGGCAGCACGCTGTTCGCCGCCGCGGACCGCCTCGCCAAGGCCGGCGTCGACGCCGCCGCGCTGCGCGAGCTCCAGCTGCTGACCACCAAGCCCTTCATCTACGTCTTCAACACCGACGACGCCGGCCTGGCCGACGAGGCGATGAAGGCGCAGATGACCGCGCTCGTCGCCCCCGCCGACTGCGTCTTCCTCGACGCCAAGCTCGAGGCGGAGCTCGTCGAGCTCGAGCCGGAGGACGCCGCGGAGATGCTGGCCGAGACGGGCCAGGACGAGGCGGGGCTCGACCAGCTCGCCCGCGTCGGCTTCCACACCCTCGGCCTGCAGACGTACCTGACGGCCGGCCCCAAGGAGTCGCGCGCCTGGACGATCCGCAAGGGCTGGACCGCCCCGCAGGCCGCCGGCGTCATCCACACCGACTTCGAGCGCGGGCTTCATCAAGGCCGAGGTCATCTCCTTCGCCGACCTCATGGACGCCGGCTCGATCGCCGCAGCGCGCTCGGCGGGCAAGGCCCGCATCGAGGGCAAGGACTACGTCATGGCCGACGGCGACGTCGTGGAGTTCCGCTTCAACGTCTGACCCAGCTCGGCAGCCACCACCGCCGACCGCCCCTCGGCCCCCGCGGGCGATCGGCCGTGAGGTCGCACATCTACCGCGAGGTCGTAGGTTCGCAGCTACGACCTCGCGACGGATGTGCGACCTCGCCGGGGCGGGCAAGTCGACCGTCGCCCGCGCGCTCGAGGCGCAGGGCTCCCTGCGCCTGTCGATCGACCGCGCAGCGTGGGCCCTCGGCCACACGGATCACCCTCTTCCCGTGCGATGCGCGACGAGTACCGAGGGATCGCGCAGGCCCATGGCGCCTCGGCCGAGGTCGTGTACCTCGACGTCCCCCGCGAGGAGCTCCTGCGACGCCTGGCACGACGGGAGAGCGGCCCGGCGGGCGCCGACGCGATCCACGTCCCGCCGGAGCTGCTCGACAGCTACCTCGCGGGGTTCGAGGTGCCGGCGGCCGACGAGCCGGACGTCCGGGTGGTCCGCGGCTGACGTGCCCGCCACCACGGCCGTCGCGAGCTCTCCACCGGTGCGTCGTGCCGGGCCGAGGAGGACTCGGCCCGAGCCAGGGCGGGCGCGAGCAGGTTCATCAGCATGGCCTGGTCCATCGGGACCTCCGGTGCGCGAGCCGCTCTTTCGGGCGGGTGCCGCACTCGCGGCACACCTCTCCGACGATCCGACGGTCACCTCCAGGACATCGGGAACCCGCTCGTGGCACGGTGTCCTCCACGGCACGTCCCGTTCGTCATGAGGTCATCGGGCCACCGCGCCCGCCGCCAGGGCCCACGGGCCGCAGGAAGGACTCACCATGCGCTACCTCATGCTCGTCCGCGTCCCCGACGACGCCCGTCCGACCCCGGAGCAGGCCGACCCCTCGGGCTGGCACGCCGAGGCGGTGCGCCGAGGCCAGCACCTGCGGGGCGAGCGGCTCCGGCCGCCGTCCGACGCCACCACCGTGCGCCGTTGGGGACCGTCGCTCACCGTCACGCACGGACCCTTCGTCGAGGTGACCGAGCAGATCGTCGGCTTCGACCTGCTCGAGGTGCAGAGCGCGGAGGAGGCCGTGGAGGTCGCCGCGGCGCACCCCGTCGCGAGCTTCGGCGCGCTCGAGCTGCGCGCGCTGTGGCCGCATGACAGCAGCGACGGCGAGTGGGTCCCGGCGGAGGGGGAGACGGACGGCGACCTGCTCCCGGGGGAGTCGAGCTACGTCCTGCTCATGGCCGGCGTCCCCGGGGCACCGACGCAGGAGCCCGAGGGCGCGCCGACGATGGCCGACTGGATCGCCGAGGCGGAGCGGCGCGACGCCGACCGCGGGGGAGCGCCGTTGCGCACGCCCGAGGAGGCCGTGACCGTCCGGGTGCGCGACGGCCGGACCGTGCTCACGCACGGCCCCTACGCCGAGCTCGCCGAGCAGGTCTACGGCTACCAGCTGCTCGACGCCCCGGACCTCGACGCGGCGCTCGAGCTCGCGGGCTCCCACCCCGCGGCGGCCCTCGGCGCCATCGAGATCCGGCCGCTGTGGCCCCTGTGACAGGCGAGGGCGCGAGGCCGGACGTCGCGGCGAGCCTCGCCTCCGCCTTCGCCGAGGAGTGGTCGCATGTCGTCGCGACGCTCATCCGCGTCACGGGTGACTGGTCGCTGGCCGAGGACTGCACGCAGGAGGCCTTCCTCGCCGCGACCACCCGCTGGGAGCGCGACGGCGTGCCCGAGAAGCCGGGGGCGTGGCTGCGGACGGTCGCCAGGAACGCCGCCGTCGACCGCCTGCGCCGCCGGACGACGGAGTCCAGGAAGCTGACGGTGCTCGCTGCGGGCGAGGACGGCGTCGCCCCCGGTCCGGGCGAGCTCGGCGAGCTCGACGACGAGACGACCGTCCCGGACGACCGCCTGCGCCTGATCTTCACGTGCTGCCACCCGGCCCTCCCGCTCGAGGGGCGTGTCGCGCTGACGCTGCGCACCCTGGGCGGGCTCAGCGTCCAGGAGATCGCGCGGGCCTTCGGCGCCTCCGAGGCGGCGATGGCCAAGCGCCTGGTGCGGGCTCGCCAGAAGATCGTGCACGCGCGGATCCCCTACCGCGTGCCCGGCCCGGACGAGCTGCCCGAACGACTCGGCGGCGTCCTCGCGGTCGTCTACCTCGTCTTCACCGAGGGGTACTCCGCGACGGCCGGCCCCTCACCGGTGCGGGCCGACCTGTGCCTCGAGGCGATCCGCCTCGCCAGGCTCCTCGTGCGGCTCGTTCCGGGGGAGGCGCAGGTGCACGCCCTGCTCGCCCTCACGCTCCTGCACGACGCCCGTCGACCTGCACGCTTCGACGAGGACGGCGGGCTCGTCCCGCTCGAGGAGCAGGACCGCTCGCGATGGGACGCGACGCGGGTCGCCGACGGGCTGGCTGCCCTGCAGGAGGCGCAACGACTCGCCTCCGAGGACAGCCCCCTGCTGCTGCAGGCCGAGATCGCCGCCTGCCACTCGACCGTGACAGGTACCGAGTCGCCCGACTGGTCGCTCGTGGTGCACCTGTACGACCGGCTGCTCGCCCTCGGCCCGTCCCCGCACGCCGAGCTCAGCAGGGCCGTCGCCCTCGGGATGAGGGACGGCCCCGACGCGGCGCTCGCCCTCGTCCGGACCCTCGCCCGCTCGCCCATGCTCGAGGGCACGCTCGCCCCGGTGGCCGCCGAGGCCGACCTGCTCCGCCGCGCCGGCCGGATGGACGAGGCCTCAGGCGCCTACCGGCGCGCGATCGACAGGGCCGCCACCGACAGCGAGGCCGCCTTCCTGCGCCGACGGCTCGCGGGGCTCGGCGATCCCCAGACCCTGTAGCCGCTCGGCCCGCGGGCGCCCGAGCGCGATGCCGACGATGACGAGGACCATCCCGCCCACCTGGAGCAGCCCGAAGCGCTCGCCGGCGAGCGCCGCCCCGAGCACCACGCCCGTCACCGGGTTGAGCAGCCCCAGCAGCCCGACGGTCCCGGGAGAGAGCACGGCGAGCCCGCCGAACCACAGCACGTAGGCCAGCGCCGTCGCGACGATCGTGAGGAATGCGAAACCCGCCAGCGCCGGTGCGTCGAGCCTCGGGGGAGCACCCTCGATCGCCACGGCGAAAGGCAGGACGACGAGCCCGCCCGCGACGAGCTGCCATGCCGTCGACGGGAGCACCGCCACCTCACCGCCCCAGCGCCGGGTCAGCAGGAAGCCGACGGAGGCCATCGTCATCGCGAGGAGCGAGGCCAGCACGCCGATGGGGTCGACCCCGCTCACCCCGGTGAGCAGCATCGCGCACACCCCGACGAAGCCGAGCGCCGCTCCCAGGAGCGCCTTCGCCTGCGGGCGCAGGGCGAGCATCGGCCAGGCGAGCAGCATCATCACGGCCGGTGAGGTGGCCATCATCGTCGCCGCGAGCCCGGAGGGAAGCCGCTGAGCGACGACGTAGACGAGCACGAAGAACGCGCCGACGGTCAGGGTGCCGATCAGCGGAGCCTTCCACCACCACGAGCCGCGCGGGCGCTCGCGGGCGACGAGCAGCAGGAGCAGCCCGGCCGGGAGCGCGCGCAGGACGGCGCCCCACAGCGGTGCGTCCGGCGGCAGCAGTGCACTCGTGACGAGGTAGCTCGCGCCCCAGGTGATCGGTGCGACGGCGGTGAGGGCCATCCACCGGCGGGTATCTTCCATGGAAGGGACTATATCTTCCGTGGAAGATATAGTCGAGGGGTGGAGAGTGCTGAGGGGCTGGACCGTGTCGCCAGGATCCAGCAGGAGTGGGCGCGCGAGCGGCCCGACCTGGACGTGAGCCCGCAGGGCGTGATCGGCCGCCTGCACCGCCTGGCCGCTCATCTCACCGAGGAGCTCGTCGCCGTCTACCGCGAGCACGGGCTCGGCGAGGGGGACTTCGACGTCCTCGCTGCCCTGCGCCGGGCGGGGGAGCCCTTCGAGCGCGCGCCCGGTGAGCTCGCCGAGCACACGATGGTGACGACGGGTGCCATGACCAAGCGCGTCGACCGGCTCGTCGCCGCCGGGCTCGTCACGCGCCGACGCAGCACGACGGACGGCCGCGCCCGCGTCGTCGGCCTGACCCCCGCCGGTCTGGGGCTGATCGACCGGGCCGTCGAGGCCCATGTCGCCAACGAGCAGCGCCTCCTCGCCGTTCTGTCGCCCGCGGATCGCGAACGGCTCGAGGAGATCCTCACCGGCTGGCTCGCCGGCTTCGAGGGCTGAGGCCGGCCCACAGGGGACACCCAGGCGGCTCCCAGGGGCGTACGGCATGCTGTGCCGGTGAGCTCCCTCGTCTCCGGCCTCCTCGCCACGCATGGCGTGACGGTCTACGTGGTCGTCGGGCTGCTCGTCTTCGCCGAGGACGCCCTCTTCGTCGGCTTCGTCCTGCCGGGGGAGACCGCCGCGATCCTCGGCGGGGTGGCCGCCAGCCACGGCAACGCCTCGCTCGCAATCGTCCTTGCGGTGGTCGTCGCGGCAGCGATCGTCGGGGACAGCGTCGGCTTCGAGGTGGGCCGGGTGCTCGGGCCTCGGCTGCTGCGCCTGCGCCCGCTGCGTCGCCACGAGGTCCAGCTGGGCAAGGCGATCGACCTGCTCGCGCGTCGTGGCGGCACGGCCGTGTTCCTCGGCAGGTTCACCGCCTTCTTCCGCGCGACCATGCCCGCGCTGGCCGGTGCCGCCCGGATGCCCTACCCGCGCTTCCTCACCTTCAACGCTGCCGGCGGGATCGTCTGGGGCGTCGCCGTGGTGCTGCTCGGCTTCGCGGCCGGTGACTCCTACCACCGCGTCGAGACGCTGCTCGGCCGCTCGGCCGCCATCGGGGCAGCACTCGCCGTCCTCGCCGTCCTGCTGCTGTGGCACCTGCGTCGCCGCCGTTCCCGTGCCGCCGCACCCGTGATCGGCCTCGCGCACCGCGCCGAGTGAGGCCTCGTCCCCCCGAATGTTTCCGGCATGTGTCGGGCAGATGTCGTCGGCATCGCTGGCGGCGGTCCGCGCGAGGGCCGCGCAGCCGTCCGGCAGGCTCGACGGTCTCACCCCTCGGCATCCGGCACCGCGACGTGCTAGCCATCGTCACAGGCCTCGTCGACGACGATTTCCGTGGCGAATCGGCCGATCGGCGACGAGAAGTGACCTCCGGCGGTCGGCAGCCGACGGCCCCCTCTACCGAGCCGCGTCCTGCTGATCTCATATCGCGGGACGTACCAACCAGTATCAATCGGGTAACGATCAGAGGTCACGACCCGCCGAGGCATCGCTCTCCCGGCGTCCCGGACTACCGTTGCCCCACGCGACAGCGGCCTGCAGCCTGCCTGCGCCCGGGAAGCCCCGGGGCGGCGGGCTGCGTGACGGGTCGGCCGCAATCCCTTCTCAGGAGGAACATTGAGGATCACACGCAAGTCGGCAGTGGTGGCGGTGCTCGCCGCGAGCGCGCTCGCGCTCTCCGCGTGCACCAGCGACCCCGGGACCACCGAAACCAGCGAGAGCCCGTCCGCGAGCAGCAGCGACTCCGGTGTGATCGCCGGTTCGGCCGTGAACATCGGCTGGAACCAGCCGTTCTACTCGTACAACTCGACGAGCATCACGGGCAACGCGACGGCCAACGCCATCATCAAGTACATGACGACGGCGGGCTTCAACTACTACGACCAGGACCTCAAGCTCACGCCTGACACGTCCTTCGGCACGTACGAGAAGGTCTCCGACGACCCGCTGACGATCAAGTACACCTACGCCGACACGGCCGTGTACTCCGACGGCGTCGCGGCCGGCCCCGCCGACCTCCTGCTCGAGTGGGCCGCCCAGAGCGGCAAGTTCAACAACATCGAGCCCACGACGGACGACGAGGGCAACGTCACCAACCAGGACGCCCTCGACGCCGGCATCTACTTCGACGCCGCGTCGCCCTGTGTCGCCCTGATCACCGACACCCCCGTCATCGACGGCAACAGCATCACGTTCACGTACTCCAAGCCCTTCGCCGACTGGGAGACCTGCATCGGGACGAACCTCCCGGCGCACGTCGTCGCCCAGCGCGCGCTCGGCGAGACGGACCCGGCCGCGGCCACCGAGGCGCTGGTCGCCGCGATCACCGACGGCACGCCCGACGCCCTGTCGAAGATCGCCAAGACGTGGAGCAGCGACTTCAACTACACCGCTCTTCCGAGCGAGCCCGACCTGTACGTCTCGGACGGCGCGTACATCATCACGGACTTCGTCAAGGACCAGTACCTGACGCTCAAGGCCAACACCGCGTACAAGGGTGACCTCGGCGCCAAGATCGAGACCGTGACGATCCGTTACAACGAGGACCCGATGGCTCAGGTCCAGGCCCTGCAGAACGGTGAGCTCGACCTCATCAGCCCGCAGGCCACCGCGGACGTCCTCGCGGCGCTCGAGGCCGTCCCGACCCTCACCACGGAGACCTCCGAGGAGGGCACGTACGAGCACGTCGACCTGCAGTTCACCAACGGCGGCCCGTTCGACCCGGCCACCTACGGCGGCGACGCGGCGAAGGCCCTCAAGGTTCGCCAGGCCTTCCTCAAGACGATCCCGCGCCAGCAGATCATCGACAACCTCATCAAGCCGCTGAACCCGACCGCCACGCTGCGTGAGTCGTTCACGGTCATCCCCGGCTCGCCGAACTACGACTCCGTCGTGGAGACCTCGGGCCAGGCCGCCCAGTACGACGCGGTCGACATCGAGGGTGCCAAGGCTCTCCTGGCCGAGGCCGGCGTCACGACGCCCGTCAAGGTCCGCCTGCTCTTCGCCCCGACCAACGAGCGTCG
The DNA here is from genome assembly GCA_963777075.1 of uncultured Actinomycetota bacterium. Lineage (GTDB taxonomy): Bacteria > Actinomycetota > Actinomycetes > Actinomycetales > Cellulomonadaceae > Actinotalea. The sequence goes on along the minus strand of CAVZPH010000033.1, from coordinate 218,020 downwards.
CGTCAACGAGCACGCGCTCATCGCGGCCTCCGCCAAGGACGCCGGCTTCGACGTCGTGCCGTACGAGGGTTCGGGCGACGGCTGGGGCTCCGACCTCGGCAACCTGACCTCCGCCTACGACGCAGCGCTCTTCGGCTGGCAGTCGACCTCGACGGCCGTCACGGAGTCGGACGCCAACTACCGCACCGGTGGTGGCAACAACTTCTACGGCTACTCGAACCCCGAGGTCGACTCGCTGTTCGACGAGCTCCAGGTCGAGACGGACACGACCAAGCAGGGCGAGATCCTGGGTCAGATCGAGAAGCACCTCGTCGACGACGCGTTCGGCGTGACGATCTTCCAGTTCCCTGGGGTCACGTCCTACAACCCGAAGGCGATCGGCAACGTCCAGAAGATCTCGATCTCCCCGACGATCTTCTACGGCTTCTGGAACTGGACGGTCGGCGAGAACTAGTCCGACCGCCGTATCCACCAGGCCTGACCGTCGAGGTCGGGAGGGGCGAGTGCCCCTCCCGACCCCGGCACACAGCAGAGGGCGCTGGGCGAACTCGTCCGGCGCCCTCTGCTGTGCCTGAACCTCTCGTCGACGGGCGCCCCGCGCCCCGCCTCACCCTGCCGAGACCCACCGGGCCAGCCCGGAGCCGATGGCGACGACCCGCGGAAATCTCCGTGGACGGCGCTAGGATCGGCCGCTGAGTCTCTCCACCGAACAAAGGAACCCCTCGGTGCTGTCGTTCCTCGCCCGGCGTGCCATGACGGGCATCGCCACGCTCTCCACGGCGATCTTCTTGATGTTCTTGTTGGTCAACAGGGCGATCGACCCCCTGTTCGACCTTCGTGAGAGCACGTCTCCGAACAAGCAGGAGCTGATCGACAGCCGCATCGAGCTGCTCGACCTCAAGACGAACGTCGTCATCCGCTTCTTCAAGTGGCTGGGCAACTTCCTCACCGGTGATCCCGGCGATGGCATGGAAGACGGGCGAGAACGTCGGGCCCCTGCTGTCACACGCGATCGGCTCGACGCTCCAGCTCGTCACCGCCGCGACCCTCATCTCGGTGATCCTCGGCGTGGCCGTCGGTGTCGTGAGCGCGCTGCGGCAGTACAGCGCCTTCGACTACGTGATCATCTTCCTGTCCTTCCTGCTCTACTCCCTTCCGTCCTTCCTCGTCGGCGTGCTGCTCAAGCAGTGGGGCGCGATCGGGGTCAACGACTTCCTCGCCGACCCGGTCCTGCCCTGGGCGGTGATCGTCGGCGTCTCGTTGCTCAACGGCTTGATCTGGTCGCTCGCCGTCGGCGGCAGCGTCCGACGCCGGCTCGAGGTGGGCGGTTCCGCGACGGCCGCGTCGATCGCGATGCTCGTCTACCTCCAGCTCACCGACTGGTGGAACAAGCCGACGCTCGGTCCCGTCCTCATCGCCGTGCTCGGCGCAGCGGCGGCGCTGGCGATCGTCGCGATCGGCGCCGGTCTGCACAACCGCAGGGCGCTGTACGCCTCGCTCGCGACCGTCGCCGTCGGCGTGGTCATCTACTTCCCGATCGGCGCCTTCTTCGACGGCTTCCTCGAGTCGAACGTGATGATGTTCGGCCTCGGTCTCGCGGCCGTCGGCACCGGTGTCCTCGTCGGCTGGCTGTTCGGCGGGCCGGACCGCGGAGTCTCGATGCGCAGCGCGGGCATGACGGCCTTCGTCGTCGCCGTGCTGACCTTCGTCGACCAGCTCATGCAGGTCTGGGTGGAGTACTCCGACGGGCTGCGCGGTCGCCCCTTCCCGACCTTCGGTGACCGCACGCCGAACCTCACGGGCAGCTACTGGCTGACCACGCTCGACAGCTACACGCACCTGATCCTGCCGAGCCTGACGCTCGTGCTCATCGCCTTCGCCTCGTACACCCGCTACTCGCGGTCGAGCATGCTCGAGGTGATGAACCAGGACTACATCCGCACCGCGCGGGCCAAGGGCCTCCCGGAGCGGGTCGTCGTCGTGCGGCACGGCTTCCGCAACACGCTCATCCCGCTCGCCACGATCGTCCCGATCGACATCATCACGCTCATCGGCGGCGCGATCATCACCGAGAACATCTTCGCCCGGCCCGGGATGGGCCAGCTCTTCGTCGGCTCCCTGCGCAACGCCGAGATCGACCCCGTGATGGCCTACCTCGTCATCACCGCGTCCCTGGCGATCATCGCGAACATCGTCGCCGACCTCATCTACGCCTCCGTCGACCCCCGGATCAGGTTGGAAGCATGACGACACCCACGCCCAGCGCCGACTCCGAGCGCATGGAGAACGCCATCGAGCTCAAGGAGGTCGAGGGGCTCTCGCAGGGGCAGATCGTCCGCAGCCGGTTCCTGCGCCACAAGGGTGCGATCGGCGGCGTCGTCGTCCTGGCCTCGATCGTCGTCCTCGCCTTCTCCTCCGTCGGCTTCGGGCCGATCACCGGCTGGTGGAAGTGGACGGGCGACGAGGTCGGGGCGCAGTCGCTCCCCGGCGGCCGGCCCACGCTCACGCTGCCGACCTGGCTCGGCGGTCCCGGCTTCGCGCTCGGCGACCACCCCCTCGGGCAGGACGTCATCGGCCGCGACCTGTTCGGCCTGGTCATGCGCGGCACGCAGACCTCGCTGATGGTCGTGGCCGTCATCGGCCTCGTCTCGGCCCTCATCGGCATCATCGTCGGCGCGGCCGCCGGTTTCTACCGCGGACGCACCGACACGGTGCTGATGCGGATGACCGACCTGTTCATCACCGTGCCCGTGCTCGTGATCGGCGCCGTCATCGGCAAGCTCTCGGCGCACACGCCCGGCGTCATCTTCGCGGCGTCCATGGGCCTGATCCTGTGGACGGGCCTGGCCCGGCTCGTCCGTGGCGAGTTCCTCACCCTGCGCGAGCGCGAGTTCATCGACGCCGCCCGCGTCGCCGGGGCGAGCGATGTCCGCATCATCTTCAAGCACATCCTGCCGAACGCGATCGGCGTCGTGATCGTCGCGACCTCGCTCCTGATGAGCTCGGCGATCCTGCTGGAGACGGCGCTCAGCTACCTCGAGTTCGGCATCGTCGCTCCGGAGGTCTCCCTCGGCCGTCTGATCAGCGACTACCAGAGCTCGTTCGCGACGCGTCCGTGGCTCTTCTGGTGGCCGGGCGGCTTCATCGTCGTGATCGCGCTGTCGATCAACTTCATCGGTGACGGCCTGCGCGACGCCTTCGACCCGCGTCAGAAGCGCATCCCCTCCGAGCGCAAGATGATGAAGTCGCTCCGGGCCCAGCAGGCCGCGGCCGCCGAGGACGCCGCTCGCACGACCTCGGACAGCTGACGTGCGGGTCTCAGCCGGTCGCCAGGACGGCCGTCAGGGCCGCCAGGGCGAGCGCGGCCGCGATCGTGCCGCGATGCCAGGTGACCGTCTCGCGCAGGCCGGCGAGCTCGGCCCTGCGGCGGGCGCCGTCGAGGTGACCCGCCGCCAGCAGGGCGGAGTGGCGTCGGCCGATGGCCGCCGCGACGGCCTCGGCGCTCGCCTCGGCGCCCGGTCCCGCTGCGAGGTCCGCGGCCTCGGAGCGCCCTCGCGGGGCACGCCGGATCGCCCGGGTCGTGCCGCTCGAGCGGGGTGCCGCCCAGGCCGTCCAGCGACCGGTGCTCGTGTGCACCTCGAGGGACCAGCCGGCCCGCGCCTCGTCGAGAAGCGGCCACGGAACCTCGACGGTGCGGAGCACGTTGACCAGCAGCACACCGCCGTCGGAGACCTCGACACGCGGGCGCCAGAACAGGGCCCAGGCGGCCAGGGCCGCGAGGGCAGAGGCCGAGGCGGCGAGCGCGAGCTGGTGACGGTCGGCGGCCGTCGAGAAGCCGCCAACGACGATCAGGGCCACGGCCCACGTCGCGCCCGTCAGCACGCGGGCGTAGCGGGAGACGAATACCTCAGTGGGGCCCATGGCCCCATGTTCCTACAGCTGGGCGCCGACCGGGCGCCGCGTGGGTCCGGCGCGAGCCGTCCCCAGGAAGGACACTGACCTCATGGCCATCGACACCACCCACGAGGCGCCGACCGCGCCGACGGGCGCCCCGGTGCTCTCCGTCCGCGACCTCTCGGTCCGGTTCTACGTCGACGGCGAGTGGTTCCCGGCTGCCGAGCACGTGTCCTACGACGTCCACCCGGGCGAGGTGCTGGCGATCGTCGGCGAGTCCGGCTCGGGCAAGACGCAGTCCTCGATGGCCCTCATCGGCCTGCTGCCGCCGAACGGGCGCGCGACCGGCAGCGTGATGCTGGGCGATCGCGAGCTCATGGGCATGCCGACCTCCAAGATCCGCCACATCCGCGGCCGCGAGATCGCGGTGATCTTCCAGGAGCCGATGACGGCGCTCAACCCCGTCTTCACGATCGGCTTCCAGATCGTCGAGACGCTGCGCACCCACTTCGAGATGGGCCCGGCGAAGGCCAAGGAGCGCGCCATCGAGCTGCTGCGCCTCGTCGAGATCCCCGAGCCCGGAGGTGCGCTTCAACTCCTACCCCCACCAGCTCTCCGGCGGGCAGCGCCAGCGCGCGATGATCGCGCAGTCCCTGGCCTGCGACCCCTCGCTGCTCATCGCCGACGAGCCGACGACGGCCCTCGACGTGACCGTGCAGGCGGAGATCCTCAAGCTGATGCGCGACCTGCGTCACCGCATCAACTCCGGGATCATCCTCATCACGCACGACATGGGCGTCGTCGCCGACATGGCCGACCGCATCATCGTCATGAAGGACGGCCTCGTCGTCGAGCACGGGCACGGCCGCCGAGATCTTCGGTGCCCCGAAGCACCCGTACACGCAGAAGCTCCTGGACGCCGTCCCGCACCTCGGCCGCGGCAAGCAGGGCATCCCGGGCTCGGCCGTGGTGGTCGAGCCGGAGCAGGAGGCGACCGACGCCTCCGGCGCCCTGCTCGGCGAGATGAGCACGCGACCGATCGTCCTCGACGCGCACGAGATGATCGTCGAGTACCCCGGGCGTCGCAAGACCCCGGCGTTCCGAGCGGTCGACTCGGTCGACCTGACGATCCGCCAGGGCGAGGTCGTCGGCCTCGTCGGCGAGTCCGGCTCCGGGAAGACGACGATCGGTCGTGCCGTCGTCGGCCTGCTGCCCGTCACGGGTGGATCGCTGGAGATCTGCGGCCTCGACATGGTCGGGGCGACGCGCAAGAGCCTGCGGCCCGCTGCGCACGCAGGTCGGCATCGTCTTCCAGGACCCGGGCTCCTCGCTCAACCCGCGGCTGCCGATCGGCGAGTCCATCGGTGAGCCCCTCATGCTGCACGGCGGCAAGAAGGGAGCGGACCTCGCGCGCGAGGTCGAGCGCCTGCTCGACCAGGTCGAGCTGCCGCGCTCCATGCGCAACCGCTACCCGCACGAGCTCTCCGGCGGTCAGCGCCAGCGCGTCGGCATCGCCCGCGCGCTCTCGCTCGAGCCGAAGCTCCTCGTCGCCGACGAGCCGACGTCGGCGCTCGACGTCTCGGTCCAGGCGACCGTCCTCGAGCTCTTCCAGAGCCTTCAGCGCGAGCACGGCTTCGCCTGCCTCTTCATCTCGCACGACCTCGCGGTCGTCGAGCTGCTCTCGGACCGCATCGCGGTGATGCACAACGGCAAGCTCGTCGAGGTCGGCCCGACGGAGCAGGTCGTCAACGACCCCCAGGACGCCTACACGCGCCGGCTCATCGCCGCCGTCCCGGTCCCGGACCCGGACGAGCAGCGGATCCGCCGGCTCGCGCGCGACGAGATGCTCGAGGCCCAGCGCCTCGAGCTCGAGCGCGAGGAGGCGGAGGCGGCATCGCACCAGCGTCGCAACCGCCGCAACCACCGCGACGTCGAGACCGACCCGGAGCACCGCACGGGCGTCTGAGGGCCCGCGGGAGGGGCTCCGGCGGGCAGATCTCGTGCCGGAGCCGTCTCCGGGTAGACTGGGGTGCCTCGTGGGCGCGGCCACCTGCCCGTCCCGTCCCCTCCTTTCGAATCGAGTCCCGGCATGCCTGTGCGCTCAGACCTGCGCAACGTGGCGATCGTCGCCCACGTCGACCACGGCAAGACGACCCTCGTGGACGCCATGCTCTGGCAGTCCGGCTCCTTCGGGGAGCACGCCCACGTCGACGAGCGCGCCATGGACTCCGGCGACCTCGAGCGTGAGAAGGGCATCACGATCCTCGCCAAGAACACGGCGATCCGGTACCGCGGCCCGGCAGCGGCCGCCGCCGGTCACCCCGACGGCATCACCATCAACGTCATCGACACCCCGGGTCACGCCGACTTCGGCGGCGAGGTCGAGCGCGGGCTGTCCATGGTCGACGGCGTCGTCCTGCTGGTCGACGCGAGCGAGGGCCCGCTGCCGCAGACGCGCTTCGTGCTGCGCAAGGCGCTGGCCGCCAAGCTCCCGGTGATCCTGCTCGTCAACAAGGTCGACCGCCCCGACTCGCGGATCGAGGAGGTCGTGCACGAGGCGACCGACCTGCTGCTCGGCCTGGCCAGCGACCTGCACGACGAGGTGCCGGACCTCGACCTCGACGCGATCCTCGACGTGCCGGTCGTCTACGCCGCCGCCAAGGCGGGGCGCGCCTCGCTGAACCAGCCGGCCGACGGCGGGATGCCCGACAGCCCCGACCTCGAGCCGCTGTTCGCGACGATCCTCGAGAAGATCCCGGCCCCGACCTACGAGGAGGGCGCGCCGCTCCAGGCCCATGTCACCAACCTCGACGCCTCGCCGTTCCTCGGCCGCCTCGCGCTGCTGCGCGTCTTCAACGGCACGATCCGCAAGGGCCAGATGGTCGCCTGGGCCCGCCACGACGGCTCGATCCAGAGCGTGAAGATCACCGAGCTGCTGGAGACGAAGGCCCTGAGCCGCGTCCCCACCGACTCCGCGGGCCCCGGCGACATCGTCGCCGTCGCGGGCATCGCCGACATCACCATCGGCGAGACGCTCACGGACATCGACGACCCGCGCCCGCTGCCGCTGATCACGGTCGACGACCCGGCGATCTCGATGACCATCGGCATCAACACCTCGCCGCTGGCAGGCAAGGGCGGCAAGAACCACAAGGTCACCGCCCGCCAGGTCAAGGACCGCCTCGACTCCGAGCTCGTCGGCAACGTGTCGCTCCGCGTCCTGCCGACCGAGCGTCCCGACGCCTGGGAGGTGCAGGGCCGTGGCGAGCTGGCCCTGGCGATCCTCGTCGAGCAGATGCGCCGTGAGGGCTTCGAGCTCACCGTCGGCAAGCCCCAGGTGGTCACCCGCACCATCGACGGCAAGATCCACGAGCCGATGGAGCACATGACCATCGACGTCCCCGAGGAGTACCTCGGTGCCGTCACGCAGCTCCTCGCGCAGCGCAAGGGCCGCATGGAGACGATGTCGAACCACGGGACCGGCTGGGTCCGGATGGAGTTCGTCGTCCCGGCGCGTGGCCTCATCGGCTTCCGCACGCAGTTCCTCACCGACACGCGCGGCACCGGGATCGCCTCGTCGATCGCGCACGGCTACGAGCCGTGGACCGGCCCGATCGAGACCCGGATCAACGGCTCGCTCGTCGCCGACCGTGTCGGGCAAGGTCACGCCCTTCGCGATGATCAACCTCCAGGAGCGCGGGGCGTTCTTCGTCGAGCCCACCGCAGAGGTCTACGAGGGCCAGATCGTCGGTGAGAACTCACGCAACGAGGACATGGACGTGAACATCACCAAGGAGAAGAAGCTCACCAACATGCGGCAGTCCACCTCGGACAACTTCGAGAACCTCGTGCCGCCGCGCAGGCTCACGCTCGAGGAGTCGCTCGAGTTCGCCCGCGAGGACGAGTGCGTCGAGGTGACCCCGGAGATCGTCCGGATCCGCAAGGTGGTGCTCGACCAGACCGAGCGCGCGCGCATCACCGCCCGGTCCAAGCGGGCCTGAGGTGAGCGGCGGCCTCGTCGCCGTCCACGCGCACCCCGACGACGAGACCTTGTCGACGGGTGCGCTGCTGGCGACGTGGGCCGCTGCCGGCCTGCCCGTGACCCTGGTGACCTGCACGCGTGGGGAGCAGGGCGAGGTCATCGGCGCATCCCTCGCCTCGCTCGAGGGCGACGGCCCGGCGCTCGCCGCGCACCGCGCGCTGCGAGCTCGACGACGCCGCGGCGGCGCTCGGGGTGACGGACCGCCTCTTCCTCGACGAGGTCGGCGGCCCCTCGCGGTTCGTCGACTCCGGGATGGTCTGGGACGGCATCGGTCGCGCCCGCGTCGGGGCGATCGTGCCCGAGGGAGCCTTCGTCTCGGTGGCGGTCGACGTGGCGGCCGCCCTGCTGGCGGAGGTCCTGCTCTCCAGGCGACCCGCCGTCGTGGTGACCTACGAGCCGTCCGGCGGCTACGGACACCCCGACCACGTCCAGGCGCACCGCGTGACCATGCGCGCGGTCGAGATCGCCGTCGGGCGTGGCCTGCCGCAGCCCTGCGTGCTGTGGGCCGCCCTCGACGAGGTGGCGCTGCGTGCGGGGTACGAGCAGTGCGGTCAGGTCTCCGGGGCCGCCGGCTCGTTCGCCTCCCCGATCCGCTCGGCCCGCTGCCGAGCGCGGCCGTCGCCCCGGGCGAGGTCGACCTCGTCGTCCAGGTCGCCCCCGTGCTCGACAGGGTCGTGGCCGCGATGGCGGGTCACCGGACGCAGATCCAGGGCGTGCGGCTCGCCGCTCCTGGCGGGGAGGGCCGGCCCGCGCAGAGCCCGCGGGAGGGCAGCGGAGCGCTCGGCTTCTTCGCGCTCAGCAACGACGTCCTTCAGCCGCTGCTCGCCGAGGAGTGCTACCGACGGGCGGCGGGAGAGCTCGGACGCGTCGGCTGGCCTCAGGGAGTGCTTGTACGGTGACCGACGTGCAGATGCTCACGGGTCGCGCCCTCGCGCGGGTGTTCGGGTCGTTCGTCGTCGGGGTGGTCATCGGGGTGACCGGGACGGGGATCCACCGGTGGGCCCAGCCCTGGGGGCTCGTCGCCGCGCTCGTCATCGTGCTCGTCGGCGGCGCGCTCGGCCGCGCGTGGACCGGCTGGGCTGGGGATCTTCGCCGTCGGCATGGGCGTCGCGACGGCGACCGGACTGCTCGGCACGAGCGGGCCAGGAGGGGACGTGATCGTCGCGGCCCAGCCGATCGGGTACCTCTGGTTCGCCGGTGCTCTCGTGGTCGCGTTGGCGGCTCTGCTGCCGCGCCGATGGTTCAGCGACGCCCCGCTCGTCCGCCGCAGGGATTCATCCGACGCGTCGTAGAATGCCCAGGCGCGGGCGAGCGTCCGTCGACGCAGCCAGGGGAGATCGCACCGCATGTCGGACCGCAAGGACACCACCTCGGACGCAGCCGTGAGCGATCAGGAGCCCGAGGCAGCCGTCGAGGGCGACGACACCGCGGAGACCGGCGAGGTGGAGCCCGCGGTCGGGGCTGACGACGAGCCCGCGGTGGAGGCTGATGACGAGCCCGCGGTCGAGGCTGACGACGAGCCGGAGATGGACGCGGAGTCGGAGCCGGAGGCCGAGGCTGAGTCTGCGACGGACCCCGAGTCCGGGTCGGAGCCGGAGCTCGAAGCCGAGCCCGAGGCGGAGCTGGCGTCCGAGCCTGAGGCCGAGGCCGAGCCTGAGGCCGAGCCCGAGCCGAGGCCGAGGCCGAGCCCGAGCCCGAGCCCGAGCCTGAGCCCGAGCCGAGCCCGAGCCCGAGCCCGAGCCCGAGCCCGAGCCCGAGCCCGAGCCGAGCCCGAGCCCGAGCCCGAGCCCGAGCCTGAGCCCGAGCCCGAGCCCGAGCCCGAGCCGAGCGAGGTTCTGCAGGCCTGGTCCCCGCAGCCGTGGCAGAAGCCGCCGGCCGTCGACAGCGCGCTCCCGGACGAGCCCGACGCCGACCTCGCGTCCGAGCCCGCGGGTGCTGATGCGGCGTCCGAGCCCGGCGTCCTGCTCGCCAAGGCCCTCGACCGCAACGCCGACCTCCCTGACGACCCGCAGTCGACGTTGGTCATGGAACCCGTCCCGGACGACGCGAGCGCGGACGGCCCGAGCGCGGACGGCCCGAGCCCCGTCGAGGACGCGACCGCGACGCCGGACACCGCGGCTGAGCCCGATCCCGCCGAGCCGGAGGCCGCTGAACCGGACGCCGCCGTCGCCGAGCAGGAGGAGACGGACGCCGCCGCGGACGAGCAGCAGTCCCCGGACGCGCCCGCCGACGCCACGCAGGCCGATCCCGGGCCGGGCGCCGGCCTCGTCTCCCCGCTCGAGGCGTTCCCCGCAGAGGCGCGCACCCGCCGGTGGCCGCGCACGCTCGGCCGGGTCGCTGCCGGGCTCGTCGTCGTGGGCGGTGCCTACGTCGGCGCCCAGTGGGCCCTCGCCGACCGCGTGCCGGTCGGCACCTCGGTGGCCGGCGTCGAGATCGGTGGTCTCGACTCGCAGGCCGCCGTCGCCCGGCTCGACGACTCACTGGCGGCCCTCGTCGTCGAGCCGATCCCGGTCGGTGCCGGCGAGCAGCGGACGGCGCTCGACCCGGCGCAGGCCGGACTCGGCTTCGACGCCGAGGCCACCGTGCGCGGGCTCACCGGTTTCGGGCTCGAGCCCGCGCGGCTGTGGCGCCATGTGTTCGGGGGCGGCGACGCCGCGCCGGTCAGCACCGTCGACCAGGCAGCGCTGACCGCGGCCGTCTCCGGGACTCGCCGACTCCCTCGACACCGACCCCGTCGACGGGACCCTGGCCTTCGTCGACGGCACCGTCTCCACGACCGAGCCCGTGGACGGCGTCGCCGTCGACACCGACGGCCGCGTCGACGCTGCTCGCGAGCGAGTGGCTCACGGCCCCGCGCCCGATCGCCCTGCCCACGACGGTCGTCCCTCCGGCGATCGGCAAGGACGCGGTCGACCGTGCGATCGCCGACCTCGCACGGCCACTGTCCGGCGCGCCGGTCTCGGTCGCGGTCCTCGACCAGGTCGCCGAGCTCCCGGTGAGCGTGCTGACCGACACCGCGCACTTCACGCCCGAGGGCTCCGAGCTGGTGCTCACGATGGACGGTCCGGAGCTCGTCGACGCGATCGTCGCGCGCACGACGGACCTGATCACGGCCCCCGTCGGACGCCACCTTCGTCTTCGAGAACGACGCACCCGTGCTGGTGCCGGGAACCCCGGGGACGAGGCTCGACCCCGACGCCGTCGCGCAGAGCGTGGCCGAGGCGGCGACCGGGTGCCAACCGGACGGCGCGGGTCCAGCTCGTCGAGTCCGACCCGCAGAACTCCACCGAGGCGCTCGAGGCGCTCGGGATCACCGAGATCGTCTCGGAGTTCTCCACGCCGCTGACGAGCGAGCCGCGGCGGACGGTCAACATCACCGTCGGCGCGGCCCAGGTCAACGGCACCCTCGTGCGCCCCGGTGAGACCTTCAGCCTGACCGAGGCGCTCGGTCCGATCGACGCGGCCCACGGATTCGTCGAGGCCGGCGCGATCATCAACGGCGAGCACTCGGACGCGTGGGGCGGCGGCCTCTCGCAGCTCTCGACGACGACGTTCAACGCCGCCTTCCTCGCCGGGTTCAAGGACGTCGAGCACCATCCGCACAGCGAGTGGTTCGCGCGCTACCCCGAGGGTCGCGAGGCGACGCTCTTCACCGGCTCCCTCGACATGCAGTGGGAGAACGACACGCCCTACGGCGCCCTGGTCCAGGCATGGGTCGAGGGCGGCCGGCTGCACGTACGGGTCTGGGGCACGAGCTACTGGACGGTCGCCACCACGACGGGTCCGCGCTCGAACGTCGTGCGTCCGACGACGGTCTACTCGCAGTCGGCCACCTGCGAGGCGCAGAGCTCGGGCAACCCCGGCTTCACCGTCACCGTCACCCGGACCGTCTCGCGTGACGGCGAGGTGCACAGCGACGAGTCGTGGACGGTGCGCTACAAGCCGCAGAACGCCGTCGTCTGCGGTCCGGCGCCGGTCGGCTGAGGTCCCGCGGGCCGGTCACCCGCCGTCGTCAGGCGGCTGCGGCGGCGGGGGTTCGAGGTCTCCGCGCAGCGTGCCCGTCAGGGCGTCGACGGCCGCGCCGACCGTCGGCGCGAACCGCTCGGGGCCGAAGCGTCGCAGGCCGCCGTCGGTGCGCAGGTCGTAGCGGCTCAGCACGTCCTTGACGGGGCCCTTCACCTCGGCGAGGACGAGGCGGACGCCCTGCGCCGCGAGCGCGTCGTCGAGCTCGACGAGCGCGTCGAGCGCCGTCGAGTCGATGTCGGTGATCGGCTCTGCCGCGAGCACGACGGTGCTGACCTTCGTCCCCGGTGAGCCGTCGGGGAGCGTCCCGGCCCGTGCGACGACGGACCGGACGTGGTCGGCGAAGAGGGTGCCGTTCGCGAAGAAGAGCGGGGCGTCGAAGCGCACGATGGCGAGCCCGGGGATCCGCACCGCCTCGGGGTGCCGCGCGAGGTCGTGGTAGCCGCGCACCCCCGGCCGCCGGCCGAGCTCGGTGCGGTAGGGCCGCGAGGCGTGCCGGACGAACGCTGCGAGCGAGAGCGCGATCGCCACGACGATCCCCTCGAGCACACCGAGGAACACGACGCCGAGGAACGCCGCGACGCTCAGCAGGCCCTCGACCGGCTGCGCGCGCAGCAGCCGTGCCGTCCCGCGGACGTCGGTGAGCGCGGAGGCTGCGACGAGCACGACGGCGGCGAGGCCCGCCGAGGGCAGGTAGCCCGTCAGGCCCGGCGTGAGCAGGATGAAGGCGATCAGCAGGATCGACCCGACGACTCCGGCCAGCGGCGTGCGTGCCCCCGCCTGCTCGGCGACCGGGGTCCGCGAGGAGGAGGCGCTCACCGGGAAGCCGCTGATCAGGCCGCCGGCGATGTTGGACACCCCGAGGGCGCGCATCTCCGCGTCGCCGTCGACGACGAGCCCGCGCCGGGCGGCGAAGGCCCTGGACATGACGGCCGTGTCCGCGAAGGCCAGCAGCGCGATGCCGAGCGCCGGGCCGGCGAGGTCGACGACATCGCCCCAGCTCACGTCCCCGAGGCCGAGGTGGGGAAGGCCCTGGGGGAGGGCGCCGACGACCGGCACCGTGTCCTGGAGGCGGAGCACCGCGACCGCGACCGTGGCCCCGACGACGGCCACGAGCACCCCGACGGCCCCGTTCACCAGGCGCCGCAGCACGAGGATCGTCGCGAGCGAGACCAGCCCGATGACGAGCGCGGGCGCGACCACCTCTCCCCTCGAGACCGCCCCGGCGAGCCGTCCGAGCTCGGCGAGCGAGGCGCGCGGGTCCACGGAGGCGCCGAGGAGGGCAGGGAGCTGGCCGAGCAGGACCACGAGCGCGATCCCGTTGAGGTAGCCGATCCGGATCGGCTTGGACAGCAGGGCGGTCACCGCGCCGAGCCGGAGCAGGCCCCCGACGACGAGCAGCACCCCGACCATCACGGACAGCAGCCCGGCCAGGGCGACGGCACGGTCCTCGTCACCCAGCGCGAGCGGGAGGATCGCCACGGCGATGATCGGCGCGAGCGCCGAGTCGGGCCCGAGGACGAGCACCCGCGAGGGCCCGACGACGGCGTAGGCGAGCAGCGGGCCGATCGTCGCGTACAGCCCGGTGACCGCCGGAAGGCCGGCCGCCTTCGCGTAGCCGATCCCCGCGGGGACCAGCAGGGCGGTCAGGACGACGCCGGCGAGGAGGTCATGGCGCCACCACGAGCGGGAGTACCCCCGAAGGATCTCGACCCCCGGGGCCCAGCGACGCAGCCGGCCCGCCCACATCCCTGCACCGTATCGCCGGCCGACCGCTCGCCGCGGGGGCCGGAGCGCCGGCTAGGGGGCGGGGCGCGCCGGACGGCGCGGCGGCGCGGGCGGGACCCGCTTGCCGACGGCGATGTCCGCCGCCGGGACGTCGACCTCGCCTCGGCGCGTCAGCACGCGCACCCCGGAGGCGTCCACGCGCAGCAGGTCGCCGAGCACGTCGCTGTAGCCCCCCTCGGCGAGACGGCGCCGCACCACGACGCGAGCACCCACCGGCCAGTCCGTCCACGGCGTCGGTGGACGCTCGTCGTCATGGGAGTTCACGTGGGGGATACTAGGCGGGCGCACCGCCGGGTGCCGCCGTTCTCCTGGAGGGACCACTCGTGACCTACGTGATCGCCCAGCCCTGCGTCGACGTCAAGGACAAGGCCTGCATCGACGAGTGTCCGGTGGACTGTATCTACGAGGGCAAGCGCTCCTTGTACATCCACCCGGACGAGTGCGTCGACTGCGGCGCCTGCGAGCCCGTCTGCCCCGTCGAGGCCATCTACTACGAGGACGACGTCCCCGAGCAGTGGAGCGACTACTACAAGGCGAACGTCGAGTTCTTCGACGTCCTCGGCTCGCCGGGAGGTGCGGCGAAGCTCGGCATGATCGACCGCGACCACCCGCTCGTCGCCGAGCTCCCGCCCCAGGTCGACGACGCACTGACGGTCGGCTGACGGTACGGCGCGGGCTTCTGCTGCCGTGGGCCTGACGACCGGCGGTCTGCCGGACTTCCCGTGGGACAGCCTCGTCCCGTTCGCCGAGCGCGCCCGCGCGCACCCGGACGGGCTCGTCGACCTCTCGGTCGGCACGCCCGTCGACCCGACCCCGCAGGCCGTCCGCGAGGCGCTCGCGGACGCCGCCGACGCACCGGGCTACCCGACGACGCACGGCACGCCCGCGCTGCGCCAGGCCGTCGTCGACTGGTTCGCTCGTCGGCGCGGCGTCCCTGGCCTCGACCCTGCGGCCGTGCTGCCGACGGTCGGCTCCAAGGAGCTCGTCGCCTGGCTGCCCTCGCTGCTCGGCCTCGGCCCGGGCGACGTCGTCGTCCACCCGGAGATCGCCTACCCGACGTACGACGTCGGTGCGCGGCTCGCCGGTGCGAGCCCGTTGCCGGCCGACGACGTCGACTCGTGGCGCGGCAGCGCCGACGTCCGCCTGGTCTGGGTCAACTCCCCGTCGAACCCCACGGGCCGGGTGCTCGGCGTCGACGGGCTGCGGGCAGTGGTCGAGGCCGCGCGGGAGATCGGCGCCGTCGTCGCCTCCGACGAGTGCTACGCGCTGCTCGCCTGGGACGAGCCCTGGGCGTCCGGGGGCGTGCCGAGCATCCTGGACCCGCGGGTGACCGGAGGCACGCTCGACGGCCTGCTGGCCGTCCACTCGCTGTCCAAGCAGTCGAACCTCGCCGGCTACCGCGCAGCGTTCGTCGCCGGTGACCCGGCCCTCGTCGGCACGCTGCTCGAGCTCCGCAAGCACGCCGGGATGATCGTCCCGGGCCCGGTCCAGGCAGCGATGACCGTCGCCCTCGACGACGACGCGCCACGTCGACGAGCAGCACCGCCGGTACGCGCGACGCCGCTCGGCGCTGCGCGGCGGCCCTGGAGGCCGCCGGCTATCGTCGTCGACGGCTCTCCCGCCGGCCTGTACCTGTGGGTCACCACGCCCGGGAGCCGGGCAGGACTGCTGGGCGACCGTCGCCGACCTCGCCGACCTCGGGATCCTCGTCGCGCCCGGGGCGTTCTACGGTCCAGCCGGCGCGCGCCACGTCCGGCTCGCGCTGACCGCCTCCGACGACGACATCTCGCGAGCGGTGGCTCGGCTCACCGGTGCGTGAGCCCTCAGGGTGGCACCAGGTGTGAGCATGATCACGGGGCCGAGCGGCCTCTCATCTGCTTTACTCTGTCTTGACCGACCGGTGGCCGACCACTCACCCGCGGATCCGTGTGGGCTGACGGAGCCACCTGTCTCACCGACGTTCCCAGCGATGCGGCCTCCGGTGCGCGTGGGGGGTACCGTCGCCCTGGCCATGCAAGCGACGGGGTCGTCGCGGCTCGAACCGACGGCCCGCGAGGAGGACAGATGAGCGAGACCAGCACCCCGGCCGCCGAGCTGCGGATCGGCGGCCAGAGCCTCGCGCTCCCCACGGTCCCGGCAACGATGGGCAACGACGGGATCGTCGTCGCCTCGCTGCTCAAGGAGACCGGGAAGGTCACCGTCGACCCGGGCTTCATGAACACGGCCTCCTGCGAGTCGACCGTCACCTACATCGACGGCGACGAGGGTGTCCTGCTCTACCGCGGCTACCCGATCGACCAGCTCGCCGAGCACTCCTCCTTCCTCGAGGTCGCCTACCTGCTCACCCATGGCGAGCTCCCGCGGCCCGCGCAGCTCTCCTCCTGGATCGAGCGCGTCGAGCGGCACACGCACCTGCACGACAACTTCAAGGCCCTCATCGGTGCGTTCCCGACGAACGCCCACCCGATGGCCGTCCTGTCGAGCGCCGTCTCCGCGCTGCCCGGCTACTACCCGGAGAGCATCGACCCCTTCGACCCGGCGACGGTCGAGCTGGCGACCATCCTCCTGCTCGCGAAGGCGCCGACGATCGCCGCCTACGCCCACCGTCGGGCGCTCGGGCAGAACATGATCGGCCCCGAGCGGGGACGCGGCTACGTCGCCGACTTCCTGCGCATGACCTTCCAGCCGACCAACGGGCACTACGACGTCGACCCGGTGATGGCCAAGGCCCTCGACGTGCTGTTCCTGCTGCACGCCGACCACGAGCAGAACTGCTCGACCTCGACCGTCCGCATCGTCGGGTCGAGCCACGCCAACCTCTACGCCTCGGTCTCGGCGGGGGTGAACGCCCTGTCCGGTCCGCTGCACGGCGGGGCCAACGAGGCCGTGCTCCGGATGCTCACCGAGATCCAGGCCGGCGGCGGCGACGCGACCGCGTTCATGACGAAGGTCAAGAACAAGGAGGAGGGTGTCCGCCTCATGGGCTTCGGGCACCGCGTCTACAAGAACTACGACCCTCGCGCGGCGATCGTCAAGAAGGCGGCCGACTCCGTCCTGTCGGCGCTGGGCAAGCGTGACGAGATGCTCGACATCGCGATGAGCCTCGAGGAGATCGCGCTCAGCGACGACTACTTCATCGAGCGCAAGCTGTACCCCAACGTCGACTTCTACACCGGCCTGATCTACAAGGCGATGGGCTTCCCGAGCCGGATGTTCACTCCGCTGTTCGCGGTCGGCCGGATGCCCGGCTGGATCGCGCAGTGGCGCGAGATGATGCTCGACCCGGCGACGAAGATCGGCCGTCCGCGGCAGATCTACACCGGGCCGACGACGCGCGAGTACGTGCCGGCCGAGGCTCGCTGAGCCCGGCTCAGCCCGCCTCGAGGACGAGCTCGACCCGGCCCGGCGCCAGGACCGCCGTCGTCGGGGACCAGGTGCCGGACGCTCGCGTCCACGCCTGGTCCGCCGTGCGCACCTCGACGACCTGGGTGGCCGACGCCGTGCTCACGGCCCACTGACCCACCGCCCAGCCCAGTCGGCTCGGCTCGGCCGAGCCTCCGGGGAGCGTGGTCGCGTCGAGGACGAGGCTCGCACCCTCGCTCGTCGGGGTGAGGCCGAGGTCCCTCGCCGCGAGCGAGGCCACCACGGCCGGGTCCCCCGGGGTCGCCGGGCCCAGCGTGCAGGTCAGCGACGCGGGGGAGTAGCCCGCCAGGGCCGAGGCCCAGGCGCGCGCCCGTGCCTCGTGCTGCGCGTACGCCTCGGGGAACCCCGAGCGCTGCACGGCCTGCGCGGCCTCGGTGATCGGCAGGTCCTGGTAGCCGGGGATCCGCACGAGGGCGTCGTAGAAGGCGTTCGTGGAGTAGACCGGGTCGAGGATCTCCGCCTCGCTGCCCCATCCCTGGGACGGGCGCTGCTGGAACAGCCCGAGCGAGTCCCTGTCGCCATGGGTGATGTTCCGCAGCTTCGACTCCTGAAGGGTCGTCGCGACGGCGATCGTCACGGCCCGGGCCGGCAGGGCGCGCTGGCCGGCGATCCCGCCGAGCAGCGCGGCGTTCGCCGCCTGGTCCGGGTCCAGGTACCACGAGGTGCCGTCGAGCAGGGCGGCGCAGCGCTCGAGCAGCGGGGTCCGGTCGAGCCCGCGCAGCCACAGGCTCAGCCCGCCGACGGCGGCCACGAGGACGAGCACGAAGGTGAGCACCCCCGCGAGCACGCCATGGGCGCGCCGAGCGGACCGGGACCGCACCATCTCAGGCGTGCAGGTCCGGGTTGAGGACGATCCCGTGGCCGGCGCGCGGGAGCACCTCGACGGCACCGGTGAGCGAGTTGCGGCGGAAGAGGAGGCCGTTGCGGCCGGCGAGCTCGCGCGCGGAGACGACCGTGCCCTCGAGGGTCACCTTGGTCCCGGCTGTCACGTACAGGCCCGCCTCGACGACGCAGTCGTCGCCGAGCGGGATCCCCAGCCCCGCGTTGGCGCCCAGCAGGCTGCGCTCGCCGATCGAGACGACCTGACGGCCTCCACCGGAGAGCGTTCCCATGATCGACGCCCCGCCGCCGATGTCGCTCCCCGTGCCGACCACCACGCCGGAGGAGATCCGGCCCTCGACCATGCAGGTGCCGAGCGTCCCGGCGTTGAAGTTGACGAAGCCCTCGTGCATGACCGTCGTGCCCTCGGCGAGGTGGGCCCCGAGCCGGACGCGGTCGGCGTCCGCGATGCGGACCCCCGAGGGGACGACGTAGTCGACCATCCGGGGGAACTTGTCGATCCCGAGCACCGTGGGCATCCGGCCGGTGGCTGCCAGGAGCCGCAGCCGCGTCTCCTCGAAGTCCTCGGCGGCGCAGGGACCGGCGTCGGTCCAGACGACGATCGGCAGGAGCCCGAAGATCCCCTCGACGTCGAGGCCGTGCGGGGCGACGAGCCGGTGCGAGAGCAGGTGGAGGCGCAGGTAGGCGTCCGGGACGTTCGCCGGGGGCTCGTCGAGGTCGATCACCGCGAGGACCTGCTCCGTGCGGACGCCCCGGGCCTCGTCCTGCGCCGTCGGGAGCACCGGCGCCGGCACCGACTCGTCGAGCGGGCCGAGGCGCGGGCTCGGGAACCAGGTGTCCAGGACGGTACCCGTGGCCAGGTGGACGGTGGCGAGGCCGTGGCCGTGAGCCGTTCGTGTCATGGGCGAAGCGTAACGAGCCGCGAACGGGCCGCCGCGCTGGCTAGGGTCGTCCCATGCCCGAACTGGACCTCACGAGCGACCTCGTCACCCTGACCCGTGCCCTGTGCGACCTCCCGTCCGTCAGCGGCTCCGAGCGCGAGATCGCCGATGCCGTCGAGGCCGCCCTGCGGGCGCTGGGGCACCTCGAGGTGCTGCGCGACGGCGACTGCGTCGTGGCCAGGACGCACCTGGGCCGTGGCCGAGCGGGTCGTCCTCGCCGGTCACCTCGACACGGTGCCGATCGCGCGCAACCTGCCGACCCAGCTCCGTGACACGCCGGACGGGCCGGTGGTCTGGGGACGCGGCACGGTCGACATGAAGGCCGGCGACGCCGTCCTGCTCGCCCTCGCGGCGGCGGTGCGCTCGCCCACGCGCGACGTGACCTGGGTGTTCTACGACAACGAGGAGGTCGCCAGCGAGCTCAACGGACTGGGCCGCCTCGTGGCGAACCACCCGGACTGGGTGACCGGGGACATCGCCGTGCTCGGCGAGCCGACCTCCGGGGCGATCGAGGGGGGCTGCAACGGGACGCTCCGGGTGGAGGTCGTCGTCCCGGGGCATGCCGCCCACTCGGCGCGGTCCTGGCTCGGCGTCAACGCGATCCACGGCGCCGCAGCGGTGCTCGAGCGCCTCGTGGCGCATGAGCCGCGCGTCGTGGAGGTCGACGGACTGACGTACCGCGAGGGGCTCAACGCCGTCGGGATCCGTGGTGGGATCGCGGGGAACGTCATCCCTGACGAGTGCGTCGTCACCGTCAACCACCGCTTCGCCCCGGATCGCAGCGAGGACGAGGCCCTCGCCGTCGTGCGGGAGCTCTTCGATGGCTACGAGGTGCGTCTGACGGACACGGCACCCGGGGCCAGGCCCGGCCTGGACCACCCGGCGGCAGCGGCCTTCGTCGCCGCCGTCGGCGCGGTGACCGGTGAGCCGCCGCGCGCCAAGCTCGGCTGGACCGACGTCGCGCGCTTCTCCGCGGTGGGGGTGCCTGCGGTGAACTTCGGCCCGGGCGACCCCTCGCTCGCCCATGCCGACGACGAGCAGACCCCGGTCGCGCATCTCGCGCTGTGCTTCGACGCCCTGAAAGCGTGGTTGACCTCTTAGGCTTCGGACCATGACCGATCCGAGCGACCAGAGCATGCCGAAGGCCTCCGACGGCTACCGCAAGGGCCCGGTCCTGCTGCGTCGTGGCCAGGTGCCGACGACCACGACGGACCAGAACCTCCTCGCCAGGGGAGGCGGCGCCGACTGGGTCCACGCCGACCCCTGGCGTGTCATGCGCATCCAGAGCGAGTTCGTCGAGGGCTTCGGCGCGCTCGCCGAGATCGGCCCTGCGGTCAGCGTCTTCGGCTCGGCCAGGACCAAGCGGGACGAGCCGGAGTACCTCATGGGCCGTGAGGTCGGCCGCGGGCTGGTCGAGGCCGGCTTCGCGGTCATCACGGGCGGTGGTCCCGGCATCATGGAGGCGGCCAACCGTGGGGCGAGCGAGGCGGGTGGGCTGTCGATCGGCCTTGGCATCGAGCTGCCCTTCGAGCAGGGGATGAACGCCTGGGTCGACCTCGGCGTCAACTTCCGGTACTTCTTCGCCCGCAAGACGATGTTCGTCAAGTACGCCCAGGGATTCATCGTCCTTCCCGGCGGCTTCGGGACCTTCGACGAGCTCTTCGAGTCGATCACCCTCGTGCAGACCCACAAGGTCACCGAGTTCCCGATCGTGCTCGTCGGCACCGACTACTGGAGCGGCTTGCTGGACTGGCTCCGGGGACCCGTGCTGGACAAGGGGACGATCTCCGAGCGCGATCTCGACCTCATCCAGCTCGTCGACGACCCCGCCGAGGCGGTGCTCGCCGTCCGGGAGCGCGACGCCGAGCTCAGGGCGGCCGAGCAGGCCGCGGCTGCCGCTGCCGCGAGCGACCCGTCCTGAGGTGAGCGACCGGATCGGCGTCCCCCCGGCCGGCGTGCCGCTGTGGCTGCGCGGACGCCCGCTCGGCGGGGACCGTGCGGCCGTCATGGCCGTCGTCAACCGGACCTCCGACTCCTTCTACGCGCAGGCGCGCGCCGGCGACACCTCTGCGGCTCTCGCAGCGGTCGAGCGCGCCGTCCTGGCCGGCGCCGACCTCGTGGACATCGGCGGGGTCCGGGCGGGCCGCGGGCCGGTCGTCGAGGTCGCCGAGGAGATCGATCGCGTGATCCCCGTCGTCCTCGCCGTGCGGGCCGCCCACCCCGAGCTCCCGATCAGCGTCGACACCTGGCGCAGCGAGGTGGCGCAGGCGGCAGGTCTCGCCGGTGCCGACCTCGTCAACGACACCTGGGCGGGGCATGACACCGGCCTCCCGGCGATCGCCGCGGCGCACGGGATGGGCCTGGTCTGCTCGCACACCGGTGGCGTCCCGCCGCGCACCGACCCCTTGCGCCCGCAGTACCCGCTCGACCCCGAGCGGGCCGCGCGGGCAGGCATCGACACCCGGGGGGTCGCCGAGCCCGGTGCGGACCCGCTCGACGGTGTCCTGGTCGACGTCGTCGACCGGCTCGCTGCCGCCGCGCATCGCGCGGTCGAGGCGGGGGTCGACCCGAGGTCCGTGCTCGTCGACCCGACGCACGACTTCGGCAAGAACACCTGGCACTCGCTCCACCTCACGCGGCGCACCTCGGCGCTGACGGGGCTCGGCCACCCGGTGCTGATGGCGCTGAGCCGCAAGGACTTCGTCGGCGAGGCGCTCGACCTCGGGGTCGAGGACCGGCTGGAGGGGACGCTCGCGGCGACAGCCGTCGCCGCCTGGTGCGGGGCGAGCGTCTTCCGGGCCCATGACGTCCAGGCGACCAGGCGCGTCCTGGAGATGGTCGCGGTGCTGCGTGACGACCGGCCTCCGCGTCGCACCGTGCGGGGGCTCGTCTGAGCGCGAGCATCCTGCGCCGGCCGGGCTCGTGGCCATGGTGGGTGCAGGTCGTCGTGGTCGTGGTCCTCGCCCGGGCCTTCAGCGCTGCCGCCTTCGAGGCTGTCGCGACGACCCAGGCCGCGGCCGGGTGGGTCCAGGCCTCGCCCTCGTACTTCCCGTACACGGGCCTGATGTGGGACGCGAGCTGGTACCGGGAGATCGCGGAGCGGGGCTACCCTGCCGGGCTGCCGTACGGGGCCGACGGTTCCGTCCAGCAGAGCGCCTGGGCCTTCTTCCCGCTGTTCCCCCTGCTCGCGCGTGGGGCGATGGTGCTCACCAGGGGCCCGTGGGAGGTCGTCGCACCGCTCCTGGCGACGGTGCTCGGCGTCGGGGCGATGCTCCTGGTGCACCAGGTCGTGCAGCATGCGATGGACCAGCCGCGCGCCGCGGCGCTCGACCGGCTCCGCCCCGGTGCCCGTCGCCTCGTCCCGATCGTGACGGTCGCCCTCCTCGCGACGTCCGCCTCCTCGCCCGTCCTCCAGGTCGCGTACACCGAGTCCCTCGCGCTGCTGCTCGTGGCCGGCGTGCTGTGGTCCCTCCAGCGCGAGCGGTACGGGCTGGCGGCGGTCGCCGTCGTCGCGCTCGGGTTCACCCGCGCTGTCGCCCTGCCGGTCGCCGTGGTCGTCGCCGTGCACGCGCTCGCTCGGTGGCGAGAGCTGTCCGGCGGGCGCCGCGTCGCGGTGCTCGGGCTCGGCGCCCTCGCGGGGCTCTCCGGCTTGGCCTGGCCCGCCGTCGTCGGCTGGGCGACCGGGGTGCCGGAGGCGTACACGCTCACCCAGGGCGCCTGGCGCGGCCGCCAGGCCGTCGTCCCGTTCCTTCCGTGGCTCGACGTCACGCGTTGGCTGATCGGCGGATGGGCGCCCCTGGCGCTCCTGCTCCTCGCCGCGGTGCTCACCGCCGTCCTGCTGAGCAGGCCGATGCTGCGGCTCGGACCGGAACTCGTCGCCTGGGCGGCGGCGTACGTGGGCTACCTGGTCGCCGTCGTCGAGCCCGGAACGAGTCTCGTCCGGTTCGCGATCCTCGGGGTCCCCTTCTGGGCGGCGCTCGCCCAGCCGGTCGCGACGGCCCGGCGCCGCACCCCGGCCGTCCTCGCGCTCGTGGCCATCGGGTTGCTGGCCCAGCTCGCCTGGATCGGGCTGATCTGGCGGCTGGTCCCGCCGTCGGGCTGGCCGCCGTGAGGCCGACGCGGTCGGTCCGGAGCGAGCAGTGAACTAGACTGATCACGGACATCCGTCCTCGCCGCAGGCCTGCCGTCATCCGCTGACGGGGTAGTGCGGCCCCGGGGGCGGGCCAGGACTGACGAGAAGGAGCCACCGATGGCTGCGATGAAGCCGAGGACGGGCGATGGACCGCTCGAGGTCACCAAGGAGGGTCGCGGGATCGTCATGCGCGTCCCGCTCGAGGGCGGCGGCCGTCTCGTCGTCGAGCTCAACGCGACCGAGGCCAGCGAGCTCGCCCAGGCCCTGACCGCCGTCGTCGGCTGAGTAGACCCGTGCCGGCTCCTGCACGGCGCCGGACGGCTGCGAGCCGGGCCGTGAGCGACATGGCCCTGCCCGAGGTCGTCATCATCGAGGGACCCGTCGCGTCGAGCCCCGCTCTGAGCGGTGCGGACGTCGACGCCCTCGTCGTCCCGCTCGCCCCGCCCGCCGAGGGTGACAGCGACCCGCAGCCCCGGGCGGGGACGGCCGATGCCGCCGCCCGATACGGGATCGACCTCTCCGACCTCGCCGAGCGGCTCCACGCGAGCGGTGCGGCGGGCGATGCGCACAGCATCGACCTGCCGCGTCCGGCAGGCTCCGGGGTCCACCTCCCGTGGACCGGGCTGCCGACCAGGCTCGTGCTCGTCGGGGTCGGTGCGGGCGAGCCTGCCGACCTGCGCCGTGCCGGTGCCGCCGTCGCGAAGCACAGCCGGGGGCTGCGCACCGTCGTGACGACGGCCGTCGCCGGCTCTGGCCCCGAGCTCGTCCGCGCGTTCGTCGAGGGCTACCTGCTCGGCGCGTACCGCCACCCGACCCGCGCCACCGGGGCCCCGGCCCCGGCCGCCGCCGAGCGCCTCGTGCTGCTCGGCGACCACGCGGCCGAGGCCGTCGAGTCGGCGCGCTCCGCCGCTCAGGCGACGTGGACGGCCCGTGAGCTCACGGTCATGCCCTCCGACACGAAGAACCCGCAGTGGCTCGCTGACCGCGCCGTCGCGCTCGCCACGCAGGCAGGCCTGGAGGTCGAGGTGCTCGGCCCGCGGGAGCTCGCCGCTCAGGGCTTCGGCGGGATCCTCGCCGTGGGTGCCGGATCGGCGACCCCACCGCGACTCGTCGTCGTGCGCTACACACCTCCGGCGGACCAGCCGGGACCTGCGCCCGCGCATGTGGTCGTCGTCGGCAAGGGGATCACCTACGACACCGGCGGGATCTCGATCAAGTCGCGCGAGGCGATGGTCCCGATGAAGACCGACATGGCCGGCGCGGCGGTCGCGCTGACGACGGTGCTCGGGGCGGCGGCCGCAGGGGTGACCCATCGCGTGACCGCGCTGCTGCCGCTCGCCGAGAACGCGTTCGGCGCCTCGTCCTACCGGCCGAGCGACGTCCTGCGCATGTACGGCGGCACGACGGTCGAGGTGACGAACACCGACGCCGAGGGTCGCCTCGTGCTCGCCGACGCGCTGGCCTACGCCGACCGCGAGCTCGAGCCCGACGTGCTCGTCGACGTCGCCACGCTGACCGGGGCCGCGACGCTCGCGCTCGGCCGCACGCACGGCGCGCTGTTCACCCCGCACGACTCGCTCGCCAGGGCGCTGGAGACCGCGGGGGAGCGCTCGGGGGAGCGGCTGTGGCGGATGCCCCTCGTCGAGGAGTACCGCACCTCCCTGGACTCCGACGTCGCGGACCTGCGCCACGTCTCCGCCGGGCTCACGGGCGCCGGGGCGATCGTCGCCGCGCTCTTCCTCCGGCAGTTCGTCGGCGGGCGCCGATGGGTCCACCTCGACGTGGCCGGCCCCGCACGAGCGAGCGCCGCCGCCCATGAGGTCCCCGAGGGCGCGACGGGGTTCGGGACGAGACTGCTGCTGCGCTGGCTCGCCGGACCGCTCGACGCCTGAGCGGCGCGGGCTCAGCCCCGCGAGCCGGCGGCCGGCACGTCAGCGGCGCGCTGCGAGCAGCAGACCGTCACCCGTGCCGACCATCGCGGGGACGAGGCGCTCGTCGTCGCGGATCGAGCGGCCGACCTCCCGCAGGGCCGTCGTGACCTCGTCACGACGGGCGGGGTCGGGCAGCCGGTCGTCGTTGAGCGCGTGGGCGATCACGAGCAGACCGCCCGTGCGCAGCAGCCGGATCGCCTGCTCGATCTGCGCGGCGAGCTCGAGCGGGTCCGCGTCGACGAGCACGAGGTCGTACGCGCCGTCCGTCAGCCGGGGGAGCACGTCGAGCGCCCGGCCCGGTGATCGTGCGCGTACGCGTGGGACGGATGCCGTCCTCCGTGAACGCCGTCTTCGCCGCTCGGTGGTGCTCGGCCTCGCTGTCGATCGTCGTCAGCACGCCGTCCGGGGCCATCCCGCGCAGGAGCCACAGCCCGGAGACCCCGGCGCCGGTGCCGATCTCCACGACGGCGCTCGCGCGCTGCCCGGCGGCGAGCAGCTGGAGCAGCGCGCCCGTGCCGGGGGAGACCGACCCGCAGCCGAGCTCGTCGGCGCGGTCCATCGCGCGCAGGAGGGTGTCGTCCAGGGTGCGGAAGTCCTCGCAGTGGGCCCAGCTCGAGGACTTGTCGGCGGCGATGATGCCCTCCTGGGGGTGTGCTGGGTGCGGACGAGCGCGGTGCCTCGATGCTAGCCGCGCGGCCGCCGCGCGAGGGGTTGCCACGCCCCGTCGGCGGCGCGCGGGGTGACGAGGTGCACAGGGACCCGTCTCCGGGAGACACTGGGGGGCCGAGGACAGGAGGGCACGTGCAGGAGTCACCGCACACGCCGGACTGGGTCGCGCCCTCGTGGGAGGAGATCGTCACCGAGCACTCCGCACGGGTCTACCGGCTCGCCTACCGGCTCTCGGGGAACCGTGCCGATGCCGAGGACCTCACGCAGGAGACCTTCATCCGCGTGTTCCGCTCGCTGTCCAGCTTCACCCCCGGCACGTTCGAGGGCTGGATGCACCGGATCACCACCAACCTCTTCCTCGACCAGGCGCGCCGGCGCGGCCGGATCCGGATGGACAGCCTCGGCGACGACGCCGACCGGCTGCCGAGCACACCCGGTCTGGGCAGCCCCGAGCGCGGCTTCGAGCACGCCAACCTCGACCGTCGACGTGCAGTCGGCCCTCGACGCCCTGTCCCCGGAGTTCCGGGCGGCCGTCGTGCTGTGCGATATCGAGGGGCTGAGCTACGAGGAGATCGCCGTCACGCTCGGCATCAAGCTCGGCACGGTCCGCTCGCGCATCCACCGCGCGCGGGCGCTGCTGCGCGAGAGCCTCGCCCACCGGGCCCCGGCCGTCGTCGCCGACGTGCCCCATCCGTTCGACGAGGCCCAGCGGCCCTCCCCGGATCTGGCTCGGTCCGAGCACCTCGACCTCGTCCGCCACGGGGACCCGCGATGACCCATCTGGGCACGCAGCTGAGCGCGCTCGCCGACGGGCAGCTCGGCCCGGCGGCGACCGAACGGGCGATGGCCCATGTCGCCGCCTGCGCGGACTGCGCGGACGGGCTCGCCGCGGCGCATGCCGCCCGCCGGGCGCTCGCCTCCGCGTTCGAGGTGCGACCGACCGCCGATCTCACGGCGCGCCTGCTGGCGCTCGGAGCCCAGCAGCCGGGCGCCTCGCTGCCCGGTCCCGTGGGCACCGGTCGTCGCCCGGTCAGCGCGGACCCGGCGGCGCCGTGGGCCGACGGCCGCTGCGTCCCACTCCCCGGGGCGCGCGGGAAGCTGCCGGCGGGCGGACTGCACGGTGACGTGCGCCCTCGGCGCCTGCCCGTCCTGGCGATGACGGCCGGAACCCTCGGGGTCGGGCTCGTCGCCGTGCTGTTCGTGCTCGGCGGGGAGCCCATGGCCTCGCCCGACCACCACCCGGCGCGGGCGCTCGGCCTCCTCAGCAGGGCGGCGGAGGCCGTCGACGGGCAGGCGGCGTTCACCACGGTGGACGCCACCGACTCGACGCTGGGACCGGCCGCCACGACCGCCGAGCTCACCGACCCTGCCTACGCCTGGGCGGAGCCGGTGCCCGTCCCCGAGGGCTACCGCGTCGCCGCCGTGCGAGCGCTCGACGGCCAGGCCCCCGCCGTCGAGGTCGACCTCGTCGGGCCGCACGGGCTCGTCGTCGTCACCCAGACCCTCGCTCGGCTCGACGAGAGCTCCGTCGGCGGGGTGGCCACCGTGATCGGCGACCGCACCGTCCTCGTGCTGTCGTCCTCGCCGTGGCGGGCCGTCTGGCAGTCCGGCGACGTCATGGTCGACATCGTCGCCGAGGTGCCCTCCGGCGCCGTCTCCGATCTCGTCTCCACCGCATCCGTCCGTGCCTACGACGACGGCGCCCCGGCGCGGCTCGTCCGCGGCTGGCACACCCTCGTCGCCTCTTGGAGAAGCCAGTGAACGAGCCCGACGGCCGCGAGGCCCCGGTCAACCCCTTCGCCGCGCCCGGTCACGGCTCGGCCCACGGCGAGCCCTCGGCGCCTGCGGGCCGGCCGCAGCGCGAGGCGGCAGCCGGCGCCCCGTCCGCCGCGCCGTTCGCCCAGGCTGCGCAGGCCCCGACCTTCGCGCAGGCCCCGACCTTCGCGCAGGTCCCGCCGGCCCCGGTGCACGAGCAGCCACCCCTCGCGCCGCCGGCGATCCCGTGGAGCGTCGACTCCTCCGGGCGCCCGGTCGCCGCTCCCCGCCAGGGTCGTGGCCCCTGGGGCTGGCTCGTGGTCCCGCTCGTCGTGCTCTCCCTCGCCGCGGGGACCGTCGGTGGCGTGCTGGGCACCCGCTGGGCGCAGGACCGCCGACCGGTCGACGCCGCGCTCCCCGCCGTGTCCGCCGGGACCGACCCACGTGGCCCGCTCGTCGGGGTCGCGGCGATCGCCGCGGCCGTGCAGCCGAGCGTCGTGACGATCGAGGTCAGGGGAAGCGCGGGCGAGTCGACCGGCTCGGGCTTCGTCCTGCGCGACGACGGCTACCTCCTGACGAACAACCACGTCGCGACCTCCGACGTCGGCAGCGGCGCGACGATCACCGTCGTCTTCGCCGACGGGAGCCAGGAGACGGCGACGCTCGTCGGCTCGACCGCCGACTACGACCTCGCCGTGATCAAGGTCGAGCGCACCGGCCTCACCCCGCTCGTGCTCGCGGACTCCGACCGCGTCGTGGTGGGTGACCCGGTCGTCGCCGTCGGCGCCCCGCTCGGCCTGCAGGGCACGGTGACGACCGGGATCGTCAGCGCCCTGCACCGTCCCGTGACGGCGGGCGACGCGAGCCAGCCGGCGTTCATCGACGCCATCCAGACCGACGCGGCCATCAACCCCGGCAACTCCGGGGGACCCGCTCGTCGACGCCGAGGGGGAGGTCATCGGGATCAACTCGGCGATCGCCCAGGCCTCGGGCTCCGGCACGGCGACCGGGAGCATCGGTCTCGGCTTCGCGATCCCCTCGAACCAGGCGCGCCGCACGGCCGAGCAGCTCATCGAGACCGGTGTCGCGACCTACCCCGTGATCGGCGTCCTGCTCGACTCGCGCTACACGGGCGAGGGCGTGCAGGTCACCACCGAGACGCAGGACGGCTCCCCGGCCGTCGTCGTCGACGGTCCCGCCGACCGCGCCGGCATCGAGCCGGGCGACGTGATCCTCGCGATCGACGGGCGGCCGGTCACCCAGGCGGACGAGCTCATCGTCGCGATCCGGGCCAAGGCGCCGGGAGACGCGGTGACGCTGAGCGTGCGGACCGGTGACACCACGCGCGACGTCAGGGTCGTCCTCGACGAGGTCTCCAGCAGCTGAGGCTGACGTACGCTGGCCTCGTGCCGGACATCAACGGGGGTGAGTTCCTCATCCTGCTGATCGTCGCGCTCGTGGTGGTCGGTCCCGAGCGCCTGCCGCGCTACGCCGCGCAGCTCGGCACCTGGGTGCGCGTGCTGCGCACCTTCCTCGCCCAGGCGAAGGACCGCGTCGCCGAGGAGCTCGGGGAGGACGCCAAGGGCCTGGACTGGGCCTCGATGGACCCGCGCCAGTACGACCCGCGCCGGATCGTCCGCGACGCGCTGCTCGACGCGCCCGCCCCGGTCGCCACGACCGGGCGCAGCTACACCAGCGGGGCGACGGCGGCAGCAGCAGCCGCTGCGGCCGCAGCGGATGCCGCCCTGCCCGCCCCGTTCGACGACGAGGCGACCTGAGCCCACGGGGTGCCGGCCTGGGCCCTGCGAGTTCGATCCTCGCTCCCGGACCTGCGAGAATGCGCAGATGGCATCGTCAGCCCCCGCCCGTCCCAGGATCTTCTCCGGGATGCAGCCGACCTCGGACTCGCTGCACCTCGGCAACTACCTCGGGGCGCTGACCAGCTGGGTGGCCCTGCAGGACGACTACGAGGCGATCTACTCCGTCGTCGACCTGCACGCCCTGACCGTCGGGCCCGACCCGGCGGTGCTGCGCGACCGCACGCGGCGCACCGCGGCGCAGTACCTCGCCGCGGGCGTCGACCCGGAGCGCTCGATCCTCTTCGTGCAGTCCCATGTGGCCGAGCACGCCGAGCTCGCCTGGATCCTGTCCTGCCACACGGGATTCGGCGAGGCCTCGCGGATGACGCAGTTCAAGGACAAGTCGGCCAAGCAGGGCTCCGAGGGCACGACGGTCGGCCTGTTCACCTACCCGGTCCTCATGGCGGCCGACATCCTGCTGTACGACGCCGCCCTCGTCCCGGTCGGCGAGGACCAGCGCCAGCACCTGGAGATGACGCGTGACCTCGCCCAGCGCCTCAACTCCCGCTTCGGGCCGATGGTGACCGTCCCCGAGCCGCACATCGTCAAGGCGACGGCCAAGATCTACGACCTGCAGGACCCGACGAGCAAGATGAGCAAGTCGACGTCCTCGCCGAACGGTCTGATCGAGCTCCTCGACCCGCCGAACGTCGTGGCGAAGCGGATCCGCTCCGCCGTGACCGACGCCGAGCGCGAGATCCTCTTCGACCCGGTGACCAAGCCCGGGGTCGCGAACCTGCTGACGATCCACTCGGCGCTCTCCGGCACTCCCGTCCAGGCGCTCGTCGAGGGCTTCGCCGGGCGCGGGTACGGCGACCTGAAGAAGGAGCTGGCGGAGGTCGTCGTCGCCTTCCTCGAGCCCTTCCAGGCGCGCGTCAACGAGTACCTCGACCATCCCGACGTCCTCGACCAGGTCCTCGCCGACGGAGCCGAGCGGGCCCGCGCGATCGCCGTGCCGACCCTCGCCCGCGTGTACGACCGGATCGGCCTGCTCCCGAGGGCACGATGAACCTCCCCGAGCGCACCGGGGACCAGGTGCGGTTCGGCATCGCACTGGCCGTGCCCGCGCCCCATGCTGAAGTCCTCCAGGGCGCCCGCGCCGACTTCGGCGACCCCTTGGCTCATGCGATCCCGCCGCATGTGACCCTCGTCGGGCCGACCGTCGCCGAGCCGGCGGACCTGCCGGCGCTGCACGAGCACGTGACCGAGGTCGCCCGGCGTCATCGCGCCTTCGAGGTCCACCTGCGCGGGACGGGCACCTTCCGCCCGGTATCGGACGTCGTCTTCGTGCAGGTCGTCCGCGGGATCTCCGAGTGCGAGCAGCTCGAGCGCGAGCTGCGGACCGGCCCGCTCGACCAAGGGCTCCGTTTCCACTACCACCCGCACGTGACCGTCGCGCACGACGTCCCGGAGCCGGCGCTCGACCGCGCCTTCGACGAGCTCGCGGACTTCGAGGCCAGGTACCTGGCCTCGGGTTTCGAGATCTTCGAGCACGGGGACGACGGCATCTGGCGCGTGGAGCGGCACGTGCCCTTCGGCGGCTGATCCGTCGCGCTCGGGCTGCCCGCGCGTCCCCGCGCGCCTAGGGTCGTCGGATGAACGATCAGGACCAGCAGACGCCGGCCGGTTCCGGACGCGCGCATGCCGCGGCAGCCCGCGCCGTCGGCGAGGACCTCTCGCCCGAGCGACCCGGCCTCGTCGACCGCGCCAAGGCCCTCCTCGCCCGTCTGCAGGCCACCAGGCCGATGCGCGCCAACGCGCGCTTCGGGGCGGCCGGCGGAGGCGTGCTGACCGGCGGGATCGCCTTCACCGCGCTGTTCTCGCTCTTCGCCGGCCTCGCCCTGGGCTGGACGGTCGCGATGGCCGTCCTCGGGGGAGACCCCGAGCTGCGGGACAGCCTCGTGCGCACGGTCTCCCGTGCCCTGCCGGGGCTCATCGACACCGGGGACGGCACGGGGCTGATCTCCCCGGCCGACCTGCGGCTGAGCCCGGGCCTCAGCCTCTCGGGTGCGGTGTCCGTCGTGGTCCTCGTCCTCACGGCGACCTCGGCCCTGGGGGCGATGAGGACCGCCGTCCGGGCGATGTTCGCCGCCCCGACCTCGGGCGTGAACGCCCTCGCCGCCAAGGGCCGCCAGCTCGCGGGAGCGGTGGGGATGGCCCTCGTCGTGCTCCTCGCGGCGCTGCTCAGCACGGCGACGGGCGCCGTCGCCTCGTGGGTCCTCGACGGGCTCGGCTGGAGCGGTGGGACGGGCCTGGCGCTCACGGTCCTCGGCCGCGTCGTCGCCTTTGTCGTGGACGCCCTGACCTTCGTCCTTCTCGTCGTCGTGCTCGCGGGGCAGCACCCGCCGCGCCGCGACCTGCTCGGTGGCGCGCTGCTCGCGGCGACCGGCATCGGCATCGTGCGGTTCCTCGGCGCCTCCGTCGTGGCGGGTTCCGCCGACCGCAACCCGCTGCTCGCCTCGTTCGCGGTGCTCGTGACGCTGCTCGTGTGGATCAACCTCATCGCCCGCATCGTCCTGCTCGCCGCGGCCTGGACGGCCGACCCGCCGCGGGACCAGTCGCAGGTGCCGGCGGCGCCCGGGGACGACACTGCCGGGTGACCCGCAGGGTCACCCGGCAGTGCCGGTGGTTCAGGGCAGGCTCAGAACGAGCGCGTGATCATCGCCCGCTTGACCTCGGCGATCGCCTTGGTCACCTCGATCCCGCGCGGGCAGGCGTCGGTGCAGTTGAAGGTCGTCCGGCAGCGCCACACGCCCTCCTTGTCGTTGAGGATCTCCAGGCGCTGCACGGCGCCCTCGTCGCGGCTGTCGAAGATGAACCGGTGCGCGTTGACGATGGCGGCGGGGCCGAAGTACTGCCCGTCCGTCCAGAAGACCGGGCAGGACGTCGTGCAGGCGGCGCACAGGATGCACTTGGTCGTGTCGTCGAAGCGCTCGCGCTGCTCGGGCGACTGCCGGCGCTCGGCCGATGGCTCGTTCCCGCCGGTGATGAGGAAGGGCATGATCTCGCGGTAGGACGCGAAGAACGGCTCCATGTCGACGACGAGGTCCTTGATCACCGGCAGGCCCTTGATGGGCTCGATGGTGATCGGCTTGCTCGGGTCGAGGTCCTTCAGGAGCGTCTTGCAGGCCAGCCGGTTGCGGCCGTTGATCCGCATCGCGTCGGATCCGCAGATCCCGTGCGCGCAGGAGCGGCGGAAGGTCAGCGAGCCGTCGAGGTCCCACTTGACCTGGTGCATCGCGTCGAGCACACGGTCGGTGCCGTGCGCCGTGACCGTGAACTCCTCCCAGTAGGCCTCCGCCTGGGGGGCGTCCGGGTCGAAGCGGCGGATGCGCAGGGTGACGTCGAAGCTCGGCACGGCTCCGACCTTGGCTGCGGGCGAGGTCTGCACAGTCATCAGTACTTCCGCTCCATGGGCTGGTAGCGCGTCACGGTCACCGGCTTGGTCTCGAGCCGGATCTCCGTCTCGCCGGACGGCGTGGTACGGGAGTAGGCCATCGTGTGCGTCATGAAACGCTCGTCGTCCCGCGTGGGGAAGTCCTCGCGGAAGTGACCGCCGCGGGACTCCTCACGGTTCAACGCGCCGACGACGACGACCTCGGCCAGGTCGAGAAGGAAGCCCAGCTCGACGGCCTCGAGGAGGTCGGTGTTGAAGGTCGCTCCCTTGTCCTGGACGCTGACGTCCGGGTAGCGCTTGCGCAGGGCCTTGATGTCGGCGAGCGCCTTCGTCAGGGACTCGGCCGTGCGGAAGACCTGGGCGTTGGCGTCCATCGTCTCCTGGAGCGCCTTGCGCAGGTCGGAGACGCGCTCGCCGCTGGGGGCCGAGCGCATCGCCTCGATCTGGCTGACGACGGCGCCCGCGGGGTCCTCCGGCAGGTCGACCCACTCGGCGCTGCTCGCGTAGGCGGCGGCGGCGATCCCCGCACGCTTGCCGAAGACGTTGATGTCCAGCAGCGAGTTGGTGCCCAGCCGGTTGGAGCCGTGGACCGAGACGCAGGCGACCTCGCCTGCGGCGAACAGCCCGCCGACGACATCGGTGTTCGTGCGCAGCACCTCGGTCGAGATGGTCGTCGGCACGCCACCCATCGCGTAGTGCGCCGTCGGGTAGACGGGGACCGGCTCGGTGAACGGCTCGATGCCGAGGTAGGTCCGGGCGAACTCGGTGATGTCCGGCAGCTTGGCCTCGATGTGCGCGGGCTCGAGGTGGGTCAGGTCGAGCAGGACGTAGTCCTTGTTCGGCCCGGCCCCGCGGCCCTCGCGGACCTCGTTGGCCATCGAGCGGGCGACGATGTCGCGCGGGGCGAGGTCCTTGATCGTCGGGGCGTAGCGCTCCATGAAGCGCTCGCCCTCGCCGTTGCGCAGGATCGCTCCCTCGCCGCGGGCCGCCTCGGACAGCAGGATGCCGAGCCCGGCGAGGCCTGTGGGGTGGAACTGGAAGAACTCCATGTCCTCCAGCGGGAGGCCCCGACGCAGCGCGAGCGCCATGCCGTCACCGGTCAGTGTGTGCGCGTTCGATGTCGTCTTGTAGATCTTGCCCGAGCCGCCGGTCGCGAGGATGACGCTCTTGGCGCGGAAGACGTGGATCTCGCCGGTCGCGAGCTCGTAGGCCACGACACCGGCGACCTTCACCTGGGCGCCCGGCTCGACGTCCTGGGTGAGGTCCGTGTCGAGCAGCAGGTCGAGCACGTAGAACTCGTTGAAGAAGGCGACGTCCTGCTTGACGCACTGCTGGTACAGCGTCTGCAGGATCATGTGGCCGGTGCGGTCGGCCGCGTAGCAGGAGCGGCGCACGGCCGCCTCGCCGTGGTTGCGCGTGTGGCCGCCGAAGCGCCGCTGGTCGATCTTGCCGTCCGGCGTGCGGTTGAACGGCAGGCCCATCTTCTCCAGGTCGAGCACGGCCTCGATGGCCTCCTTGGCCATCACCTCCGCTGCGTCCTGGTCGACGAGGTAGTCGCCGCCCTTGACGGTGTCGAAGGTGTGCCACTCCCAGTTGTCCTCCTCGACGTTCGCCAGGGCGGCGCACATGCCGCCCTGGGCCGCACCGGTGTGCGAGCGCGTCGGGTAGAGCTTGGACAGGACCGCCGTCCGCGCGCGGGTGGAGGACTCGAGGGCTGCGCGCATCCCGGCGCCGCCGGCGCCGACGATGACCACGTCGTACTGATGGGTCTGCATCACTGTCCTTCGTGCTTGCTGGCCGGTCGAGGATCGTTCGCTTGCGGTGCTCGGGAGCTCAGGCCGTGCAGAAGCTCGGCAGGAGCGCGACGTCGGCTCCGGGCGGGCACGGGTCGAACGTGAAGATCACGAGCGTCCCGAGCACGACGACGACCGTGAACGCGAGGTAGACGAGCACCTTGAGGGTGATCCGCGTCCCTGGCCTCGTCGCGTAGTCGTTGATGATCGTGCGCATGCCGTTGGTGCCGTGGATCATCGCGAGCCACAGCATGACGAGGTCCCAGACCTGCCAGACCGGGCTGGCCCACTTGCCGGCGACGAAGCCGAAGTCGATCGCCTTGACGCCGCCGCCCATGAGCAGGTTGACGAACAGGTGCGTGAAGATCAGCACCAGCAGCAGCGCGCCCGAGGCGCGCATGAAGATCCAGCCGTAGAGCTCGGCGTTGGTGCGGGTGCTCCCGCGGGGGCTCCGTGGCGCCGGGACGCGCACCGTTGTCGTGGCCATCAGCCCTCCCCGAAGACGTGGCTCAGATGCACCGGGAGGAACCCGGCCATGAGGACGACGAACAGCGCCAGGACGACCCAGAACATCGTCTTCTGGTGCTTGACACCCTGCGACCAGAAGTCGATGA
The DNA here is from genome assembly GCA_963777075.1 of uncultured Actinomycetota bacterium. GTDB lineage: Bacteria > Actinomycetota > Actinomycetes > Actinomycetales > Cellulomonadaceae > Actinotalea. Next base: position 182,919 of record CAVZPH010000033.1, on the reverse strand, counting down.
GCATGATCCGGACGCCGTTGAGCGCGTGGTAGACGATCGCGGCGACGAGGCCGGCCTCGCCGAGGCCCATGATCGGGTTCTTGTAGGTGCCGATCACGGCGTTGTACGACTCGGGGGAGATCCGCACGAGCGACGTGTCGAGCACGTGCACGAGCAGGAAGAAGAAGATCGCGAACCCGGTCACCCGGTGGGCGAGCCAGGTCCACATTCCCTCGCGGCCGCGGTAGAGCGTGCCGGCCGGGGCTTCGGGCACGACGGACCTCCTACGGGTCGGTGACGACGGGCGCCGTCGTCGGGGCCAGTGCGTCGGCGTCGGGCGCCGCACGCTGCGCGTCAGACTCTAGACGACGGGCGGCCGTCCGTGACCAGGACCGTCGGACCTCGGGTGGGGACCGGTCGACCTCTGGCACGATGTCCTGATGCCGACCACCAGTGCCATCGAGGGGTTCCGCGCCGTCGTCCCGGCAGGAGGTGCCGGCACGCGCCTGTGGCCCGTGTCCAGGGTCGGTTCCCCCAAGTTCCTGCACGACCTCACCGGTACCGGGCGCACCCTCCTGCAGGGGACCGTCGACCGGCTCGCACCGCTCGCGGGCCAGGGCGGCGTCCTCGTGGTGACGGGTGCTGCCCACGAGGCGGCGGTGCACGCCCAGCTGCCGGAGCTCGGGACGGCCGGGGTCATCGCCGAGCCCTCCCCGCGCGACTCGATGGCGGCGATCGGGCTCGCAGCCGCCGTCCTCGCCGAGCGCGAGGGCGACGTCGTCATCGGCTCCTTCGCCGCCGACCACGTCATCGAGGGCGCAGGCTTCGCGGAGGCGGTGCGCCAGGGCGTCGTCGCCGCGCGCGCCGGCTTCGTCACGACGATCGGGATCGCGGCGAGCGAGCCCTCGACCGCCTTCGGCTACATCGAGCTCGGAGCGAGCCTCGGCCTGGACGAGGCCCCGGGCGCCCGCCATGTCGCGGGCTTCACCGAGAAGCCCGACGCCGCAACGGCCGCTGAGTACCTGGCCACCGGCCGGTACCGCTGGAACGCCGGGATGTTCCTCGTCAGGGCGGACGTGCTGCTGGGGCACCTGGCCCGCCTCCAGCCGACCCTGCACGACGGGCTGCGCCGGATCGCGGCCGCCTGGGACACGGATCGTCGCGCCGAGGTGCTCGCCGAGGTGTGGCCGGGCCTGACGAGGATCGCCATCGACCACGCCATCGCGGAGCCGGTCGCCGCCGAGGGGGGAGTCGCCGTCGTCCCCGGGGACTTCGACTGGGACGACATCGGCGACGTCGCCTCGCTGCGCGACATGCTCGACGGCGACCCGCACGTCCTCGGTGCGGCCGCCGACGTGCTGGCCCTGGACTCCGAGGGTGCGCTCGTCGTCGCCAACGGCGGGCGGCTCGTGACGGTGCTCGGCCTGCCGGACGTCGTCGTGCTCGACACCCCCGACGCCCTGCTGGTCACCACGCGCGAGCGTGCCCAGGAGGTCAAGCGCGTCGTCGACGCCGTGCGGGAGCGTGGCCGTACCGACCTGCTCTGAGCGCATGGCGCTCGCCGGTCGGCCGATCGGCCGGACCCGTCGAGTGGCTAGGCTCGCCCCGTGATCGACGCGACGACTACCGGGCGCATCCACGCGCTCGTCGAGGGCCTGCACGACGAGCTCGTCGCCGTGCGGCGCGAGCTGCACGCTCACCCGGAGGTCGGCCGCACCGAGCACCGGTCCACGCGTGTGGTCGCCGAGCGCCTGCGCGCGGCGGGCCTCGAGCCCCGCGCCCTGCCCGGGACCGGCCTGGTCTGCGACCTCGGGCCCGGCCGGGGTCCGCGCGTGCTGCTGCGCGCCGACCTCGACGCCCTCCCGGTACCGGACACCTGCGCGCACGAGTGGCGCTCGACGGTCCCCGGCCTGTGCCACGCCTGCGGTCACGACGTGCACACGGCCGTCGTCCTCGGCTCGGGTCTCGTGCTCGCGGCGCTCGACGCCGAGGGGCTGCTCCCCGGCCCGGTCCGCCTGCTCTTCCAGGCGGCCGAGGAGATCCAGCCGGGCGGTGCGCTCGACGCGATCGACGCCGGTGCGATGGACGGCGTCGGCGAGGTCTTCGCCGTGCACTGCGAGCCGAAGATCGACGTCGGCAAGGTCGGCACCCGCATCGGCCCGATCACCTCGGCCTCCGACCCGGTGACGATCACCCTGACCTCGGCGGGCGGGCACACGAGCCGCCCGCACCTGACCGGTGACGTGGTGTTCGCGCTGGGACAGGTCATCACCCAGGTCCCCGCCGTCCTCGGGCGGCGGCTCGACCCGCGCTCGGGGGTCAACCTCACCTGGGGCCAGGTCCACGCGGGAACCGTCCACAACGCGATCCCGACGACGGGGCAGGTCAGGGGGACGCTGCGGTGCCTCGACCAGGGCGCGTGGGAGCGCGCCGTCGCCGTCCTGCGGGAGGCCGTCGAGCATGTCGTCGCGCCGTACCACGTGCATGTCGACGTCCACCACGAGCGCGGCGTGCCGCCCGTCGTCAACGACGACGCCTCGACGCGCCTGCTCGACGCCGCGGCGCGGGAGATGCTCGGCCACGACGCCGTGGTGCTGACCGAGCAGTCGCTCGGCGGCGAGGACTTCGGCTGGCTGCTCACCCGGGCGCCCGGCGCGATGGCCCGGCTGGGCACCAGGACCCCCGGGGGGCGCACCTACGACATCCACCAGGGCGACCTCGACGTCGACGAGCGGGCCATCGGTGTGGGCGTGCGGCTCCTGGTCCGCGCGGCGGTGCTCGCCGGTTCGGGTGACGGCAACATTCCGGTTCCGTAACAACCGGCGAAAACTACCCGGCGGTAACAGGGAGCGTTGTCGCACGGCACTAAGGTGCTGGGTACAGCAGCCGGCCCGCCGGGAATCGTCTTGCCTCGCGATGACGCGAGCCATGGCCCCAGCGGGGACGGCGTGGTGCCGGAACACTCAGGAGTACATGTGAAGACTGTGATGCGAGGCGTGGCGCTTGCCGCCGCGACTGCCCTGGCCCTGGCCGCGTGCGCGTCGGCGCCCGAGGCGACCCCCGAGACGAGCGCGAGCGCCGGCGGTGACACGTCGAGCGCCCCCGCGATCGACTACACGGCCTGCATCGTCTCCGACGCCGGTGGCTTCGACGACAAGAGCTTCAACCAGCTCTCGTACGAGGGCGCCAAGAAGGCGGCCGACGAGCTCGGCGCGACGTTCCGCGAGGTGCAGTCCTCCTCCGAGACCGACTTCAAGCCCAACCTCGAGTCGATGGTCTCCGAGGGCTGCAACACGATCGTCACCGTCGGCTTCGCGCTGTCGGCCGCGACCGTCGAGTCCGCTCTCGCGAACCCGGACACCGAGTACGTCCTGATCGACGACGCCGCGGACAACGACTTCAACGGCGAGAAGGACGCGGCGAACATCAAGCCGCTCCTCTACAACACCGCTGAGGCCGCGTTCCTCGCCGGGTACCTGTCCGCCGGCTACTCGCAGACCGGCAAGGTCGGCACCTTCGGTGGCCAGCCCTACCCGACCGTCACGATCTTCATGGACGGCTTCAAGCAGGGCGTCGAGTACTACAACTCGGTCAAGGGCACCGCGGTCGAGGTCATCGGCTACGAGGGCGGCGACCAGGGCTCCTTCACCGGTGGCTTCGCGGCCAACGACGGCGCCAAGGCCGTGGCCACGAACATCATCGACCAGGGTGTCGACGTGCTGCTGCCCGTCGGCGGCCCGATCTACCAGTCCGCTCGCGACGCGATCGCCGACTCCGGCAAGGACGTCGCCCTCATCGGCGTCGACGCCGACGTCTACAACACCGACCCGTCGGTCCAGAGCCTGCTGCTCACCTCGATCATGAAGAACATGGACGTCTCCACCTACGAGACCGTCCTGGCCGCGGGCAAGGGCAGCTTCGACGCGACCGCCTACGTCGGCACGCTCGCGAACGAGGGTGTCGGCCTGGCCCCGCTGCACGACTACGAGTCCAAGGTCGACCCGGCCCTCATGGCCGAGGTCACGCAGCTCCAGCAGGACATCATCGACGGCAAGGTCGCGGTCACCTCCTACCTCAGCAAGTGACCGTTCGCACCGTCTGACCTGACACGCTCTGGGAGGGCCTCCTGGCCCTCCCAGAGCGTGTCGGCTTTTCCGCCCCCCCACCCCTGGCAGGATCACGTCCATGAAGCTCGAGCTACGCGGCATCACCAAGCGATTCGGTGCACTCGTCGCGAACGATCACATCAGTCTCACCGTGGAGCCTGGAGAGATCCACTGCCTGCTGGGGGAGAACGGCGCAGGCAAGTCCACCCTGATGAACGTGCTCTACGGCCTGTACACCGCCGACGAGGGCGAGGTGCTCCTCGACGGCGAGGTGCAGCACTTCGCCGGCCCCGGTGACGCGATGGCCGCCGGTATCGGCATGGTCCACCAGCACTTCATGCTCATCCCCGTCTTCACCGTCGCCGAGAACGTCATGCTCGGCCACGAGACGATGCTCCCCGGCGGCCGGCTCGACCTCGACGCCGCGCGGACGAAGGTCGCGGAGATCGCCGACCGCTTCGGGTTCCACGTCAACCCGGACGCGCTCGTCGAGCAGATCCCCGTCGGCGTGCAGCAGCGCGTCGAGATCATCAAGGCGCTCTCGCGCGACGCGAAGGTCCTCATCTTCGACGAGCCCACGGCGGTGCTGACGCCGCAGGAGACCGACGAGTTCATGGGGATCATGCGCCAGCTGCGCGACGAGGGCGCTGCCATCGTCTTCATCACCCACAAGCTGCGCGAGGTCCGCGAGGTCGCCGACCGGATCACCGTCGTGCGCCGCGGCGCCGTCGTCGGGGAGGCGAAGCCCGACTCCTCCGACGCCGAGCTCGCCGCGATGATGGTCGGCCGGGCCGTCGAGCTCACCGTGCACAAGGACGCGCCCGCCTACAGCGAGTCGGAGTTCGTCGTCTCCGGGCTGGAGGTCACCGACGCGACCGGGGCCGTCGTCGTGGACGACGTCAGCTTCACGGTGCGCGGTGGCGAGGTGCTCGTGGTCGCCGGCGTCCAGGGCAACGGCCAGACGGAGCTCACCGAGGCGATCGTCGGCCTGCAGCACGCCTCCGCCGGCAGCGTGCGGCTCAACGGCGAGGAGCTGCTCGGCAGACCGGTGAGCGAGGTGCTCGACGCCGGTGTCGGCTTCGTCCCCGAGGACCGCAGCACCGACGGGCTGGTCGGCGAGTTCACGGTGGCGGAGAACCTCATGCTCGACCGCCGCAAGGGACCGCCCTTCGTGCGCTCGGGGATGCTCCAGCTCGGCGCCCGCGACGAGTTCGCCCGCGCCGCAGTCGAGGAGTTCGACATCCGGACGCAGGGCATCGACTCGCCCGTCGGGCGGCTCTCGGGCGGGAACCAGCAGAAGGTCGTCCTGGCCAGGGAGCTCTCCCGCCAGCTCAAGGTGCTCGTCGCGGCCCAGCCGACCCGTGGGGTCGACGTCGGGTCGATCGAGTTCATCCACAAGCGGATCGTCGCGACGCGCAACGCGGGGGTCCCCGTCATCGTCGTCTCGACCGAGCTCGACGAGGCGGTCGCGCTCGGCGACCGGATCCTGGTGATGTACCGGGGCCATGTGGTCGGCATCGTCCCCGCGACGACCCCGCGCAACGTGCTCGGACTGATGATGGCGGGCATCGCCCCCGAAGGGACGGAAGCAGCATGAGCGGCGAGGACGGTCTCGAGAACGGCAAGGATGCCGATCTCACCGCGACGGTGTCGCCTCCCTCCGGCGCACCCGCGAAGGCGGCGGACGACGACCGTCGCTGGCGGGAGGCCTTCGAGCGCGTCGTCTCCGGCGGCTGGAGCGTCTCGCTCGGCGCCGTCGTGCTCGCGGTGCTCGCGGGCTCGATCCTCATCGCCGCGACGGACCCCGCGGTCCAGGCGGCGTCCGGCTACTTCTTCAGCCGGCCGATGGACACCTTCTCCGCGATCGGCACGGCGGTCGGCGGCGCCTATGCCGCGTTGTTCCGCGGCGCGGTCTGGGACTTCCGGGCCGACACCTTCGCCGCCGGGATCAAGCCGCTCACCTCGACGCTGACCTTCGCGACGCCGCTCATCGGCGCGGGCCTGGGTGTGGCGCTCGGCTTCCGCGCCGGGCTGTTCAACATCGGTGGCCAGGGCCAGATGCTCGCGGCCGCGGCCGCGGCGGGCTGGGTGGGCTTCGGGCTGAGCATGCCGTGGCCGATCCACATGCTCGTCGCCATGGTCGCCGGGATGGCGGCCGGTGCGCTCTGGGGAGGCCTGGCCGGCCTGCTCAAGGCCGCGACGGGTGCCCATGAGGTGATCGTGACGATCATGCTCAACTACATCGCCTTCTACCTGCTCTCCTACCTGCTGGCCACCCCCGGCCTGCTCCAGGCCCCCGGCTCGGCGAACCCCAAGACGCCGCGGATGGCGGAGTCGGCGATCATGCCGCTGCTGTTCGGCTCGAGGTACAACCTGCACCTCGGCTTCGTCTTCGCGCTGCTCGCCGTCGGCTTCGTGTGGTGGCTGCTCAACCGCTCGACGCTCGGCTTCGCCTTCCGTGCGGTCGGCGAGAACCCCGACGCCGCGCGCGTCGCGGGCATCGACGTCCCGCGGATGACGGTCTCGGTGATGCTCGTGGCCGGTGGGCTCGTCGGGCTGGCCGGCGTGACCCAGGTGCTCGGGACCGTCACGACGGGCTTCAGCTACGACATCGACGCAGGGATCGGCTTCGACGCGATCACGGTCGCCCTGATGGGCAGGTCGACCCCGTTCGGGGTCCTCGCGGCCGCGATCCTCTTCGGCGGCTTCAAGGCCGGTGGCTCGGTGATGCAGGCCTCGCAGAACGTGCCGATCGAGATCGTCCTGGTCATCCAGTCGCTGATCGTCCTGTTCATCGCGGCTCCGCCCCTGGTGCGGGCCGTGTTCCGGTTGCCCCAGCCCGGCGCGCGCACGAAGAAGCGTCCGGCACGTCGCAAGGAGGTGGCGGCATGACCGCCGTCACGCAGGACGGCGTCGTCGACACCCGCCACGTCGCCCAGGTCTCCTTCAAGGCCCCGATCGGCTTCGGGCTGATCACCGTCCTCTTCTCGCTCCTGCTCGCTCTCGCCCCGCGCGAGGGCAACGCCCTCTTCCGGTTCTCCGAGTCAGGGGACTTCCTGCGGCTTCCCGGAGCCTCGGTCCCCGGGACGGCGACCGCCTGGATCTGCGTGGTCGTCGCTGCGGCCGTCACGGCCGGTGCGTTCTGGGTGGCCCGTCAGGCCCGCTCGGTGCCGATCTGGATGTCGATCGTCTTCGCGGCGGTGCTCCTCATCGGGTTCCTCGCGTGGGCGGCGGCGGGAAGCACGCGTGACCTGCCGATGTCGCGCCTGATCGCCAGCTCCGTGCTGCTCGCCGTGCCGATCGTGTTCGGCGCCCTCGGCGGGGTCGTCGGCGAACGCGTCGGCGTGGTGAACATCGCGATCGAGGGCCAGCTGCTCGCCGGAGCGTTCTGCGCCGCCGTGGGCAGCTCGCTGACGAACAGCCCGATCGTCGGGCTGCTCTCGGCGGTCGTCGCCGGGATGGCCGTGGCGCTCGTCCTCGGCGTCTTCACCATCACCTACCGCGTGAACCAGGTGATCGTCGGTGTCGTCCTCAACGTGCTCGTCCTCGGCCTGACGAGCTTCTTCTACTCCGAGATCCTCGTGCCGAACTCCGAGGCGCTGAACTCGACGAGCCGCTTCGGGACGCTGAGCATCCCGCTCCTCGCCGAGATCCCGATCATCGGCCCTGCGCTGTTCCAGCAGTCCGTGCTGGTGTACGTCATGTACGTCACCGTTCCGGCCGTCTGGTACCTGTTGTTCCGCACCCGCTGGGGCCTGCGCCTGCGTGCCGTCGGCGAGCACCCGCAGGCCGCCGACACGGTCGGCATCAAGGTCGAGCGCACCCGGTACTGGGGCATCCTCGTCGCCGGGGGGATCGTCGGGATCGGCGGGGCGTTCTACACCGTGGTCTCGGTCTCCTCGTTCGGCAAGGGCATGACCGCCGGGGCGGGCTTCATCGCCCTCGCCGCGGTGATCTTCGGCAAGTGGGACCCGGTCAGGGCGGCCATGGCAGCGCTGCTGTTCGGCTTCGCCTCGAGCCTCGAGGGTGCGCTGAGCATCGTCGGCGCACCGGTGCCGAGCCAGTTCATGCTCATGCTCCCGTACGTCGTGACGATCCTCGCGGTGGCCGGCCTCGTCGGCCGTTCGCGTCCGCCGGCCGCCTCCGGGCAGCCCTACGTCAAGGAGTGAGCGTGGAGCCCGACTGGGACGCACTGAGGGCAGCGGCGATCGAGGCCATGGGCCACGCCTATGCGCCGTACTCGAAGTTCCCGGTCGGGGTCGCCGCCCTCGTCGACGACGGGCGCATCGTCGTCGGCTGCAACGTCGAGAACGCCTCGTACGGGCTCGGCCTGTGCGCCGAGTGCTCGCTGGTCAGCGCGCTGCACATCTCCGGCGGGGGCCGGCTCGTCGCGTTCGTCTGCGTCGACGCGCACGGCGCGGCCCTCATGCCCTGCGGGCGCTGCCGTCAGCTCCTGTGGGAGCACGGCGGCGCGAACCTCCTGGTCGAGACGGTCTCCGGCATCCGCCCGATGACCGAGGTGCTGCCCGACGCCTTCGGGCCGGAGGACCTCTCTGCCCGCGCCTGAGCTCCCGCGCCTGACGGCGCCGACCCGCCTCGCCGCGTAGGCTTGGCGGGTGAATCAGACCTTCGATGCTGTCGACGTCATCCGTACCAAGCGAGACGGCGGACGCCTCTCCGACGCCCAGATCGACTGGGTGATCGACGCCTACACCCACGGCGTCGTCGCGGACGAGCAGATGTCGGCGCTCGCGATGGCCATCCTGCTGCGCGGGATGGACCGCGCGGAGATCGCCCGCTGGACCTCGGCGATGATCGCCTCGGGCGAGCGGATGGACTTCTCCAGCCTGTCCCGGCCGACGGTCGACAAGCACTCCACCGGTGGCGTCGGGGACAAGATCACCCTCCCGCTCGCCCCGCTCGTCGCCGCCTGCGGGCTCGCGGTGCCGCAGCTGTCCGGGCGCGGGCTCGGCCACACGGGTGGCACCCTCGACAAGCTCGAGTCGATCCCCGGCTGGCGCGCCGCGCTGTCGAACGAGGAGATGCTCGCGCAGCTCGAGGACGTCGGAGCGGTCATCTGCCAGGCGGGTTCCGGCCTGGCCCCGGCGGACCGCAAGCTCTACGCGCTGCGCGACGTCACCGGCACGGTCGAGGCGATCCCGCTGATCGCCAGCTCGATCATGAGCAAGAAGATCGCCGAGGGCACCAGCGCGCTCGTGCTCGACGTCAAGGTCGGCACCGGTGCCTTCATGAAGGACCTCGACAGGGCCCGCGAGCTCGCGCAGACGATGGTCGCCCTGGGCACCGACGCCGGCGTGCGGACGACGGCGCTGCTCACCGACATGTCCACCCCGCTCGGCCTGACCGCAGGCAACGCCCTCGAGGTCCGCGAGTCGGTCGAGGTGCTCGCCGGTGGGGGCCCCGCCGACGTCGTGGAGCTCACGGTCGCGCTGGCCCGCGAGATGCTCGACGCCGCTCGCCTCCCCGGCACCTCCGGGATCGACCCGGCCGAGCTGCTCAAGGACGGCCGAGCGATGGACGTGTGGCGCCGGATGATCCGCGCCCAGGGTGGTGACCCGGAGGCCACGCTGCCGACGGCAGCGCACAGCGAGGTCGTGCGTGCCGAGTCGGACGGTGTGCTCACCGGTCTCGACGCCCTCGCCGTCGGCGTCGCGGCCTGGCGGCTCGGTGCCGGCCGCGCCCGCAAGGAGGACATCGTCCAGGCGGGTGCCGGCGTCGAGCTTCACGCGAAGCCCGGTGCGACGGTCCGCGCGGGCGATCCGCTGATGACGCTGCACACCGACACCCCCGAGCGGTTCGCACGGGCCAAGGAGTCGCTGGTCGACGCCGTGCAGATCGCGCCCGCCGGGGGCGCGGCACCGACGACGACGATGGTCTTCGAGCGGATCGCGGCCGACTGAGATGCCGGGCCTGCAGCTGACCAGCCTCGTGCACCGCCTGCGGCGGTTGGTCGGCGCGGGCCCCGGCGCCTCGGTCCCGGTGGCTCCCGGCGCGGGCACCAGGGTCGACGAGGTGGCGGATCGTGTCGCCGCCCGGCTGCTGCCAGCGGAGGCCGCCGGCCTGCGCCGACTCCTCGACGAGCAGCCCGAGGCCGTCCCGGTGCTGCGCCGTGAGCTCGCCGCGACCGGGCAGCTCGCCGCGGTCGCCGAGCTCGCGACCCACTGGGCGCAGTGGACCCCGCAGGTCCGCACCGCCGTGCTCGACCCGATCCGCGGGCTGACCCTCGCCGGGCGGCAGACCGACCAGACGACCTGTGGCTCCGCCTGCCTCGTGATGCTCGCCGCGGCGGGGGACCCGGGCCTCGCGGGGTGGCTCGCCGCGGGGACCGTGCCGCTCACGGGGCTCCCGCCCGAGCTGGCAGCGGCGGAGCCGGACCGCCTCGCCGAGCTGTCGTCGGCTCCCGCGACCGTGCGGTTCGGACTCCTCCAGCGCGTCGTCAAGCACCGGACGAACCGGGGCTCCGTCCTCGGACTGCCCTGGCCCGCCTCGCTCGGCACCCCGCCATGGGGAGCGGCCAGGGAGGCGAGGTTCCTCGGCGCGCCCTTCCGCCAGCGACTCCTGGACGACACCGACACGAGCGACCTCGCTGCCGTGCTGGAGGAGATCGGCCGGGCGCTGGACGCCGGTGTGCCGGTGCCGCTGTACGCGGGCGGGGACTCCACGCGCGGCTGGGCGACGGCGCTCCCGCGCCATGTCGTGCTCGCCGTCGAGCGGCGCCCGGACGGTCTGCTGCTGTGGGAGCCGTCGACGGGGAAGCTCCTCCCGGTGCGCACCGCCGACCTGCTGCACGCAGGGCGCCCGCTGGCGGCGCTGGGCGGCTGGTCCCACCTGATGTGGGCGGTCCTTCCCGGCTGAGTCGCTCGGTCCGGGCCTCCCCCGTGGGCGAGCGATGGCGCGGGCCGCCGAGCGGGCAGACGATGGAGGAGCCGCCCCCGATCCTCGAGGGCGACGACCGACCGGACGACGAAGGAGGGACGATGAGCACGATCCCTGGAGAGAGCTCGTGGGCCGATGCGGGCCTGCTCCCACCGCCGGACGAGTCCGCCGTGACCATCGACGCGCTGGCGAACGTCGACGTCGACGCCGTGCCGTCCGCGCCACGCCCAGACCTGCGCGACGAGGCGGCCGAGCCGGACGTCGTCGACCAGGCGCTCGACGCAGCCGCCGACGAGGACGCCTACCCCGAGGGCTGAGCCGGCCCGCGCGCGGGCAGGTCGATCCGGAAGGCCGCACCGCCCTCGGGAGCGGGGCCCGCGGTGATGACTCCGCCGAGGCGCGTGACGAGCGAGTGCACGAGGGCGAGGCCGATCCCCGAGGTCCCACCGCGGTCGTGGCGGTAGCGGGCGTGCAGCACGCCGCGCTGGAACGCGACGGAGTAGTCCTGCGGCGCGAGGCCGGGGCCGCCGTCCCGAACCTCGAGCCGGGCCCCGTCCCGCAGGGGGGAGAGGGCGAGCACCAGGGGCGCTCCCGAGGGCAGGACGCGCAGCGCGTTCTCTGCGAGGTTGTCGAGGACCTGGCGCAGTCGCCGCGGGTCGCTCCTGACGACGAGCCCGGGGGAGCCGAGGACGCGGAGCTCGACACCGGCGGCCTCGGCCCTCGGGCCCCAGACCTGCGCGGCGTCGCCGAGCAGCGCGTCCAGGTCGACGCGGACGGGCTCGAGGTGGAGCTCGTCCGCGTCGAGCCGTGCGAGGTCGAGCAGGTCGCCGACGAGCTGGTCGAGCCGCTCCGCCTCGGCGAGGATCGTCCGGGCCGCGGCCTCGGCCTGCGGCCCCGTCGTCACCCCCTCGGCGATCGACTCGGCGAAGCCGCGCACGGCCGTCAGCGGGGTGCGCAGGTCATGGGACACCGACATGAGGAAGGAGCGGCGCCGCTCCTCGCTCTCCTCGAGCGAGGCAGCGAGCTCGTTGACGCTGACCGCGACGTCGGCGAGCTCCCGCGGCCCCTCGACGGGCACCCGCAGGCCGCGCTCGCCGCCGCGGAGGCGGTGCGCCGTCTCCGCCATCCGGCGCAGGGGCCGGCTGAGCACGCCGGCGAGCGCTGTGCCCGCGACCCCGGCGCCGAGCAGCCCGAGGAGCGAGGAGAGGAGGATCGTGCGGACCAGGGAGGAGCGGGCACCTGCCGGGACGTTCTCCACGAGGGCGAAGCCGCCCGCCGCGACCGGCCGCGCCTCGACGGCCACCGTCCGGCGTTCGAGCAGCACCCATCTCGAGACCGTCGTTCGGTCCGCGCCGACCCCCGCCCTGCGTGCGGCACTGACCGCCTCGGCGGGTCCGGTGAGCGAGCCGTCGGCGCCGACGAGGACGATCCGGGCCGCGCTCGTCCCGCTGTCGAGCACGGCCGCCTCGCGGCGCAGGTCGGCGAGCGGGACCTGGTCGAGGGCGGCGGCGAGAGCGTCAGCCTGAGCGGCGAGGCCGGCGCGGGTGGACTCCCTCGCGGCCTGGGCCGTCAGCCGCGAGGAGGAGAACGCCGCGGCGAGCGAGGCGAGGAGGGCGACGGCCAGGCAGGCCAGGGCGATGCGGGTCGCGAGGGTCGTGCCCGCTCGCCCGGTCGCCCGTGCGTCGTCGTCGGGGCCGCTCACGTGGCTGAGTCCGCTGCGGGGGAACCCGCGTACCCGACCCCGCGCACGGTGCGCAGGGCGCCGTCGGGCCGAGCTTGGCCCTCAGCTGGGCGATGTGCACGTCGACGGTGCGCGTCCCGCCGGCGGCGTGATAGCCCCAGACGGATCCGAGCAGCTCCTCGCGCGTGAACACGCGAGCGGGATGGGCGATCAGGTGGGCGAGCAGGGCGAACTCCGTCGGCGTGAGGTCCACCGGGGTGCCGCCGCAGTGCACCGTCCGCCGTTCGCGGTCCAGCCGCACCTCGCCCAGCTCCAGGACGGCCGTCGCCGGTGCGGTCCCTCGGCGCAGGACGGCCCGGACCCTGGCGACGAGCTCGCGCGGGCTGAAGGGCTTGGTCACGTAGTCGTCCGCGCCCAGCTCGAGGCCGAGGATCCGGTCGACCTCCTCGTCGCGGGCGGTGACGAAGAGGATCGGGGTCATGTCGCCGTCGGCACGCAGCGAGCGGCAGACCTCGATCCCGTCCATGCCCGGCAAGCCGATGTCGAGGACAACGGCGACGGGTCGGTGGCTGCGGACCGCGCGCAGCGCATCGCGTCCGTCACGCACGGCGTGCACGCCGAACCCGTCGCGGCTGAGGTACAGGCGCACGAGATCGGCGATCGCGGGATCGTCCTCGGCGACGACGACGAGCCCGCGTCCGGCGCTCGCGTCGGGCGACGTGCTCACGCGCGGTCACCTGCTCTCATGGGGCGGTCTCGTCCTGAGCCATCTCGTCGTCCACAGCGTTCAGCATCGCGTCGATCTCGTCCAGCGACGCACTGGCCGCGGCGAGCTCGCCCGCTGTCACCGCGGGCGCTGTCGCCGTCGGGCGCCTCGATCGTGGTCGACGTGGGCGAGGCCGTGCCGCTCGGGTCGGGGGCGCCGGGGCTCGTCGACGCCACGGGCGTCCCGTCCGCTGCCGAGCGGGCTGCCGGGTCGCCGCAGCCGCCGAGACCGAGGACGAGCAGGGCGGCGAGCACCACGGCGCCGGCCGGTGCGGGCCTCATGCCCCGACCCGCTGCGAGCAGATCGAGTCCTGGACCTGGGCGATCCGGCTGATCGCCGCCGTCAGCTCGTCGACATGGCCCCTGCGCCGGTCGGCGCGGTCGCGCAACCGCTCCGCCCGATCGTCCTGGCCCGCGGCGGCGGCCTTGCCGGCCTGCGCCTCGATCCAGGCGGCGGAGCCCGCGGTCGAGGAGTCGCCCTGGATCCTGGCCAGGCGGTCCTGCGCCCTGCCGAGCAGCCGGGGCAGCCGGTCGTCGCACAGGCGGTTCAGCGCGGCGGTGTCGACGGTGATCGTCGTCGTGCCGGACGGCGTGGGGCTCGGGGAGATGGAGGCGCTCGCGGCGCTCGAGGGGCCGGCGAGCAGGGCCGCGGCCAGGGCGGTGGTCACGGCGAGGGTGGTGGGCAGGGCGACCATGGTGGGCTCCGGGTGAGGATCGTCCGAGGACGGTGCCCGGCGATCGGGCATGGACCGAGAGTCGCGCGTGGAGGTCAGCGCACGAGCCGGGTGAATGTCAGGGTTGTGCAAGCGTCGCGACCTGCCCGAGGGGCGGGCGACGGGCCCGGCGGGCTACGGTGGTCGGGTGACCGATGCCCCTTCTCTCGCCGTCTCCGGCCTGCCGTCGGTGGTCCTGCACGACCATCTCGACGGGGGCCTGCGCCCGGCGACGCTCATCGAGCTGGCCGAGGAGATCGGGCACGAGCTGCCGAGCACGGACGCCGCGGAGCTGGCGCGCTGGTACGTCGCGGCGGCCTCGGCCGGTGACCTGGACACCTACCTCGAGACCTTCCGGCACACCGTCGCGGTGATGCAGAGCGCCGAGCAGCTGCGCCGGATCGCCGCGGAGGCCGTGGTCGACCTCGCGGCCGACGGCGTCGTCCACGCGGAGCAGCGGTACGCCCCGGAGCTGCACCAGCGCGGCGGGCTCTCGGGTCAGGAGGTCGTCGACGCCGTCCAGGAGGGCATCGAGGACGGCATCGCCCAGGCCGCTGCCCAGGGCCGCAGGATCAGCGTCGTGCAGATCCTCACGATCATGCGCAACTCGGACCAGGGCAGGCCGACGGCAGAGCTGGTGCTCGCCAACCGTCACCGCGGCGTCGGCGGCGCGGACCTCGCGGGCCCGGAGGCAGGCTTCCCGGTCTCGGCGCACAAGCGGGCCCTGCGTATCCTGCGTCAGGCGAGCATGCCCGTGACCATCCACGCGGGCGAGGCCGACGGCGTGCAGTCCGTCGCCGACGCCCTGCACGTCGGTGGGGCGATCCGGATCGGCCACGGGGCGCGTGTCGTTGAGGACATCACCTTCGCCGAGCCGAGCGAGGACGACCCGTGGGGCCTGTCGGGGGCCGTCCTGGGCCCGGTGGCCCAGTGGGTGCTCGACCAGCAGGTGCCCCTCGAGCTGTGCCCGAGCTCCAACCTGCACACCGGCCTGGTCGACTCGATCGTCCGGCACCCGATCACCCCGCTCCTGCGGCTCGGCTTCGCCGTGACCGTCTCGCCGGACAACCGGCTGATGTCGGGGACGAGTCAGAGCCGCGAGCTCGGCCTCCTCGTCGACCAGGCCGGCTGGACGCGTGACGAGCTCAGGGACGTCGCCGTGACCGCTGCCTGGAACGCCTTCCTTCCCCACGACGAGCGCGAACGCCTCGTCGAGGACATCGATCCTGCCCGCCTACCTCACCCCCACGAACGGACGGCACCGCGCATGACCGCTGCACCCCTGGACCCCACGACCGTCGCAGCGATGGTCGACCACACGCTGCTCAAGCCGGAGGCCACCGCGGCCGATGTCGCCGCGCTGGTGGCCGAGGCGCAGCGTCTCGGCGTGTTCTCCGTCTGCGTCTCGCCGTCGATGCTCCCGCTTGACGCCGGCTCGGTGAAGGTCGCGACCGTCTGCGGCTTCCCCTCCGGCAAGCACCACAGCGAGATCAAGGCGGCCGAGGCCGCTCGCTCCATCGCCGACGGCGCCGACGAGGTCGACATGGTCATCGACGTCGGTGCCGCGGTCGAGGGGCGCTTCGACGCGGTCCAGGCCGATATCGCCGCCGTGCGGGCCGCCGTGCCTGCGGGCCGCATCCTCAAGGTCATCATCGAGTCCGCTGCGCTCACCGACGAGCAGATCGTCGGCTGCTGCCGCGCCGCCGAGGCCGCCGGTGCCGACTTCGTCAAGACCTCCACGGGCTTCCACCCGGCTGGTGGGGCGAGCGTGCATGCCGTCGAGCTGATGGCAGCGACCGTCGGCGGTCGTCTCGGCGTCAAGGCCTCCGGCGGGATCCGGACCGGAGCCGCCGCCGCCGCCCTCATCGCCGCCGGTGCGACGAGGCTCGGGCTCTCCGGGACCGCGGCGGTGCTCGACGGGCTCGACGGCGGCGACGCCGCCACGGACGGGGGCGCGTCCGGCTACTGACGGACAGCCGTCGGGGACCTGACGCCCCGAGGTACCGCGAGGACCCGAGGACGGGTCGGGAAGGAGCAGCCGCATGGCGTACTTCGACCTCGGCGCCCCGATCGCCCTCGCCCACCGCGGTTTCTCGCTCGACGGTCTCGAGAACTCGATGGCCGCCTTCAGGTCAGCGGTCGAGCTGGGGTTCGGCTACGTCGAGACCGACGTCCATGCGACCTCCGACGGCGTGGCCGTCGTGTTCCACGACTCCTCGCTCGACCGCGTCACCGACACCACCGGAGTGATCGGCAGGATGCGCTGGGCCCAGGTGCGCCGGGCGAGGATCGGGGGCACCGAGCCCGTGGCCACCCTGGCCGAGCTGCTGCACACCTGGCCGCAGCTGCGGGTCAACATCGACCTCAAGTCCGCCGCGGCGATCGCCCCGACGGTCGAGGTGATCGAACGGGAGTCGGCGCACGACCGCATCTGCCTGACCTCCTTCTCTGACCGGCGCCGGCTGACGGCCCTGCGCGGCCTCTCGCGCCCGGTGGCGACGTCCGGCGGGACGCGGGTCGTCCGCCGGTTCGTCCTGGGGACGCTGCTCGGGGCGCACGCTGCGGCGCGGCGGGCGTTGAGCGGCGTGGACGCGATCCAGGTCCCCGAGCGGGCCGGCCCGGTGCGCGTGGTCTCGCGCCGGACGATCGACGCTGCGCATGCGGCCGGCGCCCAGGTCCACGTCTGGACGGTCAACGAGCCCGCCGACATGCACCGCCTGCTCGACCTCGGTGTCGACGGGCTCGTCACGGACCGCGCGGACCTCCTGCGCGAGGTGCTGCGCGAGCGTGGGGCGTGGCTGGGCGGCTAGCCCGACCCCTCGACCCCCAGGGCCGTGGCCATGTCGGCGCGCACCGCGTCGAGGCGTGCGCGCGCCGCGCGGCGGGCAGCGCCCACCGTCCCGACGGAGGCGTGCTCCTCGACGGGGAGGATCACCTCGAGGTAGCACTTGACCTTGGGCTCGGTCCCGCTCGGCCGCACGACGACACGCGTGCCGTCCTGGGTGACCAGGCGCATGCCGTCGGTGGGCGGCACGCCGTCGGCCTGCGGCTCGGCGAGGTCGGTGACCTCCACGACGGGTGAGCCGCCGAGCGTGGCCGGCGGGGCGCCGCGCAGCAGCGCCATGGTCGCCGGGATCTTGGACAGGTCGGCGAAGCGCAGCGCGAGCTGGTCGCTCAGGTGCAGGCCGTGACGCCTCGCGAGGTCGTCGAGCACGTCGACGAGGGTCCGGTGCTCGGCCTTCGTCCGTGCCGCGAGCTGGGCCAGCAGGAGCGCAGCCGAGAGCCCGTCCTTGTCGCGCACGTGCTCGGGGTCGACGCAGTAGCCCAGCGCCTCCTCGTAGCCGAAGGCCAGGCCGTCGACGCGCGAGATCCACTTGAAGCCCGTCAGGGTCCAGCGGTGCTCGAGCCCGTGGGCCGCAGCGATGCGCGCGAGCAGGCGGGACGAGACGATCGAGCAGGCGAGCATGCGCCCGCTCCCCGCGAAGCGTCGCGCCATCTCCTGCCCGAGCAGTGCGCCGACCTCGTCACCGTGAAGCATCCGCCAGGAGCCGGTGTGCGGGTCACGGACGGCTGCGGCGGCGCGGTCGGCGTCGGGGTCGTTCGCGAGGACGAGATCGGCCTCGACGCGCTGCGCGAGGTCGATCGCGAGGTCGATCGCACCGGGCTCCTCGGGGTTCGGGAAGACGACCGTCGGGAACTCGGGGTCGGGCAGTGCCTGCTCCGGGACGAGGGTGACGTCCTCGAAGCCGGCGCCGCGCAGCACGCGCTCGGCCATCACGCCGCCGACCCCGTGCAGGGGCGTGTAGACGATCCGCAGCGGGGGCGCCGAGGGCTCGCGCAGCGTCGCGACGGCGGCGAGGTAGTCCTCGGCGACGTCGTCCCCGAGGACCGTCCAGCCGGACTCGGCGCGCGGGACGCTCGCGACGGACGAGATCGCGGAGATCCGGGTCGCGATCTCCTCGTCGTAGGGCGGCACGATCTGCGAGCCGGAGCCCGAGTCGGTGACGACGCGCCCGCCGAGGTAGACCTTGTACCCGTTGTCCTGCTTCGGGTTGTGGCTCGCGGTCACCATGACGCCGGCGTCGGCGGCGAGGTGCCGGACGGCGAACGCCAGGACGGGCGTCGGCAGGGCGCTCGGCAGCAGGAGGGCCTCGCCGCCCGCCGCGACGACGACGGCGGCGGTGTCCCGCGCGAAGACGTCGGAGTTGATGCGGGCGTCGTAGCCGATGACCACGCGCGGGGTGCTCTCGCCCGAGTCGGCGAGGGCCTGCTCGACGTAGCGCACGAGACCGGCGGCGGCGCGGATCACCACGGAGCGGTTCATCCGGGCAGGGCCGCCGCCGAGGGCGCCGCGCAGGCCGGCCGTGCCGAAGGCGAGCAGCCCGGAGAAGCGGTCCTCGAGCTCGGCGCGCGCGGCCTCGGCGGCGTCGCCGTCGGCCTGGGCCGTCGCCAGCAGCTCGCTGAGCTCGGCGGCCGTCTGCGGGTCGGGGTCGTCGTCGATCCAGGCGCTGACCGCTGCGAGGAGGTCGTCCGGGGCCCCTGCTGCGCGCGTGCCCATCAGATCCGCCCCACGATCTCCGCGAGGAGGCGACTGATCCGCGGTGCCGCGGCCTGGCCCGCCTCGATGACCTCGGCATGCGAGAGCGGTACGGGGCTGATGCCGGCGCCGAGGTTGGTCATCAGGGAGATCGCCAGGACCTCCAGCCCGGCATGCCGTGCCGCGATCGCCTCGAGGGTCGTCGACATGCCCACGAGGTCGGCTCCCATGATCCCGGCCATCCGGACCTCGGCAGGGGTCTCGTAGTGCGGCCCGGGGAACTGCGCGTACACACCCTCGGCCAGCGTCGGGTCGACCTCGTGGGCGAGGTCCCGCAGGCGCTGCGAGTACAGGTCCGTCAGGTCGACGAAGGTCGCCCCCTCGAGCGGAGAGGTCGCCGTGAGGTTGAGGTGGTCGCGCACGAGCACCGGGGTTCCCGGGGACCAGTCGGGGTTGAGCCCTCCGCAGCCGTTGGTCAGCACGACGGTGCGGGCGCCGGTCGCGGCGGCGGTGCGCACGCCGTGGACGACGTGCCGCACTCCCTTGCCCTCGTACAGGTGGGTGCGCGAGCCGAGGACGAGCGCGAACCGGTCCGTCCCGGCGATGCGCACCGAGCGCGTCATCGCGGAGTGCCCGGCGACGGCGGGGGCGCTGAAGCCCGGCAGCTCGTGGCTCGGGATCTCCGCGACGGTCTCGCCGAGCAGCTCGGCTGCGCCGCCCCAGCCCGAGCCGAGGACGAGGGCGACATGGTGGCTCTCGACGCCGGTCCGGGAGGCGATCTCCGCTGCGGCCGCGGCGGCCACCTCGAAGGGATCGGTGGCCGGGTCGTCGAGTCGGGTCGTGGCGTTCATGCTGGCAGGCTATCGCCGCGGACCTCCCGTGGCCGCACGGTGGCTCCGGTCGGCCCCTGCGGGAGCGCGGCCGGGCGAGGGCGGGCTCCGACGGGACGGGCGGTGCACGGACGGGACGGGCACGGCACAATGCCGTGGGTGACGTCCACCAGCCCTTCCCCCGCCGAGCCGGTCCCCGCCCTGCTGCCCGCGACCCCACCGCGCCCCGGGGCACCGGTGACGCGCGTCGTCGTCGTCGGCGGCGGACCGGGCGGCTACGAGGCGGCCCTCGTCGCCGCCAGGGCCGGAGCCGAGGTCTGGCTCGTCGAGCGGAGCGGCATGGGGGGCGCGGCCGTCCTCACCGATGTCGTGCCGTCCAAGACCCTCATCGCCACTGCCGAGTGGATGACGATCGCGGACCGCGCGGGCGAGCTCGGCATCAGGACGGTCGGGCTGCCCACGGACGGGACGCCGCACCGGCATGTCGTCGACCTCGAGCGGGTCAACGCCCGGGTCGTGGAGCTGGCCCAGGCGCAGTCGAGCGATATCCGCTCCCGCCTGGAGCGCGAGGGCGTCCACCTCCTCGACGGCACCGCCCGCCTCGCCTCGGCCGACCGCGTCGTCGTGACCGCCCTGGACGGCTCGGCGCTCGCCGAGCTGGACGCCGATGTCCTGCTCCTCGCGACCGGCGCCGTCCCGCGCACGCTCCCGTCGTCCGAGCCGGACGGCGAGCGCATCCTCACCTGGACCCAGCTCTACGGGCTGAGCGAGCTCCCCGAGCGCCTCGTCGTCGTCGGCTCGGGCGTGACCGGCGCGGAGTTCGCCGGGGCGTACAACGCCCTGGGGGCCGACGTCGTCCTGGTGTCCTCGCGCGATCGCGTGCTTCCGGGGGAGGACGCCGATGCCGCGCATGTCATCGAGGAGGTCTTCCGCGGACGCGGGATGACCGTGCTGGGCAACTCGCGCGCCTCGGCGGTGCGACGCACGGACGAGGGCGTCGTGGTCACGCTGGAGGACGGCAGGGAGGTGACGGGCTCGCACTGCCTCGTCGCCGTCGGGTCGATCCCGTCGACGGCGGGGATCGGGCTGGAGGAGATCGGGGTCCGGCTCGGCCCCGGCGGGCATGTCGAGGTCGACCGCGTCTCGCGCACGAGCGTCCGCGGGGTCTACGCGGCGGGCGACTGCACCGGGGTCCTCCCGCTCGCCTCGGTCGCGGCGATGCAGGGGCGCATCGCCATGGCGCATGCGCTCGGGGACGCCGTCACCCCGCTCGACCTGGGCACGGTCGCGGCGAACATCTTCACCGCACCGGAGATCGCCACCGTGGGGGCCTCGGAGCGGCTGCTCACCGAGCAGGGCACGCAGTTCGTCACCAGCAGGCTCGACCTCGCGCGCAACCCGCGGGCGAAGATGCTCGGCATCCGGGACGGCTTCGTCAAGATCTTCGCGCACGGCTCGACGGGGATCGTCCTCGGCGGGGTCGTGGTGGCCCCGCGCGCCGGCGAGCTGATCTTCCCGCTGACGATCGCCGTGGCCCAGCGGCTGACGGTCGACGAGATCGCGCAGTCCTTCACCGTCTACCCCTCGCTGTCCGGATCGGTGGCCGAGGTCGCGCGGATCGCCCACAGCCTTCGCGGCTGAGCGCGGCTGAGCGCGGCTCCTCAGGCGAGCAGCGTCGAGCCGAGGAAGACGTCGGGGTCGCGCAGCGCACCCGTCCGGTCGACGGCGCCCTCGGGCAGCCCCGGCAGCACGGCGTACAGGCCGGAGGCGGTGTGCACGAGGTACTCCGAGAGCCGGTCATGGGAGGCGAGCCGTGACTGCATCGGGACGTACTGCGTCCGGGGGTCGCGGACGTAGGCGAGGAAGCACAGGCCGGCGTCGAGGCGACCGAGAGCGTCGTTCCCGTCGGTGAAGGTGTAGCCGCGGCGCAGCATCCGGGCGCCGTCGTTCGACGAGGGGTGCGCGAGGCGGACGTGCGAGGAGGGGTCGATGAGGGGCGCGCCGTCCGGGCCGGTGGCGGTGAGGTCGGGCTCGGTCCGCTCGACCCCTCCGGACAGCGGGGCGCCCTCGGCCTTCGTGCGTCCGATGTCGGTCTCCTGCTGGCGCAGGGAGGTGCGGTCCCAGGTCTCCAGGTGCATCCGGATCCGGCGCACCACGAGGTAGGAGCCACCCGCGAGCCAGCTCCCGGCGGTGTCGGCCGGATCGACCCAGACGTGGTCGTCGAGGGCCTGAGGCTCCTCCGCCGTGACGTTCGCCGTGCCGTCCTTGAAGCCGAAGAGGTTGCGCGGGGTGCGCTGCGCTGTCGTCGTCGAGGAGGTCCGCCCGTAGCCCAGCTGGGTCCACCGGATCCGCGCGGTCCCGAACGCCGCACGCGAGAGGTTCCGGATCGCGTGCACCGCCACCTGCTGGTCGTCCGCGCAGGCCTGGACGACGAGGTCGCCCCCCGATCGTGCCGGGTCGAGGTCGTCCCCGGGGAAGTGCGGGAGGTCGACGAGGGCCTCGGGGAGGTGGCCGGCGAGCCCGAAGCGATCGCTCGTCCCGTCCGCCCCGACGAAGAAGGACCTGCCGAGCCCGAGGGTGATCGTCAGGCCTGCGGCGGGCAGGTCCAACGCCTCGCCGGTGTCGTCCGGCGGCGCGTCGAGCGGGCCCGTCGTGGCACCGCGTGGCCCCGCCGAGAGGCCCTGGGTCATCCTCGCGGCCATGGACGTCCACGTGCGCAGGAGCTCGACGACCTCCTGGCGCGAGGAGGTGGTCAGGTCGAAGGCCGCGAGGTACATGCGGTCCTGGGCCGGGGTCGAGATCCCCGCCTGGTGCGTGCCGGTGAACGGGTAGGTGAGCCCGCCCGGCGCGAGCGGCACCGCCTGGGCCGGTGCCTCGGTGCGGACGCGCTGGACGCCGAGGGCCAGGCCGACGGCCGCGACACCGGCTCCCGCGGCGCCGAGCACTCCTCGTCGCGTGACGCCGCCGGCGGACGGTGACGGATCGCTCATGCCCCGGTGACCACATGGGTGAGCCGGGAGAGCGGCTCGCTCAGCCCGTCGACGGCCGCAGCGAGGGCGGTGACCTCCTCGGCCGAGAGCTCGCCGTACAGGGTGAAGCCGGAGTCGATCGAGCCGTGCTGGGCGAGCAGTGCGGTGAGGGTCGCGAAGCGCGCGTCGATCAGCTCGGCGAGCCCGGCGTCGTTCGCCGTGGCGTGGGACCGCAGCGCCTCCCATGCGGCCTCGGCGCCCTCGACGTTCGCCTGCATGTCCCACAGGTCCGTGCCGGACCAGATCTCCTCCTCGCCGGTGATCTTCCCGGTCGCGACCTCGGCGAGGAGCTCGGCGGCCCCGTTGGAGACCTGGAACGCGGCGACGGTGAAGTCCGGTGCCGTGACCTTGTCGCTCAGCTCGGCGGTGAGGGAGACGAGCTGCTCGGCGGCGTCGGCCCGCTGCGCCGGCGTGAGCGGCGTGTAGTCGCTCCCGGCCGGCGGCCACAGGTCCTTCTCGATGTAGTGCCAGCCGCTCCAGGTCTCGCCGTCGGCGAGATCGGCCTCGCGGGCGTCCAGCAGCGGGTCGAGCGTGCCGAAGGACTCGGCGACGGGCTCGATGCGCTCCCAGTGGGCGCGGACAACGGGATAGGCGGCGCGGGCCTCGTCGTCGCGCCCTGCCGAGTACGCGGCGGCGAACTCGCCCGTCCCGGTCACCAGCGCCGCCGTCTCCTCGCGGACGTACTCCAGGTACTCGGCCTCGGCAGCGGCGAGTTCAGGGCTCGTCGTGGCCGCAGCCTCGGCTCCTGCGGTGACCGTGAAGTCGCCGCGGATCCCGTCACCGGTCTGGCCGGGCTTGCACGCCGTCACGTAGTCGCCGGCGTCGAGGCTGGTCACGAGCTCGCGGCTGAGCCCGGGACCGATGTTCTCCACCTCCGCCACGATGCTCGTGCCGTCGGCGCCGAGCACGTAGAACTCCGTCACGCTCGTCCCGGAGTTGGTCACCTCGAAGGTGACCCGGCCGGCCGGCGCCTCGACGGCCGAGAGCGTGCAGGCGTCCGCCGTGGACCCGACGGTGACGGTCGTGCCCGTCGAGCCGTCGCCCTGGGCGACGCAGCCGGTGAGCAGCAGTCCGGCTGCGAGGGGGAGGGCGAGGCGTGCGGATGTCATCGGGCTGCTCCTGAGGTGGGGTGCGGGCGCGCCGGAAGGCGGCACCGGAAGGCGGGCGTGCGAGGGTGGGCGTGCGGGTACGCGGTCCGGCGCGGTGCGCGGCGAGCGGTGGTCAGACGTCGGCTGCTGCACCGACGACGGCGACCGGCCGGGCGGGGACGGCCGCCGGCCAGACCTGACGGACGTAGAGCCAGGTCACGGGCACGAGGTAGGCGGTCCAGGCGATCGCCTGGAGCCAGGTCGTGGCGGGGGAGAAGTTCACCGTCCCCTTGAGCAGGGTGCCGTACCAGCTGTCCGGGGGCACGGCCGCCGAGACGTCGAACGCGAGCGAGCCCAGCCCGGGGAGCAGCGCGGCCTCCTGCAGGTCGTGGATGCCGTAGGCGAGCACACCGGCTGACACGACGACGAGGCCGAGCCCCGACCAGGCGAAGAAGGCGCGCAGGTCGAGCCGGACGGCCCCGCGGTACAGCGCCCAGCCGAGGACGACGGCGATCGCGAGGCCGAGCCCCGCGCCGAGCAGCGGAGAGGTCGAGGAACCCGTCGCCTGGGCCGCGGCCCACAGGAACAGCGCCGTCTCCAGACCCTCCCGGCCGACGGCGAACAGGCTCGTGACGAGCACCGCCCAGCGACCGGCCGCGAGGGCGTCGTCCAGGCGCCCGGTGAGGTCGGCCTTGAGGTGCCGCGCGGTGCGCGCCATCCAGAAGATCATCCAGGTCACCAGGGCGACGGCCACGAGGGACATCCCGCCGCCGATCGCCTCCTGGGCGCGGAAGGAGAGGCCCTGCGGGCCGAAGGTGAGCAGCGCCCCGACAGCGAGCGAGGCCGCGACGGCGATCCCGACGCCCAGCCACACCTGGGTGAGCAGCTCGCGACGTCCGGTCCGGACGAGGTACGCGACGAGGATCCCGACGACGAGCGCCGCTTCGAGTCCCTCGCGCAGCCCGATGAGGAGGTTCGCCAGCATCATGCTCCCGAAATAAGGTTTGCCTTACCTAACAACTCGAGAGTAGCTGACGTGGGACGACTGTCAATCGGCCGCTCACCCCGTGAACGCCGGGAACCTGCGCCCGCTCGGGCTCAGAGCGCCTCGACGAGCGGGCGCAGCGTCGGCCAGGAGCGGCCGAAGGCGACCAGGAGCGGTCGGTCGGCGACCGCCGGCGTCGGGACCCAGGAGATCTCCAGGCTCTCCGGGTCGGTCGGGCGCGGCTGCTGCGCGCCCGTCGCACGCGCGAGCACCGTCGTGTAGCTCCACGCACCGTGGTCGAGCACATGGGTGCTCACCACCTCCAGGCCGGCCGCGTCGATGCCCGCCTCCTCCGCCGACTCGCGCAGCGCCGCCTGCACGGCGGTCTCCTGCGGCATCCGTGCGCCACCGGGGATGCCCCAGGTGCCGCCCTGGTCGCTCCACAGCGCTCGGTGCTGCAGGACGATCTCGTGCCCGGTCGCCGTCCGGCGCGCGAGCAGCAGGCCGGCCGCCCCGTGCAGACCCCAGTGCCGCCGTCCGCAGGTGCACTCCAGCCACCCGTCACCGGGCTGGCGGGGCCGCGCCGGGTCCACTCAGTCGACGATCTCGCAGATGATGCTGCCGGCGGTGACCCCGGCGCCGACCTCGACCGTGAGGCCGTGGACCGTCCCGGCGCGGTGCGCCACGAGCGGCTGCTCCATCTTCATGGCCTCCAGCACGACGACGAGATCGCCCTCGGCGACGAGGCAGCCCTCGGTCACCGCGACCTTGACGATGGTCCCCTGCATGGGCGTCGTCAGGCTCGCGCCCGTGACGGCACGTGCGGGCCCGCGGCGCGAGCGCTGCGCGCGCACGGGGGCACCCGGGCGCCCTCGGCCCGGGCCGAGGCTCAGCCCGGCCGGGAGCACGACCTCGATCCGCTTGCCACCCACCTCCACGACGACGCGCTCGGTCGCACCGGCGGGAGCCTCGTCCTCGCTCGGGGAGGGCGAGGGGCTGTGCGTGCGGTCGAGTCCGGCGACGGTCTCGGCGAAGACCGTCTCGATCCAGCGCGTGTGGATCGAGAAGGGCTGGGCCGGGTCCGCCGGGACGAAGTCCTCGGCCCGCAGGACGGCGCGGTGGAACGGGACGACCGTCGGGATGCCGACGACGTCGAGCTCGGCGAGCGCGCGCCTGGCACGCTCGATCGCCTGGGTGCGGTCGGCCCCCGTGACGACGAGCTTGGCGATCATGGAGTCGAAGGCCCCGGACACGGTGTCGCCCTCGACCACCCCGCTGTCCACCCGCACGCCGGGGCCAGAGGGGAACCGCAGGCGGGTGATCGTCCCGGGCATCGGCAGGAAGCCGGCGGCCGGGTCCTCGCCGTTGATCCGGAACTCGATCGAGTGGCCGCGCGTCTCGACCTGCGTGTAGCCCAGCGGCTCGCCGGCGGCGATGCGGAGCTGCTCGCGCACGAGGTCGATCCCCGTGACCTCCTCGGTCACCGGGTGCTCGACCTGGAGCCTCGTGTTGACCTCGAGGAACGAGACCGTCCCGTCGATGCCGATGAGGAACTCGCAGGTCCCGGCGCCGACGTAGTGGGCCTCGCGCAGGATGGCGATCGACGCCTCGCGCAGCGTGCGGTCCTGGTCCTCGGTGAGGAAGGGCGCCGGCGCCTCCTCGACGAGCTTCTGGTGGCGTCGCTGCAGGGAGCAGTCCCGCGTGGAGACGACGACGACACCGCCGTGCTGGTCGGCGAGGCACTGCGTCTCCACATGGCGGGGCGAGTCGAGGTAGCGCTCGACGAAGCACTCGCCGCGGCCGAAGGCAGCGACGGCCTCCCGCACGGCCGACTCGTACATCTCGGCGATCTCGTCGCGCTCGCGGACGACCTTCATGCCGCGGCCACCGCCGCCGAACGCCGCCTTGATGACGACGGGCAGGCCGAACTCCTCGACGAAGGCCTCGACCTCGGGGATCCCGGACACCGGGTCGGGCGTCCCGGCCGCCAGGGGCGCGCCGGCGCGCTGCGCGATGTGGCGCGCGCTCACCTTGTCGCCGAGGGCCTCGATCGCCGCGGGCGGCGGCCCGATCCAGACGAGGCCGGCGTCGAGCACGGCCTGGGCGAAGGCGGCGTTCTCCGAGAGGAAGCCGTACCCCGGGTGGACCGCGTCGGCGCCGGAGCGCCGTGCGGCGTCGAGCAGCTTGTCCATCGCCAGGTACGTCTCGGCCGCGCGCTGGCCACCGAGGGCATAGGCCTCGTCGGCGAGGCGCACGTGCACGGCCTCGCGATCGGAGTCGGCGTAGACCGCGACGCTGGCGATCCCGGCGTCGGCGCACGCCCTCGCGATGCGGACGGCGATCTCACCGCGGTTGGCGATGAGGACCTTACGGATGTCGGGCACGGCTCACCGTAACGGCAGGGCGCCGTGCACCTCACCCTCGCCGCCGGTGATCGGCCAAGACTGTGCCATCCGACAAGCCGCTCGGGGAGCTCTTTGTCCGTTCCCTCAGGTCCGCCCGGCCCCCGGGGTCCGCTCGGCGGCGAGGACGGCGAAGACGAGCTCGTCCGTCCACTCGTCCTTCCACCACGAGGCGCTGCGGTGGTGGGCCTCGAGCCGCATCCCGACGCGCTCGAGCAGCGCGGCCGACGACCGGTTCCGGGCGTCGCACTCGGCGACGACGCGGTGCAGGCCCGCGGTACCCAGGAGGTGGTCGAGCAGGGCGCCGAGCGCCTCGCTCGCGTAGCCGTGATGCTGCGCGGCGGCGGCGAGAGTGATGCCGACCCGGGCCTGCCGGCCCTCGTCGGTCAGCTGGACCCCGAGGTCGCCGACATGCTCCCCTGTCGCGCGGACGACGACGGCGAGCTGGACCCAGCTGCCGGGCACGGCTCGTGCCTGCGCCATCTCCCGGACGAAGGCCTCGGCGCTCGCCCTCGGGTACGGGGCGTCCCAGCCCTGGTACCGCGCGACCTCCGGGTCCGAGCGGTAGGCCGCGAGGCTCGGCGCATCGGCCGGGACCATGCGGCGGACCAGGAGGCGCGCGGTGCGCAGCTCGGGGAGCAGCTCCGGGCTCATGGCCAGCTCGGGGCCAGGTCCCGTGCCTCCGGCCAGAGTGAGCTCGGCGCGCCAGAGCGCGGTCACCGGCACGTCGAGCTCGGCGAGGAGCTCGCGCAGCAGCGGGAGGCTCACGCCGACCACGCTGTGGTAGTCGCCGTCGATGCCCGTGACGAACGCCCCGCCGAGGCCGTCGACCGTGAACGCACCGGCGACGGCCAGGGGCTCGCCCGGTCGCGACGTAGGCGTCGATCTCGTCGTCCGAGAGATCGGCGAAGTGGACCGTCGTGGACGCCGTGGCCCCGAGGGTCCCGGTGCCGTCCTGGCGGCAGTCGACGAGCCAGTGGCCCGTGTGCAGGACGCCGGTGCGGCCGCGCATGCTGCGCCAGCGCGCCGTCGCCTCGGCGGCATCGCGCGGCTTGCCGAACGCTGCGCCGTCGAGCTCGAGCAGGGAGTCGCAGCCCAGCACGATCGCGTCCTGCGGGCCCCCGTCCGGCGCGTCGTCGCCCGTCGAGGAGCGCGGCGACGGCCAGCGCCTTCGCCTGGGCGAGCACGAGGACGGCGTCGACGGGCGCGAGCTCTCCGAAGCGTGCGGTCGCGGCCGCGAGCGCGGCGTCCTCGTCCACCCCCGAGACCAGGACGTGCGGGTCCATCCCCGCCGAGCGGAGCGTCGCGAGTCGGGCGGGGGAGGCGGAGGCCAGGAGCAGCGAGGTCACCGGCGCAGGCTCCCCGGTGAGCGCCTGGCGCAGGACGTCGAGGCCGACGGAGCCGAGCGCCAGGGCGCGCCGGTGGAACTCGCGCAGGTCGGGCTCGGCCCCACGCGCCTCGGCGGCCGCGAGCGCCTCGTCTCGGGACTGCTCCCACAGTCGCTGGCCGATCTTGTAGGACGGGCGCCTGACCGGCCCAGCCGAGGTAGCGCATCCACTCGAAGCGCAGCGAGCTCTCGGGCATCGCCACGTTGGACCGGAAGAACTCCCAGGCCTTGTCCGCGTCCCAGGTGCCGCCGCCCCAGCGCTCGGGGCAGGGCAGCTCGAGGTGGACGCCGATGTCGAAGACGACGCGGGCCGCGCGCATGCGCTGGCTGTCGAGCATCCCGAGCCGGTCGCCCGGCGTCGTCGAGGAAGCCGAGGTCCGCCATCAGGCGCTCGGCGTACAGTGCCCATCCCTCGCCGTGCCCGCTCACCCAGCAGGCCAGCCGTCGCCAGCTGTTGAGCCGCGTCGCGGTCGAAGACCGTCTGGGCGATC
Source organism: uncultured Actinomycetota bacterium (assembly GCA_963777075.1). Classification (GTDB taxonomy): domain Bacteria; phylum Actinomycetota; class Actinomycetes; order Actinomycetales; family Cellulomonadaceae; genus Actinotalea. The sequence continues at coordinate 154,029 of CAVZPH010000033.1, read as the reverse complement.
TGCAGGTGATGGCCGGGGACGCCCTCGTGGTAGACGGTCGTCTTCTCGCGCCAGGTCGTGTGGCTCGTGACGTCCTTGGGCACCGACCACCACATGCGTCCGGGTCGGGAGAAGTCGTCCGAGGGCTGCGTGTAGTAGATGGCCCCGCTCTGCGTCGGCGCGATCCGGCACTCGAGGGTGAGCACCGGGCTGCGGGATGTCGAAGTGCACGCCGTTGAGCGCCTCGATCGCGGCGTCGGAGGTCTCCTGCATCCACGACCGCAGGGCGTCGGTGTCCGCCAGGACGCGGCCGGGTCCGCGTCGAGGACGGCGATCGCGTCGGCGAGGCTCGCACCCGGTCCGGCGATCTGGGCGGCGACCGCGTCCTGCTCGGCGATGACGCGCTCGAGCTCGGCCAGGCCCCAGGCGTAGGTCTCGTCGAGGTCGACGTCCGCGCCGAGGAACCACCGTGACCACCGGGCGTAGCGCTCGCGGCCGAAGGCGTCCGAGGCCGGGCGCCAGCGGGGCGAGCTCCTCGCGGAGGAACTCGCCGAGGTCCGCGTAGGCGGTGCGGGCGGCGGCCGCGCCCTCCTCGAGCCGTGAGGCCAGCCCTGCGGCATCGGCGGCCTCGCCCAGGGCGGTGTCGACGGACGGGCTGCGGACGAACGCGGTGAAGAAGGACTCGTCGCCGGCGAGGTCCTCGCACTGGCGGATGCACTCGGCGACCTGCCGTGCGGCCGCGACGCCGGCCGCGCGAGGCGGCCAGACGCAGCGACTCGACGACGCCGAGCGGCAGCCGCGGGCAAGCGAGCCGAGCCGGGTGGCGATCGCCTCCCAGTCCTGCGCGGTCGCCGTCGGCATGAGGTCGAAGATGTCGCGCAGCCCCTGGACCGGCGAGGCGATGTTGTTGAGCTCGCCGAGGAGCTCGTCCGCCTCGTGCAGCTCCAGCTGGAGGCCGAGCCGCTCGCGCATCGCGGCGACCGTCACCTCGTCGACCTCGTCGACGGGCTCCGTGGCGTCCAGCTCGGCGAGCACGGCGCGCACCGCCGCGGGCGGTCTCCTCGTGGCCGGCGGGCGAGTAGTCGGGCCACAGGTGGTCGAAGCCGGGGATGCCCATCCCGGTCGCTGCGATCGGGTCGAGACGGGCGAGGGTGAGCACCCAGGCCTCGGCGATCGCGTCGATGGGCGTGCTGGGGCGCTGGAGGTCGGGCGACGTCATGGGGCCACCGTAGTGCCGTGCGCGTACGCCGACTCAGGTCCTGCTCCACCGCCAGGAGTCGGGTCCGGGGGTGAGCGGGTCGGCTCAGCCGGTCGGCCGCGGCCTGCCAGCGACGACGCGGCGGCACGGGTCTCGGCCTCGGTGTCCGAGGTGGCGCTCAGCGCCGAGAGCGCGGCGGAACCCGCCGCGAGCCCTGCGACGAGGGCGGCGAGCTCGACGTCGTCCGGTGCACCGCGGACGACCCTCACGTCGGGGGTCACAGCGGGATGTTCCCATGCTTCTTGGCGGGCAGCGATGCCCGCTTGGTGCGCAGGGTGCGCAGGGCCCTGGCGACCTGGGTCCTGGTCTCCGATGGCGCGATGACGGCGTCGACGTACCCGCGGTCCGCTGCGTCGTAGGGGTTCACCAGTGCCTCCTCGTAGTCGGCGACCAGGCGGGCGCGCTCGGCCTCGACGTCACCGCCGGTGTCCGCGACCTGCTTGAGCGCTGCACGCTGCAGGATGTTCACCGCGCCGGCCGCGCCCATGACGGCGATCTGCGCCGTCGGCCACGCGAGGTTCACGTCGGCCCCGAGCTGCTTGGAGCCCATGACGATGTACGCGCCGCCGTACGCCTTGCGCGTGATCACGGTGACCAGGGGGACGGTGGCCTCCGCATAGGCGTAGATCAGCTTCGCCCCGCGCCGGATGATCCCGTTCCACTCCTGGTCGGTTCCCGGAAGGAAGCCGGGCACGTCGACGAAGGTGAGGACCGGAAGGCCGAAGGCGTCGCAGGTCCGCACGAAGCGGGCAGCCTTCTCCGCGGCGTTGATGTCGAGCGTCCCTGCCATGTGCTGCGGCTGGTTCGCCACGACCCCGACGGCGCGGCCCTCCACATGGCCGAAGCCGATGAGCACGTTGCGCGCGTAGAGCGGCTGGACCTCGAGGAAGTCCCCGTGGTCGAGGACATGCTCGATCACGGTGCGCATGTCATAGGGCTGGGAGTCGGAGTCCGGGACGAGCGTGTCGAGGTCGAGGTCCTCCTCGCTGACCTCGAGCGCCTCGGGCCGGCCGACGTCCTCCGGCCAGACGGGGGCCTCGGAGAGGTTGTTGGACGGGAGGTAGCCGAGCAGCGTGCGGACGTAGTCGATCGCGTCGTCCTCGTCCGAGCCGAGGTAGTGCGCGACGCCCGAGCGGGCGTTGTGCGTGTGCCCGCCGCCGAGCTCCTCGAAGCCGACGTCCTCCCCGGTGACCGCCCGGATGACGTCGGGCCCGGTGATGAACATGTTCGAGGTGCCGTCGGCCATGACGATGAAGTCGGTCAGGGCGGGGGAGTAGACGGCGCCGCCTGCGCTCGGCCCGAGGATGAGCGAGATCTGCGGGATCACGCCGGAGGCCGCCACGTTGCGGCGGAAGATCTCGGCGAACTGGGTCAGCGCCGCGACACCCTCCTGGATGCGCGCGCCACCGCCGTCGAGGATCCCGATGAGCGGCATGCCGGTGCGTAGCGCGAGATCCATCACCTTGGTGATCTTCTCCCCGTGCACCTCGCCGAGGGAGCCACCGAAGACGGTGAAGTCCTGGCTGTAGACGGCGACCGGGCGCCCGTCGACGGTCCCGTGCCCGGTGAGGACGCCGTCGCCGGCGATGCGCCGCGCGTCCAGGCCGAAGTTCGTCGAACGGTGCCGCACCATCGCGTCGAGCTCGGTGAAGCTGCCCTCGTCGAGCAGGGCGTCGACGCGTTCGCGCGCCGTCTTCTTGCCGCGGGCGTGCTGCTTGGCCGCTGCCGTCGCCTCGGCTGCCTCGAGCTCGGCTGCACGCAGGCGCAGGTCGGCCAGCCGGCTCTTCGTCGTGGGGGCGGTCGTTGACGGTGCGTCGCTCACCCAAGGAAGGCTAGTTGTCGGAACCCCACATGCTCAGTGAGGTTGTGCACCGTGTCGGGCCGCGCGCCTGTGACGATCCGCACAACTCGGGGGTCGTGGCGGCGACCACGGGACTAGCGTGGAGGGATGGACCTCGACCCGCTCGACCTGACGACGGTCTCGGCCGCGCTCGCGGCACGCGGGGTGAGCCCCGCGGGCCGGCTGAGCGTCGTGGCGCGCACCGGCTCGACCTCCACGGACCTGCGCGCACTGGCGGTCGGGCCCGAGGCGTGGCCGGACGGCTCGGTGCTCGTCACCGACGACCAGGTGGACGGGCGCGGACGGGCCGGGCGCAGCTGGGTGACGCCTCCCGGATCGGCGCTGACCTTCTCGGTGCTCCTGAGGCCGGGGGTCCCGGTCGAGCGGCTGGGCTGGGTGCCGTTGATCGGTGGGCTCGCCGTGGTCCAGGCGCTGTCGCGCCTCGGGCTGGACCCGGTGCTCAAGTGGCCGAACGACGTCCTGCTCCCCGCGGTGACCGCCGTGCCGGGCTGGGGCGCGTACCGCAAGGTCGCCGGGCTGCTGGGGGACCTCGTCGTCGAGGGGGAGCCGGCCGTCGTGCTCGGGATCGGCGTCAACGTCCACCAGGCGGCCGACGAGCTGCCGGTGCCGAGCGCGACCTCGGTGAGGCTCGCCGGCCGCCACGTCGCGCGGGCCGAGCTCCTCGCCGCCGTGCTGGACCGTCTCTTCGTGCTGATGGACCGGTGGCGTGCCGACGGTGGTGTCGCGACCGGCGCGATCGCGGAGTCCTGCGCCGCGGCCTGCATGACGATCGGCCGCACGGTGCGGGTCGAGGCCCCCGGGGGCGAGGTCGTCGAGGGCCTCGCGGTCGGGCTCGCGGAGGACGGTGCGCTGCTCGTCGACTCGGCCGGCCGCAGGCGCGCCGTGCTCGCGGGCGACGTGACGCTCCGAGACGCCGACGGGAGCCCGGCGGTCTAGCCTGAAACGGTGCACCCCGGCCCGCACGTCCCCGCCCGGGAGCCCTCGACGCTCGGCGAGGTCGAGGACGCCCTGCTTGGCGGGCCCGCGCACCTCTCGCTCGACGAGCTCGCCCGACGCGCCGGGGTCCCGCGGGCGGAGGTCAGGCGGATCTGGAACGCCCTCGGGCTCCTCGTCCCGGAGGGCGCCGGCGGGTTCAGCGACGACGACGTCGAGATCGTCCGGCTGGTCCACGGCGCCGAGCAGGACTTCGAGATCTCCGACCGCACCGGCGTCAGCCTCGTCCGCGCGATCGGTCACACGACCGATCGCCTCGTCGCCTGGCAGGTGGAGGGGCTCGTCGAGCACATGCGCGAGCGCTACGCCCTCGACGACGCCAGCGCCCGGTTGATGGTCCTGGACCGGCTCGCCTCGGTGGCGCCGCTGCTGGAGGCTCAGCTGGTCCACGGCTGGCGCCGCCAGCTGGCCGCGGCCGCCCGGCGGATCGACGCCGAGCTCGGGCAGGCACACCGGACCGAGGACTCGGACGAGCTTCCCTTGAGACGTGCGGTCGGCCTGGCGGACATCGTCGGTTTCACGGCACTGACCTCCGGGCTGGGCGCGGCGGCGCTCGCCGACGTCGTCCACGAGTTCGAGGCCACCGCGAGGGATGTCGTCACGCGGGGCGGTGGGCAGGTGGTCAAGACGGTGGGGGACGCCGTCCTGTTCGTCGCGGACGAGGCGGCGACGGGTGCGGCGATCGCGCATGCGCTCGCGGTGACCTTCGGACCCGGATCGGCCTCACCCGTCCGGGTCGGGCTCGTCTGGGGTCGCGTCCTCGCCCGGTTCGGCGACGTCTTCGGCCCGACGGTGAGCCTCGCCTCGCGACTGTCCGACGCCGCGGCGCCCGGAACCGTGCTCCTGGACGCCGCCACCGCCCAGGCGATCGGTCCCGTCGACGGGCTGGTGCTCGAGCCGCTCGGCACGAGGGACCTCGCGGGGATGGGTGCGGTCTCCGTCGTGCGGCTCGTCGACCTCCTCGACTGAGCGGGCGGGCCTCAGAGCGCAGCGATGAGCTCCGGCCCGTCGGTGCCGACGGAGTTGACGGCCGTCGACACGACGCGTTCGGCGAGCTGCGGGGAGGGGTCCGTGAGCAGGCCGAGTGCCGCGGCGCCGTCCAGCCGTGGGTCGAGCCAGTCGTCCCAGCGCTCGGGCGCGAGGACGACGGGCCTGCGCTCGTGCAGGGCCGCGACCGCACCCGGGGGCGGGGCTCCGTCGGTGACGATGGTCGTCGACACGAGCCAGCGCAGCGGGTCGTCGTCGGGGCGTGACGGGTCGCGCCAGAACTCGTACAGCCCGGCGAAGGCGAGCACGCCGCCGTCCTCCGGGTGGATCCAGTGGGCGACCTTGGGGGTGCGGGGCGGGCTCCCCGCCGGGGCGGGGGTCCACTCGTAGTACCCCTCGGCCGGGACCAGGCAGCGCCGGGCCGCCAGCGCCCGGCGGAACGAGGGCTTCTCGGCGAGGGACTCGACCCGGGCGTTGATCATCCGTGCCCCGACGGACGGGTCCTTCGCCCAGCCGGGGACGAGGCCCCAGCGGGCCAGGCGCAGCGCCCGGCGCGGGGCGGCGTCCGCGGGGGCGCCCTTCTCGGCACGCTCGACGACGATCCGCACCGGGTCCGTCGGGGCGAGGTTCCACGAGGGCGGCAGAGCGGCCGCGTCGGGGGCGATCTCGTCGAGAGCGAAGGCGTCGGCGAGGTCCTGGGCCTCGCGGAAGGAGGCGTAGCGGCCGCACATGCCTCCAGGATGCCGCCCCCCACCGACATTCGCTCACCCGTCTCGACCCGCGCTCGACAGCAGCGGTCGAATCGATTCGTTGTTACCCTCGCCCCATGCCGTCCGCGACCACCGATCCCCCCGTCGCGCCCGGCCCGACGGTCGGCTTCGTCCTGCTGGTCGGCTCGCTCACGCTGCTGCCCGCCGTCTCGACGGACATGTACCTGCCGTCCCTGCCGGTCGTCGCCGCCGACCTCTCCTCGTCCACCGCCGGGGCCCAGCTGACGATCACCGGGATGGTGCTCGGCGGTGCCTTCGGCCAGCTCGTCATCGGCCCGCTGTCCGACCGTTTCGGGCGCCGGGCCCCCGTGCTCGTCGGGGTGAGCCTGCACGCCGTGCTGTCGCTGCTCTGCGCGGTCGCCCCGACCATCGGCCTGCTCATCACGCTGCGCGTGCTCCAGGGCTTCGTCGCCGCAGCGGCGACCGTCGTGGCGATCGCGATGATCCGCGACCGCTACGCCGGGGCGGAGGCGGCCCGGCTCATGTCGCGGCTCATGCTCGTCATCGGAGTCGCACCGCTGCTCGCGCCCTCGGCCGGGAGCGTGATCGCGCACCACTGGGGCTGGCGCGGGGTGTTCCTCGTCCTGGCGCTCCTCGCCGCGCTCCTGGTGACGGTCGTGGCGATCGCCCTGCCCGAGACGCTCCCGCCCGAGCGCCGCGCCCGTTCCGGGGTGGCGACGCTCGCCCGCGGCTACGGAGCGATGCTCCGGGACCGACGCTTCGTCGCGCTCGCCGTGCTCCCTGGCCTCGGCATGGTGGTCATCATCAGCTACGTCTCCGGCTCGCCCTTCGTGCTCCAGGAGGAGTACGGGTTGAGCTCCGGTCAGTTCTCGCTCGTGTTCGCGCTCGGCGGGATCGGGCTCGTGCTCGGGGCCCAGGTCAACGCGGCCCTGGTCCGCAGGGTCGGCCCGGCTCGGCTGCTGCGCGCCTCGGCCCCCGCGGCCGCGACGGCCGCCGGGCTGCTCGTCGTCGTCGCGGCCACGCGCACGGGCGGGGTGGTCGCGCTGGTCGCCACGCTGTGGGTCGTGCTGCTGTTGCTCGGCCTGCTCATGTCCAACGCCTCGGCTCTCGCGATGACGAGGCACGGGGAGCGCGCCGGGACGGCCGCCGCGACGATCGGCTTCCTCCAGGCGGGGCTGGCCGGCGGGATCAGCCCGCTCGTGGGCGTGCTCGGGGGAGACGCCGTGGCGATGTCCGGGGTGATCCTCGGCGGGCTCCTCGTCGCCGTGCTCGTCCTGGCCCTGGCGACCCCGGCCTACCGCCGGGACGGGTGGATCGCGCTGAGCCAGGGCTGACCCGGCTCGGCCCGCCCGTTTCGAAACGATTCATTGTTAGGCTCGCGCCATGGCGTCCGGTACGGGTGAGCGCACGGCCCCGCAGGGGCCGACGGCGGGATTCGTCCTCCTGATCGGCTCGCTCACGCTGCTCCCGGCGATGTCGATCGACATGTACCTGCCGTCCCTGCCCGAGGTCGCGGCCGAGCTGGGCGCCTCGACGGCCGCGGCGCAGGTCACCATCACCGGGATGATGCTCGGCGGGGCCGTCGGCCAGCTGGTGATCGGTCCGTTCTCCGACCGCGTCGGGCGGCGCCTTCCCGTGCTCCTCGGGGTGAGCCTGCACGGACTGCTCTCGCTGCTGTGCGCGATCGCGCCGACGATCGGGCTGCTCATCGCCCTGCGCGGCCTCCAGGGCTTCGCGGCGGCGGGCGCGACGGTCGTGGCCCTGGCGATGATCCGCGACAGGTTCGTCGGGGCCGAGGCCTCGCACCTCATGTCCCGGCTCGCCCTGGTGATCGGCGTCGCACCCCTGTTCGCCCCGGCCGTCGGGACGGTCGTGGCCCAGCACTGGTCGTGGCGTGGGGTCTTCGTCGTCCTCGCCGCGCTCGCCGCTGTGCTCCTCGTCGTCGTCGCCACGGTGCTCCCGGAGACGCTGCCGCCCGAGCGGCGCGCCCGGGTCGCGGTCCCGGCCCTCGCTCGCGGCTACGTGATGCTGCTGCGCGACGGCCGGTTCCTCGCGCTCGCGGTGCTGCCAGGGATCGCGATGGTGGTGATCCTCAGCTACGTCACCGGCTCGCCCTTCGTCCTGCAGGAGGAGTACGGGCTGAGCGCCGCGCAGTTCTCCGGGATCTTCGCTGCCGGCGGCGTGGGGCTCGTCCTGGGGGCGCAGCTCAACGCGGCGGTCGTCCGCCGGGCCGGGCCCGCCCGGTTGCTGCGGTGGTCCCTCCCGGCGGCACTGCTCGTCGCCGTCGTGCTGCTCGCGTCCGCGGTCACCGGCCTCGGCGGGCTCCTCGGCATCCTCGCCCCGTTGTGGGTGATCCTGCTGCTCCTGGGGTTCGTCGGCGGCAACGCAACGGCCCTGGCGATGACCAGGCACGGGGAACGCGCCGGGACGGCCGCCGCGACGATCGGCTTCCTCCAGGCGGGGCTCGCGGGCGGGGTCAGCCCGCTGGTCGGGCTCCTCGGGGGCGACGGGCTGGCGATGTCCGGGGTGATCCTCGGCGGGCTCCTCGCGGGAGTCCTCGTGCTGGCCCTCGCCACCCCGGCCTACCGTCGCGACGGCTGGATCGAGCTCGGCAACGGCTGAGCGACCTAGGCTGTGCCGGTGCACCGATGGCAGCGCGTCGCCCGCGCCACGCGTCTGGCCGGCGCCGACGGCGTCGTGCGCCCGACGATCTTCGCCGAGATGTCGGCGCTCGCCGCGCGGACCGGGTCGGTCAACCTCGGCCAGGGCTTCCCCGACGTCGACGGCCCGGTGCACGTGCGGGACGCGGCGGTCGCCGCGATCCACGCCGGGCGCAACCAGTACCCGCCGGGCGGTGGCGAGCCCGAGCTGCGCGCCGCCGTCACCGCTCACCAGGCCCGGCACTACGGGCTGCACCCGGACCCGGCGAGCGAGGTGCTCGTCACCACCGGCGCGACGGAGGCGATCGCCGCGACCGTGCTCGCCCTCGTCGAGCCGGGCGACGAGGTCCTCACGCTCGAGCCCTTCTACGACTCCTACGCCGCCATGATCGCGATGGCCGGTGCGCGGCATGTGACGGTCCCCCTGCTGCCGCGGCCGGAGGGCTTCCGGCTCGACCTCGCCGCCCTGCGGCGCAGCGGTCACCGCGCGCACGCGGATGATCCTGCTCAACTCGCCGCACAACCCGACCGGCGCGGTGCTCGACGCCACGGAGCTCGCCGCCGTCGCGCGCCTCGCGCGGCAGCACGACCTCCTCGTGGTCACCGACGAGGTCTACGAGCACCTCACCTTCGACGGCGCCGTGCACACGCCGATCGCCACGCTCCCCGGCATGGCCGAGCGCACGCTGACGATCTCCTCCGCGGGCAAGACGCTGTCGTTCACCGGGTGGAAGGTCGGCTGGGTCACCGGGCCCGCCGCCCTGATCACGGCCGTGCGCACCGTCCAGCAGTTCCTCACCTACGTCTCCGGCGCGCCGTTCCAGGTCGCCGTCGCGCAGGCGCTGCGCGACGAGGACGGCCGCACCGATGCGTGGGTCCGCGGCCTCGCCGACTCGCTCGCGGCGCGCCGCGACCTGCTGTGCGCCGGCCTGGTCGACGCGGGCTTCGAGGTCGTCGTGCCGGGCGGGACGTACTTCGTCGTGGCCGACGGCGCCGGGCTGGGGTTCGCCGACGGGACCGAGCTCTGCCGACGGCTGCCCGAGCTGGCTGGCGTCGTCGGGGTCCCGGTCACGGCCTTCTGCCAGGAGGGCTCGGCGAGCTCAGTGGCGCTCGCCTCGCGGGTCCGCTTCACCTTCGTCAAGCGCGAGGAGGTCCTGCTCGACGCGGTCGCCGGGCTCGGGAGGCTCGGCAGCTGAGTGCCGGTCGGCTCACGACCGGTCGAGGCCGGACGCCTCGCGCGCGGCCGCCTCGACCCTCGCACGATGGGCGAGCCACCCGGCCGCGTCGCGATCCGGCAGGTTGGAGTTCCCCGGTGCGTACCCGACGGCGCCGTCCAGCCCCTCCCGCAGGATGTCGGCCTGACCCGCGTGCCGGGCGACCTCGGCGATCATGTGCACCAGCACGGTGTGCAGGCTCGAGTGCCGGTGCTCACCCGACCACCACGCGATCTCGCCGCGCACCTCGAGGTCGAGGGCGTCGATCGTCGCGTCCGCATGCTCGGCCGAGCGGCGGTAGAGCTCCAGCACCGACTCGCGCGACTCGTCGGCCCTCGCCCACAGGTCCTCGTCCGGGGCTGCGTCGTCGTCGAACCACGGCAGCGGGATCCCGGACGGCCGGCCGAAGCAGTCGCCCAGGTAGCCGAGCTGGACCGAGGCGACGTGCTTGACCACGCCGAGCAGGTTGGTCCCCGTCGGCGTGAGGGGGCGCCGGACGTCGTACTCGCTCAGCCCGTCGAGCTTGGCGAGCAGGACGGACCGCTGGGTGCTCAGGTACTGCTTGAGGGTCTCCTTGGGTTCCATCCGGGGAGTCTCGCGCAGGGCGACGGGGTGGTCCACTGGTTTCCCGGCTGTTCGGCGGCGTCCCTCTCAGGTCCCGGGTGCCCGGCACTACGGTGGACCCCGAGAACTCTGGAGGACCTGTGACCCGCACCCCCGTCGACGCGACGACCACTGCTGCCTGGACGGCGCTCGCCGAGCACCACGCAGCGCTCAGCCCCGACCTGCGCGGCTGGTTCGCCGCCGACCCCGAGCGCGCAGCGCGACTGACGCGCACCGTCGGCGACCTGCACGTCGACCTGTCCAAGAACCTCGTCACCGACGAGACCCTCGCGCTGCTCGTCCAGCTCGCCGAGCAGGTGGGCCTCGCCGAGCGCATCGAGGCGATGCTCTCCGGCGAGCACATCAACGTCACAGAGGACCGCGCGGTGCTGCACACCGCGCTTCGTCGCCCGGCCGGCGCCGAGCCCGCCCTTGTCGTCGACGGCCAGGACGTCGACGGCGACGTCCAGGCCGTCCTCGCGCAGGTCTGCGACTTCGCGGAGAAGGTGCGCGGCGGGGCGTGGACCGGGGTGACCGGCAAGCGCGTCGAGACCGTCGTCAACATCGGCATCGGCGGCTCCGACCTCGGCCCGGTCATGGCCTACGAGGCCCTCAAGCCCTACGTGAAGCCCGGGCTGAGCGTTCGCTTCGTGTCGAACATCGACCCGACGGACCTCGCCGAGACCGTCGCCGACCTCGACCCGACGACGACGCTCTTCATCGTCGCCTCCAAGACCTTCACGACCCTCGAGACGCTCACCAACGCGCGGCTCGCCCGGGCCTGGCTGTGGCGCCGGCTCCAGGAGGACGGAGTCATCGACGACAGCGACAAGGCCCGCCAGGACGCCGTCGCCCAGCACTTCGTCGCGGTCTCCACCGCCCTGGACAAGGTCGCGGCCTTCGGCATCGACCCGGCCAACGCCTTCGGCTTCTGGGACTGGGTCGGCGGTCGGTACTCGATGGACTCCGCGATCGGCACCTCGCTCGCGATCGCCATCGGGCCCGAGCGCTTCCGCGAGATGCTCGCGGGCTTCCACGCCGTCGACGAGCACCTGCGCGACCACGCCGTTCGCGCAGAACGTCCCCGTCCTCATGGGGCTGCTGAACATCTGGTACGTGAACTTCTTCGACGCGCACACCCACGCGGTGCTGCCGTACGCGCAGTACCTGCACCGCTTCGCCGCGTACCTGCAGCAGCTGACGATGGAGTCCAACGGCAAGTCGGTCCGCTCGGACGGCGCCCCGGTCACCTCGCAGACCGGTGAGGTCTTCTGGGGCGAGCCGGGCACGAACGGCCAGCACGCCTTCTACCAGCTCATCCACCAGGGCACGCGGCTGATCCCCGCGGACTTCCTCGCCGTCGCGACGCCGGCGCACCCGCTGGTCGACGACGCCGTCGAGGGCACCCCCGACGTCCACGAGCTCTTCCTCGCGAACTTCTTCGCGCAGACGAAGGCCCTGGCCTTCGGCAAGACGGCGGACGAGGTCCGGGCGGAGGGCACGGCGGAGGAGATCGTCCCGGCCCGCGTCTTCTCGGGGAACCGGCCGACCACCTCGATCATGGCCCCGGCCCTGACCCCCTCCGTCCTCGGCCAGCTCATCGCGCTGTACGAGCACATCACCTTCGTCCAGGGGATCGTCTGGGGCATCGACTCCTTCGACCAGTGGGGCGTCGAGCTCGGCAAGAAGCTCGCGATGGAGATCGCCCCGGCGGTCGCCGGGGATGCCGCCGTGCTCGCCGGTCAGGACGCCTCCACGCGCGGGCTGATCGAGTACTACCTCGCCCACCGCGAGCGCTGAGCCACCCTGCCTGACCTCGGCGCCTCCTCGGCCCGACCGTCAGGGTGCTGGGGGTCCGTGGCGGGCTGTGGCACGGTAATGCCATGCGCTACGTGATCATCGGGTCGGGTGCGGTCGGCGGGACGCTCGGCGGGCTCCTGGCCTCGGCAGGGAAGGACGTCGTCCTCGTCGCGCGCGGCCGTCAGCTCGAGGCGCTGCGTGCGACGGGGCTCGTGGTCTGGACCCCTCAGGGCTCGCACCAGGTGCACCCGCCCGTGGCGGCCGGGCCGCAGGACGTCGAGCTGCGGCTCGGGGACGTGCTGGTGCTGGCGGTCAAGAGCCAGGACACCGAGGCGGCGCTCCTGGACTGGGCCGACCGCCCGGTCGTCGGTGGCGGCACCGCAGCGCAGTCCCTCGTCCTGGTCTGCGCGCAGAACGGCGTCGACAACGAGCGGGCAGCCCTGCGCCGGTTCGCCCAGGTCCTGGGGATGTGCGTCTGGTTGCCCGCGACCTACCTCGAGCCGGGAACGGTGCAGGCGATCGGGGCGCCGGTCTCCGGGGTCCTGCCGATCGGCCGGGCCGCGACCCTCCCCGCCGTACCTGGTGCCGCTCGCCCCGGGACGGATCCCCTCGCGGGGACGATCGACGCGATCTGCGCCGACCTCGGCGCTGCCGGGTTCCGTGCACCCCTCGTGCCCGACGTCATGGCCTGGAAGCGCGCGAAGCTCCTCAGCAACCTCGCCAACGCGGTCGAGGCGCTCGCCGGGACGGTCCGCGACGAGGACTGGCGCACGCTCGCGGCTCGCGCCGTGCAGGAGGGGCATGCGGTGCTCGAGGCCGCCGGGCAGCCGCCGGCCTCGGACGAGGAGCAGCGCGTGCACCTCGCCGACTTCGAGATGAGGCCGGGGCCGGACGGTCGGCGTGGCGGCGGCTCCTCCTGGCAGTCGCTCCAGCGCGGGGCTGGCTCCATCGAGAGCGACTGGCTCAACGGCGAGATCGTCCTGCTCGGCGCGCTGCACGGGGTCGCGACCCCGGTCAACGCCCTCCTGCAGCGCCGCGCCCGGCTCGCGCTCGCCGCGGGAGTCGGGGCAGGCACCGTCCCGGCGGCCGAGCTGCTCGCCGAGCTCGACGGGACGGGCGCTTCGTCACCTGCGTGACATCTGCGCGGGCTAGCGTCGGTTCCCGTGAGACCACGGATCGTCTGCCCGAGCGCCGAGGGCGAGCTCGCCGCGCTGTTCTCGGCCGAGCCCCTGCTCGGGCGGCTCAGGGCGCTCGGTGAGGTCGAGATCGCGAGCGACACCCCCGACGAGGCCGAGCTCGTGCGCCGGGTGGCCGGCGCGGAGGTCGTCCTGCTGGCGACGCACCTGCCCGACGAGGCGCTGCGCGCGGCGGCCGGCCGCCTGCGGCTCGTCTCGTTCACCGGGACGGGTGCGGCGTCGTACCTCGACCTGTCCCTGGCGCGGGAGCTCGGCGTGACGGTGACGAACGTGACCCACTACGGGGACCAGGCCGTGGCCGAGCTCACGCTCGCGCTGATGCTCGCCGCGGCCCGTGACGTGCCGGCGGGGGACCGGGCCGTGCGCTCGGGCGACTGGGCAGGGTGGTCCGGTCGCGAGCTGGCCGGCTCGCGGCTCGCCGTCCTCGGCTTCGGGGGCATCGGGCGGGCGGTGGCGCGCCTCGGCATCGCCTTCGGCATGGAGGTCCGAGCCTGGGACCGGCTGGTCGACGAGGCGGCGATGGCCGAGCTCGGCGTCGCGGCGGTGACCTGGGAGGAGGCCTTCGCCTGGGCCGATGTCCTCAGCCTGCACCTGCCGCTCACCGAGCAGACACGTGGCCTGGTCACCGGCGCGGAGCTCGACCTCTTGCGGCCGGGATCGATCCTCGTCAACACCGCGCGCGGCGAGATCCTCGCTCCCGGGGCCCTCGCGGCGAGGCTGGCCCGCGGCGACGTCCGCGCCGCCGTCGACGTCTTCGACCCCGAGCCCCTTCCGGCCGACGACGCGCTGCTCGCTGCGCCCGGGACCGTCTTCACCCCGCACCTGGGGTTCCGCACCCCGGCGGCGCTCGGCCGGATGGCCGACGGAGCGGTGGCGAACGTCGAGGCCTTCCTCGCGGGGGAGCCGAGGAACGTCGTGGCGTGAGCGCCGCGTCCTTCCGCCCCTCGTAGTCTTGGCCGATGGGCACCGACCAGACGAGCGCGACCGGGCGCGGCGGGCCTGCCCGCCCGAAGGTCCGCGTCGACGCCTGGTGCTGGGCCGTGCGGATGTTCTCCACCAGGACGGCGGCGGCGAGCGCCTGCCGCGCGGGGCACGTCCGGGTCAACGGCGACCGGGCCAAGCCCGCGACGCTCGTCGGCCCGGGGGACGAGGTGCGGGTGCGTGGTGAGCTCGAGCGCGTCGTCGTCGTCCAGCGCCTCCTGGTCAAGCGCGTCTCGGCGACGCTCGCCGCCGAGGCCTTCGACGACCACACCCCGCCGCCACCCCCGAAGTCCGAGATCCCCGCCGGGGTCGCCGTGCGCGACCGCGGCGCCGGCCGGCCCACCAAGCGGGAACGGCGCGAGATCGACCGCTTCCGCGGGCGGGTGGAGCACGAGTGAGCAGCGCGCAGGAGCGGCTCGACCTCGTCCTCGCCGCCGTCGCCGACCCGACGAGACGGGCGATCCTCGAACGGCTCAGGGACTGCGACGCCACCGTCGGGGAGCTGGCCGAGCCCTTCCCGATCACGCTCCAGGCCGTCTCGCGGCACCTGAAGGTGCTCGAGCGGGCGGGCCTTGTCGTGCGCGGATCGCGAGGCGCAGTGGCGGACGAGCTCGCTCGACCCCCGGCCGCTGCGCGAGGTCGCCGAGTGGCTGGACCCGTTCGCCCGCTTCTGGGAGCCGGACGACGCCGAGTGACCTCACGGCGGCCGGTTGGCGCACAATGGTGGCTCGTCCGAGCCCAGCGCCGAAGGTGAACCGTGGATCAGCCCCGCATGAACGTCGAGTCCTTCAACCTCGACCACCGCACCGTCCTCGCCCCGTACATCCGGGTGGCCGACCGCAAGGTGCTCCCCGCCGGTGACGTCCTGACGAAGTTCGACGTGCGCTTCACGCAGCCGAACCTCGCGCACCTGGAGATGCCCGTCGTGCACTCGCTCGAGCACCTGTTCGCCGAGCACTCGCGCAACCACTCGGGCGCCGTCGTCGACTTCTCGCCGATGGGCTGCCAGACGGGCTTCTACCTGATCCTGGCCGGTGAGTGGTCGCAGGAGGCCGTCGAGGAGCTCGTCGCGGCGACGCTCACCGACATCCTCGGTGCGAGCGAGGTGCCGGCAGCCAACGAGGTCCAGTGCGGCTGGGGAGCGAACCACACGCTCTCCGGAGCGCAGGACGCCGCGAGGGCCTTCCTCGCCGAGCGCGCCCAGTGGGCGGTGGTGACCGCGTGACGGATGTCGTCGTCGTCGTCGCGATGGACGACGAGGCAGCGCCGTTCCTCGCCCGCGCCGATCGCGTGGGCGCCTCGCGCGAGGTGGGCCTCGCGCGGCGCACGGAGCTGGTGCTCGGCGGTCGTGAGGTGCTCCTGGTCCGGAGCAGGATCGGGCATGTCGCGGCGGCCACCGCTGCCGCTCTCGCGCTGAACGAGGTGGGCCCCGTCCCGCTGCTGAGCGCCGGGTCGGCCGGTGGGCTCGGCGAGTCGGTGCGCGTCGGCGACGTCGTGCTCGGTGACCGCTACCTCTTCGCCGGAGCCGACGCCAGGGCCTTCGGCTACGCGATCGGGCAGGTGCCGGGGATGCCCGAGGCCTTCGTCGGCGACGAGCGGTTGCTGGCCGCGGCCTCCGGTGCGCGGCTGCCCGATGCCACGGTGCACGTCGGCACGATGCTCTCCGGCGACGCCTTCGTGCACGCCGGGATCGTCGACCGGGTGCTGGCCGACTTCCCCGGTGCGCTGAGCACGGACATGGAGACGGCGGCGCTCGCGCAGACGGCGCACCTGCACGGCTCGGTGTTCCTCTCGGTGCGCGGGATCTCCGACCTGTGCGGGCCCGCGGCGAGTGACGACTTCGCGACCCATGTCGACGACGCGGCCGACCGCTCGGCCGACATCGTGCTGGCCCTGCTCGCCGCCTGGGGCTGAGCCCGGCTACGGCTCGATCTCGAAGGACGCCGCGCCCTCCTCGGCGACGGCCGTCACCTCGACATGGCTGACGCGTGCGTGGCGCGGGCCGAGATGTGCCCAGTCGACGACGGTCTGCACCGCATCGGCCGCGCCCTCCAGATGCGCCTCGACGGCGCCGTCGTGCCGGTTGCGCACCCAGCCGCGCACGCCGGCACCCTCGGCCTTGGCAGCGAGCGCCCAGCGGAACCCGACCCCCTGGACGAGGCCGTGGACGAGGAGATGGCGAGCGGTCATCGCACCAGTCTGCCCGTGGCCCCCGACCTCGCCACCCGGTCGCCACGAGGCGATGTATCCCTCGGGGCCCGTCATGCGTCCAAGCACTGTGCCGGTCGTCGGCACCCTGAACCCGGGAGGACCCATGACCGTCAACGAGAGCAGCACCGATCGCATCGCCCGCGGAGTCGTCGGAGCGCTCGCGCTCATCGGGGCCGTCGTCGCGGGGGTCTCGGGCGGCGGGACCGTCCTCACGGTGGTCCTCGGCGCGCTCGGGGTCATCCTCGTGGGCACCGCCGCCGTCGGTTTCTGCCCGCTCTACCGGGTCTTCGGCGTCTCGACCTGCAAGGTCCCGGCGGCCCGTGGCTGATCCTCGCGACCACGTACCGCGCCGCCGTCGTCACCGCTGCCACTAGCGTCGGGACGTGGACCGCGCAGAGCTCGCCGAGCTCCTCCCGGCCGCGGTCCCTGGCCTCCTCCGCCTCACGCGGAGCCTGACCAGGGACCCCGACGCCGCCGAGGACCTCGCCCAGGAGACCGTCGCCCGCGCGCTCGAGAAGGCAGCGAGCTTCCGGGGGGAGGCCGCCGTGGGCACCTGGCTGCACCGGATCGCCTACCACCTCATGGTGGACCGGGCCCGGCGCGACCGCGAGGACCCGCACGAGGACATGGTCGCCGTCGTCGAGGCGCAGTGGCAGCAGGACTCGTACACGGTCGACGCCGTCGAGGTCGTCTCCAGGGCGCAGACGCGCGCGGAGCTCGAGGACGCCCTGATCCGCCTTCCCGCGCCGTACCGCGTGATGGTCGTGCTGCACGACGCCGAGGGATGGACGGTCGCCGAGGTCGCCGAGCTGTGCGAGCTCGGCCTGCCGGCGGCGAAGCAACGGCTGCGCCGCGGCCGGATGATGCTCGTCACGGCACTGGCCCGTGGGGCCGAGCGGGCGGTCGCCCGGAAGGGGGTCCCGATGCGCTGCTGGGACGCGAGGCGCGAGGTCAGCGACTACCTCGACGGGCTGCTGCCCGCCGCGACGGCTCGTCTGGTCGAGGCGCACCTCGCCGAGTGCCCGACGTGCCCGCCGCTGTACGCCTCGCTCGTCGGCGCGACGGACGCACTCGCGCGGACGGGGCTGCGCGATCCCGACTCGGTGCTCACCCCTGCCCAGGTGGCCCAGGTGCATCGCGTGCTCGGCGGCGCAGGGGCGGCTCCGCGCAGCTAGGCGCTGACGTCGGCCGTGGTGAAGCGTGCCCAGGCCGCCGTTCCGAACACCGCGGTGTAGGCCAGCGCGCACAGCACCCCTGGCCCGAGCGGCGCGAGCGAGAGCGGGTCGCGCAGCAGCTCGCCGAAGTCCGTCCAGTAGTGCGTGAGCAGGTACGGGTGGATCACGCTGAGCTGCGAGAGTGCGTCGAGGATCTGGCTCGCGAGGGTCAGGACGAGGGTGGCGATCGTCGCGGCGATCGGCTGCTCGGTGAGCGTCGAGACGAACAGGCCGACGGCCCCGAGCGCGACGAGGCCGAGGGTCAGGTAGGCGCAGACGAGCAGCAGGCGGAGCAGCCCCTCGCCGAAGCCGAGGGTCGTGCCCGAGATCGTGAGCACGTCGCCACCGCCGAAGATCGCCAGGCCGACGACGGCCCCGACGCCCGCCACCAGGAGGGTCGCGACGGCCGCGAAGATCGCGATGGCCGTCATCTTCACCACGAGCAGCCGCGTGCGGTCCACCGGGGTGACGAGCAGGTAGCGCAACGTGCCCAGGTTCGCCTCGCCGGCGATCGCGTCGGCGGAGATGGCGGCCACGGCGATCGGCAGGAAGAACGGCAGCTCGACGGTCAGGGCCGCGAGGGCGACGAAGAGGCCGTTGTCGGTGATCTGGCCGAACACGAACGAGTCCCCGCTGGAGGAGCCCGCCGCCCGCACCGCGACCGCGATGAGGACCGGCACGCTCGCCAGGACGAGGGCGCCCACCCAGTTGCGGCGCCGCCCGAAGATCAGCCGCAGCTCCGAGCGCAGCAGGCGGGTACGCCCCGCACCCTCAACCAGCGACATCGAAACCCTCCCCGGTGAGCTCGACGAAGGTCTCCTCGAGGGTGGCGGCGACGACGGCGAACCCGCTGACGGGGACGTTCGCGCCGACGAGGGCCGCGACGAGGGGCTCGGGGGCGTGCTCGCCGAGGAGGGCGCTCGCGCGTCCCTCGTCCGACTGCGCGTCCGCCAGCCCGGCAGCGGTGAGGACGGCGGCGGCGGCTGCCGGCTCGCTCGTCGTGACGACGACGCGCGGTGCGTGCCGGGTGCGCAGGGAGGCGAGGGTGTCCTGGGCGACGAGGTTCCCGCGGTGCATCACCCCGACGTGGCTGCAGACCTGGTCGACCTCGGAGAGCAGGTGGGTGGACAGGACGACGGTCGCCCCGGCGGCCGCGACCTCGAGGAGCAGCGCGCGCACCTCACGGGTGCCCTGCGGGTCCAGCCCGTTCGTCGGCTCGTCGAGCACCAGCAGCTCGCGCGGTCGCAGCAGGGTCGCGGCGAGACCGAGCCGCTGCCTCATGCCGAGGGAGTAGTGGCGGTACCGCTTGCCGGCCGCATGGCTGAGCCCGACGCGGTCCATCGCCTCGGCGACGCGTGCGCTCGCGGTGCGCCCGCTGACCGTGCGGTCGGCCGAGTCGAGGCGCAGCAGGTTCTCGCGCCCGGACAGGTACGGGTGGAAGGCCGGGCCCTCGACGAGGGCGCCCACGCGGGGGAGCACCGAGGCGCTCGCCCTCGGCATCGGCTCGCCGAGCAGCGTGTGCTCGCCGGCCGTCGGGTGCAGGAGCCCGAGCAGCATCCGGATCGTCGTCGTCTTGCCCGAGCCGTTGGGGCCGAGGAAGCCGTACACGGCGCCCGTCGGCACCGCGAGGTCGATGCCCGCGACGGCCACCTGGCCGGAGGCGAAGCGCTTGGTCAGTCCGCTCGAGGAGACCGCGAGCGTGGTGGTCAGGTCCACCCCGTCAGCCGAGGGTCGCGGCGATGCGCTGGAGGGTGGCGCCGTCCACGGAGCCGACCAGGAGGTGCCCGTCGTCCGTCAGCAGGACGCTGACCAGGGCGGAGGTGAGCAGCCGGCCGCTGCCCCAGCTGCCGCTGACCTCGGGGAGCAGGGCGAGGACCGAGCCGAGCTCGGCCGCTGCGGGGGGCTCGGCGCCCGGGTCCTGCCCGCCGGCGGAGCGCGCGCCGAGCGAGTCGAGGTCGACGCCGGAGAGCACGAGCACGCTCGCCCAACCGGTCCCGACGACCGTCGGGACGGGGGTGTCGGCCGACGGGCCCGCGTCGCCGGAGGGCGCGGGGAGGCTCGGCGCGGTGCCGAAGGGACCTGTGGCGTCCCCGAGGAGGCCCTCACCGAGGGAGCCGTCCGGGCCCAGGGGCTTCTCGGTCACCGTGGCACCTGCGGGAGGGGTGAACTCGAAGACGCCGTCGGCGGGTGCGCTGAAGGAGACGGAGGTGAAGCCGACGCTGAGCGCGGGACTCGTCGAGCTCGTCGACATGATCTCGACGCGCGTCGGCACGCGCTCGGCGGCGTCGATCGCGATGCGCACCTGGGCGACGAGCGAACCGGGCTCCGCCGGGGTCAGCATCAGCTGGTAGGACGGGCGCCCCGCGACGAGCAGGTTGGCGCCGGTGGTCACCGTCGTGGTGGGGGAGACCTTCTCGATCAGCATCGCGCTGAGGGCCTCGGGCGTGAGCATCTGTGCGGGGTCGAGTGCCGGCTCGTGCGTCCCGCCGGCCGCCTCGGGATGCTGCGGCAGCGGGGTGCGCGTGACGCTCAGGTCGTCGCTGGACCAGGTCCACAGCTGGGTGCCGTCGCTGATGATGCCGCGCTCGCCGCCGTCGCCGTGCACCGCGAGGCGCACCTTCTCGCCCGAGGCCCAGACGCCGAGGGTCGTCGTGCCGCTGAGGACCGAGAGCAGGTCGGTCCCGGAACCGCCGCCACCGGGGCCGCCGGACATGCCCGGCACGCTGAGCGAGGGAAGGCCGAGCCTCGCGTCCACCAGGACGGTCCCGCTCAGGGCGGTCACGTCGGCGCCCTGGAGGTCGGTGAGCAGCTGCTCCGCCGTGCGCTCGGGCAGGTCGACGCCGGCGGCGGAGGCGAGCGCCGGGCCGAGGACGCTCCCGCCGACGACCAGCGCCGCGATGCCGAGGGGCACGGTCCACCGCACGGAGGGTCGTCCGAGGGACGGGCGGGCGAGGCGCGCGACGATGCTGCTCATCCGTCCATCCTCCCCCCACCCGCAGCGGGCGTCGAGGCGACGGGGTGGAGGCTTCGTGCGGATCCTGGCCTCAGCGCGGCATCGTGCCGAGCTGGGCGAGGAAGGCCGCGGCGGCAGGGCTCGGGTTGTCCGAGACGGCGACGGCGACCTCCCACGGGGGCACCTCACCCCTGAGGGGGACCCCGGCGAGCCGGTCGGGGCGCTTCGCGGCGATCGGCCCTGGCACGACGGCGACCCCGAGGCGCGCCTCGACGAGGTCGAGCAGGGTGTGGACGTCGTTCACCTCCAGCCGGACGTCGTGCCGGATGCCTCCCGCCGCGAAGGTCCGGTCCGCGAGGACCCGGGCGGCCCAGTCGGGCTGGAAGCTGACGAAGGTCTCGTCCGCGAGGTCCTGGACGGTGACGCTCTCGTCGTGGGCCCGGGGGTGGTCGTGGCGGCAGAGCAGGACAAGCTCGCGCTCGGCGAGGGTGTGCATCGTCACGCCGAGGGGCGTCGCCGCGCAGACCGCCACGACCGCGAGATCGAGTCGACCCGCCGCGACGTCCGCCACGAGCGCCGTCGAGCCGGCGAAGCCGAGCTGGATGCGCACCCCGGGGTGCTCGGCGGTGAACGTCGCGAGCTCCTTGGGCACGTTCACCGCACCCAGGCACTGCTCGGAGCCCACGGCGAGCGTCCCGGCGACGACTCCGCGGACGGCGAGGACGGCATCGCGCGCGGCAGCGGCGCTCGCGAGCGTGCGGTGGGACTCCTCGAGCAGCGCCCGGCCGGCGGCGGTCAGCTCAACGCGGCGTGTCGACCGGATGAAGAGGGGTGCCCCGAGCTCGGTCTCCAGGGCGCGGATGGACGCCGAGAGGCCCGACTGGGAGATCTGCAGGAGCTCGGCGGCACGCGTGAAGTGGCGTTCGTCGGCGACGGCGACGAAGTGCTCGAGCTGGCGGAGCTCCATGGGTGTCCATTCGCGGGGTCGATGAATGCGGTCGGTCTGCGCGGGTGGGGCGATGGGTCAAGTGTGGGGCATGGGGGAGGGGTGGTGGGCGAATCCTGCGGCGGGGGGGGGCTGCGCGGCGGGGATGGTGGGGAGGTCGGCGGCACGGACGACGGGGGCGTTGGGCGGGTTGGGGACGGTGGGGTGGGAGGGACGGGGAGGTGGGGCGCTACGTGTTCCGGGACGGCGGGGCGTGTCGCGCCGCATACGTGCCGCCTCAGGTCTCGTCCACAGGACGCCCGGACCCGCGGCCGGGTGTCGGTGGTCATTCGTACACTTGTTCTATGTCCAGCCCTCCCGGTGCCGCCGAGGTCGCGGGCGTCGTCGCCCGCCTTCGGGCGGACGTCGCGGAGCTGCTCGCGCTCGACCTCGCCGAGGTGGACGGGGTCAACGGGCCCGAGCTGCACCGGGCGCTGTCCACCGCGGCGGGTCAGGTCCAGACGGTCGCGGCGAGGGTCCTCGCTCGCGTCGAGGACGACGGGCGGTGGGCAGCCTCGGGCTGGCGCACGTTCGGGGAGTGGGCCTCGCGCAAGCAGGGCGCCTCCTTCGCCTCGGTGCGACGCGACTCGGTGCTCGGGCATGCCCTGGACGGTCAGCTCCCCGGGACGCGTGTGGCGGTCGAGGCCGGAGCGGTCTCTATCGAGCATGCGCAGCTGCTGGCGCGGTACGGGCCGACCACCCCCGCGCGCATCGCGGCCCTCGCGTCCGACGAGCCCGGCCTGAACGAGATCCACCTCGTGACTCAGGCCTCGCGGCAGAGCCCCGACGAGTTCAGCCGGACGGTGCGGCGCTGGGCGGCCTCGGTCGACGCGGCGGCGGCAGAGACCGAGCACGAGGCGGCCTCCGCCCGGGAGTACCTGACGGTCACGCGACGGCCGGACGGTGTCGCGCTCGCCGGCTTCCTCACGCATGAGCACGGCGAGGCGGTCGCGATCGCGTTGCGCGCGGTCGCCGGGGTGCCAACGGCGGGCGACGAGCGCTCACGGGAGGAGCGACAGGCGGCCGCCCTGGTCGACGCGTCCCGGCTGGTCCTCGACCGCGGTCTGGCCGGAGGTGGGCAGTCGGTGAGGCCGCACCTGTCGGTGCTGGTGTCATGGGAGACCCTCGAGCGTCAGACGCGCCGGGCGGCCGCGGCCGACGGAGAGCAGGCGTCGCAGTGGCTGCCCGCGGGCAGGGGCGCAGGCGCAGGCGCGGGCGCACCGGCGGAGACTGTCGGCGGCACGCTGCTCACGCGAGCGGTCCTCGACCGCCTCGCCTGCGACTCAGAGATCTCCCGGGTCGTCTTCGGGCCCGCGGGCGAGGTCCTCGACGTCGGGCGCGCCCGGCGCACGTACACCGGGCAGCAGCGCCGAGCAGTGATCGCGCGCGACGGTTCCTGCCGGTACCCGGGCTGCGGGGCGCCGGTCCTCCTCGGGGAGGTGCACCACGTGGTCTCCTGGGCGCACGGCGGGAAGACGTCGATCGAGAACGGTCTGCTCCTGTGCTGGTTCCACCACGATCTCGTCCACCGACGGCGCATCCGCATCGCCAGGGCTCGCGGCGGCGGCGGGTGGGAGTTCACCCGGGACGACGGGACTCGCCTGGACGGTGTGCCTGTCCGGCGCGCCGCGGGGACTGGGGGAGGGGCCGAGGCGGGATCCGCCACAGAGACCGACACCGTGACCGACACCGTGACCAACACCATGACCGACGAGGATCCGGGTCCGCCGGCGTCGGAGTCACCGGGAGTGGTTCCGTCGAGCGGCTCGAGACACCGGCTCACGAGAACGAGCGCTCGACAGGGCGTCCTGCCGCTCACGGCTTGAGAGCGCCCTGCCAGGGAGCGCTCTCGGGCGGCCAGTCGATCACTCGCGCCGTCGAAGCTTCTGACTGTCAAGCCCACCGGGCCCGGGGCTGTTGTCCGACCGTCCGACCTGCGTCCCGGACCAACATGCGAGGCGCGGCGGCGTCAGGCGGTCGCGACGGCCAGGACCGCTGCCTCGGCGTCGCCGGAGACGCCGATATGCGTGTCGAGGCCCATCTTGCCGAGCGTGTTCGCCATCGGCGGGCCCATGTGCTCGGCGATCACTGTGGTGACGTGCTGGTCCAGCAGGAAGCGCACGACCCGCGCGTGGTGCGAGCCGGGACCCCCCGCGTCATGGGACTCGTCCCAGGCGACCGCGTGCTCGGTCCAGTCCGTGATCGCCCCGTCCGTCACGGTGACGATCGCGACGCGCGAGGCCTTGCCCCAGCTGTGCCCCATCTGCCGGTCGGCGCTGACCGGGATGCAGACGACGAGGTTCTTCGCGGCCATGAGAGCTCCTTGATGCGGTCGGCGGTCGGCGGTCGGCGGTCGGCGGGCGGCGGTGAGCGGTCAGGGGTCAGCGGTCAGCGGTCAGCGGTCAGCGGTCAGCGGTCAGCGGTCGATACCCCGAGGGACAACTGTGCCCAGCCTGTCACGGCGGGAGCCGTCCCGGTCGGGTCCTCGGGTCAGCCGAGCTCGCGGCGCATGAGCCAACGCACCCTGCCGCCGCTGTGGCCCGTCGTCTCCAGGACGCGCTCGAAGCCCGCCTGCTCGAAGAGCCGCGTCGTGCCGACGTAGCCGGAGATGAGGTCGACCCGATCGGCGCCGACGTCGACGGGGTAGCCCTCGACCACCTCGGCTCCGTGGGCCGCCGCGTGGTCGACGGCACCGGCAAGGAGGACATGCATGAGGCCGCGACGGCGGTGGGCGGGCCGCACGACGAAACAGACGGCGCTCCACGGGTCGCGGTCGTCGACCTGCGGGAGCGTGCGTGAGCGCATGAGGCGCCGGTACGTGCTGCGAGGCGCGACCGAGCACCAGCCGGCCACCTCGTCGTCGACGTAGACCAGGACGCCCGGCCCCGGCTCGGACGCGCACTGCTCAGACATCCAGCCGGGGCGTTCCAACGGCTCGACCCGGCTGTCGCGGTAGCTCATGCACCAGCAGCCGCGGGCGTCGGCGCGCTTGGTGCCGACGACCGTCGCGAAGTCATCGAAGCGGCCGACGGCGGAGCGGACCTCGATCCCCATCCGCCGAGCATAGGTCGGCCCGCCCACACGGCGACCGCCTCGACCTCAGAGCGCGAACGGCACCGGCACGGCGACCGCCTCGACCTCAGACCGCGAACGGCACCGGCACGGCGACCGCCTCGCCCTCACACCGCGAACGACTCCGGCACGGCGACCGCCTCGCCCTCACACCGCGAACGGCACCGGCACGGCGACCGCCTCGCCCTCACACCGCGAACGACTCCGACACGGCGACCGCCTCGCCCTCACACCGCGAACGACTCCGACACGGCGACCGCCTCGCCCTCACACCGCGAACGGCACCCCGCACCGCAGGATCACGTTCGAGTACGCCGTGTCCTCGCCCGTGCGGATCACCAGCTGGGCGGTGTTCACCATGGCCTTGAAGTCCAGGTGGTCGATGCGCTCGGCCGGGGCCTCGAGCCGCTCGTCGACCCATGCACCCGCGGGCCAGTCGTCCGCCGGCGCGCTGACCCAGGCGTGCTCGAACACGACCTCCGCGACCAGCGCGTCGAGCACGTCGGTGAACCGCGGCTGGCCGTACACCAGGGCGAGGTCCACGACCGGAACGTGCGCCGCGACCGGCAGCCCGGCGTCGGCGACGACGACGAGGTCCGTGTGACCGAGCCGCGCAAGGTGGCCGGAGAGGGGGGCGTTGATGATTCCGCGACGCTTCATGGCAGGGGTTCGTCCTTCCAGGGGTAGGACGCCTGGGCTCCCAGGCGTTGGACCGAGTACGCCGCGACACGTGTCGCGGTGAGTGCTGCGTGCTCGACGGACTCTCCGCGCGCCAGGCCCACGGCCAGCGCGCCGACGAAGGCGTCACCCGCGCCGGTGGAGTCGCGCGCCTCGACGCGCCGAGCGGGTAGCGACCAGGCGTGGCCGTCCTCGATCCCCAGGACGCCGGCGGCGCCGAGGGTGATCACCACGGACCGCACGCCGAGCGCGGCGAGCCGCTCCGCTGCCTGCGCGGGCGAGTCGCTCGCCCCGGGCCCGTCGCCGAGCAGGATCGATGCCTCGTGCTCGTTGACCACCAGAGGGTCCGCGAGGCGCAACGTCTCGACCGGGAGGGTGCAGGCGGGCGCGACGTTGAGCACGACCCGCCGCCCCGCGCCGGCCGCGAGATCGGCAGCGCGACGGACCGCGTCGAGCGGGATCTCCGCCTGGAGCACGCAGACCGCTGCCCCGACGATCGTCTCGGCGGCCGCGTCGACCACCTCGGCCGTGACCGAGCCGTTCGCTCCGGGGATGACGACGATGCTGTTCTCTCCGTCGTCCGCGACCGTCACCACGGCGAGGCCGGTCGCTCCGTCCACCTGCGCGACATGGCTCAGGTCGACCTCTGCGCGCCGGAGCTCCGAGAGCGCGACCTCGGCGTACGGGTCCCGCCCGACGGCGCCGACCATCGCGGTGCGGGCGCCCAGGCGAGCCGCGGCGACGGCCTGGTTCGCGCCCTTGCCCCCCGCGAGGACCGAGCTGGAACGTCCGAGGAGGGTCTCTCCGGGATGCGGGTGCCGATCGACCTCCACCAGGAGATCAGCGTTGACCGACCCCACGACGACGATGTCGTGGTCCATTTGCGCTCCTTCGTCACAAGTTGGTCACGGTGGTTGACATGCCCTGCGGCCTGTCTCTACGGTGACGATAGTTCATTCAATGCAGAATGTATATTCAGGAGTCCCGATGACGAGCTCTTCCCCAGCTACCGGTAGCGCCGCTGTGCGCCCCGGCCTGCTGCTCGCCGTCGACCAGGGCACCACCAACACCAAGGCGGCACTGGTCGACCCTACGACCGGCGAGATCGTCACGTCCTCCTCCCGCCCGCTCGGGATCTCGTTCCCCGCTCCCGGCGCGGTCGAGCAGGACGCCGAGGAGCTCTGGGCCTCCACCTTCGCCGCCGTCGAGGGCTGCTTCGCCGCCCTCCCCGAGACGCACTGCCTCGGCATCTCGATCTCCAACCAGCGCGAGTCCGTCGTCGCGTGGAACCGCCGGACGGGCGAGGCGATCGGCCCCGTCCTCGGCTGGCAGGACGCCCGGACGGCCGAGTGGTGCGCGCAGCTCGCGACGGCCCGGCCCGAGGCGACCGAGCTCGTGCGGTCGCGGACGGGCCTCTCGCTCGACCCCATGTTCTCCGCCCCCAAGATGCGCTGGGCGCTCGACTCCGCCGTCGCGGCAGGGGTGGACCCGGCCGACATCGCGCTCGGCACCGTCGACTCCTGGCTGATCTTCCGCCTGACCGGCGAGCACGCCACGGACGCGGGCAACGCCTCGCGGACCCTCCTGCTCGACCTCCGCACGCTCGAGTGGGACGCCGAGCTCCTCGAGCTCTTCGGGATCCCCGCGAGCTGCCTGCCGCAGGTGCGGTCCTCGGACGCCGGCTTCGGCCTGACGCTCGGCTCCGGCCTGCTCCCCGCGGGCATCCCCGTCGCCGCCGTGCTCGCCGACTCCCACGCCGCGCTGTACCACCACGGCTGCACCGTGCCGGGTGAGGGCAAGGCGACGTACGGCACGGGCTCCTCGATCATGACTCCGGCCTCGGGCCCCGACCTCGCCCCGGCGGGGATCGCGACCACCGTCGCGTGGAAGGTCGGCCAGGTCGCCACGTACGCCCGTGAGGGCAACATCGTCGCCAGCGGCTCCGCGCTCGACTGGATGGCCAGGACGCTCGGCGCCCCGCAGGGCATCTCGGGCGGGGCCTTCCTCACGCAGCTCGCCGCCGAGGTCCCCGACACCGCAGGCGTGAGCTTCGTCCCCGCCTTCACCGGGCTCGCCGCTCCCTACATGGACCGTGCCGCGACCGGGCTGCTCTCTGGGGTCACCGCCGGGACCACACGGGCGCACCTCGCCCGCGCGGCCCTCGAGGCCGTCGCGAACCAGGTGGCCGACGTCGTCGAGGCCATCGAGGCCGACGGCAAGGCCCGGATCGACGTCCTGCACGCCGACGGCGGTGCGACCGCCTCCGGCCTGCTCATGCAGCTCCAGGCGGACCTCCTCGGACGATCGGTGCTCGTCGCCGACGCACCGGAGGCCTCGGCACTCGGTGCGGCGCTGCTCGCGGCCCGCACCCTCGGACTGGACGCCTGGGAGCCGGAACCCGGCTCGCAGGTCGAACCCCATCATGTCGAGCGCACGACGCGACGCCGGCAGTGGGAGCGGGCCGTCGCCCGCTCCCGCGGCCACGCGGTCACGCCGGACGGCCCGACACCTCGCTGATCATCCGGCATCCGCCGGACCACACCTCGAAGGAGAGGGAATGACGACCTTGTCAGAACCCAAGACGGTACCGATCTGGGCCCGTCCGCGGGTCATCGGCTCCGTCCTCGCGGTCGCCCTGATCGGTGCTTCTGTAGCCGGCACGACCTTCGTGGACAACAGCAGCATCGCCGTCGAGGCGGACACGGCCATCGAGTTCGCCGACGCGAACTACGACACCGTCGTCGTCCCCGCGGTCGAGAAGAGCGCCCACCCGCTCGGCGACCTGCTCACGGCGCTTGCCGCTGACCCGAACGCGGCCGGCGAGGAGTTCGGCAAGCGCGAGGACGAGGGCAAGCCCTACAGCTTCGCGACCGAGGTCGAGGGAACCGTCGTCGAGGGGCTCTTCGGCGAGATCGGCCTCGAGGTGGACGGTCTGCCTGCCGATCTGACGGTCGGTATCGCGATCCCGCCGCTCGGCTCCAACACCGCCATCCGCGACGCGGGCACGGACCTGACCTTCGGTGACTTCGTCAACCAGACCGAGTACCAGAACGTCGCGATCGAGCTCAACAAGAAGGTCGCCGAGGCCGTCTACGGCTCCGTCGACCCGACGTCGCTCATCGGCAAGAAGGTCACCGTCGTCGGTGCGTTCACCTGGGTCTCCAAGACGGGCGCAGCCATCGACCACGTGACGATCCTCCCCGTCTCGCTCGAGGTCGCACCGTGAGCGTCGCAACCGAGCCGGCCACCGACGTCCTCATGAGGGCGCGGGCGATCACGAAGGTCTACGGCGGGACGCATGCGCTCCGCGGTGTCGACTTCGACGTCCGGCGTGGCCAGGTCACCGCACTCATCGGCGAGAACGGCGCAGGCAAGTCGACGCTGATGAAGATCCTCGCCGGGGTCGAGACGCCGACGACGGGCACCATCGAGCTCGACGGCCAGGCCGTCACGTTCGACTCGCCCGCGCACGCCGTCTCGCACGGGGTGGCGATCATCCACCAGGAGCTCAACCTCTGCCCGAACCTCTCGATCGCCGACAACATCTTCGTCGGCCGCGAGCGGACCAAGGGAGCGTTCGTCGACTTCGCCGCCCAGCGGCAGGCGGCGATCGACCTTCTCGCGCACCTCGAGGAGCCCATCGACCCGAGCACGCTCGTCGGCGACCTCCGGCTCGGCCAGCAGCAGCTCGTCGAGATCGCCAGGGCGCTGAGCGAGGACGCGCGTGTCCTGATCATGGACGAGCCGACGTCGGCGCTCTCGGCGACCGAGGTGCACGTCCTGTTCCGCGTCATCCGTGAGCTCACCGCACGCGGCGTCTCGATCATCTACATCTCCCACCACCTGGACGAGTGCATCGAGCTCGCGCATGACGCCGTCATCCTGCGCGACGGCAACGTCGTGGCGCAGTCGCCGATGGCCGAGGTCGACCTGGCCTGGATCGTCTCGAAGATGGTCGGTCGCGACGAGAGCGCGCTGTTCGCCCCGATGGCGCACGACCCGGGGGAGGCGATCTTCGAGGTCAAGGACCTCATCGTCGCCGACCCCGACAGCCCCGAGCGGCTCGCCGTCCGCGGGGTCAGCCTCACCGTCCACGCCGGCGAGGTCGTCGGGATCTACGGGCTGATGGGCGCCGGTCGCACGGAGATGCTCGAGGCCATCGCCGGCCGCAACGCGGTGCTCGGCGGCTCGATCGTCCTGGACGGTCGGGACCTGGCGAACGCCACCGTGCAGGAGCGCATCGCCGCCGGCCTCGTCCTGGTCCCCGAGGACAGGCAGCGCGACGGGCTCGTCCCGGCGCTCTCTGTCGGCCGCAACATGGCGCTCGCCGCCGTCAAGCGATTCGTCAAGGGGCCCTTCGTCGGGCGGCTGGCGGAGCGCAGCGAGGTCGACCGTCTCTCGGCTCAGGTGCGTGTCAAGGCCGCGAGCCAGGACGCACCCATCAACTCCCTCAGCGGGGGCAACCAGCAGAAGGTCGTCATCGGCAGGGCCCTGATGACCCAGCCGCGGCTGCTCGTCCTGGACGAGCCGACCCGTGGCATCGACGTCGGCGCCAAGGCGGACATCTTCGCCCTCATGGCAGCCGAGGCGCGGCAGGGGATCGGCGTGCTCTTCGCGACCTCCGAGGTCAGCGAGGTCCTGCACGCCTGCGACCGAATCATCGTGATGGCCAGGGGGCGGGTGTCGGCTGTGCTCGACCCCCGTGAGGTCACCAGAGAACAGCTCATGGCGGCATCGGACATCTCGTCCTCCGCCCCGACCACCGAGGACGAGTGACATGGCAGCCACGACGGCAACCCGGGCGGATCGCTCCGCCAAGGCAGAGCAGAACCGGCGTAGCGCCGGAGAGTTCCTGCTCGATCAGCGCGCGTTCGTCGCGCTGATCGTGCTGGTGATCATCTTCTCCTTCCTCTCCGACGCGTTCCTCACGCCGACGAACCTCATCACGATGACCAAGCACGTGGCCTACAACGCGATCCTCGCGATGGGCATGCTGCTGGTCATCATCACCGGGGGCATCGACCTCTCGATCGGCTCGACCGTCGGGCTCTCGGGCGTCGTCGCCGGTGTGATGCTCCAGGGCTGGAACCTGACGCTCTGGGACATCACGGCCTACCCGGCCGTCTGGGTCGTCATCCTCGTCTCGCTCGCGATCGGTGCGCTGGTGGGCCTGCTCAACGGGCTCCTGGTGACCAGGTTCAACGTCGCGCCATTCATCGCGACGCTGGGCACCTTGTACATCGCCCGTGGCGCCGCGCTCCTCATCTCGAACGGCACGACGTTCCCGCGGCTCCAGGGTGACCCCGAGCTCGGGAACACCGGCTTCTCTTTCCTCGGCCTCGGGCGTCCGCTCGGCATCCCGACCGCGATCTGGATCATGGTGCTCTTCGCCATCGTCATCGCGATCATGGCGACGCGGACCCCGTTCGGCCGGTGGCTGTACGCCACCGGTGGCAACGAGCGCGCCGCTCAGCTCGGCGGTGTCCCGGTCAAGTCCGTGAAGGTGCGGGTCTACGTCATCGCCGGCATCTGTGCCGCGATGGCCGGCCTCATCATCGCCTCGGAACTCACCTCAGCCGCCCCCCAGACGGGCACCAGCTTCGAGCTCAACGCGATCGCAGCGGTGGTCATCGGCGGTGCGTCCCTCTCGGGCGGGCGCGGCACGGTCAAGGGTGCCCTCATCGGCGCCTTTGTCATCGGCTTCCTCTCTGACGGCCTCGTCATGGTCGGCGTCTCCACGTTCTGGCAGACGGTGATCAAGGGTCTCGTCATCGTTCTCGCGGTGATGCTCGACCAGGGTCAGCAGAAGTTGAAGGACGCACGCGCGGCCGCCGTCGCCGCACAGAGCGTCAAGCGCGAGCTGGCGGCAACACAGCTTTCGGCTCAGTGACGATGCCGAAGGACCAACCCATCATGGAGGTAGACCGAATTATGCGACGCACACTCCGCACCGGCGCGGTGGCCGTGGCCGCCCTGTCGGCACTCGCCCTGGCCGGGTGCTCCAGCTCGACGGGCACCGAGTCCGCCTCGCCCTCGGCGGCGGCTTCCGAGACCTCGGAGGCCCCGGCGATGACCGAGGGTGGCCTCATCGCGGTCATCACGCCGTCCCCGTCCAACGTCTTCTTCAAGGCGGAGGCCGATGGCGCCGTCGCGAAGGCGAAGGAGCTGGGCTACACCGCCCAGGCCGACTCGCACGACGACGACCCGAACAAGCAGAGCGAGCTGATCGACTCGGCCATCTCGAACAAGGCCGTCGCGATCATCCTCGACAACGCGGGTGCTGACGTGACCGTCGGCGCGATCAAGAAGGCGAACGACGCCGGTATCCCCGTGTTCCTCATCGACCGTGAGATCAACGAGGCCGGGATCGCCAAGGCCCAGATCGTCTCCAACAACGCGCAGGGTGCCGGCCTCGTCGGCGAGTCCTTCGTCGAGGCGATGGGTGGCAAGGGCAACTACATCGAGCTGACCGGCAAGGCGACCGACACCAACGCCGGCGTCCGCTCCGACGCGTACCACGCGGTCATCGACCAGTACGCCGACATGAAGATGATCGCCCAGGACACGGCCAACTGGGACCAGCAGGAGGCGTTCACGAAGATCGAGACGCTGCTGCAGTCCAACCCTGACGTCCAGGGCATCATCGCGGGCAACGACACCATGGCTCTCGGTGCCGTGGCCGCAGTCGACGCCGCCGGCCTGACCGGCAAGGTCATCGTCGCCGGCTTCGACGGCAGCCCCGACGCTGCCGCCGCCATCAAGGCGGGCACGATGCTCTCGACCGGTCTCCAGCCGGCCGTTCTCATCGCCGAGATGGCTGTCGAGCAGGCTGACAAGTTCATCAAGACCGGCTCGACCGGCCAGCCCGAGAAGCAGTCGGTCGACTGCTTCCTGATCGACAAGTCCAACGTCGACAAGTACACGCTGTTCGCACTGAGCTGATCGTGATCCCCGGCCCGGGCATGAGCCCGGGCCGGGGCCTCACGTCCGACCCCGGAACGTCCCGGGCCGCCGACAGGAGCCTGGCTCATGGCTCCTTCCGGACCTCTCCCCGCTTTCCCGGACCGTCCCGCACCGACCACCGGTGCGCGACGGGCGGCGTCCTGTTATCGTAGGTTGCATCAACGATCGGAGATGAATAGAAATGTCTGAGTACCCGCGGTTCGGTGCCGGGCTGTGGCACTTCGCGAGCTACGTCGACCGGTACGCCACGGACGGCTACGCGCCCGCCGTGTCGACGCTCGAGCAGATCGCTCGTGCCGGTGCGGTCGGAGACCTCTCCGTCGTCGACGTTCCCTACCCCTTCACGGAGGGTGTCACCGTCGACGACGTCAAGGCTGCTCTTGCCGAGAACGGCCTGGAGTGCGTCGGCGTCACGCCCGAGATCTACATGCGCAAGTACAGCAAGGGTGCCTTCACCAACCCCGACGCCGCTGTGCGTGCGGACGCGATCGCCTTCCTCAACGAGGCGGCTGACGTGGTCCGCGCCCTCGGCGCCAACTACCTCAAGGTCTGGCCCGGCCAGGACGGCTGGGACTACCCCTTCCAGGTCAACCACCACGAGCAGTGGGAGCTGGCAGTCGCAGGGATGCGCGAGCTCGCCCTCGCCAACTCCGACATCAAGATCGTCATCGAGTACAAGCCGCGCGAGCCGCGCAACAAGATGTTCTGGGACTCGGCCGCCAAGACCGCCCTCGGTATCAAGGCCATGGGCGTCGACAACGTCGGTGTGCTGCTGGACTTCGGCCACGCACTCTACGGCGGGGAGTCGCCGGCCGCGGCCGCCCAGCTCCTCATCGACCACGGCCTGCTGTGGGGCATGGACGTCAACGACAACCTGCGCGGCTGGGACGACGACATGGTCGTCGGCACCGTGCACCCCGTCGAGGTCTTCGAGTTCTTCTACACCCTGAAGATCAACAACTGGGTCGGCGTCTGGCAGCTCGACCAGTTCCCCTTCCGTGAGGACACCGTCGAGGCCGCCAAGCTCTCGATCCGCTTCCTCAAGGGCATCTACCGTGCTCTCGAGGAGCTCGACATCGACGCCCTGCGTGCCGCCCAGGCCCGCCAGGACGCGATGGCCGCCCAGAAGCTCGTCCAGGACGTGCTCTTCAGCTGCCTGCGGGACGAGAAGTGACGGAAGAGGACCTGGTTCCGCAGGTCGACCCCGAAGCAGTCCCGTCGGACACGCTGACCGTGCTCGGTCGCGTGCCCGACGGGGCGACCCGCGACGAGGCCGTCGCCCACCTCGCCGAGGCAGCCCGTCTCGTCCGTCGTCGTGACCTGCAGATGGTCCGCGCCGCCGGCCTCGGGCACATCGGTGGGGAGTTCTCCGTCATCGACGTCCTCGTCACGCTGTACCTGCACGCGATGAACGTCACGCCGGAGCGCCTGGACGACCCGGACCGCGACCGCTTCATCCTGTCGAAGGGTCACGCCGCCGCGGCGCTGTACACGACGCTCGCGATGGCGGGCTTCCTCCCGCAGGAGCAGCTGCGCACCTTCATGCAGCCGCTGTCGATGCTCAACGGGCACCCCGCCCGCACGAAGATCGCAGCGGTCGAGGCGAGCACCGGACCGCTCGGGCACGGCCTGCCGATCGCGGTCGGCACGGCGTTCGCCGGCAAGCTCGACGGCTCGGCCCGGCGCACCTTCGTGGTGACCGGCGACGGCGAGCTCCAGGAGGGATCGAACTGGGAGGCCCTCATGACGGCGGGCAACCACAAGCTCGACCACCTCTGCGTGATCATCGACCGCAACCGCCTGCAGCAGGGCGCTCGCGTCGCCGACACGAACGACCTCGAGCCGCTCGCGGACAAGCTCCGTGCCTTCGGCATGGAGGTGGTCGAGGTCTCCGGCCACGACCACGCCGCACTGCTCGACGTGTTCGCGGCGGTGCCCGCGGCCTCCGGGAAGCCGACGGCCGTGATCGCGCACACCATGAAGGGTCACCCGATCTCCTTCATGTCCGACAACGTCGCCTGGCACCACAAGGTGCCGTCCGCCGACCAGGTGGAGCAGGCCCTCGCCGAGCTGGAGGCACAGTGAGCACCACGACAGCACCCACGCCCGTGCTGCACGACTGCAGGGACGCGTGGGTCGAGACGCTCATCGAGCTCGCCGACGCCGATCCGCGCATCGTCGCCGTCGTCAACGACTCGGTGGGGTCGAGCAAGCTCGGCCCGTTCCAGGACAAGTTCGGCGAGCGACTGGTGAACGTCGGGATCGCCGAGCAGGACATGGTCGGCGTGGGCGCGGGCCTGGCCAACGGCGGGAAGATCCCGTTCGTCTCGGCCGCTGCCTGCTTCCTCACCGCCCGTGCGATGGAGCAGGTCAAGGTCGACGCGGCCTACTCCCAGCACCACATGGTCCTCGTCGGGCAGAGCCCCGGCATGGCCTACGGGGAGCTCGGCCCGACGCACCACTCGATCGAGGACCTCGCCTGGCTGCGGGTCATCCCGGGCCTCACGGTGATCGCACCGTGCGACCCGATCGAGACGGCGCAGGCCCTGCGCTGGGCGGCCGCCCATGACGGCCCGGTCTTCGTCCGGGTCGCCCGGATGGGGGTCCCGGACGTCAACGCGGCGGACTACGAGTTCGTGCCGGGCAAGGCCGTGCTGCTGCGTCAGGGCAACGACGTGACGCTCGCCGCGACGGGCACGGCCGTCCACCGGGCGCTCGACGCCGCGGCGCTGCTCGCGGCCGAGGGGATCGAGGCCCGGGTGCTCTCGGTGCCGACCATCAGCCCGCTCGACACCGAGGCGTTCGTCGCCGCGGCGCGCGAGACCGCAGGGATCGTCACGGCCGAGGAGGCGCTGACCTCCGGGCTCGGAGGCGCCGTCGCCGAGGCGCTGGCCACGCGGCACCCGGCACCGATGCGGTTCATCGGCGCCACCACCTTCGCCCCCACGGGCTCCGTCGGCTGGCTGATGGAGCACTTCGGGATCACGGGCACGGGTATCGCCGCGGCTGCCAAGGACCTGCTGGGTCGCTGACGGAGCGGTGCTCCGGCCCCTCGGGGCGGGAGCTGAACGACGAAGGGCCGGCGGTTGCGCGAGCATCCGCCGGCCCTTCGTCGTGGGCGATGCGCGCGAACGGCTCGTCGACGTCCATGGCGGCAGCCTGGGCGCGATGGCCGGCTCGGCCTTGCTCACCGGCCTCGACGGGTGCGGCGGCACGGTGAGTGCCACCGTGAGGCCGACTGTGAGCTCAGCTGTGAGCCCAGCTGTGAGCCCAGCTGTGAGCGACGTCTTCGGCTGGGCAGGAGACGCCCGTGGCGGTCGGTCGCAGTCATCGGCGGTCGGTCGCGGCAAGGCGCGGACGTGGAACAGGTCGGCGGTTCCGGTGGCGATCGTCTACCTTCGCTCCGAGTGCTCCGAGTGCTCCGAGTGCTCCGAGTGCTCCAGTGCTCCGAGTGCTCCGAGTGCTCCGAGTGCTCCGAGGGATGCTCTTGAGGGTTCGCAGGGGCTCCCACGGGCCGCCACGGGTTGTGGCGGCCCGGTCGGGCAGACGCGGCCGACCCGGCC
The DNA here is from genome assembly GCA_963777075.1 of uncultured Actinomycetota bacterium. Taxonomy (GTDB): domain Bacteria; phylum Actinomycetota; class Actinomycetes; order Actinomycetales; family Cellulomonadaceae; genus Actinotalea. The sequence goes on along the minus strand of CAVZPH010000033.1, from coordinate 118,127 downwards.
GGCTGGGCGATGCCCGGTCAGCGTTGTATGGTTATTCAGTAGCCGTGCACGCGTCGAGGTCGGTGGCCTCACCTCAAGGGAGAGTCGAATGGACGCGAGCGGCCGCTCGGGAGTGATGAGCCAGCGCTTCGGGCACTCGGACGACCAGATCCGGCTCATGGCGAAGATCGCGCGGATGTACCACGAGCGCGGGATGCGCCAGGCGCAGATCGCCGAGGAGCTCCACGTCTCCCAGCCGCGCGTCTCGCGGCTGCTCAAGCGGGCCCAGGAGATCGGCATCGTCCGGACGACGGTCGCCCTGCCCGCGGGGGTCCACACGGACCTCGAGGAGGCGCTCGAGCGTGCGTACGGCCTCCAGGAGGCCGTCGTGGTCGACGCGGGCGGCTCGGACGCTGACCTCAACCCGGCGCTCGGCGCGGCGACCGCCGTGTACCTCGAGACGACGCTGACCGGCGGCGACACCGTCGGCATGTCCTCGTGGTCCGCGACGCTCCTCGCAGCCGTCGAGGCGATGAGGCCCGCGAGGGCGACGGTCGTCGACACCGTCGTCCAGGTGGTCGGCGGGATCGGCGACCCGCGTGTGCAGATGCAGGCGACGCGCCTGATCGGGCGTTTTGCTGCGGCGACGGGGGCCGAGCCGCTCTTCATGCCGACCCCGGGGATGCTCGGCAGCGTCTCGGCCCGCGATGCCCTCATGGCCGATGCCACCGTGACCGAGGTCGTGGCGCTCTGGTCACGTCTGACGATGGTCCTCGTCGGGATCGGCTCGCTCGAGCCCTCCCCGCTGCTGCGCGAGAGCGGTAACGCCATCGCGGCGGCCGACCAGGAGCTGCTGCGTGCGGCCGGCGCGGTCGGCGACATCTGCCTGCGGTTCTTCGACGAGCACGGCGAGCCCGTGCTCTCCTCCCTGGACGAGCGCGTGATCGGCATCGACGCGACGCAGCTGCGTGGGATCCCGCGCAGGGTCGGCGTCGCGGGAGGGGTGCGCAAGCACTCCGCGATCCGCGCGGCCCTGCTGGGCGGCTGGGTGAACGTGCTGATCACCGACCGCGCCGAGGCTGAGAACCTCATCGCCGAGGCGGGCGTGCCCCTGGGGGCGGACACGCCGGACGAGCAGGGCCTGACGGCTTAGCGACTGCCGCGCGCCGACCTACGCGCACGCCGTCCTCGCAGCGGGCACCACGGCCCGGTGCGCATGAACGTCGCCTGCCCAGCCCGTGGAGCCCCGTGGCCCGGCCGGAGGTCAGCGCGCGGGCCGCTCGGCGACGAAGCGACCCGCTCGGAGCAGCGCGCGGGCCGCTCCAGCGCGCGGGCCGCTCGGCGACGAAGCGACCCGCTCGGAGGTCAGCGCGCGGCCGCTCGGCCACGAAGCGCCCGCCCCGGCGGTCCACGCGCCGGCGGCTCAGCCCTGGAGCGCCCGTACCTCGATCGGCAGGGTGGTCGCCCTGGCGAGCCGTGAGCCCCACCCCAGGGCCGCCTCGCGGTCGGGGACGTCGATCAGGGTGAACCCGCCGAGGATCTGGTCGGCCTCGACCATCGTCCCGGCGCTCGGGTGCACCTCGTCGCCCTCCGGCCTCAGCACGACGGCGTCCGCCGGCGACCCGAGCCCGCCGGAGAACACCCAGACCCCGGCCTCGTGCATCGCGGCATCGACCAGGTCGACCTCGCGCATGATCTCGTCGAGGTTCGCGGGGGCCACGCCGCCCGTGGGCTGGTAGACGCTGAGCAGGTACTGGGCCATCTGTCCTCCGTCGTCTCGAGCGCCGGTCTCAGTCCAGGAACAGGGCGCGCAGGCGCCTGGTCGTGAACGAGACGCCGAGCGCGATCATCGCAAGGTAGTAGCCGATGTGCACCCAGGTGCTGTGGTCGAGCTCACCGGTGGTCAGCCCGCGGATCAGCTCGACACCGTGCCACAGGGGCAGGGCCTGGATGAACCACTGGATGGCCTCGGGGTACACGGTGATCGGGTAGAACGTCGCCGAGAACAGGAACATCGGCAGCATGACGAAGTTGATCCAGTCCATCTGCTGGAAGGTCGTCATGTAGCTGGTGACGGCCATCCCGAGGCTGGCGAATCCGAAGGCGATGAGCACGACCGCGGGGAGCGTGAGGATCGCCGTCCACGAGAGGTTCAGGCCCATGACCTGCATCACGGTGAGGAACCCCGTGGCGTACAGGACCCCGCGCAGCAGTGCGTAGCCGATCTCACCGATCGCCACGTCGAGCGGGCCGAGGGAGGTTGCGAGCATCGCCTGGTAGAGCTTGCCGAAGTGCATCTTGAAGAAGACGTTCCAGGTCGAGTCGTACACGGCGCCGTTCATCGCGGAGACGGCGAGCAGCGCCGGGGCGATGTACGCCGCGTACGAGATCGCCCGGCCGGAGCCGAGGGCGATGTCCCCGACGTAGGACCCGAGGCCGACGCCCATGGCGAGCAGGTAGAACACCGGCTCGAAGAACCCAGAGACGATCACCACCCAGGTGCTGGACCTGGCGGCGAGCAGCCCCCGGCTCAGCACCGAGCCCGCGTTGCCCGCGTAGAGCGAGCGGACGCCGCCGGAGCGCGTGGGCATCGAGGGCGGGGTGCGGGTCTCGGCGCTCATCCGCGCATCCTCCCGACGAAGACGCGCCGCGCCAGCACCCAGCCGCCGACGACGAGCACGAGCAGGACACCGAGGTGCACGGCCAGCACCGGCCCGGAGATCGGTGCCCCGTAGGACAGCCACCGCCCGAGCTCGCTCGCATGCCACAGCGGGGAGATCCAGCCGATCCAGTGCAGCCACGTCGGTAGGGTCGACAGGGGGTAGAACGTGCCGGAGAACAGGAACATCGGCGTGAAGACGAAACGCTGGACGGCGGCGAACTGCCCCGAGTCGTCCTTGAGGCTCGCCGCGAACGCCAGGAGCGGCAGGCCGAACGCCATCCCCCCGAGCAGCCCGACGAGGGGGAGCGTGAGGATCGCGACGGGGGAGCCGAGCGCCCCGAACAGGGAGATCGCCACGGCGTAGGCGATGCTCACGAAGGCCATCCGGGCCGCGACCGCGAGCACCAGGCCCGCGACGACCTGCTCCGGGGCGAGCGGTGAGGCGTTCATGCCCCAGAAGATCCGCCGCCACTTGAAGCCGGCCATGATCGTGTAGGTGAACTCCTCCGTGCTCACGCTGATGGCCGCGGTCGCCAGGAGCGCGGGGGCGACGAACACGACGTAGCGGACCGGCCCGTCCGGTCCGAAGCCCACCGGGACGTCGAGGAAGCTCGCCAGCCCGAGGCCGAGCCCGAGCAGGTAGAGCAGCGGGCTGCCGAGCCCGCCGATGAGGATCGTCCAGCCGTAGGAGCGCATGGCGCGCAGCTGGTGCTCGGCCACGTAGAGCGCGCCGAGCCGACGCGTCCGGGCAGCGGCGGCGACCGCGTCGGCCGCCTGGGCCGAGAGCGGCTCGGCGAGCGCCGAGGCCGCCCGGGCCGCGTACGAGGGATCCGCCCCGGCCGCGTGCGAGGTGGGGTCGTCAGGGCCGCCCGGTGGATGCACCGGGCCGCCCGTCGGCGTGAGAGGGCCGCTCACTCGATCAGGCTCCGCCCGGTCAGGCGCAGGAACACGTCCTCGAGGCTCGAGCGGCGCACGAGGCTCGTCGTCGGGTGCAGGCCGAGGCGCGCGACGTGCTCGAGGACGGCCTCGCCGTTGTCGGCGTAGACCAGGACGCGGTCGGGGAGGACCTCGATGCGCTCGCCGAGGACGGCGAGCTGCTCGGCCGCGCCGGCGTTGCGCTCCGAGCCGAAGCGCAGCTCGACGACCTCCCGCGTCGAGTAGGCGCGGATGAGCGAGGACGGGCTGCCCTCCGCCATGATCCGGCCCTTGTCGACGACGATGAGCCGGTCGCAGAGCTGCTCGGCCTCGTCCATGTAGTGCGTCGTCAGGACCAGGGTTGTCCCGCGCTCCTTGAGCCGGAAGAGCCGGTCCCACAGGACGTGGCGCGCCTGCGGGTCCAGGCCCGTCGTCGGCTCGTCGAGCATGAGGACGCGTGGCTCGTTGACCAGGGCGCGCGCGATCGTCAGCCGTCGCTTCATCCCGCCAGAGAGCGCGTCGACCTTCGATCTCGCCTTGTCCTCGAGCTGCGCGAAGGCCAGCAGCTCCGTCGCCCGCTCGGCGCAGACGGCGCGCGGGATGCCGAAGTAGCGGCCGTACACGATGAGGTTGTCGCGCACGCGCAGCTCGGTGTCGAGGTTGTCCTCCTGGGGCACGACTCCCAGCCGCGCCCTGATCTCGGGTCCGTGCGTGTCCGGGTCGAGGTCGAGCACCCGGAGCGAGCCGGCCGTCCGCGTCGAGACGGCGCCGACCATGCGCATCGTCGTCGACTTGCCGGCGCCGTTCGGCCCGAGGAGCCCGAAGGACTCGCCGGCCGCGACCTCGAAGTCGATGCCGTCGACCGCTGCGAGGTCGCCGAAGCGCTTGGTCAGGCCGGTGGCGGTGATGACGGGGGCGGGCACGGGGCGAGACGTTACCCGGTGGTACTGACGCGGCGCACGGGGATTGCGTGCGCGCACCCGGCGCCGCGGCTGGCCGATCAGCTGCCCGCCCCCGGGCCCGGCGCTCAGGCCGTCGCGTACTCCTCGGCGCGGTCGACCTGCTCGTCGCTGGGGCGCACCCCGGTGTACAGGACGAACTGCTCGAGGGCCTGCAGGCGCATCACCTCGTCGCCACGCAGGACGGTGTGGCCGAGCTGCGTCGCGAGCCGCACCAGCGGCGTGCTGGCCGGCAGGTAGACGACGTCGATCACCGTGCTCGCCGCGCGCACGACCTCCTCGGGGAAGGGGAGGTCCTCGGACTCCGGGCCGCCCGCCATCCCCACGGGTGTCGCGTTGACGAGCACGGCCGGCCTGCGGTCCCCGAGCTCGGTCACCGCGTCGAAGCCGTAGCGCTCCGCGAGCGCGCGCCCGCGCTCCGGCGTGCGCGCCAGCACCGTCACTCGCCGGAAGCCCGTGTCCCGCAGCGCCGCGACGACGGCCTTCGCCATCCCGCCGGAGCCCGCGACGACGACGTCCTGGTCGCTCGCGACGCCGTGCTCCACGAGCATCGTGCGGATCGCGAGGTAGTCCGTGTTGTAGCCCGTCAGGACGCCTGCGTCGTTGACGATCGTGTTCACCGAGTCGATCGCCGCGGCCGAGGGGTCGATCGCGTCGAGGAACGGCATGCACGACTCCTTGTAGGGCATCGAGACCCCCGCGCCCCGGATCCCCATCGACCGGATGCCGCCCACCGTCGCCCCGATGTCGCTCGAGGTGAACGACTTGTAGAGGTAGTTCAGCCCGAGCTCCGCGTAGAGGAAGTTGTGGAAGCGGTTCCCGTGGTTCCCGGGCCGCGCGGCGAGGGAGATGCACATGACGGTGTCGCGGTCGATGACGTTCAGCATCCGGCAAGCCTGCCACGATCTCGCCCCAGCCCGCAGCCCGGCAGCCCGGCAGCCCGGAGGACCGGCCGCGCGGGCGGTCCCGCACCGCCTGGGCCAGGCGATGCCCCCCGTCGTCGGGAGGCGACCAAGGTCCCGTTGACAGGGTGTCAACACGCAGGAGGATCGTCGGGACGCGGTCGCTCGCGACCGAGCCGGGGAGGTCGACCGGCCTCCGGTCGGTGGTCGGCAGCGCTCTGCCGACCACCGGGCGGCGCCGCCGAGCACCGAGGGACGCAGCCCAGACCGCGAGAGGGAGTCGAGATGCCGGACGCGAGCACGACTCGGGTCGTCATGGCGCCAGATGCGCGTCGCGCGGCGATCCTCGACGCGGCACGAGAGCTCGTCGCCGAGCAGGGCCTGAACCGCACCTCCATCTCCGACGTCGCCCAGCGCGCGGGGGTCACCAGGGGACTGGTCCACCACTACGTCGGGAGCAAGGACGCGCTCGTCGCCGAGCTGCTCGACGCGTCGATCGACTCCGTCGTCGTCTCGATCCGGGAGTGGGACGCGCAGCGTGAGCTCGGCAACATCGAGAAGGCCGTCGTCGACGCGGTCGCCCTGCTGCGCCGCTACCTCGGGCCGGCGCCCGTCCAGGGGAGGGGCGCCGACGAGGGACGGCTCGCCCTGCTGCCGCGGATCGACGACGTCGGGATGTTCCTGCGCTTCGTCGACCGGTGCGTCGACGCGATCGTCGACTGCCTGCGAGAGACGACCGTCGCGGCCTATGCCGCACGCCACAGGATCGAGATCGAGCACGTGAACGAGACCTTCACGGTGCTGCTCCACGGACTGATCGGGCTGGTCCGCGCCCACCCCGGCGTCGGCGACGAGGTCCTGGCCGCGATGGTGCGGCAGACCCTGCGGCTCGACGTCGAGGCGTCCCCGAGCGCCATGGCACCCCCCACGCCCTGATCCCCCGGCAGTACCCGAAGGTTCCCCCGGCAGCACCCGAAGGAGAGCGGTAACGATGTTCCTGTTCGCGTCCATCCCCTGGTACTCGGCCCTCATGTGGGTGGTGGTCGTCGCCGCCCTCATCGGGCTGAACGAGCTCGCCCGCAGCAGCAGGGCGGCGGGCCTCGCGCTCTTCGTCGCGCTGCCGATCGCCCTGACGGTGTTCGTCTGGCCGCACACGGCCGTGCCCGGCTCGAGCACCGGGACCTGGTTCCACTGGGTGAAGGTCTACTCGGCGCTCGCGGGCTGCCTCGGCTTCATGGCCATCCGCTACGTCCCGAGGCTCGCGGCGAACCGGTACGCCCTGATGTTCCCCGCGGGGATCCTGGCCCTGAACATCTTCGAGGCCGTCATCCGTGACTTCCAGGTCACCGGGATGCACGGGATGGTCGACGGCGTGTTCATGGTCGGCGGGGTGTGGAACGTGATGAACGGCATCGCCGGACTGCTCAACCTGCTCACCATCTGCGGCTGGGCCGGGATCGTCATCAGCCGCGACCGGACGAAGGACATGATCTGGCCGGACATGCTGTGGTTCTGGATCATCGCCTACGACCTGTGGAACTTCGCCTACGTCTACAACGCCGTCGGTGACCACTCGTTCTACGCCGGTGCCGCACTGCTCGTCTCCTGCACGATCCCCGCCTTCTTCATGACGCGGGGCGCATGGCTCCAGCACCGCGCGCAGACGCTGGCCTTCTGGATGATGTTCACGATGGCGGTCCCGGCGTTCGTCACCGACTCGCGCTTCGCCGTCGAGTCCTCGCACAGCACGACGGCGCTGTTCGTCGTCAGTGCCCTCTCGCTCGCCGCGAACCTCGCCGTCGCCGTCTACCAGGTGCACCGGATCCGTACCCGGCGGCTCGACCCCCTGCGGGACGAGCTCTACACCGACCTGCCGGCCTACCGGAAGGTCGCCGACGCCCACCGCGCGCCCCTCGCCGCGGCGGAGGAGAGCGACGGGGGTCGCGCCCTCGTCGGCTGAGGCGCGGGCGGGCGGCGCGTCGATGGCCGGCCGGGCGCGGGTGGGCGGCGCGTCGGTGTCCGGCCGGGCGCAGGCGGGCGACGCGTCGGTCTCCGGCCGGGGCGCCGGCGGCGTCCGTCGGTGTCCTCCCGCCCGAGGTGGGCTAGCGTCGGGCCGACCGATCGACGGAGCACCGGCGATCCCGAGCCTCGAGGAGCTGAGATGTCACCGTCCCCGCAGGCGCCGACGGGCCCACCTCGAGGCGTGGCCGCGCTGCTCTCCCGTCGCCCCGGGACGGTCCGTCGCCTCGCCGTCCTCGCGCTGCTCGCCTGCGTCGTCACCGCGGGCGCTGTCACGGCACATGCGATGAGGGGGACGTCGGGGGACGCGCGGGAGGCAGCGGAGGCTGCGTCCGCGCGGCCGACCGCCGAGTCCTCGGCGGGGCGCGCGGGCGGGGGGACGCCGACGAGCACCGCCGTCGCACCGACGCAGGTCCCCACGCCGACGGGTGCGCCGTCCGCGAGCGAGGCGCCGTCGGCGTCCGTCGCACCCAGCCCGACGGCCGTACCGAGCCCGACGGCCGCACCCAGCACGAGCAGGACCCCAGCGGCACCCGCCCCGGCCGCGACCACGACGGCTCCGGCACCTGCTCCTGCTCCTGCACCGGCACCTGCACCTGCTCCTGCACCTGCCCCCGCCCCGTCCGGCGTCGAGGGCGAGGTCCTCGTCCTGGTCAACGCCGAACGGGCAGCGGCGGGCTGCGGTCCCGTGGCCGACGACCCCGCCCTGGCCGCCGTCGCGCGGGCGCACAGCGCCGACATGCGCGACCGGGGGTTCTTCGACCACACGAACCCCTCGGGGCAGTCGCCGTGGGACCGGGCGACGGCCGCGGGGATCACCTACGCCAGGGCGGAGAACATCGCTCGCGGCCAGGCGGACGCCGCAGCGGTGATGGCCGCGTGGATGGGCAGTGCCGGGCACCGGGCCAACATCCTCAACTGCGAGCTCGGCAGGCTCGGGACGGGCGTCGCGACCGGGTCGGGCGGACCGTGGTGGACCCAGCTCTTCGGGTCCTGAGCACCGTCGGCCGGCCGGGGCATGGGCGGCAGGGCCCTGCTCGGCGGCCCCGGCGACGCCTAGGATGACGGCGTGACCGACGCGCGCTCCCCTCAGCCCGTCCCCGCCGCATGACGAGCGGCTCCGCAGGCCCTCGTCCGCCTCGCCGACGGAACCGTCAAGCAGGTCTCGCCGCTGACGGGCACCGTCGTCTGGACGATCCCCGGCCGCGGTGGACGCCCCTTCGCGATGCCGACGGAGGACCGTCGGGTCGTCGACCCCGAGACGGTCGACCGGCTGTGCTCGTTCTGCCCGGCGCGCTACCTCGAGACGCCGCCGGAGAAGGAACGCCTCGTGCTCGCCCCCGAGGGCGCCGTCATCCTGAGGAACCGTGCAGCGACCGAGCTCGACGAGACCCTCGCCGAGCTCAGGCGGGTGCCCAACCTCTTCGAGATCCTGTCCGTCGACTACTGGCGGGCCAACCACGGATTCGTGCCCTCGGGCGAGCTCCTCGCGCGCGCCGGCGGCGTACGTCTCCGAGCCGACCGGGCGCGAGCAGGTGCTGAGGCTGCTCGCCCGCCGGGCGCGGGCGACGGGCCTCGGTGCCGTCTGGGCGACCGAGGCGGAGTCGGAGCGGCTCGCCCAGGCGATCGACCTCTTCGCCGGATCGCACGACGTCGTCGTGGCGCGGCGGCACCTCGTGGACGGGGCGCGCTACGAGGACGAGCTCGCGGGCTCGGGCACGCTGACCCCGGTGGAGCATGCGCGGTACCTCGCGTTCACCGTCGAGGCCCTCCGGTCGCTGTACACGAGCCAGCCGCATGCGAAGTACGTCGCGGTGTTCCAGAACTGGCTCAGGGCCGCCGGGGCCTCGTTCGACCACCTCCACAAGCAGCTCGTCGCGATCGACGAGTACGGCCCGCAGACGGTGCGCGAGCTCGCCCGGCTCGACGTCGAGCCGGACGTCTACTCGACGGCGGTCATCGACCACGCCGCGGAGCACCGGCTCGTCCTCGCCGAGAACGAGCACGCGATCGCGGTGGCCGGGGTCGGGCATCGCTACCCGGCCGTCGAGGTCTACTCCACCAGCGCCCACCAGCTGCCCTGGGAGCACACGGCAGAGGAGATCCGCGGTTTCTCCGACGTGCTGCACGCCGTGCACGCCGCGACCGGCGCGCATGTCCCCACGAACGAGGAGTGGCACCACCGCCCGCCCTCGGCGGCCCAGGCCATGCCCTGGCACGTCGTGGTCAAGTGGCGTGTCTCGACGCTCGCGGGATTCGAGGGCGGCACCAAGATCAACGTCAACACGATCGACCCGTTCACGCTCCGCGATCGCGTGGTCGCGGCTCTCGTCAAGCTGCGCAGCAGGGACGAGGTGGCTCGGATCTCGGTGGGGGACGAGTGCTCCCACCGCCTCGGCGTGCTGCGCTACGCCGACTGACACCACGCCCGGGTCCGCGCCGGCGGACGGGACAGACAGGGGATGAGCATGAGGTTCCGACTCAGTGGCACGGTCCTCGACGCGCGCAACCCGGAGGCGCTCGCGGGGTTCTACCAGGCGCTCCTCGGCTGGGAGCTCGCCTCCCAGGACCCGACCTGGGTCGCGCTGCGCTCCCCGGAGGGCGGCGCGGGGCTGTCGTTCCAGCTCGACCCCGAGCACGAGGCGCCCACGTGGCCCTCGCGTCCCGGCGTGGGGCAGATGCAGCTGCACCTGGACATCGGTGTCGACGACCTCGCCGCCGGAGTGGAGCGTGCGCTCGGGCTCGGCGCGCGTCAGGCCGAGGTCCAGCCGCAGACGGGGGTCGTCGTCCTCATCGATCCCGAGGGCCACCCGTTCTGCCTGTTCACCTCCGGTTGAGCCTCAGGTCCGGCTGAGCCGGATCACCCCGTACGGCCGGGCTGCTCAGCCCCGGTGGGCGGCGCCGAGCGCGAGTGCGGAGCCGGCCGTCCGGTAGACCGCCTCCGGGTCGCGGGCGGCGCCGTCGGGCACCGGCTCGACGACGTCGATCACGGCGAGCGTCACGTTGTCGCGTGCGTCCGCCGCCAGGGCCATCGCCATGAGCCGGTCGGCCGCGACCGCGGCGTCCGGCTCGCCCGCCAGGACCTCGAGCACGAGCCGTTCCGGGACGTAGTCGGTCAGGCCGTCGCTGGCGAGCAGCCACCGGTCGCCCGGGGCCGTCGGGGTCCGCTGCACCGTCAGGTGACGCGGGTCGCCGGGATCGCCGGCGAGCGACCACAGGATGATGTTGCGGTGCGGGTGGAGCCAGGCGTCCGCCGGGTCGACCGTCCCCTGGTCGACGAGCTCCTGGACGAGGGAGTCGTCGCGGGTCACACGCCGGCCCGAGCCCGACTGCACGAGGTAGGCACGCGAGTCGCCGATATGGGCGACGAGGGCGGCGTCCTCGACGCAGACGATCGCGGTGAACGTCGTCGCGAGGCCCACGAGGCTCGGGTCCGCAGCCGACAGCGTGGCGAGCCGCGCGTTGGCCGCGGCGACGACCTCGCGCAGCCGCTCCGGCTCGATGTCCGCACCGCCCTCCTGGGCGCCCGAGGTGAGCGAGGTCAGGACGGCGTGGGTCACGGCGGCCGAGGCGACATCTCCCGCCACGCGACCCCCGACGCCGTCGGCGACGACGACGCAGCAGCCGGAGGCCCCGACCGCGTCCTGGTTCGCCGAGCGGTGGGCCCCGACGGCCGAGCGCAGCTCGGTGCGCAGCGCTGCTCTCATCGCCGCCGCAGGTGCTGGGCGGGATGGGCGGTGCGGAGCGGGCACCGGCCGGGGGCGGCATGCATGCCCCAAGCCTCCCACGAGCCGCCTGAGCCCTAGGTCATGCCTCGGTGCCCCGGCACGCGCCTACCGTGCGAACTGACATCGTTGTCGATCCCTTGGGGCCATGGTGAGCACAGTTCCGGGTACGAAGAGCGTCGAGCCTCGACTGTCGTCGGTCGCGTGGACCGGTGGCGGGGATCGGACCGGATCGTCACCTCGACGACGGCGCGCAGGGATCGGGCTCGCGGCGACGGTCGCCCTCCTGCTCGGCGGCTGCTCCTCGGCCGCGGGCGAGGGCGGGACGAAGAGCGGCGGCGAGGCGAGCCTCGTCCTTCCGGACCTCTCGGCCGTGACCGTCGTCGGCGGCGCCTCCGGTCGCATGCTGCTGCTGGTCGGCCTGCTGGTCTGCGTCCTCGGGCTCGGCTTCGGGACCATGGCCTACATCCAGCTGCGCGCCATGCCGGTGCACCCCTCGATGCGCGAGATCTCCGAGCTGATCTACTCCACCTGCCAGGCGTACCTGATCAAGCAGGGCAAGTTCCTGCTCATGCTCTGGGGCTTCATCGCGGCGGTCATCGTCGTCTACTACGGCTTCCTCGTCGGCTTCTCCTGGGGCAAGACGGCGATCGTCATCGCCTTCAGCCTCCTGGGCATGGCGGGCTCGTACTCCGTCGCGTGGTTCGGCATCCGGGTCAACACCTTCGCGAACTCGCGCACGGCGCACGCCTCCCTGGACGGCAGCCCGCTCCAGGTGCACCGCATCCCGTTGAAGTCCGGGATGTCGATCGGCATGGTCCTCATCAGCCTCGAGCTGCTGATGATGCTGATCATCCTGCTGTTCCTGCCGCGGGACATCGCGGGCGCCTGCTTCATCGGCTTCGCGATCGGCGAGTCCCTCGGTGCGGCCGTCCTGCGGATCGCGGGCGGGATCTTCACCAAGATCGCCGACATCGGCTCCGACCTCATGAAGATCGCCTTCAAGATCAAGGAGGACGACGCCCGCAACCCCGGAGTCATCGCCGACTGCACGGGCGACAACGCGGGCGACTCGGTCGGCCCGAGCGCCGACGGCTTCGAGACCTACGGCGTGACGGGCGTCGCCCTCATCACCTTCATCCTCCTCGGCGTCCACGACCCCGCGGTCCAGGCGAGCCTGCTCGTGTGGATCTTCGTCGTGCGCGCCGTGATGGTCGTCGCCTCGGCGGTGTCCTACCTCGCGAACGACGCCTGGGTGCGCGCGCACTACGCCACGGCCGAGCGGATGAACTTCGAGGTCCCGCTCACCTCGCTCGTGTGGCTCACCTCGCTCGTCTGCATGGCCTCGACCTACGCGACGACGTACCTGATCCTCGGCGACGCCGTCGGCGGGATGTGGTGGAAGTTCGCCACGATCGTCTCCTGCGGGACGCTGGCCGGCGCGCTCATCCCCGAGCTCGTCAAGGTCTTCACCTCGACCGGGAGCAAGCACGTGCGGGAGGTCGTCAAGAGCTCGCGCCAGGGCGGCGCCTCGCTCAACATCCTCTCCGGCCTGGTCGCCGGCAACTTCTCGGCCTACTGGCTCGGGATGGCCATCGTCGGCCTGATGAGCGGTGCGTACCTCATCGGCAACCAGGGTCTGGACACCCTGATGATCGCGCCCGCGGTCTTCGCCTTCGGTCTCGTCGCCTTCGGCTTCCTCGGCATGGGCCCGGTGACGATCGCGGTCGACTCCTACGGACCGGTGACGGACAACGCGCAGAGCGTCTACGAGCTGTCGATGATCGAGGACGTCGAGGGGATCGACGCCGAGCTCGCGAGCACCTACGGGATCGACGTCCGCTGGGACAAGGCCAAGCAGCTCCTCGAGGAGAACGACGGCGCGGGCAACACCTTCAAGGCCACCGCCAAGCCGGTGCTCATCGGCACGGCCGTCGTCGGCGCCACCACGATGATCTTCTCGATCATCATGAGCCTGACCGAGGGGCTGACCACTGGCCTGGCGAACCTCTCGCTGCTGCACCCGCCGTTCCTGCTCGGCCTCATCACCGGCGGCTCGGTGATCTACTGGTTCACCGGCGCCTCGATCCAGGCCGTGACGACGGGCGCCTACCGCGCGGTCGAGTTCATCAAGGACGACGATCCGGCTCGACGGCGTCACCAAGGCCTCGCGAGGCCGACTCCCGCCGGGTCGTCGAGATCTGCACGCAGTACGCGCAGCAGGGCATGTTCAACATCTTCCTCGGGGTGTTCTTCGCGACGCTCGCCTTCGCGTTCGTCGAGCCGTACTTCTTCATCGGCTACCTCATCTCGATCGCGATCTTCGGCCTCTACCAGGCGATCTTCATGGCCAACGCCGGCGGCGCCTGGGACAACGCGAAGAAGATCGTCGAGGTCGACCTGCACGCCAAGGGCACCGCGCTGCACGACGCGACGATCGTCGGCGACACCGTCGGCGACCCGTTCAAGGACACCTCGTCGGTCGCGCTCAACCCGGTCATCAAGTTCACGACGCTCTTCGGCCTCCTGGCCGTCGAGCTCGCGGTGAGCCTCGTCGACGACGGGCTGCACACGCTGGTGCTCATCCTCGCCGCGGTGTTCTTCGCGGTCTCGATGTTCTTCGTCTACCGCTCGTTCTACGGCATGCGCATCACCTCCTCGCTCGCCGACGACGACGACGCCGAGCTCGACGAGCCGGCGCCCGGTGGGCTCGGCGACGCCGCCCCGACGGCCTCGGAGGGCGTCGGCAACGAAACGACGGTCGTGGAGGCCCCGGTGGCGGACGGCGCCAGGGGCGAGATCAGGGACGGGCTCGTCGAGCAGGGAGCGGGGGAGACACGATGAAGATCGCGATCCACTACGAGGCGTCTCTCGTCGAGGACGGGCGCGTCGCCGGGCACGACGCGGGTGCGACGCTCGTCCGCCGCCTCATGCGGGTCTTCCCGCATGCTCAGCTCATCGGCCACGCCACGCGTCACGCCGAGGGCTTCGACGTGATCCCGCTGGAGTTCGTCGACCCGACGGACACCGTCGTGATCAACATGGACGTCATCGACTCGATGGCCGTCTGGCGCACGCTGCACGCGAGCGGCGGCGAGCCGAAGATCATGAACTTCGTGTGGTGGAACACCTCGCAGTTCGACGACGAGGTCCAGCGCGCCTCGCTCGCGCTGTCCTGCGCGCTGTTCCCGACCTTCGCGAACTCCGAGCGCACCGCCTCGGAGGTCAAGGAGATCGTCCGCTCGTGGACGGTGCCGCAGATCGCCGAGAAGGCGCAGATCGCCTGGGTCAACCTCGGGATCAGGCTCGAGCACGTCAAGCCGCGCCAGGAGCCCGAGATCCCCGTCGTGCTCTACCCGGCCATCTACCTCTCCGAGCGCAAGCAGCCGCAGGTCTTCATGGACGTGGTCGAGCGACTCGTCAAGCGGACGCCGATCCGGGTCGAGGCCCGTCTGCACGAGTCGCACCTGATCAGCGAGCGTGCGATGCGCCTGTCCCGTCCGCACTGGTCGTGGGTCGGGCCGCTGACCGCGACGCGGGAGGACTACTGGCAGGCGCTCGCCCGCACGACGGCGTTCCTCGCCACCGCGACGGAGGAGTCCTACGGGCTGGAGTACATCGAGGCGCTCGTCGCCGGTGCCGTCGGGGTCTTCCCCGACCGGCCGTGGGCCAGGGCGATCCTCCCGGCGGGCTACCCGTTCCTGTGGACGACGCCCGCGGAGGCGGAGGAGATGCTCTACCGGGCCGTGACCGACACGGCGACATGCCGTGCCGAGCTCGACGAGGTCGCCGGCGGCAGCTTCGCGCAGTGGCTGCGCACGCGACACGACGACGACCGCTTCGAGAAGGCGATCGCCGATCAGGTCGCCGAGTGGTTCGGCGCCTGAGCGCGGCGGTATCCATACCCGTCGGGGCATACTGCTGACGAGGGCCGTCGGCTAGCGTCGGTGGCATGGCCGGACCCGAGTCGGATCTCGTCGGTCGCCCTGCGACCGCGGCCTTCGACGTGCCGACGACCCTGCAGAAGTCGGAGCCCTACGCACCCATCGCGCTCGCCGTGCACGGCCTCGCGGTGGAGCTCTTCTTCCCCGGGACCTCGATCGACCACCTGGTCCTCGCCGTCTCGCTGCTCGGCGCGCTGGGGATCGCGGGGATCCTCGGCTGGCGCTCACGGCCCGCCGTCGCCCTGCGGTGCTTCGTCGCGCTGACGCTCGCCTTCCTCCTGACCCTGTCCGGCGGGTCGGACGGCGGCGCGCTCCTGATGTGGTTCTTCGTGATCGCTGCCGTCTACCCCCTCGCACTGCCGCCGCGCTCGGGCTGGCTGCTCGTCGGTGCCGTGCCCGTCGTCTACCTCGTGCTCGTGCCCTTCGGAGCCGGGGGCGGTGAGGTCCCCGTCGCGCTCGTCCGGGCCGTCGCCCTCGGGCTCATCGCCGCCTTCGTGCACATCGGGGCCTCGGCCTACCGCGACGCCGTCGGTCAGCGCGACGGCGCCTTCGACCTGCTCGACACCTACTCCCACGGGTCCCCGGTCGGCATGGCGCTGTGGGACCGCGAGCTGCGGGTGCGCCGGATGAACGAGGCCTTCGGGGCGATCCTCGGCGTCGACGCCCAGGAGCAGCTCGGGCGGCGTGCCACGGAGGTCCCCGGGATGCCGAGCCAGATGGCCGACCACCTGCGCTCCGTCCTGTCCTCCGGCGAGGCGACGAGGGACGTCGAGATCGTGGGCTCGGCGCGCACCTTCGTCGCGAGCTGGTACCCCGTGCGCTCCGGCCGGGAGATCGTCGCGGTGGGCTGCGTCGTCGCGGACGTCACGGTCGAGCGCGAGGCGGCGCGCGCCCTCGCCCAGGCAGCCACGCACGACCCGCTCACCGGGCTCGCGAACCGGACCTCCTTCGTCGAGCAGGTCGGCGAGGCGCTCGGCCGCGCCGGCCGCACGGGCCAGACCGTCGCCGTGCTCTTCTGCGGGGTCGACCGGTTCAAGGTGGTCAACGACTCGCGGGGGCATGAGTCGGGGGACGAGCTGCTGCGCGCGACGGCGATGCGGCTGGTCGCGGTGATCCGGCCGCAGGACGCGGTCGCGCGGCTCGGCGGTGACGAGTTCGCCGTCCTTGCGCCGGGGCTGAGCGTCGCCCAGGCGCGCCTTCTCGGCGAACGCATCTGTGTCGCGAGCCGCCGGCCCCTGCTCGTCGGGGAGGAGTGGATCACCTCGACGATGTCCGTCGGCGTCGCCGTCGCCGGCGGGGGAGAGACCGACGCCGTCGGCCTGGTCCGGGACGCCGAGTCAGCGATGACCAGGGCCAAGGACGCCGGGCGGGACCAGGTCGCGATCTTCGACCTCGGGCTGCGGCCGCCCTCGAACGAGCGCCTGGAGTTCCGCGCCTCGCTGCGCCGCGCGGTCGATGCCGACCAGATCCGGGTCGCGTTCCAGCCGGTGTACAGCCTGGACGGCGTTCGCGCCGCCGCTGCAGCGGGCGGACGGCGCGCCCGGGGCGCTGCGGCTGCTCTGGCGGCCGACCCCTCGCAGATCGTCGGCTTCGAGGCGCTCGCCCGCTGGCGCGGCCCGGAGGGTGACGTCTCACCCGCCGTGTTCATCCCCACGGCGGAGGACGCCGGGATCATCGGGGCCCTGGGTGAGCAGGTGCTGCGCCAGGCGTGCATCGCGGTGGCGGGCTGGCGCCTGGTGCTGGGCCGACCGCTGACCGTCGCCGTGAACCTCTCCGCGCGTCAGCTCGCGGACCCGCATGCCGTCGCGCGGCTGCGCGCGATCCTCGAGGAGGTCGGGATCCCTCCCGCCGCCGTGCAGCTCGAGATCACCGAGAGCGTGCTGATGGCCGATGTCGAGGGGAGCATCCGACGCCTGAGCGAGCTGCGGGAGCTCGGCGTGACGCTCGCCGTCGACGACTTCGGGACCGGCTACAGCTCGCTCGCCTACCTGCGTGACCTGCCCGTCGACACGCTGAAGATCGACCGCTCCTTCACCTCGCGCCTTCCGCAGGACGAGGCGGTCATCGGCTTCGTCGTCGACCTCGCGCGGGCCATCGGGGCGCAGACCGTCGTCGAGGGCATCGAGACCTCCGAGCAGCTGGACGGGGTGGCCCGTGCGGGCTGCGACATCGCGCAGGGGTACTTCCTGAGCCGGCCGCTCTCGGCCGATCGGGTGCCCGAGCTGTTCGCCGCCGCCGGGTGAGCCGGTGGCGGCCGGTCGCCCCACCGGGAACGAACGAGAGGCCCCACCCCGAAGGGTGAGGCCTCTCGTGATCGCCTGCGCTCGATCAGATGTCGAGCACGGAGCGGAAGATCAGAGCGGGCGGATGTTCGAGGCCTGGGGGCCCTTGGGACCCTGCGTCACCTCGAACTCGACCTTCTGGTTCTCGTCGAGCGAACGGTACCCGGAGGACGCGATCGCGGAGTAGTGGGCGAAGACGTCAGCGCCGCCGTCGTCGGGGGCGATGAATCCGAAGCCCTTTTCGGCGTTGAACCACTTCACGGTTCCAGTAGTCATGGTGCTCCTTCCAGAGCAGTCAACCGATGACGCGACTCGCCATCGATCGTCACAAGTTCGTTCGTCTGCTCTGGCAAGAGAAGGGGCTACCGGTACTCCGGGGCACTCAAACGCAAGAAACGCTGCAACGTTGCTAGGAACGCTACACGATGTGCCCGCATCCTGCACAGGGCCTCGGCGCTCGATCATGGGGCCGATGTCGCCGTCGGGCCCCTGCGGGGGTGGTACCGGCCGATGGGACCGCTCTCGTCGGCCGGTACCTGAGATCGGGGCGCGCCACCCGGCGACAGGAGCGGCATCGCAGGTTACGGTTGCGTAGGTAGATGTGCTGCCCTGGCACTGAGTCGCCCTCCGAATGAACGGACGTGCCGATGGCCGTAGCAGCCGCAGCCGGATCCTCCCACCTCCCCAGCGGCGCCACCGCGCGCGGGGCAGGTGTCGTGGAGGCGCCACGTGAGCGCCAGGTGAGCGAGTTCACCGCCCTGGCGCGCACCGTCTCCGACGCGGGGCTGATGCGGCGCAGGCAGGGCTGGTACTGGACGAGGTTCGGGGTCCTCACGGGGATCCTCGTGGCCATGGGGGTGGCCTTCGTCCTCATCGGTCACTCCTGGTGGCAGCTCGCGCTGGCGGCCGGGCTCGCTCTCGTGCTCGGCCAGGTGATGTTCCTCGGGCACGACGCGGCCCATCGGCAGATCTTCGCCTCCGGGCGGTGGAACGACTGGGCGAGCCTCGTGCTGGCCAACCTCTTCGCCGGGATGAGCTACGGCTGGTGGCAGCACAAGCACAGCAAGCACCACGCGAAGCCGAACCAGATCGGTGCCGACCCGGACATCAGCGGCGAGGTCATCGTCTTCCACACCGACGGACGCGTCGCGCGGACCGGGCTCAAGGCATGGCTCTCGCAGCGTCAGGGCTGGCTGTTCTTCCCTCTTCTGCTCCTGGAGGGCCTCAACCTGCACGTCTCCGGGGTGAAGACGATCTTCGGCCGCGGACCGGTCAAGCGTCGCCCCGTCGAGATCGCCTTCGTCACGCTGCGCCTGGGTGGGTACCTCACCGCGATCTTCCTCGTCCTGCCGGTGGGCATGGCGTTCGCCTTCCTCGGCGTGCAGCTCGGCCTCTTCGGTCTGTACATGGGCGCCGTCTTCGCGCCGAACCACAAGGGCATGCCGATCGTCCCTCGCGACTCCCGCATCGACTTCCTCAGCCGCCAGGTGCTGATGAGCCGCAACGTCAAGGGCGGTCGGTTCACCGACTGGTTCATGGGCGGCCTCAACTACCAGGTCGAGCACCACCTCTTCCCGAGCATGGCCCGGCCGCACCTGCGCCGGGTCCAGCCGATCGTCCGCGAGTTCTGCCGCAGCCGCGGCATCCGGTACACCGAGACGAGCCTGATGGAGTCCTACGGGATCGTCATCCGCTACCTCAACGAGGTCGGCCTCGCGGCGCGTGACCCGTTCCAGTGCCCGCTCACCGCGGAGCTGCGCTCGGCGCGGTGACCTGCCCCTCCACGCGTGCTGCCCAGCATCCGGATGGGCCGTGCGGGCCCGGCCGGAGTGCGTCCATGCTCCTGCCGTGACCTCGACCCCGGCCCGCGCCGCTGCCATCGCAGCCGCAGTGCCGTGCGCGCGGGTCGTCGCGACGGCCGGCATGCCGGGCCTCGCTGCGCGAATGCTCTAGGGCGCGCGCCCCTCCACGGACTGCCGGCCGGCCCTCAGGGCTGCGGTCACGGCCGTCCCCACCCGCCAGGGCACCACCGGTGCCCGGCCGGTCGGCGTGCGTCCAGGACGACTCCCGCACACCGACCAAGGAGCACCTCCATGACCACTCTCACCTCAACCACCCTTGCCCCCGCCGACCGCGACGCCTCGCTGATCGGCATCCTTGCCGCGACCGCCGAGGCCGTCGGCGCCGATCCGGACCGTGCCCGCGTGCGCTTCAGCGCGAGCGGGCGCGGCGTCGGCAGGGTCGCCACCGCCGTCACCACGCGTCAGCACTCCTTCCTCGTCGACGAGCCCCCGTCCCTCGGTGGGGACGACGAGGCGACGAACCCGGTGGAGTACGCGCTCGGGGCCCTGCTCGGCTGCCAGGTCGTCACCTACCGGTTCTGGGCGGCCCACCTGGGGATCCAGGTGGACGAGCTCACGCTCTCGGCGGTGGGCGACCTCGACGTCCGGGGCTTCTTCGGGCTCGACGACCACGTGCGAGCCGGATTCACCGAGATCCGCGTCGAGACCCGGGTGACCGGGCCGGAGAGCGCCGAGCGGTACGCCGAGCTGCACCGCGTCGTCGAGGAGCACTGCCCCGTGCTCGACCTGTTCACGAACCGGACGCCGGTGCGCAGCACGCTCGTGGTCGCCGGGG
The DNA here is from genome assembly GCA_963777075.1 of uncultured Actinomycetota bacterium. Classification (GTDB taxonomy): domain Bacteria; phylum Actinomycetota; class Actinomycetes; order Actinomycetales; family Cellulomonadaceae; genus Actinotalea. The sequence goes on along the minus strand of CAVZPH010000033.1, from coordinate 98,103 downwards.
CCTGACCTGCGGCCGCCCGAGCTCTCGACGCAGCACCGCGCGAGAAGAAGAATGTGGGCGCTGTCGAAAACGGGCCTCGCCGTTCGTCGAGGGGGTGTCAGGACCGGACACCGAGCCCGGTCACCAGCGTGAAGGAGACCGCCATGACCGAGAGGTTCGTCATCCTCATCGTCGAGCCCGAGTGGGACCCGAGCACGGCGACCCAGGAGGACTGGGCGGCGGCGATGGCCGCGCACGGGGCGTTCGCGGCCGCGGTCGAGGCCGCCGGGGCGAGGATCCTCGGAGGGGAGGCGCTCATGCCGCCCCGGGCCTCGACGCGCATCACCCCGGCGGACGGGAGCCGGCCCGCCGTGTTCACGGACGGGCCGTTCCCCGAGGTCAAGGAGGTCGTCTCGGGCTTCTACACGCTCGAGGTCGCCGATCGCGAGCAGGCGCTCGCCCTGGCCGCCCAGTGCCCCACGGGCGGGTACGTCGAGGTCACCCCGGTGATGCCGACGTCGTGACGCCGGACCCGCTCGCGGAGACGGTGCGGTCGCAGTGGCCGCACCTTCTCGCGGCGCTCCTGCGCTACACCGGGAGCCCGGCCCTCGCCGAGGACTGCCTCCAGGAGGCGTGCGTCCGGGCCCTGTCGGCGAGGGACCGGCAGCTCCTGGTCAACCCGGCCGGCTGGTTGACCACGACGGCGAAGCGCATCGCGATCGACCTGGCACGCCGGGACGCGGCCCTGCGGGAGCGTCTGCCCGTGCTCGCCCTGCGCGACGCTGGCGGCGTCGAGCCTCCCGCCGAACCGCCGGGCGGGGACGACCGGCTCGAGCTCGTGCTGATCGCCTGCCATCCCGACGTGGCGCCGGCCACCCGGCTCGCCCTCGCCCTGAGGTTCGCCCTCGGAGTGCCGACCGACGAGGTCGCGGACGTCCTGCTGGTCGAGCACGGAGCGATGAGTGCCCGGCTCACCCGGGCCAAGCGGCAGGTCGAGCAGCTCGCCTCGACCGGGCTCGGGGCCGAGGACCTGCGCGGCCGCGTCCCGGACGCGCTCGAGGTCGTGCACTCCCTGTTCACGATCGGTCACACCGCTCCGGACGGGAGCGCGGTGCGCCGCAGCGCAGCTGACGGGGCTCGCGGTGGCGCTCGCGAGGGCGCTGCGCCGATTCGTCCCGCAGGACCGTGAGGTCGCCGGGCTTCTCGGTCTCGTGCTGCTCAGCGAGGCACGGGCGCCGGGCCGTTCGGGCTCGGGGCCCGCGCCGGTCGCCCTGCCGGTGGCCGACCGCTCGACCTGGGACTCGCAGCTGGTCGCCGAGGGGCTCCGGCACGCCACGTTCGCCCTCCCGGGTGGTGGGAGGTTCGCCCTCCAGGCGGGGATCGAGGGACTGCACGCGCAGGCGCCGTCCTGGGAGCTGACGAACTGGGCGGCGGTCCGGCTCCTCTACGACGGTCTCGTGGCGCAGTGGCCCTCACCCGCGGCACTCCTCGCCCGCGCGGTCGCCATGGCGTACGAGCGTGGCCCGCTCGCGGGGCTCACCGCGCTCGACGAGCTCGAGGCGGGCGGCGTCCTGAGGGGTGACGTGAGCGCCGTCCGGGCGCACCTGCTCCGGCTCGCCGGTCAGGACGAGGCCGCACGGACCGCCTACCGCGAGGCGATCGCCGTCGAGCGCAACGCGGCCCTGCGCGCCTTCCTCACCGAGGCGTCCGAGTCCCTCGGGGAGGGCTGAGCCACCGCGCCGTGCAGCACGTGCGGCACGTGCGGCCCGTGCAGGTGCGCGACGCCCACTGCGCGATCAGGCCCGTTCCGCTCCGATCGCCCGGAGCAGCGCGGGCAGCACGTCCTCGAGGCTGCGGTCCGGCTGGAACGCGAGCCACTCCAGCCCGGCCACCAGGGTCGCGCCGAAGACGGCGCTGCCCATGATCTCGGCGTCGCGCGCTGATGTCGCCGGCCGGCCGGCGAGCACGCCGTCGGCGAAGACCCGGATCGCCTCGTCGTGCAGCAGTCGGATCGAGGCCTGCCAGTCGCGGCCGGTGCGGAAGACCTCGGCGGCGACCACCTTCGCGAAGGCGGGGTGATCGCGGATCTGCCGGAGCAGCTCGGCCACCAGGACCTCGACGGCCGGTCGATCGGGCTCCCGGCCGAGCGCGGCCCGCAGCCCGTCGGTCAGCCGGGCGATCCCCTCGGTGAGGATGTCGGTGAAGAGCTCCGTCTTGGACCCGAAGTTGTAGTAGACGGAGCCCTTCGCCACACCGGCCGCCTCGGCGATCTCGTCGACTGAGGTCGCCGTGAACCCGCGATCGGCGATCAGGCCCACCGCGGCCTCGATGATGTGCCGACGGGTCCCGCCGGCCGTGGTGGACCCGCTCGCCGCGCTCATCTGCTCAGCCTCTCAGATCGAGAGCGCGGGGTGGAGCCGGTCGAGCGTCCACGTGCGCATCCGACCCGCCCTCCAGGACGTCACCGCGAGCGAGCCGAGGACGATCGCCCCGAGCACCGCGACCGAGGACCACAGCCGACCGTCGATCCCGCCGGTGATGACCTCGCGCAGTCCGGTGACCGCGTAGCTCATCGGCAGGAAGGAGTGGACGGCACGGAAGAACGCCGGGGTCGTCTCGACGGGGTAGGTCCCGCCGGAGGAGGCGAGCTGAAGCATGAGCAGGGCGAGGATCGCGACCTTGCCCGCCGCCGGCCCGAGCAGAGCGATGAGTGCCTGCTGGAGCGTGATGAAGGCCATCGAGACGAGCAGCGTGAAGCCGATCGTCCCCACGACGCTCGACATCTCCAGGCCGACGCCGTTGTGGATCACGGCGAGCATGACGGCCACCTGAGCGGCTCCGATGAGCCCTGCCGGCAGGAAGCCCGCGAGGGTGGTGCGGAGACCCGATGCGGGCGTCGCGAGCGCGCGCGAGGGAAGCGGCCGGAGCAGGAGCCACGTGATGAGTGAGCCCACGAAGAGCGCGAGCGGGATGAAGAAGGGTGCGAACCCCTCACCGAAGCCCTCGGCCTTGGTCAGGTGCTGCTCGTCCAGGACGACAGGGGTCGAGATGACCTCGGTGCGTGAGGCGCGCAGGGCCGAGGAGTCGTCGGGGATGCTCGCAGCACCCGCGGACAGGCCGTCGGCGAGGGTCCCGGCCCCGTCGGTGAGCTGCCCCGCGCCATCGGCGACGGAGTGGGCACCTGCCGCCAGGAGGTCGGTCTTGCTCGCGAGCTCCTCGGTCCCGGCCGACAGCTGCGTGGCCCCGGCCGAGAGCTGGTCGGCGCCGTCGGCGAGGGCGGAGGTGCCGGTGGAGAGCGTCGACGCCCCCGCCGCGAGCCGTGCGGCCCCGTCGGTGAGCTGGCTGATCGCAGGGTCGAGCCGGGACGCGCCGCTCGCGACGGCGGACGCACCGGCGGAGAGCTGGTCCGCGCCCCCGCTCAGGAGGCCGAGGGCGCTGTCGAGCTGCGAAGCACCCGACGCGAGACCCGCCGCGCCGTCCTTCAGGGCGCCCAGCTGGGCGGTGGTGGCGCCGAGGTCGACTGCCGTGAGCTGCTGCGCGACGGCGGAGAGCTCGGCGAGGGGGGCTGCGGCACTCGTGTCCCCGGCCTGGTACCGGCCGGTGAGGTAGGTCAGGGTGTCGGTGAGGGCGGGGGACGCCGCTCCCAGGGTCGAGGCCAGCGAGCTGATCTGGTCGACGGCGGTCGAGACGCCCGTGGACAGCGTCGCCGCGCCGCTGTCGAGGCTCCCGCCCGCGAGCGTCGCCTTCTTCAGGTTCGTCGCGAGGTCCGAGGCGCCGGCCGCGACGCTCGCGGCCCCGCTGCTCAGGCTCGTCGAGCCCTGCTCGGCCGATCTGAGGTTCGTCGCGAGGCTGCTGGCCCCGGCCGAGAGCGTCGCGGCACCGTCGAGCGCGCTGTGGGCGCCGCTCGCGAGCTGGGTCGCGCCCGCCTGGGCGGAACTCGCGCCCGGAGGCGAGCTGCGCGGCGCCGTCATGCGTCGCGTCGACCCCGTCGGCGACCTGCTGGGCACCGGCCGCGAGCTCGCCGCCCGCGGCCGTGAGGGTGAGGGCACCGTCGGCGGCGGTGGCGAAGCCGTCGCGTGCCGAGCCCAGGCCGACCAGGACCGTGCCGACTGCCTCGTCGCCGATCGTCGCCCGGACCGCGCTGTCGACCTGCTTCATCGCCGACTGGCCGAGCGTGCTCGCGAGGAACGAGTTCGCGTCGCTGTACGTCACGTCGAGCTGGGCCTGGGTCGGGGTGTCCCCCTCGGCGGAGACGATGCTGGCGGAGAAGTCGGCGGGGATGGACAGCGCGAAGTAGTACGTGCCGTCCTTGACGCCCTGCTCGGCGCTCGCGGCATCGGTGCTGACCCAGTCGAGGTCGGCCGAGTCGAGCAGCGTGTCGGTCACGTCCTGGCCTGCGTGCACCACGGTGCCGTCGCTCGTCGTCGCCGAGACGTCGGCGTTCACCAGGGCGACGGGGAGGCGGTCCATCCGGCCCGTCGGGTCCCAGAACGCCCACAGGTACAGGGCGCCGTAGAGCAGGGGGATGAGGATGAGGGCCGCGATGGCGATCTTCGGCAGCGCACCGCGGCGGAAGCGGCGCAGCTCGGTGCCGGTCGAGGTCAGGGCAGACATGGGTTCCCGTTCGGGTCGGAGCGATGGGGTGGGGGGCGCGAGCGGCTCAGTCGGCCTGGCGCGCATGCGGGCCGGTGGCGAGGAAGACCTGCCGCGGCTCTCGCTGCCAGCTGAAGCGCGAGACCTCGTCGAGCGAGGCGACCGACGTGACGACGGTGACCCCCTGCTGCGTGAGCGCCTCGAGACGTGACCAGACGAACTGCCGTCTGGCGCTGTCGTGCACCTGGTCGATGTCGTCCACCACGAGCAGCTCGGGACCCTGGAGCATCGCGAGGGTCAGCCGCAGCAGCATGACGTCGACCTCGTCGAGGTCCCACACGACGCTGTCGACCCGCGGCAGGGGTCGGGGGCCGAACACCGGGCCGAGGAATCGCTCCGCCTCGGGCTGGCCCACGCGGGGGATGCGCCGGTACCACGGGGTGAGCCAGGCCAGGCGCTCGCGGAGGAGCGTGCCGACGGTCACCGACTCGTCGAGGTCGTCGATCCCGGTGAACCCGGCGATCGCGGCGCGGCGCTGCACCGCTCGGCGCTCGCGCGGAAGGGAGCGGCCGAGCACGGTGAGCTCGCTCCCGCGATCGGGGACCATCCGCCCGGCGAGCGTGAGCAGGAGGCTCGAGCGCCCGCCGCCCTGGGGGCCGTGCACGATGGCGAGCTCGCCGTGCGCCACCTCGAGGTCGACCGGGCCGTAGACGGCCCCGCGGCTCCCGTGCAGCACCAGGGACCGCGCGAGCACGGCGGGCGGTCCGCCCGGGGACTCGTCGAGAGCGATCGCGGAGGCGCTGTCCTCGGGAAGGGCGTGCAGGGCGGTCATCGGGTCCTCGGTTCGTTAGACTGACCGGTCAGTACAAACATAGGACGACGAAGCGGGCTTGCCAAGTCCTGCGGGGGTCCGGGGTGGATCTGGTGGTGCGCGGACGGGTGGGCCCGGGCTCGGTCGACGCGGGCACCGCCGCCGGGGCGGGCCTCGGGAGCGGGGCCCGGCGGCGCTCCCGGTCAGTCCCGAGTGAGGAGCGTGAGGACCTCGTCGTGCGTGGTCTGCGGGAACATGTCCAGGACCTGCGCCTCGCGGACGTGCCAGGTCGGCATGGCCGCGAGGTCGCTGGCGAGGGACTGGACGTTGCAGCTCGAGTAGACGACGGCGCGTGCGCCGCAGCCGTCGAGCCAGGCGGCGAGCTCGGCGCCGATCCCGCGGCGCGGCGGGTTCACCACGACGACCTCGGGAGCCGCCGTCGAGGCGAGTGCCGCCGCCGTCGCGTCCGCGGCCTCGAAGCGCACGTCGCGCAGGCCCCGCTCGGCCGCGCTGATCCGGGCGCTGGCCACCGCCTCGCTGCTCGTCTCGATGCCGAGCACGGCACGGCCCGGCGCGGCGCAGTGCAGGGCGAAACCGCCGACGCCGCAGTACAGGTCCCACAGCGAGCCCGGGGCGAGCTCGTCGACCCAGGCCCGCACCTGGCGGTACAGCGCGGCGGCCACGACGGTGTTCGTCTGGAAGAAGCTCTGCGGGCGAAGGTGGAGGACGACGTCGTTCACGCGCATGGGCAGCGTCGTGGCCTCGGTGAGCAGGATCTCCTGCGGGCCCTCGAGGACCGCCTTCGGCTCTGGCTGGAGGTTCAGCGAGACGACCCGCGCGGAGGGGAGCGCGGCGAGCAGCCATGCCAGGTGCTTGCGGATGCGAGCGAGCGCCTCGGTGGAGCGCAGGACGAACCGCACCATCAGCTCACCGTCGGGGGACTCGGTGACCAGGAGGTACTTGAGCTCGCCGACGCGTCGCGCGACGTCGTACGGCTCGAGGCGGGCGAGCGTGACGAACTCGGCGAGGACCGGCAGGGCTGCGAGCACCCCCGGCGAGTGCAGTGCGCAGTCCCGCAGGTCGACGCCCACGCCATGCGGCCCGAGGATGCCGAGCACGGGCTCGTCCGCCGTGCCCGTGACGACCATCTTCGCCTTGTTGCGGAAGCCCGACTCCTCGCCGGTCGCCGGCGGCAGCCACCGGACGGTGCCCCGAGCGCCGATCAGGTCCCGTGCGCGCTGCAGCTTGTCGGCGACCTGGGCCTGGTAGGGCTGCTCCAGGAGGGTGCACGAGCGGCACCTCATCGCTTCGTAGTGGGCGCACTGCACGGCCCAAGGCTACGGGGCCGACTCCGCGACGGAGCGGGCCACGTCCCCTTGATCCGACCCGTGGCCGTGCCGATAAGGGGGGAGTGAGCGCGTGGGACGATACGCCTCCGACGAGCGCGATCGGAGAGCGGATGCCAGGCCGGGCGCAGGAGGAGCGCGCGCGGACGAGCCGTGCGCGCTCGCTGCTGCGCTCGCCCTCGGTCGTGCTCGCACTCCTGGTCATCGGTGGTCGCGGTGCTCGGCCTCGGCGCGGGTGTGGGCACGACGCACGAGCAGCTCGCCCTGTGCTGGGCGCTGCTGGGGCTCAGCCACCTCGGCCTCCTGGTGACCGCCGCCCGGGTGGCGCGGGCGGCCGGCGGGCGCAGTGCCCGGTGGGTCTGGTTCGGCATCGCGGCCGCCGGGGGGCTCTACGCCGTCGGCGACGTCGTCCAGCTCGCCCTGCTCTCCCGTGGTCCGGTGGACCTGGCGACAGGGCTCGGCGGGCCAGCCCAGAGCGCACTGGTCCTCGTCGGGACCGCGGTGCCGATCGCGGCGGTGCTGCTGCTGACACCGCAGATCGGCCATCGGCCGCGCAGGCCGCGGGCGCGACTCGCCCTCGACATCGCGGTGGTGATGATCGCGGCGACCGTCTTCGGCGCCTACCTCACGCTGCCGAGCACGGGAGCGACCTCGCCCGGTGCCTGGCTCGGTCTGCTCATCGGGCCCGGGTTGTTCCTCTCGGTCGTCCTCGGCATCGTGGTCATGGCGCGCTCGCCCGCTCCGCCGATGATCCGGCCCGTGGCCGTGCTGATCGTCGCCGCGGCGACGCTCGAGGCGGGGGCCCAGGCCTCGAGCGCCCTGCTGGCCCGTGCCGGCCACGTCTCCTGGCACCTGCTGGCGACGGCGCTCGCGAGCGCCCTGCTCCTGGCTGCGGCGGGAGTCCAGCGTGCGACGCCCGGCCCGGTCACGCCGAGGCGCGCGGCCGCACGGCGCTCGCTCGTCGCCCTGATCCCGTACGTGGCGCTGCTCGCGACCTTCGCCCTGCTGCTGAGGGTCCTGGTCACGGAGGTGTCGGGCGTGCAGCACTGGTCGGTCGTCGTCGGTGCGCTGGCCAGTGCCGTGCTGGTCGTCGTGCGCCAGGTCGTGGTCAACGCCGACAACATCCGCCTCGTCGACGAGCTCGACACCAAGGTCGACGAGCTCAACCAGCTGCTGGGCGAGCGGGACCGGCTGGCCGACGCGCTACGCCACGAGGCGACGCACGACCCGCTCACGGGTCTGGCCAACCGGGCGCTGCTCGGCACGGCTCTCGACGCGGCGATCAGCCGTCTCGCGCAGCGGCCCGGCCGGATCACCCTGATGGTCATCGACCTCGACGAGTTCAAGTCGGTCAACGACCGCCTCGGTCATGCCGCAGGGGACGCGGTGCTGCGCGCCGTCGGCCGACGGATCCGGCGCTGCGTGCGCGACGTCGACCTCGTGGCGCGCCTCGGCGGTGACGAGTTCGCCGTCCTCGTCGAGGACCTCCCCGAGGACGACCACGACCTCGTGCGGCGGATCGCCGAGGCCCTCGCCGCCCCGGTCGCCCTGGCCGAGGGTGTCGCTGACGGCTCGGCCAGCATCGGCGTCGTCTCGAGCACCGACCCGGGGCGCTCGGCCGAGAGCCTTCTGCGTGCGGCCGACCTGGACATGTACCGGGCCAAGCGCGCGCGGGGTGCCGACGGCGGTCTCACGCCCGACCGCCCGGTTCCCACCGCCGGCTGACGCACGTCCCGAGGGCCGGCGGGACGGCACCCGACCGCAGTCGCAGGGATCAGTGGTGCGCGTTCCAGTACTCGTCGCTCGAGATGAGACCGCCGATGACCTCCTCGAGGCGCATCCCTGACTGGATGGCCCGGACCCAGCTCTGCTGCCCCGAGGGGTCGATGCCACGGCGAAGGATCGCGCGGTAGCTCGTGTCGACGACGGTGCTCAGCCGCTCGGTGGAGAGCAGGAACCCGGCGGCCACGTCCTGGCGGCCGGAGCCGGTCGCCAGGCGCCGCGTCCAGTACGCGATCTCCTCGCCCCCCGCCGACCGGCCGAGGACGTCGCGGTACAGCCGCGTCACCCAGCCCGCCGGGGTGCTCCCGGCCTGTGCGTAGTACTCGTCCGAGGCGACGAAGCCGCCCTCCATGGCCTCGATCGTCATCCCGGCGTTCATGGCGCCGAGCCAGGAGGCGAGCCCGGCCGTGTCGGGGCTTCGCCCGAGGAAGCTCGAGTAGACGCCGGTGATGAGGCGTGAGCGGTACTCGGCGCTCGAGGTGATCGCGGCGGAGACCGCCGACCGAGGCGTCCCGGCGCGCAGCAGCCCGGTCCAGGTGGCCAGGCCCACGGCATCGGGCGTGCGGCCGAAGAGGTCGGAGTAGACGCTCGTGACGTAGGTCGCCTCCGCGCCGAGGATCGCGGTGGAGCCCGGGACGACGGCGGAACTGAGCAGGAGGGTCGGCGAGCCGGTGCCTGCTCCGGTCACGGCGGGGTGAGCCGCGGCCATGAGGGCCGCGGTGACCTGGGCGGGCGCCGCCGTCGGGACCTTCGCGAGGTACAGCGCGGCCACGCCTGCCGCGTGCGGGCTCGCCATCGAGGTCCCCGACCACACGGCCGCGGTGCTCGGGTCCAGGTAGTTGAGGGAACGGATCCCCTCGCCCGGCGCGAAGACGTCGACGCACGACCCCCAGTTGGAGAAGGAGGAGCGCTGGTCGGTCGTGCCCGTCGAGCCGACCGAGATCACCGCCGCCACCGACGACGGCGAGGTGGCGCAGGCATCCGTCCCCTCGTTCCCCGCCGCCGCGACGACGGTGAGGCCCTTGCTCAGGAGGGCGCTGACCGCGGAGTTCACCGCGGCGTCCACGGGGCCGCCGAGCGACATGTTGACCACTCCTGGCGAACCAGCGGGGTGGTGGCTGAGGATCCAGCCGAGGGCGTTGACGACGGTGCTCGTCGTCCCGTTGCCCGCGCAGTCCATCGCCCGCACGGGGACGAGGCTCGCGCCCTTGGCGACCCCGTACGCCGTCGAGGCGATGGTTCCCGCGACATGGGTGCCGTGCCCGTTGCAGTCGCTGGTGCCGTAGGCGTCGCCCGTGGTGTTCGTGCCCGCGAGGAGCCGCGCACCGAAGGTCGTGCTCGCCGCGATGCCGGTGTCGACGACGTAGACCCGCACGCCGGCGCCCGCGAGGGAGTCGTAGCTGTAGGAGCTGTCGAGCGGGAGTCCCGCCTGGTCGATCCGGTCAAGGCCCCAGGACGGCGTCGGCTGCTGGATGTCCATCGTCGTGAAGACGTGCTCGGGACTGATCGCCGTGACCTCGTCGACAGCGCTCAGCGCGGTGAGCTGGTCCTCGCTCAGGTCGACAGCGAACCCGTCGACCGCCTGCGTGAACGTGGACTGGGGGCGCGCGCCCAGCTCCGTCAGCTCCGCTGCCACGCTCGGGACGGCCCCGTCCTCGACCTGCACGATGTACGTCGTCGTCTCCGGCGGTGCCGGGGCAGCGGCGCTCACGCACGGCAGCACGAGGGCGATCGAGCCGAGGACGACGATCCGTGCGGTCCGTGACGAGGTCATGAAGGCTCTTCCCCCTGGCGTGTCGGTTCGAGGGCGGCAGCGGCCCGCTCCTGTCCCTATCGTCGCCTGTCGCGAGCACATGAGTCGGCATCAGGATGAATCGGCGGACGAGCGCCCTCTCGCCGGCCCGGGCCGACGGGTGGACGATGGACCAGCAGGTGCAGAGGAGGGGATGTCATGGGATCGACTCGCAGGAGCTCGGGGATCTCGTCACTGGTCCGTCTGGTCGCGGCGGGGCTCGCGGTCGCTGCCCTCGTCAAGGAGCTGCGGACCCCGGCGCAGGAGCGCACCTGGCACGGGACCGTCGCGGGCTTCGTCCCGTACGAGTTCCGCCGCCCGACGCTCGAGCGGGTGCGCGCCCGGCTGTGGGACCCGCAGGCGTCCTCGGTGCTCGGCCCGCACGTCTTCGGTGTGGGCTGGACGCTGAATGTGGGGCGGCTCGTCGCGCTCGTCCGGGAGCGGGTCGCGGAACTCGGCTGATCTCGCCGCGGGCGGGCCGACGCGGGGTGGTCGCCGGCCGCCGTCGGGCGGGCGGCGCCGGGGAGCCGACGGCGCGGTGGGTTCAGCGGCGCGGGGGAGACGGCGGCGCAGTCGGCTCAGCGGCGCGGGGGAGACGGCGGCGCGGTCGGATCAGCGGCGCGGGAGGGCCGGTGCTGCTGCGCTCGTGCCGGCGTGGATCTGCGGCTGGGCGTCCGCTGCCACGGTGGGACCGGAGAGGATCTCCAGCGTGGTCGCCAGGGTGCCCTCGTCGTCGTGGGCGACGACGACCTCGACGGATGCCGAGGCGCGGTCGCGGTCGCGGGTCGAGGGAAGCAGCGCGGTCAGATGTGCCCTCAGCTCGGAGGGCGACGGTGTCGAGGGCATGAGCCGAAGGGTAGCCCGCCCGGGGCGTCCCCGGGCTGGACCGAATGGGGGAACGGACCGGGTGCGTCACCGGACGTGAAGAACCGCCACCCCCGGCGAGAGGGATGACGGCCTTCTCCGGCAGCCTAGCCTCCCGGCACGGGCGACGCGGGGCCCGCCCTGGGCCGCGGGCCGCGGGCCGCGGGCCGCCCAGCAGGGGCTGGGCGGGGTGGCCGTCCCGTGCGAGGGTGGCGGCACGCGGCACCGGCCGTCGTCGCGCTGAGGAGACCCCGTGGACATGAAGCTCGAGCTCGTGCCGATCCCGGTCGCCGACGTCGACCGCGCGAAGGCCTTCTACGCGGAGAGGCTCGGCTTCGTCGTCGACGTGGACGTCCGTCCCGCCGAGGGCGTGCGCGTCGTGCAGCTCACCCCGCCGGGTTCGGCCTGCTCGATCGGCTTCGGGACGGGGCTGCCCGTCTACGACGCGCCCCCCGGGGTCGATCAGGGGCCTGGACCTGGTGGTCGCCGACATCGAGAGCACGCGGGCCGAGCTCCTTGGCCGGGGCGTCGACGTCACCCCCGTCCAGGATGTCGGCGGCGGGATCCGCTACGCCGGCTTCGAGGACCCTGACGGCAACGGACTGACCTTGCAGGAGATGCCGTGGCGGACGGGCGCCCGCTTCTAGCGGCGGGCTCGGCGCGCCGGGCGCGCGCGGCACGGTGGCTGGGGAGCTCGCTGCCGCCCCCGTGGTCAGCGGTTGTGACGCAGGGGTCCCGGATGGATGCTGCGGTTGCGCATGCGTCGGTTCCGCCCGCCGAGCAGCGTCGGCAGATGCCACTTCGGCAGGATCTTGAGCAGGGCCAGGGTCGCGTACATCAGGGTGTTGAGCGCGACGAAGGTGGCCAGGATCTTGACGGCCTCCGAGTGGAGGACGGTCTCGGGGAGCAGCACACCCGTCACCAGCCCGCTGATCAGACCGCCGCTCATGCGCCCACCTCCGCGAGCTCCTCGTCGAGGACCGCGTCGACCGCGACGTGCTTGACATGCCCCCACCCGGCCTGGCGGCGGAACATGATGTCCAGGACACCCTTGAGGTAGACGACGTCGAGGAACGTCGCGAAGACGAGCTCGGGGAGCAGCGCGGCGGCGAGCAGCCGCGCGTGCCAGCCGCCATGCCACACCGTGACGACCCGCTCGACGGCGAACAGCAGCCCGAGGCCCATCCAGAAGGGGAACCAGATCCAGCTGTCGATCGCGAGGGACATGACGATCATGAGCCCGAAGTACGCGGCGAGGGCGATCACGCCGTAGCCGATGCCCAGCTGCTGCGACCAGTAGCGGAAGGTCGTCGGGGTCAGGCCGTAGGCGCCGAGGTTCTCCAGCGCGCCGCGCTGCCAGCGCAGTCGCTGGGTCCACAGGGCCCGCCAGGTCGGCATCATCTCCGTGACCACGGTGCACTCGTGGGGGGAGGTCATCAGCGCGCCGAGGGACTTCAGGGCGATGGTGAGCTCGTTGTCCTCGGTGAGCGACGCGGTGTCGTACACGTCGCCGGGAGCGCCGGGGATCGAGCGTCCCCTGCTCTCCGCGACGGCCCGCAGCGCCGCCGGGCGGAAGATGGAGGCCGTACCGGTGAGGACGAACACGCGTCCGCGACGCCTGCGGATGTCGCGGCTGTAGCGGATGTACTCGTTGCGCTGGAACTGCCCGAGGACGCCTGCGCCGTCCTCGCCGTAGAAGAGCCCGCCGACGGCCATGAGGGCGCGGTCCGCGGTGAGTCGCGCCACGGCCGTCTCGAGGAACCCGTCATCGAGGCTCGTGTCCGCGTCCATGATCATCACGGCGTCGTTGTCCCCCTGGGAGGGGAGCACCTGACGCAGGACCTGGTTGAGCGCGCCGGCCTTCTTGTGCGTGTTCCCGACCGACTCGATCACCTCGACCCCGGCCCGGAGCGCCACCGCGACGGTCGAGTCGGTGCAGTTGTCGGCCACGACGATGATGCGCTCGGGTGGGTGCGACTGGTTCACCAGGGAGGCGATCGTCCCCGGCAGGGAGACCTCCTCGTTGTGCGCCGGGATGAGGACGGTGATCGTCACGGGTCCGGCGAAGACCCCGTAGGTCCTGGTCATCACGAGCTTGGGCGCGAGCGGGTAGTGCAGCGCATCGCTCGACCGGCGCGAGCGGTTGGAGATGCGCAGCTCGATCATCGCCACCCCGGCGGCGAGCAGCGCGGCGAGCGCCACGGCAGCGAGGGCCACCCGGGTCGACGGGGCCTCGGTCGCGTACAGGACGCTCCAGACCCCGAAGAAGAGCCCTTCGGTGGGGGCGATGTCGGCCCGTGGTCCGTCCGTGCTCGCGGCCAGCAGGAGGAGGGCGGCGGCGATCGCAGCGAGGCCGAAGATGATCAGGCCGATGAGCCGGGCGAAGGCGCCGGGGTCGGCCGGCGCGGCGTCTGCGGTGGCGGCTGCGGCGTCCGTGGTGTCTGCGGTGTCCGGCTCGTCGTCGTGCTGCGGATGGGGCCGGGGGATGCGGCCCGCGGCTGTCGTGGCCGGAGCGGCTGCGGCCGGGCTGGGCGCGTCGGACGGGGCTGCGGCCGGGCTGAGAGTGCCCGACGGGGCTGCGGCTGGCGTGGACGTGCCGGACGCGGCGGCGGCTGTTGTGGGCGTGCCTGCGACGGCCGGCGCGCGCAGTCCCGTCGCCGAGACGCCGCGGCGCGCGGTGTCGGACGAGAGGACGGCGGTGCCGCTGGCGTCGGCAGAGCCGCGCTCGTCCACCGTCCACCGCCCTCGTTCGTCCCGCCCGGTGCTCACCGGATGGACGTCAATCGACATCCGGCGCCGGGCACTTGAGACGGGCGGGGACCTCCGGGGGTGCTTCGGGTCATTTATCCCGGTTGTCGCCCTCTGTATCTGTGACAGCACCAACCGCCACGCGAAGGAGTGGGCACCATGCGCGTCACCATGGATGAGGTACCGATCGAGGTGCGCCGAAGGGCCGCGAGGGCCCTGGAGGCGGCGCTGGCCTCGACGATCGGTCGCGAGAAGACGGGCGAGGCCCGGCTCGGCGACGAGGCCGCCCCGATCTACCGGCCCGACCTCAAGGAGGTCGCGTACTGGGAGCTCGAGGTGCTCGGCATCACGACGGCGCTCCCGGTCGGCGAGGACAAGCTCGCGCGGTCGGATCGCGGGTTCATCGTCGTCGCGACGGGTGCTCACGACGTCCCGATCCCGCACTTCAGCCTCGAGACCGCGCCGCCCAGCCGCCAGCTGGAGGCCAGGGTCGGTGACATCGCCCGCCTCGTCAAGCTCGACTCCCTCTGCTACGTGGGGGAGGACGAGAAGGGGACCATGCTCGGCCACATCGGCACGATGCCGCCGAAGCTGCCGGCCGTGCCCGAGGGACGCATCTCGGCCGCCGGTTGGGCGACGTCCCTGACGGCGAAGGGTCGCGACGAGCTCGTCGAGGACGGCGAGAAGGCCGCGACCACGCGCCTGCGCCGCTCGCGAGCGGTCCGCCCGATCAAGGAGTACGGCGCATGGGACTCGTGGGCGCAGTGCACGCGCGGCTACGCCGCGGCCTACGCACCGCACCTCGCGGCGCTCGCGAGGAGGGCCGAGCACCCGTGGGCGGTCGAGGCCCTGACGGACACCTACGGCCAGGGCATCCGTGAGGGCGACACGCTCTCGGTCCCCCTGCTCGAGCGGGGCGACTTCTCGATCGAGGGGCCCGGCGCCGAGTTCGTCGCCGCCGAGCTCAACCCGCAGCCCTTGCCGCCGCGCCTGCGGCTCACGGCCCTGGACAGCCGTGGCGCACGCGACCTCACCGTCACGGTGACGTTCAGCTATGGCCGGGCGAGCGAGTCGCTCATGTTCTTCATCGTGCCGTCGGGGGCACCCACCGAGATCGCCCCGACCATGTCGCCCCTCGGGCCCGTCTTCGGAGGTCGTTGATCATGGCATGGACCATCTTCTGGGCCGGCAGCTCGGCTGATCAGCCCCGGTACAACCAGTTCGACCAGAACGGCTGCGCGATCGGCTGCGGGCCCGTCGCCTGGGCGATCCTCTTCGGCTGGGCGGACCGCCAGGCCGCGGCCGGCAACGCCTACTGGGCCGGTCGCAACGGCCTCTACCGGCAGAACGGCGGCCGCGGAGCGGATGCCGTGGCGCCCATCGCCCAGGACGCCGGGGTGCGGAGCATGATCTCCGAGCTGCACGTCGACGTCGGGACGTTCTGTGCGTTCGGCAGCGGGGCAACGACCCCGTGGGACATGCCCGGTGCGTACTCCTACGTCAACGGTCGCAGCTACACGCGGCTGGACACCCACTGGAACTCCCTCGGCATCCACGAGACGCGGCTGGCCAACTACGCAGCGAACTCGATCGCCTACCGGCGCACTCCTGCCGTCATCGGGACCGGGTGGCTCAGCCACTACCCGGTGGCCTGGGGATACGCCTGGCAGAACCGCATCGTGCGGCACTCGTTCCTGTGGTGGTCCTGGGACGAGACCGTGACGGACACCTGCTTCTACGTCAACAACGGCTGGGGCGGCGGCGGTGCCGGCGAGTGGATCGACGCCGGGACGTGGTTCGCCGGGGAGGTCTATCCCTGAGGTGGGGCTTCGTCACGCGCCGTGGGGCTCGCTCGCCCTTGCGGGCAGCCCCGCGGCCCGATGCGGTGCCGGGCGCGGGCCTCGCGGGATGCCGTGCCGGGCGCGGGCCTCGCGCGGATGCCGTGCCGGGCTCGGGTCTCTCCCTCGCGTAGGCCGGGCTGACGGGCCGGGGTCCTCGCGTCGACCGGGCTGACGGGCCGAGCTCCCGAGCCGGGGAGTGACGTCCGCCGGAGGGACGCGACACCGGCCAGGGAGGCGCCACAGGCGGCATGGGACGATCGCTGCCATGACGACGGGCATCCGCGTGGGGCCGAACCTCGTCATCCCGCGTGCCGAGCTGGCCGTGCGCTTCTCTCGGTCGTCGGGCCCGGGTGGTCAGGGTGTGAACACGACGGACTCCCGAGTCGAGCTGATCTGGGACGTCGCATCGTCCTCGGTGCTCACCGAGCTCCAGCGCGAGCGACTGCTCGAGCGCCTCGGGCCGCGACTGGTGGCCGGCGTCCTGACGGTCACGGCCTCCGAGCACCGTGAGCAGCTACGCAACCGGGCCGCAGCCGAGCAGCGCCTGGCAGCCCTCGTCGCCGCGGGGATCAGTCCTCCCGCCCGGAAGCGCCGGGCGACCCGCCCCACGCGTGGATCGACCGAGCGCCGTCTGACGGCGAAGAGGCAGCGGTCCACGACGAAGCGCCTGCGCTCGGGTCGCGATGGGGATTAGGCCGTGCAGCATCGCGTGAGCCGATCGAACGGCCGTCGGGCACAGGCGTCGGGCGGGTCTGGTGCGTCGGCTGCGGCTGCGGCTGCGGCGGCGGCGGCGGTGCCGGGTGTTGGGGGTGTGGGGCGACCGGCCCGCCGGCCCGCCGGTGCGTTGGTGCGGAGGCTGGCGGGCGCCCAGCCTCGGGGTGCCTCGGGCTCACCGATCCTGGGTTCTGCGACCGGACCGCACGTGTCACGCCGGTGTCACCTCGGTGAAGGTCAGTCGGGCACGCGGCCCGGCGGGGGCTCCCAGAGCTCGACCTTGTTGCCCTCCGGATCCATCACCCAGCCGAACGTGCCGTACTCGGTCGTCGCGCCCGCGGTCGGTTCGTCCGAGCCCGCTGAGGCCTCCGGGCCCTCTGAGCCGGCCGGCCTCGGCGCCTCGATCACCTCGCAGCCCTCGGCGCGGAGCGCAGCGAGGAGCGCGTCGAGATCCGCCACTCGATAGTTGATCATGTAGGTGGACGTGCTGGGGGAGAAGTAGTCCGACGAGGCGTCGAAGACGCTCCACACGGTCGCCCCGTCGGGACTCGGTTGCGCGTCGGTACCCCAGTGGAAGGTCGTGCCGCCCCAGGCCTGGACGTCGATCCCCAGGTGCTCTCGGTACCACTCGCGCAGGGCCAGAGGGTCCTTGGCCTTGATGAAGACTCCGCCGATACCGGTGACGCGTTCCATGGGCACCTCCCTGCTCGACCTCCGACGGTACTCGTCAGGTTGCCGCGCAGGCTCGCCCTGCGGGGGTCGCAGGACGCGGTGCGCCGAAGGTGCGCGCGCTCGCCCAGGGGAACTCGGCGGACGCGGTGTCCCGGGGACTCTCGGGCCCGCCCAGGGCAGGTCGGATCGCGCGGTGTCCCGGAGGTGCGCGGACCCGCACTGCGGCGGTCGAGGGCCCGCGGGTCGCGTGGAACCA
This sequence comes from uncultured Actinomycetota bacterium, assembly GCA_963777075.1. Lineage (GTDB taxonomy): Bacteria > Actinomycetota > Actinomycetes > Actinomycetales > Cellulomonadaceae > Actinotalea. Next base: position 80,705 of record CAVZPH010000033.1, on the reverse strand, counting down.
GCGGCAGGCTGGACGCGGCGCCCGGGCGGAGGCGAGTCTGACCCCATGGTGACAACGGACGAGCAGGGCCGGCCCGAACCTCCGATCGCCGCCGATGAGGTGGCGACGCTGCTCGGCTTCCTGGACTTCCAGCGGGCGACGCTCGAGTGGAAGACCCGTGGGCTCGATGCGGCGGGGCTCGCTGCCTCCGTCCCGCCGACCACGATGACCCTCGGCGGGATCCTCAGCCACCTCTCCTGGGTGGAGGAGTACTGGTTGACCTGGGTCCTGCACCAGCGGCGGCCCGCCGCGCCCTGGGACACGGTCGACTGGTCCGCCGATCCGGACGCCGACTGGCGTCGAGCGGCCGCCCTGGACCCCGAGGAGCTGCGTGCTCAGTGGCAGGAGGCACTCGCCCGGTCCCGCGCGGCGGTGGCCGATGCGCTCGCGGACGGCGGGCTCGACCGGCGGGCCCTGGTGGAGTCCGGCGGGGCACCGCCAAGCCTGCGCTGGATCGTGCTCCACATGATCGAGGAGTACGCGCGACACAACGGCCATGCCGACCTGCTGCGCGAATCCGTCGACGGTGAGACCGGGGAGTAGGCGAGAGGTCAGCCCCAGCAGAGGCAGAAGGGATGGCCCGCCGGGTCGGCGTAGACCTGGAAGCCCTCGGGCGCCTCGAGGTCCGCGGCGCGGAGCAGGGGTGCGCCGAGCGCTGTCACCTCCGCATGAGAGGCGCGGATGTCCGGGACGTAGAGGTCGAGGTGGATCTGCTGCTGCTCGCCGTCCGGCCAGTGCGGGGGCACGTGGTTCGGCGCGAGCTGGACAGCGATCCGGGGCTGCCCGTCGACGCGGACCGTGTGCCAGTCGCTCTCGGCCTCGACGATGCCCCCGAGCAGGGCGGCCCAGAAGCCGCTGACGGCGCCGAGGTCGGCCGCGTCCAGGACGATGACGGTGCGGGTGATCTCCATCGCGGCATCGTGGCATCGCGGTCCGACACCCGTCGAGGCCGCGCCTGCGCCGCCCGGCGCTTGGACAGATCACCCCGGGGGAACCACCCTCGCGCTCGACGCTGCCCGCTCAGCCCTAGCCCCGCCCGCGGTGCCGCCGGCGGCAGTGCTCACCGACGGACGGGCCGCTCGCGCGTCGGTGTGATGCCCAGCACGGTGGCAACGACGATCGCGACCACCGCTGCCGTCGTGGTCCAGGGCACGCCGAGCCCGCGGCTCGCGTCGACGACCATCGCCGCAACGAGCTGACCGGCGACGACGGCGAGCGTCAGGGCGAACGTCCCGAGGCGTCGGACCGCCCAGGCCGCGGAGACGACGATGGCGGCACCGAGCGGGCCGCCGAGGTAGAGGTACCACGCACCCCGGTCGGCGGGGAGCGTCGTACCCGCCGTCGTCCCGAGAACGGCCGCGAGGCCGAGGACCACGGAGATCCCGACCGTGCCGCCAGTCGCCGAGGCGAGCCCGGCGATCACGGGGTCGCCCGAGTCCCTGGTCACGGCCCCGTTGCCCGCGTTCTGCGCCGCCAGCGCTGCTCCCGCGGCGAAGAGCAGCAGGCCGATCACGGCGGCTCGGCCGGCACCGGTGCCCGAGGTCCCCGAGCCCGTGGCCATCGCCAGCCCCAGCCCGCTGAGTGCTGCGAGTGCCGCGAGCGCGCGGCGAGGCGTGAGCGGGAGCCGGCCCGGCACGCCGACCCCCCGGGAGTCGAGCACCAGGCCGGCAACCGTCTGCCCCGCGACCGAGGCGACCGACGCGACGGCGACGCCGACGATGGGCACGCCGTAGGCGGCTCCGAGCACGATCGGGATGCCGCAGAGTCCGATCGCGTACCACCACCACCTGCCGCGCCCGCGCAGGGTGCGAACGGTCGAAGCCGTGCGCCCCCGGGCGGGGATCAGTACCGCGATCGTCGCGAGCGTGCCGGCGTAGGAGATCCAGCCGGCGACGAGAGCGCCCGCCCCGGCGACGGCCAGGTCCCCGTTGAACCGGCTCTGCGCCGCGATCAGCACTCCCACCAAGGCGGCGACGCCGACTGCGGGGACGACGGCAGCCGGGCTCGTCGTTCGCGTCGTCGTCACCCGTGGATGCTAGTCACCGCGCCCGCGTCCTCGACGCCCCGAGGCTCACCCTCGCCTCGGCGCCGCTCTGGTGCACCCCTCACCCCGTGCCCTCGTCTGCACGCTCGGTCCGGACGGTCGTGTCCACTGCGGCGGCCGACCTCCAGGGCTCAGGCCGCTTCGCCCGAGATCTCGGGCGGGGCGTTCACGAGCCCTCCGGCGCGCTGGTCGAAGCGGTAGTGCACGGGCTCGGCGATCATCGCGCGTCGGTTGTCGTCTCGGCGTGCAGCGTCCAGGCGGGTGATCGTGAGGTCGCGCTGGTGCACCACGTGGTGGTGATGGCTGCACAGGAGCACGCCGTTGGCCAGGTCCGTCGGGCCCGAGTCCCGATCCCACCAACGCATGTGATGGATCTCGCTGAACGCGGCGGGGACGTCGCAGCCGTTCCACGCACAGGCGCGGTCCCGGACGATGACCGCACGGCGCTGCGCGGCGGTGAACACCCGTCGCGTCCGCCCGACGTCCAGCGGCAGGCCGTCTGCAGACATGACGATCCTGCCGATCTCGCAGTCGCAGAGGACGCGCGCGAGCTGGGACATCGCCAGGGGAGTCCCGTCGTCGAGGGTCGCGGCCTCGACCGCACGCCAACGGGTCGGCGAGAGGTCCCCGGACGAGCGCCGACGGATGGACTCACGGAGCTCCGCGAAGGTCTCGGCCGGGACGAGCACGGAGACCGTCGGTCGGTTCGCGACACCCGAGACGTACGGGTCGACGTCGTGCCGGCCATCCCCGGAGGGCGCTGCACCGGCCGGCCGTGGCGCCGAGGGCGCGGACGGGCGGGGGGGTCGTGGACTGCGCGGCGACCGGTTCCGCACCAGAACCCTGGAGCGGACGGATGCCGGCCATCCCGGACATCGCCCGCTCGGCCAGGGCGACGAGGGCGTCGGCATCGGCCTGGGGCTTGTCTCGATCCGCATCGGGCGCCTGGCGCACAGAGGCGAGCGCGACCTGCAGGGTCTGTGCCGAGAGCCGGTCCAGTCGGCCGCGCAGGAAGGTGCCCTCCGGCTGGTGCGACATGACGAAGAAGCGCGCTCGACGCTGGGCCTCGACGCCCGCCTCGAGGCCCTCGGGGTCTGCGCGCTGCGAGGAGCCGCGCCGCGGAGGCCGAGAACTGCTTGACCGGCAGTCGCTGGGCGAGGCCGACGAGCCGCTCGGCCACGTCCGGCCTGGCCGAGCGTGACGCGCGCCAGTTCGCCACCTGTCGCCGCGATCCGCGCGAGCGCGTCGACATGGGGGAGCGGCACGCGCCCCGCGGCGACCGCCTCGGCCATCGCGGGGAGTGCGACGAGGGTCTCGGCCTGCAGGACCTCGCGGCGCGCCTCGCCGAGCCCGCTGCGCATGACCCGCGCGCGGGCCGTCGTGAAGTCCCGGTCGCCGGGCAGGAGGGACGTCTCGGCGCGCTGCTCGGCGACGAGCAGGACGGCGCGAGCGGTCGCGAGCACGCCGTTGAGCTGGTCCAGCACCCGCAGCGCCCGAGCGCGATCAGGCCCGGTCCACGCGGCGGACCCGGCGATCGGGGTGCCGAGCGCCCGCGCGTTCACGACCAGGTCTTCAAGGCCTTCGATCGCCGTAGCGGCGCCGGGCGCACGCCCGCCCGAGACGGTGCTCACGGCGAACGATGGATCGAACATGTGTTCGACTATACCAAGGCATCGAGCGCCGATCAAGCCTCTGACCTGCGGGTTTATCCACACATCGAGCCCCGAGGGCTCGTCCACAGGCGGGGGCGCTTCGTCGAGTCCGGTGAGTCGTCGGCCGGGTCGGCACTCAGGCGGCCTGGTGCATCGGCCCCTTCTTCCGCCCCGACCCTCGCCCCACCACCGGCTTCCGCCCAGGGTGAAACATCCCATGACTCATGGACATCGGCCGATCCCGTCCTACCCTGGAAGGTGCCAGCGTGGGCTGGCCGCGCGCCAGCGCTCTGGCATCACCCCGATGACGTGACCCTAGGAGGGCTCATGCTCGCGCGCACCCGTCTCTTCGGACGACAGATCGACCTCGACGCCCTGAGCGGCGCCGCCACCACGCTGCCCGGTCGTGACCATCAACGGCCGCGACCGCTCCACGGCCGCGACCGATCGTGCCCAGCGCCGCACGCTGGCCGCCGCCGGTCGAGGCGCTCGCGACCCTTCGCGAGCTGCGCATCGCCGGCCAGGCGCACGTCCGGGCTGCTCCCGGCCGAGCCGCACGCCCCGGAGCCGAGCCTCATCGACGCCGTGATCGAGATCCGTGTCGAGCTCACCGGCGGCCCCGAGCTCCTCGTGCTCCCGCACCGCGCCGGCGGGACCGCCGCCGTGTGCTTCGCGGCGACCTCGCGAGCGCACCTGGGTCATCGACCTCGACGACCCGGCGTCCGCAGCGACCACGATGCTGGCGCTGACCACCGAGCTCGTCGGCGACGCCGCCTGGGCGGCCGAGCACGGCGTCGCGCGCGAGCTCCGCTGCAGCTCGTCCCCGGCGCCGACACGCGGTGGCGGCTCGGCCTCGTCACCGACGGCGGCTACGTCCTCGTCCGAGCCGAACGGCGCCGTCGTCGACGCGCGGGGTCGCGACGCCGACGATCGGCTCGTGCCGCTGTCCGAGCGCGCAGGCAGCCCTCGGGGCACGGCGCTCGCCCAGGCCGCCGCAGCGCTCACGCGCGACGCCGCAGCCCTGCTCACCGCCGCCTGAGCGCTCGGGCCCTCGCCGAGCACTCGCCCGCGCCTCGGCCGCCCGCCCGCCGCTCGACCCTAGGCTGCCGCCATGGGGGAGCTGACCGCCGGAGTGACCAACGACGCGTCCGGCTCCCTGCACGCGCTCGTCGAGCGCGTGCAGGACGAGCCGTGGTCGCTCGTCATCGCCCTCGGCGCCGTGCTGCTCGCGCTGCGACTGCTGGGACTGCGCCGTGGGCCGACGTGCCGCCCCGGCGAGCTGTGGTTCGCCATGGTGCCGTTCGAGGACGGCACGGGTGCCAAGGACCGGCCGGTGCTGGTCCTGACGACGACCCGGCGCTCGTGCACGGTCGCCCGCCTCACCTCGCAGGACCGCGGCGCGCGACATGACGTCATCCGCGTGCCCGAGGGCGTCCCCGGGCTCTCGAAGGCGAGCTGGATCAGCCTGAGGACTGTCCGGCTTCGTCGTCGGGCGCTGCGGCGGCGGATCGGCGATCCGGGTGAGGCCCTCGTCGAGTGGTACCAGGCGGCGCGCGGGGCCGCGGGGGCGGGCGACGGGCCTCGCCGCTGACCTGTGCGCGCCCGCCGGGTCAGTCCTCGTCACGAGGGTGAGGGAACTGACGCTGCGGAAGTGTCGCGGCTGCTCGTCGACGGGGTCGGAGAACGGCGCAGTGGCCGGAGTGGATGTCGGGCTTCCGTCACGGCCCGATCACGAGGAGCTCGACATCGACACGAACACGGGGACGGACGTCGACGCCTGGATCTGCTCGGCGAGCTTCAGCTGCGCGCGCAGCTGAGCCTCGCCCAGCTGCGCCTTGAGGTCCTTGAGCGGGTCCTCCGCGCCCGGCACAAGGCCGAGCTCAGCAGCCGCCTTGGCCTCGCCGGCCCGGTCGACGAGCGACGGGGGTGCGACGGCCTCACGGAGGTCCTTCCCGGCCGTGAGGGACTCCCCGATCGTGCCCAGCAGTGCCGACAGGTCGGCCGATCGCTGCACGGTCCGGTCCTTGAGGTCGGTGACGATCTTGGTGAGCGCGCCCGACTCGTCGAACGTGACCGCCACCGCATTCGTCACGTCGTGCGTGGTCTCGATGCTGATGCGCGTCTCGTTGCCCGGGCACGACACCGCGATGCGCCGGGTCTCCGCGAGCTCGAGCGTGAAGCGACTGTGGCCCTCGGTCGTCGGGACGGCCTTCCAGACCCGCAGCACGGCCGGGCGAGGCGGTCGGTAGTGCACCTCGGTGTGCGACTCGAGGGGCGTGAACTCGAGGTTCGGCTGGACCTCGGTGTCGCCGTCGGGCGCGAGGTCGACGGACACCGCGGTGCGGAGGTCGGCGACCATGGCGGCCCACTCGGAGTAGACCGTCGCGCTGCCCCCGGCCGCCCACGCCTCGAGGTCGGCGCGCGAGGGGACCAGGTCCACCGGGAGTCGAACGTCGTAGGCGTCGATCCTGAGTGTGATCTTCGAGGCCAACCAGGTCGCGAAGGCGGCTTCCGCCCTGGCAGCGCCGGCCGATGCCGACGCGAGGAGCCGGCGTAGCTGGGCGATGCGCGCTTCCCAGTACTCCTGCTCTGCCGGGTCGTCGGTCATCGCCGCCGCGCGGACCACCCGTGCATGGGCTCGCGTGGCCATCGCGAGGCCGCTGCGGAGGTTGGCCAGGTCCTGGGCGTCCTCGCCGTGCTCCGTGACGTAGCCCTCGGGAACGTCCCACTCGCCCGGTACGGCGTCAGCGGGCATGGCTGGCGCCACGTGCTCGTTCGCGTCGATGAGGCCACGGTCGCCGAGAAGGGTGCGCACCCCTGCACCCCCGGCAAGAGCGGCCCCGCCCAAGGTCGCCGCACCGGCCAGGCCTGCCAGCCCGATCCACCCGGGTGGACCCGCCGCCAGGAGGGTCGGAGCCGCGATCCCCGCGACGGTCGCGCCGAGGCGAAGGCCTGCGCTCCACCGCGCCAGTGGTTCGGCGGTCAGTGCGAGGTCGGCGCCGGTGAGGCGACCGTCGGACGTGAGGCTCCACGTCGCCTTCTGCGTGGCGAGCGTCCGCGCATCCAGCGAGACGTGGCAGCGCGACCGCAGATCCGCAGCGAGCTCGGTGGTGACTGCGGCCTTGTGGTCCGTGGTGGTCCTGCCAGCCACGTCCGTCGAACTGGTCACCGTGCCGGCGACGCGCAGGAAGGTCACCGGCAGCCGGTAGTCGAACTCGACGGTCTCCATGCTCGTACCCCTTCGGACAGAGAGATGGAGCGACCATCGTCCACCTGCTCGGAACGGGTGTCGATGGTCCTGGTGCGGCATCTCCCCCCGATCGCCGGGCGCCCGCGGGTTGCGCTGTCCGGGTGATCGGACCGCACTGCGGCCTCGGTGGGCGCCGTCCGCGCTAGCGTCGAGTCGACCAGTGCGAGGGGGGATGGATGGTGCTGCGGGTGAGGGGGACGTTCCTCGTGCTCGCGCTGGCGCCACTCGTCGTCCTCGCCGGTTGTGCGGACGCGACGCCCGATGCGGGTGGTGCGCGGTTCGCGGAGACCTCGCCGACGGCGATCACGACGACAGGTGAGGCGAGCCCTCGACCCTCGTCGACCGAGCCCGGCCCGTCGGCGGAACCGAGCCCGAGCGAGACACCGTCGGCGGATCCGCTCACGACCACCGGCACCGTGACGGAGGTCGTCGACGGCGACACGATCACGGTCGACGGGCAGTCGGTCCGGCTCATCGGGATGGACTCCCACGAGTCCGGCCAGTGCGGCTACGACGAGGCGACGGCGGCGATGGCGGATGTCGTCGCGGGCAAGCTCGTCACCCTCACCGCGGTCGCGGGGCGCGACGACAGGGACCGCTACGGCCGGCTGCTCCGCTACGTGGACGTCGGCGGGGTGGACGCCGGGCTGCACGTGATCGAGCTGGGCCTGGCCGTGGCCCGCTACGACGGCCGGGACGGCTACGGCTCCCACCCGCGCCAGGAGGCCTACGTCGCCGCCGATGCCGCGGCCGTCGACGTCACCTGCGCCACGCCCGAGCCGGCCGCCGCGGTGCCCGCGCCGGCGCCGCTGGTGGGGTCCGCCGGGGGCGGGAGCTGCGACCCGGCCTACCCGACCGTGTGCATCCCGCCGGGGCCGCCGGATCTCGACTGCCCGGACATCAGCTTCCGCAGGTTCACCGTCCTCGCACCCGACCCGCACCGCTTCGACGGCAACCACGACGGGGTCGGCTGCGAGAGCGGCTGAGCGTCTCCGGCGACCGGAGCCCGCGCCCCGGTCTCACTCCTCCGCGACGAGCGGGAGCGAGCGCACGCTGCGGTACCGCCGGGGCCGGCCGTCGACGGGATCGGTGAACGCGAGGCCGGCGGCGAGGAGCTGCAGGGGACGGCGGAAGTCGTCGACGGCCGCGTCGTGCACGACGGGGTACAGGGGGTCGTCGACGATCGGGATGCCGAGCCCGGCCAGGTGCAGCCGCAGCTGGTGCGTGCGCCCCGTGCGGGGGCTCAGGCGGTAGATCCCGCCCGGGTCGACCAGGGCTTCCAGCTCGACGAGCGTCTCCGCGTTGACCGGCGCCCCGGGCACGACCTCGGCGCACCACGCACCGCGCTCCTTGCGGATGTGGTTGCGGACGAGCGTCGGCAGCTCCAGGTCGGGCCGGACGGGCGCGAGCGCGCGGTACGTCTTCTCGACGGCATGTCGCTCGAAGGCCGTCTGGTACGGGCCGCGCCAGCGCTTCTCGGTGGCGAGCATCAGCAGCCCGGAGGTGACGCGATCCAGCCGGTGCAGCGGCGACAGCTCCGGCAGGCCCAGCTCAGCGCGCAGTCGGACGACGACGCTCTGCGTCACGTGCGAGCCGCGCGGGATCGTGGCGAGGAACGGTGGCTTGTCGACGACCAGGAGGCGTTCGTCCTGGTGGACGACGTGGATCGGGCCGGGGACATGCGGCTCGGGGCGGAGCTCGCGGTGGAACCAGACGAATCGCTGGGGGGCGAAGGGGTCGTCGTCGCGGACGGCGCGGCCGCCCTCGTCGACGAACCGCCCCTCGGCGAGCATGCGCGGCACGTCGACCGGCTCGGGGAGGCGATATCGCAGCCAGGCACCCATCGTCGGCCATGGCGCCGGGCTCTCACGCTCGCGGACGGGGGTGCAGAGCCGGGCGGCGTCGAGCCCATGGCGTGCCGGGAGCGGTGAGCGGGGAGGCACCGGTCGATCGTACGAGGCGGGGTCAGGAGCTTCGGGCGCGCGGTCGTTCCGCGAGCGGCTGGACACGCTCCCTGGCAAGGTGTCGGATCGAGGCGGAGCTGTTCGTCGTAGGGGTGAGAGGCGGCCACCGGGGTCGCCCGACGAAGTGGAGTCATGGTGGCGCGATACCTGATCTCGTTCGACCGCGGGTGGATGACCGTCCCCGTTCAGGACCTGCCCGATGTCGCCAGAGCGGCTCACGCGGCCGTCCAGGAGGCCAAGGACGCCGGGGTCCTCGTCTTCACCGGCGGGATCGCCGATGACGAGCAGACCACGGTGGTCAGCCGTCGACGGGACGGTCACCGACGGCCCGTACCCGGAGACCAAGGAGATGGTCGGCGGCGTTCGTCGTCGTCGACGTCCCGACGCGGGCCGACGCCGTCGTCGTGGGCGGCCAAGGTCGCGATCGCCTGCCGCTGCGCGCAGGAGGTTCGCGAGTTCCTGCCCGACCCGATCGTCGACGAGTGGCTCGCGCGCTGAGCCGTCCGCACACCGACCGAGCAAGGAGACGATGAGATGCCCAGATACCTGCTGTCCGTCTACGGACCCACCGAGCGCAACCGAGTTCGGCGACTACCCCGACAAGGAGACGATGCTCCAGGCCTTCGCCGACACCGGGGCGTTCAACGACATGCTCGAGGCCGAGGGCTACTTCGTCTTCGCCGACGGGCTCGAGCAGGCGACCACCGGCCACCGTCGTCGACGGCCGGGGTGACGAGCCGGTGCTCACCGACGGGCCGTACCTGGAGTCCAAGGAGCACCTCGGTGGCTTCTGGGTCATCGATGCTCCCGACCTCGACGTCGCGCTGCGGCTCGCGGCGGAGGGGTCGAAGGCCTGCCGGGGCAAGGTCGAGGTGCGGCCCGTTCCAGACCGAGGAGTCCTTCAGGGCACTCCTCGGGTCGTGACCGAGCGCGCCGTCGAGGACGCGATCACCCGGGCTCACCGTCACGAGTGGGCCCGGGTGGTCGCCTCGCTGACCCGACGCCTCGGTGACCTCGGCGCCGCGGAGGACGCCGCGGCCGAGGCGTTCGCGACGGCCGTCGAACGGTGGCCCCGCGACGGCGTTCCCCCGAACCCGGGCGGGTGGCTCATGACCACCGCCTCACGCAAGGCCATCGACCGCCTCCGACGGGAGGCGCGTCGTGAGGAGAAGCACCGGGAGGCCCAGGTGATGGTCGACGTCGACCCTGCCGCAGCCGCCGGGTCGCGATCGACGACGACAGGCTCCGGCTGATCTTCACCTGCTGCCACCCGGCGCTCGCGGCCGAGGCCAGGGTCGCGCTGACGCTGCGGATGGTCGGTGGCCTCACCGTCCCCGAGATCGCCCGCGCCTTCCTGGTCCAGGAGGCGGCGATGAGCCGCGGATCACCCGCGCGAAGGCCAAGATCAAGGCCGCGCACCTCCCGTACCGCGTCCCGACGGCCGAGGACCTGCCTGCACGCCTCGGCGGCGTCCTCGCCGTGCTCTTCCTCGTGTTCAACGAGGGCTACCTCGCCACCGGCCCCGACGCCGACCCCGTGCGGACCGAGCTGCACCGCCGAGGCGATCCGGCTCACCCGACTGCTGCGCGAGCTGGTCGAGGACCCCAGCGGCGAGGTGACCGGGCTGCTGGCGCTGATGCTGCTGACCGAGGCCCGCCGCCCCGCACGGCTCTCGGCGACGGGCGAGCTCGTGACCCTCGACGAGCAGGTCAGAGGCGCATGGGACGGCGAGCTGATCGACGAGGGGCACCGCCTGGTGCGCGAGCGCCTCGCCGCCGTGGCCGCCGGCGGGCCGAGCCCCGGCCGCTACCAGCTCCTTGCCGCGATCAACGCGGTCCACACCGCAGCCCGCGACGCGCGCGACACCGACTGGTCCCAGGTCGTCGCCCTGTACGACAGGCTCGTCCGCGTCGATCCCTCACCGGTGGTCGCGCTCAACCGCGCCGTCGCCCTCGCCGAGCTGGACGGGCCCGATGTCGCGCTCGCCCTGGTCGACGCGCTCCCGCTCGAGGGCTACCACGCCTTCCACGCGACGCGCGCCGCACTCCTGCGCAGGCTGAACCGCGTCGAGGCCGCCCGGGAGGCCTACGGCCGCGCCATCGAGCTCGCGGGAAACTCCGCCGAGCTCGCGTACCTCGCACGCCGTCGCGACCAGCTCGGGCCGGCGGGCGAGGGGTAACGGAGAGCTGGTGCCGCTGCGTGCGGACGGTGGCATGGCCGGCGCCGATCGCGCGGGTCTACTCCAGTGCCGCCGTGAGGGCGCGCCGTAGTGTGGCGAGCTGTGCGCCGGTGACCGCTGCGGGGTCGTCGCCGGGGAGTCGGAGCCAGGTCCGACCTCCCGGGAGCTCGTGCCGCGCGGCATCGAGCGCGTCGAGCGTGCCGGCGGCCTCGACGGTGGCCAGCTGGGCAGGCCCGAGCAGGGTGCCCCAGCCGAACCCCCAGACCTTGTGGGCGATGTCGCGGAGGGATGGTGCGGCGCCGGTCGCCAGCTCCCACGGGCTCTCGATGGTGAAGGGCGGGTGCTCGGTGGCGGTGAGGAACCCGGAGGTGGCTCCGATGACGGACGCGGTGTCCAGCACCCACCGCTCGAGCCGTCCGACCGCCCAGTCCAGGGTCTCGCCGCCGCCGTACATCGCCCAGCGTTGCATGCCGACCCACACGATCAGTCCGGCGACCGGTTCGTCGTCACAGGACCCGGTGGCGGGAAATCGGCACGCGACGTTCGCGACCTCCATGCGTGGGTCGTAGAGCGTGACGTCGTCCCGGATCGCGTCGTGCATCACCGAGGAGCGGGCGGAGAACCTCCCGGTCTGTGGCGTGCCGCCGTTCCAGTGCTCGGCGACGAAGCCGGGGTCGACGCCGTCGCGGCCGGTGGAGCCGTCCGGTCGTTCCAGGTCGTCCTGGACGGTGAACGCGGAGGTGCTCCAGCGGAGGTCGATGCCCATGGAGTGCGCGACGACGTCATCGACGCCGCGGCGCAGCGCCTCGAGGACCACGGCCGGGGCCACGGTGCACTGCTGTGCCGCGACGGCGCCGATCAGCATCGGCTCCGCCATCCGATCTCCCTCCGCGTTGCCGTGCGCACTCTATCGAGCGGCGCACGCTACAGAGCGAACGCCCAGCCGATGATCCCGACTCCCGCCCCGATCGTGATCGGGTCGTCGGCGATGCCCACGCCGCCGGTAACCACGTCCTCGGCGATCGTGCCGACGATCACGAGACCGCCGACGACCACGGCGCCGACCACGAGCCCGGGCACCAGCCAGCCCGGCGGCTCCCAACCGGTCGACGGCGCGGGCTGCGGCTCGGGCTCCGGGGCCGGGACGGGCACCGGGCTCGGCGTGCGGTCCCGGTAGTAGTACCAGAGCATCCGCCGCGACGGATTACGGCCCGAGCACCGGCGCGATGTGCGTCCGCAGCTGGCCCGAGTAGTGCGAGCGCGTGTCCGGCCCGACGCCCGTCAGCAGGTCGATGTGCTCGGCGACAGCCGCCTCGAGCGTCGGCCCGGGCGTGCGCACCGCCTCGGCGATCCGTGCCGCCTCATCGACGTGCCCGCCGGCGGCCTCGATCAGCTCGCGCGCGACCCGAGCCTCACGCTCGTCGTCGTAGGTCAGTGACGTCTGGCGACCCGTCTCCGGATCGCGCCAGAGCACGGCGAACGATCGCGTCCCATCGGAACGCCGACGCTCGCGGATGCTCGGCACAACGCAAGAAGGCAGCCCCCGCGTCGGCGGATGACTGCCTTCCAGGCTGCGCAACCAGCGTTTCCGCAGGTCACAGGGGTGGAGGTGGCGGGAATCGAACCTGGTGGACGGTGTTGGGGACAGTTGGCGTAGGGCGATGACCTGCGGTGATGCGAGGGCGTGGTGACGCGGGAGAGGTGCAAAAGTGGAGTCGGCGTTGACGGCGTCAACGGAAGTCGACTGTGCCGGGGCGACATTCTTCGCCCCTCGAGGAGGTCACCCTCGGGTGTGGCGGCCGTGCGACGATGCGTCGGTGCCCGTGACGCCCCCGGAGGAGGTCGACCAGCTGCTCCGCGAGCTGCGACGGCTCCGTGCGGAGAACGAGCGGTTGTCGCGGCTGCTGGACCTGCGGGGCCAGGACACGGCGCCGGTCCCCGAGCAGCCGGCGGCCGGGCTCGCGCCGAGTGGTGTGGTGACGATGGACTCGCCCGCCGCGGACAAGCTCGCGTTCTACTCGGACCTGTTCCACGCTCGCACCGACGTGTATGCGGTGCGCTGGGAGAGTGCCCGGACCGGTGCGAACGGGTGGATGCCGGCGGTTGCCGGCGGGTGGCGCAAGGGCATGGACCGGCGAACGGCGGTCCACCTGCCGCTCACGCCGCAGGTTGTTGCCGCGCACCTCGTCGGGGAGGTGTTCGCGGGTCTGTACCCCTTGTTCCGAGACAACACCTGCCGCTTCCTCGTCGCGGACTTCGATGGCCCGGCCGCGATGCTCGACGCGCTGGCCTACACGAAAGCTGCACGGGCCAACGACGTTCCGACGGCGCTGGAGATCTCCCAGTCGGGACGTGGCGCACACGTCTGGGCCTTCTTTGCCGACCGGATCCCGGCCAGCACCGCGCGCGCCATCGGGACCCTGCTCGTGCACGAGGCCATGGTTCTGCGCGGCTCGATGGACCTGCGGTCCTACGACCGGCTGTTCCCGAACCAGGACGTCCTGCCCGACGGAGGTTTCGGGAACCTCATCGCTGCCCCGCTGCAGGGTCAGCGGCGGAAGGACGGGCTGACCCTCTTCCTGGACCTGGCGACTCTCGAGCCGTACGAGGACCAGTGGGCGTTCCTCTCGACGCTTGACCGGCTCAGCCGCGGCGACGCGGCGACGGTGGCGCGCAGGGCGAGCCGGGCGGCGGTCGGTTCCGATGTCCGCACGCTGAGTCCGCCCACGGCGAGCCGCCTGCGTCCACGGCTTCCGGCGGTCGTCCGCGCCGAGCTCGGGGCCGGTCTGGTTCTCGACACGACCGAGCTCACGCCGGCGGCGACGTCGACGTTCAAGCACGCCTCCTCGATGGCCAACCCCAAGTTCTACGAGCTGCAGCGGTTGCGGAAGTCGACCTGGGACGCGCCACGATTCGTCCGCGGCTATGACGTCACGCTCGACGAGCACCTCGTGCTGCCGCGAGGACTGCGCCACCTGGTCGGCGAGATCGTCGAGCGCGCAGGCTCACGCCTCGACCTGGCCGACTCCAGGAACGCCGGTGCCGAGATCGACGTCTCCTTCTCTGGCGAGCTCAGCGCGCGCCAGAGCGACGCAGTCAGCGCCCTCCTCGCACATGACGACGGCGTGCTCGTCGCCCCACCAGGCTCGGGCAAGACCGTGATCGGGTGCGCGGTGATCGCTGAGCGCTCGACGTCGACACTCGTCCTGGTGGATCGGAAGGCGCTCGCCGATCAGTGGCGCGCCCGCATCTCGGAGTTCCTCGGGGTCGCGCCCGGGCAGATCGGCGGTGGACGCCGCAAGCTGACCGGCGTGGTCGACATCGCGATGCTGCCGTCGCTTGCCCGGCACTCAGACGTCCCGGAGCTCACGCGCGCGTACGGGCAGGTGATCGTCGACGAGTGCCACCACCTTGCGGCCGCCGCGTATGACCACTCCGTCAGGCGGATCGGCGCGCAGTTCTGGCTCGGCCTGACGGCGACGCCCACTCGGCGAGATGGCCTTGGTGAACTCGTGACGTGGCAGCTCGGCCCGGTCCGGCACACCGTCACGGACGAGAAGCCGGGAACCCTGGCCGGTGCGTCGTCGGCCGAGTCGGGTCCGCGTCGCGTGCTTCATGTGCACCCGACGAGCCTCCGCCTCGACGTGGACCTGTCCGAGGCCGGCGCCATCGCCGCGGTCCATGGCGCCCTTGCAGCTGACGAGGTGCGCAACGGCCGGATCACCGAGGACGTCATGGCCGCCGTCGGCAGGGGACGCAACTGCCTGGTCCTGACCCGACGGGTCGCCCATCTCGAGGCGCTCGCGTCGGCGCTTGCCGCGCGAGGCCGCGAGGCGCTGGTGATGCGTGGCGGAATGTCGGTCGCAGACCGGCGCGCGGTAGTCGAGCGGCTCGCCGCCGCGAATGCGGGCGACGGCGTGCTCGTCCTTGGCACGACGCCGTTCATCGGCGAAGGCTTCGACGCTCCAGCGCTGGACACGCTGTTCCTCGCCGCACCGATCTCGTTTCCAGGGCTCCTCGTGCAGTGCGCCGGGCGCATCGTGCGATCCTCGGCAGGCAAGCACGTGGCCGAGGTGCACGACTACCACGACGCGGACGTGCCGGTGCTCGCAGTGTCGCTGCAGCGCCGGATGCCCGGATACCGCGCACTCGGGTTCGAGCAGGTCGCCGGGACGCGGGCGTAGCGTCGTCGCTGAAATGCCATGCGCCTTCGCCTCGGGCCGGCGGAGAGAGACTTGGGCCGCGATGCCGGACAGCGGCGGCGCGGTCACTGAGGGCGGTAGACCTCGCTGCGGTGGTCGATGCGCAGGACGACGACCTCGTGGCGGTCGTCGTTGATCCGGTACAGCACGCGATAGGTGCCGCGACGCGCCGAGTGGATGCCGGCCAGGTCGCCACGCAGCGGCTTGCCGACGCGGCGGGGGTTTTCCACGAGCGCACCGGTGACGAACTCGATCACGGCCGCCGCGACAGCCTCGGGCAGCCGTGACCGCACGGCCCGCACTGCCGGCGGAGTCAGGACCAGTTCGTAGGGCTCCGTCACGATCGCAGCGAGCGCACCGCGTCCACGCCGCGCACCACGTCACCGGACTTGTAGGCCGCGTCGGCCTCCCGGATGTCCGCCAGAGCGTCCGGGTCGCTGAGCACGGCAAGGGTCTCCTCGAGCTCGGCCAGATCTTCCGGGCTGACGATGACGGCGGCGGCTCGCCCGTTGCGGGTCACCGTCACTCGCTCGTGCTCGCGCTCGACGCGGTCGACGACATCGCTGAAGTGATCCCGGACCTCGCGCAGCGGCTCAATACCCATGGACACAATTGTGGCGCTTTGCTTCTCGCTTGGCAAGGCCCGGCAGCGCCGTGCCACGCGCGGTGCGCGGCTACTTGAGCGGATGGACGCCCCGCCCGAGGGCGGCTGTCAGTCGAGGTACCCGGTCTTGTGGTCGATCTGACCGGGGAAGCTGGAGATGGCGCGCATCATGCCCGCCTCGTCCATCGGTGTGTCCTACGAGCTCCGCCGTAACGGGCGAGGCCGTCGACGCCGCCCCGGCCGGGTATCGAGCCGCGTGGCCCAGGCGGCGGGTCGTGCGGCTGGCTAGCATCAGCGCATGACCTACCCACTGCCCCCGACGGGCCTGTCCCGGATCGAGGGGTGTCGTATGGGCGGCGCAGTGGCCCGACCGGCGCGACGGTGACGGTTCGGGGGAACGGTGGCGGGAGCGGTTCGGGGCGTCGGGGCACCAACCTGCCCCGCATGGCCGACTACAACCAGCTGGTGGTGCTCGACCGGATCCGCCGCGCCCGGGAGGGTGTCAGCCGGGTGGAGCTCGCCGAGAGCACGGGACTCTCGGGCCAGACCATCTCGAACGCGGTCAACAGGCTGATCGAGCGCGGGCTTGTACTGGAGGGTGACCGGCAGATCCACGGTCGGGGTAAGCCGCGCACCATGCTGCGGCTGCGCGCCGAGAGCGGCTATGCGCTCGGCTGCCACATCGACCCCGTCTCACTGTCCTTCGCGGTCGTGGACCTCGCTGGCCGCGCCGTCGACCGGTCGATGATGGACACGCCCGTCGGCCCGGAAGCTGTCGTCGCGGCGGTGGCCGCGGAGGTGACTCGCCTGCGGGAGCGCAACAACCTGGCAGCGTCGGACATCATCGGGCTCGGCGTTGCTGTGCCTGGTCCGATCGACGCCGCCCGCGGGCGCGCGATCGCCCCGCCCCTGCTGGAAGGCTGGGGGACCGTCCCCCTGCGGGACCTCGTCTCCGAGGCGACCGGCCTGCCGACCCTCGTGGAGAAGGACGTGACGGCCGCCATGGCGGCCGAGCTGTGGCAGCGGCACCACGACGTCTGGAGCACGACGCTGTTCGCCTACCTCGGCTTCGGCACCGGCTTCGCCTTCGCGCACCGCGGCGAGGTCCTGACGGGCAGCTCGCAGAACGCGGGCGAGGTGGGCCATCTCATCGTCGACGCGGACGGACCGCTGTGCCCGTGCGGCAACCGTGGCTGCCTCGCGTTCAGCGTGTCGCTGGCGTACCTGGTGGGTCAGGCCGTGGAGGTCGGCGCACTGCCGTCGAGCACGCCCCGGGGGACGCCGCGCGAGCTGGACCGCGGGATGGTCGCGCTCGCGGCTGCCGCAGCGGGGGGCGACGAGGCTGCGGTAGCGATCCTTGAGCTTGCGGCCCGGCGTCTGGCCCGCGGTCTCATGGTGGTCGCGGACCTGGTCGACGCCGACAGCGTCGTCGTCGGGGGTGCCAACGCCGAGCGGCTTGCGCCGTACCTGGAGAGGGCCGCCGCCAGCGAGTTCGCCGTGCACGCGACGATGCGAGAGCTGCACACGGTCCAGGTCGAGGGCTCGGCGGTCGGCACCTGGGTGGGAGCGGTCGGTGCCGCGAGCCTTGTCCTCGACGAGGCCTTCACGCCCAAGGCCGCGCTGCTCGTCCACGACTGAGACC
This sequence comes from uncultured Actinomycetota bacterium, assembly GCA_963777075.1. GTDB lineage: Bacteria > Actinomycetota > Actinomycetes > Actinomycetales > Cellulomonadaceae > Actinotalea. The sequence goes on along the minus strand of CAVZPH010000033.1, from coordinate 63,129 downwards.
CGCTCGGTCACGAATTGGTCACGGTTCGAGCAGGGCCTTGCGTGATTTACTCGAATCGGTAGACTAAATCACGCCCGTTGAGCAACGGGTGATGACATGTCGCAAAGGAGCAGCATGAACGCGAAGCGCCCCCCCGCCCCTCTCCTGGTCACCGCCGTGGCCCTGGCCCTCGGGCTCACCGCGTGCGGAGCGGGAGACTCCGGCGACGGAACTACCGATGCCGCAGGCGGTACCACCCTCACCGTCGCCTACCAGAAGACCGACTCGTTCACGCAGGTGGACGACCTCCTCCAGAAGTCGAAGGCGGAGTTCGAGGCGGCCAACCCGGGTATGACGATCAAGCTCGAGCCGATCAACGCCCAGGAGGACGGGTACTCCACCAAGCTCGCCCTCATGAACGGGTCCGCCCAGACTGCGCCGGACGTCATCTACGAGGACACGTTCCAGGTGCGCGCCGACGCGGCCGCCGGCTTCCTGGCACCGATCGACGACTACCTGGCCACGTGGCAGGACTGGGACCAGTTCGCCGCCGGCGCCAAGTCCGCCGGCCAGGGCGACGACGGGATGACGTACGGCGTCTCCATGGGCACCGACACCCGCGGCCTCTACTTCAACAAGGAGATCTTCGCGAAGGCAGGCCTGCCGGCCGACTGGCAGCCGACCACCTGGGAGGACGTCCTCGACGCCGCCCGTGCGGTGAAGGCTGCCGTCCCGGACGTCATCCCGCTGAACATCTACGGCTCCAAGGCACAGGGTGAGGCCACCTCGATGCAGGGCTTCGAGATGCTCCTCTACGGCACGGAGGACACCCTCTACGACTCCGAGACCGCGAAGTGGGTCACCGGTTCGGCGGGCTTCGTCGACTCCCTCGGCGTGTACGACACCATCGCGACGGAGGGCCTCGGCCCCGACCTGCAGGACGCGCTCGACACGAACCTCGGCAGCCGCGTCGGCACCGAGCTGATGCCCCAGGGCAAGCTCGCCATGGCGATCGACGGCTCCTGGTTGCCCGGTGGCTGGGCGACCGGCGGCGTCCCGTGGCCGGAGTGGGAGAGCGTGATCGGGCTGGCGAAGGTGCCGACCCAGAACGGCCAGGCCCCGGGCGCGACATCGATGTCCGGTGGTTGGCTGCTGGCAGTCGGTGCCAACGCGGCCGACCCGAAGGCTGCCTTCGACTTCATCGCCCAGACCCTGAACCAGGAGAACTCCCTCAAGTACGCCACCGAGGCCAGCCAGATCGCGGTGCGCGCGGATGTCGCGGCCGACCCCGGATACCTCGCCTCCAACCCGTCGCTGGACTTCTTCTCGTCGCTGGTGGACGTCACGCACTTCCGCCCCGCGACTCCCGACTACTCGCAGATCTCGTCGAACATCCAGGTGGCCACCGAGTCGGTCATCACGGGTCAGGCGACTCCCGAGCAGGCGGCGAAGACGTACGACGACGCCCTCACCCAGATCGTCGGCGCCGACGGCGTCCAGGCGAGCAGCTGACGTCATGACCATCCTCGCCCCCACTGGGCGGCAGGGCCGGCGCTCGGAGCGTCCCTCCGAGCGCCGGCGGTCGCTGCAGAGTCTCGCAAGGTCGGTCCCTCTGCTGCCGTCCGTCGCCCTGCTCGCCGTGTTCCTGCTGGGCCCGATCCTCTACTCGCTCTACGGGTCCCTCACCGACCGCAGCCTGACCGGACCTGCGGCCGCGAACCCCCAGTTCGTCGGGGTGCAGAACTACGTGCAGCTGCTCGGCAGCCCGGTCTTCTGGTCCTCGTTGGTCCTGACCCTCGCCTTCGTCGTCGGCTCCGCGCTGATCGGCCAGAACGTGCTCGGCCTCGCCCTGGCGATGCTCATGCGATCGGTGACCGCGCCGGTCCGCTCGGTGGTCAGCGCGATCGTCGTCGTCGCATGGGTGCTGCCCGAGATCGTCGCGGCCTTCGCGCTGTACGCGTTCTTCTCCGGCACCGGCACGCTGAACGTCGCGCTGGGCTGGCTGGGCCTGGAGGGGACGCCCTGGCTGATCGTGCTGCCGATGCTGTCGGTCACGCTGGCCAACGTGTGGCGCGGAACCGCGTTCTCGATGATGGTCTACTCCGCCGCCTTGGCGGAGGTGCCACCGGAGATCACCGAGGCGGCCCAGATCGACGGCGCGTCCGCCCCGCAGCGGTTCTTCCTGATCACGTTGCCGATGATGCGCCGCGCGATCGCGACCAACCTCATGCTCACCACCCTGCAGACCCTCGGCGTCTTCACGCTCATCTGGGTCATGACCGGTGGCGGACCGGGCACCGCGAGCTCGACCCTGCCGGTGCTCGCCTACCAGCAGGCATTCAAGTTCGCCCAGGTCGGCTACGGCACGGCCATCGCAACCGTCGCGCTGGTGATCGGCGGGCTCTTCGCCGCCGTCTACATCCGCGTGCTCAAGCCGGAGGTCGACTGATGACCACGAACCCCCCAGGTGACGTCCTCGCCCCCACGGCCGCGACCGCCGGTCGCGAACCGGGGCGGAATCGGGCGCTCGCCTCGCCGCGGGCCCGCAACACCCGGGTCGCCGCGAACCTGATCCTCGCCCTGGTGGGCCTGGCGTTCCTGGTCCCGCTGGCCTGGATCATTCTGGCGGCCTTCGACCCGGCCGCCACCGTCTCGATCGCTCTGCCCGGCTCCTTCACCCTGAGCAACTTCACGGAGATCCTCAACACCGACCAGACCTTCCGGCCGCTGTGGAACTCGGCGGTGCTCTCGTTCGGCACCGCGGCGCTCACCGTCGTGTGCTCGCTGCTGGCCGCCTACCCGCTCTCGCGCTACCAGCAGCGGTTCAAGAAGCCGTTCATGTACGGGATCCTCTTCGGCACCACCCTGCCCGTCACGGCGATGATGGTCCCGGTCTACGCGCTCTTCGTGTCACTCAGGATGCTGGACTCCCTCATCGGGACCGTCCTCTTCCTGGCCGCGACGGCGCTGCCGATGGCCATCTGGATGACCAAGAACTTCATGGACTCCGTCCCGATCTCCCTGGAGGAGGCCGCGTGGGTCGACGGAGCCAGCTCCATGCGGGCGCTCTGGTCGATCGTCATTCCGCTGATGCGGTCAGGCATCGCGGTGGTCTTCATCTTCGTCTTCACGGCCGCGTGGGGGAACTTCTTCGTCCCGTTCGTCCTGCTGTCCAGCGCCGAGAACCAGCCCGCCGCGGTGGCCATCTACGGCTTCTTCGGCGCCTACGGCACGGTCGCCTACGGAAAGCTCGCGGCCTTCTCCCTCCTGTACTCGGCGCCGGTGCTCGCGCTGTACCTCGTGATCCAGCGCATAACCGGCAGCTCGTTCGCCATGGCCGGCGCCGTCAAGGGCTGACGGCACCGCCCCGCCCCTCCCACCTCGAAAGGACTCCTGCACCCCATGCATGACACCGACGTGCGCACCATCGCCCGGATCGACCGGTACATGGCCGAGCTGATCCGCCCGGCGACCTACCGGGCCCGCCATCCCCTGGCGGTCGGGGCGTGGACCGTCCCCGACGAGCCCGTGCCCTTCGAGGAAGCCCGCGCGGCCACCTACGCACCCCATCCGGTGGGGACCGCCTGGGGTGCACCGTGGTCGACCGTGTGGTTCCACCTCACGGGCGAGATGCCCGACGGCTGGCCGCTGGAGGGGACCCGTGCCGAGCTCGTCGTCGATCTCGGGTTCATGGAGCAGCAGCCAGGCTTCCAGTCCGAGGGGGCCGCATGGAGCCCGGAGGGCGTGCTCCTCAAGGGCATCTCGCCCCGGAACAACGCCGTGCCGCTGCCGCAACGGCACGGCCGGGTGGACGTCTACGTCGAGGCCGCCGGCAACCCTGACGTGCCGAGCAACGGCTTCACGATGCCCACCCGCCTGGGCGCCAAGGAGACCGCCGGCAGCGTCCCGATGTACGTGCTGCGGGCCATGGACGTGGCGCTGCTCGACGAGTGCGTCTACGAGCTGGTGCAGGACGTGGCGACACTGCGCGGAATGGTGGACGTCCTGCCCGCGGCGTCGCCGCGGCGGGCCCAGGTGCTGCGGGCGCTGGAGCGGATGTGCGACGTCATCGACCCTGACGAGGTCAGCGGAACGGCCCCGGCTGGTCGCGAGGCCCTTGCCGGGGTGCTCGCGGCCCCGGCGGCCCCCAGCGCGCACGTGGTCCACGCCGTGGGTCACGCGCACATCGACTCCGCGTGGCTGTGGCCGGTCCGCGAGACGCAGCGCAAGGTGGCGCGCACGGTCGCGAACGTCCTGGCGCTCATGGACGCCGACGACGAGGTCACCTTCGCGTGCTCGTCCGCGCAGCAGTACGCCTGGCTGCAGGAGCGCTACCCGGAGCTCTTCGAACGCGTTCGCGCCCGCGTGAAGGAGGGGCGGTTCGTGCCCGTGGGAGGCATGTGGGTGGAGTCGGACACCAACATGGTGGGCGGCGAGGCCCTGGTACGGCAGTTCGTCCAGGGCAAGCGGTTCTTCATCGAGCAGCTCGGCGTGGAGCCGACGGACGTCTGGCTACCGGACTCGTTCGGCTACACCGGTGCGTTCCCGCAGGTGGCGCGCCTGGCCGGCTGCGAGAACTTCCTCACCCAGAAGATGTCGTGGAACGACACCAACAAGTTCCCGCACCACACGTTCTGGTGGGAGGGCATCGACGGGAGCCGCGTCTTCATGCACTTCCCGCCGGTCGACACGTACAACTCCGACCTCTCGGCCGCCGAGCTCGCCCTGGCGTCCGGTCAGTTCGCTGAGAAGGGTCGCGCCAACACGTCCCTGGCCCCCTTCGGGTACGGCGACGGCGGCGGCGGGCCGACCCGGGAGATGGTCTCGGCAGCGCACCGGGCAGCCGACCTGGAGGGGTCGCCTCGCGTGGTGCTGTCCGACCCGGACTCGTTCTTCGAGGCGGCGCGCGGCGAGTACGCCGACCCGCCCACCTGGATGGGCGAGCTCTACCTGGAGTACCACCGCGGCACCTACACCACGCAGTCGCGGACCAAGCAGGGCAACCGGCGCAGCGAGCACCTGCTGCGCGAGGCCGAGCTCTGGGCCGCGACTGCCACCGTGCGCGAGGGCGTCGAGTACCCCTACGACGATCTGGAGCGCACCTGGCGCACGGTGCTGCTCCAGCAGTTCCACGACATCCTGCCGGGCACGTCGATCGCTTGGGTGCACCGCGAGGCCGAGCAGCGCTACGCCGAGGTGGCGCAGGTGCTGGAGGGGATCGTCTCGGATGCGCTCGAAACGCTGGCGGGCCCGGGCGCGACCGAGCAAGCCGTGAACGCGGCGCCGTTCGCCCGTTCCGGGGTCCCGGCGCTCGCGGCCGGACCCGCGGTGCGGCCCGCGTCGGCGCGTCTGGTCGCCGACACCGACGGCTGGGTACTGGAGAACGGCGCCGCGCGGGTCCGCGTCGACGCACGCGGGCTCGTCGTGTCCGCGGTCCAGCTGGCCACCGGCCGGGAGGTGCTGCCCCCCGGTGAGGTCGGCAACATGCTCCAGCTGCACCGCGACATCCCCAACATGTGGGAGGCGTGGGACATCGACGAGCACTACCGCCGCAACGTCGTCGACCTGGTGGAGGCGGATCTCGTCGAGCCCGTTCCCGGCCGCGCCGCTCTGCGTGTCGTCAGGTCGTTCTCTTCGAGCCGCGTCGAGCAGGTCCTGCACCTGGCGGACGGCGAGGACCCGACGCTGCACGTGGAGACGCGGGTGGACTGGCACGAGCGGCAGAAGCTGCTCAAGCTCGCGTTCCCCGTGGACGTGAACACCGCCGAGGCCCGCTCGGAGATCCAGTTCGGCCATGTCACGCGTGCGACCCACGCGAACACGTCATGGGACACGGCGCGTTTCGAGACCGTCGCGCACCGCTGGGTCCACGTCGGTGAGCCGGGCTTCGGGATGAGTGTCGCCAACGACGGCACCTACGGGCACGACGTCACCAGGTTCCGGGTGGGCGAGCGCTCGGCGTCCCGCGTGCGGCTGTCCCTGCTGCGTGCGCCCCTGTTCCCGGACCCGGAGGCCGACCAGGGGGAGCACGTGTTCCGCTGTGCCGTCACCCTCGGTGCTGACGTCGCGGAAGCAGTGCGGCAGGGCTACGCGCTGAACCTTCCGGTGCGGACGGTGACCGGTGACCGAGCCGTCGCGCCGTTGGTCTCGGTGGCCTCCGAGCAGGTGGTGGTCGAGTCGGTGAAGCTGGCGGAGGACCGCAGCGGCGACGTGGTCGTCCGGCTGTACGAGGCCTGGGGCGCTCGGGCCGCGACAACGCTCCGGCTCGGCTTCTTGCATGGCGATGTCGTCGAGACGGACCTGCTCGAGCGGACGTTGGCCACAGCCGACCTCGTTGGCGACGAGATCCGGCTGGTGCTGCGCCCGTTCCAGGTACTGACGCTGCGGATCACCTGCCCGGCGTGACGGGTCCGCCCACCTCGCACCAATGGCGTGTCTCGTGCTCTCAGCCGGTTCGATCCTCGTCGCCCTGCCGACCCTGATCGTGTTCTTCGCCCTGCAAGAGCAGTTCGTCGCCGGCCTGACGGTCGGCGCCACCAAGGGCTGAGGTCCCGGCCCCCGCCCCCGCCCGCTCCACAGTGAAAGGTCCGCCATCGTGCTGAGCGTTACCACCCCCGTCGTCGTGACCCTGCGATCGGCGGGGGTGGCAGTCATTCTGGACGTGGCCGGCCCGCTGCTGCCCCGAGTCCTGCACTGGGGCTCCGACCTGGGACCGGACATCGGCTCGCTCGACGTCGCGACCTACCCGCCGGTCACAAACAGCGCGCTCGATGACCCGCCGCCCCTGACATTGCTCCCCTCGGAGTCCGACGGCTGGTCGGGCACGCCCGGGCTCGAGGTGGTTCGCGCCGGACGCAGCGCCCCGGTCCGGCTGCAGCTCGCCGAGCCTGTGGCGGTCGACGCGAACCGGGTCTCGGTCGTGGCCGACGACGCGACCACCGGCGTGCGGGTGCGAACGCTCCTCGAGCTCGACCCGTTCGGTGTTCTCACGTGCCGGACCAGCGTGCACAACGAGGGTCACGACGACCTGGAGATCGCGGCACTGAACCACGTGATGCCACTCCCGGAGCGCGCCGTGTCGGGGCTCGACCTGACCGGGCGGTGGCTCCGGGAACGGTCGCCGCAGCGATTCGACGTCCAGCACGGCACCCACCTGCGCGCGAGCCGGCGTGGGCGCACCGGGCACGACGCGACCCTGCTGATGAGTGCCGGCACGGCCGAGTTCGGGTTCCGGCGCGGCGAGGTGTGGAGCACCCACGTGGCCTGGAGCGGTAACCACCAGCACCTCGTGGAGCAGCTGCCCGAGGGAGCCGGGCGCCACGCCGGCGTGCTGGGCGGTGGCGAGCTGCTCGCACGCGGCGAGGTCCGGCTGGCCCCAGGCGAGGTCCACACCTCGCCGCCCGTCGTCTTCGTGCACTCCACGGACGGCCTGGACGGGATCTCGGCCCGCCTGCACCGGCGGCAAAGGGCCCGTCCCCAGCACCCGTCGTCCCCGCGCCCGGTGGTGCTGAACACGTGGGAAGCCGTGTACTTCGATCACGACGAGGCGCGGCTGCTTGCGCTCGCGCAGACCGCGGCATCGGTCGGCGTCGAGCGATTCGTGCTCGACGACGGCTGGTTCGGCAGCCGCCGCGACGACACCCGCGGGCTGGGCGACTGGGTCGTCAGCGATGACGCGTGGCCCGACGGGCTGGCGCCCCTGTTCGACAAGGTCCGTGCCCTGGGCATGCAGGTCGGCCTCTGGGTCGAGCCGGAGATGGTGAACCTCGACTCCGACCTCGTCCGGGCCCACCCCGAGTGGGTCCTCGGCCCGGCGGACGCCCGCCCGTGGCGGCACCAGTTCCTGCTCGACCTGACGAACCCCGACGCGTGGGCGCACCTGCTCGCCCGGCTCGATGAACTCGTCACGGAGAACGGGATCGACTTCCTCAAGTGGGACCACAACCGTGACCTGCACGAGGCCACCAGCGCCGGGCACCCCGCGGTGCATCGGCACACGACGGCCGTCTACGCGCTGCTCGACGAGCTGCTCAGGCGGCACCCCGGGCTCGAGATCGAGAGCTGCGCGAGCGGCGGCGCCCGGGTGGACCTCGGCATTCTCGAGCGCACGCACCGAGTGTGGACGTCGGACTGCAACGACGCGATCGAGCGCACGGACATCCAGCTGTGGACGACGTTGCTCGTGCCACCCGAACTCATGGGGACCCACGTGGGTCCCCCCGTGGCACACACCACGCACCGCACGGTGGACCTCGGCATGCGGTGCGCCGTTGCACTGTTCGGCCACGCGGGCCTGGAGTGGGACCTCGCCACCTGCACCCCCGACGAGCTCGAGCAGGTCCGTGCCTGGATCGCGCTGCACAAGGAGCTTCGCCCGCTGCTGCACGGCGGGGACGTGGTCCGGGCCGACAGCGACGAGCCCGGCGAGCGGCTGCACGGGGTGGTGTCCGCCGACGGATCGGCCGCGGTGTTCGCCTTCCTCCAGCTGAGCACGGGCCGGTCGACCCGCCCCGGGATCCGCCCGCTGCCCGGGCTCGACCGGGCGCGACGCTACCGGGTGACCCTGCCAACGGCGATGCCCGCCCCACAGACCCTGCACACGAGGGAGCCGGCCTGGATGGAGGTGGCCCGGGCGGAGGGTGTGACCACCACGGGTGCGGTGCTCGGCGACGTCGGGCTGGCCATGCCTGTGCTTGCCCCCGGCCAGGCGCTGATGCTGCTGCTGACCGCCATGAAGTGACCCCGCGCCGTCCCGCCGTCCTGCTAAGCAATTGATCGGCACACTGAGGGAGAAGAGCCCGTGGCGTCATTGGCTGACCACCCCCTGACCTCCGTCGAGCCCGGTTCCGGTCGATGCCCGCCGCGGCTCGCGTAGGAGTAATTGCCCTGGCTGTCGAGTGTGGTCATGATCGCCTCCGGGTGTCGTGGTGACACTTCGAGGCTGCTCAACCGCCCTGTGCCAGAGGCTGACGCGGGCGAGATCTGTGATCAGTGGGGTGCGTCAGGCAGGCTGTGGACGACGACGCAGGCGTGCGTCAGGGAAGCGCCAGGTGAGCGGGCACGCTGTCAAGGCCGGGGCGAGCGAGGTCGAGCCTCGGCGGCTGTCCAAGGCGGCTGCACTGCGAACTGCGTCAGGCATTGCGTCAGGGCAAACGCGGTCCCGTGCCCTGACGCGACTGGTTCGTGCCGATTGCGTCAGGGTCTGAGCGAGGGGCGCGGAGCATCGTGGGCTCCCTGACCGAGAGGAGTCCCGATGTCAACGGCCCAGCTGCGACTTGTCCTACCGATGCCTGAGCGGCGCGTCCGCTCCCGACAACTTCCTGACGAGGAGGTGATCAATGTGACGGTTGCTGCAGACGATCGGGTTCTCCTGTCGGTGCCCGAGGCTGCGCACCGTCTCGGCATCGGGCGATCGTTCCTGTATGAACTCATCGCGGGCGGGAAGATCGAGACCCTGACGATTGGTCGGCTCCGCAAGATCAGCGTTCAAGCGCTGACCGAGTTCGTCGAGCGGCAGCGGCAGGGGCTCTCGGACGTCTGACTCGCGGGGGTTCCTCCGGGCCTGGCGGCGCCGGTCGACGTCGCGCTTCGTCAGGCGCGCCCCCTTGAGGTGGGCCGAAACGGCCGTGCACTCGCCCACTCCGCTGGTGGGCGTGACCAAGACCCGAAGCTCGCGCCAGTCCTTAGAGATGGCCGAGTTGATTGAGGCTTCCTGCCACGAGGACGGGTGGGACACCGCCTCTGAGATCGTCGATCTTGACCTCACATCGATACCGAGGCCCTGGTCGCGGCCCTCGCCGCGGGCAAGATCCGGGGTGCGGCGATCGATGTGCACGAGACCGAGCCGGTCCCGCCGGACCATCCGCTGACCAACTTCGACTCGGTGGTGCTGACCCCGCACCTTGCTTGGTACACCGAGGAGTCCTACGACGAGCTCAAGCGCCGCACGGTCGAGAACGTGGTCGAGGTCGTGGCGAACCGGGCTCCGCGCAACATCGTGAACCCGCAGGTTCTCGGCGCTCCTGGGCGCAACGCCGAGTGCGCACCCGTGCCCGTGGCGACAGGAGCCTGAAATGAGTGAGCAGAGTGGTGCGAGTGTGCAGAGCGAGATGACCGCGGCGGTCTGGACCGCGCCCGACGTCGTGGAGACTCGGCGGGTCGCGATGCCGGTGGTACCTGAGGGCTGGGCGCTTGTGCGGATGGCCTACAACGGGATCTGCGGGACGGACCTGGCGATCCTGCACGGCAAGCACCCGCGTGCGCAGGCCCCGCTGATCATGGGCCATGAGATGTCCGGCTGGGTCGAGACCGCCGGGGCGTCCGGGCCGGCTGCCGGGGTGCTCGTCGTCGTCGAGCCGCTGCTGTCGCCGCCGACGTCATCGCGACCCTGCACACCTGCCCGATCCCCGAGGTCGCCCGCCTGGGACGGACCCTGCGCGCCTGGCGCACCCAGGTCCTGGCCTACTTCGACACCGACGGCGTCTCCAACGGCGGCACCGAGGCCATCAACCTGATCATCGAGAAGACCCGGCGGCTCGCGCACGGCTTCCGCACCTTCGACCACTACCGACTACGCATCCTCCTGGCCACCTCCGGCAACCGACCCTGGAGGCCCAACCACGCATAGATCCGAAGAGCCCGTATGGCGGAGATTCGACGAATGCGAGCGACCCGAGGGATCTGACCTGGCAGTCGCGGCGGTTGGCGGCCGGGCGCCGCCTGGCGGAACTTCAGGATCAGTTGAGGAAGCTTGCCTGAGACGCGGACGCGTTGTCGAGGACACCTGTTCTGAAGCGCGATGGCTCCTGGTGCCCCGCCAACTGGCGACGAAAGGCGCCACCCCTTTGTCCCGCGGCCTTCGCCAGGACGGGCCGACCGGGGTGGTCGGGGCTTCTCGCGGGTTGCGGTCGGCGCGGTGAGGCGTGAGTTGGGCGCCCAAGGCCCGTAGGCACCCTGGAACGGTAAGGATCTCGCGGAGGTGCCAGAAGTGTTGCGCCTCCATCTGACAACCGCCGTTGTCGTCGAGGTCGAGGGCTCCGCTGGCATGCTGGCCCGATGACGACGGTGGGATCGGCGGACACCAAGCTCGTGATCCTTCGTGGGAACAGCGGCTCGGGTAAGACGACGATCGCCCGTCGGCTTCGCGCTCACGTCCCCGACCTCGCGATCGTCAGCCAGGACGTGGTCCGGCGCGAGATCCTCGGGACCCGCGACGTGGCGGACAACCCATCGATCGGGCTGATCGACTTGGTGGCTCGATACGCCCTGGACCGGGGCCGGCACGTGGTCGTCGAGGGGATCTTGAACGCTCCGCGCTACGGCCCGATGCTCCGTTCGCTGGTCGCCGACCATCGGGGCGTGAGCCGCGCGTACGCGATGGATGTGCCGTTCGAAGAGACGCTGCGCCGACACGCCACCAAGGCGAAGGCCGATGAGTTCGGCGAGGCGGAGATGCGGGCTTGGTGGCACGGGCTACAGCTCGTGGACGGGCTCGAGGAGGCCGTCATCGGGGTAGAGGCCAGCGCCGATGCTGCCGCCGAGCGGGTCCTCAGCGAATGCGGCTTCGCGCTCGGCTGAGCGGTCCCGGACGGGCCAGCGCACGACGGGTGCAAGAAGAGTCAGCGCCTGGCAATCGTCGTTGTCGGTGGCACGGGTCACCATGGCGGAGAGGTCTCATCGGGGAGGCGCGTCATGGGCAAGGGGCGGCGGTTACGGACTGAGCGGGCTGCAACGTCGATGGTGCCTGCGATGGGGCCGGCGGTATCGGTTTCGTGGAACGAGGGCGTCGCGTCGCTCCTCCCGTGACGGGGCCGATTCCGCCGACCTGGACGGGTATTGCGGCTGGCGTCAGGAGGTCACGCCCTACGCGGGAGTGCGCCGAGCTGGGGAGGCTCACGGCGGGGCGCGACGAGCTGCGTGACCGGCTCTCCCAGATCGAGTCTCGGACGACTCCCGCGTCGGTCACGATCATCGCCCGCGCGACTGGCTAGCCTGCAAGGACATCAACACTCGAGGGGGAGTTCGCGATGCCTGAAGAGTCCTGGCACGAGGCGAGGTTGATCCCGACCTCGGGCATCAACGGCGCGGAGGAGCAGGAACGCCGCGCGACGTCGGCATTGCTCGCCGTGATGACTGCCGTCCGCGAGTATGGGCGGGCTCTGACGAAGCCCCTCGGCGCGCCGGGGGGCACCGTCGAGACCTACATCGAGGTCCCCTTCATCCTTGGTGATCGCCGCCTGTACCCCGATGGGCTGATCCGCGTATCGCGTGGGCAGAACGTCTGGACCGCGCTCGTCGAGGTCAAGACGGGCAGCAACCTCTTGGCGGCTGAGCAGCTCGAGAACTACTTGGACATCGCGCGCGAGCAGGGCTACGAGGCCGTGCTGACGATCTCCAACGAGATCCCTGCCGTTGCCGGGCAGCACCCGACGAAGGTCGACAAGCGCAAGCTGAAGAAGGTTGAGCTGCACCACCTGTCGTGGACGCAGGTGCTGGCCGAGGCTGTCATGCAGAAGGAGTTCCGCGGCGTCGCGGACCCCGATCAGGCCTGGATCCTCGGCGAGCTGATCCGGTACCTGGAGCACCCGCGCTCGGGCGCGATGGAGTTCGACGACATGGGCGAGCCGTGGGTCGCCACTCGTGAGGCGGTCAAGACCGGAACACTGCGCGCCTCGGACAAGGGCATCGCTGAGGTCGCGTCACGGTTCGACGCGCTGCTTCGGTACGCGTGCCTGAGCCTGGGCCGCAAGCTCGGCTCGGAGGTCACCCCCGTCCTCTCCCGCAAGGAGCTCGCGGACCCGAGTGTGCGCAACCAGGCCCTCGTCGCCGAGCTCGCTGGCAGCGGCACGCTGTCCGGAGGCATCAAGATCCCGGGAGCGATCGCTCCGATCCTGGTGACCGCAGACCTCCGTGCCGGCACGGTCACCTGTGCGGTCGACGTCGACGCACCGGGCGATGGGCGTCCGACGACGCGCGTCAACTGGCTTGTCCGGCAGCTCAAAGACGCACCGGCCACGCTGCGCCTGGAGTCCCATGCGGCGCACGCCCGCGGTCCCGGCGCCGCCGAGTTGCTCTGCGACGTCCGCGAGGACGCGAACCTGCTGATCAGCGACCCGACCAAGGAGTTGCGTTCGTTCCGGGTGGCCTTGACCAGCGGCATGGGAGCCAAACGTGGTCGCGGGCGGGGGTCCTTCATCGACTCTGTCCTGGACTCGATCGACACCTTCTACGGGGAGGTGGCCGAGAACCTCAAGGCATGGTCGGCGAAGCCTCCGAAGCTCCGGTCCGAGGCGGAAATCGCCGGTGAGGACGAAGGGGTGCGAGCGTCGCTCACGTCGACGGCGATCTCGTCGCAGGACGAGGAGTTGAAGGTGCGCCCCGTGGCGACTTCGGACGAGAGCGAGTAGCGGCCGAGCGGCTACTCGACCCGTGTCGTCTTCCGCAATCGGCTCCAGACTCCTGGACACGCGCCCGGTGGTGTTCTGGGTCCTTCAGTTCGACCCCGGCGCCGAAGCCGCCGACTGCGCACCGGCCTCGGCCGCAATCCCCGGTGACGGTCGACTCCCCTCGGGTCTGCTGCCGGCCGGGAGCGCAGCGGTCCCTTCAGTCGTCCGCGCCATCGACCGATGCACCCGGGGTGACCAGCGACGCCGACGACGGCGCATCGACAGCGAAGGTGATGCGCCTGCGGTACGCGGGGACCTGCCGAACGTGCGCACAGGCACTGCCAGCGGGTACCTCTGCCGAGTACGACCGGGCGAGCAAGAGCGTGCGGTGTCTCGGCTGCGCCACTCCGAGCCTTGCCACGCACGCGGCGCTGGAGCCTGCCGAGGTGTTCGCGCCCCCAATCGGGGGCAACCCGCCTTCGGAGGCGGAGCCGGAGATCGTCGCAGGCATGGCGGGTGCCTCCGCACGTCGGGAGTATGAACGTCGCAGCGCCAAGCGCGAGGGCCGCGTCCGCGCTGAGCACCCCAGGATTGGCGGGTTTCTCCTCGCAATCTCCGAAGAACCACAGAGCACGACGGCCTGGGCCGTCGGAGCCCGGGGTGAAGCCTTGCTCGGCAAGGGCCTCGACGGGCTCGCTCCGCGCGGCGTGCGCGTGCTGCACGACCGCCGCATCCCGCGGACCAGGGCGAACATCGACCACATCGCCGTCTCGTCGTCGGGAGTCTTCGTCATTGACGCGAAGCGGTACTCGGGACGGCCCACGAGGCAGTCCGCCGGCGGATTGTTCAGCCCCAGGGTCACGTTTCTCATGGTCGGCGGGCGTAACCAGACCAAGCTGGTCGACGGCGTGCACAAGCAGGTGAGCCTGGTCCGAAGTGCGCTCGACGCCGCCGGGTTCGCCGAGGTACCCGTGCGGGGAATGCTGTGTTTCATCGAGGCGAACTGGCCGCTCATCGGCGGCTCGTTCGTCATCGACGGAGTCGATGTCCTGTGGCCGAACAAGGCCGCCGAGCATCTGCTCGCGCCTGGAGATCTCGACGAGGCGGAGACGAAACGCGTGCACCGGGCACTGGCGGCGGCGTTCCCGCTCGCCTGACGCAGGACCAATGCAACCCATCGGAGCCTCGTCCGCAAGCGGTCGGCTCACGACCATCACAGAGTTCGTCGTCACCTGGTGCCCTCTCAGGCCAGGGATTGCCGTGGTGCTGGTCAGTCGCGCGCGAGCACCTCGATCAGTTGCTCAAGGGTGGGGGAGCCGCTGACCCCGGCAGTGCTGCGATACAGCCGACACGACAGGCCCACCGGCGCGTCGGGCTCGGCGAAGGCGTCCTCGCCGTCCACCAGGATGGACGGCGATCCGTGGAACCTCCAGGCCTCGGCCTCCTCGGCAGTGGCGACCAGGACTCGTTCCACCTGAGCGGAGCGGCCCAGGGTGGTCAGCGCTCGGTGCAGGCGCGCGTCGGCCACCTGCCAGCTGGGGCACTCGTCGACGTACAGGAGCTGGATCTTCACGGCGCGATCGAGCTCTCGGTGGGCAGGTGTTCTGGGAGCCGGCCCATCTCGTCAGCCTGCCTGGCGGTCCCGGGCCGTACGAGCGATCAGTCGCTTCAGCTCGGCCACCGGGACCATCTGGTCGTCGTCGGTCCCTTCGGCGACGTTCTGCTCGATCCACTGGCGCAGCAGTGCTGTGACCTTCACACCGTCCTTGCGGGCGATGGCCCGAGCGGAGTCGAGCGTGGAGGCCGGTAGGCGGACGGTGATGCCGACCATGGGCTCGGCGACGAACGTGGTGTCGAGCTCGGCCTTCTCGAGCTCGACTGACGTGTCGGTGTTGTCGTAGTGCTGACGCAGTGCGTCGAGGTCGGCGGTGGTCATGTCAGCGTCCCTTTCGGCGGAACGTGCGCCTCTCGGAGTCGTTCAGGTCACGCGCGGTGACGACGTAGACGCCGCCATCGAGCGCTGGTGCGATGACGACGAGCAGGTAGCGACCTGCGTCCGTCATCGCGAACACGAGGGTCGTCTCGCTTCGACCCGGGGTGATCCAGCGAGGTCGCGTGTAGAGCGACTCCTGAACCTCCTCCGGCGTCACACCGTGCCGAGCGATGTGATCCTCGGACTCCTCCGTCCAGGTGATGGGCGGAAGAGCACCTCCACTGTAACGCGATTCGTCACGCATGGGCCACTCTCTCCGGGGTCATGGAAGCGGCTCCAACCCTGTCAGTGCCGCGTGCAACGTTCCGGTCATGCACATCACCGACTGGACTATCGCCTTCGTCGGTCGAGGTTCCGGGAGATCACGGCGGGCGTCAGCGCGGAACAGGTCCTCCGGGTGCCCGGCTCGCCGCATCCGCGGCGGCGCGTTGCTGGTCGGGAAGTAGGTGGGCGTACGTCTCCGTCGTCGCGGTGATCGACTCGTGGCTGAGACGGCGCTGCAGGACGAACAGGTCGGTCCCGGCGGCGATCATGCACGAGGCGTGAGTGTGTCGGAGGTTGTGCACGCGGGGGCGCTTCGTCTTGGGCGCCCCGACGTACCAACGCCGGTTCTCGTCCTGCGTCAGGACCGTCAGCTCGTCATGAGTCGCCACCGATTTCGGCAGCTCCACACCGACGCATGGGTTGTCGGCCCGAAACCCGAGCCGCACCGCCGTCGACATCGCCGTGGACAGCAGTCCGTGCACGTTCGCGATCGTCTTGGGTGAGGGGCCCTTCTCGCTCATCGCCCGCACCCACCCGGCGATGTGCCGGTAGGTGATCGCCGCGACGGGGTACGGCCCGAGCGCCGGCGCGATGTGCGTCCGGAGCTGGCCCTGGTAGTGCGAGCGCGTGTCCGGCCCGACGCCCGTCAGCAGGTCGATGTGCTCGGCGACAGCCGCCTCGAGAGTCGCCCCCGGCGTCCGCACCGCCTCGGCGATCCGCGCCGCCTCATCGGCGTGCCCGCAAGCGGCCTCGATCAGCTCGCGCGCGACCCGAGCCTCACGCTCGTCGTCGTAGGTCAGGGACGTCTGGCGACCCGTCTCCGGATGACGCCAGAGCACGGCGAACGTTCGCGTCCCATCGGAATGCCGAGGCATCGCGGATGCTCGGCACAACGCAGGAAGGCAGCCCCCGCGTCGACGGATGACTGCCTTCCAGGCTGCGCGACCAGCGTCTCCGCAGGTCACAGGGGTGGAGGTGGCGGGAATCGAACCCGCGTCCGACGGCAGTGAACCAGGACTTCTCCGGGTGCAGTCCGCTAGTAGATTTTCTCGGCCCCAGCGTTCACGCGGACATGCCGCTGACGGGCCCAGTCACGTAAGAGTCCCTGCAGCCCCCGTGACATGGACTACAAGCAGTGGCTCTCTAGATGACGCCAGGAACTGAGGCGAGAGCTACCTCAGGCTGACGGACTTCAGGACTCGCTCAGGCGGCGAGTGCGAAGTCGGTGCGCTTGGAATCGGCACCTATTGGTTTGCAGGGAGCGTTGACGAGATAACCCTGCATCCTCGACCCGCTTCTCCTGGAACGACGACCATCGTCGAAACCGATCACCCCCTGTGCAGTTGTCAACCACTCGGCCCGGCCGCGGACGGCCTCACCCAGCAGGTCCAGCGTAGTCGACAACGCCGCCGGCGTCGCCGGGATTCCCCCGGGTGGGCCGGAGGTCCCCCGAGGACGCTCCGGACGGCCGTTAGCCTCCCATCCGTCCCGGTATGCCCAGGTTCGTCCGATGGTGGGCGATCCCCTCACTGCGCTCCTCGGGGACCGGCCCCTGGAGCGGGTCCAGGAGTCGTCGTGAGCCAAGGACGCCACCACCAGAGCGGCACGCCCATGCGCCACGGGCAGCTGAGCCGGAGCGCCTCGCGGCGACGGCGTCGTACGCGCCTGTGGTCGGCGGTGGCCCTGGTCGTCGGCGTGAGCAGCGTCGGCGCGTACCTCGCGCTCCCTCATGACGACGCTGTCGCCGGCGGGCGCGAGCCGAGCGTCGCCGCTGCCGCCGACTGCACGAGCCCGGTCCCCGTGTCCGTCGCCGTCGCTGCTGAGGACGCGGGACCGATGGAGGCGCTCGCCGCGCAGCTGTCGCGCCGCGACGAGGGTTCGGCCCTGCCGTGCGTCGAGCTCACCGTCGTGCGCTCGCGATTCGGCGCGGACGGCGCGATCCGCGTCCCGCCCACCGCGTCCGCGATCTTCGGGGGCGTGGGGCCGATGGGTGCCCTCGGGGCGGGGGTCGCCGCGAACGGCGGGACCCTCACCGAGCGGACGACCGTCGCGACGACCCGCGCGGTCCTCGCGATGCCGCAGCCTCTGGTGCAGGCGGCCAGGTGGACGGACGGTCCCGTGAGCTGGGGCGAGATCTCGACGGCGCTCCTGGACCCCTCCGCGTGGACGGCCCTCGGGCGGCCGGAGCTCGGCGCCTTCACCGTCTCCCTCGCCGACCCGAGGACCGCTGCGGCCACGCGCGCCGGCCTGCTCGGTCTCGCCTCGGCGGCGCTCGGCCAGCCGATGAACGTCGTCACCGCGGAGAACCTCACCTCGCCGGAGGTCCAGGCGGCCCTGCTGACGCTGGACCGGCAGGTCACGCGCTCCAGCCCCGACACCAGCGGGCTCGTCGAGGCGCTGACCGCCGCCGACGTCGCCGGAGCTCTCGTCAGCTCGACCTCCGTCGTCTTCCTCGACGAGCGGACCGTCTGGTCCTACAACTCCCAGGACCCGGCGACGGCACTCGTTGCGGTCTACCCCGAGGGTGGCGCGGCGAGCCTCGACCTCAGCTGGGCCACGGTCGACTCACCTGACGTCCCCCCGGGGGCCCATGACGCCGCCGGCCAGATCGGCACCTACCTGCTCAGCGCCGACGGGCAGGCGCTCCTCGCGGACCAGGGCCTTCGCCGGCTCGACGGCGCCCCGAGCGAGCAGCTCACCACCGCGCACGGGATCACACCGGATGGCGGCGGTGAGGCCCTGCGCATCCCGTCAGCAGTCCTCGACGCCTCGGCCGCCGGCTGGATGCGCCTGAAGAACCCCGGCAGGTTCCTCGTGCTCATCGACGTCTCGGGCTCGATGGCCGACGAGGTGGCGGGGACGGGCCGCACCAAGCTCCAGTTCGCGCAGGACGCGGCGATCGCAGGCGTCCGGCTCGTCCCGGCAGCGGCCGACATCGGGCTGTGGGAGTTCTCGACGGCGCTGGACGGTGCGAACGACTACCACGAGCTCGTGTCGGTCGGGAGGGTCGGCGCCCTCGTCGGGGACCGCACGCGGCTCGATCGCCTCACGGACGCCATCGGCGGCCTCACCCCGCGCGCCGACACCGCTCTGTACGACACCGCGCTCGCCGCGTTCCGCTCGATGCGCGCGACGTACCAGCCGGGCGAGCCCAACGTGATCATCCTCATCACCGACGGGACGAACGACGACGCGAACAGCATCGGCCTCGACGCGCTGCTCACGGCGATCGCTGCCGAGCAGGACGAGGCCGCCCCCGTCCGGCTGATCACCCTCGCCTACGGCGCGGACGCGGACACCGACTCGCTCGGCAGGATCGCAGCGGCGAGCGGCGGAACGGCGTTCACCTCGCCCAACCCTGCGGACATCGGGACGGTGTTCTTCAAGGCGCTCAACGCCGGCTGATCGGGCCCCAAGGTCACAGGCGAACCGCGGGCTTCGCGAGCCGCGACGTGCGCGGTGGTATCTCCCGTGACCACGGTCCTCGGGCGCCACCCGGGCTGGTGGCCTCCTCCCGTGGCGGTGCGCGCGGCCCTGAGACCGACTGTCCGGCGTCAACCGGTTCGGGACGTTGCCTCTGGGTACCTTTCCGGTGCAGGGGATCTCGGTGAGGGCGTTGTGATCTAGCAGGATGTCGGTCGCTGTCAGGGGTCAGGGTCCGTTCGGCTGCGCGAGGTCGGCTGGCAGTGCCATGGTGTGGATCGGGTAGTTCACGTCATGGGTAGCAATCCAGGGGGCACCGTGAGCACGTGGCAGGTCGGCATGTCGACGAGCGCTTCGAACGGGGCGAGGACGCACCGCAGTTCTCGCGGTTGGCGTGTGGTGGTCTCGGTCTTGGCGGCCACGGCCATCGCTGTGGGCGTTGCGTCGCCGGCGTCCGCGGAGGGCGATTCGCCCGTCGGACGAATTGTCAAGGTGGTGAACGACCCAGCGGTCGAATCCTCGAGTGGGCAGACGGGGGGGGTCTGCGGGTCACGGGGTGGGTGACCGACGCCGATCGCGGCGACGCGGTCACTGGACTGCTTGTGGCCGTCGACGAGGGCGTGCCCGAAAGGGTGCCGGGCCCGAGCGGCGACGAAGATGCCTTTGAGATCCGTCTTCCCCTTCTCCCGGGTGACCACTCGGTGTGCGTCACGGCGGTGAACATCGGCTCGGGGCAAGACGTCGACCTCGGGTGTGTGGTCGGCACGGTGCTGCCGCAGGCACCGCCACCACAAGAGGCGGGCCCGGACTGGTGGGTGACCGACTGGCGTGAGGGCGTGCCGATCGCGGACAGTGAGACTCCGCCCCTCTACGCGGTGGCCTGTGTAGAGGCTTCCGAGTGGGGCGAGGAGGTGACCGGTTGGCTGGGGGTCTTCGCGCTGGTCGGGGAGGACGGAGACCGCGTCCAGAGCCCTTCCCTTCCTGTCGAGGAGACGTGGATCGAAGGGGGAGGCGAGAGCCAACTGTGTGGACTGTTCCTGTGGGACGCGAGCCGCTCCCTGCATCCGAACGTGACCTACACGATCACTGTGCAGATGTGGTTCGACGGTGCCAACCCCAGTGCGTGGTTCGAGGGGGATTCGTTCATCGCCTATACCTCGCCTGAGGAACGCCTGCGCTCGGACTTCGCCAGCGGTGTGCTCTCGGCCGACGACTACGCCCGATACACGGTGTATCGGTGGTTCGACCCGGCGCTGGTCCCCGAGCATTACCAGGTTCCCGAAGGCACCCAGACACCGGATCTCAGCGCGACAGTGACGGATGCGTTCGCGGTGCTGGATGACCTGGACCCGGCGGTCGCCTCCGAGCTGCGTACGTTCTTTTCCACCGACGGGCAGGACCCCGGGGACCTCGTGCCGTTCACTGAGGAGGAGGCGTGGGGCGCGATCAGCGACTTCTACGACGCGGCCGACGACATGCACCTCGGTGGTCAAATCGCCCCCGCCGGATTGGTCGAGGCGCCTTCCGCGACGACTGCTGCATCCGTGGCGAGCGCACTGCGCATTGCATCCGACGCTCGACCTGCCGGCGGGGCGGTGCAGCTTGCAGGCGGTCCCCGACCCGGGTGGGGCGCTGGTGTACGCGTACTGCGACGACCAGGACGACGTCTCGGTCCTGCCTGTCGCGTTCACGCAGACCTCTGAGGCGACGTTGCCCTGCCACCTTCTGACCCCGCTGGCCACGTTCCGCTACACGACCAGCGACCGCAGCCAGGCGCACGGAGTGGACCCGAGTGACGAGGTGGACCTGCGGCTGCGCGACGCGGCCAGCGGCGGCGGCCCTGATGGGATACCCGACGAGCTCGACGCGATCGCCGCCGCCTACGTCCAGGCGGGCATCGTCTACCTGAACCTCGGCTTCCCCCCGCCCGGTCGCGCCACGGTATCCGTGGCAGACATCCGTGCCGGCCTGTCCCTACCGACAGGCGCGGTGTTCGTGGGCCGGGACCGAACTGGGCCTGGGGGCAACTCGACGCGGAGCTCGGTGTACGTGATGCGTCACGAGCTGTTCCACCAGTTCCAGTACAGCTACGCCGACATCTTCCAGCTCGGCGGCGGCCGGGACCGCGACCGTATCGGTCGACCTGGACCGGTCGGTCTCCCAGGGGCGCAGGTACTTCAGCCTGTCGGTGTACTCCTACGACTCGAAGTCCCGCACCAGCGACACCCTGATCATCAACGGCACCCCACTCGAAGCCACCGTCCGCAGGAGCGCCTCGGTCTCCGACGGCCGATACGCCCTGCTCTACGGCAACAAGTGGAGCACCTACGCGTTGACCTCCTACACGATCCCTACCGGACTGCTTCACGACGGCGGCAACGACATCCAGATCCCGATCAAGGGGTCGACCTACATCGTCGGGGCCTACATCGTCAGCTCCGACCCAACAACCTGACCAGGGAACCGACATGAGGCAACGACGTCAGCAACGAGCACGGGCGATCCTCGCCGCCATCGCCCTGGCCTGCATGTCCAGTGCAACACTGGCCGGCTGCTTCCTAGGCGAAGACCTCTCTGGTCAGTCGATGGGCGTCAAGAACGACACCAACGAGACCCTCAGCGTCGTCGTGGACGACAGCGTCTGGTCCGACGCACCGCCCGGTCGTGTCACGACCGTGGTCCTGAACGACGGACCGGAGGGGAGCTGCACCGAGTGGCGGGTCGCCGCGCGGACCGCCGACGGGGTCGAGGTCGCGCACCTCGGCCCGCCGCTTTGCCCGGACGACATCTTGACGGTAACCCAGGCCGAGCTTGACCGCGCACGCCAAGAAGCCGGCAAGCCCGCACCCACCCCGACACCCTCTCCCGACGCCACATCGAGCACCGGTTGACCGGCACCACCTACCCATGACTTCACCAGTCAGGCCACAACGATGCGGAACGGCCGAGCCGGGTACCACGGCCCGCCCATGGCAGACATCGCGCCATGGCCACGAAGGCGGATAGCGGGTCGCCGAGCGGCTATCCGCCGCCAATGCCCTCCGTCGAGACCCCGCCAAGCACCTTCGGAGAAGTGCCGCCAAACAACGACGAAACTCACACCCCTGGGGGCGGCTCCGTGACGCGGACGTGGCCAAAGGTCCCGGATGTCCGTTACGGTGCGCTTCGACCGTGAGGTCCCCGGCTCCGATCATGCTGCTCCGTGCCCGCGTGCGGGCGCAGCGGCGGCGGTGACACCCGGGACGAGGCATCGAACCGGGAGGATCGTTGAGCGAGGGGCGACACGGCACCGCACGTTCGTACCGGCACGTGGCGGGGCAGGGTGCACGCTCCCGCCGGCGACGGCGTCGTCGTATCGGCATCGCCGTCGTCGTCGTGGCCGCGAGCATCGGTGGCGCAGCAGTCGCCTGGGGTGTCGTGGGCCGCGGCGCGGACGTCCCGTCCGCCTCGTCCACGACTCCGGCCGCCGCCTGCACGGCGCCGCAGCCGCTGACCGTCGTCACCTCGCCCATGTACGCCGGCATGCTCGAGTCGCTCTCCGCGAGCCTGGCGCAGGGCACGGACGACGGGGCGCCCTGCGCGCAGCTCACCGTCGTCGCTGCGGGGCCGGCTGCCGACGGCTCCGTGGCGGTCGGCGCGGGAGCGACGGCACTGCTGGCCGGGCCGGGTGAGCTCGCCTCGCTCAGCGCCGGTGCCCAGGGGGCCGGGTTCGCCGTCGACGAGGCGACGACCGTCGCGACGACGATCGCCGTCGTCGCCATGCCGCAGCCGCTCGCCGCGGCGGCGGGGCTCTCGAACCCGGCTGTGACCTGGCCGCAGCTCGCCGCGATGCTCGTCGACCAGAACGCCTGGTCGACGCTCGGCAGGCCGGAGCTCGGGGCCTTCACGGTCTCGATGAGCAACCCGGCAGCGTCCGGAGCGGCGCAGGCCGGCCTGGGCGGCCTCGCCGCGGGCGCCCTGAACCGCCCGCTGGCCGAGCTCGCGCCTCAGGACCTCGCCCAGGTCCCGGTGCAGGGTGCGCTCTTCGGTCTCGACCGACAGGTCACCCGCAGGGCCGCCTCCGAGAGCGCGCTCCTGGAGGCCCTGTCCTCGGCCGACGCCGCGGGAGAGCTCGCCACGACCACCTCCCTCGCCTTCCTCGACGAGCAGGCGGTGTGGTCCTTCAACGCTGCGGGCGCCACCACGCCGCTCACCGCGCTGTACCCGCAGGACGGCACCGTGACCCTGCCGCTGTCGTGGGCGCCCCTGACGGGCCCGGACGTCTCGGCCGATCAGCATGCGGCCGCGCAGCAGCTCGGTGCCTACCTGACGGGAGCCGCCGGCCAGGCCCTCCTCGGCGACCACGGCTGGCGGCGGGTCGACGGCCAGCCGTCGGCCTCCCTCACCGCCGAGCGCGGAGTGCTCCCCGACGCCGCCTCCGCCCCGGCGTCCGAGGGGACCTCCGCCGTCCTCGCCGTCGCCACGGGTGGCTGGGCCCGCGTGGAGAACCCGGGCCGGTTCCTCGCGGTGCTCGACGTCTCCGGCTCGATGGCGGACCCCGTCCCCGGGACCGGCCGGACCCGTCTGCAGTTCGCCCAGGACGCGGCCATCCAGCGCATGAAGGCCCTGCCGCGCGGTGGCGAGATCGGGCTGTGGGAGTTCTCCACGAAGCTCGACGGCGACACCGACTACCGCGAGCTCGTCCCGGTCGGGAAGGTGAGCGACGTCCTCAACGGGCGCCAGCGGATCGACGTCCTGGTCGACTCCGTCAACGGGCTCACCCCGCAGGCCGACACCGGGCTCTACGACACGCTCCTCGCGGCGTTCCGGTCGATGCGCGCGGGCTACCAGCCGGGCGAGCCGAACGACATCGTCCTCGTGACGGACGGCCGCAACGACGACCCGGGCAGCATCGACCTCGCGACGCTCCTGGCCACCCTCTCCGCCGAGCAGGACACCGCGAACCCCGTGCGCATCCTGTGCATCGCCTACGGGACCGAGGCCGACCTCGACTCGCTCGGGAAGATCGCCACGGCGACCGGGGGAGCGGTCTACGACTCCCCGAACCCTGCGGCGATCGGTGACGCCTTCTTCAAGGCGCTCTCCGGCAGCTGAGGCGCGTGGCCGGGCGGCGGCTCACCAGGAGCCGCCGCCACCGCCCCCGCCGCCCCCGCCGGAGAACCCGCCCCCGCCGAACCCGGACGAGCCGGAGGAGCCGGGGGTCGGAGCAGAGACGGCGGAGTCGGCCGCGGAGGTGAACCCGGCCAGGTCGCGGTCGAGCGTCCCGGCGGAGGCCCAGAAGCCTCCGTGGCCCCATGACCCGAGGTACCACGACGGGGTCGGGAGCTCGGCCCCGCGGGCGGCGAGATCGGCGAAGACGCGCGTCCAGCGCTGCGTGAGGTCGAAGGCGATCGCGAACGGCAGGTAGCGGCTGAAGAGGTCCTCGCCCTCCTCGAAGCGCAGCTGATCGGCCTCGGCCGTCGCCAGGTACAGCCGGAAGCCCTGCGTCTGGGCCAGCACGGCCGAGCCGGCCGCGGTACGTGCCGGCGCCATCCGGGTCGTGACCAGGGTGACCAGGCCGACCGCGATGACGCCGAGACCGACCGGGGCCCAGGAAGTCGCCTGGGCGAGGGCCGCCGACAGGAGCCCGCCGCCGACGACCAGCACGATGCCGCGGCCGGCCCAGCGCCCGCGCGCCGTCTGCGGGTTGCTGCGGAACCAGCCGCGGTCGGTGACGTCCTCGTAGAGCAGGCCCTGGACGCGCTTGAGGTCGGAGGAGAACGTCGTGCGGAGCTCGGAGAGCGTCGTCGACTGCGCACCGCGGAAGAGCTGGCCGACCAGGACGGCCTCGTAGGGCAGCAGGCCCTCCGGGTCCTTGCCGGTCCACACCAGGCGCCAGTCCTTGCTCGGCTCGGTGAGCTGCTCGATGAGCAGGTAGCCGCGGACGGCGAGGTCGACGATCGTCGACGTCACGTCGCGGGTGTCGGCCGTCTCGTCGACGAGGGTCCCGAGCTGGCCGGGGCGCAGGCCCTCGGGCGGCGTGAACTGCACGGTGACCGGTGCGCGCTCGCGGCGACCGACCGCACCGGCCGAGCCCGCCACCGGGCTGAGCCCCGGTGTCAGGCCGAGGTAGGCCTCGTCTCGCCCCTGCTGCCGTGCGCGGCGGATGGTGAACGCGGAGCCGAGCAGGGCGATCAGGCCCGCGAGCCCGACGTTCCACGGGTGGGGGGCGAACGGGTTGACCGGGGCGACTGCATCGCCCGACCTCGTGCTCACGTCCGTGAGGATCGGTGCGGTCTCGAAGGTCCCGGCCGGGAACGCGGCGACGACCGTCAGCTGCTCGCCCGGCTCGAGGGCGGACTGGCTGAACGTGACCGAGCGGCCAGGCGACGGCTGCCCGTCGCAGGACGTCGTCGACCCGGCGGGCCCGGCGAAGCAGCGCGCGGCCGTGACGGCCGCCGGCCCGACGACGGTCACCGACACGTCGGTGAGAGGCATCTCCCAGTCGGCGCCGGTCGCGTTCAGGTAGAGCTCGTCGTTCTCGAGCGGGCCGGTGGGGAAGTCGAAGCCGGCGGGGTTGATCCACCCGTCGACGACGTAGTCGATCGTGTAGCTGTGCACACCGCTGATCTCGGTGTCCGCGTCACCGATGCGGATCTCCAGCCGTGCGCCGGTGTCCGTCACCTGCGTGTCGGCCGGTGCGTCAGGGCTGGAGGCCGTCACCCCGCTGATCTCGGTCAGCCGGTCCTGGCTGTCGTCGTAGCCCTGCCGGGTGATCAGCTGCAGGTACGGGCCGTGCCGGCCGTTCTCGCCGAAGTCCTGCACGAGCTCGAGGTGCACGGCCGCCCGACCGCCGGCGTCGAGCGTGATCGTCTCGTGGAAGCTGACGACGGACTCCCCGTCCGAGGTCGAGGCCGAGGCCGGCAGCGCGAGCGCGAGCAGGCCGACCAGGCCGGCGATCGCGACCGCGACGATGCGCGGGCCGAGCCGTGCCCCCGACGTCCGCCCCGCTGTCCTCACCGCTGGCGTCGCAGGCTCATCGCCGCCTGGGCCTCGCGGTTCTCCTGCTGCTCGCGCAGCGTGTTGCGCTTGTCGTACTCCTTCTTGCCGCGGGCCAGCGCGATCTCGACCTTCGCCCGTCCGTCGACGAAGTACAGGCTCAGCGGGACGATCGTGCGCCCCTTGGCCTGGGTCTCCCTGGCCAGCTCCTCGATCTCGTGCTTGTGCAGCAGGAGCTTGCGCTTGCGGCGCGGGGCGTGGTTGGTCCACGTCCCCTCGGTGTACTCGGGGATGTGCACGCCCTCGAGCCAGGCCTCACCCCGGTCGATGCTGCCGAAGCCGTCGACCAGCGAGGCACGGCCGGCGCGCAGCGCCTTGACCTCCGTGCCGGTCAGCACGATGCCCGCCTCGAAGGTGTCGTCGATGTGGAAGTCGTGCCGAGCTTTCCTGTTCGACGCGACGAGCTTGCGTCCCGTCTCCTTGGCCATGGGTCCAGGCTAGGCGATCAGCGGCCCCGGCTTCACCGGCAATACGCCGGGGTCACTTCGCGATGAGCGGCCAGGGGTCGACCGTCGCCCCGTTGACGTAGACCTCGAAGTGCAGGTGGCAGGCCGCGGAGGTGCCCGTGTTGCCCGAGTACCCGACCAGCTGGCCCTGGCTGACCTGCTGCCCGGCCGACACGACGAAGCTCGTCAGGTGGTTGTAGCTCGACATCAGGGACTTGCCGTTCCAGTACCCGTTGTTGAGCATGACCTGGTTGCCGTAGCCGTAGCGGTACTGCGCCCACTGGACCGTCCCGGCGCTGGCGGCGTACACCTTCGTGCCGCAGTACGTGCGCAGGTCCACCCCGGCGTGCAGGCGCCAGTAGTGCAGGATCGGGTGGAAGCGCATGCCGTAGTCGGAGGTCTTGTAGATCGGCGAGACCGAGGTCGGGTTGATGAAGGGCTGGGAGGCGGTCGAGCCGATCGGCGACTGCCCCGCCGCCTTCCTGGCCTCCTCCTGGAGCCGCACGATCTCGGTCAGGTCGGACTCGAGCTGCGCCTGCTGCGCGGCGAGGTCCTGCTCCTTGGCGAGCTGCTCGGCCTTCTGGGCCTCGATGGCCGCCGTCTTGTTCTTCTGCTCGGCGAGCAGGGAGTCGACCTGGGCCTTGCGGTCGGCCGCCGCGGTACGGGCCGCATCGGCCTCGACCACCTTCGCGTCCGCCTGGGCCTTGAGCTCGGCCACCCGGGTCTCGACGGCGGCCTGGCGGGCTGCCCGGTTGCGGTTGGCCGCGACGATCTGCTCGACCTCGCGCAGGGCCTGCGTCTGCGTGCGCAGCGCCGTCGCGGCGAGCGCCGACTGCTGGACGTAGTCCTCCGTCGAGGTCGACTCCATCACCACGGTGAACGACGTCGTCGCGAGGTCGCCCTTGTAGGCGTCGCGCGCCATCTGGCCGATGGCGGATCGGAGGTCGACCGCGCGCGTCGTACCCTCCTGGATCTGGGCCCCGAGACGCTCGGCCTCGGCCTCGGCGGCCTCGAGCTGCTGCTGGATCAGGGCCGCCTCGCGCTGGACGGTCGCCAGGACGGTCTCGGCGTCCGCGAGCTGCTGCTGGGCGATCGGCACCTGGGCCGCGATGCCCTGGAGCTCGGCGTAGGCCTGGACGAGCGCGGCGTCGGTGTCCTCGAGCTCGCTCTGCAGGTCCGCCATCGCCTTGTCGACGGCGGCCTGGCGTGCCTCGGTCTGCTTGCGCTGGTCGTCGTACTTGTCGGCGGCGCTCGGCAGCGCGGCCCCCGTGGCCAGGACCAGGAGGCTGAGAAGGGCTGCCACAGCGGCCCGCACGCTTCGTCTCATCGTGCTCACACCTTCGTGTATCGGCTCAGGGAGACGACCGACGAGATCCCTGCGAGAAGTATGGCCACGCCCACCAGCGCCGGCGCAATGGTCCAGACGGCGTCGGTCCCGATGTAGGGCACCCAGGTCACCGAGCTCGCGAGCCAGTCCTGCACGAGGTAGTGGACCCCGAACCACAGCCCGGCGACGGCCATCGCGGCGCCGATCGTCGCGGCGATCGCCCCCTCGAGCATGAACGGCAGCTGGATGAAGAGGTTCGACGCCCCGACCAGGCGCATGATTCCCGTCTCGCGGCGCCGGCTGAGCGCGGACAGACGGATCGTCGTCGTGATGAGCAGCACGGCCGCGAGCAGCATCACGGCGGCCAGGCCGACGGACAGCAGCGTGGCGCGGTTGAGCACGAGGATGATCGGCTCGATCACCTGCCGCTGGTCGCGGACCTCCTCCACGCCCTGACGGCCGGTGAAGTAGTCGTGGATCACCTGGTACTGCTGCGGGTCGATGAGCGCCACCCGGTACGAGGCCTGCATCTGGTCGACGGTGACGCCCTGGGCCCACCACTCGTTCGCGAAGCGCTTCTCGAAGGAGGCGAAGGCCTGCTCCTTCGTCTCCGGGTAGACCTGCTTGACGTAGGGCTTGAGCGCGTCCCCGTCGAGCTCCGCCTTGATCGTGGCGATCTGCTCGGGTGTCGCCTCGCCGTTCGCGCAGGTGGGGGTGTCGGAGTTGTTCGGGCACAGGAAGATCGAGACCTCGACCTTGTCGTACCACTCGTCCTTCATCTGGCCGATCTGCATCTGCAGCAGGGCGGCCGAGCCGACGAAGGTCAGCGAGATGAAGGTCACGAGGATGACGGAGACCGCCATCGAGAGGTTGCGCCGCAGGCCGACGCCGATCTCGGACAGGATGAACTGGAGTCTCATGCCGCGCCCCTCAGCGATCCGAGCCGTACACGCCGCGGGACTGGTCGCGCACGACCTGGCCCGCATCGAGCTCGATGACTCGCTTGCGCATCTGGTCGACGATCTCGTCGTCGTGCGTGGCCATGACGACCGTCGTGCCGGTGCGGTTGATGCGGTCGAGCAGGCGCATGATCCCGACGCTCGTCGTCGGGTCGAGGTTCCCGGTGGGCTCGTCGGCGAGCAGGATCGACGGGCGGTTGACGAAGGCGCGCGCGATGGCGACGCGCTGCTGCTCGCCACCGGAGAGCTCGTGCGGGCGGCGCTTCTCCTTGCCGCCGAGGCCGACGAGCTCGAGGGTGTCCGGGACCGTCGTCATGATGTGGTGCCGCGGCTTGCCGATGACCTGGAGCGCGAAGGCGACGTTCTCGAAGACGGTCTTGTTGGGCAGCAGCCGGAAGTCCTGGAAGACGGCGCCCATCTGGCGGCGCAGGTGCGGCACCTTCCAGCTGGAGAGCGTGGAGAGGTCCTTGCCCGCGACGAGCACGCGACCGGCACTGGGACGCTCCTCGCGCAGGACGAGCCGCAGGAAGGTCGACTTGCCGGAGCCCGAGGTGCCGACGAGGAAGACGAACTCGCCGCGCTCGATCTCGAGGTCGACGGCGTCCAGGGCAGGCCGCGCACCTCGCGCGTAGACCTTGGTGACGTTCTCGAGGCGGATCACGGTGCTCCGGGCGGGTCGGTGACGGCGTACGACCGCCTACGGGTACGCGGGCATGGCGAGTACCGCAGACGGGGGACTGCCTCTCGAGGGTAAGCACGGGTCGCGGCCCCGGTTGCCGGGACACGCCGCGCCCGTGCTGTGGATGCCGCGACGGTGCACGCGGGAACGGGACGTTCCGGGCACCGCAGGGCGGTGCGGGCCGACCGGGCCGGACGGCTCAGGAGCTCGTCCCGCGGCGCCAGCGGATCCCGGCCTCGATGAACCCGTCGATCTCGCCGTCGAAGACGGCGGCCGGGTTGCCGCTCTCGAACTCCGTGCGCAGGTCCTTGACCATCTGGTACGGCTGGAGCACGTAGGAGCGCATCTGGTCGCCCCAGCTCGCCTTGATGTCGCCGGCGAGCTCCTTCTGGGTGGCCTTCTCCTGGGCCTGGCGCAGCACGAGCAGGCGCGACTGGAGCACGCGCAGCGCGGCGGCGCGGTTCTGGATCTGCGACTTCTCGTTCTGCATCGACACGACGGTGCCGGTCGGGATGTGGGTCAGGCGCACGGCGGAGTCCGTCGTGTTGACCGACTGGCCACCGGGGCCGGACGAGCGGAAGACGTCGACCTTGATCTCGTTCTCGGGGATGTCGATGTGGTCGGTCTGCTCGATGAGCGGGACGACCTCGACCGCGGCGAAGGAGGTCTGGCGGCGGCCCTGGTTGTCGAAGGGGGAGATGCGCACCAGTCGGTGCGTCCCGGCCTCGACGGACAGGTTGCCGAAGGCGTACGGCACCTTGACCTCGAAGGTCGCCGACTTCAGGCCGGCCTCCTCCGCGTAGGAGGTGTCCAGGACGGCCGTCGGGAATCCGTGGCGCTCGGCCCAGCGCAGGTACATGCGCAGCAGCATCTCGGCGAAGTCGGCGGCGTCGACGCCACCGGCGCCCGCGCGGATCGTCACGACGGCCTCGCGCGAGTCGTACTGGCCGGAGAGCAGCGTGCGCACCTCGAGGGCGCCGAGATCCTTGCGGAGCGTGACGAGCTCGGCCTCGGCGTCCGCGAGGGTCTCGGCGTCGGACTCCTCCTGGGCCATCTCGACGAGGGTCTCCAGGTCGTCGAGCCGGCTCGCGAAGCCGTTGAGGCGGTCGAGCTCGCTCTGTGCGTGGGACAGGGCAGAGGTGACCTTCTGCGCGGCGTCGGCGTCGTCCCACAGGTCGGGGGCGGAGGCCGCCTCGGAGAGCATGACGATCTTGGCGCGCAGGGCCTCGGGGTCGACGACGGCGCTGATCGTGCCGAGGGTCGTCCGCAGGGCGGCGATCTCGAAGGGGAAGTCGGTGGCAGCCACGACGGACCAGGCTACTCGGATGTACCGCCGGCGCCGTACCGACGGCGCCGCGCAGCGTGCTCTCAGCTGCCGGTCAGTGCCTGGACCGCGACGACGGCGCCGGCGCGGCTGTCGACACCGAGCACCCGGAAGACGGCCTCGAGGTGCTTCTTCACGGTGCCCTCGGACATGTCGAGGGAGCGTGCGAGCTGCGTGTTCGTCCCGCCGGTCAGCGCCAGCGCGTTCGCCACCTCGCTCTGCCGCGGGGTGAGCCCGAGGTCCACGAGCGCGGTCACGGCGTCGGTCTCCTCGTGCAGCCGGCGCATCAGCAGGACCGTCGGACCCACCGGGACCGGCCGGACGACGCAGCGCCAGCGCTCCTCGCCGATCCTGACCTCGTGCCGGACCGGCCCGTCCGGGATCGACGCCGCCGTGGGGAGCACCGCGGCGATCTCCGCCGGTACCCGTTCGCCGACCCCGACGCCGAGCGCGGAGCGCACGGAAGGCGATGACGAGGCCACGACGACTCCGTCGGACCGCACGGTCGACCATCGCCCAGCCGTCCTGATCGGCCTCGACCGCCATCGCCACGGACTGCTCGAGCGTCATCAGGACCCGGTGGTGCATCGCCAGCGGCGCGACCATGGCCTCGAGCACCGCGACGTCGCGGTCGCTGAACTCGCCGTCGGACTCCGGCCGGTTGAACGCGTACCCCACCACGACGTCGGGCGGGGAGGGCAGCTGGACCACGAGCTGGTAGCGGATGTCGAAGGGCGCGTAGAAGTCGCGGTAGAGGTCGGTCGAGGTGAACGTCGCTCCGTCGGGCACGTCGCAGTAGCGCAGCGCACGGCCCACCTCGCCGCTGCGCAGCGCGTGCACGATCAGCAGGTGCTGCTGGGCGAAGCGGTCGTAGGCGGGCTTGAGGCGCCACGCGAGCTCCACCTTGTCCGCCGGCACGATCGCGTGGCGGAAGTCCCCGCTGGCCATCGTCATGTCGTTGAAGGAGGCGCTCGTGCAGCCGATCAGCTCGCGGAGGATCTGCAGGGCGGACTCCAGGGTCGGCACCGGATCGGCGCTCAACCGCGTGACGGCGGCGAGCAGTGCCCGGGTGTCGGAGTCTTCGAGGCCCACAGGTCATGCTATCCAGCGGCCTACGCCGAACGACGTATGGTCCCGGCGCACGCCAGACGTGATCGTGGAGGGATGAGGCCAAGAGCTGCGTTCCTCCTCCCGTTCGCCCTCCTGCTCGCCGCCTGCGGGTCGAGCGACGGCACCGCGACCTCGCCGCCCTCCGGCGACGCGGTACCCGCGACGGCCGAGGCCGGCGTGGGCGACGGGGCCGCTGCCCCGCAGGACCCGTTCGCCGATGCACCGGCCCTGGTCCCGGACGTGACCTTCGCACTCGAGGATCCCGGCACGCTCCAGGGGGTCGCGATCTCACCGGACGGTGCGAGCCTCGTGGCGACGCACCAGGTGGCGCTCGGCGACCCGGTCACCCTGCGCCTGTACGACGTGGCCACCGGCGAGGTGCGCGCCGACGCCGAGGTCGCGACGCTGCGGATCGGCCTTCTTCACTGGATGGCCGACAACCGGATCGTGGCAGCCACGACGGAGTCCGTCGGCGACTCGTGGCGCAGCTGGGACGGGGCGAGCCTCGACGAGCTCGCGACCCTCCCGCTCGACCTCGACTGCGGGGAGGGCCGGCACGAGAAGTCCACCGGCGCGATCTACTCCGCCTCCGGCGACGGCCTGTGCCGGGCGGACACCTCCGACGGCACCACTCAGCGCTCGCCGGCCCTGCCTCTCGCCTCCGACGACTACCTGTGGGTCCGCTCCGGGGCGAACGAGGTCGCCGCGCTGCTCGACGGGACGGGCGAGGACGGCTCGAGCCGGCTCGTCGTCCTGGACGGGGGGACCTGGGCCGAGAAGAGCTCGACCACGGTGCCCTTCGAGACGGCCGTTCTCGGGGTCGGCTCGACCGCCTGGCTCGACGATCGCGCGACCGGCACGGCCGTGCTGGACCCGGGCGCCATCCCCGTGCCCGTGATCCGCGACACGATCTCGGTGAGCGACGCCGGGACGGTCTTCCTCGCCGCAACCGGTGGAACCACCCTGGTCCTGGTCTCGGCCGTCGACGGCAGCGTGCTCGGGGCGGCCGGGCTCAGCGGGTCGTGGCCGAGGCGGTCGCGAACAGGTCGATCCCGTCCGACCACGGCGCGGTGACCACGCTGAGGAGCGCCGGCCGGGTGACGGCGTGCAGGGTGATCGTCACGGTCCCGCCGGTCGTGCTCGCCTCGACCAGCCGGACGTCGACCAGGCCTGTCGGGGATGCGGTGCTCGCGAGGTAGTCGCTCACGGCGCGTCGGACCGAGGCCTCGGTGAGGACCAGCGCCGTGCCGCCCGGCGCGGGTGGCGGCCGGTCGGGGGAGTAGTAGGCGGACTCGTCGACGGCATCGGCCGCGGAGGCGGCCGCGAGGTCGGCGAGGGCGAGCAGGCGCTTGCGGTCCAGGTGGACGCGCGCTCGCCGAGACGACGGCCGTGAGCAGGAGGATCGCCAGCACCGGTGAAGCCCAGGGCGAGGATCATCACCTGGCCCCTCGTCGTCCGGTCGCGGCCGCTGGGCTCGAGCCGGCGTCCTCATGGGCGCTCCTGGCGCCGCGAAGCGCTCGACATGGCCCTCGGCGTGGCGCCGTGACGGGGATGCGCAGCGGGCACGGCGGAGCGCAGGAACCCGGGGACGAGCGGCAGCTCGACCTCGACCTGGATCGTGGCGGCGACGGCCGCTGCCGGGCGCGGAGCAGTCGACGGCGCAGCCCAGGGCGAGCGCGGTCGCCGGTCGGCGGCGATCGCCCTGGTCGGCGAGGGCGATGCCGACGGCGGCGACGGCGCGCGCACCGGCCGGCAGCCGTCGGCACCCGTCGCGCGGGTCGAGGCTCGCGAGCCGAGGTGACCGCGCGCACGGCCTCGCGGGCCGCTCCGTCGGCGGCGAAGGCGGCGGCCTGCAGGCGACCGAGGGTCAGGACGAGGTAGACCAGCGGGACGAGCAGCACGAGCGCGACGCCGAGGAACTCCACGACGGCGCTGCCCTCGTCGCCACGGAGGTCGGGCAGGGGCCTGCGGGGTCGCCGTCGCGTCATGGCGCCTCCTCCAGGCCGTGACCGCGGACGGTGAGCGTCGAGGGCCCGAGGAGCCCGAGGAGCGGCAGCGGGGCCGTGACCTGGACCTCGACGACGGGGAGCCCGTCGATCACGGTGCTGCGGGCGCTCACGTCCTCGGCGAAGCGATCCGAGAGGGAGGTGGTGATGAGCGCGCGGGTGCGCTCGACCCCTTGGGCGGGGTCACGATCGGCGAGGGCGGCGTAGCGGGCGCCCTCGGCCGCGCAGTCGATCAGCGTGGTCCGCACGTGCAGCGCGAGCATCAGCTGGAGCACGGACGCCGCGAGCAGCGTCGTCAGCGCCCCGACCAGCACGAAGTCGACGACGGCGGAGCCGACGTCCCGGTGCAGGACCCGCCGGTCAGCCGCCGAAACCGGTGACACGGGCGATCGCCGACTCGAACAGGTTCGTCAGCGCCGGGCCCGCGACCGCCCAGAGGGCGAGCACGAGGCCGGCCGTCATCAGGGTGACGAGCACCCAGCCGGGCACGTCGCCGCGGTCGTCGGGTCCGTCGGTGGCGACGGCGGGGTCCTGCGCAGCGTTGTCGGTGGGGTGCACGGGCCACTCCTCGGTTCTCGGTCGGTCGTCCTCGGTCGGTGGAGCTGTCGGTCGGTCAGGGGTCACAGGTCGAGCCGCAGGGCCCAGAGCCCGGGGAAGACGGCGAAGACGACGGTCACGGGCAGGATGAGGAAGACGACCGGGACCATCATCGCGACCTCCTTGCGGCCCCCCGCCTCCATGAGCGCCCGTCGCCCCGCCTCGCGCACGTCCTGGGCCTGGGCGCGCAGGACCTCGGCGAGCGGCGTGCCGCGGTCGACGGCGACGGAGATCGCCTCGGCGAATCGCGTCAGCTCGGCGACCCCGGTCCGGTCGGCGAGCCGCTCCAGCGCCTCGGTCAGCGGGACCCCGGAGTGCGTGGCCGAGACGAGCATGCGGAACTCCTCGCTCAGCGGTCCGGAGCTCAAGGAGGCGACGCGGTCGAGCGAGGCGCGGATGCCCTCCCCGGCGCCGACCCCGAGCGCCAGCATCTCGGCG
Source organism: uncultured Actinomycetota bacterium (assembly GCA_963777075.1). Classification (GTDB taxonomy): domain Bacteria; phylum Actinomycetota; class Actinomycetes; order Actinomycetales; family Cellulomonadaceae; genus Actinotalea. The sequence goes on along the minus strand of CAVZPH010000033.1, from coordinate 28,161 downwards.
AGGGTCGGCAGCTCGGCGAGGATCTCGCGCTCGCGGACCAGGACCTGCCGCGCGAGGAGCTGCTCGCGCACGACGAGACCGGCGAGGGCTCCGGTGACCACGAGGACGAGCGCCGCCGCGAGCCCCGCGCCGCGACCGGCCACGAGCAGGAGAGCCAGGGCCAGGCCGGCTGCGGTGCCGAGCGCGGCGGAGAGCACCTGCTCGATCCGGAAGCGCTCGACGCTCGTCCGGCCACCGGCACGCACGAGGCGCCGGTTCAGCTCCGCCGTCGGTGAGCCGAGCCGCTCGACCCAGCGGACGGCATCGGCCATGACGGGTGCGAGGAGGCGTTCGAGCGTGCCGAAGGAGCTGTGCTCGGTGGCCGGGCGCGCGCACCCCGGCCACGCGCGCCGGGGTGCGCAGGTACGGTGCGACGCGGTCGTCGAGGCGGGGCCGTCGGCCGGCGAGGTGGGCGGCGACCAGGGCGAGCCCCAGCCCGCCCGTCGCGCCGATCGCCGCCCCGACGCCGGGCCCGAGGCCGAGCGCGGCGGACGCCACCGCCGGCGCGCTCACCGCAGTACCCGCCTCTCGTCGGGGAGCCGCCCGATGGCCACCATCAGGCGGTAGGCGATCACCGAGCTGAGGGCACCGATCGCGAGCACCGCCGCCCCGGCGCCCGTCCGGAAGGCCGCCGTCGCCTCCGGCCTGCTCGCGAGCAGCGCGAGCACGATCCATGGAGCGGCGACGGCGAGTCGTGCGGCGTTGACCGTCCAGCTCTGCCTGGCCTCGAGCTCGCCCCGCGTCCGCAGGTCCGTCCGCAGGAAGCCGCCGAGGGTGCGCAGGAGGCGTCCGAGGTCGTTCCCGCCGACCTCGCGCGCCAGGCGCAGCGCCTCGATGATCCGGTCGGCGACCGGGTCGGCGAGCCGGGCCTTGAGGCGCGTCGAGGCTCTCGTCGAACCGGCCGCTGACGCGGTGGTCCTCGGCGAACGCGACGAAGGCGGGACGCAGCTCGACGGGCCCGCGCTCGCCGACCTGGGCCAGCGACTCGGGCAGCGAGAGCCCCGCGCGGATCCCCGAGGCCAGGTGGTCCACGACATCGGGCCACAGACCGCGCAGGGCTGACCTGCGCGCCCGCGCCCTGGTGCGGACGAGGGCGACGGGCGCCCAGCCGGCCATCGCCCCGAAGCATGCGGCGATCGACGGCGTGCGGGTGAGCCCCGCGACGAGCAGCCCGACGATCGCCGCCGTCGCGAGGCACAGCGTGACGAGCGCGACGGGCGTCACCCCGGGAGCGCCGGCCTGGGCGAGCAGGTCCTCCAGCGCGGGACGCCAGCGGGACCGGCGCGCGGGTGCCGGCTCCGAGGTCGCCGCGACGAGCAGCAGGCACAGCCCGGCCCCGAGCAGCAGGCCCGCGACGACGCCCACCTCAGGCCTCGCCGGCGAGCAGGCCCACGAGGTCCACGCCGGTCGCCGCGTAGCGCTCGGGGTGCGGGGGGAAGCCTGATCCGCGGACGAGCCGGCCGCCGCGCGTGCAGAAGACCTCGGCCGTCTCGACGACGCCGTTCTCGACCCGGCCGGGGACGGCGACGATCTCCCGGTGCGTCGGCGCCCGGAGGGGTCGACCTCGAGGTGCACGACGAGATCGACGGCGGCCGCGACCGTGGGCACCACGAACGCGGCGGTGACGTTCTCGCCGGCGAGCAGCGGGCAGGGTGCAGAGCTTGGTCAGCGCCTCGCGCGCGCTGTTCGCGTGCAGCGTGCACATCCCCGGCACGCCCGCGTTGAGGGCGATCAGCATGTCGAGGCTCTCCGCCTCGCGCACCTCGCCCACGATGATCCGGCTCGGGCGCATCCGCAGCGCCTCCTTGACCAGGCGCCGCAGGGTGATCTCGCCCGGTGCCCTCGAGGTTGGGCTGCCGGCACTGCAGGCCGATGGTGTCGCGGTGGTCGATCTGCAGCTCGAAGACCTCCTCGCAGCTGATCACGCGCTCCCGAGGAGGGATCGAGCCGGCGAGGGCGTTGAGCATCGTCGTCTTGCCGGCCTGGGTGGCGCCCGGAGACGAGCACGTTCAGGCCGGCCGCCACCGATGCGGCGAGGAAGCGCCCGGCGGCGGGGCGTCATCGACCCGAGCGAGACGAGGTCCTCGAGGTGGGAGGCGCGGACGACGAACTTGCGGATGTTGATCGCCCAGTGCTCGCGGGTGACGTCCGGGATCACGACGTGCAGGCGCTCGCCACCGGGGAGCGTCGCGTCGACGAACGGGCTGGAGCGGTCCAGTCGGCGCCCGGAGAGCTTGAGCATGCGCTCGACGAGGTCACGCACCTGTGCCTGGGTGAGGATCGTCGTGGTCAGCTCGGCGGTGCCGTGACGGGCGACGAAGACCTGCTCGGGTGAGTTGACCCAGATCTCCTCGACCGTGTCGTCGTCGAGGTACTGCTGGAGCGGGCCGAGGCCGCCGACGGCGTCCTCCAGGGCCTTGCCCGTCGCCGCCCGGTCGAGGAGCGGCGGGACCTGCCCGCGCAGGGCCCTGTCGTCATAGGCGTCGAGGGCGTCGTGGACGAGTCCGCGGAGCACGGCGCGCTCACGGACCGGGTCGACCCCCCGGTGCCGGACGAGCTCGCGCACCTCGTGCTCGAGCTGCGCGGATGCTTCCCCCATGCGGTGCCCCCCGCCGTACCCACGGACCGTCTGCCGTCGGCTGGCGCCGAGCATAGGGGAGCACGGTGCGCCACGTCAGGGGGTTGTGGACGGCGACGTTCTCGGCCCGGTCCTGCTCTCCGCGCGGGGCGATCTCGCGATCGGCGTGCCTCAGGCCTCGGGGCGGCGCGGGCTCTCGTCGTCGGCAGCGGGCGGCGGTCCCGCCGGCGGCGAGGACTCCGGCGAGGACTCCTGCGCGGCCTGCTGTGCCGCCTCCGGGCCGGTCCCGGGTGCCGGGACCGGGGCGCTGGAGGGCTGCGGGGCTCCGGGCGGTGCGGGGTAGGTCTGGAGCGGGTAGATCCCGGACGGCCATCCGCCGGGGGAGGCCGAGGAGGCGGAGCGCGGCGCCTTTGCCGCGCTCCGCCGTCGGAGCCGTCGCACCAGGGGGAGGGCGACGGCAGTCAGGAGGCCGGCGACGACCAGCCACGGAAGGAGCGTCCCGAGGACGATGAGCAGCACGCGCCCGGTCGCCACCAGGCCGTTCCAGCCCGCGGCGAGCCCGGAGAGGAAGCCGGTGGGCGGCTCGCTCGGCACGGAGCCGTCAGGCCACAGGCGGATCGTGAAGGTCGACATCGCGACCTGCTCGGCCAGCGCGGCCCGCTCGGACTGGAGCTGCTCGAGCTGGGACTGCCGGTCGGTCAGCACCTGCTCGGCCGAGACGACGTCGGCGACCGAGCCGGACCTGGTCAGCAGGTCCTCCAGGCGGCCGATGGAGATCTGCAGGGCGCGGATCCTGGCGTCGAGGTCGCGCGCCTGGGCGGTGACCTCGGTGCTGGACTGCGAGCTGTTGACGACGTCGCCGATGCTCGGCAGCTCGGCGAGCGTCGAGGTCACCTGATCGGCAGGGATCCTCGCGACGACCGACGCGGAGGCGGCGTTCCCGTCACGGGCGGCCTGCTCGTAGCGCTCCTGGATGTGGCCGCCCGCCGACTCGACGATCCGCACGACGTCCGCAGCGGCGGCGATCGGGTCGGTGACGGACATGTCGACCTGACCCGTGACGACGACCTGTCGATCGGCGTCGGCGGTGACCTCGGCCGCCTTGTCGGCACCGCCAGCGGCCTGCTCGGGCTGGGCCGCCGAACCCTCGTACGCCATGTCCGCGGTCGAGGTCCCGCTGCTGGAGCTGCAGCCCCCGAGCAGCAGTGCACAGGCAAGGACGGCCGGCCCCCAGTAGCGACGCATGGGGTCACCGTAGGGCGCCCGCCTGCCCCCGGGCCGGGCTTTGGCGTATTCGTGATCGTTTCGGAACCGGACGGAGACGCCCGGACCCCGAACGGCCCCGGCGGGCAGGGCCGGTCGGGTGAGCGGCCCGCCCTGCCCGGGTGCGGTGCGCGGTGGCGTGTGAGGATTCGTCAGTGACAGCGCTGCGCCCAGCCGCCGTGCGCACCGAGCTCGCCGGTGCGTTGCTGCGTCGCGTCGCAGGCCCGGACCCGACGGCGGCGCGCGAGGCCATCCACCTCGCCCCTGGGCCGCGCTGGTTCGCCCCCGACAGCGCCATCGCGCGCGTGCACGGCGACGCCTCGATGTTCGTCGGCGGGATCCGTGCGCTGCTCCTGCAGTCCCTGCACCCGCGGGCGATGGCGGCCGTCGCCGCCCACTCCGGCTACCGCAGCGACCCGTGGGGGCGGCTCCAGCGCACGGCGACCTTCCTCGCCTCGACGACCTTCGGCCCGGCGGCGATGTCGGAGCGCTCGATCGCCATCGTGCGGGCCGTGCACTCGCGCGTCAGCGGGGTCACGGCGGAGGGGGAGCCCTACGAGGCCTCGGACCCCCACCTGATCACCTGGGTGCACGTGGCGGAGATCGACAGCTTCCTGCTCGCGCACCAGCGCTACGGCCGCCGGCCCCTGGACGCCGCCGGCTGCGACGAGTACGTCGCGCAGTCCTCCCGGATCGCGATCGGGCTCGGCGGATCCGACGTCCCGACCACGCTCGCGGAGCTGCGCGAGGTGCTCGGCTCCTACCGGCCCGAGCTGCGCAGCACCCCGCCGGCGAGGGAGGCCGCCGACTTCCTCCTGCGCGAGCCACCTCTTCCGCGGACGGCGCGGATCGGGTACTCGGCGCTCGCCGCCGCGGCGGTCGCGCTGATGCCCGCCTGGACGCGCGCCGAGCTCGACCTCCCGTGGTCGCCCGCCACGCACGGGCTCGCGCGCATGGCAGGGCAGGTGGCCACCCGCGGGATCCGCTGGGCGCTGGACTCGGCCGAGCCCGGCTCGCCGCCCGAGACCGCGGCTCCGGGCGACGTACCGGCCACGACGACGGCGGCTGCCGGTTGACCGCCGTCGCGCTGCGCGGGCTGACCAAGCGTTTCGGGGCGACGCTCGCCGTCGACGGCCTCGACCTCGACATCCCGGCCGGCTCGTTCTACGGGATCGTCGGGCCCAACGGGGCGGGCAAGACGACGACGCTCTCGATGGCCACCGGCCTGCTGCTCCCCGACGCCGGGACGGTGCACGTGCACGGGGTCGACCTCTGGGCCGACCGCGCCGGTGCCGCGGGGCTGCTCGGCGTGCTGCCCGACGGTCTGCGGCTCTTCGACCGCCTCACCGGCCCGGAGCTCATCGCCTACTCCGGGCTGCTGCGCGGGATGGACCGTTCCGTCGTCCGCGCGCGCCGCGACGACCTCATCGAGGCGCTCGACCTCACCTCGGCCGGCGGGCGGCTGGTCGCCGACTACTCCGCCGGGATGACGAAGAAGGTCGCGCTCGCCTGCGCCCTCGTGCACGCGCCGCGCGTGCTCGTGCTCGACGAACCCTTCGAGGCCGTCGACCCGATGTCCGCGGCGTCGATCCGGACGATCCTTCGCTCCTTCGTCGCCTCCGGGGGGACCGTCGTGCTCTCGAGCCATGTCATGGCGCTCGTCGAGCAGCTCTGCGACCACGTGGCGGTCGTCGCCGGCGGGCGCGTGCTCGCCGCCGGGCCCCTCGACGAGGTCCGCGCCGGTCACGACCTCGAGACGCGATTCCTCGGGCTGCTCGGCGGGACGGCGGAGCAACGGGAGCTGACGTGGTTGCGACCGTCGTCCGACTGAGGGCGCGGATCCTCAGTCGGACCCTGCGGCGCGAGCCGTGGCGGCTCGTCGTGCTGGTGCTGGGCACGCTGTGGGCGATGGCGACGCTCCCGTCCGTGGTGACCGGGATGGTCTACCTGCGGCGCAGCAGCACCGAGGTCGTCGAGCCCGTCCTCGTCCTCGCCGGCGCGCTGCTCGTCCTCGGCTGGCTCGTCGTGCCCGTGCTGCTGCCCTCGTTGGACGACTCGCTGGAGACGAGGAGGTTCGCGACCTCTGCCGTGCCGCCGCGCCGGCTCGTGCCCGCGCTGCTGGCGGCGTCCCTGCTGGGCGGGCCGACCGTCTTCACCGCGATCCTCGCGCTGATGCCCGTCCTGGCCTGGTCGGGGTTCACCGCGACGGCAGGTCTGGTCGCGCTGATCGCGGCGCCGCTGAGCTGGGCGAGCTGCGTCGTGGGTGCCCGCGTGACGACAGGCGTGATGGCCCGGCTGCTCGGCTCGCGCCGCTCGCGCGAGCTCGCTCTCCTCGCCACGACGGTCGTCGCCGCCGTGACGATCCCCGCCGTCGCCTCGATCGGCTCCCTCGGGCTCGACGCCGCCGTCGCGCGCATCCCCGACGTCGCGCGGCTGCTCGGGTGGACCCCGCTCGGGTTCGCCTGGGCCGCACCGGCCGCCGCTGCGGCGGGCGACCTCACGGGGGCCGCCGCACGGCTCGCGCTCGCGGCGCTGGTGGTCCTCGCCCTGCTGCTGGCGTGGACCCGGCTGGTGACCGACGACCTGGTGCGGCCGATCGCGCGCGGGGGACGCGAACGGCGTCGGGCCGACGCGGTCTCGTCCTGGGGGGCCTCCCCGGCCCATGCCGTCGCGGCGAGGGCCTGGCGCTCGTGGACGGCGGACCCGCGCTACCAGGGGGCGATCCTGTCAGGGGTCCTCGGCCCGCTCGTCATCATGGTGCTGCTCGCGACGGTGGTCCACGCCCCGGCGGCGGTCGCCCTCGGCGTCGGCCCCTTCATGGCTGCCTCGATCGGCTGGGCGCGGCACAACGACGTCGCCCTGGACGGGAGCGCCTTCTGGCTGCACGTCGCGGCCGACGTCTCCGGAGCGGCGGACCGCTGGGGTCGCGCGGCCGCGACGCTCCTGTGGGCGCTGCCCGTCTCGGTCGCGGTGGCGACCGCGGGGGCGCTCGTCGCGGACCGGGCCGACCTCGCCCCGGCAGCGGTGGGCGCATCGCTCGGCCTGCTGGGGGCAGGGCTCGCGGTCTCGGCCGTGCTCAGCCCCGTGCTCCCGTACCCGGTCCCGGAGGCGGGCGGCAACCCCTTCTCCGCGCAGATCGGCGCCGTCGGCGCGAGCATGGTGGCCCAGGCCGTCAGCTCGGCGGTGACCGGTGCGCTCGGGCTCCCTGTCGTCGCGCTGCTGGCCCTCGCCCTGTGGCGCAGCCCCGCGCTCTCCTGGCCGCTCCTCGTGCTGGGTGCGGCCTGGGGTGCGCTCGTGCTGGCCGCGGGGATCCGCGTCGGGGGGACGGTCTACGAGCGCCGGCAGGTCTGGCTGCTCTCCCGGATGCGCTGAGCCGCAGGGGGTGCTGTCGGCGGCTCGACATACACTCGTGCCATGAGCGAGCCCACTCCCGTGCACGACGACCCGAGCGCTCCGCAGGGCCCGGGCACGTCCACCAGCGTCCTGGAGCGGACCGAGACGACCGAGCAGGTCGAGCCGGGTGACCACGAGCGTTTCGCCCACTACGTGCGCAAGGAGAAGATCCTCTCCTCGGCGCTGAGCGGCAGCCCCGTCATCGCGTTGTGCGGGAAGGTCTGGGTGCCGGGCCGGGACCCGAACAAGTTCCCCGTCTGCCCCATCTGCAAGGAGATCTACGACGGACTGCGCTCCCCGCAGGACGGCGACCAGCCCGGCGGCGGCTCCGGCGCCCCCGGTGGCGCGTGACGGGCACCGCGGGCCGACGTCAGTCAGAGCAGCCAGCCGCGTCGACGGTGTCGACGGCGGCTGCCTCCCACCTGTCTCCGGCCTTCCCTCGGCGCGCCGCATGGGGGACGGCGAACAAGCTGCGCGCCTGGCAGGCCGCGGCCCTCGAGGCCTATGACGCGGCCTCGCCGCGGGACTTCCTCGCCGTCGCCACCCCCGGTGCCGGCAAGACGACCTTCGCCCTGCGCATCGCCGCTGACCTGCTCGAGCGCGGGATCGTCCGGCGGGTGACCGTCGTCGCCCCGACGGAGCACCTCAAGCGCCAGTGGGCCGACGCCGCGGCGCGTGTCGGGATCCACCTCGACCCGAGCTTCCGCAACAGCCAGGGCAGGCACGGGCAGCACTTCGACGGTGTCGCCCTGACCTACGCGCAGGTGGCGACGCGTCCCGCGCTGCACGCCGCGCGGACGGCCGCCGCGCCGACGCTCGTCGTGCTCGACGAGATCCACCATGCGGGCGACGCGCTGACCTGGGGAGACGGGGTCCGTGAGGCCTTCGAGGGGGCGACGAGGCGGCTCGCCCTGACCGGGACGCCGTTCCGCTCGGACACCTCCCCGATCCCCTTCGTGCGCTACGAGGAGGACCGCGACGGGATCCGCCGGTCGACGGCCGACTACACCTACGGCTACGGGGACGCGTTGCGCGACTTCGTGGTCCGCCCCGTCCTCTTCCTCTCGTACTCCGGGCAGATGCGCTGGCGCACGCGCTCGGGGGAGGAGATGGGCGCCGTGCTCGGCGGGGCCGTCACCAAGGACATCACCGCTCAGGCCTGGCGCACGGCGCTCGACCCGAACGGTCAGTGGATCCCCTCCGTCCTCGCGGCGGCCGACGTGCGGCTCACCGAGGTCAGGCGGACGGTCCCCGACGCCGGCGCGATGGTCATCGCCTCCGACCAGAGCGACGCACGCGCCTACGCCGCGCACCTGCAGCGGATCACCGGCGAGGCCCCCGTCGTCGTCCTGTCCGACGACGACGGCGCCTCCGAGCGCATCGAGAGCTTCACCGAGGGCGAGCAGCGCTGGATGGTCGCGGTGCGCATGGTCTCCGAGGGGGTCGACGTGCCCCGGCTCTCCGTGGGGGTCTACGCGACGTCCACCGCGACGCCGCTCTTCTTCGCCCAGGCGGTCGGGCGCTTCGTGCGCGCGAGGCGGCGCGGGGAGATGGCCTCGGTCTTCCTGCCCAGCGTGCCAGGGCTGCTCGCCCTGGCGAACTCGATGGAGGTCGAGCGCGATCACGCGCTGGACCGCCCGGGAACCGGCGACGAGGATCCCGAGCTGCTCCTGGCGCTCGCCGAGCGCGAGGAGAAGGGATCGGACACCGTCGGGCCGGACGGCGTCGTCGGGAGCTTCCAGGCGCTCGACGCCCAGGCCTCCTTCGACCGTGTCCTGTTCGACGGCGGCGAGTTCGGCACCGGCGCGGAGATGGGGTCCGACGAGGAGCTCGACTTCCTCGGTCTGCCTGGTCTGCTCGAGCCCGACCAGGTGAGCATGCTGCTCAGGCAGCGCCAGGCGGACCAGGTCTCGGCGCGCGCGGCCCGCCAGGCCCCTGCCGTCGACCACCGCCGGCTCACCGAGCTGCGCAAGGAGCTCAACACGCTCGTCGGCGCCTGGGCACGACGCAGCAGCCAGCCGCACGGCTCGGTGCATGCCGAGCTGCGCCGGCGATCGGGCGGCCCCGAGGTCGCGCTCGCCACCGCGGAGCAGCTCGAGGCCCGCGCCGTCGTCGTCAGGGGCTGGTTCGTCGGCAAGCGCTGACGAAGGACGGACCGGGGGCGTCTCAGCAGGTGAGCGCCCTGATCCGCTCCGCGCCCGCGCGTCGCCGCAGGTCAGCGTCACGCGCTCCGAGCGAATTAACACGGTCGGCGGATCCGCGCTCGGCGAGCCCTGCGGATGCGTCGTCGACGGCGCGGTGGCAGCGTCTGCGCGTCGGGCCTGCGCCATCCCTGCGGGCCCCTGAACGGAAGGCCTCACATGCCCACCTGGCTCATCATCCTTCTCGTCGGCGTCGTGCTCCTCGTGCTCGGCGTCGCCGTCGAGGCAGCGAAGCTGCTCATCTGGATCGGCATCGCCGTGCTCGTCGTCAGCCTCGTGCTGGGGCTCATCGGACGAGGCCGTTCGAAGGTCTGATCCCGCCCTGCGGTCAGTGCGGGGCCCGGCCGAGCGGCGACCAGCCGCGCCGACCTGGACGGTCGGCAGGGCCGGGCCCCGTCCGCCTGAGGGCATGCCGTGCCCGGGTGCCCCTCCTACCATGGGGGCATGGCGAGCCCGAGCACCCGACCGGTCGAGGAGGTCGACACCGTCGCCTCCCACGAGCAGCCCTGGGTGACGATCGTGTGGAACGACCCGGTCAACCTCATGAGCTACGTGACCTACGTCTTCCGCAGCTACTTCGGCTACTCCGCCGAACGGGCCGAGAAGCTGATGAGGCAGGTCCACGAGGACGGACGCGCCACCGTTGCGCGCGGCGCCCGTGAGCAGATGGAGGCGCATGTGCAGGCCATGCACGGCTTCGGTCTGTGGGCCACCGTCCAGGTCGACGCATGACGGCACCGCTGCGGGAGTTCCGTCGAGGGGTCGACGGATCCCTCTCCGCGCGGATCGACCCGCGCGAGAGGGCCGTGCTGGCCGAGGTCGTCGAGGGCGTCGTCGACCTGCTCGACTCGCGGGCGGCGATGCTGCGTGCCGAGGCCGGGCCGCCGGTGCCCGGTCCCGAGGACGGCACGCGGGCCGTCGAGCCGGGCGGGGCGGACCAGCCGGCGCGCGTCGAGGCGACGGCGGGACCCGATGCCGGTGGTCCGCAGCTCGGCTGGCCCGTCATCGCCGCCCCGCAGGACCCAGCACTCCTGCGGCTCCTGCCGGACGCCGCGGCCGACGCCGAGCTGGCCGCCGAGCTGCGCCGGCTCACCGAGTCCGATGTGCGCGACGTGAAGGCGCAGCAGGTCGGGCTGCTGCACGCGGCACTCACCGCGGATCGCCGCGAGCTGCTCGTCACGGCCGCTGAGGCTCCCGCGGTCGCGGCAGCGCTCACCGATGTGCGGCTGGTGCTCGGCGAACGCCTCGGGCTGCGCGAGGACCGCGATGCCGAGCGCGTCTACCGGCTCGCCGTCGGGCCGGCCGGCGAGGCCGTGGACGACGAGGAGGCGACCGCACGCTTCCTCGCCGCCGTGTACGTCGTCCTGAGCGAGCTGCAGGAGTCGCTCGTGGAGCGGCTCGTCGACGAGCTGCCGCCGGTCCGGGAGGATCGGGCGCGCTGACCCGGCGGGCCTGCCGGCCCGGTCGCGCGCCGGCCCGGTCGCGCGCGGGGACGTTTGCGCGCCGGCCCGGTCGCGCGCGGGGTCGGGGGAGCGTCGCTCCGCGGCACTACGCTGGCCGGGTGAGCGACGCCCCGATCGGAATCTTCGACTCCGGAGTCGGCGGGCTGACCGTCGCCCGCGCGGTGCTCGACCAGCTCCCGCACGAGTCCGTGCTGTACCTGGGCGACACCGCCAACGGCCCCTACGGGCCCAAGCCGCTCGCCGCCGTCCGCGCCCACGCGCTCGAGGTGATGGACGACCTCGTCGACGCCGGCGTGAAGATGCTGGTCATCGCCTGCAACACGGCCTCGGCAGCGGTGCTGCGCGATGCCCGTGAGCGGTACACGCAGCGTCGTGGGCTGCCCGTCGTCGAGGTGATCCTTCCCGCGGCCCGTCGTGCGGTGGCCGCCACCCGGACGGGTCGTGTCGGCGTCATCGGCACCCGCGCGACGATCGCCTCGCGCGCCTACGACGACGCGTTCGCCGTCGCCCCGGGCATCGCGCTGACCTCCGAGGCCTGCCCGGAGTTCGTCGAGCTCGTCGAGAGCGGGCGGACCTCGGGCCCGGAGGTGCTGGAGATCGCCCGGCGCTCCCTGGCCCCGGTGCAGGCGGCCGAGGTCGACACCCTCGTGCTCGGCTGCACGCACTACCCCCTGCTCACGGGTGTCATCTCGTACGTCATGGGCGACCAGGTCACGCTCGTCTCCTCGGCGGAGGAGACCGCGAAGGACGTGTTCCGCTCGCTCGTCGCGCACGGGCTCGAACGTGACCCGAGCCTCGGCCCGCCGCAGCACCGCTTCCTCGCGACCGGTGACGCGACGTCGTTCCTCTCGCTCGCCCGGCGCTTCCTCGGGCCGGAGGTCGCCGCCGTCGAGCAGTCGGGGAGCCTGCGGTGAGGCTCACGGTCGTCGGCTGCGCCGGGTCCTTCCCCGGACCCGAGTCGGCGGCCTCCTGCTACCTCGTGCAGGCCGAGGACGCGGCCGCTCGCACCTGGAGCGTCCTGCTCGACCTCGGCAGCGGTGCGATCGGACCGCTCCAGCGCTACGTCGACCCCGCCGAGGTCGACGCCATCGCGCTGTCCCACCTGCACCCCGACCACATGGCCGACCTGTGCGGGATGTACGTCTACCGGCGCTACCGTCCCTCGGCCCCGCGAGCCGGACGCGCGCGGACGGCGCCCGTCCCCGTGCACGGCCCCTTCGGCACCGCCTCACGGCTCGCCGACGCCTACGGGCTCACGCCGGGGGAGTCGATGGGCACCGAGCTCGCCGTGCACACCTGGCAGGCGGGGCAGCCCGTGCGGGTCGGCCCGATGACCCTCACCGCGATCCCGGTGGAGCATCCCGTCCCGGCCTACGGGATCCGCGTCACCGGACCCTCGGACGAGGAGCCGTCGAGCAGCGTGACGCTCGCCTACACGGGCGACACCGACGCCTGCGCAGGGCTCGACGCCCTGGCGCGCGGCGCCGACCTGCTCCTCGCGGAGGCCGCGTTCGTCGAGGGGCGGGACGACGCGGTGCGCGGGATCCACCTGACCGGGCGGCGTGCGGGCGAGGCGGCGGCGAACGGCGGAGCGGGGCGCCTGCTGCTGACGCACGTCCCGTCCTGGAACCCGGACGGGATCGCGGCGCTGGAGGCCGCCGAGGTCTACCGCGGGCCGATCGGCACGGCGGTCCCCGGGCTGGTCATCGTCCTGTAGGCCGTCTCAGGCGGCCGACGCGGGGGCTCGCTGCCGTAACCTCGGCAGATGACTTCGACGACACCCTCCCTGCGCGCCGACGGCCGCCGCCCCGACGAGCTGCGCCCGGTGCGCCTGACCCGGAGCTGGCTCGACGAGGCGGAGGGAAGCGTCCTGGTGGAGTTCGGCCGCACGCGCGTGCTGTGCGTCGCCTCGTTCACCGCAGGGGTGCCGCGCTGGCGCAAGGGCTCCGGCTCCGGCTGGGTCACCGCCGAGTACGCGATGCTTCCGCGCGCCACCTCCACGCGCAGCGACCGCGAGTCCGTCAAGGGGCGGATCGGCGGGCGCACGCACGAGATCTCGCGACTGATCGGCCGGTCCCTGCGTGCCGTCATCGACGTCTCCGCGCTCGGGGAGAACACCATCGTGCTCGACTGCGACGTGCTCCAGGCGGACGGCGGGACGCGCACGGCGGCCATCACCGGCGCCTATGTCGCGCTCGCCGACGCGATCACCTGGGGGCGTAGGTCCGGAGCCATCGCCGGCGAACAAGCCCGTGCTCACCGACTCCGTCGCCGCCGTGAGCGTCGGGATCATCGACGGCGTCCCGATGCTCGACCTGCCCTACGAGGAGGACGTGCGCGCCGAGACCGACATGAACGTCGTCGTGACCGGCTCCGGTGGTTTCGTCGAGGTGCAGGGAACGGCCGAGCGCACCCCGTTCAGCCGCACCGAGCTCGACGTCCTGCTCGACCTCGCCGTCGGCGGGACCGCGCGACTGACGGCCCTCCAGCTGGAGGCGCTCGCCGACGGCATGGTGCCGTGAGGCGCGTCGTCCTCGCGACGCACAACGCGCACAAGGTCGTCGAGCTGCGGGCGATCCTCGCGGGGTTCGCCGAGCTCGCCGACCTCGAGATCGTCGGGGCGGCGGAGCTCGGGGCGCCCTCGCCGGTCGAGACGGGTGTGACCTTCGCGGAGAACGCCCTGCTCAAGGCCCGCGCGACGGCGGCCGCGACGGGGCTCCCGGCGCTGGCTGACGACTCCGGCCTCGCGGTCGACGTGCTCGGCGGCGCACCGGGGGTCTTCTCGGCCCGGTGGGCCGGCGGCCATGGTGACGACGCGGCGAACCTCGACGCTGCTGCTCGACCAGCTCGCCGACGTCCCGGACGAGCACCGCGGGGCGCAGTTCGTCTGCGCGGCGGCGCTCGTCCTGCCGGACGGGACCGAGCAGGTCGAGGCGGGGATCATGAGCGGTCGGCTGACGCGCTCGCCTCGCGGGTCCGGTGGCTTCGGCTACGACCCGATCCTCGAGCCGGACGAGCAGCCCGCGCGGGCCCAGGGGAGGGTCCTGACCTCGGCGGAGCTCAGCCCCGCCGAGAAGAACGCGATCTCGCACCGCGGGCAGGCGTTCCGGGCGATGGTCCGGCACCTCGGCGCGATCCGGGCCTGAGCCCGGCCGCGCCGCGGGCGGTCAGGGCTGGCGGCCCACCCAGGCCATCGCCTGGCGCAGCAGGTAGCCGTGGCCGCCGCTCATCTCCGACTGCACCTGGGGCCCGCACGCCTCCTCCGGGGTGATCCACGCGAGGTCGAGCGCGTCCTGCTGCGGCTGGCAGTCCCCGGTCATCGGCACGACGTAGGCGAGCGAGACGGCGTGCTGGCGCGGGTCGTGGAACGGCGTGACGCCATGGGTCGGCAGGTACTCGGCGACGGTGAAGGGCTGCGGGCTCGCGGGGATCTGGGGCAGCGCCATCGGGCCGAGGTCCTTCTCGATGTGCCGCAGCAGCGCGTCCCTGATGCGCTCGTGGTAGAGCACCCGGCCCGAGACGACCGCCCGAGTCATCACGCCGACCTGGCTCACGCGCAGCAGGAGACCGACGGCGATGACGTCCCCGCTCTCGTCGACACGCACCGGGACGGCGTCGACGTAGACCAGCGGGAGATGGCGCCTGGCGGCCGTCAGCTCGCGGTCGGTGAGCCACCCGTCAGGGCGAGGGTCCTCGGGGAAGTCGGCCGTCTCGGTCATGCGGAGAGCCTAGGCGCGAGTCCGCGTCGGGAATACCGGGGACTCGCCGACGTTGAAGGGACTGAACCGAGCTTCGCACCGGCACGTCGAGAGGACCGAGATGCCCACCCTTCAGCTGACTGAGGACGCCTTCGAGGCAACCATCACGAGCAACGACATCGTGCTCGTCGACTTCTGGGCTGCGTGGTGCGGCCCGTGCCGCCAGTTCGGCCCGATCTTCGAGGCCTCGTCCGACGTCCACGCCGACGTCGTGCACGCCAAGGTCGACACCGAGGCCGAGCAGGGCCTGGCCGCGGCCGCCGGCATCACCTCGATCCCGACGCTGATGGCCTTCCGCGACGGGATCCTCGTCTTCTCCCAGCCGGGCGCCCTGCCCAAGGAGTCCCTGGAGCAGGTCCTGCAGGCCGTCAAGGGCCTGGACATGGACGAGGTCCGCGCGCAGGTCGCCGCCCAGCGCGCCGGTGGCGAGCACGACCACGAGCACGACCACGAGCACGACCACGAGCACGACCACCAGCACTGAGGGGCCGAGACCCGCTGAGGTCGACGGGGGTGTGGCGGATGCCACGCCCCCGTCGTCATGTCGTCCCCCGTTCACCACGGCGACATCGCGGCGCCGTCGGCCCGCGGCATCGTCCGGCTGGTGCGGAACGAGCCCTCCGGTCGAGCCGTCGTGGCCGCCGTGCTCCTGACGTCCGCCGCGCTCCTCCTCACGGGGGTCGCCGCGACGCTCGCTCGCCCCGGCGAGCACGTCCTCGCCGACGGTGCGCCAGCGGCGCCGGCCCCGTCCATCGACGTGTCGGAGCCCGCCGAGCCGACGCCCGCCCCCGTCGCGGCGGACGAGGCTCACGCTCACCTCCGCCGAGGTGGGCGAGGTGGCGCGCACGCACGTCTCCGCGGCCTGGGTCGACGCCGTCGCGGGGGCGACCGGCATTCCCTTCCGTGCGCTGCAGGGCTATGCCGATGCGGCGCTGAGGCTCGCCCAGGACGATCCGGGGTGCCGACTCGGATGGCCGACCCTCGCGGGGATCGGCGCGATCGAGTCGGGTCACGGCACCCACGCCGGCTCGGCACTCGGTGACGACGGGCGCGCCGTCCCGGCGATCCTCGGCCCGGCGCTCGACGGCGGGCAGTTCGCCGCGATCCGCGCCACGGAGCTCTCGGTCGCCCTCGACGGCGACCCTCACTGGCAGCATGCCGTCGGCCCGCTGCAGCTCCTGCCGGACACCTGGGGTCGCTGGGGGGCCGACGGCGACGGCGACGGGCTCCAGGACCCGCAGGACATCGACGACGCTGCCCTCGCCGCCGCTCGCTACCTGTGCGCGGGGGCGGGTGACCTGACGACGGCGACGGGCTGGCACCGCGCCGTGCTCTCGTACAACCACGACGAGGAGTACGTCGCGGCTGTGCTCGATCGCGCCGACGCCTATGCCCTCGCCTCGAGGGCGGCGGCGCTCGCGCCCCCTCCCTGAGAACCGGGCGTTCCCTCGCTGACGCGGGCGGCGCCCATCGTTCACCGGGGGGTCGTCCCCCGGACGCCCCGTTCATCCCCTCGTGTCATCCGGTGTCCGTTAAGTCTCCTCTGGCGCTCGTCCCGGGCGCCCAGGCAGTCCGGGTACCAGCCGAACGAGGAGCGGGATGCGTCCAGCAGTGCACGTCTTCCAGCTCTACTCGACCATCGGCGTCGACGGGGTCTGGTGGCGGTTCCTGAGCCCGAACGGGCGCGGCCTCGCCCGCGGCCCGATCGGCTACCCGACGGCGGACGGTGCCTCGGCCGGGCTCGCCGCAGCGATCGCCGCGCTGCCCGACGCCTGCGTCGTGGTGCGCCCGACGGTCGACAACCGCTGGCGCTGGCGCCTGGACCTCGACGGCGAGCCGCTCGTCCTCGGTGCGGGTGCGCAGGACCGCCGCGTGCGGTGCGAGGCGGCCTGGCGGCGATTCGTCGACTCGGCGCCCGACGGGTTCCTCGACCCCGTCGTCCACAGCTTCCGGCGCGTGGATGCCGGCTACCCCCGGATGGTCCGCTCATGACGATGCTGCGCACGGATCGTGAGCCGCAGGCACCGGCCGTCCCGCGGCCCCTCTCGCGCAGGTCCGTCGGCGCCGACCGGGTGTTCGTCCTCGGGGCGCGTGCGGTGGGCGGGACGGTCCTGGCGATCACCGGTGGCATCGGCGCGTTCCTCGCCTGGCAGGCCTGGCCGACGCTCCAGCACTACGGGCTGAGCTTCTTCACCGAGACCCAGTGGCAGCCCGAGAGCGACACCCTCGGCATCGCCTCCGTCCTGGTCGGCACGGCGACGGTCGCCCTGGTCGCGATCCTCATCGCGTTCCCCCTGGCGCTCTCCACGGCACTGTTCATCAGCGAGTACGCGCCGCCGCGGGTCAAGGGTCTGCTCGTCTCGATGGTCGACCTCATGGCGGCCGTGCCGAGCATCATCTACGGGATGTGGGGGTTCTTCCTCATCCAGCCGGCCGCCTCGGGGATCGCCCGGTGGCTCCAGACCTACCTCGGCTGGGTACCGATCTTCCGCGTCGACACCGACCCGACGGCGGCCCAGTGGGAGCAGACGCGGTACACGGCCTCGGCGTTCGTCGCCGGGATCGCGGTCGCCATGATGGTGCTGCCGATGGCGTCCGCCGTGATGCGCGAGGTCTTCTCCCAGGCACCGCTCGGCGAGCGCGAGGGCGCGCTGGCGCTCGGGGCGACCCGCTGGGGGATGATCCGTTCCGTCGTCCTGCCCTTCGGCAGGGGCGGGATCATCGGCGGGACGATGCTCGGCCTCGGCCGCGCCCTCGGTGAGACGATCGCCGTGCTGCTCATCATCTCCCCGTCCTTCGACCTGAAGGTGCGGCCCCTGGAGATCGGCACCGAGACCGTCTCCGCGCTGATCGCCGGCCGGTTCGGCGAGGCGAGCGCCGCCCAGCTCTCTGCCCTGCTGACCGCAGGTCTCGTGCTCTTCCTCATCACGCTCGGGATCAACACGCTCGCGGCTCTCCTCGTCGCGCGCAGCCGTTCGGGTGCGGGGACGGACCTGTGACGACCGCCGTGGGCAGCGACGTGGCTCGGCCGACCGCCGCGGCCGCGCGCACCTGGGTGCGAGAGCTCGACGACCACGCGGGTGGCCCGCCGGCCCCCGGACGGCGCCGCGTCGGCGGCGCGACGCTCGAGGACCGCGTCGTGGGCGCCGGATCCGTTCTCGGAGCCCTCGCGCTCGCCTGGGTGATCTGCTTCCGGCTCCTGCCCTGGGGCACGGTCCCCGGTTTCGCGATCGTGACCTTCGTCGCCTTCCTGGCCGTCGTGACGGTCGCGACCTCAGCGATCGCCGACGGCCCCCAGGTCATGGACCGTCTGGTGGCCGCGCTCGTGACGGGAGGTGCGCTGCTCGTCGGGCTGGCGCTCGCCTCGACGGTCCTCTACACCCTCGTCAGCGGCTGGGCTGCCGTGATCCACACCCAGATGTTCGTGAGCGACATGGCGGGGATCGGCCCGCGTGACCCGCTCTCCGTCGGCGGGGTGGGGCATGCGATCCTCGGCTCGCTCATCGAGGTGGGCCTCGCGATCCTCGCGGCGGTTCCGCTCGGCTTCGGGACCGCCGTCTTCATGACGGAGGTGGGCGGTCGTCTCGCGACGCTCGTGCGGACCGTGGTCGAGGCGATGACGGCCCTGCCGTCGATCGTCGCGGGCCTCTTCGTCTACACCGTCTTCATCGTCGCCCTCGGGGTGCCCCGATCGGGTCTCGCGGCGGCAGCCGCCCTGTTCGTGATGATGCTGCCGATCATCGCGCGCGCCTCGGACGTCGTGCTGCGCGTCGTCCCGAGCGGCTTGCGCGAGGCGAGCCTCGCACTCGGCTCGTCACGGTGGCGGACGGTCTGGCACGTCGTCCTGCCCACGGCCCGTCCCGGCCTGGCCACCGCGCTGATCCTCGGGGTCGCGCGCGGGATCGGCGAGACCTCGCCCGTCCTGCTGACCTCCGGCGCCGCGTCGTTCTTCGTCGTCAACCCCGTCGACGGAGTGATGAACTCCCTTCCGCTGTTCATCTTCAGCGCGGTCCGCAGCGGTGAACCCGGGTTGATCGCGCGCGGCTACGGAGCGGCCTTCATCCTGCTCGGCCTCGTCCTGCTGCTGTTCGTCGCAGCCCGGCGGATCGCCCGTGCCCCCCGGGGCCGATGACCACCGCCCGCCCCGCCCTCGTCGTGATCCCCCGAGACCACCGCTCCGAGCTGGAGGAATGATGATCGTCCCGAGCTGGCTGATCGCTGCCGTGCGGGCTCGCCGCCGTCCCGACGGCTCACGAGCCGCCGTCGGCCGGCTCGGCCGTGGTGCCGCCGGGGCGGCGTCCCTCGCTCTCCTCGCGCTCGCGCTCACGCCGACGGCCGCCTTCGCCGCCTACGGCCAGATCGAGGGCTCGGGCTCGACCTGGAGCCAGGTGATCGTCGACCAGTGGATCGCCGACGTGAACGCCAACGGCATGCAGGTGACGTACAACGGCGGCGGTTCCTCCCAGGGCCGCAAGAACTTCGCGAACAACGTCACCGACTTCGGCATCACCGAGATCCCGTACCAGGGGGTCGACGAGTACGGGAACGCGGACACCTCGAACGGGCGCTCGTTCGCCTACCTGCCGATCGTGGCCGGCGGGACGGCCTTCACCTACCACCTGGAGCAGGGCGGCACGCTCATGCGGGACATCCGCCTCTCGGGCCAGACGATCGCGAAGATCTTCACGAACCAGATCTCCTCCTGGGCCGATCCGGCGATCAAGGCCGACAACAACGGCCGGGTCCTTCCCGACGTGCCGATCGTCCCCGTCGTGCGCTCGGACGGCTCGGGGACGACGGCGCAGTTCACCACCTACCTCGACAAGGTGTTCCCCAGCATCTGGCAGCCGTACTTCGGCAAGTCGGGACTGACCTCCTACTACCCCAAGAAGTCCGGCACGAAGATGATCGGCGCAGCGGGGTCCGACCAGGTGATGAACACCGTCGCAGCGGCCTCGGGGAACGGGACGATCGCCTACGTCGAGTACTCCTACCCCGTCAACAAGGGCTACCCGGTCGTCAAGGTGCTCAACAGCGCCGGGTTCTACGTCGAGCCGACTCAGTACAACGTGGCCGTCGCGCTGACGAAGGCACAGATCAACACGGACGAGGGCTCCGACCGCTACCTCACGCAGATCCTGGACGGGGTCTACACGAACCCGGACCCGCGGGCCTACCCGCTCTCGTCGTACAGCTACATGCTCGTGCCGACCGGTGCCGGCGACCAGCGCATGACGACGAACAAGCGTCAGACGCTGGTGGACTTCATGTTCTACTCGCTGTGCGAGGGACAAGGGAAGGCCGGCGCCTACGGCTACTCGCCGCTCCCGCTGAACCTGGTGCAGGCCGGCTTCGAGCAGATCGCCAAGCTCGGCACCGCGGACGCGGGAGTCACCGTCGCCGGACGCGACGCGACCCAGTGCAACAACCCGACCTTCGTCGCGGGTGACCTCAGCCGGAACAGGCTCGCCGAGATCGCACCCGCCCCGGGGGAGTGCGACAAGGCAGGGGCCGGCCCCTGCCTCGGCGCGGGTCAGGGCGGCGCGAGCGGCGGCTCGTCGTCCGGAGGCGCGGGGGCAGTCGCCGGCGGCGCCTCAGCGGGCGGGGCCACGGGTGCGGCGGGTGGCGCCGGGGGAACAGGCACCGGGGCCTCGGGCTCCGTGGTGGACCCGGTCACGGGGCTCGCCGTCGTCGGCGACGTGAGTGCACCGGCGGTCGATCCCGAGACGGGCCTCGCGCTCGCCACCGGGACGGGCGGCGAGGCCGCGGCCGGGGGCGTGGCGACCGGGTCGGTCGCCACCGTGGTCCCGAGATCCGCCGGCGGAACGGCGGCCTTCGGTGCTCTCGCCGCGGCCGAGCTCGCCGCGCTGGTTCTCGTCCCGGGGCTGCTGACCGTGCGCGCGCGACGTGCGGCGGTGGCGCGATGACCGCCGCGCGGCACGTGCGTGGCACGAGGCGTGGGCGACCCTTCGGGCTCGGCGCCCGGCTGCTCCTCGCGGGAACGGTCCTCGGCCTGGCCGCCGGGATCGCGCCGACGGGTGCCGCCCTCGCTGCGACCAGCGGTGCCCCCGCGCCGGACTTCTCGGCGACCAGGACCCTCAACCGGGTGCACACCGAGCCGGACGGCTCGAGCGTCGTGGCCGACACGCGGACCGTCACCGTCACCGTCGACCGGACGGAGAACCTGCGGGGACGCGAGCGGGTCCACGTGACCTGGACGGGTGCCCACCCGACGGGCGGCCGGGCCGTGAGCCCCTACGGCGACGGCGGGATGCTCCAGGAGTACCCCGTCGTCCTGCTCCAGTGCCGGGGCAAGGACGACGCCTCGCTGCCGCCGAGCGAGCAGATCTCGCCCGAGACCTGCTGGACGACGACGTACTACTCCCAGCGGTACACCACCATCGCCGGCAACCTCGCCGTCTGGCAGCACGACGCCCTCGCCGCGCCCTCGGCACGGGGCAACCAGGACACCGTCACCGACTGGCCGGCCGCATGCCTTCGCCTCCCCTCCGCGACGGGGCTCGTCCAGCACCTGCTGCCGTTCCGTGCGGCGAACGGGACGGTGTACCCGTCCTGCAACGAGACGACGACGGCACCCGAGGCGGCAACCGACTCGGCGCTCCCCGCCAACGACATGGAGGCCTTCACGAGCCTCGACGGCACCGGGGACGTCCAGTTCGAGGTCCGCACGGATCAGGAGAACGAGTCATTGGGCTGCTCCTCCACGGTGCCCTGCTCACTCGTCGTGATCCCGATCATGGGGATCAGCTGCGTCGACGCGAACGCCGAGTGCCGCAAGGAGGGGTCGTTCGCGCCGGGCTCGTCGAACTTCCTCAACCTCACGGTCGACGAGGCGGTCTCGCCGCACCTGTGGTGGTCGCCGTCGAACTGGCAGAACCGCTTCTCGGTGCCGCTCAGCTTCTCGCTCCCGCCGAACGTCTGCGACGTCCTCGACACGCGTAAGCCCGTCCAGTTCAACGGCTCCGAGCTGCTCAACCAGGCGACGCTCCAGTGGGCCCCTGCCTACTGCCTGCGCCAGGACAGGTTCAAGTTCCGGCACAACCGGATGTCCGAGGCGCAGGCCCTGCGGCTGCTCGGCACGGGAGACGGGGTCGCCGCCCTGGTCTCCGACCCGCTCTCGAGCCCGACGGTGCCGCTCGGCTACGCGCCGGTCGCGGTGACGGGGTTCGCGGTCGCCTATGCGATCGACCGACCGGAGAACGCGGGAGAGCTCGACGAGCTGAAGCTCACCCCGCGCCTGCTCGCGAAGCTGCTGACCGGTTCCTACCCCGCCTCCTACGCGGGCCAGGCCCACCCGGGGCTGGAGAAGAACCCGCTGACCATCGCGGTCGACCCCGAGTTCACCGCCCTCAACCCCGGACTGGCCTCGAACGTCGGAGAGGCCGGGGCGGCCCTGCTCGCGCTCTCGATCCCCTCGGACGTCATCACGGCCGTCTCGTCGTACATCGCCCAGGACGCCGCGGCCATGGCGTTCATCGACGGGGCGGACGACGGGAACGGGATGGTCGTCAACCCCGCCTACCGGGGGATGTCCCTGCCGGTCTCCGACTGGCCGCTGCTGGACTCCTGGGTCAAGCCGTCCAAGCAGGAGTGCGAGAGCCAGATCTCGACGCCCTACCTCAACCTCGTCGCTGCGCCCGTGAGCTCGATCACGACGATCGCGCAAGGCCTCCTGGACGCCTGGCCCAACACGCAGACGAAGTGCACCCGGTCGACGAGCTCCGACCCGTGGAAGATCGGTCGGGTCGACCGCCAGAGCTACGGTTCGCGATTCATGCTGGGCCTCGTCTCCCTCGGTGACGCGGAGCGCTACGGGCTGCGGACCGCCGAGCTCGAGGCGCCGGGCTCCGACACCTTCGTCGCGGCAGGTGACGCCTCCCTCGCGGCGGCCGTCGCGGGCTTCCGGCAGAGCGCCCCGGGTGAGCCCTTCCTCGTCGACTACTCGAGGTTCGGCAAGGACTCCTACCCCGGCACGATGATCGTCCACACGGTCGCGCGCCTGTCCGGGCTCGAGGCGGAGACCGCGAGCGACGTCGCCGAGTTCATCAGGACGGCGACGACCGAGGGTCAGACACCCGGCTCGGCGAACGGCCAGCTGCCCGAGGGCTTCCTCCCGATCGCTGCCACCGGGGTCACCGGGCCGTTGCGCTCGGCAGCCGCCGCGGTCGCGGACGCGATCGAGGCCCAGACGGGCACGGTCGGGCCGGCGCCCACCCCGGCACCGACGGGGAGCCCCCCGGCGGGCCCCTCACCGCTCGCCGTCCCCTCGACGTCGGGCAGCGGGTCCTTCCCGGCTCTCGCCGCCAGCGCGGCCGACCCCGGGAGCAGGCCACTCGAGGCGCCGTCCGCCGTCGCGGGCCTCGCGGCCGAGGAGCCGAGTGCGACGGCGGCCCCGGTCTCGGCCGGGTCGACGAACGTCGACAGCTCCGTGGCGGCCGGGGCAGCCCTGCCGACAGCACTCGGGGTGGCCCTCGCGGGGTTCGCAGGGGCGCCGCTGCTCTGGCTGAGGTCGACCCGCAGGAGGCCGAGATGACCGCCACCCTCGTGGCACCCCCCGCCCCGTCGGTCGAGGCGGGCCAGGGGCGCGCCGCCAGGCGGGTGCGGCAGCGCCCCGCCGCTCGACCCCGACCGCCCCGGCCTCCCCGCTCGGCGATGTCCGACGGCGCGACCGTCGCGTTCGGCGCCGTCGTCGTCCTGGCGATCGTGGCGGCATGGCTGCTCGTGCAGGTCCTCGTCCTCGGCGGACTGTCCCAGTCCAGGGCGCAGACCGTCCTGCGGGGGGAGATCCGGCAGCAGCTCGCCGCGCAGACCGCACCCCTCGGGGGTGCGATCGACCCAGGGAGCGCAGTGGCCCTCCTGACGATCCCCACCCTCGGCCTGAGCCAGACGGTCGTCGAGGGCACCGCACCCGGCGACCTGATGGCGGGGCCGGGGCACCGGCGCGACACGGTGCTCCCCGGCCAGGCCGGCGTGAGCCTGCTGTACGGGAGGTCGAGCACCTACGGCGCCCCCTTCCGCTCGGTCACCTCCCTGCGTACGGGTGACGGGATCTCGGTGACGACAGCCCAGGGCGAGTTCGTGTACCGGGTCGACGGCGTCCGCCGTCAGGGCGACCCGCTGCCCGTCCCGCTCGCGGCGGACGGCGCGCGGCTCACCCTGGTCACCACGGAGGGGCAGGGCGGGTTCGCGGCGCTCTCGCCGTCGCGGACGGTCTACGTCGACGCGACGATCGTCGGTGAGCCGGCCACGGGACCCGCAGGCAGGCCCGCTGCGGTCCCGGACGCCGAGAAGGCACTCGGGACCGACCGGGGCGTCCTGCCCGTGCTGGCCCTCGCGCTCACCGGGCTGCTGCTCGCGGTCGCCGCCCTGACGGCGCTGCGCCTGCGCGGTGTTCCCGGACGGGTCCTGTGGGTCGTCGGGCTGCCGGTCGTGACGGCCCTCGGCTGGCTCGTCTCGGACGTCGCCGTCCAGCTGCTGCCCAACCTCGTCTGACGGTCCTGCGGCCGATCTCCGGTGCCCCTGGCGACTCGTCGCCAGGGGCACCGTCGTCTGCTTGTGCCGTGCGCGCGGGGCACGGGGACGTGGCCCTCGTCCTCGTCGGGCACCGGCAGTCCCGCGTTCACCGTCGCGTAGCGGCGCGTTCGTCCCGGATCGGGAGGGTTTGCCCCGGATCGGGACATCGATCCATCGGTCACGACCACGAAGGAAGCTCCCTCCATGAAGCGTTCGAAGGCCTCGTTCGTCCTCACGACTGCGGTCGCGGGCATCCTCGCCGCCGTTCTCGCCTCACCGGCCTCGGCCGACCCGACCCCGCAGGCCCGCGACATCGTGGGCGTGGGCTCGGACACCTCCGAGATCATGATGAACAAGCTCGCCGACGGCTCGACCGTCGGGTCGAACTTCGCCCCCGGGTTCAACAGCACCTCGAACGCCCGCCTCGTCTCCTTCGACGCCACCGGCTCGACGACCATCGTCGCGAAGGTCGGGACGGCCGCCTTCACGCGGCCCAACGGCTCCGGCGCCGGCAAGGGAGTGCTGTACGGCTCGGGCAACGTCGGCTCGGTGAACTTCGCCCGCTCCTCCTCCGGCCCCTCCGCGGCGGAGAACACCGCGGGCCTCTACCACGTGCCGTACGCCCTCGACGGCCTCAAGGCCGCGACCGCCACGGCGTCGAACGCCCCGGCCTCGCTGACGATCGCCCAGCTCGTCCAGATCTACTCGGGCGCCGTGACCAACTGGAACCAGGTCGGCGGGCAGGCGGGCGTCATCGTCCCGATGCTCCCGCAGTCGGGCTCGGGCACGCGCTCGTTCTTCCTCGCCCAGCTCAAGGCCGCCAACGGCAACGTGGACGTGACCCTCGCGAGCACGGTCGTCTCCGTCCAGGAGCACGACTCCGCGCCGATCGCCGCCGACGCCAACGCCGTCGGACCGTTCTCCACCGCACGCTTCGCCACGGCCTCGAGCGGGATCAAGCTCGAGGGAGGGTTCTCGGCCCAGCGGGCGATCTACAACGTCGTGCGCGGATCGGACCTGACCGCCTCGTGGTACTCGGGCACCTTCGGCCCCAGCGGCTTCCTGTGCTCCGGCGCCGGCCTGACGCTGATCCAGGCCGCCGGCTTCCAGCAGCTCGCCGGCGCTCTCGACGGCGGTGTCTGCGGTGTCGCCACGCAGACCGCCACCACCAACTTCACCGTCAACTGACGCGTCATCCGAGTCGAGAGGTAGCACCATGAAGATCAAGAAGAGCATCGCCGCGATCGCGGCGAGCGCGCTGGTGGCCGGGATCGGCGCCGTCGCACTCGCCGGGCCCGCCGCGGCCATCCCGCAGGGCCCGCTGCAGCCGGGCTCGATCTACTGGTTCAGCACGGCGGGGAGCCTGGACACCCAGGTGCCGGCGAACCTGGTCACCTCGGGGTCGGGGACGATGCGTCCCTGGGCCACGATCACGATGAGTGCCCCGTGCCCTGCCGGCACGGGCTCGGTCGCCCCGTACCTGCGGATCCCGCAGGCCGGTGTCCCGGAGGACGACTGGACGCAGGTCGCGATCGGTGCGGCCGCGACGCTCAAGGACTCGCAGGGTCGCTTCTACATCACCGGCAACGCGGGTGCTGACCGGCTGGGCAAGTCGGAGGTCGTCGCCTACAACGCCGCCAACGGCGGCTCGGGCGACTTCCCGCTGATCGAGACCTGCCTGGACGCGACGGGCAACGCGCTGGGCTACTTCCGCACGATGGTCCACATCGCCGGTGTCGACAACACGACGTACTCCGACATCTCGTGGAACCTCATCAACCCCGCGATCTGGGGCGGCAACCTGACCTCGTCCACGACGGTGCTCTCCTCCTCGGCTTCGAGCGTGGAGCTGGGCTCTCCGGTCACCCTGACGGCCGCGGTCACGCCGTCCGGAGCCACGGGCACGGTGGAGTTCTTCACCGGCGCGACCTCGCTCGGGAGCTCCCCGGTCGCCTCCGGCGCTGCGACGCTCACGACCTCCTCCCTGCCGATCGGCACGGCCTCGGTCACGGCCGTCTACTCCGGTGACAGCGCGAACGCCTCCTCGACGTCGTCCGCGATCTCCATCGTCGTCACGGCCGTCGCCGCACGGTCCACGACGACGACGCTCGCGGTCTCGCCGGTCTCCGGAGACGCCTACCAGGCCGTGACGTTCACCCCGAGCGTCGCCGCCTCCACCGGTGCGGCGAACGGCTCCGTCAAGATCCTCGACGGCACGACGGTCCTCGGCCAGGTCGCCGTGACCGCCGGCGTCGCCGCCCCGTTCACCTCGAACTCGATCGGTGCGGGTGCCCACTCGTTCACCGCCGAGTTCGTCGGGACCGCTCCCTACACGGGCTCGGTCTCCGCCGCGGTCGCCGCGAGCTACACGCTCGCCGGTGCCGTGGACGAGCAGACGGTCGACGTCACGATCCCGGTCGGTGCCATCTCGATCACCTCGCCCTACACCCCGAGCAACCCGCTGCACCTCGGTGTCGCGGTCCTCGACCCGGCCACGTCGACCTACTCGGCCTCGGCCGCGTTCGACAAGCTCACCATCACGGACACCCGTGCCGGTCAGCTCGGCTGGACCGCCTCGGTCGTCTCGAGCCCGTTCGTCTCCGGCACCGGGGACAGCTTCAGCGGGATCTACTCGGGCCTGACGGGCCTCACCCCGGTGCAGATCGCCGGCAACGCCCTCCAGGCGGCGCAGGTCTCGGTCACGAACCGGGCCCCGGCCACGGACGGTCTCGACATCCCGAAGTCGATCGCCGGCTACGCGGCCCACAAGCCGCTCGGCACCGTCGACATCCTCGGCACCTTCGGGATCGCCCAGGTCCCGTCGTCGGTGACGCCGGGTCTCTACACCTCGACGGTGACCTTCACCGCGCTGTGAGGTCGTGACCGGCCGCGCGTGACGCGGTCGGAGAGGGGCGGGGCGCCATGCGCTCCGCCCCTCGTTCCGTCCGGTGACGACGTCGACCGGGCCGGCGCGGCCCTTTCACCGAGTGTTCGTCCGCCGTTCGTTGCCCGGCTCGCGTGGAGCGATGAGGCTGACGGGCGGCCCGTCCCGATCCCCCAGGAGCTCATCCGATGTCTGTCACCGTGCGCCGGGCCACGGCGGTCCTCGCCGTTGCCCTCGTCACCTCCTCCCTGCTGGGCGGTGCGGCGCTCGCGGCTCCCGCACCGAGCCCGAGCGCGACGGCTGGCCCGGCGAGCGACGGCGGCGAGCAGTCGTCGTCGGGCGAGCTCGTCTCGTTCGGCATCGCCCCCGCGGGGGCGGAGCGTCCCGACGAGCGCCCGTACGTCAGCGTCTCGGCGGCACCAGGGACGGTCGTGTACGACCACGTGGCCGTCCTCAACCAGGCAGCGAGCCCCGTGGCGCTGTCGGTGTACAGCGCGGACGTCGTCCAGGCCGACGGCGGCGGCCTCGCGGCGCGCGGCCGGACGGACACCGACAGCGATGCGGGGGCGTGGATCCACGTCGACGCTCCCGGGAGCGTCGAGGTGCCTGCCCAGACCGCGGAGACCGGCTACGGCTTCGTGATCGTCCCGTTCTCGGTCACGATCCCGGCCGATGCGGAACCGGGGACCACCTCGGCGGTGTCATCGCCTCGCTCTCGACCCTCGGCCAGGGGGATGAGAACAGCCCGAGCATCAACCTCGAGCAGCGCGTCGCGGCTCGTGTCTACATCACGGTCGCCGGGGACCTGGTTCCCGGCCTGCAGGTCGACACGGTCTCGGCCGTACGGAGCGGGACCGACCTGCTCGGGCGCGGGAGCGTCCGGGTGACGTACACCCTGCGCAACTCGGGCAACCAGCGGATCGCCGTCCAGGTGGGCGCACGCGTCGCCGGGCCGTTCGGCCTGGCCCCTCGGACCGCGGCGCCTCCCGCGGTGGACGAGCTCCTCCCCGGCGGCGTGGTCGAGCAGTCCGTCGAGGTCCCCGACGCC
>CAVZPH010000032.1:0-23599 GCA_963777075.1 uncultured Actinomycetota bacterium | reverse complement strand
TCCACCTCAACAGCCTCGACCTCGGCGGTACGCAGATCAACGCCCTCGATCTTGCGGCCGCGATCATCCCCCACGGCTTCGACTCCCACATCATCGGACCGGCGCCGGCCTCGGGGGGCCGTCGCTGCTCGACGTCGCCCGGGATCGGGGCATCGTGGTGCACCCCTATGACGAGCCGGCGACGGTGCTCGCGCACAGCCGAGTCCTGACGAGGGTGGCCGACGAGGTCGGTGCCGACCTCGTTCATGCCTACGGCACCTGGGGCGCACCACGCCCGACGTATTGGGGTCCGTGCAGGCTCGGGCGCCGTCCGTGGGTCCTGACCATGTACGAGATGGCGCTGCACCCCTCGGTGCATCGACATGTCCCCCTGATCGTGGGGACCGAGTACCTCCTCGAGGAGTGCGCGGACCGTCCGGGCCCCACCACGTTGATCAGTCCGCCGGTCGACCTCGACCGCGACCGCCCACAGGAGGGTGCATCCCCCTCGTCGGGCGTCTCGGCGGTCATCGTCTCCCGGCTCGAGGAGGACATGAAGTCCGTTCCGGTCGAGGCGGCGATCGGTGCCGTCCGGCACCTCGCCGACCATGAGCTCAGGCTCGAGATCGTCGGCACGGGCGCCGCGGAGCCCAGGCTCCGTGCCCTCGCGGACGCGGTGAACGCGGAGATCGGGCGCGACGCCGTGCGCTTCCTCGGCGCGATGGCGGATCCCCGTCCTGCCTACGCCGGGGCGGACATCGTGCTCGGGATGGGCGGTTCGGCTGCGCGTGGACTCGCACACGGCAAGCCGCTCGTCGTGCAGGGGGAGAGCGGATGGAGCGCCGTCTTCGAGCCCGAGAACTCGGCGGCGCTCGCGCGCAACAGCTACTGGAGCCCGGATCACGTCGAGGAACCCGACCGCTTGCTCGCCGAGCACCTCCGGGGGCTGATCGTCGACGCAGAACGGCGTCGTCGGCTGGGAGCCTTCGGACGGACGTTCGCGGAGGAGCGTTTCGGCCTCACTGCGATGGCCGCCAAGCTTGCCGCGGTGTATCAGGACGCACTGACCTCGTACACCGCGCGGCAGTGGTGGGCCGACCTGCCGATCGAGGCACGCCGCGTCCCGGCGAAGATCGCCAGGGTCGCCGGCGGGCGTGGCTGACGCACGCCCGACGCCGGGTCAGACCGGCAGCCGCGACAGGCGCTTGAGTCGCGTCCGGGTGCGGGTCGGCAGCGGCCCGAGCTCCAGGGCGTCCGCGTAGGTCCTCGGGAGGACGAGGCGGAGCAGCACGACGTGCACGACCACCATGACGGCGCCGACCACACCCGCACGAATGACCATCGGTCCCGGCATCGTCGTGAGAACGAGCAGGCCCGACGCGGCAGAGCCGAGTGCACACAGGCCCACCGCCCCGAATGACCGGGCGAGGTCCGCGTACCGAGTGCCGATCTCCTTCGAGACGAGCACCCAGCGGACCAGGGTCGCTGCGGTCGCGACCCCGACGAAAGCCCACGCGACAGCGGTCAGGCCGCGCGAGACGGCGAGCGCCGTCGCCCCGACGGTCACTGCATCGGTGACGGTCGCATACACGAACCACTTGCCCGGGCGACCGATCGCGTAGAAGAGGCCGTGGTCGAGGAAGGCACCGATCGTCAGGATCCCGGCGACCGCGAGCCCGCGGCTGACCGGAACGCTGTCGGTCCACTGCGAGCCGAAGAGCAGCGGGATCACGAGCGGCGCGGCGACGGCGATATAGGCCAGTAGCGGCGTCACAGCGCCGTAGGTCAGGCTCGAGGCCCGTCGATACGCCTGTCGGAGTCGCTCGGGTGTGTCACGCACTTTGGCGAGCACGACGACGGAGACCGGTGCCACGGCGGACCCACCGAGCTCCTGGGCGACCTGGACGAGTCGCTGGGCGATCGTGAGGAGCCCGAGTGCGGTGGTTCCGAGCGACACCGTGATGATGACGGTCTCGGCCCAGCTCCGCAGCACGGCGACCAGCTCGACCGCGACAACCTTGTAGCCGAACCGGGCCATGGCCCCGAACTCACGGCCCGAGAAACTCCAGGACGGCGACCAGCCGGCGGCGAACCACGCCATGGTGGTCGTCACGAGGGACGTGGTGATCGCCTGGCCCACCAACGCCCACGCCCCTCCGCCCAGCAGGGCGATGACGATCGCCACCACCTGAGCCAGGCCCGCGCCGAGGGTGCCCTGGAGCGCGAGCCGGCGGAAGCACATCCTCCGGCGGAGCAGTGCCGTGGGGACCGAGGCCGCCACGACCACGGGGACCGAGAGAAGGAGGACCCGCAGCACCGGCGCCGCGTCGGGAACGTTGAGCAAGCCGACCATGACGGGGACGAAGGCGTACAGGACGCCACTGAGGGCGAAGGCTGCCGCGATCGAGAACCAGAACCCGGTGCTGAGCGTTCGTTGGTCCGGATCATCTGCCTGGACCAGGTACGTCGAGAGCCCCAGGTCGGAGAGGAGGAGGACGAAGGGGACGATGACCGACGCGGCGGCCACCACGCCGAACTCGTGCGGGGAGACGAGCCGCGCCAGGATCGCGATCGTGACGAGACCGGACAGCCGGACGACCCACTTCTGAGCCGTGAGCCATGCGGCACCGCTGGCGGCCGACCGACCGAGCCCGGGCACCCGGTCCGGGCTCTCGTCGCTCGCCGGCGGGTCAGCGTCGGGCCCCGTGCCACGCACGGAAGGCCCCTGGGGGACCTCGGTCATGGCGAGCCTCCGGGGACCGTCTCGGACGGTCCCCGGGCGGCTCGGATGACGCGTGCATGGCCCGCCACCATGGCGTCGTAGCTGTCGTCGACAGGAGGCCGCACCTCGCCACGGCGCACGGCGACCGCCGCCACCTCCGCCACTGCTGCCGCCAGCTCCGCCCGGTTGCGTTGGCGCGGCGCCCGGCGTCGCGCGGCGCGGGCTGATCGGTCGGACACTGAAGCTGCCGGGCCGGTGGGGTTCGCGATCAGCGTGGAGCCGTCGACGGCGCGTGACACGAGCTCCGCCGCGCCGCCCGTGTCACTGACGACGATCGGCAGGCCAGCGGCCACGGCCTCGGTGGTCGCGAGCGGCCATCCCTCGAAGTAGGAGTTGAGGAGGAATGCGTCCGAGGCCGCCAGCAGGGTCGCGGCATCGGAGTTCCCGAGCAGGTGGACGGCGCCCCCGTGGCGGTGACCACGTCGGAGGGCATCGGCGCGGTGGTATTCGAGCCAGTCCGACGGGTCGCCGGCGACCACGAGCCGCACCGGTGTGGCGCATCGGTCCACCGCGTCGAGGAAGGACGCGACGGTCCCGGCGATGTTCTTCTGCGAGTCGTAGCGCGCGAGGCATGCGAACACCACGCAGCCGGTCATCGGAGTCCCGACCGCGGCGGCGAGGTGGGCCCGCGCGCGTGCCCGGACCGCGGGTGTCGCCGTCGGCATGGTCATCGCCCCGTTCGGGACCACGACGATCTTCTCGCCCGCGGAGGCCGGGACGCGTTCCCGATGGAACTGGCGAACGATCTCGCTGACGGCGATCACGGTCTCAGCGTGATCGAACAGCTCGACGGTCGCCCGCCACTGCGGGCGCGCGTAGTGGATCTCGGTGTTGTGCAGCACGGGGACCGCCGGCGCCCGGCTGCCGAGCGCGGCCGCGACGAGGTGGGCCGGCGCGCTGTGCAGCTGCACCACGTCGAGTCGAGCGGCGTCCATTGCCTCGCGCGCTGTCCGCGCGTCCGGCGCGACGACGACCTCGTGGCCCAGGGCGCGCAACCGGGCGGTCCGAGACCCGTCCGCAGGGCAGATGACGACGGGCTCGATCCGCTGCGACCGGAGGCCTTCGGCGAGCATCTCGACGACCCGGCCGATCCCGCCGACGTCGAGGTGGTCGGTGAGGAGTCCGCAGCGCAGGTCGGTCGGTGGTCCGGCCAGGCCCTGGCCGGACGGCGTGAAAGCGACGCCATCGACGGCGGTGAGGATCTCGAGGGTGCGGTGCAGGAGTCTGCGGGCGATCGGGTGCACGTAGCCGTACCTCACGCCCGGAGGCGTGAGGTCGGCGAGCGTGACGGCGAGGCCCCAGGCCCGGCTGCGGACGTGGGCGAGCGGACCGCCGAAGGGTTTCGGGTCGCCGGGGCGCCGGGTCTCGAGTTCGTCCGTCACGGTCGACAACCGCCGATCAGCGCGGGGGCTCGGTGATGGACGCGCCTGCCGCGCGGGCGGGTCGGTCCGCCCGCGGGCGGAGCGCGAAGGGCGCGCTCCGACGTGTCGTCCAGAGCGGGCGCAGCGAGGCGGCGTCCGGGTGGCAGAGCACCCAGGCACCGATGTCGCGCGTCAGGCCCACGACGTGGGGGGTGCGACGGAGCGCGGGCGCGAGCCGTCCCATCGCGGCCGCGCCGATGCCCGTGACGAGGAGTGCCCGGTCGCGCCGGTCCCCGCCGAGGGAGGTGAGCGCGTCGTCGACGGTCGCGCCCGCCGCGGACACGTCCCGGCCCCGGCGCCGGAGCCCGTCGACGGCCCACGCCCGGGTCTCGGGCCCCGGGGCGTCGAGATTGAGGATCTCGACGCCGGGGGCGCCGAGCGCCTGGAGCGCATCGTCGATCAGGAGTCTGATGTCCGCGAGGACGACATCGCGCGTCGGCCCACCGTGACGACGCGCGAGGCTGAGCGCCGTGAGGGACTCGCTCATCCAGACGGCGGCGCCGTGGCGGCGGCGCAGTATCGTCCGCCACCGGGACCGCTGGCGTCGGTCCCGGACAATCCCGCAGGTCGTCCTCATCGGCAGCATGCCCGGGTAGAGCCGGGCGACGTGTGCGTGGGCGTCGACGAGTCGGTCGAGGTTGGTGGTCATGCTGTTGTGCGTCAGCGGGAGGTTCGCGCTGACAACGCGGAGCCCCCGGCTGCGGACGCGGGCACCGTACTCCACCGCATACGCGTGCCAGGCGAGGTCGGGGTGCTCGCTGAGCGGCTCCCGGAGGAGCCGGTCGCGCTCGATCATGAAGAGGACCTCATCGAGGCTGTCGACCGGCACGGGAGGTGCCGACGGCCGCCCGATCATGACGACCCGGTCACGGACAAGCCCGGCGACCGACCCTGCCGCGGTGACCCCGACGGCGCCGACGAGCCCGGTGACCGGGTCGTCCTCCAGGGCGGCGGCCGCCTGCTCGAGTGCGGCGAGGGAGTGCAGGAACACGTCCTGGTGGACCAGGACGACCACGCGGTGACGGGCGCGACGGGCGCCGTGGTTGAGTGCTGCCCCGGCGGAGGTGAACTGCCCGTCGGTGTTGTCGACGGGGAGGTACTCGGTGTCCGGGGCCTCCGCGCGCCCGGCGTGGACGGACCGGTCGAGGCAGGTCCTGCGGACTTCGGGGTCGTTGAAGACGCACACGATCGAGACGGGAGTGCGCCGCGGCGACCCGACCATCCGGTGAACCTCCTTGGGCGGCGTGAGGGCGAACTGTCCCAGCCCTGATCGAGAATAGGGGACGAATCGGGCACTGGGGGCGGCCCGCGCCGAAGTTCACCCCGGTGCCCGCGTGCGGCGCGGCCGGTCCAGGTGATGCGTGCGGGCCGGTCCCCGTGCAAGCATGCACCGACTCAACGGAACGATTCGCACCGAGGTTGACGCATGCGCCGCTCTGCCGCCTCACCGACGCCGCCTCGTGGCTGAGACCCCTGCCGCGACGGGCGGCGGGGACGACATGGTCGCGGTTGTCGTCGTCACCTTCAACAGCGCCGAGGTCGTCCTCGGCCTGCTGGATTCGCTGCCTGCCGGCCTCGGCGGCGTGCCGTCGATTCTCGTCGTGGTGGACAACGGCTCGCGCGACGGGACGGTCGAGCTCGTCCGCGCTGCCGTCCCCGACGCCGTCGTCGTGCCGACCGGACGCAACGGGGGGTATGCGGCAGGTATCAACCGGGGCAGCGCCGAGGTGCCGGCGTGCACGGCGGTACTCGTCCTCAACCCCGACGTGCGGCTGGGGCCGGGGTGCGTCCCGGAGCTCCTGGCAGCCATGCGTCGTACGGGGGCGGGCATCGTCGTCCCTCGCCTCGAGGACGCGCTGGGAGCGCTCATCTCGTCGCGCCGCCGCGAGCCGACACTGCCCCGAGCGATGGCCGACGCGCTGCTCGGCGCCGAGCGGGCCGGTCGCGTCGCCGGGCTGGGCGAGGTGGTCACCGATCCGCGCGAGTACGAGGTCGAGGGACCGGCGGACTGGGCGGAGGGCTCGACGCAGCTCATCTCGGCGACGTGCCTGGCCGAGGTCGGTCCCTGGGACGAGACGTACTTCCTCTACTCCGAGGAGACCGACTTCGCGCTCCGCGCTCGAGACGCGGGGTACGCCACGATCTTCGTCCCGACGGCGCATGCGACCCACCTTGAGGGGGGATCCGCGGGCAACCCCGCACTGTGGCGACTCCTGGTCGTCAACCGGCTGCGCCTCTACGGGCGCCGGCACGGCCCGGTTGCCACGGCGGCTTTCTGGGCTGTCCTGGTCGGTCGCGAGGGGAGCAGGGCCCTCCTCGGCAAGCGGACGAGTCGTGCGGCCCTCAGGGCGCTGCTCAGCCCTCGCATCCTCCGGGAGACACCGGGGCCGCACAGCATCAGCCCGGCGCCGACCGGCACGTAGCCTGACCCGTCCGGCGCTCGCCCCGGGCGACCCGCGAGGCAGCCGTGGAGCGAGACACCGCGACGGACGCGATCCCGAGGGTACGGGATCGCGTCCGTCGCGGTGTGCTGGGTGGCCTAGAGGGCCTTGCCGGCCTTGGGGCCGTCGTACCAGACGTTGCCGGAGAGGGTCACGGCGGGGGAGCTCACCGAGGTGAGCGGTCCGTAGGCGCCGCCGTTGGGGTGGATCACCGTACTGATGCGGTTGTTGGAGACCACGATGTCGCTGACCCGGGAGAGCACGTCCACGCCGGCCTGGTAGCCGCCGTAGATGGTGTACGCGCCGCCGGCCACCAGGTTGTTGTCGATCGTGATCCGGCGCATCGAGTCGGCCGAGCCGGTCGAGAGCAGGATCGCGGACGTAGCACCGTTGGGCATGATCACCGTGTTGTGCCGGATCAGGACGTCATCGGAGCCCAGGGACTGCATGCCGTCGTTGTGGGAGTCGGCGGTCATCACCAGGTCGTGGATGTAGGAGTCCTGCACGGTGACCTTGGAGCCGAGCTTGAGCCCGTCGACGGTGCCGTGGATGTTGACGCGGGTGAGGGTGTAGTTGCGCCCGGCGATCGCCGCGTCGCTGGACGTGTTGCCCTTGCCGTCCATCTCGGTGTCGATGATCTGCAGGTTGGTGGCTCCCTCGTCGTTCAGGACCAGCCAGAAGCCTTGGGCGGCGATCCTGCTGTTCTTGATCGTGACGTTGTGCGCCGAGGCGGTGATCACCAGCGGGGTCGTGATCAGCTTGGAGTCGATGACGGTGCCGGGCTGGGTGATCCGCGAGGGGCCGGTGTACGGGCTCAAGGTCACCCCGGCCGGGACCCCGGTGCTCGAAGCGTTGGGGAAGGCACCGCTTACCGGTGCCGGTGCCGGTGCCGGAGCCGGAGCGGGGGTCGGCGCAGGGGTGGGCGTCGGCGTGGGTGCCGGTGCCGGAGTGGGCGTCGGGGTGGGCGTCGGCGTGGGTGCCGGTGCCGGAGTGGGCGTCGGGGTGGGCGTCGGCGTGGGTGCCGGTGCCGGAGTGGGCGTCGGGGTGGGCGTCGGCGTGGGTGCCGGAGTGGGAGCCGGGGCGGGCGTCGGGGTGGAGGGAGTGGCGGCGCTCGACGGCAGGAAGACGACGTCGACCCAGTAGTTGCTGCGGTTCCACGACTTGGTCGGGAACGAGCTGCTCTTGCCGTACGCGTACACGCCGGCCTCGCCGCGCGCGACGGACAGCAGGCTGGACGAGGAGCTCCCCCAGAAGTTCTGCGTCTGGAGGTAGCGGCCCCGCGGCGCGAGGTACGACGCGACGTATCGCGCGTCGGCGACAAGCGTCACAGGGGTGTCGAAGTAGACCGTCTGCCAGCCCTGGGCGGTCTCGTTGGTGAAGGTGGCGGTCGCCAGGCGCTTTCCGTTGGCGTCCCAGAGGTTGCCCACGTGGACGCCGGAGTTGGCGCGGGTCTTGTAGAAACGGACGCCGACGGCGGTCCCGCTCGCCGAGGCAGTGAACTGCGTGCCGAGCTCCACGCTGCTCCGGTCCGAGTCGACCGAGGCGCCGGAGGGCTTGGCGTCTCCCCAGAGCGTGACGGTCTCAAGGGCCGCAGCGGTGGCGGCGGAGGTCGCCCCGCCGCCGGTCGAGGCCTGCGCGGCCGGAGCCGCTGCCCCGGTCGCCAGCGCGACACAGAGCGCCGCGCCGATCGACAGGCTGGTCCAGCGCGAACGCGCTGAGGCTCGGGCGGCGCGTCTGGGCGCGCGTGTGAGTGACATGTGTGTGTTCATCGTGAGCTCCGTGGTTCGGTGGCCTGGCGGACCCGGGGGGTCCCATGGCTTTGCGTCCCCGCCTCGCGACGGGTTTGCCTTTGTCGTCAACATGCTCGACAGGGGGGCGGGGCCGCCGGAGCGGGTGCCGTTCTGTCCGTCAGCCATGGTGACTCGCGGATCCGCGATGCGATAGGGCGCACGTCACAGCCGGCGCCGGGTCTCCTGGGGCATGTCGGACATGTCGCCGCATACCCCGGACCCGTGTGGTGAGAATCACACGTGCTGTGGGGAGGACGGCGCCGCGCGGCCCCCGCGGCGCGCTCCGCAGTCAGTTCGTTTGTCGGGGTCGCGCCGGACCGCGGTCACCGAAGGCTCTTGAGCACGCCCTTGATCTCCAGCATCGCGCGCTCGTGCACCGGTCGCGGCGTGCGGACGTCGCGGACCAGCGTCTCCGGCGTGTCGTCGCGCGTCACGCTGAACCGGGGCTGGATCCACGCCCCCTCGGCCGCAGGGCGCCGGTCCGAGGTGTGGACGGAGGCGTAGCCCAACCGCCGCAGCCAGCCCAGGGTCGTCCGGTCGTACTGCCCCCGGGGCAGCGCAGCCGCGGTGACCTCGCCGGTGATCGCCGCGAGGATCGACCGGGCCTCGACGAGCTCG
Organism: uncultured Actinomycetota bacterium; assembly: GCA_963777075.1. Taxonomy (GTDB): domain Bacteria; phylum Actinomycetota; class Actinomycetes; order Actinomycetales; family Cellulomonadaceae; genus Actinotalea. The sequence continues at coordinate 14,568 of CAVZPH010000032.1, read as the reverse complement.
CGCTGCCGCGTGTCCCGGGACATCGCTCGCCACGACACGTGGTCCATGCCGTGGGAGCCGACGTGCATCCCTGCCCGCCTGAGCGCGGCGACCTCTGCCGAGCTCAGGCTTCCGGCGGTGTCCAGCCGTCCGGCAAGGACGAAGAAGGTCGCGGACAGGCCCCGCTCGAGGAGCGCTGGCAGGCCGAGCTCCACGTCCGAGGCGTTGCCGTCGTCGAAGGACAGGTTCACGGCGGGCCAGCAGGCCACTTCGTCGAGGATCTTGAGGTAGTCGTCCCGCGTGACCCAGTACCGCGCCTCGGCGGCGTCGATCTTCCTCCCCGGCGAGCCGATGCCGTGGAAGCAGAGGTTTCGTACGTCCCGACGTCGCATCAGCGCGCGCCGCCCAGATCGCCGGGCGACCGGGAGGACTGGTCGACCTCCCACCGATCGCCGGTGCGGCGCGCGCGGAGGTCCGCGAGGAGCGTGATCGCCGCGTAGACGGCCCCGGCGGGCGCGAGCCACGGTCGGGGGACGATGACGTCCCACAACCAGCTGGTGCGACGCGCGGGCCGAACGCCGGTCCGTCCCTCGGCCGCCGCCCGTGCGCGGAGGGCGGCGTTCGCGCGGCGGACCCTCGTGAGGCGCCGAAGGAGGTCACTCGTCCTGCGGGGGGTCTCGACGGCGGCCGCGACGGAGGTCAGCACGACACGTTCACGATCGGAGAACAACGAATCCAGGAAGAGGTCGTCCGCCACGACATCGGGGAACTCCTCGAACCGCGCGCGGCCTTCCGCCGACAGCGCGATCATGCCGCGGCCGTAGAGCCCGGACCGGGCGGCGGGCAGGCGGGACTGGACCGCGTAGTAGCAGCGGACGGCGAGCGGACGGCCGTCCAGGACGAGCCTGCGGCTCGGGACCGCGACCAGAGGAGCCGGCGCGCCGTCGCTGCCCGCCGGCGAGAGGGCAGCGGCCAGCGCGCGCACCGTGTCGGCTGTGCACGCGATGTCGGCGTCGAGGTAGATGCGGGGGGTGCTCGTCGCGACGGCATCTCCCGCGTTCAGGGCGCCGGACTTGCCCGGTTCGGCCAGGTCGATGACGCGCACGCCGCGGGTGCTCGCGATCGCGGCGGTGTCGTCGACGCAGCCGTTCGCGACGACGACGACGTCGAGCTCTCCGGGTGCGGACCCGGCCAGGAGCAGGTCGAGGTTTCGACCGATGACGGCGGCCTCGTTGTAGGCCGCGATGATCACGCTGGTCATCGGACCGTCGGTGTCACTCGCCGGTGCACGCGTCCTCCTCGTTCGTGTCGGCGCGGGCGACCCGAGGCGGTACGGAGCGAGACACCGCGACGGACGCGATCCCGAGGGTACGGGATCGCGTCCGTCGCGGTGTGCTGGGTGGCCTAGAGGGCCTTGCCGGCCTTGGGGCCGTCGTACCAGACGTTGCCGGAGAGGGTCACGGCGGGGGAGCTCACCGAGGTGAGCGGTCCGTAGGCGCCGCCGTTGGGGTGGATCACCGTACTGATGCGGTTGTTGGAGACCACGATGTTGCTGACCCGGGAGAGCACGTCCACGCCGGCCTGGTAGCCGCCGTAGATGGTGTACGCGCCGCCGGCCACCAGGTTGTTGTCGATCGTGATCCGGCGCATCGAGTTGGCCGAGCCGGTCGAGAGCAGGATCGCGGACGTAGCACCGTTGGGCATGATCACCGTGTTGTGCCGGATCAGGACGTCATCGGAGCCCAGGGACTGCATGCCGTCGTTGTGGGAGTCGGCGGTCATCACCAGGTCGTGGATGTAGGAGTCCTGCACGGTGACCTTGGAGCCGAGCTTGAGCCCGTCGACGGTGCCGTGGATGTTGACGCGGGTGAGGGTGTAGTTGCGCCCGGCGATCGCCGCGTCGCTGGACGTGTTGCCCTTGCCGTCCATCTCGGTGTCGATGATCTGCAGGTTGGTGGCTCCCTCGTCGTTCAGGACCAGCCAGAAGCCTTGGGCGGCGATCCTGCTGTTCTTGATCGTGACGTTGTGCGCCGAGGCGGTGATCACCAGCGGGGTCGTGATCAGCTTGGAGTCGATGACGGTGCCGGGCTGGGTGATCCGCGAGGGGCCGGTGTACGGGCTCAAGGTCACCCCGGCCGGGACCCCGGTGCTCGAGGCGTTCGGGTAGCCCGAGCTGGTGACCGGAGCCGGAACGGGCGCCGGCGTCGGCGTGGGAACCGTCCAGACGCCACCGTTGGCTGAGGCGTACTCATTGCTTGCGACGATCGCGCCGATGACAGCCTCGGTACGCGTCCCCTTCTGGATGGCGGCGACCCAGGTGGCTGCCCCGGCGGTGTCGATCGAACGGTTGAGCAGCTCCTTGTAGGAGAGGTTGATCACGGACTTCAGCCGCTCGGACGAGAGCAGGAAGCCGGACGCGACGGACTGGCGAGACATCCCCTTCTCGAGGTTGCTCACCCACCCGCGGACCTCCGAGGTCGCGGCGGTGCGGCCCAGCACGTCCCCGTAGAGCGTCGACACCCACTTGGCGTTGGTCGAGCCCGCTCGCTTGTAGTACTCGTCCGACGCGATGAAGCCACCCTCGAGCTGCTGGATGGTGAGTCCGGCGTTCATCCGGGTGAGCCAGTTGGACAGGCCGCTGCCATCGGGCGTGCGGCCAAGGTATTCGTCGTACGCGCCGGCGATGAGCTTCGACCGGTACTCCGAGCTAGCCGTGATCGAGTTGGCTACGGCGACGCGAGGTGTTCCCGAGGCAAGTCGGCTCGTCCAGTTCCTCAGCCCGGCAGTGTCCGGCGCGCGGCCGAACAGGTCGCGGTAGACCGCGGTCACGTAGGTCTCGATGGCGCTCGACGCGACGGCGGGGACGGATGCGGCCGGCGCGGACCCGCCGGCGGCGGTGGCGTGTGCTGTCGGCGCGAAAGCCCCGGCGGCGAGCGCCGCGCAGAGGGCGGCGCCGAGGGCTCGGGTCGACCAGCGTGAGCGCGCTGCGTCGCGGCCTGTGCTTCGCGGTGAGCGACGTACGAGTACGTGCGAGGTCATGGTGTCTCCGTCATTCGGTGGCCTGGCGGACCCCGGGGGTCCCATGGCTTTGCGTCCCCGCCTCTCGACGGGTTTGCCCTTGTCGTGAACGTGCATCCCGGATCTGCAACGCCGAAGCGCTGATTCCGGCCGCGATCCATAGTGACCCGACATTCCGAGATGGGGAAGGGCCCGCGTCTGACGGTGCCGGGACACTCGTGGTCAAATCAGACATCTCGACACATATGGCGAGCAATTGTGGCCAAGATCACACGGGTGAATCGGGGGTGCACGGCGCGCCCATGGTTGCGCGGCGAGGCGTTAGGGCCTAATGAGCTCGAGCCTGCGGATCCCCCGCCGGCACCGCGACGCCGAGGGCGGGCAAGAGCGCTGTGGTCGCGTCACGGGGCTGGAGCCCGCTCCGGACTCGTCCCGGAGGTCGGGGATGGCAAGCGCGGACCTGAGCGCCCGCCCTACAGGGGCTGACCTGCACGGGGGCCGTCGTGCCACACGTTGTCGCGGAGAGTCACGGCCGGCAGGCTGACGGAGGCGAGGGGGCCGTAGGCGCCACCGTTGGGGAAGACCGCGGTGGTGATGTGGTTGTTGACGATGACGATGTCGCTGATCTTCGAGAGGTCGTCGACGCCGGCCTCGTAGCCGCCGTAGACGGTGTAGGCGCCCCCGCCGAGCAGGTTGTTGTCGATGACGATGCGCCGCATCGAGTCCGCCGAGCCGGTGGACAGCAGGATCGCAGAGGTCGACCCCTCGGGCATGATCACCGTGTTGTGTCGCAGCAACACGTCGTCGGACCCGAGGGACTGCATGCCATCGTTGTGCGAGTCGGCGGTGAGGACGAGGTCGTGGATATACGAGTCCTGCACGGCGACATTGTCCCCGAGCTTTAGCCCGTCGACGGTTCCGTGAATGTTCACCCGGACGAGCGTGTAGTTCTCCCCGGCTATTGCCGCGTCGCCGGACTCGTCGCCGAGGCCGTCCATTTCGGTGTCGATGATCTGCAGGTTCTTGGCGCCCGCGTCGTTGAGCACCAGCCAGTAGCCACGGGCGGCGATGCGGCTGTTCTTGATGGTGACGTCGTGCGCCGAGGCCGCGATGACCAGCGGCTTGGTGATGAGCTTGCCGTCGATGACGGTGCCTGGCACGGTGATCGTTGACGGGCCTGTGTAGGGGGTGAGCTCCACGCCCGCCGGGACGCCGGTTGTCGACTCGTCGGGGAACGTCGCGTCGCTGATCGCGTCCGACGGGGTGGCGGTGGGCGAGGTCCGCGACGTCCCGGTGGTGGCCTGTTCCGGAGTCGGCGAGGTGGCGCTCCACTCAAGTGTCGGCGGGCGTGCCTCGCGAGCCACGGCGGTGGCCACGAGCGCGGCGCCCACGAGCGCGAGGGCGGCGCTGACGGCGAGGACTCGCGGGTGTCGCACCCTGGATTCTCTCACGGGGCGATCTCCGCGGTCCCGTCGTGAGCCTCGGTCTCCGGCTCTCCCGGTCCGTCTGGCGACGCAGCCGCGCCGGTCGCGATCCGCTCCGTGGGATCGCGACCGGCGTGGCTCGAGCCGGACGGCGGTAGCGTCAGGAGATGGCGCGTCCCGCGTTGGGTCCGTCGTGCCAGACGTTGCCCGTCATGGTGACGGCAGGCTTGCTCACTGAGGTGAAGGGCCCGTACGCACCGCCCTGCGGGTTCACCGCCGTGGTGATCCGGTTGTTCGAGACCGTGATGTCGGAGACGCGGGACAGGATGTCGACGCCGACCTGGTAGCCGCCGTAGACGGTGTAGGCGCCGCCGCCGAGGAGGTTGTTGTCGATGGTGATGCGGCGCATCGAGTCGGCCGAGCCGGTGGACAGGATGATCGCGGAGGTCGAGGCCTTGGGCGCGATGATCGTGTTGTGCCGGATCAGCACGTCGTTTGACCCCAGGGACTGCATCCCGTCGTTGTGGGAGTCGCCGGAGACGACCAGGTCGTGGATGTAGGAGTCCTGGACGGTGACGTTGTCGCCGAGCTTGAGTCCGTCGACTGTGCTGTGGATGTTGACGCGGGTCAGGGTGTAGTTGCGTCCGGCGACCGCTGCGTCGTTGGACGTGTTGCCTCGCCCGTCCATCTCGGTGTCGATGATCTGCAGGTTCTTGGCGCCGGCGTCGTTGAGGACCAGCCAGAATCCCTGGGCCGCGATACGGCTGTTCTTGATCGTGACGTTGCTCGCCGAGGCCGCGATGACCAGCGGCTTGGTGATGAGCTTGCCGTCGATGACGGTGCCCGCGGCGGTGATCGTCGAGGGGCCGGTGTACGGGCTCAGGCTCACCCCGGCCGGGACGCCGGTGCTCGACGCGTCGGGGAACCCGGTCGTGGTGGGAGGGGGTGCCGCCGGCGCCGTGGGTGCGACAGGGGCCGCGGTGGTCGGTGCCGGGGCCGGCGTGGCCGTCGGCTCCGGCGTGGCGCTCGGGGTCGGCGTCGCGGTCGGCTCCGGGGTGGCGCTCGGGGTCGGCGTCGCGGTCGGCTCCGGCGTCGTAGTCGGTGCCGGCGCGGTGGTCACCGGGCTCCAGTTGCGGTACCACTTGCGGTCCCAGCTCCTGCTCGAGGACCAGCCTCGGTGGGTCGTCACGTAGGTGCCCGACCTGCTCCACCCCTCCCACCGGTGGACGGAGACCGACCCGGAGACGTCGCGCGCCACGGCGGTGGTCCCGGCGGCCCGGGCCGACGACGCGCCGGGGCCGAAGCCGGCCACGCCGATCGTGGCGACGACGGCCAGAGCCGCGACAGCGGTGACCACGCGGGTCAGGGCATGGGGCCGTCGCCGGCTCACTGAGTGTCGCGATTCGGATCGGTGCACGTAGGGTCTCCCGTGGTCGTGACTTCTGCCCGCGCTCGTCCGGCCTGATGGGCAGGGAGCGGGAGGGGCAGTCGCCGAAGGTAACTTTTCGGTAACGATGCGCTCAATGGTCACACGCAGGACCCCGGTGTCCAACCGTCACCCGATCGGAGTAGTAGGCCCGCTTCCTGTGTTTCCGCCGTGAACTGCGCAAACGCCCGCTTGTGCAGCGCGTCACTGTGTACCACCATGTGAGATTCGTCCGTGGTCTGCTCTCCAGCACCCCCGGACGGGGTATCGCATCGGGTCGTCGGAGCGTTCGGGCGGGGCTCGGCGCGCTCGGTGACACGCCGTCGTGGTCGTGGCAGGCTGCTCGCCGTGCCGACCTCCGTCCGCGTGTGCCCCATCGACAACGAGAGCGTCGCCGAGGTCGCACAATTCCTGCACGAGCACCTGAACCGGCGCTTGTCCGTCGAGCAGTGGGCCGACGCGATCGTGCCGCCTTGGCGCGCTGACGGGCCGGACCACGGGGTGTGCCTCCGCGACGGGGACAGCCTGGTGGGCGTGTACCTCACCTTCTCATCCAGCAGGCTCGTCGGGGGCGTGCCGCGCAGGGTCTGCAACCTCGCTGCGTGGTGCGTCCTCGATGCGTACCGGCCCCACGCCCTGCGGCTGCTGCGGACGCTGCTCAGGTCCGGCGCGGATGTCTTCACCGACCTCTCGCCCAGCGGCTCGGTGGTCCCCATCGACGAACGGCTGGGCTTCCGACGGCTCGACACGACGACCTCGCTCCGGCCGAACCTGCCACGGGTACGGCTCCGCGGCGGCGTGGTCATCACCGACGGAGCGCGCATCCGGAGCCTGCTCACCGGTCGCGACGCCGAGATCTACCGTGATCACCGCGACACGGCCGCCGCGGTCCACGTCGTCGTGCTACTCGACGACGTCTCGTGCTATGTCGTCTACCGCAGGGTCCGGCGCAAGCGTCTGCCCCTGTTCGCGTCGGTCGTGCACGTCGGCAAACCCCAGCTCTTCCCGCGCGCCGTCGGTCCTCTCGCCGCACACCTGCTAGCACGCGGGATGCCCCTCCTGCTCGCTGAGCACCGGATCGTCGGTGGGCCTGTCGCTCGCTCGCTTTCGGTAGCCGGACGTCCGAAGCTCTTCCTCGGCGCGGACATCGACGCGGCGGACGTCGACGACCTGTACAGCGAGATCACCTGCGTGCCGTGGTGACCGTGTGTCGCGGGTCACAGAGGCCGTCGACGCGCACCACTAGGCTGACGCCGTGATGACGGTCTGGCACGAGATCCTCGAGTCGCGGTCGCGCACCGCTCCGGACTCGCCCGCTCTCTCGTACAAGAACGAGACGCTCACCTATCGGATGCTCTGGCAGGCGGCCGCGCGCTGCGGCTCGGCGTTCGCGGAGCTCGGCCTTCGGCGGGAGGACCGCGTCGCGGTCTTCCTCGAGAAGCGCCCCGAGACGGTGCTGGCCTTCCTCGGGGCCTCGGTGGCCGGCGGCGCGTTCGTCCCGGTGAACCCGCTGCTCAAGCCGGCGCAGGTCGCTCACATCCTGGCCGACTGCGGGGCGCGCGTCCTCGTCACCTCTGCCGCACGTCTGGAGCTCCTGAGCGACGTGCTCGCGCTCTGCACGGAGCTCGAGCACATCGTTGTCGTCGACGGCCCCGTCGCGCCGGTCGACGGTCTCGAGACCCACGCGTGGGCGGAGGTGACGGCATCTGCTACCGCTCGTCCGGCCCGCTCCGGCATCGACCTGGACGTCGCGGCGATCCTCTACACCTCGGGCAGCACGGGCTTGCCCAAGGGGGTGGTCCTGAGCCACCGGAACCTCCTGGTAGGCGCGCAGAGCGTGAGCTCCTACCTCGGGAACTCCGACGCCGACGTGATCCTGTCCGTCCTCCCGTTGAGCTTCGACGCGGGCCTCTCGCAGGTCACGACCGCTCTCAACGTCGGCGCGCACGTCGTTCTGCTCAACTACCTCGTGCCGGCGGACGTGTCGCGCGCGTGCGCTCGGTGGAAGGTGACCGGCCTGACCTGTGTCCCGCCGCTCTGGATCCAGATCGCCGGGATGGAGTGGCCGGACGAGGCCCGCGCGTCCCTGCGGTACTTCGCCAACACCGGCGGCCGGATGCCGAAGACGGTGCTCGACCGCCTGAGGTCCGTGTTCCCGACCGCGAGCCCGTACCTGATGTACGGACTCACCGAGGCCTTCCGCTCGACCTACCTCGACCCGGCCGAGGTGGACCGCCGGCCGGACTCGATCGGCAAGGCGATCCCCAACGCGGAGATCGTCGTCGTCCGTCCGGACGGGTCACGGTGCGACCCGGGTGAACCCGGCGAGCTCGTCCACCGCGGAGCGCTGGTCGCGCTCGGCTACTGGGGCGACCCGGAACGGACGGCGGAGCGTTTCAAACCCGTTCCCGGACCGACCACCGGGCACCGGTTGCCCGAGCTGGCCGTGTGGTCGGGTGACACCGTGGTCGCGGACGAGGAGGGGTTCCTCTACTTCGTGGGTCGCGCGGACGAGATGATCAAGACGTCGGGCTACCGCGTCAGCCCGACAGAGGTCGAGGAAGCCGCCCTGCAGACCCGGCTCGTCGTCGACGCCGTCGCCTTCGGCGCCGACGACTCCCGCCTCGGGCAGCGCATCGTCCTCGTCGCGGCTCCGCCCGCCGGCGGACGTCTCGATCCCGACGAGCTCTTCGGCGCTCTGCGGGGCGTGCTGCCGGCCTTCATGGTCCCCGCGGAGATCCTCGCCAGGGACGCCATCCCGAGGTCGCCCAACGGCAAGTACGACCGCCCCCGCGTACGGGCGGAGTACGAGGCGTGACCACCGTGAGTGCGTTCGGCGAGTCCGACGGCGTCCTGACCGTCGGAGGCATCGGTGTCGACCTCCTCGCACACCGAGTCGGCTCCACGCCGTTCTTCGCCTACGACCGCAGACTGATCAGGGAGCGCGTGGCGATGCTGCGCTCGCTGCTTCCCGAGCGGCTGCGCCTGGGCTACGCGGTCAAGGCCAACCCGATGCCTGCGGTGGTCCACCTCCTCGCCTCGCTCGTCGACGCCCTCGATGTGGCCAGCGCCCACGAGATGCGGGTCGCGCTCGACACCGGTGCGGATGCCGGGCGGATCAGCTTCGCCGGCCCCGGGAAGACCGATGCCGAGCTCGCCCAGGCGGTCGGCTCGGGGGTCACGATCGAGGTCGAGTCCGTCGGCGAGTCGCGGCGGGTGGTCCGGGCGGGGGAGTCGGTGGGCGTGCGGCCGCGCGTGGCGATCCGCGTCAACCCGGACTTCGCCGTTCGCGGCTCAGGGATGCGGATGGGCGGCGGGCCCCAGCAGTTCGGCGTCGACGCCGAGCAGGTGCCCGGTCTCCTGCGCGAGGCCGACGCCGCTGGAGTCGACCTGCTCGGGTTCCACGTGTTCGCCGGGTCCCAGAACCTCTCGGCCGACCTGCTCATCCAGGCGCAGGCGCGAACGGTAGACCTCGTGCTGACGCTGAGCCAGGATGCTCCCCAGGCGGTCAGGTACGTCAACCTCGGCGGTGGCTTCGGCGTGCCCTACTTCCCCCAGGACCGGCCGCTCGACATCGAGGCGGTCGCAGCGAACCTCACCGGGCTCGTCGACGGGAGGCTCGCCCCCGCGCTCCCTGACGCGGCCTTCGTCATCGAGCTGGGTCGCTACCTGGTCGCCGAGGCCGGCGTCTACGTGACCCGGGTCGTCGACCGCAAGGAGTCGCGCGGCAGCACCTACCTGGTGGTCGACGGTGGGATGCACCACCAGCTCGCGGCGTCCGGGAACCTCGGGCAAGTCATCCGCCGGAACTACCCGATCGCGGTGGGAACGGCGGTCTCCGCCGAGCCTGCAGAGACGGTGACCGTCGTCGGGTGCCTGTGCACTCCGCTCGACCTCCTCGGCGACCGCGTCGATCTCCCGCGGGCAGACGTCGGCGACCTCGTGGTGCTGTTCCAAGCGGGCGCGTATGGTCTGACCGCCAGCCCGACGGCGTTCCTCGGGCACCCCGCCCCCCTCGAGATCCTCGTCTGAACGACCCAAGGAGCCACATGAGCGACGCGCTGTTCGAGGACGTCAAGGCCGTCCTCGTCACGACACTGGGCATCCAGGACCGGGCTGCGAGCCTGGGGCCGTCGAGCCCGCTCTTCGGCGCGGTGCCCGAGCTCGATTCGCTCGCGGTCCTCGAAGTGGTGACCACGCTGGAGGCCCGCTTCGGCATCATCGTCGAGGACGAGGAGTTCGGCGGCGAGATCTTCGAGACACTCGGGTCGCTCGCCGGTTTCGTCGAGAGCAAGCTCGCAGCCGCCGACCCCACCTGACCGCCCGAGTCGGTGGGTCGGCCGAGACGTCACGCGTCCAGGTTTGGCGAACCCGGGAGACCATCGGCACGGGCTGCAGCCCTCGCCCCGGGCGAGGGTGTGCCCCTGCCATCCTCGCGATGGAGGCGAAGGAGGGCTCCGGCGATCCCTAGGACGAGGAAGTAGGTCCCCATCGTCATGGGGAAGGCGAACCCGTCGAAGAAGGCGAGGGAGAGCGAGCCCGCGGCGATCCCTGCGACGAGCGAGAGGGCCAGATCTCGCGAGGTCCCGTCCGTCCAGCTGCGGCGGCGCCGGACGAGCAGCGTGATGGCGGTGACCGCGATCGCGACGAAGGCGATCGTTGCCAGGACACCACCGCTCACGAGGAGCCCGAGGTAGGTGTTGTCGAAGATCCGGTACTTCGGCAGGAAGGTGCCGAAGCCGCGTCCGAGCCACGGCGAGTCCTGGAAGAACTGGAGGGCGACGGCGTAGCTGTCCGTTCGCGACGTGATGCTCGGGTCGTCCTTCGCCGTGACGAACATGCTGCGGACCGACCGGAAGAGAGCCGGGATTCCGAGCATCAGGATGGTTCCCCCGACCACGACGGCAGAGCCGATGCGCCAGCGAAGCTTCGGCGGCCAGCCGATCAGCAGCACCAGGAACACCGCAGCCAGGCTGACGTAGGCCGATCGCGACATCGACAGCGCGAGGGCGAGGGAGATCGTCACGACGGGGAACCACCGGCGCACCACTCCCCGTCCCAAGGGGTGGAGTGCCCCGTGCAGGGCGAGCGGCAGCAGGATCGAGAGCAGCGCGCCGAACTCGATCGGGTGGGTGGCCGTGCCGGAGATGCGCACCAGGCCGTTCCGGAAGAACGAGTCGACCCCGCTCACGGCGGTCAGGCCCGGGATGGCAATCGCGTCGATCAACACCTGTCGCGTCGTGTACTGGACGAGTCCGAGCAGCGCCATCAGTCCGCCGACGAAGGCGAACCGGCGGACGATGACCTCGACGTCCTGGAGCCTGGTGAGGCCGTCGTGGACCATCAGGAAGATGCCGGACCACGACACGGCGACGATGAGGGCCACATCGGCCGGACTGACCTCGTCCTGGTCGATCGGCCGCGTCATGGCAACGACGTAGCTGATCCCGACAGTCACGAGAAAGACCGCGAGAGCGAAGCGGATCGGCCGGCGACGTCCGGGCGCACCGGAGGGGCGCCGGAGCTGGACGAGGAACCACACCATGGCGCTCGTGAGGCCGAACAGCATCGAGGGGGCGCCCGCGCTCCCCAGCGGTCCCACGACGAGCCGCGACGGGATCGCGAACAAGAGGAACACATAGACCGTGAGCCAGGCGACGACTCCGGTCCGGCGGAGTCCGGCGCGAGGTGGACCGGCCACTGCGGTCGACCTACGCACGCGGCGAGACGCTGATCTCGCTGATCTCGCTGATCTCGCTGATCTCGCTGATCGCATCGGTCTGGTCGGTCTGGTCGGATGTGCGGGTGTGGTCCGTCCCGTCCGTCTCGTCGGCCTCGTCGGCCTCGTCGTTCCCGGGTAGTTCGCTCCGGCGCCGCGCCGGCACGGCGCCGTCGTCCACCTCGGTGCGGGCGGTCGCCTCGTCGGTGGGGTCCTCGTCCTGGGTCGCCTCGCCATGCTCCGAGCCCGCGTGGCCCCCGGTGCTCCCCGTCGCGTGCTGCGCCGTGCGGCGTGTGCGCCGGCGGGATGCCAGCGTGTCAATACTCACCGCGCCCGCCAGCGTGAGCGCCAGCCCGACGCTGCCGGCCGCGATGACCGCCCGAAGTGTCTTGCTCAGCACCGTCGTCGGCTCCTCGTCCACAGAGAGCGGCGTCGACCGCACTCGCGAGGACGGCGGGGCGGCGACGCGGTCCTGGAGGGTGTCGAGCGCGTTCGGGACGCTGGCGAGAACGACGTCGAGCGCTTCCATCACGGAGTCCGACGTCGGTGCGCTGACGGTGAAGATGATCAGCGGCCCGCGGGACAACGGGTCGAGGACGACGTCGTAGGTGGTCTCTGGGTACTCGGCAGCGAAGGGCTCTCGGGCCGAGTCGCCCGAGAGATAGGCCACGACTAGGCCGGCTGGTAGCTCGAGTCCGCCCAGCTGCAGGAGCGAGTTGTTCCCGTCGGGGACGTCCGCCTCGGACGGGAGGAGCAGAACACTGCCCTGCGCGGTGTAGGTGGGTGGCACTGCGCCATAGGCCAGGTAGACGAGGCCGGTCGTCAGCACCAGGCCGAGGAGGACGACCCACCACCGTCGCAGCAGCGCAGCGGCGACGGCTCCGAGATTCATGCGACGTCCTCGAGTCCTGAGACGATCCGCGCAGGTCAGCGGCGGTTCCTCGACACTAGCGTGGGAATCTCTGCGGCCGGGATCGCTTCCGAGATGATGTCCGTTTCGTCACGATTCCTTCACCCCGATGGCCGGTCGGCCTTACGCGCTCGTGCGAGACTCGATCAACTGGCCAGGGAGGAGTCGTCGGTGGCCATCTGGGACCTGGTCGTGGCGCTCGTCCGCCGCTGGTACGTCGTGCTGCTGGCTCTCGTCGTCGGACTCTCGGCGAGCTATCTGGCGGTGAATGCGCGGGGCGTCTACTGGTCCCGCGCCGAGGTGACCTTCCTCGCGCCGACGAGCGCCATCAACCCCAATGCCCTGCGGACGATCTCGAGCGACCTGATCATCACGGCGGGAGTGGTCGCGAAGCGTGTCAACGGGAACATCACCTGGAACAAGATGGCCGACCCCGCTGCCACGATCGTCGGGCAGGGCGTGCTCGACGGTTCGTCCGTCCACCTTCCGGACTACGGCGGCCAGTGGTCGCGGGTCTTCTCGCGCCAGGTGCTGGACGTCCAGGTCAGCGGCCCCACGGAGGCGGTCGTCCGCACCCGGCAGAACGAGCTCCTTGCGCGCATCGACGAGGAGCTCGCCGCCCTCCAGCAGGGCGTCAGGTCGTCGGACCTCATCACCACGGAGGTCGTCCCGTCGTCACCGTCGGTGTACTACTTCCACGGCAGCAAGATCCGCTCCCTGGCGATGATCTGGGTGCTGTGCGGCGCAGGGACGCTCGCCGTCGTGACACTGCTCGAGGAACGAACGCGGCGTAGAGAGCCGTCGCCGACCCCCGGTGGGGGCGACGGCGCTGCGCAGGACGAAGGCACTGCGCTGGAGGAGGCTGACGCGGTCGAGCTCTCAACGGCGACCACCGCCTGACGTCGCCGCCCGGCCGAGGGTTCCGGCGACTACCGGCGCACGGTCCCGCGAAGCAGCGCCGCCCGCTGCGCCCCCACGCGGTCGTACGCGAAGCCCGCCGAGGCCGCCCGGGCCGCGGCGCCGTAGGACATCCGGGTCTTGTCGTCCTCGGCGAGCGTCTTGAGCGCAGCGGCGAGCCGATCAGGCGAAGCCGGCGGGATGACGAGCCCGGTCTGCCCGTGCGAGACGAGCCGCGCCGCACCCATCGGGGTGGTGATGACCGGGAGACCGCAGCCGGCGGCCTCGTACGTCACCTGCGGCCCGCCCTCCTCGAGCGTCGGAAAGACGAACACGTCGGACCCGGCGTAGATCGAACCCGGGTTGTCCGCGTAGCCCCAGAGCCGGACGCGGCCGGACCGGGTGTGTCCGGCCACGAGACCCGCGATCTCCTCGTCAACCGCGCCGACCAGGAGCAGCTCGCCGTCGATGTCGAGGGAGGACCAGGCCTCGAGGAGCTCGGGGACACCCTTGCGCACGCCGATGCGACCGACGAAGACCGCGCGGAAGCCCTCGGCCCGGTCGATCGGCCGACCGCCCGCGAACCGCTCGGGTCGCCAGCCGAAGGTCGTCGGCAGGATCTGGTCCGGTCGGATCCCGAGTGCCAGGAGGGAGCGTTCGACCTCGGGGTTCGACGCGAAGAGGTAGTCGTACATAGGCAGCTCCGCCGTCTCGTCGGCGATCGCTTCCGCCGTGACGCCGTGGGTCGGCTCAAGGCCGAGTCGGGCGTACGCCTCGTCGAGGATGGGCCCGGACGTCGCCAACGCAGAGTTGATCATCTCTCGGATCGTGACGATGCCCCGCTCGCGAGCCGCCTGGACGAGCCGAGTGGGCGTGCCCGGCCAGAAGTGCGCGACGGTGGAGCGTGGGTCGGCCCGGGAGATCGCCCGGCGGAACTGCCCCTCCAGGCGGTGCAGCGCGATGTCCTCGACGGGTCGCCAGGGGAGCCGACGCGCCAGGCCTGGGAACGGCTCGTGGACCGTTACGCCCACGGGGAGCGGGGTACGGTGTCGGCCCGCGTAGACCTCGATGGCGACGCCGGCCGCTGCCATCCCGCCCGCGATCTGCGCGCAGCTCTCGGCCGGCCCGCGACCGCTGAAGGAGTAGGGCGCGTAGACCAGGCACCGCACACGGTCGCTGGCGCTCACGTCGTCTC
>CAVZPH010000031.1:0-41132 GCA_963777075.1 uncultured Actinomycetota bacterium | reverse complement strand
GGGTCGGCACGACTTGCGCGGACTGTCACCGCATGAACTGGATCCCGTGCCCCAGGTCGAGCACCTCGGCCTCGACCTTCGCGGCGTTGATGTCGTACAGCGCGACCGTGCGCGCCACACCGCGCATGAGGGCGGCGTACGCCATCGTCGAGCCGACGCTTCCCGCACCGACGATCGCGAGCTTCGTCGTCCTGCGGTCCACCCCCGGCCGCTGGGCCGTCCCGACGTCCTCGCTCATCGCTGTCTCCTCGTGGTCATGGTCGACGACGGCCAGCCTAGGCGGGCTCGGCTGCCGCCGCGTCCTGCTGCGTCGACCTCGACCGGGAGCGCGAGGCGGCTCAGGGCGGCGAGCACCACCGCACGGTCCTCGGTACGCCAGAACGGCGGCATCGAGCGGAGCAGGAAGCTGCCGTAGCGGGCCGTGGCCAGCCGCGGGTCGAGCACGGCGACGACGCCGCGGTCCTCGTCGCGCCGCAGCAGCCGTCCGGCGCCCTGCGCGAGCAGGAGCGCCGCCTGGGTCGCCGAGACCGCCATGAAGCCGTTCCCGCCTCGCCGCTCGACGGACTCCGCCCGCGCCGCCTTGATCGGGTCGTCAGGGCGCGGGAAGGGGATGCGGTCGATGATCACCAGGCGGCAGGAGCGCCCGGGGACGTCGACCCCCTGCCACAGCGAGAGCGTGCCGAAGAGGCAGGTGGGCTCGTCGGCGAGGAACTGCTCGACGAGCGTCGGCAGCTGGTCGTCGCCCTGGCACAGGACGGGGACGGGCAGCCGCTCCCGCATCGCCTCGGCCGCTGCCACGGCGGCCCTGCGCGAGGAGAACAGGCCGAGCGTCGCTCCCCCTGACGCCCGCACGAGGGCCTCGATCTCGTCGAGCTGGGCGTGCGTCGTCGGCTCCCGGCCCGGCGGCGGCAGGTGCCGGGCGACGTACAGGATCCCGCTGCGGGCGTGGTCGAACGGACTCCCGACGTCGACGCCGCGCCAGGCCACCCCCTCGGTGGGGGCAGCGGGGGGCGCTGCCTGCGCGCCGGCGCTGCCGCTGTCGGCCTGCGTCGCACCGCCCGCTCCGTCCGCGCCGCCGTCGGCGAAGGCACGCTCGTTCGCCGGGGACAGGCCGACCTGGGCGGCAAGGGGGACGAAGCTGCCGCCAAGGCTCAGGGTGGCCGAGGTGAGCACCGCTGACCTCCCGGCGAGCAGCCCGCCGCGGACGAGCGAGGCGACGTCGAGCGGGGCGGCAAGGAGCCGCGGGCCCCGGCGGTCGTCGTCCCTGGTGCACCACACGACGTCACCGTCGCCACCGACCGCGAGCCGCTCGGCGACCTCCAGCAGGGCGAGCACGGCGGAGGAGGCGACCGCCCGGCCGGTGTCCGGCGTCCCGGCCGACTCGGGCCGCAGGGCCGTGACGAGCGGGCGCGCCGCGTCGCGGATCGCCGCGGCGGCCTCGGCCAGCGCCGGGGGAAGTCCGCGCGGGAACCGGCCGTCCGGGGTCTGCCCGAGCGCGATCGCGAGCTGCTGGCCCGCCGCCTCCAGACGGTCGACCGGGACACCGCCATGGCGGCGTGCGAGCCCGGCGACCTGCTGGACGCCGACCGGCGAGACCTCAGCCGTGGCCTGGGCGGTGACGCGATCGGCGAGCTCGTGCGCCTCGTCGACCACCAGGACCGCATGCTCGGGAAGGACCCCGGGCGAGCCACCCGCGGCGATGCCCAGCATCGCGTGGTTCGTGACGACGACGTCGGCGTCATGGGCCCTCGCCCGCGCGGCCGCGGCGAAGCAGTCGTCCAATGCGGGGCAGCGCTTGCCGAGGCACTCCATCGCGGTCACCGAGACCTGGCGCCAGGCACGGTCGCTCACCCCGGGCACGAGGTCGTCGCGGTCGCCGGTCTCGGTCTCGGCCGCCCAGGCCCGCACGGCCACGACCTGGGTGCCGAGGTCGCTCGTCGGGCCGGGGTGCTCCGCGGCTCCCGTCGCCTCCGCGAGCCCGAAGAGGCCGGCCGGCTCCTCCGCCGGGTAGCCCCCGGAGACCTTGTGCGCGCAGACGTAGTTGTGCCAGCCCTTGAGCAGGGCGACCTTCGGCGGCCGCGGCAGCAGGGGCGCCAGGACGCTCGCGACGAGGGGGAGGTCACGGGTCATCACCTGGCGCTGCAGGGCGAGCGTCGCGGTCGAGACCACGACGCGCTCGTCCTGGGTCACCGCATGGCGCACCGCGGGGACCAGGTACGCGAGGGACTTGCCGGTGCCGGTCCCGGCCTGGACGAGCAGGTGCTCGCCCCGCTCGACGGTCCGTGCGACGGCGACGGCCATCGCATGCTGACCCTCGCGCCGACGCCCGCCCAGGGCCTCGACCGCCCGGTCGAGCAGTTCCTCGACCGATGCGCTCACCCCGGCAGCCTAGGCGCCGCGCGCGGTGGCCACGGCCAGGTGCATGTGGGCGGCCAGGTCCGGGTCGACCCGTCCCCGCACGAGCGTGCCCTCGGCCGTGTGCTCGACGACGACCTCGCCCTCGTCGAAGGCACGCGAGACGAGGTCCCCGCGCGAGTACGGAACCGTGAGGTCGACGGCGACGCGCGGCTGCGGAAGGACCGCTCCGATGCGCTCGCGCAGCTCGGCGAGCCCTGCGCCGGTGTGGGCCGAGACCACGACGGCCCCCGGCTCGCGCCGCAGCATCCGCGCGATCGTGTCGGGATCGGCGACGTCGGCCTTGTTGAGGACGACGAGCTCGTGCACCGTGTCGATCCCCTCGATCTCGGCGAGCACGGCCCGAACGGCGGCGACCTGGCCCTCCGGGTCGGGGTGCGAGACGTCGACGACATGCAGCAGCACGTCGGCGTCGCCGACCTCCTCGAGCGTCGAGCGGAACGCCTCGACGAGCTGGGTCGGCAGGGAGCGGACGAAACCGACGGTGTCGGTCAGGGTGTACGTGCGCCCGTCAGGGGTCTGCGCCCGACGGACCGTGGGGTCGAGCGTCGCGAACAGCGCGTTCTCGACGAGCACCCCGGCACCGGTGAGCCGGTTGAGCAGGCTGGACTTGCCGGCGTTGGTGTAGCCGGCGATGGCGACGGCCGGGATCTGGTGGCGCTTGCGGTCGGCGCGGCGCGTCTGCCGGGCGGGCCTCATCGCGGCGATCTCGCGCCGGAGCTTGGCCATCCGGGTACGGATCCGGCGCCGGTCGAGCTCGATCTTCGTCTCACCCGGACCGCGTGAACCGATCCCGGCACCCGCGGCGACGCGACCACCGGCCTGGCGGGACATCGACTCGCCCCAGCCGCGCAGGCGCGGCAGGAGGTACTCCATCTGCGCGAGCTCGACCTGGGCCTTGCCCTCCTTGGACTTGGCGTGCTGCGCGAAGATGTCGAGGATCAGCGCCGTGCGGTCGATGACCTTGACCTTGACGACGTCCTCCAGCGCGCGGCGCTGGGAGGGCGCGAGGTCCGCGTCGATGATGACCGTGTCCGCGCCGTTCGCTGCGACCAGCTCGGCGAGCTCCTGGGCCTTGCCCGAGCCGAGGAAGGTCCCCGGGTCCGGGGTGGACCGACGCTGAAGGAGCCCGTCGAGCACCTCCGAGCCGGCCGTCTCGGCGAGCGCGGCGAGCTCGCGCAGGGAGTTCTCGGCGTCGGTGGAGTCGCCCTGGAGCCAGAGCCCCGCCAGGACGACACGCTCGAGCCTCAGCTGGCGGTACTCGACCTCGGTGACGTCCTCGAGCTCGGTCGACAGACCGGCGACGCGCTTGAGGGCCGCACGATCCGCCCGGTCGAGCTGCTCGCCGTCGGCCTCGGTGCTCCGGGTGCCTCCCTCGTCGAGGGAGGTGCCGGCTCGGGCGAGGACGCGCGCGACGACGGCGTCGGCGAGGTCGTGGTGCTCGGACATGGGGGTGGTGTCGGTCATCGGTACCTTTCGCTCAGCCCCAGGGTGACAGGCCCTTGCGCCCTCGGCGAGACATTTCGCGGACGGCGCAGCCGGCCCCGAGCGTCACGGAGCCCAGCCGGCACTCGGTAGGGTGCCGTGCGTGCCAGGCAGCGAGGACCACTACTTCACGGCCGAGCCGGCCTCGGCCGACGAGCGCCGCACGCTCACCGTTCGGCTCGCCGACCGCGACGTCCCTGTGCTCACCGCCCCCGGCGTCTTCTCCGGAAGCCGGCTGGACCCGGGCACCGGCGTGCTGCTGCGGACGGTGCCCGCCCCTCCCACGAGCGGCGAGCTGCTGGACCTCGGCTGCGGCTGGGGGCCCCTCGCGCTCAGCCTGGCGATGCTCTCCCCCCAGTCCCGCGTGTGGGCCGTCGACGTGAACCGTCGCGCCCTCGACCTCGTGACGCGCAACGCCGCTGGCCTCGCGCTGCCTGGCGTGCGCGCCGTGGAGCCCGACGAGGTCCCCGGCGAGCTGCGGTTCGCGGCGCTGTGGTCGAACCCGCCGATCCGGGTCGGCAAGCCGGCGCTCCACGCGATGCTCTCGACCTGGCTCCCCCGCCTCACGCCCGAGGGCGAGGCCTGGCTCGTCGTGCAGCGGGCACTCGGCGCCGACTCCCTCCAGTCGTGGATCGGCGAGGAGCTGGGGCTGCCGGCGGAACGGGTCGCGAGCGCCAAGGGCTTCCGGGTCCTGCGGGTCACTCAGCCCTGAGGGCTCCGGGCGTTCAGGCGCCCTGGGTCAGCGCGTCGAGGTCGACGCTCGCCGTCGCCACGAGCGCGGCGGGCCCGGCGAGCTCCACGCGACCCCCGGGCAGGACGCTGACGCGGACGACGCCGCCGGGGACGTGCACGAGCCAGACGTCGGGCGCGCCGTCGCCCGCCCAGGTCCGCACCGCCATGGCAGCGGCGCAGGCGCCCGTGCCGCAGGACTGCGTCTCGCCCACCCCGCGCTCGTGCACGCGCATCTGCAGGACGCCGACGAGCCCCTCGGGGCCCTGCTGCTCGCCGAGTGCGACCACGAGCTCGACGTTCGTGCCCTCCGGCGGGACGGGAGTCACCCGGGGCGCGGCGGTGAGGTCGACCCCGGCGAGGTCAGCCGGGTCGCCGAGGGCCAGGACCGTGTGCGGATTGCCGACATCCACCCGCAGGGCGGGCCGTGGCGCCTGGAGGCCAGCGACGAGGACCTCGGCGTCGGCCCCGGCCTCCGCGGCGGGGGCACCACCCGGAAGGTGCCATGCACCCATGTCGACGGCGTACCAGGGCTCGTCGGACCCGGTCGGGTCCTCGACGCGGTGCACATGACGGACGCCGGCCCTGGTGCCGAGCGCGAGGTCGCCGGAACCGTCCCACAGGCCAAGCCGCTCGGCGAAGAGGGCGGCGACGCGCACGCCGTTCCCGCACATCTGCGCGACCGAGCCGTCGGCGTTGCGGTAGTCCATGAACCATCGCGAGCGCGGGTCCTCGGCAAGGCTCTCGGCACCCTCGGGGAGCCGGTGGGTCCCGACGAGGCGGATGACTCCGTCACCGCCCACCCCACCGCGGCGGTCGGCGAGAGCCCGCACGAGGTCGGCGCTGAGGTCGACGGTGCCGTCGGCGTCCTCGATGAGGACGAAGTCGTTTCGGGTGCCGTGCCCCTTGGTCACCGCGAGCGTGCTCGTCATGAGCCGAGGGTACGACGCCGAGTGCCGGGGTCGACGAGGGTGCCCGCGTCCGCGGCCTCGACGATCGCGAGGGCGGCCTCGAGCAGGTCCGGTCGACCGGAGTCGAGCCAGTGCACGCGGGGGTCGCGGCCGAACCAGCCCATCTGCTTGCGGGCGAGCCGCCGGGTCGCCGCCATGACGTCGGCCCTGGCCTGCTCCTCGCTGCACTCGCCGGCGAGCATCGCCAGCACCTGCGCGTAGCCGACCGCACGCGCCGCCGTCCGGCCGAGGGTCCCCGCCAAGCCGGACACCTCCGCGACGAGCCCCTGCTGCCACATGCGCTCGACACGTGCGGCGATCCGGGCGTCGAGCGCCGCGCGATCGCTGTCCAGCCCGATCTGCACGGCAGGGACCTCGTAGGAGGGTTCGGGCAGGACGGCCGTCCAGGGGCGGCCGGTGAGCGTGATGACCTCGAGCGCCCGCACGATGCGCCGCGTGTTCGTCCGTGGGATCGTGCGCCCGGCTGCCGGGTCGAGACGCGCGAGCTCGTCGTGCAGGACCCCAGGGCCCTCGCGCTCGGCGCGCTGCTCGAGCGCCGTGCGGACCTCGGGGTCGACGGGGGCCATGCTCAGGTGGTCGAGCAGCGCCCTGACGTACAGCCCGGAACCGCCGACGGCGACCACGCGCCGTCCGCGGGCATGCGCCTCGTCGACGTCGGCGCGGGCATCGCGCTGGTAGGCCGCGACGGAGGCGTCCTGCCCGACGTCGAGCACGTCGAGCTGGTGGTGCGGGATGCCACGACGCTCGGCCGGCGTCAGCTTGGCCGTGCCGATGTCCATCCCGCGGTAGAGCTGCATCGCGTCGGCGTTGACCACCTCGGCGCCCAGTCGCTCGGCGAGCCCGAGAGCCACGTCCGACTTCCCGGTCGCCGTCGGCCCGACGACGGCCACGACGAGCGGGCTCACCCCTGCCCCCAGCCGACGACGGCGTAGGTCGCGCCCGCCGGGACGCTCACGCGCGCCTCGGCGCGCAGCACGGGCCCGTCGCCCGCGATCGCCCCGAGGAGGACCTGCCACGGGGCCCAGGCACTGATCGCGAGCTCCCGCGCGAGTCCGGGGTCGAGCGCGGCCAGCCGCTCGGCGGCGCCGCCGTCCCCTGGCCGGCCGAGCCTCTCGAGGTCCTGCGCCACCCGGGAGTCGACCTCGGCCGCGCGGGGGTCCTCGGCGAGGGGGGCCTCGGGGCCCCGCCGCGCGCTCAGGCCGCCGACGAGCAGGAGGGCGACGTCCTCCGCCGCGAGGTCGCGCCCGAGCTCGCGCAGGGCTGCCGCGTCGCTCCCGGCGACCAGTACGACCTCGACCGGACCGGCCCAGCCGAGCTCGGCGAGCAGTGCGAGCGCCACCGCCGCACGCGACGTCGGTCACGTCGGTGCACGCCACGGTCGGGCCGCCGCCGCCCGGCGCCTCGGCGGCTGCCGGCGGCGCACCGAGCACGACCCCGACCAGCCCGGACCTCTGGTCGTCGATCCCTGCCGCGCCGAAGCTCGGGTGCATCGGGCCGGCCAGACGCGAGGCGACGACGTCCGACCGCTCGCCGGCACCGGCGTCCTGGCGAGCGGGTGCGACGACGACGATCCGTGCGGCCCCGCTCGCGATGAGCAGGGCGACAGCCGTCCTGGCCTCACGCCGGACCTCGTCGAACGCCTCGGGGGCCGCCGGGAGCGCGAGGAGGACGGTCGGCGGGACGAGGGCTGCGGCGCGGAGCACGCCACGACGGTACCTGCCCGGCCGGGTACTCTCGGCCGGTGGGGATCTTCTCCTGGCGACGTGATCGGCGATCGCCACCAATCGCGTCCGGGCGCCGGGCCCAGGGCACAGCGGAGCCCGGCCCCTACCGCCCCGACCTCGTCGCGCCCCTCACGGGTGAGCGCGTGCAGCAGTGGCTGCTGCGCACCGACTACGGCTACTTCACCGATGTCGACGGCGACATCGGCGGGCTGTGGCGCGGACGCCTGTTCTACTTCTTCACCCTCGGCGAGCACCACGAGATCCTTCAGGTGCGTGGCCAGTGGAACCGGACCTTCGCCATCGAGCGGCTCGGCGAGGTGCTGGAGATCACCAACACCTGGAACGCCGAGCGCGTCTGGCCGAAGGCCTACCTGCGGGTGCGCGACGACGGACGCGTCCACGCCCTGTGCGAGTCGGCGACGGACCTCGAGCACGGGGTCAGCGAGGCCCAGCTCGGGCAGCTGCTGCACAGCGGCCTCGCCTCCGCCGCCGCCTTCTTCGACACGCTCGACGAGCACTACCCCGACCCGGCAGGGGTCGCCCCGTGACGGCCCGGCCACCGGTGCCACCGAGCCCGCTGACGACGGAGCGGATCGCCGCGTACCTGCGGTCCTGCGGCTACGAGTCCGTCCAGGACGACGACGGCGACCTCACCGGGGTGTGGAACTCGTACCGCTTCTGGTTCATCGTCATGGGCGAGAGCGACGAGATCCTCCAGGTCAGGGGGCGCTGGAGCAGGTCGGTCCCGGTCGGCGAGCGCGGCCAGGCACTGCTGGCCCTCAACGACTGGAACCGGGACAAGATCTGGCCCAAGGCCTACCTCCGGCCGGAGGACGGCGGTCTCGCCGTCTACGGCGAGGTCTCCGCCGATCTCGAGTACGGCGTCACCGACGCGCAGCTCGCCGAGCTCGTCGACTGCGGGCTCGGGACCTGCGTGCAGTTCTTCGGCACCCTGGAGTCCCTGCTCCCCGTCCTCCCGAGCTGAGGGCTCAGGCGCGCAGCCCCGGGACCGGCAGCAGGACGGCACCGCCCGGCGTCGTCGCGGGCCCGTGGTCGTGCCCGCCGGAGGTCCTCGCCGTCCATGCCTCACCCGAGCGGGTGCGACGCACGGCATAGGTCCCGCCGGTGAGCGCCGAGTCCGCGACGAGGTGGTGCGGTGCGGAGTGCGTGATCTCGACCGTGACGACGTCGCCCGGACGCGGGACGTCGACGTCACCGGGCACGCCGCCCTGGGCGTGCGGCGGCAGGGACAGGTGCACGAGCCGGTTGTCCGCGGCACGCCCGCTCAGGCGCAGGGTCGCCCCGTCCTTGCGGCCCTCGCCCTCCGAGAGCAGCACCTCGACCGTCCGGCCGACCTGCAGCGCGTTCTCCTGTGCCGAGATCCGTTCCTGGAGCGCGATCAGCCGTCCGTAGCGTTCGGTGACCACCTCCTCCGCGACCGGGTCGGGCAGGTCGACGGCGGGCGTGCCAGGACGCGGCGAGTACTGGAAGGTGAACGCGGAGCTGAACCGCGCCTGCTCGACGACCCTCAGGGTCTCGGCGAAGTCCTCCTCCGTCTCGCCGGGGAAGCCGACGATGATGTCGGTCGTGATCGCGGCCTCGGGGATCGAGGCGCGCACCTCGTCGAGGATGTCGAGGAAGCGCGTCGAGCGGTAGGAGCGGCGCATCGCGCGCAGCACACGGTCCGAGCCCGACTGCAGGGGCATGTGGAGCTGAGGCATGACCGTCGGTGTCTCGGCCATGGCGGCGATGACGTCGGAGGTGAACGCCGCGGGGTGCGGCGAGGTGAACCGCACCCGCTCGATCCCGTCGACCGCGCCGACGGCCCGCAGGAGCGAGGCGAAGGCGCCACGGTCTCCGAAGCCGACACCGTAGGTGTTGACGTTCTGGCCGAGCAGGGTCACCTCGACGGCGCCGGCGGCCACGAGCGCCTCGACCTCGGCGAGGATCTCCCCCGGCCGCCGGTCGCGCTCCTTGCCGCGCAGCGAGGGGACGATGCAGAAGGTGCAGGTGTTGTTGCAGCCGACGCTGATCGAGACCCAGCCCGCGTAGACCGACTCGCGCCGGGTCGGCAGCGTCGAGGGGAAGACCTGGAGCGACTCGGCGATCTCGACCTGGGCGCTCTCGTTGTGCCGCGCGCGCTCCAGGAGCACCGGCAGGACGTCGAGGTTGTGCGTCCCGAAGACGACGTCGACCCACGGGGCCCGCTCGACGATCTGGCCGCGGTCCTTCTGCGCGAGGCAGCCACCGACGGCGATCTGCATCCCTGGCCGCGAGGCCTTGACCGAGGCGAGCTGGCCGAGGTTCCCGTACAGGCGGGTCGCGGCGTTCTCGCGCACGGCGCAGGTGTTGACCACGACGACGTCCGCCTCCCAGCGTGCGGCGTCGTCGACGGGCGCCGGGACGTAGCCGGCGGCCTCCAGGAGTCCGGCCATGTGCTCGGAGTCGTGGACGTTCATCTGGCAGCCGAGGGTGCGCACGGCGTAGGTGCGCGGGGCCGCGTCGGGGGTCGTGGACATCCCGCACAGGGTACGACGCCGCCGCGCCGGGTCTGGCCAGGCAGGTGGCCGTTCACACGTGAGGGCCCGCGTGCTCAGCGGGAGCACAGCCGCATTTGGGGGATTCGATACCGAACCGTGACGATCTCGAGATGCCGCTCGGGACCGAGGTCCCTATGGTCGAACGATGGAACCGCAGAGCGCGACCGGTGACCGCTCGGCACTGGAGGCCCATTCCGGTGAGCCCTTGGTCGTGCTCTCGCACGTCAACAAGCACTTCGGAGCCCTCCACGTCCTTCAGGACGTCGAGCCTCACGGTGCATCGCGGCGAGGTCGTCGTGGTGATCGGGCCCTCGGGCTCGGGCAAGTCGACGCTCTGCCGGACCATCAACCGCCTGGAGACCATCGACGACGGCCTGATCACCATCGACGGGGTGCCGCTTCCCGCCGAGGGCAAGGATCTCGCCCGGCTGCGGGCGGACGTCGGCATGGTCTTCCAGTCCTTCAACCTCTTCGCCCACAAGTCCGTCCTGCAGAACGTCACCCTCGGGCCGATCACCGCCAACCGGGTCAAGCGCTCCGAGGCCGAGGCCACCGCGATGGAGCTGCTCGAGCGCGTGGGCGTCGCCGACCAGGCGGACAAGCTCCCCGCGCAGCTCTCCGGCGGGCAGCAGCAGCGCGTGGCGATCGCCCGTGCGCTGGCGATGAGGCCGAAGGTCATGCTCTTCGACGAACCGACCTCCGCCCTCGACCCGGAGATGATCAACGAGGTCCTCGACGTGATGATCTCCCTCGCCACCGAGGGGATGACCATGGTCGTCGTCACCCATGAGATGGGCTTCGCACGCAAGGCGGCCCACCGGGTCGTCTTCATGGACGGCGGCCAGATCGTCGAGGAGGCCGATCCGGAGACCTTCTTCACGGCGCCCCGCAGCGAGCGCGCCCAGGACTTCCTCTCCAAGATCCTCACCCACTGAACGACACCTGCCCTCGGGCAGGTGCACACGGAAGAAGGGGACTGACATGCGCAGAACACGAGGGGCGATCGTCGCCCTGGCCGTCGGGGCACTCGCCCTGGCAGGCTGCAGCAGCGCGACAGACGAGCCGGCGGACACGGCGTCACCGAGCGAGTCGATGACCGAGTCGATGGCCGAGTTCCCTGCGGGCTCGACGATGGCACGGCTCGCCGATGCCGGTTCGATCACCATCGGCACCAAGTTCGACCAGCCGCTCTTCGGCCTCGTCGGCCCGAACGGGGTTCCCGAGGGCTTCGACGTCGAGATCGCGACCCTGATCGCCGGCAAGCTCGGCATCGCCCCGGAGGCGATCGAGTGGAAGGAGACGATCTCGGCCAACCGCGAGACGTTCATCGAGAACGGCCAGGTGGACATCGTCGTCGCGACGTACACGATCAACGACAAGCGCAAGGAGTCCATCTCCTTCGCCGGCCCGTACTACGAGGCGGGCCAGTCGCTCCTGACGCTCGCGACGAACACCACGATCCAGGGGCCGGAGGACCTCGCTGGCAAGAACGTGTGCACGGTCTCCGGCTCGACCCCGGAGAAGAACCTGCTCGACAACTACCCCGACACGAACGTCGTGCCGTTCGGGACCTACTCCGAGTGCATCCCGCCGCTGAAGAACGGCCAGGTGGACGCCATCAGCACGGACAACGTCATCCTCGCCGGCTTCGCGGCCGACGACGCCGAGCTCGAGGTCCGCGGCGAGCCGTTCACGAAGGAGCCCTACGGCATCGGCCTGGCGAAGGACGACACCGAGTTCCGCATGTGGATCAACGACATGCTCGAGGAGCTCGAGGCCGACGGCAGCTGGACGGCCGCATGGGAGAAGACCGCAGGGACGGTCCTGCCGACCCCGGAGCCGCCGGCGGTCGACCGGTACTGACGCAGCCCTGAGTCGGTGGCCGCCCTCCCACCAGGGAGGGCGGCCACCGACCGCGACACGAGAGGACGACGATGGGCGTCATCGCGGACAACCTCCCGGCCTTCCTTCGGGGCTTCGGGGTCACGCTGCAGCTCACGGCGTACTCCGCAGCGCTCGCGCTCGCGGTCGGCCTGGTGCTCGCGGCCTTGCGCGTCTCGCCGGTGCGCTCGCTGCGGATCGCTGCCGAGGTGTGGGTCGAGGCGCTCCGCAACACCCCGCTCACCCTCGTCTTCTTCTTCTGGGTCTTCGTCGCCCCCGTCTTCGGGGTGATCACCCCTCTGGGCTTCTGGACCGCAGTGATCTGCCTCGCCGCCTACACCTCGGCCTTCGTCAGCGAGGCGGTCCGTTCGGGCATCAACAGCGTCGGGCTCGGCCAGGCCGAGGCCGCGCGGGCGATCGGGCTCACCTTCGGTCAGTCGCTGAGCAACGTGATCCTGCCGCAGGCGGTCCGCTCGGTGATCCCTCCGTTGATCAACGTCTTCATCGCGCTCGCGAAGAACTCCTCGGTGGCGGCGGGCT
Source organism: uncultured Actinomycetota bacterium (assembly GCA_963777075.1). Taxonomy (GTDB): domain Bacteria; phylum Actinomycetota; class Actinomycetes; order Actinomycetales; family Cellulomonadaceae; genus Actinotalea. The sequence continues at coordinate 28,847 of CAVZPH010000031.1, read as the reverse complement.
TCGGCGTCGTCGAGCTCATGGGCTCGGGTCGCCGCCTCGCGACCGCCAACCCGGGTGAGGCCGTCTGGGTCCTCGTCGGCGTCGCCCTCTTCTACCTGGCCATCACGATCCCGGCGGGCCTGCTCGCCGGATCCCTCGAGCGACGGGTGGCGTTCAGCCGATGAGCAGTGTCCTGTACGACGCCCCCGGGCCCCTCGCGCGCCGGCGCGAGCGGGTGGGCTCCGTCCTCGGCGTCCTGGCCCTCCTCGCGATCGTCGGCGGGGCGCTCTGGTACGCCTCGGGCCAGGGGCTCCTCGCCGCGGACCGCTGGGACGTCCTGGTCGACCCGCCCAAGAACCAGACGGCCGCCGACGTGTGGAGGTCGATGATCGTCGTCGGCCTCGGGGCGACGCTGCGCGCCGCCGCTGTGGCCGCACCCCTCGCCCTCGTGCTCGGCCTCGGCCTGGCCGTCTGGCGGACGAGCCGGCGCCGCTGGCTGCGCGCCCCCGCCATCGTCGTCATCGAGCTCTTCCGCGGGCTCCCCGTGCTGCTGATGATGTTCTTCGGCCTGATCGGCTTCGGCTGGTCGGCCTTCGCCTCCGTCGTGTTCGGCCTGACGGTGTACAACATGGCGATCATCGCGGAGATCCTGCGTGCCGGGCTGGCTGCCCTCCCCAAGGGCCAGGCCGAGGCCGCTTACGCCGTGGGGCTCACGCGCCCGCAGACCCTGCTCAAGGTGCTGCTCCCGCAGGCGGTGCGCACGATGCTGCCGAGCCTGGTCGCCCAGCTGATCGTGCTCCTCAAGGACTCGTCCCTCGGGTTCATCGTCGGCTACCCGGAGCTCCTCAAGGCGATCCAGAACAACGCCAGCTACTTCGGCAACGACTACTTCGTCGCGCTCTTCGCCGTCGGGCTCGCGATCTACCTCGTGGTCAACCTCTCGCTGTCCAAGCTCGCCCGGTGGGTCGAGGCGCGAAGCCGCCGCCGCACGAGCGCCGTCGTACCTCTCCCGGTGCCGACGGGCGTGTGAGCCGCCGCCGGCCGGACGGCTGCGGAGCTGCCGGTCAGCCGGCGGTCGCGGTCGCCCGCAGCTCGCGCACCACGGTCACGACGATCTCGCCGGGGTAGGACAGGTCCTTCTCGATGTGGCGCGCGATCGCCGAGGCGAGCTCCGGCATGTCGGCGTCCTCGACCACCTGGGGCTCGACGACGACCCGGACCTCGCGGCCGGCCGACATCGCGACGGCACGCCGGACGCCCGCATGGGCGGCGACGAGGGCCTCGAGGGTGTCCATCCGCTCGATGTACTGGTCGAGCTCCTCGCGGCGGGCCCCCGGCCGAGCGGCCGAGGCGGCGTCGGCGGCCTGGACGAGGACGGCCTCGACCGAGGTCATCGGCACCTCGTCATGGTGGGCGGCGATCGCGTTGACGACGACCTCCGACTCCCCGCACCGACGGGCCAGCTCCGCACCGACGGTGGCATGCGTGCCACCGAGCTCGGCCGTGAGCGCCTTGCCGATGTCGTGCAGGAACGCCGAGCGCCGGGCGATCTCGACGTCGGCCCCGATCTCGGCAGCCAGCAGGGCAGCGATCTGGGCGGCCTCGACCAGGTGGCTCAGCACGTTCTGGCCGTAGCTCGTGCGCAGCCGCAGGCGCCCGAGGGTCTCGACGAGCTCGGGGTGCAGGTGGAGGACCCCGGCACGCTCGGCGGCGTCATGACCCGCAGCCATCGTGCGGTCCCTCGCCCCGGCAAGGGCCTCGGCGTACGCCAGCTCGATGCGCTGGGGGTGGATCCGGCCGTCGAGGACGAGGGCCTCCATCGCCGCGGCGGCGACCTCACGTCGCTCGGCGTCGAAGCAGGAGAGCGTCACCGAGTCAGGGGTCTCGTCGACGATGACGTTGACCCCGGTGATCGCCTCGAAGGTGCGGATGTTGCGCCCCTCCTTGCCGATGATCCGGCCCTTGAGCTCCTCGGCAGGCAAGGGGACGACGGTGACGACCGTCTGGGCGCTCGTCGGACCGGCAAGGCGCTGGATCGAGGCCGCGATGATCGCCCGTGCGCGCGCATCGGCCGTGCGCCGGGCCGCCGCCTCTGCTCGCCGCACGAGGGCAGCGGCATCATGGGCCGCCGACTCCCCCGCGAGACGCAGCTGCTCGGCCCTGGCCGCCTCGGCAGTCAGGCCCGTCACCGAGGCGAGCAGCTCCTGCGCCTTGGCCGTCGCCCCGGCCATCACGGCATCCGCGGACTCACGCACCTCGCGAGCAGCGGCAAGGACCGTGGAGGCCTCGTCCTTCTCGGCCCTCACCTCGGTGCGCTCGAGCCTCGTCTCACGCTCGCGCTCGCTCGCACGCTCGGAACGACGCTCGGCGTCGGCGAGGACCGCCCGTGCCTCCTGGCGGATCGACTCGACGTCCTCCTTGGCCTGGCGACGTGCGGCGTCGGCCTCGCGCCGGGCAAGGATGACCAGCACCAGCGCCACGAGACACGCCAGCAGCAGGACGACGACCGTGGCCACGTCTCCCCAGCCCATCGAATGCCCTCCGTCAGTCCGCGTCGCTCCCCGGATCGGCCCAGGGGTGCGTTCGCCTATCGTCCCCCATCTCGCGCACCAGACGGGACGACATCCCACCGGAGAAACCCTTGCGGGCGAGCATCCCGAGCGCCCTGCGCTCGCGGACCTCGGGAGCGAGGCCCCTCCACGAGGGCCAGCGACGGTCCAGCAGCGCCCGGGCGGTCTCCTCGTCCGCGGCGTCGTCCACCTCGGACAGCGCCTCCTCGGCGTCCTCGGCTCCGACCCCTCGACGACGCAGCTCCTGGGCGACGGCACGCCGCCCCAGGCTGCGCGAGCTCCTTGCCGACCTCACGACGATCTCCGCGTACGCCGCGTCGTCGATCAGCCCGACCTCGGTGAAACGGTCCAAGACCCGCTCGGCGACCTCCTCGGGGACCTCACGAGCCGCCAGCTTCTCGGCGAGCTGGGCGCGGCTTCGCGGAGCGCCCGTCAACATCCGCAGCAGGATCGACCGGGCGACCTTCTCGGGGTCCGGGTCGCCGTCCTCGGCTGCGGAGCCGACCGTCGGGGGCTCCTGACCGGTCCGTCCTCTGGCCATCCTGCTGCCTCTCCCCCGGGCGGCCGACGAGGGCCGACCGCCCGTGCCCTCCCCCGGGCTCAGAAGTCGACGCCGGCGCTCGGGTCGGCGGGCGCATCGACCCGAGCCCCGATGCCGAGCTTCTCCTTGATCTTCTTCTCGATCTCGTCGGCGAGGTCGGGGTTGTCGCGCAGGAAGCCGCGCGCGTTCTCCTTGCCCTGGCCGAGCTGGTCGCCCTCGTAGGTGTACCAGGCACCCGACTTGCGGACGAAGCCGTGCTCGACGCCGAGGTCGATCAGCCCGCCCTCTCGTGAGATGCCGACGCCGTAGATGATGTCGAACTCGGCCTGCTTGAAGGGCGGCGCCATCTTGTTCTTGACGACCTTGACACGGGTCCGGTTGCCGACCGCCTCGGTGCCCTCCTTGAGGGTCTCGATCCGACGGATGTCCAGGCGGACCGAGGCGTAGAACTTCAGCGCCTTGCCACCCGTGGTCGTCTCGGGCGAGCCGAAGAACACGCCGATCTTCTCGCGCAGCTGGTTGATGAAGATCGCCGTCGTGTTGGACTGGCTGAGCGCCCCGGCGATCTTGCGCAGCGCCTGCGACATGAGGCGTGCCTGGAGCCCGACGTGGCTGTCGCCCATCTCGCCCTCGATCTCGGCCTTCGGCACGAGCGCGGCGACCGAGTCGATGACCACGAGGTCGATCGCCCCGGACCGGATCAGCATGTCCATGATCTCCAGGGCCTGCTCACCGGTGTCGGGCTGGGACACCAGGAGGGCGTCGGTGTCGACGCCGAGCTTCTTCGCGTACTCCGGGTCGAGAGCGTGCTCCGCGTCGATGAAGGCGGCGATGCCACCGGCGCGCTGGGCGTTCGCGACGGCGTGCAGCGCGACGGTCGTCTTTCCGCTCGACTCCGGACCGTAGATCTCCACGACGCGACCACGGGGGAGCCCGCCGATGCCGAGCGCGATGTCGAGAGCGATCGACCCCGTGGGGATCACCTCGACCGGTGCGCGGCTCTCGTCGCCGAGGCGCATGATCGAGCCCTTGCCGAACTGCCGGTCGATCTGGACCAGCGCGGCCTCCAGGGCCTTGGAGCGGTCTGCGGGAGCTGCCATGTCTCACCTCGGTGTCGCGGGGCGGGACGTGCCCACCGGTGTCTACGTGGACGGCGCCCACGGCTGTTCTGTCTCGTCGGATCACGCTACGTCCGGGCACTGACACACCGCCTCGTGCACCGCGCGGGCTGTGGAGAGCCGGATCGGACGTCTCGCCTGAGGAGAGGGTAGCCGAACACCTGTTCGACTGCAGCGTGCGTGGACGCGACACGCCGGGCCCTCGTCGTTCGACGGCCGCCGGCCGGGAGGTCCCTCAGGACGAGGGGCGGTCCGGTCCCCAGCGCCGTGCCACCGGGACCTCGAGCGCATCGCACAGCGCCCACCACACGTCGCGCGGCTCGTCACCGTCCGCGAGCGCCTGTGCCGCCGTCCGGTCACCGAGCCGCTCGAGCACCTGCTCGTCGACGAGCACCGGCCCGATCGCGGCGCCGAAGACGTCCACGACGGCCTCACGGAAGTCGCTGTAGCGCATCGGCACAGCCTGCCATGCCGGCGGAGCGGTGTCCGCCCGCCCCTGACGGGACGCGCATGTCACAGGTGCCAGGGAGAATGCGGGCGTGAGGACAGCGCCGGGTGACCCGCTCGACGGGTTCTCCGCGCCGACGCGCGCCTGGTTCCGCGGCGCGTTCGCCGCCCCCACGGCCGCGCAGTCCGGGGCGTGGGACGCGGTGCGCTCGGGCGAGCACGCGCTCGTCGTGGCTCCCACCGGCTCGGGCAAGACCCTCGCCGCCTTCCTCTGGTCGCTCGACGAGCTGCTGACCGGGCCGCCCGTCGAGGACCCGTCCCTGCGCTGCCGCGTCCTGTACGTCTCGCCGCTCAAGGCGCTCGCCGCGGACGTCGAGCGCAACCTGCGGTCGCCCCTGGTGGGGATCACGCAGGCAGCGCGCCGTGAGGGCCTGGCCGTCCCGTCGGTCCGGGTCGGCGTCCGCACGGGCGACACGCCGCAGAGCGAGCGCCGCCTCTTCGCCACCGCGCCGCCGGACATCCTCATCACGACCCCCGAGTCGCTCTTCCTCGTCCTGACCTCTGGCGCGCGTGCCGGGCTGGCGGGCGTCCGGACGGTCATCGTCGACGAGATCCACGCCGTCGCCGGCACGAAGCGCGGCTCGCACCTCGCGGTGAGCCTCGAGCGCCTCGACGCCTTCCTCGCCGAGCACGGCGGCCCGGCGCAGCGTGTCGGCCTCTCGGCGACCGTCCGGCCCGTCGAGTCCGTCGCGGCCTTCCTGTCGGGGGCGCGCAGCCCGCAGGACGGTGGCCGTCCCGTACGCGTCGTCCAGCCCCCGTCCACCAAGGCGATCCGGGTCGACGTCGTCGTCCCCGTGCCCGACCTCGCCGACCTCCCGGGCGGCCCCGGCGGCCCCGGTGGCCCCGTGCCGAGCGACGCCGCGCCCGACTCCCCCGAGGCGGCGGCGGTCGACGGGGCGAGACGACGCGCGTCCATCTGGCCCCATGTCGAGGAGCGCGTCGTCGACCTGGTCGCCCAGCACCGTTCGACGCTCGTCTTCACCAACTCCAGGCGCGGCGCCGAGCGCCTCACGGCCAGGATGAACGAGGTCTGGGCCGGGCGCCTCGGGCTGGCGGAGGCGGACCCGGGCAGCGTCCAGGCCGCACAGGTGCCCGGGCAGTCGGGGGTGGCCGTCGGCGTCTCGGGGGCACCGGGAGCGGTGCTGGCGCGCGCCCACCACGGCTCGATGAGCCGCGCCGAGCGCACGCACACCGAGGAGCAGCTCAAGGCGGGTGACCTCCCGGCCGTGGTCGCGACGTCGTCCCTCGAGCTCGGCATCGACATGGGCGCGATCGACCTCGTCGTCCAGGTCGGCTCACCTCCGTCGGTGGCCTCGGGGCTCCAGCGGATCGGGCGGGCCGGGCACCAGGTCGGCGCGGTCTCGCACGGGGTGGTCTTCCCGACCTTCCGCGGCGAGCTCGTGCCGGCCGCCGTCGTCGCCGAGCGGATGCGGGCCGGCCAGATCGAGCGGCTCGACGTCCCGGCGAACCCGCTGGACGTGCTCGCCCAGCAGGTCGTCGCGATGGTGGCCCTGGAGGACTGGGCGCTCGAGGACCTCGCCGTCGTGCTGCGCCGGGCTGCGCCGTTCACCTCGCTCGGCGAGGCGACGCTGCGTGCGGTCCTCGACATGCTCGCTGGGCGCTACCCGAGCGAGGAGTTCGCCGAGCTGCGGCCCCGCGTCGTGTGGGACCGCGCCACGGGCCTGCTGCGGGGGCGGCCCGGTGCCCAGCGGCTCGCCGTCACCAGCGGAGGGACGATCCCCGACCGCGGCCTGTACGGAGTCTTCATCGTGGGCACCGAGGCGGGCGGTGCGCGCGGTGGGAAGCGGGTCGGCGAGCTCGACGAGGAGATGGTCTACGAGTCCCGCGTCGGCGACACCTTCACCCTCGGCTCGAGCACGTGGCGGATCGAGGAGATCACCCCCGACCAGGTGCGGGTCTCCCCCGCACCCGGGCTGCCTGGCCGGCTCCCCTTCTGGAAGGGTGACTCCCCCGGTCGGCCCGCCGAGCTGGGCCGGGCCATCGGGGCCTGGGTGCGCCAGACGGCGGCCCTTCCCGCCGAGCAGGCTCGTGGCCGGGCCGCAGACGCCGGCCTCGACCCCTGGGCTGCCGACAACCTCGTCTCCTACCTCGCCGAGCAGCGCGAAGCGACCGGCCACGTCCCCGACGACATGACGATCGTCGTCGAGCGCTTCCGCGACGAGATCGGCGACTGGCGGGTGATCGTGCACTCCCCGCACGGCGCTCGGCTGCACGCCCCCTGGGCGCTCGTCCTGGGTGCGCGCCTGCGCGAGCGGTACGGGCTGGATGCGGCCGTCCTGCACTCGGACGACGGGATCGTCCTGCGGCTGCCGAGCGTCGTCGAGTCGGGTGACGACACCTGGGACGGCGAGCTCGGGCGGTGGACGGTGGGCGACGCCCCTGCCCTCGACCTCGCCGACCTGCTGCTCGACCCCGACGAGGTCGCGACGGCCGTCCGCGCCGAGCTCGGCGGCTCTGCCCTGTTCGCCGCACGCTTCCGTGAGGCGGCGGCGCGCTCGCTCCTGCTGCCCCGACGCCGCCCCGACCGCCGTCAACCGCTGTGGCAGCAGCGCCAGCGCTCGGCACAGCTCCTGGAGGTGGCCTCCAGGCATCCGGAGTTCCCGGTGCTGCTCGAGGCCGCACGCGAGTGCCTCCAGGACGACTTCGACGTCGACGCGCTGATCACGCTCATGCGTGAGATCGCGAACCGGCGCGTGCGGGTCGTCGAGGTGACGACCCCGAGCCCCTCGCCGTTCGCCCAGTCGCTGCTCTTCGGCTACACCGCGCAGTTCCTGTACGACGGCGACGCGCCGCTGGCCGAGCGCCGGGCCGCCGCGCTCGCGCTCGACCCCGAGCTGCTCGCCGAGATCCTCGCGGGGCAGGCGACCCCACTGGCGGATCTGCTCGACCCCGACGCCGTCCTCGCGGTCGAGGCCGAGGTCATGGGCACGGCCCACGGGCGCAGGGCCCGTGGGCCCGAGGAGCTGGCGGACACGGTGCGCCGTCACGGACCACTCACCGCACACCAGGCGCTCGACCGGTCGACGGCCGCTGACCTCGACGAGGTCACCGCGTGGCTCGTGGACCTGGAGGCGCAACGCCGCGTCATCCGGGTCCGCTGGGCCCGGACGAGCCACTGGGCGGCGGTCGAGGACGCCGGCCGGCTCCGGGACGCGCTCGGGGTGGCCCTGCCCGTCGGCGTCCCCGAGGAGTTCACCGAGCTCGTGGCCGACCCGCTCGGCGATCTCCTCGGTCGCCATGCGCGCACCCACGGTCCGTTCACCGCGGCCGAGGTCTCGGAGCGCTTCGGGCTCCCGGAGGCGGTCACCGCCGAGGTCCTGAGGCGACTGGTGGGCGCCGGGAGCCTGGCGGCGGGCCGGATCCGACCGGACAGCCTCGGTGGCAGCGGCACCGACCACTGCGACACGGGGGTGCTCCGGCTGCTTCGCCGGCGCTCGCTCGCTGTGCTGCGCGCCGAGGCCGAGCCCGTCCAGCAGGAGGTGCTCGGGGCCTTCCTCCCGCAGTGGCAGCAGGTCGAGGAGCAGCTGGTCGAGCCGGCGCCCGAGGCCAGCACCGAGGGCGGGACGTCCCGCGCGAGCACGCTCAGGGGCCGCAACGGCGTCCGCGGCGTCGACGGCCTCGCCCGGGTGGTCGAGCAGCTCGCCGGGTTCCCCGTCCCTGCCTCGGCCTGGGAGACGCTCGTGCTGCCCGCCAGGGTGACGGACTACACGCCGGCCATGCTCGACGAGCTGACCGCCTCGGGCGAGGTGCTCTGGGCCGGCCACTCCGCCTTGGCGGCCCATGACGGGCTCGTCAGCCTGCACCCCGCGTCGACGGCCGACCTCACCCTGCCCGCCGAGGCGCCGTGGTCGCATGGTGGGCTGCACGAGGCGTTGCGGGAGGTGCTCCGCGAGGGTGGGGCCTGGTTCCTCGACCCGCTCCTGCGGCGCACGGGCGAGCTGCTCGCCCGGGACGCCTCAGGGCAGGACCCTCCGGCGCTCCCCACCGCTGCGGCCGTCGTGGAGGCGCTGTGGGACCTCGTCTGGGCCGGCGTCGTCACGAACGACGGGATGCTGCCGCTGCGCGCCCGCCTGTCTCGCGGCTCCACCCGCCGCACGGGGACGGCACACCCCGTCGCGAGGCGGCCGGCGAGGGGCCGCCCGATGCGGCAGGGGCTCGGGCTGCGGCCCGCGACGAGCCGTGGCCGGCCCCTCGCGCCTGCCGGCGGGTTCGAGCACCCGGACGGTGCGGGACGGTGGTCGCTGCTCCCTGCGCGCGAGCAGGACCCGACCCTCCTCGCCCATGCGACGGCCGCCCAGCTCCTCGACCGGCACGGGGTGCTCACGCGGGCGGTCGCTCGGACCGAGGGCATCAGCGGGAGGTTCGGTCCCGTGTACCGCGTCCTGGCCGGGCTCGAGAGCGCCGGCGCCGTGCGCCGCGGCTACTTCGTCGAGCACCTCGGCGGTTCTCAGTTCGCCCTTCCGGGCGCCGTCGACCTGCTGCGCGAGTCAGGGACGGCGGTGCGCGAGGACGCCGCACCGGACGGCGGGAGCACGCGCACCCGCCGAGCCCCGGTCAGCACCGTCGTGCTGGCCGCCACCGATCCGGCGAACCCCTACGGAGCGGCGCTGCCGTGGCCGGCCAACGAGTCCGGGCACCGGCCCGGACGCACCGCCGGCGCGCTCGTCGTGCTCGCCGACGGCCGGCTGGCCCTCTACGTCGAACGCGGCGGACGCACCGTCCTGAGCTTCTGCGAGGACGAGCACCTGCTGGCGGCCGCCGCCGCCGCGCTCGCGCGGACCAGCAGGGCCGGGTCCGCCGGGCGCCTGACGCTCCAGCGCCTGGACGGCGCCGAGCTCGTCGACCGCACGACCCTGAGCAGCCGGGCCGGGGCCGCCCTGCTCGGCGCCGGCTTCGCGCTCACTCCGCGAGGGCTGCGGACCGGGCGCTGAGGCGCGCGGGAGGCGGATCCGGGCCAGGGACACAGACGAGGGCCCCGCCGCCCGGCGAGGCCCTGCTGCGAGAAATGGACTGCTGGCCTCAGCCCGCGCGGACGAGCTCCCCGCGAGGTGACCAGCCGCCCGTGCCACGGGAGACCGATCGCTCGAGCTCGGCGGGGACGGTGTCCGGGATGCGCAGGCCCTCGGCGGCGGCGACGCGGTCGCTCACCTCGCGCAGGACCGAGGACAGCGGGACGTCGAGCGCCTCGCAGACCGACCCGAGAAGCTCCGAGGAGGCCTCCTTCTGGCCGCGCTCGATCTCGCTGAGGTAGCCGAGGGAGACACGCGCCGAGGAGGACACCTCTCGAAGCGTGCGCCCCTGGCGCTGGCGGGCGTCACGAAGGACATCGCCGATCTCACGTCGCAGGACGACCATCGGACGACCTCCCTTCGCTGCTGCTGTCTGGGGATGGGCCGCTGCCGGCCTCGATCCCGTTGAGGTTGACCTACCGTACCCCGCGGGTCGGACAGCATCGCGGCTGATCCGCAGGTCTCGCACCGTTCTCGTCACGTTCCATCCAACGCGAGGGGTGCCGCCGATGTTCCCGCGACCCCGCCATATCGCCGTGACCTGCACGGACGAGCGGTCCGCCGGCCCTGCGGCCGCCCGCCGCGGCGTCGCTCGGCGTCCGTACCGTGGACAGTCTGCGTCACTCGGCCGGCGCAGCGGCGTGGCGGACCCGGCGCAGCAGCAGCTCGAGCGCCGCGTCGACGGCCGCCGCCCGCACCGCTGCCCGGCCGGATCCCGGGTCCTCGCGCAGAGAGACGACCTCGCAGCCCGCCTCGTCGCAGACCGCCAGGTGGACCTCGCCCACGGGCCGCCCGTCCTGGGGCTCCGGCCCGGCGACGCCCGTCGTCGCGACGCCGAGGTCCGCACCCAGCAGCGTCCGCACGCCGTCCGCCATCGCCCGCGCGACCTCGGGGTGAACAGCGCCGTGCCGTTCCAGCAGCTCCGCGGGAACTCCGAGGAGGCTGTGCTTGAGATCGGTGGCGTAGGCGACGACCGCTCCCCTGAGGCAGGACGACGCGCCCGGCACAGCGACGAGGGCGTCGCTCAGGGCGCCGCCGGTCAGCGACTCGGCGACCGCAAGGGTGAGCCCCCGCGCGGTCAGCAAGGAGACGAGCTCCTGGGCCCGCCCGGTCACCGCGCGGCGGCGCGGACGGCGAGACCCCGCCGCAGGTAGTCGATCCCGGTGACGACGGTGATCACGACGGCGGCCAGGAGCACGACCCAGGCCACGACACGCACGATGTCCGGCAGGGAGTCGAGCGGGAGCAGGAAGAACCCGATCCCGACCGACTGGAGCACCGTCTTGAGCTTGCCTCCGGGTGACGCGGCGATGACGACGTAGCGCAGCACGGCCAGACGCATCGCGGTGATGCCGAGCTCGCGGACCAGCACGACGATCGTCACCCACCACGGCATCTCGCCGAGCACCGAGAGCGTGAGCAGCGTCCCGCCGATCAGGGCCTTGTCGGCGATCGGGTCGAGGAGCTTTCCCCAGTCCGTCACCTGCCCGAGCCGCCGCGCGAGGTAGCCGTCGAGGCGGTCCGTCGCGGCCGCGAGGGTGAAGAGGGCGGCCGCCCACCAGCGGGAGGCGTCCGGGGTGCCGACGACGAGGACGACGATCACCAGGGGGACCATCAGCACTCTCGCGGTGGTCACCCCGTTCGCGAGGTTCCAGACCGGCTTCGTCGTCGCCATCCCCCCAGCCTAGGCGCCGCGTAGACTCGTGCGTCGTGACTCGCCACGGCCGGACCTCACGCCGCACCGTCCGCGGGCGCCGCCGACTGGCCGTCGCCGCGTCGATCGCCGTGCTCGCGGTCACCGCTGCCACCGGAGCCTTCGCCGCGGGATGGCGGCCCTCGCTCGCGAGCACGCTCCCCCGCGCTGTCGCGACGACGGGGACGACGACGTCGCCGGCGCCGAGCCAGAGCCCCTCGCCCACCCCGAGCCCCACGCCGACACCCCCGGCCGACATCGAGATCACCCTCGTGGCCGCGGGCGACGTCCTCACGCACGAGCCGGTCACGATCGATGCCAGGACCGCCGACGGCGGCTACGACTTCACCGGGGAGATGGCGCCCGTGCAGGCGTGGGTCTCCGGCGCGGACCTCGCGCTGTGCCATCTCGAGGTGCCCGTCGCCCCTGCCGGGACGGCGCCCAGCGGCTACCCGCGATTCGGCGCCCCCGTCCAGATCGTCTCCTCGCTCGCGAGCGTCGGCTGGGACGGCTGCTCGACCGCCTCGAACCACAGCGTCGACCGCGGACAGGACGGCGTCGCCGCGACGCTCGACGCGCTCGATGCGGCGGGGCTCGGTCATGCGGGGACCGCGCGCACCGAGCAGGAGGCGGCCACCACGCAGGTCTACGCGCTGCAGCGCGAGGGGCGCACCCTGCGGGTCGCCCAGGTCTCCGCGACCTTCGGCACCAACGGCCTGCCGGTGCCGGCCGACCGGCCGTGGAGCGTCGAGCTCATCGACACCGCCGAGATCGTCCGCCAGGCGACCGCGGCCCGGGCCGCCGGGGCCGACCTCGTCGTGGCCTCGATCCACTGCTGCGAGGAGTACGTCTCGGAGCCGACCGCGCGACAGGTGGAGGTCGCGCAGGATCTCGCGGCCTCGGGGGCGGTCGACCTCGTCATCGGCCACCACGCCCATGTGCCCCAACCGATCGTGCACCTGGACGGCGGGCCGCGCGGGGAGGGCATGTGGGTCGCCTACGGCCTCGGCAACTTCCTCAGCAACCAGGGCGCCCACTGCTGCACGGCCCGGTCCGACTCCGGTCTGCTCATGCTGGCCTCGATCCGTCAGGCCGCCGACGGCCCGGCCCGGGTGACGGGGGTGGAGTGGAGCGCCGTGACGATGGACCTCGCCGACGACCACACGGTCCAGCCGCTGAGCCAGCTCGTGGCCTCCGGGAGCGGGGTCGGGACGCTGAGCGCGGCGGAGCTCGCGACGCGTCTCGAGCGCGTCACAGCAGTCGTCGGGACACAGGCACCTCAGTCGACGACACCCCCCGTCCCCACCGGTCCGGCACCGACGCTGGCGCGGGTCCCGACCGGCTGAGTCGCGGCCGAGCCGTCAGTCGAGCGCCTGGCCGTCCGTCGATCTGGCGACGCCGAAGAACCACCCCTGGCCGAATCGCCAGCCTGCGTCGCGCAGGAAGGCCGCCTGCCGCTCGTTCTCGACACCCTCCGCGATCGAGATGAGGCCCATCTCGGAGGCCATCGCCGCGAGCCCACGCGCGACCCGCGCCGATGCGGCGTCGTCGGGGATCCCCGCGGTGAAGCCCATGTCGAGCTTGAGCCCGCTCACCGGCAGGTCGCGCAGGTAGGACAGCGGCGGGACACCCGTGCCGAAGGCGTCGATCAGGACGGGGACGCGCGCGGCGTAGAGCTCGCTCAGGTCGCGGCGGACGGCGGGAGAGACGTCGAGGCTCGTCTCGGTGAGCTCGACGACGAGCCGCCCGGCGGGCAGGCCCGAGCGCTCGAGCTCCTCGCGGAGCGTTCCGACGAGCTCTCCGTCGCCCAGCTGGTCCGCCGCCACGTTGATGGAGACCCAGCGTCCGACCTCGGCGGTGCTCGCCAGGTGGGCGACGGCCATCCGGGCCACCGCGCGGCCGAGCGCCACCCCGAGACCGGCCTCCGTCGCCGTCCCGAGGAACGAACCAGGCAGGAGCAGTCCGCGCTCGGGGTGCTGCCAGCGCACGAGCGCCTCGTGACCGACCACCTGCCCCCTGCCGAGGTCGACGATCGGCTGGTAGTGCAGGACGAGCTCGCCGGTCTCGATCGCGCGGGCGAGCTCCGCCTGGGCACCGTGCCTCGTCGACTGCGCGACGTCCATGTCCGGCCGGAAGACCTCGGTCCGGCTGCGACCTGCAGCCTTGGCCCGGTAGAGCGCCGCGTCCGCCGCGGCGAGCACGCCCATCGAGCCGCTCGCCCGGAGCTCGTCGTCCACGACGGCGACACCGATGCTCGCCTTGACCGGGAAGCGACGGCGCTGGGTCCTGGCGGGGTTCGCGAGCCCGTAGTGGATCGCCGCCGCGATCTCGAACGACGCCCGCCCGGCATCGGCGTCCTGCACGACGACGACGAACTCGTCTCCGCCGAGCCTCGACGGCATCCCCCGGCCGCCGGCCGCGGCCCGCAGCACGCCCGCGACGTGCACGAGGACCTCGTCGCCGGCGGGGTGCCCGAAGCGGTCGTTGATCTCCTTGAACTCGTCGAGGTCGATCACCAGGACGGCGCAGCGACCGGCGGCGTCGGCCTCGGCCAGCGCGGCCTGGAGCGTCTCGGTCATCACGGCGCGGTTCGCGAGCCCGGTGAGCGCGTCATGCGCTGCCCGGTGCGCCAGCATCTCCGACTGCATCCTCGCCTCGGTGCTGTCGCGGATCTGCGCGACGAAGACATCGGGCTCGCCGGTCGGGGTGCGCACCAGGACGGCGTCGAGCACGGCCCAGATCGTCTGGCCGTCCGAGCGCTGGTACCGGCGCTCCAGGGTGAACCTCTCGCCGACCCCCGCGAGCACCTGCTGCACATGCGCCCGTTCGGCCGCGCGCTCGCCGGGGTGGCCCACCGTCGACAGGTCGCGCCCGACGAGGGCCTGCGGCTCGACCCCGAGCATCGCGGCGAAGGCGGCGTTGACCTCGACGAGTCGCCACTGCCGGTCGGTGAGCACCATGCCGATCGGGGCGTTCTCCAGCGCGAGCCGGAACTGCGTCTCCGAGCGGGCGAGGGCGGCGCGCACCTCTCGTGGCCCGGTGATGTCCGCCAGCGTCGTGAGGAGCTCATGACCGCCGCCCGCAGCCGTCACGGCGTTGGTGCTCGCGTGGACCCAGCGCACCGGGCCCCCCGAGACCGGGACGATCCCGACGGCCTGGGACTCCGCCGTGGTCTCGGCACGGCGCTGGGCGAAGACGGCGGCCGGAGCGGCGTCACGCCCGTCCTCGGCCACCCATCGGACCGGCAGGCTCGCCAGGGCCGCGCCGACCACGGCGGACCGCGGCGCGTCGAGCAGGCGGAGCGCCGCGTCGTTGACGTCGAGGACGACGCCGGCCGGGCTGTGGACGACGACCCCGTCGCGCGAGGTCGCCAGCACGGTGCTGAGCCGGGCCTGGGTCGCCCCGAGTCGTGAACGGTCCGCGAGGGTGGACCGGGACAGTCGTGCGCGCGAGACTCCGAGGCCGGCCGCGCTGCCGGCAGCCACCGCGGCACAACCGAGTGCCGCGATCGTCAGGGTGTCGATTCCCAGTCCCCCTCGTCCTCGTCCTCAGCGGGTGCACCGCGCAGGATCGCCAACGTCCCCGGGAGGTCATCCGGCCTGACCAGGACGTCCCTGGCCTTCGACCCCTCCGACGGGCCAACGATCTCACGGGACTCGAGCAGGTCCATGAGACGTCCGGCCTTGGCGAATCCGACGCGCAGCTTGCGCTGGAGCATCGAGGTCGAGCCGAACTGCGTCGTCACGACGAGCTCCGCCGCCTGGAGCAGGAGGTCCAGGTCGTCGCCGATGTCGTCGTCGACCTGCTTGCGCACGGCCGGCGCGAGGACGTCGGAGCGGTAGCTCGGCTGGCTCTGGGACTTCACGTGGGCGACGACGGCGTGGATCTCGCTCTCGGTGACCCAGGCGCCCTGCACGCGCACGGGCTTGGGTGCGCCGTAGGGCAGGAACAGGGCGTCGCCCTGACCGATGAGCTTCTCCGCCCCCGGCTGGTCGAGCACGACGCGCGAGTCGGTCAGCGAGGAGGTGGCGAAGGCGAGCCGGGAGGGCACGTTGGCCTTGATCAGACCCGTGACGACGTCGACGCTCGGCCGCTGCGTCGCCAGGACGAGGTGGATCCCTGCCGCGCGGGCGAGCTGGGTGATGCGCTGGATCGAGGCCTCCACGTCGCGCGGCGCGACCATCATGAGGTCCGCGAGCTCGTCGACGATGACCAGCAGGTAGGGGTACGGGACGATCGCGCGCTGGCTGCCCGGGAGCGGTGTGACCTTGCCGGCCCTGACCCCCGCGTTGAAGTCGTCGATGTGCTTGTAGCCGAACATCGCGAGGTCGTCGTAGCGCTGCTCCATCTCGCGCACCACCCACTCGAGGGCCTCTGCGGCCTTCTTCGGGTTGGTGATGATGGGCGTGATGAGGTGCGGGATGCCCTCGTAGAGGGTCGAGCTCGACGCGCTTGGGGTCGACGAGGATCATCCGCACCTCGTCCGGGCGTGGCGCGCATGAGCAGCGAGGTGATCATCGAGTTCACGAAGCTCGACTTGCCGGCGCCGGTCGCACCGGCGACGAGCAGGTGCGGCATCTTGGCGAGGTTCGCCACGACGTAGCCACCCTCGACGTCCTTGCCGACGCCGATGACCATGGGGTGCTCGCTGCGCCGGGCGACGGAGGAGCGCAGCACGTCGCCGAGCGAGACCGTCTCGCGGTCGGTGTTCGGGATCTCGACGCCGATCGCCGACTTGCCGGGGATCGGCGAGAGGATGCGCACGTCGGCGCTGGCGACGGCGTAGGAGATGTTGCGGCTCAGCGCGGTGACGCGCTCGACCTTGACGCCGGGACCGAGCTCGAGCTCGTAGCGGGTGACCGTCGGCCCGCGGCTGAAGCCCGTGACGACGGCGTCGACGTCGAACTGCTCGAGCACGGTCGTCAGGGACTCCACGACGCGGTCGTTCGCCGCGGAGCGCACCTTGTGCGGCATGCCCTTCGCGAGGGCCTCGTCGGGCGGGAGGGTGTAGATCACGTCGCCGTCGAGCATGGGCTGCTCGCCGCGCGGCACACCGGTCGGCAGGGGGGTGCGCAGCGCCTCGCCCCCTGCCGTCGGCAGCACCGTCGTCATGACGCTGTCCTGGTCGTCCTCGAGCTCGCCGTCGAGGGCCTCGGCCTGCGGGTGGGCCACCGGCTCGGTGAGCGCCGCCGCCTCGAAGGCCTCGTCGCGCGAGGTGGTCGGCACGACGGCGGTCGCTGCCTCGGAGCCCTCGGATCCCTCCGAGCGCCGACGCCGCCCGAGCCTGCGCGGCTGGGTCTGCTGCTCGGCGAGGGTCGGCAGGTTCGCCAGGCTCTCGTCGGCCGGCGCCGGACGGTCGGCGCGCGTGAGCCGGCGGTAGGCCGCGCGCAGCCGAGGGACGATGAGGTGCACGGGGGTCGAGGTGAGCACGAGGATGCCGAAGAAGCCGAGCAGCACGAGGATCGGCACCGCGACCCAGACCGTGAGCAGGCTCGTGAGCGGCGCTCCGATGAGGTACCCGACGATCCCGCCCGCCTCGCGGAGCAGCGCGAGCTCGAGCGGGGGCGCCCCGGCCCTGACATGGGCGATCCCGCAGGCGCTGACCAGGACCGCCGTGAGGCCGACGCCCATCCGCCCGTTCGCCTCGACGCGGTCCGGGTGACGCATGAGCCGCACCGCGATCGCGAGCAGCAGCAGCGGGACGACGACCCCGACGACGCCGAAGGTCCCCGCGACGACGTCGTGGATCACGTTCCCGGCAGCGCCCGACAGCCCCCACCACTCGCGCGAGGCGACGACGATGGCCAGTGCGAGGAGCGTGAACGCTGCCCCGTCGCGACGGTGGGCCGGGTCGAGGTCGCGGGCGCCTCGGCCGATCCGCCGACCCGCGCCGCCGACGACATGGGCGGCCCCCATCCACGTCCCGCGGATCATCCGGACCGGGAGCGAACGTTCGGGTCGGGCCGGGGCCTTGCCCGCACCGCCGGACCGGCCCGCGGGGCGGGCGGATGCGGCGCGCGCAGGGGTCGATCCGCGCGACGGCGTGCGAGTAGCCATGCTGCCACGGTACCGGCCGAGCCCCGCGTGACCCCGGAGGCTGGCCCGATGTCGAGGCGTCGGTCCCCCGTGCGACAGTTGCGCCATGAGTCGCCGCGGCCTGCTCCTGCTCCTCGCGCTCGGCGTCATCTGGGGCATCCCGTACCTGCTCATCAAGATCGCCGTCGCTGAGGTCTCGCCCGCGAGCGTCGTGCTGGCGCGCAGCGCGATCGGCGGTGCCGTGCTGCTTCCCATCGCCCTGCGGGGTCGGGGCTTCGCCGCGCTCCGCGGGCGCTGGCGTGCCGTCCTGCTGTTCGCCGGGCTGGAGATCGTCGGCCCGTGGATGCTCTTCTCGACGGCCGAGACCTCGCTCACCAGCGCGACGACGGGCCTCCTCGTGGCGACGACCCCGATCCTGTCGGTCGTCGTCGGTCGGTTCGCCGGGGACCGGCTCCCCGTCAGCCCGCTGCGCTGGGCCGGGCTGCTGGTGGCCCTGGGCGGCGTCGTCGTCCTCACGGCGCCGGGGCTCTCGGCCGGGCACGGCTGGTCGGTCGCGATGGTGCTCAGCGGGGCCCTCGGGTACGCCATCGCACCGGTGGTCGCCGAGCGCATCGCTCCAGGGCGTCCCGGCCTCGGTGCTCACGACGGCATGCCTCGGCGTCGCCGTGCTCGTCTACGGGCCGGTCGTCGCCCTCGGCGGACCCCAGACGATCCCCGGCCCACGGGCGATCCTCGCCCTGGCCACGCTCGGGCTCGTGTGCACGGCACTGGCCTTCATGCTCTTCTTCCGCCTGATCAGCGAGGTCGGCGGGCCGCGGTCGACCCTCGTCGCCTACCTCAACCCGCTGGTCGCGGTCACCGTGGGCGCGCTCGTGCTGAGCGAGCCCCTGACGATCGCCGTGGCCGGGGCGACGGCGTTGATCGTCGGCGGCTCGGCGGCTGCTGCCCTGCGCACGGGGCCGCGGCTCGCCGTGCTCAGGCCTCCACCACCACCGGGATGATCATGGGCCGGCGACGCAGCCGGTTGGACGCCCACCGACCGACGACGCGCCGGACGATCTGCTGGAGCTGCTGCGTGTCGAAGGCGCCGCCCGCCGCGGCGTTCTCGAGCGCCTCGACGACCTCAGGGATGATCCCGTCGAGGACCGAGTCGTCCTCCGCGACGCCGCGGGCGTGGATCTGCGGGCCGGCGATGACCTTGCCCGTCGCGGAGTCGACGACGACGAAGACCGAGACGAAGCCCTCCTCGCTGAGGATGCGGCGGTCCTTGAGCTCGGCGTCGGTGAGCCCGCCCACGGACGAGCCGTCGACGTAGACGTACCCGCACGGCACCGAGCCGACGATGCTCGCCAGGCCGTCGCGCAGGTCGATGACGACGCCGTCCTCGGCGAGCAGCACGCGCTCGGGCGGCACCCCGGTGCGCACGGCGATCGCGCCGTTGGCGACGAGGTGCCTGACCTCGCCGTGGATCGGCATGACGTTGCGCGGCCGCAGGATGTTGTAGCAGTACATGAGCTCGCCCGCTGCGGCGTGCCCGGAGACGTGCACCTTGGCGTTGCCGTGGTGGACCACCTGGGCGCCGAGCCGGGTCAGCCCGTTGATGACGCGGTACACCGCGTTCTCGTTGCCGGGGATCAGCGACGAGGCGAGGATCACCGTGTCGCCGGGCCCGATGGTCACCGGGTGGTCGCCGTTGGCCATCCTGGCCAGCGCGGCCATCGGCTCGCCCTGGGAGCCCGTCGACATCAGCACGACCTCGTCGGGCGGGAGCGCGTCGACCTTGCGCGCGTCCACGAGGATCCCCTCGGGGACCTTGAGGTAGCCGAGCTCTGCGGCGATGCCCATGTTGCGGACCATCGAGCGGCCGACGAGCGCGACCTTGCGTCCGTGCAGGTGCGCGGCGTCCAGGACCTGCTGGACGCGGTGCACGTGCGAGGCGAAGGACGCGACGATGATCCGCTGCTCGGCGCCGGCGAAGACGGAGTCCAGCACCGGACCGATCTCGCGCTCCGGGGTCACGAAGCCCGGGACCTCGGCGTTCGTGGAGTCGACCATGAACAGGTCGACGCCCTCCTCGCCGAGCCGGGCGAAGGCGCGCAGATCGGTGATCCGGCCGTCGAGCGGGAGCTGGTCCATCTTGAAGTCGCCGGTGATGAGCACCAGGCCGGCGCGCGTGCGCACGGCGACCGCGAGCGCGTCGGGGATCGAGTGGGTGACGGCGACGAACTCGCACTCGAAGGCGCCGAAGCGCTCGACCTGCCCCTCAGCGACGGCGAAGGTGACCGGTGTGATCCGGTGCTCCTTGAGCTTGGCCTCGACGAACGCCAGCGTGAGCTGGGAGCCGATGACGGGGATGTCGGGGCGCAGGCGCAGCAGGTACGGGACGGCCCCGATGTGGTCCTCGTGGCCATGCGTGAGGACGAGCGCCTCGATGTCGTCGAGCCGGTCCTTGAGGTAGTCGAAGTCCGGGAGGATGAGGTCGACGCCCGGCTGGTGGTCCTCGGGGAAGAGCACCCCGCAGTCGACGACGAGCAGGCGCCCGTCGATCTCCAGGACGTTCATGTTGCGCCCGATCTCGCCGAGACCGCCGAGCGGGACGACGCGGAGCGTCCCCGGCTCGAGCGGAGGCGGTGAGGAGAGCTCGGGATGCGGGTGGGACATGTGAGGACTCCCTAGAGCAGGCCGGCCGCGATCAGTGCGGCACGCACCTGCGCGGTCTCGGCGGCGTCGGCCTCGACATGGGGCAGGCGCATGGCGGGGCTCGGCAGCAGGCCGAGCAGATGGAGCGTGAGCTTGGAGCGCAGGGCGCCGTTGCCGCTCCCGCAGATCAGGTCGATGACGGGCGTGATCGCCAGGAAGCCCTCGAGGGCGCTCGCCGTGTCGCCGGCGCGGTACGCCGCGATGACGGCGGCGAGCTCGTCGCCGACGAGGTGGGCGCTCATGCTCACCAGGCCGACGGCTCCCACCGAGAGGAACGGGAGCAGCAGGCCGTCGTCCCCGCTGTACCAGGCAAGGCCCGTGCGGGCGATCGAGCGCATCGCTCCCTGGACGTCGCCGGTGGCGTCCTTGACCGCGAGGATCCGGTCATGGGCCGCGAGGCGTTCGAGGGTCTCCGGCGCGTAGCGCACGACGGTGCGGCCGGGGACGTCGTAGAGCATGACGGGCAGCTCGGTGGCGTCGGCCACCGCGACCGTGTGCCGGTAGACGCCCTCCTGCGAGGGTCGCGAGTAGTACGGGGTGACGACGAGGACGCCGTGGGCGCCCGCCTCGGCGGCCTGCTCGGCCATCCGGACGGCGTGCACGGTGTCGTTGGAGCCCGCGCCGGCGACGACCATCACACGGTCGCCGACGGCGTCGACGACGGCTCGGACGAGCTCGGCCTTCTCCGGCGCATGGGTCGTCGGGGCCTCGCCCGTCGTGCCGTTGAGCACGAGGCCGTCGTGACCGTGGTCGGCGAGGTGCACGGCCAGCCGGACAGCGGCGCCGAGGTCGACCTCCCCGTCCGGGGTCATCGGGGTGACCATCGCCGTGAGGAGGGCGCCGAACGGGCGCCGGGGGTCGTCCACCATGGGCGACAACCTACCGCTGACCGTCGACGCGCCGACCCTCGTGACCACGGCGCCGATGGCTGAGGAACCGGTACCGCAGACCGGTCGACGAGCGTGCCCAGCCCGCCTGCGGCACCACGTCCGCGACCTCCCAGCCCGCGTCGAGCCGCGGAGCCCTGGTGCCCGGACCCACGACGAGGTCGATCTCGGTGACCTCTGCGCGATCGGCCCGGTCGAGGAAGGCACCGTAGACCTGGGCGCCGCCGATCACCCATGCCGCACGTCCGTCCACCGCGGCGAGCGCGTCGTCGACCCCGCCGACCACGACGGCGCCGTCCAGCAGCAGCCCGGGCTCCCTGCTCAGCACGAGGTTCGTCCGGCCGGGGAGCGGACGGAAGCGTTCAGGCAGCGACCTCCAGGTCGAGTGCCCCATCACCACGACGGAGCCGGCGGTCAGCTCGCGGAAGTGCGCCAGGTCCTCCGGCAGGTGCCAGGGCAGGGCGCCGTCGACACCGATCACGCCGTCCGCCGACTGCGCCCAGACCAGCGCGAGGCTCATACCGCCACCGGCGCCTTGATGGCCGGGTGGTGCTGGTACCCCACGAGCGTCAGGTCCTCGATCGCGTAGTCCTCGAGCGATGCCGCCCGGCGCAGCTCGAGCCGCGGGAGGGGGAAGGGCTCCCGAGAGAGCTGCTCGCGGACCTGGTCCAGGTGGTTGTCGTAGATGTGGCAGTCCCCGCCGGTCCAGATGAAGTCGCCGACCTCCAGGTCCGTCTGCTGGGCGACCATGTGCGTGAGCAGCGCGTACGAGGCGATGTTGAACGGGACGCCGAGGAAGAGGTCGGCCGAGCGCTGGTAGAGCTGGCAGGACAGCCGCCCGTCCGTCACGTCGAACTGGAAGAAGGCGTGGCACGGGGCCAGCGCCATGCGCGGGATGTCGGCGACGTTCCACGCCGAGACGATGTGCCGGCGCGAGGAGGGGTCACGGCGGATGCCCTCGACGAGCTGGGCGATCTGGTCGACATGACCACCGTCGGGAGTCGGCCAGGACCGCCACTGCACGCCGTAGACGGGCCCGAGCTCGCCGTCCGGGCCGGCCCACTCGTCCCAGATGTGCACGTTCTTCTCCAGGAGCGGGCGCACGTTGGACTCCCCGCGCAGGAACCAGAACAGCTCCTCGGCGACGAGCCGAAGCGGGACGTGCTTCGTGGTGACCAGCGGGAACCCCGCCGCGAGGTCGAACCTCATCTGATGGCCGAAGACCGATCGTGTCCCGGTGCCGGTGCGGTCGGACTTCGGTGTGCCGTGGGCGAGGACATGGCGCAGCAGGTCCTCGTACGGCGTGGGCGACGACATGTGCGCCATCGTAGGCAGAACCACTGTCACATGCGCCGACCCGCCGCCCCCGCGGGCCCGGCCGGACGTGGCGACCGGGAGTGATTCCGCTGCTGGGCGCCACGAGCCATACTGACCGACATGGCGACCACGCACTCCCCCGTCCCCCCCACCCTCGCGGCCCACCTGCCCACGGAGCTCCTCATCGGCGGCCAGTGGAGGGCGGCGACGGGAGGCGAGACGTTCGCCGTCCACGACCCCGCCACCGGGGCCGAGCTCTTCGACGTCGCCTCGGCGACCCCGCAGGACGGGATGGACGCGCTCGCCGCGGCCCACGAGGCCTGGCCCGAGTGGCGCGCCGTCGCCCCGCGCGTGCGCGCCGAGGTGCTGCGCTCCGTCTTCGAGACGGTGATGGCCCGGATCGAGGACTTCGCCGCGATCATCACGGCGGAGGGTGGCAAGCCGCTCGCGGAGTCCCGCGCCGAGACGGTCTACGGCGCCGAGTACATCCGCTGGTACTCCGAGCAGGCCGTGCGCATCAACGGGATGGTGCGGACGGCCCCGAGCGGGACGAACCGCCAGATCGTCATGCACCGGCCCGTCGGCCCCGCGCTGCTCGTCACCCCGTGGAACTTCCCGCTCGCGATGGCGACCCGCAAGATCGCCCCTGCGCTCGCCGCCGGCTGCACGGTGGTCATCAAGCCGGCCGGCTTCACCCCGCTGACGACGATGCTCTTCGCCGAGGTCGTGCGCGCAGAGCTCGAGTCCCGTGGCCTTCCCACCGGTGTCGTCAACGTCGTCCCGACGGCGTCCTCCGGGCGGCTGGTCGGGCCGCTGCTGTCCGACCCTCGCCTGCGCAAGCTCTCGTTCACCGGATCGACAGAGGTCGGGCAGGTGCTGCTCAAGGGCGCGGCCGACGGCGTGCTCCGCACGTCGATGGAGCTCGGCGGCAACGCGCCGTTCCTGGTGTTCGAGGATGCCGACATCCCCGCGGCGGTCACCGGAGCGGTCGCGGCGAAGATGCGCAACGCCGGGCAGACCTGCGTCGCGGCGAACAGGTTCCTGGTGCACGAGTCGGTCGCGGAGGAGTTCTCCCGCGGGCTGGCCGCCGCGTTCGGCGAGCTCGTCGTCGGCGCCGGGTCCACGCCCGGGACGACCGTCGGTCCGCTCATCGAGGAGGCAGCCGTCCAGAGCGTCGAGGCGATGGTCGCCGAGGCGCTCGACGGCGGCGCGCGCGTCCTGGTCGGCGGCGACCGGCCCGACCGTGCGACGCACCGCGGGCACTTCTACAACCCGACGGTGCTCACCGGGGTCGCCCCCGACGCGCGCGCCGTCCGGGAAGAGATCTTCGGCCCCGTCGCCCCCGTGGTGACCTTCGGGACGGAGGCCGAGGCCCTCGCGCTGGCCAACGGCACCCCCTTCGGCCTCGTGGCGTACGCGTACACGCGCGATGTCGACCGGACCTTCCGCCTGGCCGAGCAGGTCGAGGCCGGGATGCTCGGGATCAACCGCGGCATGGTCTCCGACGCGAGCGCGCCGTTCGGCGGGGTCAAGATGTCCGGGCTGGGCCGCGAGGGCGGCGAGGCCGGGATCGAGGAGTACCTCGAGAGCATCTACGTCGCCCTGTGAGCCGCGGTGACGACGAGACGACGGCCGGACCGCCGTCGGCCCGGCGCACTGCCATCCGCCAGGCGATCGGGGTCTCGGTGGCCACCGGCCTGTACGGAATCTCGTTCGGCGCGCTCGCGGTCGTCGCCGGGCTCGACGTCCCGCAGACGGTCGCGCTGAGCGTGCTGATGTTCACCGGCGGCTCGCAGTTCGCCTTCGTCGGGGTGCTGGGCGCGGCCGGCTCGCCGCTCGCCGCCGTCGCGACGGCCGGGCTCCTCGGGGCCCGGAACGCCCTGTACGGAGCCGTCGTCGCCCCCTTGCTCCAGGTGCACGGCCCTCGGCGCTGGGCCGCCGCCCACCTGACGATCGACGAGTCGACGGCCGTCGCGGTCGCTCAGCCGAGCCCTGAGGCCGCGCGCCTCGGGTTCTGGGTGACCGGCCTCGGGGTCTTCCTGCTGTGGAACCTCACGACGGTGCTGGGGGCCCTCGCCGGGACGAGACTGGGCGACCCGACGAGGTGGGGGCTCGACGCCGCGGCAGGGGCGGCGTTCCTCGGGCTCCTGTGGCCCCGGCTCGCAGGCCGGAGCGCCCGAGGGGTCGCCGCCGTCGCCGTCGCGGTCGCTCTCGGGCTCACGCCCCTCGTTCCGGCGGGCATCCCGGTCCTCGCGGCCGCCGTCGTCGCGGTGCTCGCGGGCTGGCGGACGCCGTCCGCGGCCGGTCGGCCGGCACCGGAGGCGCAACCGTGACCCGACTTCCCCCGGAGGGCACCTCATGACCTGGCTCGCGATCCTCGCGGCGGCCGGCCTCTGCTACGCCATCAAGCTCCTCGGGCACCATGTGCCGACCGACTGGCTCTCGCGGCCACGCGCGGCCCGGATCTCCGGGCTGCTCACCGTCGCCCTCCTCGCGGCGCTCGTCGGGGTCCAGTCGGCGACCTCGGACGGCTCCGTCGTCCTCGACGCGCGGCTCGTGGGCCTGGGCGTGGCCGCCGTCGCGCTCTGGCTGCGTGCGCCGTTCATCCTCGTCGTCGTCCTCGCGGCGCTCACCGCTGCGGGCGTCCGCGCGCTCGCCGGGTAGCCTTCGCCGATGGCTCTCTTCCACGACCAGGCCGACGTCTCGGTCCGCCCGGCGATCCCCGGCGACGAGCTCGCGATGGTGGCCGTCCAGCTGCGCGCCTGGCGCTCGGGTCTCGGCGAGCTCGTGCCCGAGCTGCTCGAACGCCTCGACGTCCCGGCGATGACCGCGCAGTGGGCTGCCGCGATCGCCGCTCCCCCGACGGCGTCCCACCGCGTGCTCGTGGCCCTCGACGGCGCCCGCGTCGTGGGGCTCGCCGCGATCCTGCCGGTGGACGACGGGGTCGAGATCATGGCGCTGGAGGTCGAGCCGGAGCACCGCCGCGGGGGCCACGGCTCACGGCTCCTCGCCGCCTGCGTCGACCTCGCCCGGCAGGACGACGCCGAGCACGTCTCCACCTGGGTCCTGCAGGGCGACGAGCACCGCACGCAGTTCCTCGGCTCGGCCGGCCTCGGCCCCGACGGCGCCACGCGCACGCTCGTCGAGGCGGACGACGAGCACGCGAGCCTCGTCGAGCACCGCTGGTTCGCCGAGATCTGAGGGCGGGCCGGACGGCAGCCCCTCGCAGCTCGGCTCGGCGTCTCAGGCGGGGTGGGTCTGCCGGCGCAGTCGCACGGCCGTCCGCAGCGCCGAGCGTGCACGCGAGCGGTCGCGCGCGGCGTCGTACGCGAAGCCGAGGCGGAACCACGCTGCCCAGTCCTCGGGGGCGCGCTCGACGTCCGCCTGGGCGTGCGTGAAGGCCTCGTCGGCCGCAGCGCGGTCGATCCGCCCGCCGGGGCTGCGCGGCAGGTCGTCGACAGCGAGGGCGTCACGCGCGGCGAGCTCGTCGGCCATCTGCTGGACCTGGACGGCCATCCACCACTCGCGCGCGAGGAGGGCAGCGCCGAGGACGGGCACGACGAGCACGGCGAGACCGAGGAGGACGGCGACCGGTGCTCCGGTCGCCATGAGGCCGATCGCTCGACCGGAGATCGCCACGACGTAGATGATCGTCAGGACCGAGATCCCGACGGCGAACACCATCCCCTTGCGCATCACAGGTCCAGGTAGCTGTCGAGCCCGACGGTCAGGCCGGGGCGGGTGCCGACCGTCCGCACGGCGTGGACCACTCCCGGCATGAACGAGACCCGGTCGAAGGAGTCGTGCCGGATGGTCAGCTGCTCCCCCGCGTTGCCGAGCAGGATCTCCTCGTGAGCGACCAGCCCACGCAGGCGGACGGCGTGCACGCGGATCCCGTCGACCTCCGCTCCGCGCGCGCCCTCGATCCCGGTGCTCGTCGCGTCCGGCACCGGGCCGAGCCCGGCCGCGCGGCGAGCGGCGGCGATCCCCGCTGCGGTGTGGCGCGCCGTGCCGCTGGGGGCGTCGACCTTGTCCGGGTGGTGCAGCTCGATCGACCTCGGCCGACTCGAACCACGGGGCGGCCTTGGCCGCGAAGGCCATCGCGAGCACGGCGCCGATGGCGAAGTTCGGGGCGATGAGGACGCCGAGGGACGGCGCGGCCCGCAGGTGCTCACGCACCCGGGCGAGCGACTCCTCGTCCCAGCCGGTCGTGCCGACGACGGCATGGATGCCCGCGTCGATCAGCGCGTGCACGTTCGCCTCGGTGGCCGAGGGGACGGTGAAGTCGACGGCGACGTCCGCACCGGACACCGCGACCAGCGACAGGTCGTCGCCGGCATCGAACCGTCCGACGAGCTCCAGTCCTGACGCCGCGCCGACCGCCGCGCAGACGGCCGTTCCCATCCGCCCGGCGGCACCGAGCACGGCGACCCTGATCGTCGTGTCCCGGCCCGAGGGGGAAGTCTGCTCGCTCACGATCGCCGAGCCTATCCGCTCAAGTCCCGCAGGCTCCTGGTCGAACTCCGAGGAGTGACCGACGACGTGGCTCCTCCCGTGGCAGCCCAGCACCTCAGCCCGCAGGACTCGCCGCCGATGACGGCTTCCCGTACCGGGTCGGCGACCGTCGGACGCGTCCTGGGCGGACTCGGGCTCACGCTGGCGGCGGGCCTGATCGGTGCCGGCCTCGCCTGGCTCCTGCTGAGCAGGGAGCTGGCGGCGATGTCGGCCTCGTTCCGCGAGGCGACGGGTGTGGAGCTCGGGATCGGCATCGGCGCCTCGGCGGGACAGATCCGGGACTACGGGCTGCTCGTGGCCGGGCTCGGCCTGCTCGCCTGGCTCCTGGCCGCGCGACCCGGGACCACCTGGCTCCGCTCGGCGCTCGTGGCGTGCGGGACGTTCGCGGTGTGGGTCGCGGTCGTCTGGGGCACGATGGCCGACCTCACCATGGACTGGCCGGGCCCCGTCGCACCGATCTCCTGCACGGACCAGGGGGAGGTCGGGTGCGCCATGGCACGCGTCGCCTCCCCGGAGGCCTTCGCCGGTCCGGTGACCGTCCTCGTCGTGCTGCTCGGCGCCACGTGGCTCGGCGTCCGGTTCAGCACGCGCCGGCGGTCAGAGGACGAGCCGGGACAGGCACCGGCAGCGCCTGCGGCCGAGGCCGCGGCGAGCAGCGCCGTTCCGGACCTCGCGGCGAGGGTCCTCGTCGGCGGTGCGACGCTCCTCGGACTGGCGGGGGTGGCCGCGCTCCTCCTGCTCGCCTGGGCGGGACTCGGGGCGGGCTCGGCCTGGTCGGAGCTCGCCTCCGCGCCCTACCTCACGACCGTGCTCGCCGTCCTCGTGGCGTGGACGGTGTCGGGTTCCGGGCGCGGCACGACCGTGCTCGTCCTGGTGGCGGCGGTCCTGCTCGTCCGGCCGCTGGACCCGCCCGTCCCCCTCGGGGCGCTGGCGGTCCTCCTGGGGATCGTCACCGCCGTGATCGCCTCGGCCCGGCGCCCGGTGGCCGAGCTCCTGCGTCGGATGTCGACCTGAGCCCTCGGGAACGCCGTCCCGGCCCCCGCGCCCTCAGGCGCCGAACGGTCCGACCTTGACGATCGACCGCGGACGGCCGGCCAGCTCGACGGCCAGCTCCTGGACCTGCTGGGCGGTCACCGCACGCACGCGCTCGAGCGCCTCGGACTGGCTGAGCAGCTCTCCGTGGACGAGCTCGGCCTTGCCGAGCCGGTTCATCCGCGAGCCGGAGTCCTCCAGGCCGAGCACGAGCCCGCCGGAGAGCTGGCCGATGCTCCGCCTGAGCTCGGCCTCGCTGATCGGCTCCTGGGCCATGCGGTCCCAGCCCTCGGCGAGGAGCGCGAGCACCTGGTCGAGGTTCTCCGGGGCGCAACCGGCGTAGAGCCCGAAGACCCCGGTGTCCGAGTGCCCGCTCGCGAAGGAGTAGACGGAGTACGCCAGTCCGCGCTTCTCGCGGATCTCCTGGAA
The DNA here is from genome assembly GCA_963777075.1 of uncultured Actinomycetota bacterium. Lineage (GTDB taxonomy): Bacteria > Actinomycetota > Actinomycetes > Actinomycetales > Cellulomonadaceae > Actinotalea. The sequence goes on along the minus strand of CAVZPH010000031.1, from coordinate 493 downwards.
GAGCCGCGAGGACATGCCGCCACCGAGCACGGCGTTGAGGACGAGCAGCGGGTAGCGGCGGTCGTCGGTGCCGGTGAGCCCGACCCCGCCGAGGATGACGTTGGCCTGCTCGGTCGAGCGGCGGATGACCGTCTCGACGCCGGCGGCCGGGGATCGGCGCGGGGGCGTCCGGACGGCGGTCCAGGGGGTTCGCGTCGTCGAGCGACCAGCCGCCGGTGGCCAGGGCCGCGGTGACCTGCGCGCACAGCGCGTCGTGGTCCACGCCGCCGGCCGCGGTGATGACCAGCCCGGCCGGGACGTAGTGCTCGTGGTAGTGCGCCAGGACCGCGTCGCGCGGGACAGCGCGGATCGTCCCGGGGGTGCCGCCGATGGGGCGGCCGAGCGGGTGGGCCGCGAGGACGGCGGCCGCGAACTGCTCGTGGACGACGTCGCTGGGGTCGTCGTCGTTCATCGCGAGCTCTTCGAGGATGACCCCTCGCTCGAGCTCGAGCTC
>CAVZPH010000030.1:0-54397 GCA_963777075.1 uncultured Actinomycetota bacterium | reverse complement strand
GAGCCCTCGATGCTCGGGCGCATGGAGGAGCTGATCGACTTCGTGACGGGCTGACGGGTGAAACCGGACAGTTCCCCCCGCGCAGCCTCCGGTTTCGCTAAGGTCGGGTGCACGGTGAGCACGGGGGTCTGCGGTATCGCTCGCGACCGACGGTCGCGGAGCGGGACCCCTGGTGCAGTCCGCGCACCGAGTCCATCGGCCCGTTCGCGACCACGAGGTGAATGATGACCACGACCCCGCCTGAGGAGCCCCTGGGCTCCGGCACTCCCGCCACCCCGCCGCCGCCGTCCGGCTACGAGGCCGCGCCCCCCGCCTACCAGGCCCCGCCTCCCGGGTACCAGGCACCGCCGCCCGCCTACGGCGCCGCGCCCACGGGTGCCCCGCTGAGCGATGCCGAGCAGCGCCAGTGGGCGACGATCGGCCACGCCGGCCCGATCCTCGTCGGCTTCATCGCCCCGCTCGTCGTCTGGCTCATCTACAAGGGCCGTGGCCAGTTCGTGGAGGAGCAGGCCAAGGAGTCGCTCAACTTCCAGATCGTCGTGGCCATCGCGTACTTCGCCTCGACCATCCTGTCGTTCGTCGGGATCGGCCTGATCCTCTACCCGCTCATCTGGATCGGCGCCCTCGTCTTCGAGATCATGGCCGCCATCGCCACGAACAAGGGCGAGGCGTACCGCTACCCGCTGAACTGGCGCATCATCAAGTGACGCGCTGAACGCCACGACGGCCGGTCACCCTCGGGTGGCCGGCCGTTGTCGTCCCTGCTCGCAGGCGCGCCGTCGGCGACGGCCCAGGGCTCAGTCGGTGAGCGCGCGCACGACGGCGTCGGCCAGCAGCCGCCCGCGCAGCGTGAGCTGGACGGTCCCGCGGACGGCGGCCCGCCCGTCGAGCAGCCCGTCGGCGACCAGCCCCGCGACGGCATGCCGCCCGGCCTCCGAGAGCACGGTCACGGGAAGGCCCTCCCGCAGGCGGACGCGCAGCAGCACGCGTTCGAGGGCGACGTCCTGCGCCCCGAGGCGTTCGCGCCCTGCGGCGGGGCTCACGCCCTGGCCGAGGCGCTCGGCGTAGGCGCGCGGGTGCTTGACGTTCCACCAGCGCACCGCGTGATCACCCGAGCCGACATGCGAGTGCGCGCCGGGACCGATCCCCCACCAGTCCGCCCCTCGCCAGTAGGCGAGGTTGTGGCGGCAGGCCTGCTCGGGGGTGCGTGACCAGTTGCTGACCTCGTACCACTCGCAGGCCCGCCTCGGTGAGCAGCGCGTCGGCGAGCTCGTACTTGGCCGCCTGGTCGTCCGGGTCGGTCGCGGGGAGCAGCCCGCGCCTGACCTGCCCGGCCATCCGGGTGCCCTCCTCGACGACGAGCGCGTACGCCGAGACGTGGTCGACCCCGCAGTCCAGCGCGGCCTCGACCGATCGCTGCCAGTCGGCGAGGGACTCCCCCGGGGTGCCGTAGATGAGGTCGAGCGAGACGGCGAGCCCGGCGTCGCGCGCCCACTGCACCACCTGCGGGACGCGGGCCGCGTCATGCGTGCGCTCGAGGGTCGCCAGGACGTGCGGGACGGCCGACTGCATGCCGAAGGAGACGCGCGTGAAACCCGCAGCGGCCAGCGCGGCGAGCGACTCAGCGGTGACGGAGTCCGGGTTGGCCTCGGTCGTCACCTCGGCGCCCGGCTCCAGGCCCCAGGTCGACCGCACGGCGTCGAGCAGCAGGGCGAGGTCCCCGACCGGCAGGAGCGTCGGCGTACCTCCGCCGACGAACACCGTGCCGACCGGCCGTGAGCGCCCGGCGTCCGCGAGGACCCGCGCGGCGAGGTCGATCTCGCGCAGCGCCGTCCGGGCGTAGGACTCCTGGCTCCCTCCCCCGCCGAGCTCGGCGGAGGTGTACGTGTTGAAGTCGCAGTACCCGCACCGGACGCGGCAGAAGGGGACGTGCAGGTAGATGCCGAAGCCCTCGGGCGAGGAACCGGTCACCCAGTCCGGGAGCGCGCCGTCCGGCGGCATCGGCTCCCCGTCGGGAAGGGCGGGCACTAGTCGCCGTCCTCGGGGGGCCGAGCGGACTCGGCCGTGGGCTCGCGGCCGGCTGCGCGCTGGACGTACGGGCGCATGTAGTCGGCGAGGGACGCCGCGCCGGCTGCGTCCGCTGCCAGCAGGGCCCGTGCGTCGGAGGGGTCGTTCGCCGCGAACCACCGGGCGACGCTCACGCCGTGACCCGGGCGGTGCGTGACGGTGATCACGGCACCGGCCTCGACCGTTCCCGGCACCACGACGCGCAGGTACACCCCGGGCCGCCCGCGCCGGGCGTAGCGCTTGACCCAGCCCTCCTGGCCCAGCCACCGCGCGAAGGTGGCGCAGGGGCTCCTCGGACCGGTGACCTCGAGCTCGAGCTCGTCACCGACGCGCCAGCGCTCGCCGATCTCGGCGTCGTCGACCCGGCCCGCCACGCGCAGGTTCTCGCCGAACAACCCCGGCTCGATCTCCCGGCCCAGCTCGACCGCCCAGTGCTCCGCCTCGGCCTCGTCGAGCGCGTAGACCGCCTTCTCGTGCCCGCCGTGGTGCCGGCGGCTGGCCTGGACGTCCCCGCGCAAGCCGAACGCGCCGACCGGCACGGGCCCGTCGACCGGGCGCTTGTCGATCGCGGTCACCCCTTCGGGGCTGTCGTCGGGGTGCAGACCGGCGACCCGGCAGACCGCGGTGACGGCGCCGAGCACCGCCTGCGGCACCTGCCGCTGCGAGAGCCCGACGCCGGTCACTTCTTCTTGTCGTCCTTGACCTCGACATCGGTGGACAGCGCGGCGATGAAGGCCTCCTGCGGGACCTCGACGCGACCGATGGTCTTCATCCGCTTCTTGCCCTCCTTCTGCTTCTCGAGCAGCTTGCGCTTACGGCTGATGTCGCCGCCGTAGCACTTGGCGAGCACGTCCTTGCGCATCGCCCGGACCGTCTCGCGGGCGATGATGCGGCTGCCGACGGCCGCCTGGATGGGCACCTCGAACTGCTGGCGCGGGATGAGCTTGCGCAGCTTGCCGACCATCATCACGCCGTAGGCGTAGGCGTTGTCCTTGTGGACGATCGAGCTGAACGCGTCGACCTGCTCGCCCTGCAGCAGGATGTCGACCTTGACGAGGTCGGCGGCCTTCTCGCCGACGGCCTCGTAGTCCAGCGAGGCGTAGCCGCGCGTCCTGGACTTGAGCTGGTCGAAGAAGTCGAAGACGATCTCGGCGAGCGGGAGCGTGTAGCGCAGCTCGACGCGCTCGGCCGAGAGGTAGTCCATCCCGAGCAGCTCCCCGCGGCGGCCCTGGCAGAGCTCCATGATCGCGCCGATGAACTCGCTCGGCGCGAGGATCGTCGCCTTGACCATCGGCTCGCGGACCTGGCCGATCTTCCCGCCCGGGAACTCGCTCGGGTTGGTCACGCGGACGATCGAGCGGTCCTCCATCGTCACCTCGTAGACGACGTTGGGCGCCGTCGAGATGAGGTCGAGGTCGAACTCGCGCTCCAGTCGCTCGCGGACGATCTCCAGGTGCAGCAGCCCGAGGAAGCCGACGCGGAAGCCGAAACCGAGCGCGACGGAGGTCTCCGGCTCGTAGATCAGGGCCGCGTCGTTGAGCTTGAGGCGGTCCAGCGCGTCACGCAGCACCGGGTAGTCCGTGCCGTCCATCGGGTACAGGCCGGAGAAGACCATGGGCTTGGGGTCGTGGTACTCGGCGAGCGCCTCGGAGGCGGGCTTGGCCGCGTTCGTGACGGTGTCGCCGACCTTGGACTGGCGCACGTCCTTCACGCCGGTGATGAGGTAGCCGACCTCGCCGACCCCGAGCCCCTGCGTCGGCATCGGCTCAGGGGAGATGACGCCGATCTCCAGCAGCTCGTGATGCGCCTTCGTCGACATCATGACGATCTTCTCGCGCGGGGACAGGTGCCCGTCGACGACGCGGACGTAGGTGACCACGCCGCGGTAGGTGTCGTAGACCGAGTCGAAGATCATCGCCCGTGCCGCGGCGTCCGGGTCGCCCGTGGGCGCGGGGACCTGCTCGACGATCCGGTCGAGCAGCGCCTCGACGCCGACCCCCGTCTTGCCGGAGACCTGCATGACCTCGGCGGGGTCGCCGCCGAGCAGTCCGGCGATCTCCTCGGCGTACTTCTCCGGCTGGGCAGCCGGGAGGTCGATCTTGTTGAGCACCGGGATGATCGTGAGGTCGTTCTCCATCGCGAGGTAGAGGTTCGCGAGGGTCTGCGCCTCGATGCCCTGGGCCGCGTCGACGAGCAGCACGGCTCCCTCGCAGGCCGCGAGCGAGCGGGAGACCTCATAGGTGAAGTCGACGTGCCCCGGGGTGTCGATCATGTTGAGCGCGAAGGTGCCCATCGTGCCGTCCGGGCCGACGACGCCCCAGGGCATCCGCACCGCCTGCGACTTGATGGTGATCCCGCGCTCGCGCTCGATGTCCATCCGGTCGAGGTACTGCGCCCGCATCGCGCGGGCGTCGACGACGCCCGTCGCCTGGAGCATGCGGTCGGCGAGGGTGGACTTGCCGTGGTCGATGTGCGCGATGATGCAGAAGTTGCGCAGCAGCGCCGGCGGAGTGCTCGCCGGCGCGATCATGGCGCTCTGGGAGGCGCTGAGGATCGGGGACAACGGGGATGGGCTCCGGCTTCGTCGGGGCGGGACTGGGAGAGATCGGCCCCTATCGTCCCACGCCCGCCGCCTGCCGCCCGCCTCAGATCGCCGATCTCGCGGCCCCGGTCCACTCCCGTGCCCCCGGTGCGGTGCGCGATCATCGACGGATGAGCCTCGACCACCTCCGCCACCTGCGACAGGCCCAGGAGGACTTCCTCGCCCTGCTCCCCGACGCGGACCCGCGCGTGCCCGTGCCCTGGTGCGGGCGCTGGACGGTCCGTGACCTCGCGGTCCACCTCGCCCGGATCCACCACTGGGCGGCGGGTCAGGCGCGACGGACGTCCGAGACCCCGCTCGGTCGCGGGCCCTTCGACCTGCCCGAGCTCTACGGGCGCTGCGCGGCCGAGCTGCGCGCCGTGCTCGACGAGCTGTCGCCCCAGGCGCCGGCGTGGACCCTGGACGGCGACGGGCTCGTCTCGTTCTGGCACCGGCGCCAGCTGCACGAGACCCTCGTGCACCTGTGGGACCTGCGGGCGGCGCTCGCGGTGGCTGCGGCCGCCGGGACCCGCCGGGCGGGCGGCGGCGCCGGCGTCAGGGCCCCGGCCGACGCCCCGATCCCCCGGCTCGACCTGAGCTGGTCGGAGGTCGCCGCCCCGGAGGTCTGGGCCGACACCGTCGACGAGGTCGTCACGGTGATGTACCCGCGTCAGGTCCGGCTCGGCCGGTGCACGCCACTGCCCGCCGCGCTCACCCTGACGGCGAGCGACACGGGAGACCGCTGGACGCCCGAGCACCTTCCCGGCGCCCCGCCGGTCGAGGTCACCGGCCCCGCCGCCGCGCTCGCGCTGCTCCTGTGGCGGCGAGCGCTTCCGCAGGACCCGGTGCTCAGGGTCACGGGAGACGCTGCCGCGCTCGACGAGGCCCTCCTGCTCCGCCTGACGCCGTGAGTCGCCCCACCTGGACGAGCTACCGCGACTCGATCGGCGACCGGTCGGGCCTCTTCGCCGCGATCGCCGAGGCCCACGGCACGAGGCGAGCGCTCTACCCGGGCAGCTACCTCGACCTCGCGCCGTCGACGGCGATCGCCTCGGTGACCTACGTCGACACGGACCGGCGCGCGGCTCGCTTCTTCGCCGACGCGGCGCTCGTCGCCGCCGAGCTCGCCGGCCGGGCGTCCGCCGGCGCTGGCACCCAGGTCGCCTTCCTCCACGCCGACTACACCGAGGACCTGCCCCTGCCCGAGGCCGACGCCGAGCTGCTGATCTCGCTGTACGCCGGCCCGGTCTGGGACCACTGCGCGCGCTACCTCGCACCCGGAGGGCTTCTCCTGGCGAACACGAGCCACGGTGACGCCTGCCTCGCCGCGCTCGACCCATGCCTGGAGCTCGTGGCGGCCGTGCACCACCGCGAGGGCCGCTTCCGGCTCGACGACCAGGCCCTGGACGGCTACCTCCAGCCCGTCAGGCCCGAGCAGGCCGATCCAGAGCTCATCCGGAGCACGGGTCGAGGCCTCCGGTACACGCGCACGGCGTTCGCCTACCTCTTCCGGTACCGAGGGCCCCACCCGGAGGGACGCGAGCTCAGGCCTCGCGCGTGATCCGGACCGTCACGTCGAGCAGCTGAGAGGCCCCACCGGCGAAGATCCCGCGCACCGGGGCGACGTCCTGGTACTCACGGGCCCTGCCCAGCACGACATGGTGCTCGCCGACGTCGATGTCGTTCGTCGGGTCGTGGGCGACCCAGTCCCCCACCCACCACTCGACCCAGGCATGCGACTCGCCGCTGACCGTGAGCCCGATGTCTCCGTCGCCCGCAGGGTGCAGGTAGCCGGAGACGTAGCGGGCAGGGATGCCGACGCTGCGCAGGGCACCGACGGACAGGTGCGCCATGTCCTGGCAGACGCCCTTGCGCGCGATCCACGCCTCCGAGCCCACCGAGTGCACGGCGGTCACGCCAGGGACGTACTCGACGCGCTCGTGCACAGCGGCGCAGATCCGGCGGGCCGTCGCGTCGGGCTCGGGAAGGGTCGCGGCGTCGGCGGCGATCGCCGCGAGCTCGTCGGGGATGGCGGTCGTGCGCGAGGTCACCAGGAACTCCGCCATCGCGTCGAGCGTCCCCGGCTCGCGGAGCACGTCCCAGCCGACGGGCGCCGAGCGCACTCGCGGGTGCACCTCGACACGCGAGGTCGAGGTGAGCACGAGCCGGCTGTGCGGCTCCGAGCTCTCGAAGGCGGTCGTGTTCGTGCCCCAGTAGTCCACGTAGTCGTGGCGCCAGGTGACCGGCTCGACGGCGAGGGTCGCCGACATGACCGTCTGGTCGGTGTCCGACAGCGGGACCATCCGGGCCTCGTTGTACGAGGCGGTGACGGGGCTGTCGTAGGTGAAAGTGGTGGTGTGGACCACGTGCAGCCGGCTCACAGGACGCCTCCAGCCCATTGGGTCAGCGCCCCGGACGGGAAGTAGCGCTGTCGGATCGTCTCGCTCGCAGCCGAGCAGGCCCGCTGGACGGAGAGCATCTGCGCGGGGAGCTGGTCGATGAGGTCGGGGAGCGCGCCGTACTCGAGGTTCGTCCGCGCGTGGCCGAGCGTGCGCCGGGCTCCGCTGATGCTCGCCTTGCCGACGGAGGGGTCGAGCGCGTCCAGGCAGGACTGCGCCTGCCCGAGCGCGTGCACGACGGACCGCGGGAAGAGCCGGTCGGTCAGCAGGAACTCCGCTGCGGTCTCGTCCGAGCCGAGCCCGCGGAAGCGGCGCAGGTAGGCCTCGTGCGCCCCGCAGGAGCGCAGCAGGGTCGACCAGTCCGGACCGGTGGTCCCGGCGAGCGCGCGGGTGGCGAGGAGCCGCGCGGTCATGTCCGCCCGCTCGATCGAGCGCCCGAGCACGAGGAAGTTCCAGGTGTCGTCCCGGGAGATCGACTGGTCGACGATCCCGGAGACGAGCGCGGAGCGCTCCCGCACCCAGGAGAAGAAGCTGTGCGGACGCGAGGGGATCATGTGCGCCGGGAGCTGGTTCCAGGTGCCGTTGACGGCCTCCCACAGCTCGGTCGAGATGACCTCGCGGGCCCGACGGGCGTTCTCGCGCGCCGCGGTGAGCGAGCCGGCGATCGCCGAGGGCGTCGACCGGTCGAAGGCGAGCTGGTCGAGGACGAAGTGGCGTCCGACCGTCGTGTCCTCGGGCGGCGCCTCACGGTTCATCACCGAGAGCAGCGTCCGGCAGACGAGGTCCTCCTCCGCCCAGGGGTCCTCGAGGATGGTCTGGACGTGGACGTCCAGCAGCCGCGCGGTGGCGTCGGCGCGCTCGATGTACCGGCCGATCCAGAAGAGCGACTCGGCGATGCGGCTCAGCACGGTGCACCTGCCTCCGTGGTCTCGACGGGTACGCGTTGCTGCTGCTGCTGCTGCTGCTGTTGCTGCTCGGTGCGGTCGTCGGAGGGGCTCGCGTCGACCGGGACCCCCTCACCGAGGGCGAGCGTCCGCGGCAGCGACTGCGGTGAGGCGACCGGGGCGCTGCGCGAGCTGCCCAGCACCCAGGTGTCCTTCGAGCCACCGCCCTGGGAGCTGTTGACCACGAGCTGCCCCTCGGGCAGGGCGACCCGGGTCAGGCCGCCCGGGAGCACCCAGACGTTCTCTCCGTCGTTGACGGCGAAGGGCCGCAGGTCGACATGCCGCGGGCGCAAGCCGCCCTCCACGAGGGTCGGGACCGTCGAGAGCTGGACGACCGGCTGCGCGATCCAGCCCCGCGGGTCCTGCCGCAGCCGGTCCCGCAGCTCCGCCAGCTCGGCCGCACTGGCGGCGGGGCCCACGACGAGCCCCTTGCCGCCCGAGCCGTCGACGGGCTTGACGACGAGCTCGTGCAGCCGGTCGAGGACCTCCTCGAGCGCGGCCGGCTCCTCCAGCCGCCAGGTGTCGACGCTGGCGAGCAGCGGCTCCTGGCCCAGGTAGTAGCGGATGAGGTCGGGGAGGTAGGTGTACACGAGCTTGTCGTCGGCCACGCCGTTGCCGACGGCGTTCGCGATCGTCACGGTGCCGCGCCGGGCTGCGGCCATCAGGCCGGGCGAGCCGAGCATCGAGTCCGACCTGAACGCGACCGGGTCGAGGTACTCGTCGTCGACCCGTCGGTAGATCACGTCGACGCGGCGCCGGCCGTTCGTGGTGCGCATCCAGACGCGCCCGCCGGAGCAGACGAGGTCACGGCCCTCGACGAGCTCGACGCCCATCGACCGGGCGAGCAGGGAGTGCTCGAAGTAGGCGCTGTTGTAGACGCCGGGGGTCAGCACGACGACGGTCGGCTCGGAGATGCCGTCCGGTGCGGCGGCGGTGAGCGCGGCGAGCAGCCGGCTCGGGTACTCCGCGACGGAGCGGATGCGCAGGCTGGAGAACAGCTCGGGGAAGACCTGGGCCATCGCCTTGCGGTTGGACAGCACGTAGCTGACCCCGCTCGGGACCCGGACGTTGTCCTCGAGCACCCGGAACTGGCCCTCCTCGTCGCGGATCAGGTCGATCCCCGAGACGTGCACGCGCACGCCGTTGGGCGGGTTGATGCCCTGAGCTGCCCGGTGGAAGTGCGTCGAGGACGTCACGAGGCTGCGCGGGACGACGCCGTCGGCGATCGCCCGCTGGGCGCCGTAGACATCGGCGAGGAAGGCCTCGAGCGCCTTGACCCGCTGGGAGACACCGGGCGCGACCGAGTCCCACTCGGCCTCGGTGACCACGCGTGGCGCCACGTCGATCGGGAAGGGCCGCTCCTCGCCTCCGATGTCGAAGGTCACGCCCTGCGTGAGGTAGGTCCGCGCGAGCGTCTCGGCCCTTCCCCGCAGCTCGGCCTCCGAGAGCTCGCCGAGCGCCTCGTAGACATGGCGGTAGGAGGGCCGGACGGCGCCGGTCCGGTCGAACACCTCGTCCCACGCTGCACCGGCGGGATAGCCGTCGAAGAGGTCTGCCATGGACGAACGGTAGGCCACCCGTCGTGTCGTTCGCGTTTCGTGGGCCTTTCGTCCAGGGGTCGGTGTGCCGCCGAGGCGCTCGGGGCCAGGGGGATCCTCCCCACCGGGGCCCGAGCCGCTCCCCCGGTACCCTCGGCGGGTGGCGCAGAGCAGCTGGAACAAGGTCCTGGGCACCGTCCTGCGGATCGCCGTGGACATGGCACGCGGGCGAGGCACGACGGGCACGCGGCGCCCCGGGCGGGCCCGGCCGTCCTCACCGGCGCCGGACGCTCGGAGTGCGCCGCGACGCACCGACGCCGGCTCCCGGGCGGGAAGCCCTGGCGACTTCACGGGTGCGGTCACCCCCGTCTACGCCCCCGACCCGGACGGAGCCCCCGATCCGGGCGAGATCGTCTGGACCTGGGTCCCCTACGAGGAGAACGACGGGCGCGGCAAGGACCGGCCCGTGCTCCTCGTCGGGCACGACGGGCCGTGGCTCCTCGGCCTGATGCTCTCCAGCCGCGACCACGACAGCCGCCCGGCCCCGCCGGACGAGCGCTGGATGGACCTGGGGACGGGCCCGTGGGACGCCAGGCGCCGCCCCAGCGAGGTCCGGCTGGACAGGGTGCTGCGGATCGACCCGGACGAGGTCCGCCGCGAGGGCGCCGTCCTGGACCGCGAGCGCTTCTCCGCGGTGGCGAGGTCGCTGCGCACCTCCCACGGCTGATACTCTGGTCGCTCGCGTGTCCGCCCAGGTCGGCGGGCACTCGCTCAGCTCCTCTCCGCGGGTGTCCCCACGCCCCAGTCCCGGAGCTGGGCACGCCCTCTACGACCTGTCAGATCGCTTCGGCGAACGCACAAGAGAGTCAATACGTGGCCAACATCAAGTCCCAGATCAAGCGGATCCGCACGAACGAGGCGGCCCGCCTGCGCAACAAGGCTGTGAAGTCGCAGCTCAAGACGCACATCCGTCGTGTTCGCGAGGCGATCACTGCCGGCGACAAGGACGCTGCGGCGACCGCCCTGAAGGACGCGTCGACCAAGCTCGACAAGGCCGTCAGCAAGGGCGTCATCCACGCCAACCAGGCAGCGAACCGCAAGTCGGCGCTCGCCAAGGCCGTCGGTTCGCTCTGACGATCCGCTAGCACCCAGACACACGGCAGGGCGCCTCCCCTCGGGGAGGCGCCCTGTTCTGTGCCTGCCGACCGCCCCGGCGCGGATCGCGCCCGGCAGGACGTGGGGCGACCGCCCGCGGCGCGGCGCAGTGCCGTCGGCGCCCCCTGCGCGCCGACGACATGAACGATCGGCCGGGCGGTCCCCGGCCGATCGTCTGGTCAGCTCTCCGAGCTCTCCCCGAAGCCGACGGCCAGCGCCTGCCGCGTCGTGAGGGAGAAGGTCGTCGGCCGGATCCCCGCCTCGTCGAGCGCCGTCGCGTAGGCGGTCGCCGCTGCGGTCGCGTCGCCGTAGGAGACGAGCCGGTCACCGAGCGAGCGCCAGACGGAGGCGGACTGGCGTCCGGCCGAGAGCATCGCGAGTCGATCCGCCGCCCAGCGGTACTCGCCGAGCGCCTCCTCGAGCCTGCCCTGCGCGGCGAAGCAGTCGCCCAGGACGATGTGGGCGTCGCAGGCGTCGAACCCGGCGTTGTCGTCGAGGAGCGCGAGACCCTCCTGGGCGAGCGCCTGAGCGAGGCGGGCGTCGCCGAGGACGAGGTGGGCGCGCGCCGACTCGTACCGGCACCGGGCGATCTCGTACTCCGAGCCGACGTTCACCAGACCCTGGGAGGCCAGCTCGAGCTGCTCGAGCGCAGCCTGCGCCTCGGGCGGGTTCGAGCGCAGCAGCAGCCAGCCGTAGTGGAGCCGCAGCCGCGGCACGTCGCGACTCGGGTCGCCCTCGCTGAGGTAGGCGAGCGCACGCTCGGTCAGGCGACGGGCCTCGGCGAAGTCCCCGCGGCCCTCGGCGACGAGCGAGGCGTTCCAGTAGACGCTGCCCCTGCCCCGTCGGGTCCCGTCCCGCTCGGCCATCTCGATGAGACCGGAGGCACGGTGCGCGGCGAAGAGCAGGTCGCCCCGCTGGTAGTACGACCACAGGATCGTCGACGCGAGCCGGAGGTACTCGTCGGTGCCCGTCAGGCCCACGGACTCGACCTCGTCGAGGATCGCGTCGCCGAGCTCGATGCTGTGCGCGAGGTCGCCGGCCTCGTGGTAGATCCCCACGAGGTTGGTGGCCAGCGTCGCCACCTGGAGCCAGCGGCCACCACGACGTGCGTCGGTGAGCAGCGGCTCGAGGACCGCGACGGCCTCGGTCATCTCGCCGAGGGCCTCGTGGGCCATCGCCAGGGCGAACTGCGCCTCGGCAGCGTGACGCGGCGAGATGGACGAGAGGTCGAGGGCGAGGAGCCGCTCCTTGGCCTCCTCGGCCGAACCGTTCGCCAGGGCGAGCCGCGCGAAGCCGAGCTCGAGCCGGGCCTTCTCCTCGCTCGGCGCGTCGTCGCCGAAGCGCAGGTACTCGACCGTGGTGCCGAGTCGCGCGGCGAGCACGGCGAGAGCCGAGTCCGTCGGCGTGCGACGCCCGGCCTCGATGAGGGAGACGTAGCTCGGCGAGAAGTCGCTGCCGGCCAGCGCGGTCTGGGACAGGCCGGCGCGCAGCCGTTCGGCGCGGAGGCGTTCAGAGAGGTCAGTCACAATCGCTCACCTTACCCATGACCGGGGCCCAGTGACACCCCTGGCGCCGGGCCGTTCGAGTGATCCAGAGGTCTGGCGACTCCGCCGGCGCCCGAGCTCGGGCGCCGGCGCGGGAGTCACTGCTTGCAGCAGCCCGTGCCGATGGAGACCTGGGCACCGGAGCCGGAGAGCGGGAGGCCGAAGACGGCCAGGGCAACGGTGAGAACGGCGACTGCTGCGGGCTTCACGATGCGGTTCATGTCATCTCCTCAGTTCGGGCTGTCACGAGGACTATGACAGAGGAAGGGGCATGACGCCAGGGGCTCTTCTGGCACGTGTGGGCGGAAAATCGGGACAAACCTGGGCAAAAGGTCCCGTCGGGGTCTGTGATTCGCGTCACATCTGAGGGCGCGTTCACCTGCAGGACACGTGGGTGTCACATGAGGTGTGACACATCGGCGCAACTCGGGCACCCTCCCCGCGCACGTCGCACAGGAGGCGGGCCGCACGGCAGGCCGCGTCGCCAGGACGGCCGGCCAGGACGAGCCCGGCGGCACGAGCAGGGCAGCGCTCAGCGATCGGCGGCCGCGGCCGCGACCCGGAGCACGGCTCGCTCGACGGCGAAGACGGGGTCCCTGCTCGCTCCCTTGACCTCGGCATCGGCCTGGGCGACGGCGCCGATCGCCTCGGCGAGCGTCTCGGGCCGCCAGCGCACGAGGTCGCGGCGTGCCCTGTCGACCTGCCAGGGAGCCATCCCCAGCTCCGCTGCGCCCATCCCACGGCTACGAGCGGCGGCGACCTTGGCGAGCACGCGGAGCCTCCCGGCGAGGGCGGCCACCACGGGGACGGGGTCGGTGCCCGTCGCGAGGGCATGCCTCAGCAGTGCGACCGCGTCGCCTGCGCGCCCCTCGACCGCGGCATCGGCGACCCGGAACCCCGTTGCCTCGACCCTGCCGCCGTAGTAGCGGGAGACGAGCTCCGTGGAGATGACTCCCGAGGTGTCCGCGACGAGCTGGCGGCACGCCGCTGCGAGCTCCCGCAGGTCCGAGCCGCAGGCCTCGACCAGCGCCCGCACGGCCTCGGGCTCGGCGCGGCGCTGAGCCGAGCGCAGCTCCGCCGAGGCGAAGGCGAGCTTGTCGGCGTCCTTCTTGACCGGCTCGCACGGGACGAGGACGGCACCCGAGGCCCGGACGGTGTCGAGCACGCGCTTGCCGCGGTTGCCCCCGCCGTGGACCAGCACGAGGACGACGTCGCCGTCGGGGTCGGCCACGTAGTCGGTGACGTCGGCGAACGCGGCCTCGGTCGCCGAGTGGAGGTCGTCCAGCACGACGAGGGTCGACTCACCGAAGAGCGAGGGGCTCGCCACGGAGCGGAGCCGGCCCGGTTCGTAGCCCGGGCCGTCGATGCGGCTCACCTCGACCTCGGGATCGCGCTCACGGGCACGGGCCACGACGCGGTCGACGGCCCGCTCGGCGAGCAGCGACTCCGTGCCCGTGATGAGCACGACCGGCGCGGGTTCGACCGAGTCCCACGTCATGGTGGACGCGGCCGGTCGACGCGGGGCGGGGGGCACGGGTCAAGCCTGCCACGAGCCGGCGGCGACGACGACGACCGCGCGCGCCGCCGTCGGCTCCCGGCCCAGGGGCCGTCGTCCTGCGCCCTGGCCCGGGCGCCGCGGAGCGTCCTGACGGCGAGGAGCCAGGCCAGTGCCGTGAGCGCACCGAGGCCCACCGCCCCCGGTGCTCCCGGCGTCCACGCGAGCCGCGAGCCGGGGAGGCCGGCTCCGAGGTGGGCGACCGTGGCGATCCAGCCGGTCGCGATCCCCGAGCCGCGGGCGAGCACCACGGCCGCCTCGGCCGACAGCGGCCGGCACAGCGTCGCGAGCAGGCCGAGGACCGTCGCGGGGAGCACCGCGGGGGCCGCCGCGAGGTTGGCCGGGACCGCCCAGAGCGACAGGGCCGGCTGGAGGACGATCAGCAGGGGCCCGCAGGCGCTCTGGGCCGCCAGCGGGACGGCGACGGCGTGCACGATCGGCCTCGGCACCCTCGGAAGGAGGCCGTCCGCGGGCACGGCGAGCAGCACGATGGCCGCCGTCGCGACGACCGAGAGCGTGAAGCCGATCGAGCGGACGAGTCCCGGATCGGCGGCGAGCAGCACGACGACGGTGGCGAGCAGCGCCGGCAGCGCCCACGAGCGCCGGCCGAGCAGGAGGCCGGCCGTCCCCACGACGCCCATCAGCGCGGCCCGCAGCACGCTCGGCTCGGGGTGGACGAGCAGGACGAAGCCGCCGATCGCCAGGCCGGCAGCCGCGGCGCGGACCGCGCGCGGGGCCCGCAGCCGGACGGCGAGCGAACCGACGACGAGCACCACCACGGCGACATGGGTCCCCGAGACGGCCGTCAGGTGCGTCAGCCCGACGGTGCGCATCTCGCTCGCGACCTCGGCCGGGAGCCTCGAGGTGTCGCCGAGCGTCATCCCCGGCACGAGGCCACGCGCCTGCGGCTCCAGGCCGTCGCTCACCTCGAGCAGGCCGGAACGCAGTCTCGCCACCCAGTCGTCGATCCCCGTGGCGGGGCGCAGCACCTCGACCGATCCCGCCGAGATCGTCCCCGCGACGCCGGCGTCGGGGAGCTCCGAGGCCGAGAGCCGGCCGAGCACCCGAATGCTCGCTCCGCGCACGAGCCCGGTCGGAGCGCCCGGCACGGTGACCTGGACGAGCGCACCCGCCTGCCTCGTCGTCCCGCGCGCGTGGACGACGGTGACCGCCATGACGACACGGCTGCGGACCGCCGAGGGGTCCCACGGGCTGGGGGCCGCCACGGCGTCGCTCCGCAGCACACCCGTAGCGGTGACCACCGCCCGCTCCTCGACGAGGGAGGTCAGACCCCCTCGAGCCGTCGCCGCCGCATGCGCCCAGCCCGAGGCGAGCACGACGACGACGGCGACGAGAGCCAGGACGAGCCCGCCACCGACGGCCCCCAGACGACGACGCGCGGCGAGCGCCACGAGGAGCAGCAGGAGCAGCGCTGCCGTGACCGTGACGCAGGTGGGGGCGGAACGGCCACCGGTGATCCAGAGCGCCGCGCACCACGACGCCACCGCCGTGGGCAGCAGCCGCAGGTCGAGCCGCTCGCGGGGCTCAGACACGTACGAGCCCCTCGAGCCCGGCGAGCAGCGCCGGGCCGATGCCCGGGACCTCGCCGAGCTCGTCGACGGAGGAGAACCGCCCATGAGCCGTGCGCCAGTCGACGATCCTTCCCGCCAGCACCGGTCCGATGCGTGGGAGCTCCTCGAGGGCTGCGGCATCGGCCGTGTTGAGGTCGAGCACGCCGTCGCCCTGGGCGCCCTGCCCGGCGACGGCGAGGCCCTGGCCCTGCTCCCCCACCGCCGGGACGACGAGCTGCTCACCGTCGGACAGCACCCGCGCGAGGTTGACGCGAGCGAGATCGGCCACCGGCGTCGCTCCCCCGGCCGCCTGCACCGCGTCGATCGCGCGCGCTCCGGGCGCCAGGACGACGACCCCTGGTGCCACGACGGCGCCGACGACATGCACCGTCACGCGGGAGGGCGTCGTGGGCGTCGAGCCGCCATCGGCCAGGCTCTGCCCCGTCTCCTCGTCGACCGCGCCGACGCCCGTCGAGGCCTGCGCCGTCGACACGAGGACCTCGGGCCCACCAGGCAGGGAGCGCAGGACGACGGTCACGCCCACGACCACCAGGACGAGAGCGGCGCCGACGGCGGCCCGCCACGGGACCGACCAGCGGCGGGCCGGCTGATCGGCCGGGGTGCCGCCCTCCTGCCAGGCCTGCGAGCCGTGCGAGACCTCGTACGCGCGCGCCGCCACCCGTACGGCCTGAGTGGTCCTGGCCCGCGCGCCGGCCAGGAGCTCCTCGCCCGCCGCCGTCGCCTCCTCGGCACCGGCCCAGGCCGCGAGCCGACGTCGGCCTGGGTCGTCAGGGGTCACGCCGCGACGCTAGGCCGCCACCGTCCGCCGGGAGCCGCAGGGCCGATCGGCCCTGTGGACGGTGCTCGCTCAGACGACGACGTTGACCAGCGTCGGCGGCCGCACGATGACCCGCCGGACCTCACGACCGTCGATCGCCCGCTGCACGGCGACGCTCGCCAGGGCCGCCTCACGCAGCTCGTCCTCGCCCGCCGTCGGCGAGACCTCCAGCCGGTCCCGCACCTTGCCCTGGACCTGGACGATGCACGTCACGGTCTCCTCGACCAGGTACGCGGGGTCGGCGACAGGGAAGGGCTCGCGCGCGAGGCTCTCGGCGTGACCGAGCTTGGCCCAGACCTCCTCGGCGAGATGCGGGGCGAACGGCGCGACGAGCAGGACGATCGTCTCGGCCGCCGCGCGGGGCACCGCCCGGAGCCCGGTGAGGTGGTTGTTGAGCACGATGAGCCGCGCGATCGCGGTGTTGAAGCGCATCGCGTCCATCTCGGTGCGGACCTCGTCGATCGCCCGGTGCATCGCGCGAAGGGTCGCCTCGTCCGGCTCCTCGTCGACGACGGTGAGCTCGCCGGTCTGCTCGTCGATCACGTTGCGCCACAGCCGCTGGAGGAAGCGCTGCGAGCCGACGACGGCCCTCGTCTCCCAGGGGCGCGACAGGTCGAGCGGGCCCATCGACATCTCGTAGAGCCGGAAGGTGTCGGCGCCGTAGGCCTCGTACATCTCGTCGGGCGAGACCACGTTCTTCAGCGACTTGCCGATCTTCCCGTACTCGCGGGCGACCTCCTCGCCGTTCCAGCGGTAGCCCGTCGAGGACGACTCGTCCTCCACGACCTCGGCGGCCGGCACGTACTGGCCGCGCGCGTCGGTGTAGGCGTAGGCCTGGATGTAGCCCTGGTTGAACAGCGTGCGGAAGGGCTCGATGCTGCTCACGTGGCCCAGGTCGTACAGGACCTTGTGCCAGAAGCGCGCGTAGAGCAGGTGCAGCACGGCGTGCTCGACGCCGCCGACGTACAGGTCGACGCCGCCGCTGACGCCGGCGAGGTCGTCGTGCTTCGGGCCCATCCAGTACGCCTCGAGCTCGGGGTCGACGACGAGCTCGCGGGCCCCCGGGTCGAGGTAGTGCAGGTAGTACCAGCAGGAGCCGGCCCAGTTGGGCATCGTGTTCGTGTCGCGACGGTAGCGGCGCGGTCCGTCACCGAGGTCGAGCGTGACCTCGACCCACTCCTCGTTGCGACCGAGCGGCGGCTCCGGGGTGGAGCTCGCGTCGTCGGGCGCGAAGGTGCGCGGCGAGTAGTCGGGGACCTGCGGCAGCTCGACCGGGAGCAGGGAGTCGGGGAGGGC
The DNA here is from genome assembly GCA_963777075.1 of uncultured Actinomycetota bacterium. GTDB lineage: Bacteria > Actinomycetota > Actinomycetes > Actinomycetales > Cellulomonadaceae > Actinotalea. The sequence goes on along the minus strand of CAVZPH010000030.1, from coordinate 36,909 downwards.
GAGCGGCAGGTCGTTCTCGTCGTAGACGATCGGGAAGGGCTCGCCCCAGTACCGCTGCCGGCTGAACAGCCAGTCACGCAGCCGGTAGGTGACCGATCCGGTGCCCATGCCCTTCTCGACGAGCCAGGCGATGATCGCGGACTTCGCCTCGGTCACGCCGAGGCCGTCCAGGCTGATCTCCTCGTTCGCCGAGTTGATCGCGAGGCCGTCCCCGGTCCAGGCCCCGCCGTCGAAGCCCTCCGGGGGTGCGACCGTGCGCACGTACGGCAGCTCGTAGGCCTGGGCGAAGTCCCAGTCGCGCTCGTCCTGCGCGGGCACCGCCATGATCGCGCCCGTGCCGTAGCCCATGAGGACGTAGTCGGCGGTGAAGACGGGGATGAGCTGCCCGTTGACCGGGTTGGTCGCCAGGTGACCGGTGAAGACGCCCGTCTTGCGCGTATCGGCCTGGCGCTCGACGGCGGTCTTCGCCGCGGCCTCCATGCGGTACGAGGCGACGGCAGCGGCCGGGGTCCGGTGACCGCCCGTCCACGCGCCGTGGGTGCCGTCCGGCCACTGGGCGGGCAGCTCGTCCAGCACGGGGTGCTCGGGCGCGACGACCATGAAGGTCGCGCCGAAGAGGGTGTCGGGGCGCGTGGTGAAGACCTCGAGCTCCTGGCCGCCGATGACCTCGAAGGTCACCTGGGCGCCCTCCGAGCGGCCGATCCAGTTGCGCTGCATGGACCGGACCTTCTCCGGCCAGTCGATGAGGTCGAGGTCCTCGGCCAGGCGGTCGGCGTAGGCGGTGATCCGCATGTTCCACTGCCGCAGGCTGCGCTTGAAGACGGGGTAGTTGCCCCGCTCGGAGCGCCCCTCGGCGGTGACCTCCTCGTTGGCCAGCACGGTGCCGAGCCCCGGGCACCAGTTGACGGGGGTCTCCGAGACGTAGGCCAGTCGCTGCGCGTCGATCACCTGCCTGCGCTGGACGGCGTCCAGCTCGTCCCAGCTCCGCGCCGGCGCCTCGGCCGGGAGCTCGCGCGTCCCGGCGGCGTACGCGGCCTCGAGCTCGGCGATCGGGCGCGCCCGGCCGGTGCCGCCGTCGGGCCGCACGGCGTCGGGGTCGTACCAGGAGCCGAAGACCTGCAGGAAGATCCACTGCGTCCACCGCACGTACCCGGCGTCCGTCGTCGCGAAGCTGCGGCGCGAGTCGTGGCCCAGCCCGAGCCGGCCGAGCTGGCGGCGCATCGTGACGATGTTCGCCTCGGTCGTCGTGCGCGGGTGCGCACCGGTCTGGACGGCGTACTGCTCGGCCGGAAGGCCGAAGGCGTCGTAGGCGAGCGCGTGCAGGACGTTGTCCCCGCACATGCGGCGGTACCGGCCGACGACGTCGGTGGCGATGTAGCCGAGCGGGTGCCCGACATGCAGTCCCGCACCCGAGGGGTACGGGAACATGTCCATGACGAAGAACGAGCGCTGCGCGGGGTCGGCATGCCGCCCCTGGGCGTCGGTGAGCGATCCGCTGGGGTTCGCCGTGTGGAAGGTGCCTCGCTCCTCCCACAGGCCCTGCCAGCGCTGCTCGATGTCGGCCGCGAGGGCCGCGGAGTAGCGGAAGGGCAGCGCAGGCGCCCCAGCGCCCTCGGTCGTCATGTCATCGGGGGCGGTGTCAGGCGTGTGCACGGTTCCAGGCTACCGTCGCGCGGCACCCCGGACGCCCGCGCCCGTTGCGGGGGCGATCACTACGCTCGGGTCATGAGCACCGACGCCCAGGACCCCGCCCTCGCTCTCGAGATCGCCCAGGCCGCAGCCGAGGCCGCCGCCGCTCGCGCCGCCGCCGCGCTGGCCGTCGCGGAGGCCGCCGAGGCCAAGGCCGCCGCGCTCCAGGCCGCCGCCACCGCGGCCTCGGCGTCCGGTCGGACCGGCCAGAGCGAGCAGCCGGATGCCGCCGAGCCCGCAGCCGCCGCTCCACCCGCCGCCGACGCCGACGGCACGTCCGAGTGGGCCCGGACGGTCGCGTCGGCGTACACCTTCTCCGGGAGCCTCCCGCTCGGCGCGCTCGTCGAGGACGGAGTCGCGAGCCCGACGGCTCAGGTCGCGCTCCCGCTCGCGATGATGAACCGGCACGGCCTCGTCGCCGGCGCGACAGGGACGGGCAAGACGAAGACCCTCCAGGTGATGGCCGAGGGGCTCTCCGCGGCGGGCGTCCCGGTGTTCGTCGCCGACATCAAGGGCGACCTGTCCGGCCTCATGGTCCCGGGCAGCTCGAGCGAGAAGCTCCTCGCCCGCACGACGAGCATCGGGCAGGACTGGGCGGCGACGGGCTTCCCCGTCGAGCTCTACACGCTCGGCGACCAGGGCACCGGCACACCGATCCGCACGACGGTGACCGACTTCGGGCCGCTGCTGCTGTCCAAGGTCCTCGGCCTGAACTCCACGCAGGAGTCGAGCCTCGGGCTGATCTTCCACTGGGCCGACAACCAGGGACTCGCGCTGCTCGACCTCAAGGACCTCCAGGCCACGATCGCCTACCTGGTCTCCGACGACGGCAAGGCCGAGCTCAAGGGCATCGGCGGGCTCTCGGCGGCCACCGCCGGCGTGATCCTTCGCGAGATCGTCGGGCTCCAGGCCCAGGGAGCCGACGTCTTCTTCGGTGAGCCGGCGTTCGCCACGGGCGACCTCCTGCGGACGGCGGCCGACGGTCGCGGGGTCATCTCCGCTCTCGAGCTGCCGAGCGTGCAGGACCGCCCTGCGCTGTTCTCGACCTTCCTCATGTGGCTGCTCGCCGATCTGTTCTCCGAGCTTCCGGAGGTCGGGGACGCCGCGAAGCCCAAGCTCGTCTTCTTCTTCGACGAGGCGCACCTGCTGTTCACCGACGCCTCGAAGGACTTCCTCACGGAGGTCACGCAGACCGTCCGGCTGATCCGGTCGAAGGGGGTCGGCGTCTTCTTCGTCACCCAGACCCCGAAGGACGTCCCTGGCGACGTCCTCGCGCAGCTCGGCAACCGCGTCCAGCACGCCCTGCGCGCCTACACGCCGGACGACGCGACGGCCCTGCGCGCCACCGCACGCACCTTCCCGAACTCCGACTACGACCTCGAGGAGCTCCTGACGACCCTCGGCACCGGTGAGGCCGTCGTGACGGTGCTGTCCGAGAAGGGCGCGCCGACCCCGGTCGCCTGGACCCGCCTGCGCGCACCCGAGTCCGCGATGGCACCGGCCGACCCGGCGGCGATGACTGCCCTCGTCGCCGCCTCGGGCCAGGGAGCGAAGTACGCGACGGCGATCGACCGTGAGTCCGCCTACGAGCTGCTCACCGCGCGCGCCGCACGGGCCGAGGCCGACGCGACGGCCGCCGCCGCGGCCGAGACGGCTCGCAAGGAGGCAGAGGAGGCCGCGGCCGCCGCGCGGAAGGAGGCCGACGCCCGGGCCAAGGAGCTCGAGCGGATCGAGAAGGCGATGAAGCGCGACAGCGCGTCGTCGCGCCGGTCGACCAGCCGGTCGACCAGCCCGCTCGACTCGTTCCTCCGCTCGGCGGGCACGCAGCTGGGGCGCGAGATCACCCGCACGATCTTCGGCACGCGGCGGCGCTGAGGACGGCCGGCAGCCCGCCGGGCTCAGCGCGTGAGGTCGAGCAGGAACTCCACCGAGCCGCTGTCGCTCACCGACAGGAAGCCACGGTCGAGCGGGGTGATCCCGAGGTCCGCGAGCGCCACCGCGATCTGACCGACGGCCTGCAGCCCGCCGACCGTGCGCTGGACCTGGAGCGTCGCGGTCACGTCGATCGTGCGGTCGCGGATCGTCAGGGAGCCGGGGACCTCGACCGAGATCGGCGTCGTGGCGGTCGACAGGTCCCCGAGGTCGACGCTCGTCGCCGCGGTGAAGCTCGCCTCGGGGAAGGTCGTGGTGTCCAGGGCGCGGCGGAAGTACGCGTCGCGCGCCGAGGCGTCCGTGGTGATCGAGGAGGTCGTCACGACGACGGAGGTCGCGGTCAGGGCGTTGCCCTCGATGGTGACGGTCCCGGAGACCTCGTCCGTCCGGCCCACGACCTCGACGCTCGTCCCGTTGAGCACCTCGCCGATCCGGTACCCCGCCTGCGAGCCGTCCGCGACGGACCAGGTGCCGGCCAGGGCGAGCGGCACGTTCGGGTCGTTGCTCGGGACCTGGCTCGGGGTCGTCAGCTCCAGGGGTGCGGGCGGGGCGACCATGAAGCGCGAGTACAGCCACGGGCCACCGGTCACCGCGGCGACCGCGAGGCCCACCGCGACGAGGGTGACGACGATCCAGCGGCGACGGTGCTCGACCGGTACCGGCGGACGCCCGAGGGCAGGGGTCGAGCCCGTCGTCGTCGGGACGGACGGCACCGGCCCGGTGACGGCGGGCACGACGGGGAGCCCGCCGCTCGTGGGCACCGGCACGTCGTCTGACCTGGTCGGCGCGTCGCCTGTGCTCGTCGGCACGACGGGAAGGTCGCCGCCCGTTGCCGTCGGCGGCTCGCTCGCGGGTCGGGCTGCCGGCTCGGGGCGCGGGATGGGCCCGGTGGCGTCCTGCGCGTTCCGGAGGTCGCGTCGGCGAGGCACCGGTGCGTCGCCGTCGACCACTCGTCCACCTCTCCTCGACTGCTCGCGACCCCGCTCAGGATCGACCCGTCAGGATACCCACGGCTCACGGCGCCCCGGTCCCCGTCAGACGGGATCACCCGGGCGGGGGAACGTCGTCGTCGGCGTCGGCCACCGCAGGGCGGCCTCGACGCTCACCGTCCCGTCGACGCGCACCTGCACGATCCGGTAGTCCCTGATCGCGTGGGTGTCCGGGTCGAACCGCAGGACCGTCAGCTCGGCCGTGCCCCGCAGCGGACCGACGGTCGGCTCGTTGAGGATCGCCCCTGCGGTGCTGCTGCTGACGAAGCGCACCCCCTCGCCGTACCGGAGCGGACCCACGCGACGGTGCCAGTGGCCGGAGACCTGAGCGGGGACGCAGCCGCGCATGAGGGCCTCGTCGCCGACGTCAGGGGTGTGGACGAGCAGCAGGTCGACATCGCCGTCCTGGCAGGCGAGGTCGGCGAGGCGGTGACCGGCGTCCGTCACGCTCTCCCCCGCGGCGCTCGAGGTCCCGGCGCCGATCCGCGTCTCGTTCGGGTCGCTGTCGCCGAGGATCCGCAGGCCCTCGGCCTCGATCACCTTGCCGTTGAGCACATGGGCGCCCGCCGCCGCCTCCTGCGCCGAGGTCTCCGCGCTGTCGTGGTTCCCGTCCGCCACGACGTAGGTGACTCCGGACGGCACGGCGTCGGCGAAGGCGTTGACGCAGTACGACTCGACGCCCGTGCCGTCCATCGTGCTGTCCCCGGCGTTGAGCACGAGATCCGCTGCCGAGAGCGTCGCCACCTCGCGGATCACCCGCGCCATCCCGACGTTGCAGTGCAGGTCGCTGACCACCACGGCGACGATCGGCGGGCTCTCGGCGGGAGCCGCCGAGCCCGTCACGAGCGTCGCGGACGGGCCGGGCGTGCTGAGGACCGAGCCGGCGGCGCGCTCCGTGGCGGCCCGGTCCGTCCACGCCTCGTCGAGCGCGGTGACGACGCCGGCGTAGAAGTTCTCGTTCTCGCGGTACGCGTCGACCGCGTACCCGCCGTAGGTGTCGATCAGCCCGGCGAGCCGTCCCGTGATCCGAGCACCCTCCAGGGGCGTGCCGTCGAAGACAGCCGAGGCCTCCCGTGCTCCCTGGCTCGCGGGGACCACGGGCACGCTCGCGGTCACCGTCCCGCCGACGACCAGCACGACGGCGACCCCTGCGGTGACCGTCCCGCGGTGCGCCGCCCAGAGCGTCCCGAGCTCGACGCGGCGCTGATGACCGAGGACCCCGCGCCCGATCATGAGGAGGGCGAGTGACAGCCCGGCGGCCAGCGCGGCTCGTCGGGCGGCGTCCAGGACGAGGCTCCGGACCGCGCTGTCGAGCGCCTGCTGGGGCGCGGAGAACAGCTCGAGGTAGGCCTGCAGGTCGCTGCTGAGGTTGTCGAGCGTCACCGAGAGGTCGACGGCGGACAAGGTGCTCGGGATCTCCTCGACGGTCACGCGCGCCCCGAGCACGGGGACGGGCGAGTCGACCACGAGCGTGCCCAGCGGCCCGAGATCGACCGTCGCCATGCCGTCGAGCGTGACGGCGTAGAGGGCGCGGTGCGGCCCGAACGAGCCGTCGGCGCGTGCCGTGCTCACCCCCCAGAGCACCGAGCCGAGGACGATGAGGACGGTCAGCGCCGTGATGCGCAGGCCCCGGCGTCCGCGCGGGGGCACCGCCGGGATCGGTGGGGTGCCGTCGGAGGGGTCTGCCAGGGGGACGAGGGACATCGTCCCCCTAGCCTCGCTCATCGCGGGACCGCGGGCGACCGAACCCGCCGTCGCTGTTCGCCGAGAGCGAACGCGTCACCCGGCCGGCCCCGGGCCCCGCCCCCGCAGGTGGTCCAGGGCGATCGCGTACGCGGCGAGTCTCGGGTACCCGCCGTGCGTGCCGATCTCCGGGAGGTAGCCGCTCGTGTCGATCTCCTCGGCAGGGCGGTCGATCGGCCCTCCGGCCCAGCCGTCGACCGGGAAGCCGAGGTAGTCGGTCCGCCGCCACAGGGAGATCCAGCGAGGCTCTCCGGCTCCTGCCCCGAGGACATCGGTGACCGAGCCCGGGGCCGCCTCCGCGGGATCCGTGCGCCGCGCGTCCTCGGCGATGGCCTCGCGCCACGGGTCGGCGCTGAACAGCCCGGGGCCCCGGCCGGGTGCGGTCCCCAGCACGGCCGGGCCGAGGAGCTCGGGGAACATCCGTCCGAAGTAGGCGCGCAGCTGGGTTCCGTAGGTGAGCAGGCTGAGCCGGTCGGCGACCTGGGGACCGTGCTCGGCACGGACGGCGAGGATGCTCGCGACGGCGAGCACCGCGCCGAGACTGTGCGCGCTGACCACGACGCGCCGCTGCGGGCCCGGACGACGACGACGTCGTCGGGGCACCGGACCCACCCACGTCGCGTAGCGGCGGACGAGCTCGGGGACCACCCGTTCGGCGTAGCAGGGCGGGCCGAAGGGGTGACCCGTCCGCGGCAGGAAGCACATGAGGTCCCAGACCAGGCCGAGAGGGCGCGCGCGGCCCAGCGCCGCTCCCCCGACGAGCCCGCCGAGGACGAGCAGCCCGACGGCGCCGGCGCCCCAGGCCGCGCCGCCCGCCACGGCAGCGTAGAGCGACCCCCAGGCCCCTGCGGGCTCGTCCCCGGTGGCCTGGGGCGGGCCGAGGCCCGGCCGGGCGACGAGGACGGCCGTGACGACGACGGCAGCAGCGGTGCTCACCGCCGTGGCGATCGCCATCACTCCCGTCAGGGGCTCGGCCCGGTGCGCCACCCCCGCCCACCAGCGCGCGTGCAGGACGGCGTCGCCGGCGCCCTGGCGGTCCTCGACCCGGCTGCCGAGCGCGTCGGGCGCGGCCGAGGGCGTGCTCCCTGTGCTCCCCGCACGCGGCAGCGCCCTCGAGGTGCGCAGGGCGGCCACGACACCGACGAGGACCACCACGACGAGTGCGAGCCCGATCGCCGCACCGAACCACACGTAGACGCCGGGGATGCTCAGCGAGGGGTCGGGGACCGGGCAGGCGACGGTGCAGCCGGACCGGTCGGGCGCGGGAGTCCCCGGGCTCGCGGTGCGGGCGCGAAGCAGGTCGCCGGCGGAGCCCGAGCCGTTGAGCCAGTCGCCGACGCCCACCACGACCATGCTCGACAGGGTCAGGGCAGCCCCGAGCGCCAGCACGAGGAAGACGGCCGGCGCGCGACCTGACCAGGCCTCGTATCGCGATGCGGAGCGCCCCGGCGCCCGGCGCCAGCCGAGCGCGGAGGCCGCGATCACCAGGAGCACGGCGGTCAGCACCGTCGGCGCGACGTCGAGCCCCGCCGCCCTGGTCAGCACCCCGTCCGTGCGCGAGAGCAGCAGCAGGTGCGCGAGGAAGAGGAGCGCCGAGGCGGAGGTCACCCAGGTGACCCGTCGGACCAGCAGGCGCCCGCCGGCCGTCCCGGGCAGCGCGGCGACGGCGCAGCGGCGCGAGGCGAGCCAGCCGGCGATCGCGAGCAGGCCGGCCGCCGCGAGGGCCAGCGTCCCGACGAACACCGGGGAGACCGCACCGAGGACCTGCGGGAGGGCCGTGAGCACCACGAGGAAGCACAGCCCTGCGGCGAGGTGCAGGCGCCCGAGGAGGGCCGTCAGCCGGGCGTTGGACCAGAAGCCCGGGGTCGCGAGCGCCGGGGCGTCGTCGGGAGCGGCACGGACGCCGTAGGCCACGGGCAGGGCAGCCAGCTGCTCGTACCTGCTGCGCGAGGCGCCGGCGAGCGCCGCGAGCAGCACGAGCACGGCGACCGGGGCGAGCGTGCCGACGACGAGGCGGTCCCCGGGGCCCAGCCGTGCCAGGCCGTCGAGCAGCGGCGGGAGACGCGGGCACCAGCGCGTCGAGCCGCCGAAGCACTGAACGACCACGAGATCGAGGCTGACCGCGGAGGTCGTCCCCAGCAGCAGGAGGGTCAGCCCGAGGGAGAACACCCGGATCAGCGCCGCGCTCGCGTCGTCCTGCCAGCCGTCCGCCCAGGAGCGTCCGCCGGCGAGCCTGCGGCTCCAGAAGGCGAGGTTGACCAGCCCGAACGGGACCAGGAGCGCCCAGCCGATGCGGGAGGCCGCGCTGATCGCGGTGCCGGCGGCGCCCCGGCCGCCGACGGAGGTCCGCGCGAGACCTCCCCAGGAGTACGCCTCGCGGACGACACCCTGGGGCACGTGCCCCCGCGAGCCAGGCGCCGTCCGGGCCATGGCGGCGTCGGTCGGCCGCCAGAAGCTGCCGAGCGAGTCGCCCGCCACCTGCTCGACATCGGCGGCCGGCAGGTCGAGGACGGCGGGCGGCGCTGTGTTGTTCACCCCGTGGACGCGGAGCTCGAGGACGTCCGGCTCACGGTCGGTCCGGCGGCCGTACCGCGGGTGCGCGTGCCTCATCGTTGCCCCCTCACGGGCTCGGACCTCTCGTCACGCTAGCCCGCGGGGCCGGGCACGGGAAGGGCGTGCCCATGGGGGCGGACCTCGCGACGGGCGAGCGCGGGATTCACCCGGGGCAGGCGGGCGCACCGGCCCCACCGACCTGCCGGATCGGGCACGCTGGTCCCACCCGCCGTCCGTGGCGCGGATCCCGGAGGAGTCGGCGATGCTCAGGAGTCTCAGCTACGACAGCAGCGGGGTCGACGGTGCCGCCGTCTTCATCGTGGTCCTCCTCCTCGTCGAGCTCGTCCTGGTCGGGCTCGCGATGTGGATCTACTGGCGGATCGTGAGCAAGACGGGCTGGCCCGGCTGGTACGTCCTCGGGATGCTCGTGCCGATCCTCAACCTCGTGCTCCTGGTGATGGCCGCCTTCAAGGAGTGGCCGATCGAGGCGGAGAACCGGATGCTCCGTCAGCAGCTCGCCTACGGGGGCTACGGGGGCTACAGCGGGTACAGCGGCGTCGGCGGTGCGGGGCCGACCCAGGGGCACCCTGCCGTCGGCTACGCAGCCCCTGCCTACCCGACGACGCAGCCCGGCTACCCGCCCGTCGCTCCTCCCGGGTACCAGCCACCGCCCGGGACGTCCCCGCAGGACTGAGCTGCCGCGCCACAGGCGGGCGCAGGCGCGCCGGAGGACAGAAAAGGCGTCCGACCTGGGGTCGGACGCCTTCTGTCATTCGCGACGCGCCCTGCGGAGCCCGGCGTTCACCGGGTTCCGGGGGGAACATCCCTGGGTGGAGCTGAGGGGATTCGAACCCCTGACCCCCTGCATGCCATGCAGGTGCGCTACCAGCTGCGCCACAGCCCCATCGCCCCGAAGAGCGAGTTGGAGTCTAAGCGATCGGCGGGGCCGAAGGCGAATCGGGCATCGGCCGACGAGCGCGCGACGGCGCGAGACGGCCCGTCCGCTCAGGTGCGCAGGGCATCCGCCGTGCTGCTCGGGAGCGTCTCGACGGGCACCCCGGCGTTCCAGTCGTCCACCGCGACCGCGGGCCCGAGGTTGTGCGCCTCGAGGAACCAGGATCCCGGTCGACGGCCGCTCGGGCGCACGAGCGACCAGTGGGCGTTGTGCAGACCGGCGACGACCCGCTGGTCGGCGTCCAGCCCGAGCAGGGCGCCGATCCCCAGGCCGATCGCGGCGCCATGGGCCACGACCACGAGCGTCTCGTCAGGGCCGAGGTCCTCGGCGTGCCGCTCGACCGCCGCCGAGAACCGCTCGGCGACCTCCACCCGCGTCTCGGCCCCGGTGCGGCGCGGGTCTCCCCCCGCGCGCCAGACGTCGAACTGCTCGGGCCACTGCTCACGGATCTCGCCGGCCGTCAGGCCCTCCCACGCCCCGAAGGAGCGCTCCCGCAGCCCCTCGTCGAGGACGACGGGCACCGAGGTGAGACGCGAGAGCTCCTGCGCGGTGCTCACGGCCCGCACGAGGTCCGAGGACACGATGCGCGCCGGCGCGTGGCGCAGGGCGAGGTGCTGGGCGCCCTGGGCGGCCTGCCACCTCCCGACCTCGTCGAGCGGGATGTCGATCCGTCCCTGCATGCGCCCGGCGGCGTTGTACGCCGTGCGGCCGTGCCGCCAGAGCACGACCGCACGGGCCGTCATGCGACCGCCCCGTCACCGCCGCGTGCGTCGGCCGGGAGCTCGATGACCGGGCAGTCCGACCAGAGCCGCTCGAGCGAGTAGTACAGGCGGTCCTCGGTGTGCTGGACGTGGACGATGACGTCACCGAAGTCCAGCAGCGCCCAGCGCGCCTCCCGCACACCCTCCCGCCGGATCGCCTTGACGCCGCGTGCGTGGAGCGCCTCCTCGACGCCGTCGACGATCGCGGAGACCTGCCGCTCGTTGGTGCCGGACAGGATGAGGAAGACGTCGGTGAGGACCAGCCGCTCGCTCACGTCGAGGGCGATGATCTCCTCGGCCTTGCGGTCGGACGCTGCTCGGGCGGCAGCGATGGCGATCTCGATGGCATGGTCGGTAGCGGGCACTAGATCCCTGTCGATAGGAGTGGGTGGGACCCGAGGGCGTGCGGCCCCGGGACGGAGACCTCCACGGCCTCGGACGTGTTCGGGGCGGCCTGCCCGTTGTCCTGGAGCAGCACCATCACGATGAGCAGCCCGAGGACGAACGCGACGATCGCGAGCGCGGCGATGTGGAACCACGTGTAGACGCTGGCCGGGGGCCCGTCCTCGCCTGGCTCCTGCGCAGTGCCGTGGTCGACGTCGGCCGGCGCGTCCGGCACGGGCGCCGAGGGCCCACGGCTCGCCTGCAGCTCCGGGGACGGCCGGCCGGCGGCCGCGCCCGCGACGGGGACCGCCGCCTGCGCCCCGGCCGGGCCGGCGGTCGGGCTCGCAGCAGCGGGTCGCCTGATCGCACTCCACTGGGGGACGGGAACGGGTGCGCTCTCGACCGCGGTGGGGTTCGGGCCGGTCGCCGCGCGCGGGACGCTCGCCCAGCGCGGCACGGGAAGCGGCTCCTCGGCGGAGGCTCCCGGCCCCGGAGCGCGTCCGCGCGGGGCCCGACGGATCGGCCTGGACCGGCTCCGAGGTCCGTGCACGCTCGGCGCGCAGGACACCCTCACGCGCACGGCGCTCGCTCTCGATCAGCTCGGCACGGTCACGGGCGATCTCCGCGGCACGTGCCCGGGCGAGCGCATCCGCCCGCTCCCGAGCCTGACGCTCGGCCTCCGAGGCCGACGGGACGGCCGAGGCGGCAGCGGTGGCGGGAGCGGTCGGGGTGGCGGGCACGACGGGAGTGGTCGGCGCGGCAGGTGTGGCAGGCGGGACCGGCGCGGGGCCCGGAGCGGGGGTCGGCGGCCACGGGGCAGGGCGCGCCTGGGGTGCGACGGGACGATCGGCCGGCGCGGCCACCTCGCCCCTCGGGGGGGTCGGTGCCGCGCGAGGCGCCTCGGCCGGGTCCAGCGGCTCCATGGTGACGACGGGCACCGACGCGGACGGCGCGGCGCTCGGCACGGACGTCGCCGACATGCCCTGCTGGGCCAGCTGCTCGGCGAGCCGCTGCGCGCGCTCGCGTGCCGCACGCTCGGCGTCGACCTTCTGCGTCGCGGCGCGCTGCGCCTGGCTGCGCTCGACTCCGCGACGGGCGGCCTCCTCCCGCTCGGCACGCGCCCGGGCGGCCTGCGCCCGGAGGGCCGCGGCGCGCGCCTCCGCGGAGAGCACCTCGTTCGGTGCCGGTTCGACCTGGCCGAGCGACCCGTCCGCGGAGACGCGGCGGATCCCACCGGTCAGCGCGGGCGGGACGACCGTCGGGACGGGAGGGATCTCCGTCGTCGCGGCCCGCAGCTCACGACGCGAACGAGGACGCTCGGGCGCCACGGCCGGGCGCGCTGCGGCGGCGGGCTGCTGCGCGGCGGGGCGCGGTGCCGCGACGGGGGGCGCTGCAGGAGCGGCATCCGCCTGGGCCGCGGCACTGAGCTCACGGAGCTCACGGCGGGACAGACCGCGCCGAGGGGGCTGCGGATCGTCGCCGCCGACGGGTGCCGCCGGCGGCGTGGGGGCGGCGGTCGGCACGGCGGAGCGCGCGGCCGCGGCCTCAGCCGCAGCGGCGGCCTCGCGCTCGGCCTCGAGCCGTCGCAACCGCTCCTCCTCGCGCCGCTTGCGGCGCTCTCCCCACTCCTCGGGGCGCTGCTCAGTCATCCTGACCTCGATACAGACCGTGCTTGCTGATGTACTGCACGACGCCGTCGGGCACGAGGTACCACACGGGCTGCCCGCTGCGCGCACGCTCGCGGCAGTCGGTCGACGAGATCGTCAGCGCAGGGATCTCGATCCGCGTCACGGACTCCTCGGGGATCCCGGTCAGCGGCATGACGTGCCCCGGCCGGGTCACGGCGACGAAGTGCGCCATCGACCACAAGGAGTCGACGTCCTTCCACCGCACCATCTGGGCGATCGCGTCCGCTCCGGTGATGAAGAAGAGATCGGCGTCGGGGCGCTGGGCGGCGAGGTCCCGCAGGGTGTCGATGGTGTACGTCTGCCCCGGACGCTCGATGTCGACCCTGCTGACCGTGAAGCGCGGGTTCGACGCCGTCGCGATGACCGTCATCAGGTACCGGTGCTCGGGCTCCGTGACGACGACATGCTCCTTGAGCGCCGGTCGACCCGTCGGGACGAAGACGACCTCGTCCAGACCCAGCTTGGCTGCCGCCTCGCTCGCCGCGACCAGGTGCCCGTGGTGGATGGGGTCGAACGTGCCGCCCATCACCCCCACCCGTGGTCGTTGCTGGGTCATGCGTGAAGGTCCTCCGTCGACGATATGCGCTCGTGCGGTGCTGCTGCGGTGCCGGCCAGGTGTCGGCGGCTCAGTGCCGGTTGCCCACGTTGCGGAACGCGTAGGTCAACGCGAGGAGCGCGAGCAGCGCGCCGAAACCGACGGCACCGAACGCCACCGCCGGCATCGGCAGGTGGTTCACGACCTCGGACTCGCTCGCGGCGAGAAGGACACCGTGCACGTCGACCTCCTGGGGATCCGGCCTGCCCGCGGGCACGGGCACGACGGCGTCCAGTGTCGCACGTCCGACTTGTCGTGGCCGAACCTGTCCGGCCCCCGCACGGGTGACCTCCGGACCGCCGGAGGCGGCTCGCGCGAGGAGGTCAGGCCCGGATCTGGCCCTCGCCGTGCACGATCCACTTGGTCGTCGTGAGCTCGGCGAGACCCATCGGCCCGCGCGCGTGGAGCTTCTGGGTCGAGATGCCGATCTCGGCACCCAGCCCGAACTGCCCGCCGTCGGTGAAGCGTGTCGAGGCGTTGACCATGACGACGGCGGCGTCGACCTCGGCGACGAAGCGCTCGGAGCTGCGCAGATCGCTCGTGCAGATCGCCTCGGTGTGCCCCGAGGTCCAGGTACGGATGTGCTCGATCGCCTCGTCGAACCCGTCGACGACGCGCACGGCGAGGTCGGCGGAGAGGTACTCCGTCGCCCAGTCCACGTCCGTCGCGGGCACGGCGGCCACCCCGGCCGGGACGAGTCCGAGGGTGATCTCGTCGACGTGCAGCGTCACGCCGGCGGCGCCGAGCGCGGCGGCGGCCATCGGCACGAACTCCTCGGCGACCGCGCGGTGCACCAGGAGCGTCTCGGCGGTGTTGCAGGTGCCCAGCCGCTGGGTCTTGGAGTTGAGCACGACGGCCAGGGCCTGCGGGAGGTCGGCGCCCGCGTCGACGTAGACGTGGCAGTTGCCGACGCCCGTCTCGATCACGGGGACGAGCGACTCGCGGACGACCGTCCGGATCAGGTCGGCACCGCCACGCGGGACGAGGACGTCCACGAGCCCGCGAGCACGCATGAGCGCGACGGCTCCCGGTCGGCCCCAGGCGTCGATCGACTGGACGAGGTCGGCCGGCAGGCCCTGGGCGTCGAGCGCCGCTCCGAGCACCTCGACGATCACCTCGTTGCTGCGCGCTGCAGCCGAGCCACCGCGCAGGATCACCGCGTTCCCGCTCTTGAGCGCGAGCCCCGCCGCGTCGACCGTGACGTTCGGCCGCGCCTCGTAGATCATCCCGACCACGCCCATCGGCACGCGCACCTGGCGCAGCCTCAGGCCGTTCGGCAAGGTCGAGCCGCGCACGACCTCGCCCACCGGGTCGGGCAGGGACGGCGAGCTCGCGCAGCGCGTCGGCGATCGCGGCGATCCGCTCCGTGCTCAGCGCGAGCCGGTCGAGCAGGGCGGGCGAGGTACCCGCGGCACGCCCGCGCTCGAGGTCCTCGCCGTTCGCCGCGACGATGCGCGCGGCGTGGGCGACGAGGGCGTCCGCGAGGGCGTGCAGCGCGGCGTCCTTCGTCGATCGCGTCGCGGTGGCGAGCACCCGCGCCGCCGTGACGGAACGCCGGGCGATCGCGAGGACGGCGTCCTGCGCACGGGCCGCCGCCTCGTCCGTCGCGAGGTCACCGGCGGGGGTCGTGGTCGTCATGGCGCCCAGGGTAGTCGGCAGTGCGGCGGGCCTCCCGCAGGTCCGTGACCCGCGGCCGCGGCGCTCAGACGACGCCGGTCCCCGACTCCGCTCGATCGGCGGGGTCCCCGGCCGGAACGTCACGACGGTGACGCGCCACCAGGACGAGGTCGTCGCGGTGCACCAGGACCTTGTCGTACCCGGGGCCGAGGTCGGCGAGCAGCTCGGTGGTCGACCGCCCGAGCAGTGCGGGGACCTCGCTCGAGTCGTAGGCGACGAGCCCGCGCGCGACCACCCCGCCGTCGGGGCCGACGATCTCCACGGGGTCACCCGCGGCGAACTCGCCGTCGAGACCGGTGACCCCGGCCGGCAGGAGCGAGGTGCCACGGTCGCGCAGCGCATGCTCGGCCCCGGCGTCGACGAGGAGGCGGCCCCGGGTGCGCGCAGCGTGGGCGAGCCACAACCTGCGCGTGGAGGTACGCCGACCGGTGGCCGCGAACCACGTCCCGACGGGCTCTCCCGCCAGCGCCTGGCGGACCTGCGCGGCGCTCGTCAGGACGACGGGCACCCCGGAGCCCGAGGCGATCGCGACGGCGTCGAGCTTGGTCACCATCCCGCCCGTGCCGACGGCGCTCCCGCGGGAGGACACGTCCACGCCCACGAGGTCCTCGGGTCCGTGCACCTCGTGGATGCGCCGGGAGCCCGGTCGCGAGGGCGGCCCGGTGTACAGGCCGTCGACATCGGTGAGCAGCACGAGCCCGTCGGCGTGGACGAGGTGCGAGACGAGGGCCGCGAGGCGGTCGTTGTCCCCGAAACGGATCTCGTCCGTGGCGACGGCGTCGTTCTCGTTGATCACCGGGACGACGCCGAGGGTCAGCAACCGCTCGAGCGCGCGGCTCGCGTTGCGGTAGTGGGTGCGGCGAACGGCGTCGTCCGCGGTGAGCAGCACCTGCCCGACGCGCAGCCCGCGGTCGCGGAACGCCTCGGCGTAGCGCGAGACGAGGATGCCCTGCCCCACGCTCGCCGCCGCCTGGGCCGTGGCCAGGTCGCGGGGTCGAGCCGTCAGGCCCAGCGGGCCGAGACCGGCGGCGATCGCCCCTGACGTCACGAGGACGACCTGCCCACCGGCCGCGCGACGGTCCGCGAGGACGGCGACGAGGGCGCGCAGCGCCTCGAGGTCGAGGCGGCCGTCCTCCCCGGTCAGCGAGGAGGAGCCGATCTTGACGACGACGCGCTCCGCCGTGGCCATCGCTCTGCGGTCAGCACCCACGCGGGCATTGTGCACCGCCCGGCGGCCGGGCGGTGGGACCGTCCGCGGGGGGACTACTCGGCCGGGTCGACCCAGTGCCCGGCCTCGCGCTCGGTCCACAGCTCGGCACGGGCCTCGGCCTTGGCGTCCATCCGCTCCTTGTAGTCCGCCCGGCGCACGCCACGCGTGGGGCGACCCGAGTCCTCGAGCCGCGCATCGGTGCCGCGCGGCCCGCCGAGGAGCTCGGAACCGGTGAGCAGCGTGGGCTCCCAGTCGAAGACCACCGCGTTGTCCCCGCCGCCGATACGGACCTCGGCCCCCGGGACGGCACCGGCCCGGAAGAGCTCGTCCTCCACCCCGAGCCGCGCGAGGCGGTCAGCGAGGTAGCCGACGGCCTCGTCGTTGCTGAACTGCGTCTGGCGCACCCAGCGCTCGGGCTTGGTCCCGCGCACCTCGAACCACTCGCGCCCCTCGCTCTCGCGGCGGGTCACGGTGAAGCCGGAGTCGTCGACGGCGACCGGGCGCAGCACGACGCGCGTCGGCTCGCTCGGCGCGGCGGCCCGCGCCTTCGAGACGATCTCCGCGAGCGCGAAGGTCAGCGGACGGAGCCCCTCGTGGCTGGCGGTCGAGATCTCGAAGACCCGCAGACCGCGTGCCTCGAGCTCCGGGCGGACGAGCTCGGCGAGCTCACGCGCCTCGGGGACGTCGATCTTGTTGAGCACGACGATCTGCGGCCGGTCGAGCAGCGGGACCTCTCCCCCGGAGACGAGGTCACCGGCGTAGGTGGCGAGCTCGGCGAGGAGGACGTCGAGATCGCTGATCGGGTCACGGCCCGGCTCGAGCGTCGCGCAGTCGAGCACGTGGACGAGCACGGCGCAGCGCTCGATGTGCCGCAGGAACTCCAGGCCGAGACCCTTGCCCTGGCTCGCGCCGGGGATGAGCCCCGGCACGTCCGCGATCGTGTACCGCGCCGAACCCGCCTGCACGACCCCCAGCTGCGGCACGAGCGTCGTGAAGGGGTAGTCGGCGATCTTCGGGCGCGCCGCCGAGACCGCGGCCACGAGGCTCGACTTCCCGGCGCTCGGGAAGCCCACGAGGGCGACGTCGGCGATCGTCTTGAGCTCGAGGACGACATCGCCCTCGCTCCCCGGCTCGCCGAGCAGCGCGAACCCTGGCGCCTTGCGCCGCGGCGAGGCGAGCGCGGCGTTGCCGAGCCCGCCGCGGCCACCCTGGGCGACGACGAAGCTCGCGCCGGCGCCCACGAGGTCCGCGAGCACCTCGCCGTCGAGCGACTTCACGACGGTCCCGTTGGGGACCGGGATCACCAGGTCGGCACCGGTCGCACCCTGACGGTCGTCACCCATGCCCTGGCTGCCGGACGGCGCGTGCCGGTGCGGCCCGTGGTGCAGGTCGAGCAGCGTCGTGACCTGGGGGTCGACCTCGAGCAGGACGGTTCCGCCGTTGCCCCCGTTGCCGCCGTCGGGGCCGGCGAGCGGCTTGAACTTCTCCCGGCGGATGGACGCGCAGCCGTGGCCACCGTCACCACCGCGGGCGTGGAGCACGACCCGGTCGACGAACGTCGCCATGGGACTTCCTTCCGAGCTGAGCCCACCCGAGGGTGGTGACGGCAGGACCGGACGGTCCGCCGAGACGACGAAGGGGCGCACCGCACCGGTGCGCCCCTTCGTCAAGGGATGTCAGGCGTCGGCTGCCACGACGTCGATGACCTTGCGGCCACGGCGGATGCCGAACTTCACGGCGCCGGTGACCAGGGCGAAGAGGGTGTCGTCGCCACCACGGCCGACGTTCACGCCGGGGTGGAAGTGCGTGCCACGCTGGCGGACGATGATCGTCCCGGCGTTGACGGCCTCGCCACCGAAGCGCTTGACACCCAGGCGCTGTGCGTTCGAGTCGCGCCCGTTGCGCGAGGAGCTTGCGCCCTTCTTGTGTGCCATGACTGACCTGCTTTCGTGCGGTGCGGAGAGGACGGGCTGTCAGCGGCGAACCGCGACAGGTCAGGCGATGCCGGTGACCTTGAGGCGGGTCAGCTTCTGGCGGTGACCCATGCGCTTGCGGTAACCGGTCTTGTTCTTGTACTTGAGGATGTCGATCTTCGGGCCCTTCTCGTCCCGGACGACCTCGGCCGTGACCGTGACCTTGGCCAGCGTCGCCGCGTCCGAGGTCACCGTCTCGCCGTCGACGAGCAGGAGCGCGGGCAGCTGGACGGTCGAACCTGCGCCGGCGGCCAGACGGTCCACGACGACGATGTCGCCGACGGACACCTTCTCCTGACGGCCGCCTGCCTTGACGATCGCGTACACCACGTTGCTGCTCATCTCTACTCGTCTGCGACGCGTCCGGCACTCTGGACCCCCGATGGGGACCGGGCCGATGACGCGAGAGAACGGCGCGCTCGCATGGCGCGCCGACGTTCTAGGTTACGGAGCCGAGGCCGCCCGGTCAAATGACGAGCGGCCCCGGAGCCGTCAGGGCCGGTCCTCGACCACCTCGTCGGCGACGGCCTGGTCGCTGCCTGCGTCGGCGGCCACCTCGGGCGACTCGTCGGACGGCACGTCGAGCGCCTCTGAGACCGGCTCAGCGGGCGCCTCGGGCGCCGGGGCGTCGTGGTCGTGGTCGTGCTCGTGGGCGTGCGCAGCGGCGGCGGCGATCGTCGCGAGGGTCGCCTTGACGGCGTCCCTCGCCTCGGGGAGCACGGGGACCGCGGTCGAGGTGCCGCTCGTGGCGCCCTTGCGGCGGCGCGGGGTGCGCTTGCCGTCGGACGATCCGCCGGCGCCCTCGGAGTCGCCCTGCTCGCCCTGGTCGCCGGGACGGGCGTCGATCGGCTCGGTGTGCACGATGAAGCCGCGACCCGCGCAGTGCTGGCAGGTCTCGCTGAACGCCTCGACGAGGCCCTGGCCGACACGCTTGCGCGTCATCTGGACGAGCCCGAGAGAGGTGACCTCGGCCACCTGGTGCTTGGTCCGGTCACGTCCGAGGCACTCGACGAGCCGGCGCAGCACGAGGTCACGGTTCGACTCGAGCACCATGTCGATGAAGTCGATGACGATGATCCCGCCGATGTCGCGCAGCCGGAGCTGGCGGACGATCTCCTCTGCTGCCTCGAGGTTGTTGCGGGTGACCGTCTCCTCGAGCGTGCCGCCCGAGCCGATGAACTTGCCCGTGTTGACGTCCACGACCGTCATCGCCTCGGTGCGGTCGATGACGAGCGAACCACCCGAGGGCAGCCAGACCTTGCGGTCCATCCCCTTCGCGAGCTGCTCGTCGACCCGGTGGGCCGCGAACACGTCGCCGCGACCGTCCCACCTGCGGACCTTCTCGGCCAGGTCGGGGGCCATCGCGTCGACGTACTCGTGGATCATCGACCAGGCGCCGTCGCCCTGGACGACGAGCGAGCTGAAGTCGTCGTTGAAGATGTCTCGGACGACGCGGATCGCGAGATCCGGCTCGCCCTGGAGCATGACGGGCGCCTGGCCGCTCTTCATCTTCTTCTCGATCGCGGCCCACTGGTCCTGCAGACGCTGCACGTCACGGCGCAGCTCGTCCTCGGAGGCCCCCTCGGCCGCGGTGCGCACGATGACGCCCGCCGCCTCGGGGACGATCTCCTTGAGCAGCTTCTTCAGGCGCGCGCGCTCGTTCTCCGGGAGCTTGCGCGAGATCCCGGTCATGCCGCCACCGGGCACGTACACGAGGTAGCGACCCGCGAGGGTGATCTGCGAGGTCAGTCGCGCACCCTTGTGGCCGATCGGGTCCTTGGTGACCTGCACGAGGACGGAGTCGCCGGACTTCAGCGCCTGCTCGATCCGGCGCGGCTGGCCCTCGAGGCCCGCGGCGTCCCAGTTGACCTCGCCGGCGTACAGGACGGCGTTGCGTCCCTTGCCGATGTCGACGAAGGCCGCCTCCATGCTCGGCAGCACGTTCTGCACGCGGCCGAGGTAGACGTTCCCGCTCATCGAGGACTGCCCGTTCTGGGCCGAGCGCGAGACGAAGTGCTCGACAAGGACGTCGTCCTCGAGGACGGCGATCTGCACGCGCCCGTTGGCCTCCTTGACGACCATCGACCGGGTCACCGCCTCGCGGCGGGCGAGGAACTCCGACTCGGTGATGATCGAGCGACGGCGTCCGGCGTCGCGGCCCTCGCGGCGACGCTGGCGCTTCGCCTCCAGTCGCGTGGAGCCCTTGAGCGCGGTGACCTCGTCCGAGGCCCGAGCGCTGCGCGCCCTGGTGCGCACCGGCTCCTCGGCCGCACCCTCGGCGCGCCCGCTGCGGCTTCGACGACGACGGCGACGACGGCTGCTGCTCGAGCCCTCCTCGCCCCCCTCGGAGTCCTGACCGTCCTCGGCCGCGCCGGTGTCCTCGTCGTCCGAGGGCTCCTCGCCCTCGTCGGAGTCCTCGGCGGAGTCCTGCTCGTCACCGCCGGCGGGGCGACGGCGGCCCCGGCCACCGCGGCGACGGCGACGGCGCGCGGTGGCGCCCTCGCCGTGCTCCGGCGACTCCTCGTCCTCGGTGTCGTCGTCCTCGGCAGCGCTCTCGTCGGCAGCGGGGACCTCGACGGCGTCCTGCGCCGGTGCGTCCTGCTCGGCCTGCCCTGCCCGGCCACGCCCGCGCCCTCGCCCTGACCGCGAACGGCCGGTACGCGGTGCGGCCTCGTCCGCCTCGGCCTCGGCGACGACCTCGACCTCGACGGCCTCCTCGGCATCCTCTGCCTCGAGCTCGACCGGGGGGCCGGCGGGCGCCTGGGCACGGCGGCGGCGCGTGCGGCTCGCCGGGTCCGGCGCCTGGAACAGCACGGCGGTCGTGGCCAGGCGCGGCCTGGTACCCGCCTCCGGCTCGCGCTCGATCGGTGCGCCGAGCTCGGCGAGGACGTCGAGACCCGCCCGCGGCGCCGCGGCCTCGGTCGCGGACTCCTCGTCCTCGACCTCCGCCTCGGGGTCGACCACGGCCTCGGCCAGGACCTCGGGCTCGGGGGCGGGCTTCGAGGCCCGACGCGAACGCGTCGTGGTCGCGCGGCTACTCCTGGGTGCGGGCGCCTCGTCCTGCGCCGGCGCCTCCTCGGCGGGCGTCGGCGCGGGCTCGTCGACCGGGGCCGCTGCCGGCTCCGTGGCCGGTGAGGTGGCCCGGCGTCGGGAACGGCCACGTCCTGCCGCGGGTGCCGCAGCAGGCTCGGCCGCGGCCTCGGCGGGGGTCTCGGTCACGACGGCCGCGGGCCGGGCCGGGGTCTCGACCTCGGCCACCGGAGCGGTCGGGTTGCCCGCGGGGGCCGTCGCGCGTCGGCGACGGCGGGGTGCCGCCGGTGCGTCGCTGGTGAGGTCCGTCGTCGGGGTGTGCTCGTCTGTCACGGAGTGCTCCAGACCTGCGGGCCGTCCACACTCGCCGGCCATGCAGGCGGTCGGTCGTCACGTGCGCTGGGCGCTCCGCGACGGAAGTCGTCGGTTGCTGCGCGATGGATGGGCGTCGCCGGCGCCTGCCGTGTCCTCGACTCCTTCGGTCGGTGACGGCGGCGCGCGGCGGGTACGCGGACCCGATCGGCAGGACAGTCTCGGTGACGCACCCGGTGTGGCGAGCAGCGCAACCGTCCGTAGTATCGCACAGGCATGTCCACGAGGCAGGCAGACACGCGCCCGCGGTGGGACCTTGGGCGCAGGCCCCGCGCCGTGCCCCCGAGGGCGTGGCGGCACGCCGATCGCGGCGCGTGATGACAAGATGTCAGCAAAGAGGGACGAAGGTCCCACGTCTCGCGCGTCGCGGATTTCTACCGTCATCACGACGCAACGTCGCGCCCCGACTGCCTACGCCCCGAGGAGACACTGTGGACGCACTCGCCCTGGCCAGATGGCAGTTCGGCATCACGACGGTCTACCACTTCATCTTCGTCCCGCTGACGATCGGCCTGACGCCGCTCGTGGCGATCATGCAGACCGCCTGGTACCGGACCGGGCAACGAGCGCTGGCTCCGACTGACGAAGTTCTTCGGCAAGCTCATGCTCATCAACTTCGCGATCGGCGTGGCGACCGGGATCGTCCAGGAGTTCCAGTTCGGGATGAACTGGAGCGAGTACTCGCGCTTCGTCGGCGACATCTTCGGTGCCCCGCTCGCGATGGAGGCCCTCGCGGCCTTCTTCATCGAGTCGACCTTCCTCGGCCTGTGGATCTTCGGCTGGGACGAGCTGCCCAAGAAGATCCACCTCGCGACGATCTGGCTCGTCGCCTTCGCCACCAACCTCTCGGCGTTCTTCATCCTCGCGGCGAACTCCTGGATGCAGCACCCCGTCGGCGCCGAGTACAACCCGGAGACCGGGCGCGCCGAGATGACGAGCATCGGTGCCGTCCTGGCGCAACTCGACCGCTCTGGGCGGCCTTCCCGCACACGATCACCGCCGCGCTCCTGACGGCCGGCACCTTCGTCGCCGGCATCGCCGGGATCTGGATGGTCCGCACGGCCCGCGCCGGCAAGCCCGAGCTCGCACGCGACGTCTACCGGCCCGCCGTCGTCCTCGGCATGATCGTCATGCTCATCGGCGGCGTCGGCGTCTCGATCACCGGTGACCAGCAGGCCAAGCTCATGTTCCAGCAGCAGCCGATGAAGATGGCCGCCGCCGAGGCCCTGACCGACTCCTCGCCCGACGGCGCCGAGTTCTCGCTCCTCGCGCTCGGGGACCTCACGAACGACCCGGCATCGGTCAAGCACGTCATCGCCATCCCCGGCCTGACCTCCTTCCTCGCCGACGGCTCCTTCACCTCCCCGGTCAAGGGCATCAACGAGCTCCAGGCCGAGTACAGCGCCAAGTACGGCGAGGGCGTCGACTACGTCCCGAACCTGGCCATCACCTACTGGTCCTTCCGCCTGATGATCGGCATGGGCATCGGCTCGGCAGCGCTCGCGCTGGCCGCGCTGTGGTACACCCGCAAGGGCAGGATCATCGACAAGCCGTGGTTCGCCAAGCTCTCGGTCGTCGCGATCTTCACGCCCTTCCTCGCCTCGGCCTTCGGCTGGATCTTCACCGAGATGGGCCGCCAGCCGTGGGTCGTCGCGCCCAACCCGACGGGACCTGACGGCGTCTGGCTGCTCACGGCCAAGGGGGTGTCCACCGTCGTCAGCGCCGGCAGCGTCATCACCTCGATGGTGGCCTTCACGCTGCTCTACGGCGTCCTGGCGGTGCTCTGGTGGAAGCTCATGCACCGCTACGCCATGGAGGGCGTCGCCGAGCGCGAGGCCGATGTCAGCCCGGACAACAACGACTCGAGCGGCGACCGCCCGATGTCCTTCGCCTACTGAGACGGGGATCCCGCCGTGGAGATGTCAACGATCTGGTTCCTGCTCATCGCCGTCCTGTGGACGGGCTACCTCGTCCTGGAGGGCTTCGACTTCGGCGTCGGCATGCTGCTGCCCGATCCTCGGCCGCAAGGACAAGGACCGCCGCCTCATGATCAACACGATCGGCCCGGTCTGGGACGGCAACGAGGTGTGGCTGCTCACCGCGGGCGGTGCGACGTTCGCCGCCTTCCCCGAGTGGTACGCCACGCTGTTCTCCGGCTTCTACCTCGCCCTGCTGCTCATCCTGCTCGCGCTCATCGTGCGCGTCGTGGCCTTCGAGTGGCGCGGCAAGTTCAACGACGACGGCTGGCGCGCCTGGGCCGACCGTGCCCTGATCTTCGGCTCGTGGGTGCCGGCCGTGCTGTGGGGTGTCGCCTTCGGCAACATCGTGCGCGGGGTGCCCTGGACGCCGACCACCAGTACGTCGGCTCGTTCTTCGACCTGCTCAACGTGTTCTCCCTCGTGGGCGGCGCGACGACGGCGCTCATCTTCCTCACGCACGGTGCGGTGTTCATCTCGCTCAAGACGGACGGCGAGATGCGGAGCGCGCCGGTGCCCTCGCGGAGAAGCTCGCGCTGGCCACGACGGTCGTCGCGCGGTGCCTGGGCCGTGTGGCTCCAGCTGGCGTACTCCGAGGTGCTGTGGACCTGGGCCGCCGTGCTGGTCGCCGCCGCAGCGCTCGTCGCCCTGGTCGTCACGACGCGGATGCGGCGCGAGGGCTGGGCGTTCATCGCCTCGGCCGTGGCGATCGTCGCGGCCGTCGTGCTGATCTTCGGCTCGCTGTTCCCCGACGTCATGCCCGCGATCGACCCGGCGAACTCGCTCACGGTGACGAACGCCTCGTCCACGGACTACACGCTGACCGTGATGACCTGGGTCGCCGTGATCCTCACGCCCGTCGTGCTCGCCTACCAGGCCTGGACGTACTGGGTCTTCCGCAAGCGGCTGACCGTCGAGCACATCCCGGCGCACATCGGCCTGCCGCTCACCAAGGTGTGAAGCCGCTCGACCCGAGGCTCCTTCGACGCGCGCGGTCGGCGCGCCGGTACGTCCTGCTCACCGCGGGGCTCGGCGCGCTGACCGCCGCGCTCGTCATCGCCCAGGCGCTGCTGCTCGCGGCGGCCCTGGCCCCGGTGGTGACCCGCACGGCCGACTGGCCGGACGTCGCCGGGACCGTCGGCTGGCTCGCGCTCGTCGTAGTGGCCAAGGCGGCCGTCACCGGGCTCCAGGAACGCTTCGCGCACCGCTCGGCCACCCGCGCGGTCGCGGAGCTGCGCGAGCAGGTGCTGGAGCGGGCCGTGGCCCTGGGACCGCGATGGGTCGCCACTCACCCTGTCGCCACGCTTGCCACCCGCGGGCTGGACGCGCTGGACCCGTACTTCGTGCGGTACCTGCCCCAGCTGCTGCTCGCCGTGACCGTCACCCCGGCCGCCGTCGTCGTCGTGCTGGGGCTGGACTGGATCGCCGGGCTGACGGTCGTGCTGACCCTCCCCCTCGTCCCGGTGTTCATGGCGCTCATCGGGCGGCTCACCCAGGGCTACGCCGATCGCCGGCTCGCCGCCATGGAGCGGCTCGGCCACCAGGTGCTCGACCTGCTCGCCGGGCTGCCGACGCTGCGCGCCCTCGGCCGCGAGCGCGGGCCGGAGCGGCGCGTGGCCCAGCTCGGCGACGAGCACCGGCTCGCGACGATGGGCACCCTGAGGATCGCCTTCCTCTCCGGGATGGTCCTCGAGCTGCTCACGACGCTCTCCGTCGCGCTGGTCGCCGTCGGCGTCGGCTACCGGCTGGTCTACGGGGACATCGACCTGCAGACGGGGCTCGCCGTGCTCGTCCTTGCCCCGGAGGTCTACCTCCCGCTGCGTCAGGTCGGCGCGCACTTCCACGCCTCCGCCGACGGCGTCGCGGCGGCGGAGCAGGCCTTCGCCGTCCTCGAGGAGCCGCTCCCGCCGCGCGGGAGCACGCCCGCCCCGGACCTGCGCGCGGCGTCGATCCGGCTCGAGGGCGTCGACGTGCTCGCGCCCGATCGCGCGGCGCTCGCCCCGTGCGGGCTCGGGCTCCTCGTCCGGCCGGGGACCGTCGTGGCCCTCGCAGGGCCGAACGGCGCAGGCAAGTCGACCGCCGTGGCCGTCCTGCTGGGGCTGCTGGCGCCCGACTCCGGCCGGGTCGTCCTCGAGGCGGCCGGCGGGGACCGGGTCGACCTCGCCGAGATCGACCTCGACTCGTACTGGTCGCAGATCGCCTGGGTACCCCAGCGCCCCGTCATCGAGCCGGGGACGCTGCGCGCGGCGGTGCTCCAGGGGCGCGAGGTGGGCGAGCGGGAGCTGACCGACGCAGCCGCGCTGACCGGGCTGGACGCCGTCGTCGCCGAGCGACCCGAGGGCTGGGACAGCCCGCTCGGCCAGGGCGGCTCGGGCCTCAGCCTCGGCCAGCGGCAACGTCTGGCCCTGACCAGGGCCCTGCTGGCGCCGGCACCGCTCGTCGTGCTCGACGAGCCGAGCGCCCATCTCGACGCCGACGGCGAGGCCGTCGTCCTGGCGGCGATCGACCGGCTCCGGGGCACCGGGCGCACCGTCGTCCTCGTCGCCCACCGCACCTCGCTGCTCCGGGCCGCCGACGCCGTCGTCCAGGTCGCCTCGGCGGCACGGGCGGGCGACGCAGCCGCCGAGGGGCCCCAGGACGCGCCGAGCGCGGCAGCCGGGCCGTGGGGCGAGCGATGAGCGCGCCGGAGGCAGGCCCGCGCGGGACCGACCCGCTGCGGCAGGCGCTGGCCCTGCTCGACGTCGACCGGCGGCGCGTCGTGCTCGCTGTGCTCGCCGGGGCGGGCGGACTGGGCAGCGCGGTCGCGCTCGCGGGGGTCTCGGCCTGGCTGATCGCACGCGCCTCGCAGATGCCGCCGGTGATGTTCCTCACGCTCGCGGCCGTCGGGGTCCGCTTCTTCGGGATCTCGCGCGGCCTGCTGCGCTACGTCGAGCGGCTCGTCTCGCATGACGTCGCGCTGCGCGGGATGGCGACGCTGCGCGTCCGGCTCTACGAGCTCCTCGCCGAGCGCCCGCCCGCACGGCTGCTCGCGGTGCGGCGCGGTGACCTCCTGGCGCGGGTGGGCGCCGATGTCGACTCCGTCGGCGACGTCATCGTCCGGGGCCTTCTCCCGATGGCGGTGGCCGGCGTCCTGAGCGTCGGGAGCGCCGTGGCCGTCGGGCTGTTCCTTCCGGCGGCCGGGCTGGCCCTGGCCGGCTGCCTGCTGCTCGCGGCCGTGCTCGCCCCCTGGCTGGCCACCCGCTCGGCGCAGATCGTCGAGCGGCGCTCGGCGCTCGCCCGTGCCGATCTCGCCGCCCTCGGCCTGACCATGCTCGACGGCGCAGGCGAGCTGACCGTCTCCGGTCGCCTCGGGCGGACCATGGCCGAGCTGCACGAGGCCGAGCGTCGCCTGGCGCAGGCCACCGACGCCGGAGCCCGGCCCGCGGCCATCGCCGCGGCCCTCAACCCGCTCGCGACGGGGCTCGCCGTCCTCGCCTCGCTCACCCTCGGCATCCCGGCGACGACGGCCGGGCACCTGGCCCCCGTCGAGCTCGCCGTGATCGTGCTCCTCCCCCTCGCCGCCTTCGAGGCCGCCGGGCTGCTGCCCAACGCCGCCGTCGCCGTGCGTCGCTCACGGGAGGCCGCGCGCCGCATCATGGAGCTGCTCGACTCCCCCGGCCCCGCCCCCACCGGGCCCGGGGCGCAGACCCCGCCCGCTCCCCCGGCGCCCTCCGCCGACCACGAGCCCGCTCCGCTCCTCGAGGCGCGTGGCCTCGCCTGCGGCTGGCCCGGGCACCCGCCGGTCCTCAGCGGGATCGACCTGAGCCTCACGCCCGGCCGGAGCGTCGCCGTCGTCGGGCCGAGCGGGCTCGGCAAGACGACCCTGCTGCTGACCCTCGCGGGGCTGCTCCCCCCGCAGGACGGCGAGGTGCTCCTCTCGGGGCGGCCGGCCGCCGAGCTCAGCAGGGCTCAGGCCGCCGCAGCGGTGACGATGACCGCCGAGGACGCGCATGTCTTCGACACCAGCGTCCTGGAGAACCTGCGCGTCGCGCGCGGAGACGTCACGGCCGAGCAGGCGATGGACGCGCTCGAGGCCGTCGGTCTCGCCGCCTGGGTGGGCGGTCTCCCGGAGGGCCTGGACACGGTCCTCGGCTCCGACGCCACGCGCATCTCCGGGGGCGAGCGCCGTCGCCTTCTCGTCGCCAGAGCGCTGCTGAGCCCGGCGCCCGTGCTGCTGCTCGACGAGCCGACGGAGCATGTCGACGCGGACGCCGCCGCCCTGCTCAGGGGGCTGCTGGACGGTTCGCTCACGGCAGGCAGGGCGGTCGTCGTCGTGACGCACCGACTCGCCGGGCTCGACGCGGCCCACGAGGTGATCCTGCTCGGTGGGACGGGTACGGTGCGTGCACGGGGTCGGCACACCGAGCTGCTGGCCGAGCCGCACGACGGCGGGACCGATGCGGTGACCGCCTACCGCGCGGCCTGGGCGGCAGAGCAGCAGGAGAGGTCATGACGGCGCGTACGGACCACCACGACGGGTCGCTCGCCGCTGCCGACCTCCTGCAGGCCGCCCTCGGCCTGGCCTCCGACCTCGACCTCCCGACGGTGCTCCAGCGCTTCGTCGCGGCCAGCGCCGACCTCACCGGGGCGACCTACGGAGCGATCAACGTCCTCGACGCGCGCGGCCGGTCGACGACCTTCGTGCACACCGGGATGGACGAGCGCCTCGCCGCCGTGCTCGGGCGACCGCCCCATGCCGTCGGCGTCCTCGGCTCGATCCCGCCGCACGGGACGCTCCGGCTCGACGAGCTCATGGCTCACCCCACCTTCAAGGGCTTCCCGCCGCACCACCCGCCGATGGGCTCGTTCCTCGGGACCGCCGTGCGCGTGCGCAACCGCGTCTACGGCTACCTGTACCTCTCGGAGAAGGCCGGCGGATTCACCGACGAGGACGACGAGGTCGTCATCACCCTCGCCGCTGCCGCCGCCGTGGCGATCCAGAACGCCCAGATGTACGCGGAGTCCGAGCGTCGCGAGCACTGGCTGCGCGCCGGGCAGCAGATCACCACGATGCTGCTCTCCGGCGCCGACCAGGAGGAGGTCCTCGCCCAGATCGCCGCGTCCTCCCGCGATGTCGCCGGCGCCGACACGGCGGCGCTCGTCCTTCCGGGGCTCGGCGACTCCTGGGTGATGGAGATCGTCGACGGGACGGGCTCCGACGAGCTCATCGGGACCGTGATGCCGCCCGACGGGCGCGCGCGCACCGTGCTGCGCGACGGCAACGGACTGGTGGTCGACTCCCTCTCGCGAGCCCGTGCGATGCGCGTCGACGCGCTGCGTCAGTTCGGCCCGGCCCTGTACGCGCCGATGCACGCCGACGGCCGTGGGGTCGGCGTGCTGGTGCTGCTGCGCAAGGTCGGCTCGGCGCCGTTCGGCCCCAGCGACCTGGCCACCGCGGAGACCTACGCCGCGCAGGCGGCGCTGGCCCTCGTGCTCGCCGAGGCGCGGCACGCCCAGGACGTCGCCGCGCTGCTCGACGAGCGCGAGCGGATCGCCCGCGACCTGCACGACCTCGCCATCCAGCAGCTCTTCGCCACCGGCATGCAGCTGGAGACGGTGCGCCGTCGCGCCGCACGCGGTGTGGACCCCTCAGAGCTGACCGGGATCGTCGAGGACGCCCTGGACAACGTCGACTCGACGGTCCGCCAGATCCGCTCGATCGTCCACGCCCTGCGCGACCCCGACGCCTCGGCCCCGCTCGCCGAGCGCCTGCGGCGCGAGTCCTCGCTCGCCAGGACCGGCCTGGGCTTCGCCCCCTCGCTCGTCATCACGGTCGACCACCGCGTCCTCGACTCCGCGCAGTCGCTCGACGGCGACGCCCAGGCGCTCGACGACAGGGTCGGCGAGGACCTCGGGGACGATGTCGTGGCCGTGGTCCGTGAGGGCCTGGCCAACGCCGCGCGTCATGCGCGCGCGACGGCCGTCTCGGTGCGCGTCGAGCTCGCGGGTGAGGGTCCTGACACCGAGGTCACCGTGGAGGTCGAGGACGACGGCGCCGGTCTGCCTCCCGAGCGCGACCGCCGCTCGGGCACGGACAACCTCGCCGCCCGGGCGCGCCGGCACGGCGGGACCTTCACACTCGGGACGACGAGCGAGGGCAGGGGCACCCTGCTGACCTGGAAGGCCCCGGTGCGCGCGAGCGCAGCGCACTGACCAGCCGCCGTGCCGCCGTGCCGCCCGGCGGCACGGGACTCCGGCTACTCCGAGCCGTCGCTGCGCCAGGAGCTGTGCTTGTGCCCGGCGACCCACGCGGCGACCTGGGTGCGGCGCTGCAGGCCCATCTTGGACAGCAGCGAGGTGATGTGGTTCTTGACCGTCTTCTCCGCGACGCCGAGTCGCTCGGCGATCTCGCGGTTCGACATGCCCTCGCCGATGAGGTCGAGCACCTTGCGCTCGCTCGGGGTGAGGTCGGCCGTCGGGTCGTCGTGATCGGCCCTGCGGCGCGTCACGGTGCGCTCGTCGAGCAGCGTGCGCCCGGCGGCGACGGAGCGGATGACGTCGGCGATCTCCGCGCCGCGCACCGACTTCAGGACGTACGCGGCGGCCCCGGCCTGGAGCGCTGCCGCGAGGGCGTCGTCGTCGTCGAACGAGGTCAGCACGATGGCCCGCGCCTCGGGGAGCGACTCCCGCAGGGCCAGCATGAGGTCGATCCCCGTGCCGTCCGGCAGCTGGAGGTCGACGAGCATGACCTGGGGCCGCACGAGGGTCGCGCGACGGATGCCCTCGGCGACACTGCCCGCCTCGGCGACGACCCCCATCCCGTCCGCGCGGTCGACGACCTCGGCGATACCTCGCCGGACGACCTCATGGTCGTCGACGATCATCACGGCGATCTCGGTCTGTCGGCCTGCTGGGCCCGGCACGTTGGTTACCACGCTCGGCATCCTAGAGAACAGGACGTCCGATCCGCACATGCCGTGCCGTTCGCGGACGAGGTTGGCACCTCGGACAGGTGAACGAGGACCGGTTCATGAAGGAGTCGCGCTCCACCGGGGTGCCGCAACGAGGGCACGGACGACCCTGCTGCCCGTAGACGGCGAGCGAGCGCTCGAAGTAGCCGGAGGAGCCGTTCACGTCGACGTACAGGGCGTCGAAGCTCGTCCCGCCGACCTTCAGGGCCGCCCTCATGACCTCCTCGGCGGCGTCCAGGACCCTGGCGACCTCGACCGGGCGGAGCCGGTCCGTCGGGCGCGCTCCGTGCAGCCGGGCCCGCCACAGGGCCTCGTCGGCGTAGATGTTGCCGATGCCGGAGACGAGGGACTGGTCGAGGAGCGCGCGCTTGAGCTCGGTGCGCCGACGACGCAGGGCGGCGACGAGAGCCGGGCGGTCCACGGCCGGGTCGAGGAGGTCCCGGGCGATGTGCGCGACGCTGGACGGCAGGGCGGCGACGGGGCTCCCGTGCCCGCCAGGGGCGCCGTCGGGCGTGGGCACGAGGTCGACGAGGCCGAGGTGGCCGAAGGTGCGCTGGTCGACGAAGTCGAGGACGACAGCCGGCGCGCCGTCGAGCCACAACCGGGCGCGCAGGTGCGGATGGTCCGGCGGGCCGTCGGCGTGCCGCACGAGCAGCTGCCCGCTCATCCCGAGGTGCGCGAGCAGGGCCTCGTCGGGCGAGGGCTCGTCCGTGGGAGCGGGGCCGGGGACCCCTCCTGCTCCCGACGGGTCCAGGAGCAGCCACAGGTACTTCCCGCGGCGCACGACGGCGTCGAAGGAGCGCCCGACGAGCCGGTCGGCCAGGTCGGCCGGGCCGGCGAGATGCCGGCGCACTGCCGAGGCACGGAAGATCTCGACCTGCTGCACGGTGCGTCCACGCACATGACGCTCGAGCCCGTCGCGGACGGTCTCGACCTCGGGGAGCTCCGGCACCTCAGGAGTCGGCCGGAGCCTGCTCCGGGCCGCCGGCGGCCTCGGCGTCGACGAGCGAGCGGTACGCGGAGGCGGCGGCGTCCTGCTCGGCATGCTTCTTCGCCGCGCCGACCCCCGTCCCACGCTCCTGGCCGTCGAGGAGGACGGTCGCGGTGAAGGTCCTCGCGTGGTCGGGCCCCTCGCCGACGACGAGGTACTCGGGTGCGCCGAGACCCAGTCGCGCCGCGAGCTCCTGGAGCGAGGTCTTCCAGTCGAGACCGGCGCCGAGGTCGGCAGCGACCTCGAGGGTGTCGGCGACGAGCCGGTCGACGAGCTCACGCGCGACCTCGAGGCCATGCGTGAGGTAGACGGCGCCGAAGAGCGCCTCGAGCGTGTCGGAGAGGATCGAGTCCTTCTCCCGGCCACCCGTCGCCAGCTCGCCCTTGCCGAGCAGGACGTAGTCCCCCAGGCCGATCGTCCGGGCGATCTGCGCCAGGGCGCGCTGCGAGACCGTCGCTGCCCGCATCTTCGCGAGCTGCCCCTCCGGGAGGTCCGGGTGGGTGCGGAAGAGCTGCTCGGTCACCACGAGGCCGAGGACGGTGTCGCCGAGGAACTCCAGGCGCTCGTTCGTCGGGATCCCGCCCGCCTCGTGCGCGAAGGACCGGTGGGTCAGTGACAGCACGAGGAGCTCGGGGTCCAGATGGACCCCGAGCTCCTCGGCAAGACGAGTGGCGGGTGCGGTCGCGAGACCACCGCCGGCGTTCACGAGGTCAGTGCGCCTCGTGCTCGGTACGAACGGCCTCGACGTACATCCGGCCGTTGTACGCACCGCACGACGGGCAGGCCACGTGCGGAAGCTTGTTCTGCTGGCAGCGCGGGCACGTCGTGAGGGTCGCTGCGGTCGTCTTCCACTGCGACCGACGCGCACGGGTGTTGCTGCGCGACATCTTGCGCTTCGGAACAGCCACGGCTAGCTCTCTTTCGTTTCGTCGAACAGGCTGGTCAGGTCGGCCCACCGGGAGTCGACGACCTCGTGCTGGTGACCGGCGTTCTCCGGGTCCGCCAGCCGCGCGCCGCACTGCGGGCACAGACCGGGGCACTGCGGGGAACAGACCGGACGGAACGGGAGTGCAGGCACCACCGCGTCACGCACCGCTGGCTCGAGGTCGATCAGATCGCCCACGAGCTCGCGGAGATCCTCCTCGTCGTCACCGTCCTCGACGGCGACCTGGACACGCTCGGGATAGACGTACAGCTCCTGGATCGGGACCTCGATCTCACCGAGGATCTCGTCAAGGCAACGTACGCACTCCCCCACGGTCCTTCCCCGGACTGATCCGGAGACGAGGACCCCTTCCGAGACGGCCTCGAGCCGAACGTCGATCTCGAGGTCACTCCCGACAGGGATGCCGATCACAGCGGTACCGAGATCCTCCGGCGCGGGAACAGTGCGAAGCACCTTGCGCATCGACCCCGGTCGCCGGCTGAGCTCATGTGTCTCGAGCACGAAAGGCGAACGGGCATCAATGTCGATCGGGCGCTCCACGGCTGCTGTCCAATGTCGAGGGGTCTCGGTCCACGCCACGAGTGGCAGGGCCGACGCACAATGCTACGGCATCGAGCCCCTGCACCCAACTCCCGCGAGGACCGGCCCGCAGCTCAGCGTCCGGAGTCGAGGCGGCCGGCGAGCTTGGCCCGTCCGGCCTGCACCTGGGCGACGACGCGACCGAGGTCGATCTCGAAGTCGGCGAGCCGGCGGTCGCAGTAGTCGTCGGCCTCATGGCGCAGCTGTGCGGCGGTGGCCTCCGCCTCCGCGACGATCTCCTCGGCCCGGATGCGCGCCGCGACGACGACCTGCTCGGAGCTCACGAGCTCGGCGGCGCGCTCGCGTGCCGCCGCGACCGTCCGCTCGGCCTGCTGCCGCGCCTGCGCCAGCACCTCGTCGGCACCGGCGAGGAGCTCGTCGGCCCGGCCGAGCTGGTCGGGGAGCGCCTCGCGCGCCTGCTCGACGAGCTCGAGGAGCTCCGCCTTGCTCACGAGAACCGAGGAGGACATCGGCATCGCCCGCGCCTGCTGCACCGCTCGCTCGATCTCCAGGAGGATCGTGGTCAGTCCCTCATCCATCTCAGCGGCCTCCGTCGCGCTCTGCCCAGCGCGCCCGGACGACGTCCGCGACGCCGGGCGGTACCAGGTCGTCGATCCGCCCGCCATGCCGTGCCACGTCCTTGACCAGCGAGGACGCGATGTGGACGACCGAGCGGTCCGCGGGCAGGAAGACCGTCTCGATCCCCGTCAGGTGACGGTTCATCAGGGCCATCGGCAGCTCGGCGTCGTAGTCCGCGCCGTTGCGCAGCCCCTTGAGGAGCACGGTGGCGCCGATGCTGCGGCAGTAGTCGACCAGGAGGCCGCTGACGGCCTCGACCCGGACGGTCGGGAGCCCGGCGACGGCCCTGGTGGCCAGCTCGACGCGCTCGGCGAGCTCGAGCAGGGGCTGCTTCCCGGCGTTGGTCGCGACCGCGACGACGACCTCGTCGACCAGGGCCGACCCCCGACGGATGACGTCCAGGTGGCCGAGCGTGATCGGGTCGAAGGATCCGGGGCACACGGCGATGCTCACGGGCTCCACCCTACGGCGAAGCGAACCACAGCACGGTCTCCCCGTAGCGGCGCTCGTCCTCGCGGTGCAGCGCGAGCTCGCCCGTCGGCCAGGGGGGTTCCGCACTGCGCGAGGAGCGTTCGACCACGACGAGGGCGTCAGGGGCCAGGTGCGGGACGAGTGCGGCCAGGACGAGAGCGAGGTCACCGTCCGTGAGCTCGTAGGGCGGGTCGAGGAGGACGAGGTCCAGATCGGGCGCGGGACGACGGCGCTGGAGGTAGGGAAGGGCCCGCTCGGGCACCACGGTCACCCCCGGCAGGCCGAGCGACGCGACGTTGCGCCGGCAGGCGGCGACCGCCTGCTTGGCGTGGTCGACGAGGGTGACCGACGACGCACCACGGCTCGCGGCCTCCAGGCCGAGCGC
This sequence comes from uncultured Actinomycetota bacterium, assembly GCA_963777075.1. GTDB lineage: Bacteria > Actinomycetota > Actinomycetes > Actinomycetales > Cellulomonadaceae > Actinotalea. The sequence goes on along the minus strand of CAVZPH010000030.1, from coordinate 2,481 downwards.
ACCCGAGCCCGCGTAGAGGTCGAGGACGCTCGCCCCCTCGAGGACGTCGAGGTGGTCGAGCCGGGAGAACAACGCCTCCCGGACGCGGTCGCTCGTCGGGCGGGTTCCGGCGGGTGGCACGACGAGCGGACGCCCGCCCGCGGCGCCGGCGACGATCCGTGTCACCGCCGGACTCCCTCGCCCTGGGCGGCGGAGGCGTCGGTGAGCCGCTCCATGAGCGTCTTGGTCGACGCGCTCGAGCCGACGCGCGCGGCGACGAGCGAGGTGAGCAGCTGGGCGGTGAGCACGGGGGCCGGCACCGAGCCGATCACCAGGGCGATGATCGCCGGGACGAGGCCGAGCACGACGACGTCCGGGCCACGCGCCAGGACGGCGGCGACCCCGGTCGGCAGCGCCCCCATCGGGGTCGACACGAGGTTCCCGCCCCAGTCGGGGGCCGGGCGGTAGGCGGTGCGCAGGGCCCCTCCTGCCCAGACGGGCGTCGTGAGGACGCCGAGCGCGAGCCACAGCGCGAGGTCCCCGCGCCACAGCCCGACGGTCCCGAAGGCGACGAGGGCCCACAGGAGCATCACCGCGGCGGGCACGATCAGCCGGACCCGCCGGACGGTCTCGGCACTGAGCGGAAGGAGGCGGTCGAGAACAGGCGCCATCTCCGCACGCCGGGCACCCTCCCCCGTCGCCAGCATGGCCACGTAGCCCCCGACGACGACGGACAGCACGACGCCCACCGTGCCGACGAGCTGGGGAGTGGTCACCACGAGCGCCGGCACGAGCGCCGCGACGAGCACCTGGACCAGATGGCGAGGAGAACGCGACAGGACGGCGAGGTCAGCGGCGACCACGGCCGTCATCGGGCCGCGGACCAGCCGCATCCGCAGCGAGCGACGGCGCCGCTGACGAGCCACGCGGTCGGTGAGCACGCGACCGAGCTCGCGCGAGTCCATCGAGGCGAGCGCACCCGCGGCCTGCGCCGCGACGGAACCGCTCTCGCGCAGGCTGCGCCCCTGGATCGAGCCGAGGCGCCGGTCGAGCAGCAGGGCGAGCAGCACGACGAGCACGAGCCCGGCGACGCCATCATTACTAAAACGCATTCCTGCAATATTTCCGTTACTAAGTGCCGTAGCTGTAACATTAAGGTTTATAGAAATACTATTTGTAGAAACAGCACCATTTTCAATAGAAATAGTTCCTGTAGGTATTGATGTTGATGGTTGCGTATTTATAGAATAATTATTTGTAATAAATTCGTCACCATCGGCATCAACAACTTTTACTGCCCAAAAATACGTATTGTTTGGTGTTAAATTATTTACTGTAAAAGTAGCATTACTTAAGTTTGTTGCTACTGGAGGGCTACCTTTAGGATTCCAAGTTGAAAAATAAACTGTATAGGTTAAAGGAGCATTGCCACCTGTTGGTTGAAAATTTAAAGTTACACTATTTTCTGAAATTGTTGTCCCAGTAGCAGGAGTAACAGCGGAGATAAATGGCTGCGTGTTTGCATTTAGTGAAATTGAAGATGTAGATGTCCAATCACTTGTGCTACCTGTTGAATTCACCGCTCTAACCCTAACGTAATATGTCCCATTTATTAAAGCTGTTGGTTCCCAGTTTGCAGTAGTTAAATTTGAATTTACTGAATTATTAATTACTCCGTTATTAAAACTAGGATCTTGACTGTATTCAACTTCATAATTTGTAATACCATAACCAACAGTATCCCATTCTATATAAATACTACTTTGCGTATAAGCAGTTAATTGTAAATTAGTAGGTGTTGGAATAGTTGTATTTACTGCTCCCCCCACATTTATAGTAATAAAAGTCTCTCTAGCTTTACCCACATTATTGGCCGTGTACGTATATAATTTCCATTGGGTTGGTGTGCTAACAGTTGGTGCAGTAAAAGTTACACTGCTATGCTCTGCGTTATTTGATGTTAAAGTCGCTCCTTTTTTCTCCATACTCCAATAATAGTGCTGTGGTAGCGGCTCAGCTGCGTCGACTTGACGGACCAGCGCGCAGAAACGGCGGACCGCGGCGGCGCGGTCCGCCCACGTCTCGCCCTCGACCACGCCCTCGTAGAGCGCGAGCCCGGCGAGCGTGAGCGACGGCGCATCGACGATGGCGCGCGCGACATCCCCGGCCTCTTCGGCGGTGCGGACGCCCGTCCGACCGTCGGGCAGGCCCACTTCCACGAGCACGGGGAGTGGCGTGTGGCGCCACGCAGCCGCGCCGCCATCCGGTCGACGCCCGCGACCGAGTCGGCGAACGCGAGGAGCTCGACGTCCGGACCGGTTGAGCTGGCCGGGCTCGAAGTCCACGCCAGGCCCTCATCGTCGACGATCTCGTTCCCGATCAGGACCCGCTCGATCCCCGCATCGACCGCGACGACCGCCTGCGACGTGTCCGCGACCGTGATCGCCCAGGCACCAGCCTCGATCTGACGGCGGAAGATCGCGGGGGCCATGGGTGGTCTTG
>CAVZPH010000029.1:0-56886 GCA_963777075.1 uncultured Actinomycetota bacterium | reverse complement strand
TTTACGTCGAGCGCAAGTTGCGCGAACGGATGAACATTCCGGTGTTTCACGACGACCAGCATGGCACGGCCATCGTTGTCGGGGCGGCCCTGATCAACGGACTCAAGGTGGTCGGCAAGGATTTGCGCAAGGTCAAGCTGGTGACCTCGGGTGCCGGTGCCGCTGCGCTGGCCTGTCTGAATCTGATGCTCAAGCTGGGCATGCCGCGCGAGAACATCTTCGTCACCGACCTGGCCGGTGTGGTCTACGAAGGCCGCACCGAACTGATGGACGAGGACAAGATCGTCTTCGCGCAGAAGACCGCGGCGCGCACGCTGGCGCGAAGTCATCGACGGCGCCGACATTTTTCTGGGCCTGTCGGCCGGTGGCGTGCTCAAGCCGGACATGGTGCGCAAGATGGCGGCCAGGCCGCTGATCTTCGCGCTGGCCAACCCCAATCCCGAGATCACGCCCGAAGACGTGCAAGACCGGTGCGCGACGACGCCATCATGGCCACCGGCCGCACCGACTATCCGAACCAGGTCAACAACGTCCTGTGTTTCCCCTACATCTTTCGCGGCGCACTCGATGCCGGCGCCTCGACGATCACCGACGAGATGGAGATTGCCGCGGTGCATGCCATCGCCGAACTGGCGCAGGCCGAGCAGAGCGAGGTCGTCGCCGCCGCGTACGCAGGCGCAGCAACTGGCGTTCGGCCCGGAGTACCTGATTCCCAAGCCGTTTGATCCGCGCCTGATGATGAAGATTGCGCCGGCTGTGGCACAGGCGGCCGTCGACAGCGGCGTTGCGTTGCGACCGATCGGCGACATGCAGGCTTACCGCGACCGATTGCAGAGTTTTGTCTATGCCTCCGGCAACACGATGCGGCCGATCTTTGTTGCGGCAAAGAGCGCAACCCGAAAGCGGGTAGCGTACAGCGAAGGCGAGGAAGAGCGACTCCTGCGCGCATGCCAGATCGTCGTCGACGAAGCCCTGGCGCGACCGACCCTGATCGGCCGGCCGGCGATCATCGCCGAGCGCATCGAGAAATTCGGACTGCGCCTGCGCGAAGAACTCGACTACGGCATCAACGTCGGCCACCGACTCCCGCACACCGATCTGGGCGAGCTTCCCGTCGACCAGCATCGGGTACCCGCCGAGCTCGACGATGCCGACGGTGAAGGAGAGCTGGGTGCGCAGCGTCGGCTTGTCGAAGAGGACGGCGACGGCCTTCGGGCCGGCCAGGGGCGTCGCGGCGAGCCGGTCTCCCTTGAGCCGCACCGCGAGGTCGAGGACCGTCCGCTGCTCGGCCGGGCTGAGGTCGTCGTCGCGCAGCAGGTGGCGGGTCATGAAGTCTCCTCGGGGTCGACGAGCATCTCGACCGGAAGGTCGCGGAGGAAGGTGACGAAGGGCTCGACCTCGTCCCAGGTGAGCACGAGCGGTGGTGCCAGGCGCAGCGCCGTCGGCGTGACGGGGTTGACGATGAACCCGGCAGCCAGGGCGAGGTCCGCGACGCGAGCGGCCACCGGGGAGGAGAGCTCGATCGCGAGCAGGAGCCCGCGACCGCGGACCTCGGTGACCAGCGGCGCAGCGGCGAGCGCCGTGGCCAGGCGTTCGCCCAGCTCGGCGACATGGGCGAGGACACCGTCCCGCTCCAGCACGCCGAGCGTGGCGAGGGCGGCCGCGGCGGCGACGGGGTTGCCGCCGAAGGTCGTGCCGTGCTGGCCGGGGCTCAGCAGCGTCGCGGCCGTGCCGGAGGCGAGGAGGGCACCGATCGGGAACCCGCCGCCGAGGCCCTTGGCCATCGTCACGACGTCGGGACGCACCCCCGCGCCGAGGGCAGGGTGCTGCCAGGCGAACCAGGAGCCGGTGCGCCCGATGCCCGTCTGCACCTCGTCGACGACCAGCAGCGCGCCGTGGAGGTCAGCGAGCGCGCGAGCGGCGGCGAGGTAGCCGGCCGGGAGCGGCCTGACCCCGGCCTCGCCCTGCACGACCTCGACGACGATGCCCGCCACGTCGGGTCCCATGGCTGCGGTGAGCGCATCGACGTCGCCGACGGGGAGGAACTCGACCCCGCCGGGCAGCGGGGCGAAGGGCTCGCGGTACGCCGCCTTGTGCGTCAGTGCCAGCGCGCCCATCGACCGTCCGTGGAACGAGCCCTCCAGGGCCAGGACCCGCGGGCGACCGGTGCGGCGCAGCAGCTTGAACGCCGCCTCGTTCGCCTCCGTCCCGGAGTTGGTGAAGAACACGCGTGAGCCGGCCGGGGCCTGACCGATCTCGAGCAGTCGTTCGGCGAGGGCGACCTGGGTCGGCGTCGCGAAGAAGTTCGACACGTGGCCGAGCGTGCCCAGCTGCGCGCTGATCGCCGCGGTGAGCGTCGGGTGGCCGTGGCCGAGCGTGTTCACCGCGATCCCGCCGAGCAGGTCGAGGTACCGCGCGCCGTCGGCGTCCCAGACGTGGACCCCGTCACCCCGCACCAGGACGCGCCGCGGCGTGCCGAAGGTGTTCATCACCGCCTCGCCGTAGCGGGCCGTCCACTGCAGGCCCGAGCCGCCGTCGGGCGGCGGAAGGAGCTCGCTCATGAGGGCACCGCCCCGCTGCGCCGCACGATGGGGATGGGGCCGGTGAGGTCGTCGGGCAGGACCATCGTGCCGACGCCCTGGGCGGTGAAGACCTCGACCAGGACGGAGTGCGCCTGGCGGCCGTCGACGACATGCGCCTGAGGCACGCCGCCGCGCACGGCCCGCAGGCAGGCCTCCATCTTCGGCACCATCCCCGACTCGAGGCCGGGGAGCAGTGCCGCGAGCGCGGAGACGCGGATCTGCTGGGCGAGCGAGGTCCGGTCGGGCCAGTCGGTGTAGAGGCCCTCGACATCCGTGAGGATGATGAGCTTCCGGGCGCCGAGAGCCACCGCGAGCGCCGCTGCTGCGGTGTCCGCGTTGACGTTGAGCACCTGCGTCGGGTCGTCGATGTCGGGGGCGACCGTGGAGACGACGGGGATCCGGCCGGCGTCGAGCAGGTCGCGCACGGCCCGGGGGTCGACGTCGACGACGTCACCGACATGTCCGACGTCCACGGGCTCGCCGTCGACCATCGCGGTGCGGCGCCTGGCCTTGAGGAGCCCGCCGTCCTCGCCGGAGAGGCCGACGGCGTAGGGGCCGTGCGCGTTGAGCAGCCCGACGAGCTCACGGGAGACCTGGCCGGTGAGGACCATGCGCACCACGTCCATGCTCTCGGCCGTCGTCACGCGCAGCCCGCCACGGAACTCGCTCGCGATCCCGAGCCGGTCGAGCATCGTGGAGATCTGCGGGCCGCCCCCGTGCACGACGACGGGCCGCAGGCCCACCTGACGCAGGAAGACCATGTCCTGGGCGAAGGCGCGCTTGAGCCCCTCGTCGACCATGGCGTTGCCGCCGTACTTCACGACGAAGAGCGCACCGGAGAACTCCTGGAGCCAGGGAAGGGCCTCGATGAGGACCTCGGCCTTCTGGTCGGGGCGCAGGTCGGTGCGGGTGTCGAAGACGAAGTCCTCGAGCGGGGCCTGGGGCTGCTCGGGCTGCGGGGTCAGGCTCATGTCGAGTACGCGCTGTTCTCGTGGACGTAGTCATGGGTGAGGTCGTTGGTCCAGACCGTCGCGGACGCCGGACCGGCGTGCAGGTCGATCTCGATGTGCACCTCGCGGGCCGAGGCCATGTCGACGAGGCTGCGGTCCTCCCCCACCCCGCCGGAACGGCAGACCTGGACGCCGTTGATCGAGACGTCGATGGCCTCGGGCTCGAAGGCAGCGACCTCGACGGGGACCGTCCCGACCTGCGCCAGGACCCGGCCCCAGTTCGGGTCGTTGCCGAAGACGGCGGCCTTGACGAGGTTGGACCGGGTGACCGAGCGCGCGACGGCGACCGCCGCAGTCTCGCTGTCGGCGCCGACGACGTGCACGGCGATGTCATGCGTCGCGCCCTCGGCATCGGCGACGAGCGCCCTGGCGAGCGAGGCGCATGCCTCGGTCAGTGCCGAGGTGAGCTCCTCGCGCGTGACGGCGATGCCGCTGGCACCGGAGGCGAGCAGCGTCACGGTGTCCGAGGTGGACATGCAACCGTCGGAGTCGACCCGGTCGAAGGTGACCCCGGTTGCGGCGCGCAGGGCCGGCAGGGCGTCCCCTGGCGCGACGACGGCGTCGGTGGTGAGCACGCTGAGCATCGTCGCCATCGCGGGCGCGAGCATCCCCGCCCCCTTGGCCATGCCACCGACGGACCAGCCCTCGCGCATGACGTGGACCTCCTTCGGCACGCTGTCGGTCGTCATGATCGCGACGGCGGCGTCGGGGCCGCCCGAAGGGCTCAGGGCGCCAGCGGCGGCGGACACCCCGGCCAGGACCTTCTCGAGCGGGAGCCGCTCCCCGATCAGGCCGGTGGAGCAGACGACGACGTCTCCTGCCGAGACCCCGAGCACCTGACCGACCTGCTCGGCCGTGCGGTGCGTGTCGAGGAACCCGGGCGGGCCGGTGCAGACGTTCGCCCCGCCGCTGTTGAGGACGACGGCGTGGACGATGCCGTCGGCGACGACCTGGCGCGACCAGGTCACGGGGGCGCCGACGACGCGGTTCGTCGTGAAGACGGCGGTGCCGACGTGCTGCGGCCCGTCGTTGACCACCAGGGCGAGGTCCGGACGGCCCGAGGCCTTGAGTCCTGCCGTCACTCCTGCTGCCCGGAACCCGGCAGGTGCGGTGATGCTCACGGGGCGACTCCGTCCGTCGTCAGGCCTGTCGTCTCGGCGAGCCCGAGTGCGAGGTTCATGGACTGCACCGCCGCGCCGGCGGTGCCCTTGACCAGGTTGTCGAGCGCCGTCACCGTGACCACGCGACCCGCGCGCTCGTCGACGGCGACCTGGACGAGCGCCGTGTTGGCGCCGAGCGTCGCGGCGGTCGTCGGCCACTGCCCCTCGGGGAGCAGCCGGACGAAGGGCTCATCGGCGTACGCCTGCTGCCAGGCGGCACGGACCGATCCGGCGTCGGCACCGGGAGCGAGCCGTGCGGTGACGGTCGCGAGGATCCCCCGGGACATCGGCACGAGCACCGGGGTGAAGCTCATCCGCACCCGGGCCGCACCGGCGACCCGCAGGTTCTGCTCGATCTCGGGGATGTGCCGGTGCGTCCCGCCGACCGCGTAGGGCGCGGCGGAGCCGAGGCCCTCGGAGGCGAGCAGGTGCGTCTTCGCGGCCTTGCCCGCGCCGGAGTACCCGACGGCGAGGACCGCGACCAGATCGGTGGACTCGACCACTCCGGCAGCGACCCCCGGCTGGATGCCCAGCGTCACGGCGGTCACGTTGCAGCCGGGGACGGCGACCCGACGGGCGCCGGCGAGCGCCTGGCGCTGCCGAGAACCGTCCGCATGCATCAGCTCGGGCAGACCGTAGGGCCACGTCCCGGCGTGGGCGCTCCCGTAGAAGGCCTCCCAGTCCGCAGGGTCGGTGAGCCGGTGGTCCGCACCGCAGTCCAGGACGAGCACCTCGGGCCCGAGCTCAGCGGCGATCGCCCCCGACGCCCCGTGCGGGAGCGCCAGCACGACGACGTCGTGGCCGGCGAGGCTCGCGGCCGTCGTGGGCGCGAGGACGCGGTCGGCGAGGCTGCGCAGGTGCGGCTGGTGCGTGCCGAGGAGGTCACCGGCGTTCGAGTGGGCCGTGACGGCGCCGATCTCGACGTCCGGATGGGCGGCGAGGAGCCGCAGCACCTCACCACCGGCGTAGCCGCTCGCGCCGGAGACGGCGACCCGAACTGTCATGTGCATGAATATACACACCTTTGTATGTCGTGCGGGAACCGGGAGCCGTGGCGCGCCGTTCACCAGGTATGCGCGCGATCCGAGCACTGGCGGCCGGCGGCCCGGAGGTCCTGAGCCTCGACGAGGTCCCGCCGACCGAGCCCGCCGCCGGTCAGGCCGTCGTGGACGTCGCCGCCGCCGGCGTGAACTTCATCGACGTGTACCGCCGGACGGGGCGGTACCCGATGCCGTTCCCGCATGTCGTGGGCGCCGAGGGGGCCGGGATCGTCCGAGCCGTGGGCCCGGGCGTCGACCTGAGCGTCGGGGACCGCGTGGCATGGGCTGACGGCAGCGCCGGCAGCTATGCGGAGCGCGCCCTCGTCGAGGCCGACCGGCTCGTCCCGGTCCCCGCCGAGGTCTCCCTCGAGGTGGCGGCCGCCGTCATGCTTCAGGGCCTCACCGCGCACTACCTGAGCCACTCGACGGCCCCCGTGCTGCCGGGGCACGACGTCCTCGTGCACGCCGGGGCGGGCGGCGTCGGGCTGCTGCTCACCCAGCTCGCGGTGGCTCGCGGTGGGCGCGTGCTCACGACCGTCTCGACGGCGCACAAGGCCGAGCTCTCGCGCTCCGCGGGGGCAGGCGCCGTCCTGCGGTACGACGAGCTCGACGACCTGCCCACCCAGCTCCCGGCCTGGGTGCACGAGCACACCGAGGGCGGGGTGCACAGCGTCTTCGACGGTGTGGGCCGCACGACCTTCGACGCCTCGCTGGCGAGCCTGCGCCGGCGAGGCACGCTCGCGCTCTTCGGTGCCTCGTCCGGGCCGGTGCCGCCCGTCGACCCGATGCGCCTCCAGGACGCCGGGTCGGTGTTCCTCACCCGTCCGACGCTCGGCCACCACGTGGCCGAGCGAGCCGAGCTGCTCTCGCGCAGCGATGAGCTGTTCGCGGCCCTCGCCGCCGGGCGCCTGGACGTGCGGATCGGCGCGCGCTTCCCGCTCGCCGACGCCGCCGAGGCCCACCGCGCCCTGGAGGGGCGCGCCACGACGGGAAAGGTGCTGCTGCTCGTCTGAGCTCAGGAGCGCAGCTCGGCCCCCCAGCGCCGGTTCGCCTCGGCGACGGCCGACTCACGGACGGCAGCGGCCTCCTGGGCGGTGAGCGTGCGGTCGGCGGCCCTGCAGCCGCAGCGAGAAGGCAAGCGACTTGCGCCCCTCGCCGACCTGCGCGCCCGTGTAGACGTCGAACAGCCTGAGCTCCTCGACGATCTCGCCCGCCGCAGAGGACGAGGCGCCGACGCGAACCGCCTCGAGCAGCGCGCCCGCCGGGACGTCGGCGTCGACGACGAGCGCGATGTCCTCCTTGGCGAGCGGGAAGGTCGAGACGGGCGTCGCCTGCCGCGGCTCCTGCGGGGCGGCCGCGAGCAGGAGGTCGAGGTCGACCTCGAACGCGACCGAGCGATCGGGCAGGTCGAGCGCGCGCACGACGTTCGGGTGCAGCTCACCGGCGTGGCCGACGACGATCCCCTCGCGCGTGGTCAGCACGGCCGTCCGGCCCGGGTGCCACGGCGCATGCTCCGCCGACTGCCCCACGACGACCTCGACCCCCACGGTCCGGGCGACGAGCAGGGCCGCCTCGATCGCGTCGCTGTGATCGGCGCGGCGACCGGTGCCCCACCAGCCGGCGGGCTCGCGACGCCCGGCGAGCACCCCGGCGACACGACGAGGCTGCGGCGGGACGGCCGCGTCCAGGGCGGCGCAGGTCCTCGTCGGCGGGGCGCACTCCCCCGGGCAGCCGCGGCGCGGAGCCTGTGCCCCGGCGGGTGACGACGCCGAGCTCGAAGACGGACACGTCGCTCGCCCCTCGTGCGACATTGCGCCGGGCGGTGTCGAGCAGGGTCACCAGCAGGTTCGTCCGCAGCAGCGGCTGCGTGTCGGCGAGCGGGTTGACCAGGCGTACGGCGGAACGGCGGGGGTCCTCGGCGGGGATGCCGAGCTCGTCGAGCTGGTGCTCACCGATGAACGGGTAGCTCAGCGTCTCCACGAGACCGGCGTCGGCGAGGGCCCTCGCGACGGAGCGACGCGCCCGCTGGCCGATCGTCAGCCCGCGACCGCCGGGGGCGGACGGGGAGCTCGGAGCCGATCGCGTCGTAGCCGCGCAGGCGCGCGACCTCCTCGACGAGGTCGACGGGGACCACGAGATCGGGACGCCAGCTCGGCACGAGCACCTGGACGACGCCGTCGACGACCTCGCCGAGCGTGCAGCCGATCTGCGTCAGCACGGAGCCGACCTCCTCGTGCGTGTACGCGACCCCGACGAGCCGGGACGGGAGGTCGAGCGGGAAGGAGATCGTCGTCGGCTCGGGCGTGCCGGTCGACGTCGGTGATCGCCTCGTCAGCGGTCCCGCCGCCGTACTCGAGCAGCAGCTCGACGACGCGGCGGGCCGCCACGCGCTGCAGCTGCGGGTCGACCCCGCGCTCGAAGCGACGGGCGGCCTCGCTGGGCAGGCGGTGCCGGCGCGCCGAGCGGGCGACGGTGATCGGGTCGAAGTGGGCAGCCTCCACGAGGAGGTCCGTCGTCGCCGGGCCGACCTCGGAGTCGGCTCCACCCATGACGCCGGCGAGGCCGAGCACGCGCGTCCCGATGGCGCCCGAGGCGGCCTCGGGCGAGTCGGTGATGAGCAGGTCCTCGGGGTCGAGCGTGCGGGCGACGCCGTCGAGCGTGGTCAGTCGGTCGCCTGCTCGTGCGCGGCGCACGACGATCGGCTCGGCGAGCGCTGCGAGGTCGTAGGCGTGCAGCGGCTGGCCGAGGTCGAGCATGACGTAGTTCGTCACGTCGACGGCGAGCGAGATGGGACGCATCCCGGCCTGGGTCAGCCGGCGCTGCATCCACAGCGGGGACGGACCCGAGGCCGCGACCCCGCGCACGACCTGCGCGCACGAAGCGGTCGCAGCCGACGGTCCCGTGGATCGGGGCGTCGTCGGCAGATCTCGACGGCGAAGCCCGCCGCCGGCAGGTCGTGAGTCCGCTCCGCCGTCGGGAAGACCGCGGTCGGTGAACCGCGCACCCGTCGAGTGCCCGTACTCGCGCGCCACCCCGCGCATCGAGAAGCAGTAGCCGCGGTCGGGGGTGACGTTGATCTCCAGGACCTCCTCGCCGAGGGCGAGGAGCGGCAGCGCGTCGGCGCCGGGGACGGCGTCCGCGGGAAGGATCCCGAACCGCGCGAGGGCCGCCTCGTCGAGGACGAGGATCCCGTCGTGCTCCTCGCCGATCCCGAGCTCGCGGACCGAGCAGATCATCCCGTCCGAGACGTGGCCGTAGGTCTTGCGGGCGGCGATCGCGAAGGGGCCGGGAAGCACGGCGCCGGGCAGCGCGACGACGACGAGGTCGCCGGCCACGAAGTTGTGCGCCCCGCAGACGATCCCGCGCGAGCCGACGCCGTCCGGGCCGATCTCGTTGTGCACGCCGACGTCGACATGGCACCAGTTGATCGTCTTGCCGTTCTTCTGCTCCTCGGGCGTCAGGTCGAGGACCCGCCCGACGACGAGCGGGCCGATCACCGCGGCGGGGTGGATCGCCTCCTCCTCGAGGCCGACCTTGACGAGGTCGGCGGCGAGCGCCTCGGCCGTCACGTCGGCGGGCAAGCTCGACATGGTCCTCGAGCCAGGTCAGCGGGATGCGCGGCATCAGATCGTCCCCTCGAGCTGCAGCGAGAAGCGCACGTCGCCCTCGACCATGTCGTGCATGTCGGCGATGCCGTGGCGCAGCATCAGCGTGCGCTCGATGCCCATGCCGAACGCGAAGCCCGAGTAGACCTCGGGATCGACCCCGCAGGCGCGCAGGACGTTCGGGTTGACCATCCCGCAGCCGCCCCACTCGATCCAGCCGGGCCCGCCCTTCTTCTGCGGGAACCACAGGTCCATCTCGGCGCTCGGCTCGGTGAACGGGAAGAACGACGGGCGCAGACGGGTGCGGGCCTCGGGCCCGAACATCGACCGCGCGAAGTGGTCGAGGGTTCCCTTCAGGTGCGCCATCGTCAGGCCCTTGTCGACCGCGAGCCCCTCGACCTGGTGGAAGACGGGCGTATGCGTCGCGTCGAGCTCGTCGGTGCGGAAGGTGCGCCCGGGGCAGGCGATGTAGACGGGCAGCTCCCGCTCGAGCAGGGCCCGCGCCTGGACGGGCGAGGTGTGCGTGCGCATCACCAGACCCGACGGACCGGCACCCGGCCCCTCGGGGTGCTCGACGAAGAAGGTGTCCTGCATCTGCCGCGCGGGGTGGTCGACGCCGAAGTTGAGGGCGTCGAAGTTGAACCACTCCGCCTCGAGCTCGGGACCCTCGGCGATCTCCCAGCCCATCGCGACGAAGTGGTCGGCGACGCGCTCCTGCATGACCTCCAGCGGGTGGCGGGCGCCACGGGGCGCCCGCTCGGCGGGCAGGGTGACGTCGAGCGTCTCCTCGCGCAGCACGCGTGCGTCCCGCTCCACCTCGAGCTCGGCCTGCCGCGCGGCGAGCGCAGCGGCGACCGTGGCCCGGGTGGCGCCGAGCGTCTTCCCGGCGACCGCCTTGTCCGGACCGGCCAGCCCGCCGATGGCGCGGTTGGCCAGCGCGAGCGGGCTGCGGTCGCCGACATGCGCGAGCCTCGCGTCCTTGAGCGCGTCGAGGTCACCGGCGGCCGTGAACGCCGCGAGGGCGTCCGCCGCAGCGGCCTCGATCCCTGGGACGTCGAGCGGGGAGAGCGGGGCGGTGTCGGACATGCGGACCTTCCGGGGCGGGAGCGGACGGCCCGGTCAGGGCCAGGGTCGGAGCAGAGCCCGCCGTGGGCAGCCGGGGAGCGCGCCGTGGCGCATCCCCGTGCGCGGCTCAGCCGCGCGGCCCACCTGCGGGCCTGGTAAATCGACGACCACCGGCCGTCTCCGAGCGCTGCACCATGGCCGTCATCCTGCCACAGCAGCCAGGGGCATCCGGTGGACCGTCTCGTAGCGAGGTCCCCCGCCCCGGCCCGCCCCGGGGACGAGAGGACTCGAGCGCGATCTCGCTCACGGTCCAGCTCGGTCCCTCGTACACGGACAAGGCGTGGACGAGGTGCTCGACCTCGACCGGGAGTGTTGCTGCCCGCCGGTCCCTGCCGACCCGCGCGGGGCCGACCCGGCCGATCGTCAGGTGCGGGCGCTGGCGCGCTCGTTCGTCCCGGAACCGGCTCAGGCCCTCCCCGGCGGCGCGCGCCCTCGCGGCGAGCCCGACGAAGGACTCGACCTCCCCGCCCGCACCGACCCACACGGTGCGCTGCCCGAACACCCCGGCACCGCGCAGCCGCATCGCGAACGAGGACCTCGCGCCCGCGACGTCGGCGAGCTCCTCGGCGAGCTCACCGACGGCTCCGTCCGGGACCTCGCCGAAGAAGGCGAGCGTCAGGTGCAGGTTCTCCTCTGCCGCCCACCGGACCCCTCCGGCGTCAGCCAGGGCAGCGACCCCCGACAGCGCGCGCTCGAGGTGGTCGAGGACCTGGACCGGAGGACGGATCGCGGCGAACAGGCGCATCCCCCCACCCTGCCAGCCCTGCGCGGCCGGCGCGTCGCCGGGGCGGGAGCCCGGCGCGATCGGGACCCGCCCCCGAGGCCTGTCGGGGGCACCTCAGGGACGAACCCGGGGACGCCCCTGATGACCACGACGAGCCCGCGACGCAGGCTGGTCCTGTCGGCACGGAGCCGACATGATCCGAGAGGAGTGCACATGTCCATCCACGAGAGCCTCGCCAGGGACGGACTGGTCCGGCCGGTCGAGGGACGCGTGCTCGGCGGTGTGTGCGCCGGGCTCGGGCGACGGCTCGGCCTGGACCCGTGGCCGACGCGCCTGCTCTTCCTCCTGGTCCTCATGGCCCTGCCGGGCAGCCAGATCCTGGTCTACCCGATCCTGTGGATCCTCATGCCGTCCGAGCAGTACCGGCCCGTGCCCCCGTGGGAACCTGCCGGTGCGGGCCCGACCGGAGCCCAGCCGCAGGGCTGAGGCAGGCGAGGGGCTCTGGACCTCAGCGCTGGGCGCGGCCGCTCGCGTAGAGGCAGACGGCCGCGGCCGTCGCGAGGTTGAGCGACTCCGCCGAACCGCGCAGCGGGACCCGGACGGCGGCATCGGCCAGCGCGAGCTCCTCGGCGCTCAGGCCGCGCGCCTCGTTCCCGAAGAGCCAGGCGGTCGCTGCGCGCAGGTCGGGCGACGGGCGGTCCTCGGGGCCAGCGGCTGCGGCGAGGTCGAGCAGCTCGTCGAGGTCGAGCGGAGCAGAACCGTCGGCGGCGAGCACCGTGCACCCCGCCGCCCGCACGGCGGCGAGGACCCCGCCGAGGTCGGGGGCGCGCAGGACGGGCAGGTGGAACAGCGAGCCGGCGGTCGATCGGACCACCTTGGGGTTGAAGAGGTCGACGCTCTCGCCCGCGAGCACGACGGCGTCGGCGCCCGCGGCATCGGCCGTGCGGATCACCGCACCCGCGTTCCCGGGGTCGCGGACCGTCGCCAGGACGGCGACCAGACGCGGCCGCTCGGGAAGGCGCGTCGCGCTCGCGTCCCAGGTCCTGGCGACGGCGAGGACGCCCTGGGCGTCGGCGGACATCGCATGGAGCACCTCGGTGCTCGCGCTCCGTAGCCGGAGCCCTGACTCGCGCGCGCTGTCGGCGATCTCGGGGTGGCGCATGGCCGCCTCGTCCGTGAGGACGAGCTCCTCGACCTGCTCTGCCCGGAACCGGACGAGCTCGCGCACCGACTGGGGCCCCTCGACCAGGAAGAGACCCCGCCGCTCACGCACCGAACGCCCGGCCAGTGCCTTGACCGACCGCACCCGCTCAGCGTGGGTGTTGGTCAGCTCGGGCATCGGCCGGGCGTCCTGGAGGTACGGGTGGTGCTCAGGCTGCCGAGGGCGCGTTGACGTCGGCCGGAAGGGCCTCCTTGGCAACCTTCACCAGGACGTTGAACGCGGGGGCGTCGTTGACGGCCATGTCCGCCAGGACACGGCGGTCGACCTCGACACCCGCGAGCTTGAGGCCCTGGATGAGACGGTTGTAGGTCATCCCCTGCTCGCGGGCCGCAGCGTTGATGCGCTGGATCCACAGACGGCGGAAGTCGCCCTTGCGCGCCTTGCGGTCGCGGTAGGCGTAGACCAGGGAGTGGGTGACCTGCTCCTTGGCCTTGCGGTAGAGGCGCGACCGCTGGCCGCGATAGCCGGCTGCGCGCTCGAGGGTAGTCCGGCGCTTCTTCTGGGCGTTTACTGCCCGCTTCACGCGTGCCACGTGATGCTCCTTGCGTAGTCAGGTCCGACAGGCACAACCAGGGCGCTGGGCGCCCGATGGCTCACTTGCCGAGCAGCTTCTTGATCTTCGGGACGTCGACGGCCGCGACGGGCTGGTCGCTGGAGAGGCGACGCGTGCGCCGGCTCGACTTGTGCTCGAGCAGGTGGCGCATGCCGGCCTGCTCGCGCATCAGCTTGCCGGTCCCGGTGATCCGGAACCGCTTCTTCGCACCGCTGTGCGTCTTGTTCTTCGGCACTGTGTGCTCTCTCTGTCAGGCCGTCCCTGGCGGGGCGGCACGGTCGGGGTACGGGCGAGCCCGTACAGGGTCAGGCGTCAGCCCCGGACGACGACGTCGGGCGGGGCGTGGGCTTGGATGCGGCGGCGGGCTTCGGCGCGGCTGCGGGCTTCGCAGCAGGCTTGGGCGTCGCGGCCGGCTTGGCAGCAGCGGGCTTGGGCGCGGCGGCGGGCTTCGGCGCAGCTGCGGGCTTCGCAGCAGGCTTGGGCGTCGCAGCAGGCTTCGGCGTCGCAGCGGGCTTCTCGGCTGCAGCGGGCTTCGGCGCAGCGGCCGGAGTGGCTGCCGCGGCGGGAGCGGCCTCGACCGGAGTCGCGGCGACCGGTGCCGACTCGGCCACGGTCCCTCGACCGGAGCGGCCTCGACCACGGGTGCGACCTCGACGACCGGAGCGGCCTCGACCGGTGCGGCCTCGACGACGGGCGCCTCGGGCTCGCTCGCGTCCTGGGTGCTCGACCCGCGCTCGGGCTCGGCGGCGCGCTGCTTGCGCTGCTCGTTCTTGGCGTCGGCCTTCTTCTTCGTCGGGCCGAGCACCATGATCATGTTTCGCCCGTCCTGCTTGGGCATGCTCTCGATGAAGCCGAGCTCGACGACGTCGTCCGCCAGACGCTGGAGCAGGCGCACGCCCATCTCCGGGCGCGACTGCTCGCGTCCACGGAACATGATCATGACCTTGACCTTGTCGCCGCCCTTGAGGAACCGCTCGACGTGGCCCTTCTTCGTGCCGTAGTCGTGCGGGTCGATCTTCAGACGGAAGCGGATCTCCTTGAGCACCGTGTTGGCCTGGTTGCGCCGGGCCTCACGGGCCTTCATGTCGGCCTCGTACTTGAACTTGCCGAAGTCCATGAGCTTGCAGACCGGCGGCCGCGCGTCAGGCGCGACCTCGACGAGGTCGAGGTCCGCCTCCTGGGCAAGCCGAAGGGCGTCCTCCACGCGGACGATTCCGACCTGCTCGCCGTTGGGGCCGACCAGGCGGACCTCGGCTACGCGGATCCGATCGTTGATGCGGGGCTCAGTGATGTGGGGCTCCTCGTGCTGTCGGTGGTACGACCCCCGCCAGACGAAGAAGGCCTCCGCTGACGATCGCCTGCGGAGGCCTGGAGGTCCGTCGTCCCGCCCGCCCGAGGGCACGCACGACAACCGGGCCGCAGAAAATCCGCGAGCCCGTCGGACCGGAACCCGGAACCTGCTGCCCGTGCTGGACGGGACGGTCGGTACCTAGGTGGGAGAAACTCCGCTTGCAGACCGGGAGCGCACTTCGCAGAGCACACCTCGGTCGGTCGCCGTCAAGCGTACCACCTGGGAGGATCTACCCCATGACCTCCACCCCGACCGGGCTCGAGCCCGGTACCGCCGCCCGTCCCGACGCCGCCCCCGCCCCCGACGGGACGAGCGACGCCCCGGCCTCGCCCGCCACCGCGAGCCGCGACATCGCCGAGGTGCCGGCCGTCGAGGTCATCACGACCGCAGCCGTCCACCTGATGAGCGCCGCCGCCGTCCTGTGCGGGCTGGCTCCCGACGAGGAGGGCACCACCGGGGCCGAGCTCATGGACCTCGACGAGGCCCGCAAGCTCATCGTCGCGCTCGCCGGGCTCGTGACCGCCTCGGCCCCCGACCTCGGCAGCCAGCACGCCCGCGCGCTGCGCGACGGCCTGCGCTCCCTGCAGCTCGCCTTCCGGGAGGCCTCTGAGTTCCCCGACGCCCCGGGCGAGGGACCGGGTGAACGTCTCACCGGCCCGGTCAACTGACCGCTGGTCGAGCATCGCGTCTCGTACCCTGGTGAGGTGAGCGAGAGCAACCCGCCCCGACGCTCCTGGGTCCCCCCGTCGGGGCCCGGGCAGCCGTCGAGCGCGGAGCCGACCGCGCCCGTCCCGGTCCCTCGCCCCTGGCAGCCCGCACCGAGCGGTGCACCGCCCGCTGCCCAGGCGCCCACGACGGCACCGCCCGCACCTCCCGAGCCCCTGCCCGACGGCGGCACCCCCGAGAGCGGTGCGGTGCCCCCGAGGTCCGGCCGCGCGCGCCGGGTCCTCACCGCAGTGCTCGTCGTCCTGGCCCTGGGGCTCGCCGGCTCGACGGGATACCTGTACCGGACCTCCCATGCCTGGCAGGACCGCGCGGAGAGCTACGAGGCCGCCTCGACGAGCCTGGGCACGGATCTCGCGGCGACCCGGCAGGACCTCGACGGCGCCCAGTCCGAGCTCGACGCCGTCCGCGCCCAGCTGACGACGGCGCAGGAGCGCATCGTCGAGCTGGCGAACGAGAAGGCCCAGGTGGGCGACGACCGTGAGGCCCAGCGCCTGCTCGCCGACTACCAGGCACGCGTCTCGGCCGCCGCCGGCCGGGTCGCCCTGCTTCTCGACCAGTGCGTCAAGGGGCAGGAGCAGCTCATCGGCTACCTCGGCACGCCCGACCGCTACCCGCAGGCCGATCTCGATGCGTTCGCCGCGTCGGTGGCGACCAGCTGCACCGCGGCGACGGATGCGAACGACGCCCTGCAGACCGAGCTCGGGAAGTGAGGACGGCGACGGATCGGCCCGCCGCTGCCCGGGACCGTCGTCGGGCGCGGCGAGGGCTGCGCTCCACCGCACTTGCCCTCGCGGCGGCCACCGCCCTGAGCGCCTGCGCCTCCCTCGACATCCCGCAGATGCCCGGCCCTGCCGTGACCGACTTCGTCCCGACGCAGGTCCCGCAGGCGACCCCGACCAGCAGCGGGAACCTGTCCCCCGACGGGTTCCAGCAGGCGCAGCGGATGGCCGTGCGGATCCGCAACGTGGGCTGCGACTCGCTCTCCCCCGGGTCGGGTGTCGCCATCTACACCGGCTCCGGGTTCGCCATCGGGCCGACGACGCTCATCACGAACCGGCATGTCGTCGCGAACTCCGCCTCGCTCCAGGTCGCGACCTACGACGGCAGGGACGTCGCGGTCACGGCGACGAGCACGGCGGCCCTGGCCGACCTCGCGCTCGTCAGGACGGCTCAGGAGCTCCCCTCCTACCCCTTCCTCGCCGGCTCCGACCCGGAGATCGGCGCCGAGGTCACCGTCGTCGGCTACCCCGAGGGGGGACAGCTCACCCTGACCCGCGGGCGGGTGATCGGCTCGACCACCGACCCGCTCAACGAGAACTTCGGTCAGGTGCTCGTGACGGACGCCCAGGTCGAACCGGGGAGCTCGGGCTCCGCCGTCCTGGACGCCGAGGGCAGGGTCGTCGGGGTCGTCTACGCGAAGAACGCATCGGACCAGAGCTTCTTCGTCCCGGTGAGCACGCTCGGGAGCCTGCTCGCCGACGACGGCTCGTTCACCGCCGCGCCGGCGTGCGTGCGCTGAGCACCTCCGTCGTCATGGTGCCGAGCCTCGTCACGAGCGACGACGGCGACCTGCGGGCCCACCGCGCGCCGTCCGCCGGACGGCGCGCATGCTGCGGCCCCGCCCGCCCCGGCGCGCGCGGCGGGCGGGTCACCGACAGGACGACCCACGCGGCACCGAGGACGATGAGCACGTCGCCGATGCTGAACACGTTGGCGAGGGGCACCCAGGCGGGCACGGCGTAGTTGTCCCCGAGGAACGCGAGAACGGGATCGGCCACGACCCCGGAGTTCGTGAAGCCGCGGACCTCGTCGAGCCCGGCGAGCCGGCGCGCGGCCTCGCTCGAGGGCAGGGTCCCCGCGTTGAGCAGGATCGTCAGCCCGTTGGCGCCGGCACCGAGCGCGAGCAGTCCGAGCCCATGGGTGCCGCGGTTGCTCCAGACGAACAAGAACGCGAGGCCATAGCTCGCGACATGGGCACCGGCGGCGAGCGGCTCCGACAGCCCGGACAGCTCGAGGACCACCAGCTGCACGGCAAGGGCCAGCAGGACGAGCCACCACCGACGCCAGCGCAGCGCGGTCAGCCTGCTGAGGTCACCGCCCGTCAGCGGGACGGCGGCGACGCAGATCAGGACGCAGGCGACGATGAGCACCGCGACCTCACCGCGCCGGTGCAGGCACGGCGGCGCACCAGGGGACGACGACCGGGAGCGCCGAGAGCAGGCTGCTCGCGTCCTGCCTGGTCACCGCCGGTCCGTAGAGGTAGCCCTGGAGCCGGTCGCAGCCCAGGTCGCGCAGGCGGTCGGCGATCTCGACGCTCTCGACGCCCTCGGCCACGACGGACAGCCCGAGGTTGTGGCCGAGCTCGATGATCGACCTGACGAGGTACTCGGCGTGCGAGCCGGGAACCAGGTCCCGGACGAAGCTGCGGTCGATCTTGAGCTCGTCCACGTCGAGCTGCTGCAGCAGGACGAGGGAGGAGTACCCGGTCCCGAAGTCGTCGATGGACAGCCGCACGCCCATGTCACGAAGCGCCAGCAGGATCGTCCGCGCGGCGCGGACATCGGACATGAGCGAGTTCTCCGTGACCTCGACGGTCAGCGCTGAGGCGGGCACCCCGGACTCGGCGAGGAGGGCGGCGACCCTGCCCGGAAGGTCGAGGTCGGACAGCAGCCTCGCCGAGAGGTTCACGGCCATCCCCACCTCGTGGCCCGCCGCACGCCACTGCGCGAGGGCGTGGAGCGAGCTGCGCAGGACGGTGGTCGTCAGGGGCGAGATGAGTCCTGAGCTCTCGGCCACCGCGATGAAGCTGTCCGGCAGGAGCTGCCCCTTCGTCGGGTGGTCCCAGCGGGCGAGGGCCTCGAGCATGACGACCTGACCCGTCAGCGCGTCGACCTGCGGCTGGAACGCCGGGACGATCCGGTTCTCGTCGATCGCCTCGCGCAGGTCGGGCAGCAGCAGGAGCCGGTCGATGGACTCGGTGGAGCTCCCCGGCTGGAAGACGATGGCCCGCGCGCGCTCGTTCTTCGCCTCGTACAGGGCGATGTCCGCCTGGCGCAGCGTCGTGCGGACGTCGAGGAGGGGGGCGCCGTCGCTCGTCGTGATCCCGACCGAGGCCTGCACCGAGACCCTGGTCGAGTCGGCGTCGATCGGGCGGGCCAGGTGGTCGAGCAGCGCGGCGGCGAGCTCGACGGCCTGCCGTTCGGGATGCTCGGTGACGAGCAGGATGGCGAACTCGTCGCCGCCGAGCCGGGCGACCTCGACCTCGCGCCCGAAGGGCTGGGCCTCGACCTGCGTCCGGCGGGCGATCTCGCGCAGGAGCTCGTCCCCGACGTCGTGCCCGAGCGTGTCGTTGACGTCCTTGAAGTGGTCGAGGTCGATCATCAGGACCGCGAGCCCTCGCTCCCCGTCCGTGTCGATGGCGCGCTCGAGGCGGCGTCGGAAGAGGGCACGGTTGGCGAGCCCGGTCAGCGGGTCGTGCAGGGACTGGTACTCCCGCAGGGCGGCGACCTGGGCCGTCCTGCGCACGGCGAGGACAGGCAGGACGAGCAGCGGGAGCATGAGGACCGAGGTGCCGACGGCGAGAGCGGCCATCGGCCCCAGCGCGACGAGGACCCCGGAGGTCTCGAGCTTGAAGCGCAGGTCGTCGCGGACCATCTCCTTGACCGGCTGGCCCGTGGCGAGCGCGGCGACCACGGAGACGAGTCCGTCGTTGACGACGGCGAAGGTGGCGCCGGCGACGAGGGTCGGCAGCAGCATCGCGGCGGTGAACTCGGGGACACCGGCGAGGAAGGGCACACCGGACAGCAGGCTGAAGACGGCCCTGGCCGCGAGGATGCTGATCGCGTACTGACCGGCGTTGAAGACGATCTGGATCGGACGGCGACGGGCACGCAGGTCGTCGACGGCGACGGCGACGGTGTGCACGAGGAGGAGGAGCGAGACGGGTCCGAGCGCGACGAGCGCCACCGCGAAGGTCGTCGAGGTCGTGACCGGCTCCGCCGCACGATCGCCCCGGATCACCGGGACGGAGGTGAGCTCGCCGACCAGCAGGAAGACGGCGAGCACGCCGAGCTGCAGGACGGGTGCCGCGAGGCCCTCCCACGGCGGGGCGAGGACGAGGAGGAGGACCGCGGCGCCCATCCCGGCGAGGCCGACAGTGTAGGCGTAGCCGGGGAGCGCCCAGCTCGCGTGCAGGGGGCCGGGGCGAGCTGTCTCACGCCGACCCCGCCGAGGGCGGCGCCCGAGGACACCACCCCCGGAGGTCATGGCTACCTCACCACCACTTGGAACCGGCTCCCGCGACCGCAGCGAGTGCGGCGAGGAGCATGGCCGACGAGGCCGAGGTGAGGACCGCCTTACGGGACACCCACTTGCTCATCTTGAGTACCTTCCCTTCCACTCCAGGGCAGATCCGGACATCTGCCGCTGTTCAGGAGTAGAGCAGGTCAAAGGGACCCAGGAGCCGGAGCGGGTGAAGGGGTTCACACGAGCGGCGCAGCGATGTCACCCTCCCGGGTACCCACCTGGGCGAACGGGTGACCTGGGACCTCGGACCCAGGCGCTCGGGCGAGGCCGAGGGCTCAGCCCGCGGCGACCGGTCGCAGCTCGAGGGAGTCGGCCAGCGCGACGACGGGGTCGGCGGCCAGCCGGGCGTTCACCTCGTCGAGGACGGCCGTCAGGCCGGCGCGGTCGAGACCGGGGGCGAGCCCGACGACGACGGCCACCTCGCTGCGCTGCCCCGGCTCGACGCTCACGCTCCGCACGTGAGGGGCGCCCGACACGACGCGGACGATCGACTCGGCGACCTCCGGTCGGACCACGCCTCCGCTCACGGCGGGCGTCCAGCCGAGACCGGCGGCGAGCGCCTGCACGGCAGGGCGCGGGATCAGCGCCGTCACCGGACCCGCCGGGTCGAGCACGAGCAGGGACCAGCCCTCGGCCAGCGCGGAGGCCGCGGCGCGGGGCGCCTGCGCGGGGACCGGCCTCGCGTCGCTTCGCCAGGCGGCCAGCGCGGCGACGCCGGAGAAGACCGGGAGCGCCGTGCGCCCGTCGGGCGACTGGAGAGCGACGACCCCCGTGCTGGCCTCACGCTCACCGTCGTGCCCGACGGCGCCGTCGGGGACCTCATGGGCGAGGACGGGAACCAGGAGCCGTGCGCAGGCCAGTGCGGCGACGACGCGGTCGAGCGCGCAGCGACCGGCGGCCCACTCCTCGAGGGCCGCGACGAGCGCCGGGTCGGGGCGCCCGTCGTCACCGGCGAAGGCCGACGTCGGCGGGAGGCTCTTGCCGCCCGTCCCGCAGCTCACTCCGGTCGGCCCGCCACGTCGAGCGCCTGCGGCATCGTGAACGCCCCGGCGTACAGCGCCTTGCCGACGATCGCACCCTCGACACCGAGCGGGACCAGGGCCCGCAGGTCCTCCAGGTCGGCGAGGCTGGAGATCCCGCCCGAGGCGACGACCGGGGCGTCGGTCCGCGAGCACACCTCGCGCAGCAGCTCGAGGTTCGGCCCGCGCAGGGTCCCGTCCTTGGTCACGTCGGTCACGACGTAGCGACGGCAGCCGGCCTCGTCGAGCCGGGCGAGGACCTCCCAGAGGTCACCGCCCTCCTTCGTCCAGCCGCGAGCGGCGAGCGTCGTCCCGCGGACGTCGAGCCCGACCGCGATCGCGTCCCCGTGACGGGCGATGGCCCGGGCCGTCCACTCCGGGTCCTCCAGCGCGGCCGTCCCGAGGTTCACGCGCGTGCAGCCCGTCGCGAGCGCGCGCTCGAGCGACTCGTCGTCGCGGATCCCGCCGGACATCTCGACCTTGACGTCGAGGGCGGCGACCACCGAGGCGAGCAGCTCGGCGTTGGAGCCACGCCCGAAGGCGGCGTCGAGGTCGACGAGGTGGATCCACTCGGCCCCGCCGCGCGCCCAGTCGAGGGCCGCCGACAACGGGTCGCCGTAGGAGGTCTCCGACCCCGCCTCGCCCTGGACGAGACGGACGGCCTGACCTGCGGCGACGTCGACGGCGGGGAGAAGCTCGAGGCGGTGCATCACAAGCCCTTCAGGTGGCTGACCCAGTTGGCCAGGAGGTGGGCGCCCGCGTCCCCGGACTTCTCCGGGTGGAACTGCGTGGCGGACAGCGGGCCGTTCTCGACGGCAGCGACGAACGGGACCCCGTGCTCGGCCCAGGTCACCCTCGGCGCGGCGAATCGGCCCCCGCCGAGGGAGGCGAAGGACTGAGCGGCATAGGAGTGGACGAAGTAGAAGCGCTCGTCGGCGATGCCGTCGAAGAGCACCGAGCCCTCGGGCGGGCGGACGTGGGACCAGCCCATGTGCGGGACGACAGGTGCGTCGAGCCGGTCCACCAGTCCGGGCCACTCGCCCAGGCCCTCCGTGCGCTCGCCGTGCTCGTCGCCCGCCTCGAACATGACCTGCATCCCGACGCAGATCCCCAGGACGGGGCGTCCGCCGGCGAGGCGCCGGTCGACGATCTGGTCGCCGCGGACGGCCCGCAGGCCCGCCATCACGGCGGCGAAGGCCCCGACTCCGGGGACGACGAGACCGTCGGCGGCGAGGGCTGCGGCAGGGTCGGCGGTGAGCTCGACGCTCGCCCCGACCCGTTCCAGCGCCCTGACGGCTGACCGGACGTTGCCGAAGCCGTAGTCCAGGACGACGACCGTTGCTGCGCTCACCGGGTGATCCTACCGAGGCCGACCGACGGGCTCGCGGGCTCAGCCACGCGCACGACGGGCCCGGCGGGCCGCCGAGGCGAGCGCCCGGGTGGCCTTCCAGCGCGACATGCCGACCGAGGTGACCGCCCCCGTGAGGTCCTCACGCGTGAGGGTCCCCAGGAGCAGTCCCTCGACCTCCGGCGGAGCCCCGTCGAGCAGCAGGCCCGGCGCGACGACGGCTCCGGCCGCCCCCGCCGACCACCTCGTCGCGGAGATCTGGCCGTCACGCTGCACGACGAGCACCACGGGGGTGTTGGCGAGCAGCCGCGAGATGCTCTCGGCGACGCGTTCGGGCTGGCCGGGCTCGAGCGATCGGCACACCGCGACGGCGCCAACGGGGGTGTCGAGCGCGTCGACCTCCACGCCGCCCAGGGCGCAGGCGGCGGCGAGCAGGCTCGCGTCGCCGACCTGCGTGAGCACGACCGCCGAGGGGACGGGAGCCGTCACAGGCTGCCCTTGGTCGAGGGCACGCCGACCACACGCGGGTCGAGCGCGACGGCGGCGCGCAGCGCACGCGCGAGCGCCTTGAACTGCGCCTCGACGATGTGGTGCGGGTCGCGCCCGGCGAGCACCCGCACGTGCAGGCAGATCCCCGCGTGGTGGGCGATCGACTCCAGCACGTGCCGCGTCAGCGAGCCGGTGAAGTGGCCGCCGATGAGGTGGTACTCCTGGCCGGCCGGCTCCCCGGAGTGCACGAGGTACGGGCGTCCCGAGACGTCGACGACGGCCTGGGCGAGCGCCTCGTCGAGCGGGACGAGCGCGTCGCCGAAGCGCGAGATCCCCGACTTGTCGCCGAGCGCCTGGCGCAGCGCCTCGCCGATCGCGATCGCGATGTCCTCGACGGTGTGGTGCACGTCGATGTCGACGTCGCCCGTCGCG
This sequence comes from uncultured Actinomycetota bacterium, assembly GCA_963777075.1. GTDB lineage: Bacteria > Actinomycetota > Actinomycetes > Actinomycetales > Cellulomonadaceae > Actinotalea. Next base: position 34,195 of record CAVZPH010000029.1, on the reverse strand, counting down.
CGGACGGTGAGGTCGATCAGCGAGTGCTTGCCGAGCGCGGTGAGCATGTGGTCGTAGAACGGCACCGTCGTGGAGATCTCGGTGCGTCCGGTCCCGTCGAGGTCGAGCTCGACGAGCACGCTCGACTCGGACGTCGTGCGCTCGATCCGGCCGGTGCGCCGGCCGCCCGTCACCGGGCTCGTGTTCTCGCTCACAGTCCTGCCACCTCCACCAGGGCGTCCCTGAAGGACGCCATCTCCGCCGGGGTGCCGACCGACACCCGCAGCCAGCCCGGGGGACCGACCTCACGGATGAGCACTCCCCGGTCGAGCAGACCCTGCCAGATCGCGTGCCGGTCGTCGAACAGACCGAAGAGCACGAAGTTCGCGTCGGACTCCGGCGACCGTGAGCCCGTGGCCGCGCAACCAGTCGACGAGCGCCGTCGCGCTCGGCGCGAAGGCCGCCGACCTGGGCCATGCAGCTCGTCGGCATGCGCCAGCGCCGCTCGGGCGACCGCCTGCGTCACGGCGGACAGGTGGTACGGGAGGCGGACCACCCGCAGGGCGTCGACGAGCTCGGCAGACGCCGCGAGGTAGCCCAGGCGGGCTCCCGCCATGCCGAAGGCCTTCGACATCGTGCGGCTCACCGCCAGGTGGGGGTGCGCATCGAGCAGCTCGAGCGCCGAGCCGGTGCCCTCGCGCCGGAACTCCGCGTAGGCCTCGTCGACGACCACGACGCAGCCGCCGGGGACCTCGCGCGCCGCCGCGAGCACGGCGCGGACGACCTCGAGGGGAAGCGCGGTGCCCGTCGGGTTGTTGGGGCTCGCGAGCAGCACGACGCTCGGCCGGTGCTCGGCGATCGTCGCGAGGACGTGCGTCCAGGTCCAGCCCGAAGTCGTCCCGGCGACGTCCGCTCACCCAGGCCGTCATCGTGTCGCGCGCGTACTCGGGGTACATCGAGTACGTCGGGGCGAAGGACAGGGCCGTCCGGCCAGGGCCGCCGAAGGCCTGGAGCAGGTGCAGCATGACCTCGTTCGAGCCGTTGGCGGCCCAGATCTGATCCGTGCGCGAGGCGGACTCCGGACTCACGGGCGAGGTAGCCGGCCAGGTCGGCGCGCAGGGCGTCGAAGTCACGGTCAGGGTAGCGGTTCAGGCTCCGCGCCGCCCTCGTGACGGCCGCCAGCGATCTCCGCGACGACGGCGTCGGACGGCGGGTAGGGGTTCTCGTTGACGTTGAGCAGCACCGGCACGTCGAGCTGGGGCGCTCCGTAGGGCTCGAGATCGGCCAGCTCGGGGCGCAGCGGGAGCGCCGGGGTCGGCGAGGGCTCTGCGGTCACGCGCCGATCGTAGTCAGGCGGCGGCAGGCTTCGTGGCGAGGTCCAGCACGCGGCGGCCGTCCCGCTCGACGAATCCGATCGCGCGCAGGTACTTCTCCGAGGCGGTCATCCCCGGGCTCGCGACGACGCGCCGCGTGCCCAGCGCGGCGAACGGGCCGTCCGGGCGGAAGACGAACTCCCCCGGCGTGAAGTCGCGGTAGGCCGGGAGCACGTAGTCCAGGACGACGTGCTGCTCGCCCTCCTCTGCCCCGTCCCGCGAGAGCACGACCCCGACGACCTGGTCGCCCGTGGAGACGAGGAAGGCGTGGTCAGCCAGCGGGAGGACGTCGGCCGGCAGGTCAGGGTTGAACGCCGCGACGTCAGCGGAATGGCGGGCGAGGAGGTGGCGCAGCAAGGGCTCGTCGGTGCCGATCGGGACGGCGTCGTAGGCGCGCGAGTCGTGACGGTCGCGCAGCAGCCTCGAGATGGCCCAGATGTTGATGCCGACGAGGACGACGTTCATCGCGGCCATCGGCCAGACGCCGATCGCGGCGTTGAAGACGATGAGCACGACGCAGGAGGCGAGGTTGAGGACCCGGAAACGCATCACCCGCGTCTGCAGCAGGGAGATGACCAGGACGGCCGATCCGATCCAGCCGAGTGCTTGAAGCAGGGACACGTGAGGCTCCTCCGAGGCGGGGACCCGTCGGGTGGTGCGGGACCGGCGTCGATCCTACGGGGACGGGGAGCGGCGGGTGTCGGGGCTGGGTGTCAGACTGCCCCGGTGCCCCTCCCCCCGACCGCCTCGCCGACCGACCTCCCGACCGACGCACCGGCCGGCGCGGCCGTGCCCGAGCGTGCCGAGCTGCGCCTCCGCGCCGAGACGATCCTTCGCGCCCTCGTCGGCAGCGAGGACGCGCTGCTCCGCGAGGACCAGTGGTCGGCGATCGAGGCGCTCGTGGTCGACCGTCGCCGGGCCCTCGTCGTGCAGCGCACCGGCTGGGGGAAGTCGGCGGTCTACTTCGTCGCCTCCGCGTTGATGCGCGCGGCGGGCGCGGGGCCCACCGTCATCGTCTCCCCCCTGCTCGCGCTGATGCGCAACCAGGTCGACGCCGCCCGGCGCGCCGGGATCAGCGCGGAGACGATCCACTCGGCGAACACCGAGGAGTGGGACGAGGTCCGCTCGCGCGTGGCTGCCGGCGAGACGGACGTGCTGCTCGTCTCGCCCGAGCGGCTGAACAACCCCGCCTTCCGTGACGAGGTCCTGCCGCGGCTCGCAGCCGACGCCGGGCTGATCGTGGTCGACGAGGCGCACTGCATCTCTGACTGGGGCCACGACTTCCGGCCGGACTACCGTCGCATCCGCACGCTGCTCGAGGACCTGCCGCCGCGCACCCCGGTGCTGGCGACCACGGCGACGGCGAACGCACGCGTCACGGCCGATGTCGCCGAGCAGCTCGGCGGGGGCAGCGAGCAGGAGGTCCTCGTGCTGCGCGGGCAGCTGGACCGCGAGAGCCTGCACCTGTCCGTCGCGCGGCTCCCCGACCACCCGGCCCAGCTGGCCTGGCTCACCGAGAACCTCCCGCGGATCGAGGGCTCGGGGATCGTCTACTGCCTGACGGTCGCGGCCGCCGAGCAGGTCGCGGCGCACCTGCGCTCGGCCGGCCTGCCGGTGCGCTCCTACAGCGGTCAGACGGATCCCGCCGAGCGCCTCGAGTGCGAGCAGGACCTCCTGGCCAACCGCGTCAAGGCGCTCGTGGCGACCTCGGCGCTCGGGATGGGCTTCGACAAGCCCGACCTGGGCTTCGTCGTGCACCTCGGTGCGCCCGCCTCCCCCATCGCGTACTACCAGCAGGTCGGGCGTGCGGGCCGCGCGACGAGCCGGGCGGAGGTCGTGCTGCTCCCCGGTCGCGACGACCGCGCCATCTGGGACTGGTTCGCCTCGATGGCCTTCCCGCCCGAGACGGAGGTGCGCGCGGCGCTCGCCGCTCTCGAGGCGGCCGGACGAGCGCTCTCGACCGCTGCGCTCGAGCCGAAGGTCGGGCTGCGGCGCGGGCGCCTGGAGCTCATGCTCAAGGTCCTCGACGTCGACGGCGCCGTCCGCCGGGTCCAGGGAGGCTGGGTCTCCACGGGCCGCCCGTGGGAGTACGACGCCGAGCGCTACGCCCGGGTCGCCGCGACCCGGGAGTCCGAGCAGCAGGCGATGATCGACTACGAGGAGACCTCGGGCTGCCGGATGGCGTTCCTGCGCGCGGCCCTCGACGACCCCGACCTCACGGACCCCGGTTGGCGCTGCGGGCGGTGCGACCGCTGCGGAGGGGCGAGCAGCGGCACGGCTCCCGATGCCGAGGCCGTGCTGCGCGCGCGGACGGCGCTCGCCGTGCCGGGCGTCGAGCTCCTCGCCCGCCGTCAGTGGCCCACCGGGATGGCCTCGCTCGGCATCGAGCTCTCCGGGCGGATCGCCGTCGGCCAGCAGGCCGGGGTCGGGCGCGCCGTCGGACGGCTCGACTCCCTGGGCTGGGGCGGTGCACTGCGCGAGCTCTTCACCGCCGAGGCCGACGGCCCGCTGCCGCAGGGGCTGCGGTCAGCCGTGCTCACCGTCCTCGACGCCTGGGGGCCGCAGGTCGACGGGGTCGTCCTGGTCCGCTCGGCCACGAGGCCTCAGCTCGTGGAGCACCTCGCCGCCGGGATCGCGCGGCACCTGTCGGTGCCGCTCGTCGGCGCGATCGCCCCGGCGGCCGGGAACGGGCCAGGACGCCATGACGTGAACTCGGCCCAACGGCTCGCCGGCATCCACCGGCGGCTCGAGCTCGACCTGTCCGAGGCCGCCACCGCAGGCCTGTCCGGCCGCTGCGTCCTCCTCGTGGACGACAGGTCCGACTCGGGGTGGACGCTCACCGTCGGTGCGCGCCTGCTGCGCCAGGCGGGCGCCGGGCCGGTGCTGCCCTTCGTCCTCGCGACGGGCTGAACCGGCCTCAGGCGGGGAAGCGTGCGACGACGGCCTCGCCGTGGGCGGGGAGGTCCTCGTCGACGGCGATCGCCACGATCCGGTCGGAGAGCTCGGCGAGAGCTGTCCTGTCGTACTCGATGACCTGTACGGGACGCAGGAAGCTGTGAACCCCGAGGCCGCTGGCGTAGTGCGAGCAGCCGCCGGTGGGCAGCACATGGTTCGAGCCGGCCATGTAGTCGCCGAGGGAGACCGGCGAGTACGGGCCGACGAAGATCGCCCCGGCGCTCGTCACGCGATCGGCCACCGCGGCGGCCTCGGCGGTCTGGATCTCCAGGTGCTCGGCGCCGTAGGAGTTGACGACGGCGAGACCCTGCTCGAGGTCGTCGACGAGCACGATCGCGGACTGCGGCCCGGAGAGCGCCGTCTCGACCCGCTCGCTGTGCTTCGTGGCCGCGACGACCGCAGGCAGGAGCGCCTCGACGGCGTCCGCAAGGGCGAGCGAGTCGGTGACCAGCACGGATGCCGAGGTCGGGCCGTGCTCCGCCTGCGAGACGAGGTCGGCCGCGACGTGACGGGGGTCGGCGCCACCGTCCGCCAGCACCGCGATCTCGGTGGGACCGGCCTCGGAGTCGATCCCCACGACCCCGCGCACCAGGCGCTTGGCTGCCGTGACGTACTGGTTGCCCGGGCCGGTGACGACGTCGACCGGGTCGCAGAGCACCGCACCGTCCTCCTCCGTCTGGCCGGCCGCTCCGTAGGCGAGCATCGCGATCGCCTGCGCCCCGCCGACCGCGTAGACCTCGTCGACGCCGAGCAGAGCGCAGGCGGCGAGGATCGTCGGGTGCGGGAGGCCACCGTTCTCGCGCTGCGGCGGGCTGGTGACCACGAGCGAGGTCACCCCGGCCTCCTGGGCGGGCACGACGTTCATCACGACGGACGAGGGGTAGACGGCCAGGCCACCCGGCACGTACAGCCCCACGCGGCGGACCGGGAGCCAGCGCTGACGCACCTGGGCGCCGGGCGCGAGGTCGACGGAGAAGTCGGCGGGGCGCTGAGCGGCGTGCACGATGCGCGTCCGGCGGATCGCCTCCTCGAGGGCCGCACGGACCGTCGGCTCGAGGCCGGCGAGCGCCGCCGCCATCGCCTCGGCCGGGACGCGCAGGTGGACCGGCCGGACCCCGTCGAAGCGTTCGGCCAGCTCGCGCAGGGCGGCGGCGCCGCGCTCGCGGACCTCGTCGAGGATCGGGGCCACCACCTCGGCGGCACCGGCCACGTCGAGCTCGGGGCGGGGAAGGGCGTCGGTGAGCTCGCGGGCGGACAGCGTCCGGCCGCGCAGGTCGAGGCGGGAGATCACGGGGCCGAGTCTAGGTCGAGGAGCCCGACGGCGCCGCGCGGTCCGGCCCAGGGGTGGCGCAGGACTCGCACCTGCGAGAATGACCCCGTGCCTGCCTCCCCCACCCCGGTTCCCGTCGAGGGCGAGATCCGCCTCGGCCAGCTCCTCAAGCTCTGCGGCGCCGCGGAGTCCGGCGCGGATGCGCGCCGTCTGCTCGAGGAGGGGGAGGTCGAGGTCAACGGCGAGCCCGAGGCTCGCCGCGGCCGCCGCCTCGTCGCCGGGGACCTCGTCGTGGTGGAGAACCCGCAGGGCGCCGAGGCCTACCGGCTCGCCTGACGGCCCCCTGGCGGGTCGAGTGCCCGTCCCGCGTCACAGCACCATGTAGTCCGAGCCCATGACCTTGTCGACCACCAGGCGCAGGACGACGCGCCTCGGGTCGGGCGTGAGTGCTCGGTACCGACGCTCGTAGCGACGCATCGCCTCGGTGACCTCCTCCGGGTCACGGACGACGCTGATCGCCCCCTCGAAGGTGAGCCAGCGTCCTCCGTCGAGCTGGCAGACGGCCGCCCGCGCAGCCTCGCCCGCCGCCTCGATGTTGCGCACCTTCACCGAGCCGTCGCGGGTCGTGATGCGCAGCAGCCCGAGATCCGCGTCCCAGGTGAAGCCGACCGGGACGACATGGGGTGAGCCGTCGGCGCGCAAGGTCGTGAGGGTGGCCAGGTGCCGTTCGGTGACGAACACCCGCTGCTCGGGATTGAGTCGGATCACCGCGCGAGTGTAGGCACCCGCCCGGCCGAGCGCCCGGCGGGACCCCGCCTCAGACGAGGCAGCCGGGCCCGAGCAGGGCCTTGAGGTCCCCGAAGAGCGCGGGCGAGCGCTCGATGCGCAGGCCCTCCTCGAGCCTCATGACCGTCGCCCGGCCGGGCTGCGTGAGCCTCAGGTGCACGTCGCTCACCCCGGGATGAGTCGAGAGGATCTCGCGCAGCCGCTCGACGACGGGAGGGGTGCACCGGTGGACCGGAAGGGTGATCGTCACGGGCTGCCCCTCCGCCGCGGAGACGTCCGGCAGGGAGACCTCGACGGCCTGCATCTGCATCGTGTCGTCGCGACGCCTGGCCCGGCCCCGCACGGTCAGGACGGCGTCCTCGGCGAGGACGGTCGAGTACGCCACGTAGGTCTCACCGAAGAACATCACCTCGATCGAGCCGTCGATGTCCTCCAGCGTGACGGCCGCCCACGGGTTGCCGTTCTTCGACATGCGGCGCTGGAGCGAGGTGACCAGCCCGCAGATCGTCACCATGGAGCCGTCGGCCCGGGTCTCGTCGGCCATGAGCGTGGCGATCGAGCAGTCGGCGGCGGCCGCCAGGACGTGCTCGAGCCCGGCGAGCGGATGGTCCGAGACGTACAGACCGAGCATCTCGCGCTCGAAGGCAAGGCGCTGCTTCTTGTCCCAGTCGGGGACGTCGGGCACCACGACCTGGAAGCCCTGGCCGTCGTCGACCGCGCCGCCGAGGTCGGCGAACAGGTCGAACTGGCCCTCCGCCTCCTTGCGCTTGACCCCGATGACGGCGTCGACCGCCTGCTCGTGGACGAGCAGGAGCGAGCGCCGGCCGTGGCCGAGGGAGTCGAAGGCCCCCGCCTTGATGAGCGACTCGATCGTCCGCTTGTTGCAGACGACCGCGGGCACCTTGCCGAGGAAGTCGGTGAACGAGGTGAACGCGCCCTTGGCCTCGCGGGCCCGGACGATCTCGTCGACGACGTTGGCACCGACGTTGCGGACGGCGGTCAGGCCGAAGCGGATGTCCGCGCCGACGGCCGTGAAGTTCGCCGAGGAGGAGTTGACGTCCGGCGGCAGGACGGTGATCCCCATCCGGCGGCACTCGCCGAGGTACAGGGCGGACTTGTCCTTGTCGTCCCGGACGGAGGTGAGCAGCCCGGCCATGTACTCGGTCGGGTAGTTGGCCTTGAGGTAGGCCGTCCAGTACGAGACGACGCCATAGGCCGCGGAGTGCGCCTTGTTGAAGGCGTAGCCCGCGAACGGGACGAGGACGTCCCAGACGGCCTGGATCGCGCCGTCGGAGTAGCCGCGCTCGCGGCAGCCCGCCTGGAAGGGGATGAACTCCTTGTCGAGGATCTCCTTCTTCTTCTTGCCCATCGCGCGGCGCAGCAGGTCGGCCTGGCCGAGCGTGTAGCCGGCGAGGATCTGCGCGGCCTTCTGCACCTGCTCCTGGTACACGATCAGGCCGTGCGTGACGCCGACGACCTCCTCGAGCGGCTCGACGAGCTCGGGATGGATCGGCTCGACCGCCTGCAGGCCGTTCTTGCGCAGCGCGTAGTTGGTGTGCGAGTTCACGCCCATCGGGCCAGGGCGGTACAGCGCGATGACGGCGGAGATGTCCTCGAAGTTGTCCGGACGCATCTGGCGCAGCAGCGCGCGCATCGGGCCGCCGTCGAGCTGGAACACGCCGAGCGTGTCACCGCGGCCGAGCAGCTCGTAGGTCGGGGGGTCGTCGAGCGCGACGTCCTCGATGAGGATCGGCGGCTTGCCGTTTGCCTCGATGTTCGCCAGCGCGTCGTCGAGGATCGTGAGGTTGCGCAGGCCGAGGAAGTCCATCTTGATCAGCCCGAGCGCCTCGGCGCCCGGCTGGTCGAACTGCGTGATGATCGCGCCGTCCTGCGGACGCTTCATGATCGGCAGGATGTCGATGAGGGGCTCGCTCGACATGATGACGCCGGCGGCGTGCACGCCCCACTGCCGCTTGAGGTTCTCCAGCCCCCGGGCCGTCTCCAGGACGCGCTGCGCATCGGGATCGGCGGCGACGACCTGCCGGAACTCCTCTGCCTCCGCGTACCGCGGGTGGCTCGGGTCGTACATGCCGGACAGCGGGATGTCCTTGCCCATCACCGCGGGCGGCATCGCCTTGGTGAGCTTGTCCCCCATCGCGAAGGGGTAGCCCAGCACGCGCGAGGAGTCCTTGAGCGCCTGCTTGGCCTTGATGGTGCCGTAGGTGACGATCTGCGCGACGCGGTCGTCGCCGTACTTGTCCGTGACGTAGCGGATGACCTCGCCACGCCGGCGCTCGTCGAAGTCGACGTCGACGTCGGGCCAGGAGATGCGCTCGGGGTTGAGGAAGCGCTCGAAGATCAGCCCGTGCTGGAGCGGGTCGAGCTCGGTGATGCCCATCGCGTAGGAGACCATCGAGCCCGCGGCGGAGCCACGGCCGGGCCCGACGCGGATCCCCTGGGCCTTGGCCCAGTTGATGAAGTCGGCGACGACGAGGAAGTAGCCGGCGAAGCCGAGCGAGGTGATGACCTCGGTCTCGTAGTCGGACTGCGCCCGCACCGTGTCGGGGATGCCGCCGGGGTAGCGACGGCGCAGGCCGAGCTCGATCTCCTTGATGAACCAGGAGCGCTCGTCCTCGCCCGGGGGCACCTCGAAGCGCGGCATGTAGTTGGCGTCCGTGTCGAACTCGACATGGCAGCGCTCGGCGACGAGGAGCGTGTTGTCGCAGGCCTCCGGAACCTCGGACCACAGCGCCCGCATCTCGGCGGCCGACCACAGGTAGAAGCTCTCCGCGCCGAAGGCGAACCTGCTGCCGCCCTGGTCGTAGGTCGGCTCCGCGAGGGTCGAGCCGGACTGGACGGCGAGCAGCGCCTCATGGGCGTGCGCGTCCTCCTTGCGCGTGTAGTGCAGGTCGTTCGTGGCGATGAGCGGGGCGTCGATCGTCCTGGCGAGCCGCAGCAGGTCCGGGATGACCCTGCGCTCGATCTCCAGACCGTGGTCCATCAGCTCGACGAAGAAGTTCTCCTTGCCGAAGACGTCCTGGAGCTCGCCGGCAGCCCGCACGGCCTCGTCCCACTGACCGAGGCGCAGTCGGGTCTGGACCTCGCTCGACGGGCAGCCGCTGAACGCGATCAGGCCGTCGTGGTAGGTCGTCAGGAGCTCGCGGTCCATCCGCGGCCACTTGCCCATCTGGCCCTCGAGCGAGGCGAGCGAGCCCATCCGGAAGAGGTTGTGCATCCCCGCCGTGGTCTCGGACAGCAGGGTCAGGTGCGTGTACGAGCCGCGGGCGGAGACGTCGTCGCTCGCCTGGCTGCTGTCGCCCCAGCGGACCCGCGTCTGGTCGAAGCGGCTGGTGCCGGGCGTGACGTACGCCTCGACGCCGATGATCGGCTTGATCCCGTGCTTCGTCGCGCGCTGCCAGAAGTCGAAGGCCCCGAAGAGGTACCCGTGGTCGGTGATCGCCAGGGCCGTCTGACCGAGCTCCTCGGCGTAGCTGAGGAGCTCCTCGATCCGCGCTGCGCCGTCAAGCATCGAGTACTCGGTGTGCGCGTGGAGGTGAACGAAGTCTCCAGCAGCGGCCATGCTGGCCATCCTAGGTCGCCGGACCGACACGACCGACAAGGACCCCGGCGAGAGGGCTCATACGCCGTCGCGCAGCACGTCCCATGCCCTCGCGAGGTCCTCGGGATAGCTGCTGGTGACCTCGAGCCACTGACCCGTGCCCGGGTGCTCGAAGCCCAGCCGGAGGGCGTGCAGCCACTGCCGTCCCAGGCCGATCCGCGCCGCGAGGACGGGGTCCGCCCCGTAGGCGAGGTCCCCGACGCAGGGGTGACGCACGGCCGACATGTGGACCCGGATCTGGTGCGTGCGCCCCGTCTCGAGGTGGACCTCGACGAGCGAGGCGGCCGGGACCATCTCCAGCACCTCGTAGTGGGTCACGGAGGGCTTGCCCGCCGCGGTGACCGCGAAGCGGTAGTCGGCGCCTGGGTGACGCCCGATCGGCGCGTCGATCGTGCCCGTCGTCGGCTCCGGGTGCCCCTGGACGACCGCGTGGTAGACCTTCTCGACGGTGCGCTCCTTGAACGCACGCTTGAGCGCGGTGTACGCCGCCTCGCTCTTGGCCACGACCATGAGCCCAGAGGTCCCGACGTCGAGCCGGTGGACGACGCCCTGACGCTCGGCGGCACCCGAGGTGGAGATCCGTCGCCCGGTCGCGGCCAGCGCTCCCACGACCGTCGGACCGGTCCAGCCCGGTGAGGGGTGCGCCGCGACCCCCACCGGCTTGTCGACGACGATCACGTCGTCGTCCTCGTGGACGATGCGCATGCCCGGAACGGGCTGGGGGTCGACCTCGACGGCGTCCGGGTCCACCTCGCGCAGGTCGACCTCGAGCCACGAGCCACCCACGAGCCGGTCCGACTTCCCCACCGGCTGCCCGTCGACGACGACGGCCCCCGACTGCGCGAGCTCGGCAGCCCTGGTGCGCGAGAGCCCGAGGAGCCGAGCCAGCGCTGCGTCGACACGCTCACCCGCCAGTCCGTCCGGGACCGGGAGGGAACGCATGCTCATGGGACCTCGATGGTTGACGTGCCCGGTTCGTCCGACTCGTGCGGCAGCCGGCCCTCGTCGGGCTCGTCCGCTTCCTCGCCGGGCGCGTCCGCGCCCGCCCTGGTCCCCTCGACCGTGATCCCCCGCATGCTGAGCAGCACGATGAGCACGGCGGCGACGACGATCGCGATGTCGGCGACGTTCCCGATGAAGAGCCGCCCGTAGGCGAGGAAGTCGACGACATGGCCGCTGCCGAAGCTCGGCGGCCGGAAGAGCCGGTCGATGAGGTTCCCGAGGGCGCCACCGAGGAGCAGGCCGAGGCCCACCGCCCATCCGGTGGAGCCGAGGCGACGGGCGACCCGCACGATCACGACGGTCACCCCGAGCGCCGCGACCGTGAAGATCCAGGTCATCCCGCTCGCGAAGCTCAGCGCGGCACCCGGGTTGAAGATCAGCTCGAGACCGAAGGCATCGCCCAGCAGGGGCGTCCGCTCCCCCTCGACCAGGCTGGACAGCGCCCAGACCTTGGTGAGCTGGTCGAGCGCAAGCACCACGACGGCGACCAGCACGAGGATGGCCACCCGGGGGTGGCGGGAACGCAGCACGGTCAGCGACGCTCCTGGCGGGCCTTGCACGTCACGCAGAGCGTCGCGCGGGGGAAGGCCTGGAGCCGCGCCTTGCCGATCGCGGAGCCGCAGGACTCGCAGGTCCCGAACTCGGGCAGGTCGATGCGGCGCAGCGCGCTCTCGTTCTGCTCGAGCAGGTCGCGCGTGTTGTTGACCATCGTGAGTTCCTGCTCGCGCTCGAGCGCGCTCGAGCCGGAGTCGGCCTGGTCGTCGCCCGCTCCGTCACCCGAGTTGCGCAGCAGGTCGGAGAGCTCGGCGTCGGCGTCCGAGAGCTCGACACGCAGTCGCGCGATCTCCGTCACGAGCTCCTCGCGCAGCTCGTCGACCTCGTCGACCGTCCACGGGGTCTCCCCGTCGCGGACGGGAAGCGCTGCGACCGCGGCGGCCCGATCCCCGGCGGTGGCCGTACGCCCGGCCGCGTGGCCGGTCGTGTCCTCGTTGGGCATGATGCTCCCCTGTAGGTGAAGAAGTCACGCGAGACTAGACCGCAGGGCCCAGACGCACAACGCACCACACCGGACGAGCCGGTGTGGTGCGTGTGAGCGGACTCAGTCGTTGAAGGGGTTGCCCTGGTCCCCACCGGCGCGCGGGGCGACCGATGCGCCCTTGGCGTCGAGGTCCCCGAGGAGGTTCTCGAGGTAGCTCTTCAGGCGCGTGCGGTAGTCACGCTCGAAGACCCGGAGCTCGTCGATCTTGCGCTCCAGCAGCCCACGCTCCTGCTCGAGCTGCGCGAGCGTCCGGTTGGACGTCTCCTCCGCCTCACGGACGATGCGCGAGGCCTGGGTCTTGGCGTCCGTGATGATGCGGTCGCCCTCCTCCTGGCCGGAGCGGACGTAGTCGTCGTGCAGCTTCTGGGCGAGCTGGAGCATCCCGGTGGCCGACTCCGGCTCGGTGATGCGCCCCGCGGCAGGAGCGACGGCGGGCACGAACGGCGCGGCGACGGCCACGGGCTCGGGCTCGGGCTCCGGCTCCGACTCCGGCTCCGCGACCACGACGGGCTCGGGAGCCGTGACCGGCTTGTCGAAGCCACCGAAGGCGGGGGCTGCCTCACCGCGGCTGAGCTCGGCGACCCGACGCTCGGCGACGGCGAGCTTGCTCTTGAGCTCGTCGTTCTCGGCCGCGACGGCCTTGAGGGTCGTGACGACCTCGTCGAGGAAGTCGTCGACCTCGTCCTGGTCGTAGCCCTCACGGAACTTCGTCGCCTGGAACTTCTTGTTCAGGACGTCGTCTGCGGTCAGCAGCGCCATGGTGTCACCTCATTTGCTCGAACTCATGTGGCCAGGGCAGTCCGCCGACCCCCGAGCCCACGGTAGCGGAGTTTGGGGTCCGTGCGTTGACCTGCGGTCCTACTCGTGCGGCGTGTCTCAGCCCGCGGGGAGGAAACTGAGCAGCAGCGAGCACGTCAGCATCACCACGAGGAAGGCGAGGTCGAGGCGCACCGCACCGAGGGTCAGCGGCGGGATGACCTTGCGAACGGCCTTCAGCGGCGGGTCCGTGATCGTGTACGTCACCTCGGCGACCACGAGCATCACGCCACGAGGCCGCCAGTCCCGCACGAAGACCTGGACCCAGTCCAGGACGAGGCGCACGAACAGCAGGATGAAGAACAGGAAGACGACGAGGCGCAGGAGTGCGAAGACGAGCATCTGCTCAGCTCTGGTTGTAGAAGCCTGCGCGCTCGACGGGAGCCGAGGACTGCTCCTCGCCCGCGATCTCGATGTTCTCGGGCGAGAGCAGGAAGACCTTGCTCGTCACTCGCTCGATCGCACCGTGCAGGCCGAAGATGAGTCCGGCGGAGAAGTCGACGAGGCGCTTGGCGTCCGCGTCCGTCATCTCCGAGAGGTTCATGATCACCGGGGTGCCCGACCGGAAGGCCTCACCGATGACACGGGCGTCGTTGTACGAGCGCGGGTGGACCGTCGTGATCCGGCGCAGCTCGCTGCCCTGCCGGGAGGAGCGCGCGACGGGTCGCAGCTCGGTCACGTCGGCGCGGTGCACCGGCTCCTCGACGTACTCGTCCTCGAACTCGACGTACTCATCGGCCGGCCCGCGGTCGTCCTCGGCGAGCCCGAGGTACAGCATCGTCTTGCGCAGTGCTCCGGCCATGGTGGCCTCCACCTTCCGTACGGTCCAGGGTGGACCGCTGCCGAGGCGGCGATCCGGTCGCATTCACGCTAACCCAGCGCGCTCCCCGGCAGCGGCGACACGCCCTGGACCCGCCGGACGACTGCTGCCGTGCGCCCGGCGGCGCGCCCCTGCGCCAGGTGGCCGCGATGGGAGAAGAAGCGCGTGTCCGTCCACGTGCACAGGTGCAGGACGTCCACCTCGCGCAGCCCTGCGGCGCGCAGCTGGTGCTCGACGGCGCGCGGGAGGTCGAGGGAGTCCGTGCCCCAGCTCGTGGTCGACCTCGTCCCGGGAACGGACCGCTCGACCTCGCCCGCCAGCTCGGCCGGGACCTCGTAGCAGTCGCCGCAGATCGCCGGCCCGACGACGGCGCGGAGCTCCTCGCGCCTGGCACCCTGCGCCGCCATCGCCTCGACGGCGGCCGCGACGACCCCGGCCACCACGCCGCGCCGTCCGGCGTGGACCGCCCCGACGACGAGCCCGTCGGCCGAGGCGAGCAGGACGGGCACGCAGTCGGCGACGAGGATGCCGAGCGCGCGCTCCGACCGCGTGACCAGCGCATCGGCCTCGCCGACGGAGCCGTCCTCGACCCGTCGTCGACGGTCAGCACCGCAGCTCCGTGCACCTGGACCGGGAAGACGATCGGCGCACCGACGACCCGGGCGAGCCGCGAGCGGGCATCGAGCGCCGTCGCGCGGTCACCCACGTCCAGGCTCAGGGTGCCGGCCTCGACGGTCGTGAACAGGGCCCGAGCACCTGGGCCGAGATCGGCCTCGACCCAGGCGCTCATCTCACTGCGGGTTCTTGAGGAAGTCGGGCAGGTCGAGGTCGTCGGTGCCCCGGCGCGCCGGGCGCTCGTCGAAGATCCGGGGGACCTCGACGGCTCCCGTGGCGGTCGGGACCGGCTCGGCCTCCCCGACGGGCGCCGGGACCTGCTCGACGACGGGGGCGACCGGCTCCGGCTCGGGCGCGGGGGCGGGCGCGGGCTCGACGAGGGCCGGCCGCGGTGCGCTGCTGACCTGACCGAGGGCCCTGCTGTCCCGACGCACCGTCGGCGAGCCGCTGTCGAAGCCGGCCGCGATGACGGTCACGCGCACCTCGTCGCCGAGGGCGTCGTCGATGACGGCACCGAAGATGATGTTCGCCTCGGGGTGGGCGGCCTCCTGGACGAGCCGGGCCGCCTCGTTGATCTCGAACAGACCGAGGTCCGAGCCGCCCTGGATCGACAGCAGGACGCCGTGCGCCCCGTCGATGCTGGCCTCGAGCAACGGCGAGGAGATCGCGAGCTCGGCAGCCTGGACGGCACGGTCCTCGCCGCGCGCCGAGCCGATCCCCATCAGCGCGCTGCCGGCACCCTGCATGACGGACTTGACGTCGGCGAAGTCGAGGTTGATCAGGCCCGGGGTGGTGATGAGGTCGGTGATCCCCTGGACGCCGGAGAGCAGGACCTGGTCGGCCGAGTGGAAGGCGTCGAGCACCGAGACCGAGCGGTCGGAGATCGACAGCAGCCGGTCGTTCGGGATGACGATGAGGGTGTCGACCTCGGAGCGCAGCGCCTCGATACCGGTGTCCGCCTGGACGGAGCGGCGGCGGCCCTCGAAGGTGAACGGACGCGTCACGACACCGATGGTCAGGGCGCCGAGCGAACGGGCGATGCGCGCGACGACGGGCGCGCCGCCGGTTCCGGTGCCGCCACCCTCGCCCGCCGTGACGAAGACCATGTCGGCCCCGCGAAGGACGTCCTCGATCTCCTCGGCGTGATCGTCCGCCGCGCGCTTGCCGACCTCGGGGTCCGCGCCGGCGCCCAGCCCACGCGTGAGCTCGCGGCCGACGTCGAGCTTGACGTCGGCGTCCGACATGAGCAGGGCCTGCGCATCGGTGTTGATGGCGATGAACTCGACGCCCTTGAGACCGACCTCGATCATCCGGTTGACAGCGTTGACGCCGCCGCCACCGATGCCGACCACCTTGATGACTGCCAGGTAGTTCTGGGGAGCTGCCACGGCGGTACTGCCTCTCGTCGAAGTCTCAGGTTCAGGTTGAACGTTAGAGTTATGTCAGATATCGTCTGCCGCTGACGCTAGGTGGCGCGATCGGCCCGGGCAACGACATCGGGCGCGTGTCGCCGATTCGCCCCGTCGATCGCGGCGGCACCCCGTCGGCCCCGAGGCCTGCGGTCAGGATCGGGTGATCGGCAGCGTCGGCGCGGAGACGTCGTAGACCTTCACGCCGGCCGACGAGGGCGCTGCCCGCAGGGTGCTGAGCACCTTGGCCTTGAGCGTCGACTGCTCCGCGCTCCCCCACTCGACCGTCACACCGTCGCGCAGCGAGAGCGTGACGGTGTCACGGTTGCTCGCCGCCACGCCTGCGACCTGC
Source organism: uncultured Actinomycetota bacterium (assembly GCA_963777075.1). Lineage (GTDB taxonomy): Bacteria > Actinomycetota > Actinomycetes > Actinomycetales > Cellulomonadaceae > Actinotalea. The sequence continues at coordinate 18,160 of CAVZPH010000029.1, read as the reverse complement.
GCGGCGAGGTCCGCCGGGATCTGCTCCAGGACGACGAGGACGGCGGTCATCGCGCGCGGGTCGCCGTCCAGGGGGACCGAGATCACCGGGAGGCCCTCGGGAGAGACGTCCGTCCGGCCGACCGCGACGCCGTCCTGGTCGACGAGGACGAATCCGCTGCCGTCGGCCGGCACCGCTGCGACCGGGTCGCGCGCGACGACGTGCAGGTCGACGCCGTGCGGCCAGACCCGCACGATCGTCACCGCTCTGACCCCGGGCACCTCCAGGACCGCCCGGCGCAGCGCGACGGTGTCCAGTCGCGGCAGCGGGGTGCCCTGCTGCCCGGCGACGACGGCGTGCACGGCGGCCGGGTCGACGGTGGTGCCGGTGCCCTCGACCTCGACGGTGACGGCCTCGGGCCGAAGGGCGAAGACGGGCGAGGCGAGCAGCAGCCAGGTGAGCCCGAGGAGCACGATCGTTGCCCCGCCGACGAGCAGCGCCCGGTCACGCAGCAGTCGACGGTGTCGCGCGGTGCGCTCGGCGAAGCGCGCGGCCGAGCCGGTGGACACGACGGGGGCCCGACGAGGGGTCCAGCCACGCGGCGCCTGCCAGGGGGTCAGGTCACGCTCGTCCTCGCCCGGGTCGCTCGTCGTGGCCGTCACGCTGCTGCCGGTCGGCACGCTCGGGGCCTGCGGTGCCCTCGCCGGGGCCGCCGGGCGCGGGGCCGCTGCCGGGCGCGCTGCGGGTGCGGCGGGGCGAGGTGCGGGGGCGACACGCGGCCGCGCGGGCGGCCTCACCGCTCCGCCAGCCGGGCGAGGATCTGCGCGCCGAGGTCGGTCACGTCCCCCGCTCCGACGGTCAGCAGCAGGTCACCCGGCACGGCGAGGTCCGCGAGCAGCGTCGCGGCGTCGACGCGGTCCGGCACGAATCGGGCGTCGGCCATGAGCTCGGTGATCAGCGCCCCCGTCACCGCCGGGTCCGGGTCCTCCCTGGCGGCGTAGACGTCGGTGACGACGACGACGTCGGCGAGCTCGAGCGCCTCGGCGAAGGGCCCGGCGAAGGCGAGCGTCCGCGAGTACAGGTGGGGCTGGAACAGCACGAGGACACGGCCCTGCGTGGCACTCCTCGCGGCACGCAGCAGGGCGGCGACCTCGGTGGGGTGGTGGGCGTAGTCGTCGACGACGCGCACCCCGCCCGCCGTCCCGCGCTCCTCGAAGCGGCGGCCCGTGCCGACGAACTGAGCGAGGCCCGCTGCGGCGAGGTCACCCGGGACGCCGAGCAGCCGGGCGACAGCCCATGCGGCTGCCGCGTTGAGGGCGTTGTGGCTGCCGGGGACGGCGAGCTGGAGCCGCACGGGGGACGCGCCACGCTCGTGCACGGTGGTCGACCCGCCCGAGCCGCTGGGCTCCCACGTCCCGAGCATGACGTCGGCCTCGGGATCGCTGCCGTAGGTGACCACGCGGCGCCCCTGGCCGCGCACGAGCTCGGCGAGCCTGCGGCCACCCGGGTCGTCGATGCAGACGACGAGCGCCTCGGCGACGGTTCCGGCGAAGTCGACGAAGGCCTGCTCGAAGGCCTCGCGCGAGCCGTAGTGGTCGAGGTGGTCGGGCTCGACGTTCGTCACCACCCCGATCAGCGGGTGGTACGCGAGGAACGAGCCGTCCGACTCGTCCGCCTCGACGACCATGACCGAGCCCGTGCCGAGATGCGCTCCGCCGACGGGGTCTGGGGCGGGGCCGGGCTCGGCGCCGGCGGGCGGGACGGCGGTGCGCACGGTGCCGCCGATCGCCCAGGACGGGTCGAGCCCGGCCGCGGCGAGCGTGACGGCGACCATCGCCGAGGTCGTCGTCTTGCCGTGCGCGCCCGCGACGGCGACCGAGCGGTGCTCGGCGAGGAGGGCGGCCAGGGCTGCGGACCGGTGGAGCACGGCGATGCCCAGCTCCTTCGCGCGCCTCAGCTCCGGGTTGTCGGCGCGGATCGCCGTCGAGACGACGACCGTCCCCGCGCCGTCGACATGCTCGGCCGCGTGACCGGTGAACACCCGGACACCCGCGGACTGCACCGCCGGGAGGGCCCGCGCCGAGGCGTCGGAGCCCGAGACCTCCAGTCCGCGTGCCGCGAGCAGCGCCGCGACGGCCGACATGCCCGCTCCGCCCACGCCGACGAGGTGCACACGGCCGCGCGCCGCGAGCTCCGCGAGGCTCGGCGGTGTGCCCGGGGCCGTCATCGGACCGCCCCCAGGACGAGGTCCGCGACGAGGCGGGCGCCGTCCCGTGTCCCGACGGTGCGGGCGGCCGCGGACATCGCGGAGAGCCCTGCCGGGTCGCCGAGGAGCGGGAGGACGTTCTCGCGCAGCCAGTCGGGGCTCAGGTCGGCGTCGGCGACGAGCAGGCCCCCGCCCGCGGCGACCACGGGTGCCGCGTTGAGCCGCTGCTCCCCGTTGCCCACCGGGAGCGGGACGAACACGGAGGGGACGCCGGCGGCCGCGAGCTCGACGACCGTGCCGGCACCGGCGCGGCAGATCGCCAGGTCGGCGACGGCGAGCCCGTCCTGCATCGTGTCGAGGTACTCCAGCACGTGGTAGCGCTCCGCACCAGCGAGACCGGCGATGGCCGCGCGCACGGGATCGGCCTTCCCCGCCCCCGTCAGGTGGAGCACCTGGGCGCCGCTGTCGAGGAGCATGCCCGCTGCCGCCGAGACGGCGCGGTTGAGGCTCAGCGCCCCGGAGGACGCCCCGGTGACCAGCAGGGTCGGCAGGTCGGGGTCGAGACCGAGCGCGGAAGCGGCCCTCGCCCTGGTCGCGGCGCGATCGGTCTCGAGCTCGCCCAGGAGGGCGGCGATCTCCGGGCGCAGCGGCAGCCCGGTGACCTGCGCGCCGCGGATCGGCGTCCCGGGGAAGGTCACGGCGACGGCGGCCGCCCACCGCGCGCCCAGCCGGTTCGCGAGACCGGGCCGGGCGTTCTGCTCGTGCATGACGATCGGGATGCCGCGGCGCCGGGCGGCGAGGTAGGCGGGGGTCGAGACGTAGCCGCCGAAGCCCACGACCACGTCGACCGAACGCTCCGCGATGCTGCGCTCGACGATCGAGACGGCAGCCCGCAGCCGGAACGGGAGCCTGAACCAGTCGAGGCTCGGGCGCCGGGGCAGCGGGACGCGCGGGATCTCGACGAGCGGGTACCCGCGCTGGGGCACGAGTCGTGCCTCCAGCCCCGTCGCCGTGCCGAGCACGGTGATCCCGGTGCCGGGCTCGCGACGACGCAGCTCGTCGGCGACGGCGAGCAGGGGGTTGACGTGCCCCGCGGTGCCACCACCGGCCAGCAGGACCTCAACCACGCGAGCCTCGCATCCGGACGGTCGACCGGCCGAGGACGGCGAGCGAGCGCCGCACGACGCTCGGGCGTGCCGAGAGCGCCTCTGCGGCACCGGGCTCGGTGCGCGCGAAGGAGACCACCACACCGAGCGCGATCATCGTCGTGATGAGTGCCGAGCCTCCGGCCGAGACGAGCGGGAGGGGCACCCCGAGGACGGGGAGCAGGCCGATCACCACCGCGATGTTGATGAGCGCCTGACCGAGCACCCAGGTCGCGATGGCCCCCGTCGCGATCTGCGCCATCGGGTCGGTGTGACGCCGGATGATGCGGACCATCGCCACGGCCAGCACCCCGAAGAGGATGAGCACGAGCACCGTGCCCAGCAGGCCGAGCTCCTCGCCGAGGATCGCGAAGATGAAGTCGTTGTGCCGCTCCGGCAGGTAGGACCACTTCTCGCGGCTCTGCCCGAGGCCCTGCCCGGTCCAGCCGCCCGAGGCGAGGGCGAGCAGGGAACGGTACGTCTGGTAGCAGGCGTCGGTCTTGTCGCAGTCGCTGCTGAGGAAGGCCTCGATCCGCGTGACGCGACTGCTGGACATCTGGGCGAGCTGGGAGACGACGAGCCCGCCGACGACACCGGCGACGGCGAACATCCGCAGCGGGACGCCCGCGACGAACATCGCGCCGGCGACGAGGACCATCATGATCAGGGCCGTCCCGAGGTCGCCGCCCACCAGGACGAGGCCGATCGCCGCCAGAGCGACGACGACCCCGGGCACCAGGACGTGCAGCCACTGCCGCAGCAGGGCCCGCTTGCGCGCGAGCACGACGCCGAGCCAGACAGCCAGCGCGAGCTTGACCATCTCCGAGGGCTGGATCGACTGGCCGCCGATGACGATCCAGTTCGTGTTGCCGTTGACCTCCTTGCCCACGAAGGGCACGACGGCCTGGACGACGAGCGTGCCCAGCAGCACCGGCCACGCCAGCGCGCGGTAGGCCCGGAGCGGGAGCCGGCTCGCGACCCAGGCCAGCGGCAGCCCGATCAGCGCGTACCGCGCCTGGTTGAGGAAGAACAGGTACGGGGACCGGCCCTGGGTGACCGAGAGCGAGTCGACGGTCGAGCTCGACAGGACCATGACGAGCCCGATGGCCAGCAGGAGGCCCGAGGTGCCGAGGACGAGGTAGTAGCTCGTCACCGCGCTGTCCCACTGGCCGAGCGCCGAGCGGCGGTCGCGGGGGGCGACCTCGACGTCGGCGGCCATCGTCCCGCTCACGCGTCCCGCGCCGCCGCGACGGCGCGCGCGAACGCCGCACCCCGCTGGGCGTAGGAGTCGAACTGGTCCATCGAGGCGCAGGCCGGGGCGAGCAGCACCGTGTCCCCGGGCAGCGCGAGGCTGCTGGCCTGGTCGACGGCGCGGGTCATCACCGTCCCAGTGTCGGCCGGATCGATGCGATGGACGGGGATTGAGGGCGCGTGTCGGCCGAGCGCGGCCAGGAGCGGCTCCTGGTCGACGCCGATGAGCACGACGGCGCGCAGCCGGTCCGCCCGCGCGGCGACGAGCTCGTCGAAGCTCGCACCCTTGGCGAGCCCACCGGCGATCCACACGACCGTCCCCGGCTCGAGCGAGGCGAGCGAGGCGGACGCCGCATGGGCGTTCGTCGCCTTCGAGTCGTCGACGTAGGCCACACCCCCGCGCGTGGCGACGAGCTCGACGCGGTGCTCGCCGGGCAGGTAGGCCCGCAGGCCGTCGCGGACCGCCGCCGCCGGGACGCCGAGCGAGCGGGCCAGTGCGGCAGCGGCGAGCGCGTCGGAGACGACATGCGGGGCGAGCCGCCCGCCGGGACCCGCGAGGTGGGCGAGGTCCTCGAGGGTGCCGAGCTCCGCCGCCGTGGCGTGCCGGTCGACGGCGTCCATCGCGGTGTGGAAGGCCCGGTCGACCAGCACCCCGTCGACGAGACCGAGCTGGCCAGGTCCGGGCGCTCCGAGCGTGAGCCCGACGGCGAGCGCGCCCTCGGCGACATCGGCCTCCCGGACGAGCCCCTCGACGAGCGCGTCACCCGCCGGGTAGACGCAGGCCACGACCGAGCGCTCGTAGACCCTGGCCTTGGCCGCGACGTAGTCCTCGAAGCTGCCGTGCCAGTCGAGGTGGTCGGCCGCGATGTTGAGCACGACGGCGGCATGCGCCGCCATCGAGTAGGTGTGGTGCAGCTGGAAGCTCGAGAGCTCCACGGCGAGGGCGTCATGGGCCGGCTCCCTGGCGGCGAGCGCGACGGACGGACCGACGTTCCCCACGGCGGGCAGGTCGAGCCCGGCGGCCGATCCGATCGCCGCGACCATGCCGACCGTCGTCGTCTTGCCGTTGGTCCCGGTGATCGCGAGCCACGGCGCCGGTCCGCGCACCTCGCCGAGCGGCCCCACCCGGCGGCTGCCGCCGCCCGTCCCCTCGCCACGGTCGGCGCGCACCTGCCAGGCGAGCTCGACCTCGCTCCACACGGGCACCCCGGCGGCGCGGGCCGAGGCGAGCACCGGGGTGGACGGCGCCCAGCCGGGCGAGGCGAGGACGAGGTCGAACGAGGAGGCGTCCACCTGTGCCGACTCGTGCAGGTCGGCGTCCTGCGCCGAGCGGTCGAGCGTCGTCACGAGGGCGTCGAGCTCGCGCAGCACCGTCGCTGCCGCGCGTCCGGAGACCCCGAGCCCGGCGACGAGCACCCGACGCCCGGCGAGCTCCCGTGCGCCGGCGGGCACTACCCGGCCACCCACTCGGCGTAGAAGATCCCGACGCCGAGCGCGACGAAGAGCCCGGCGATGATCCAGAACCGGATGACGATCGTCACCTCTCCCCAGCCCGAGAGCTCGAAGTGGTGGTGCAGCGGGGCCATCTTGAACACGCGCTTTCCGGTCAGCTTGAAGAAGCCGATCTGGATGACGTCGGACAGGACGACCAGCACGAACATCCCGCCGATGATCGCGGCGAGGATCTGGGTCTGGGACAGGATCGAGATCCCGGCGAACGCGCCGCCGAGCGCGAGCGAGCCGGTGTCGCCCATGAAGATCTTGGCAGGGGAGGCGTTCCACCACAGGAACCCGAAGCAGGCGCCCGTGACGGCAGCCGCCACGACGGCGAGCTCGAGCGGATCACGCACCTCGTAGCAGCGCGGCCCGGGGAGCGACTGGCAGGACTGGTTGTTCTGCCACACGCTGACCAGCACGTACGCGCCGAAGACGATGAGCGAGACGCCCGTCGCGAGGCCGTCGAGGCCGTCGGTGAGGTTGACGGCGTTCGACCAGGCGGTGATGAGGAAGTTCGACCACAGCACGAAGAGCACGAGCCCCAGGGCGGTGCCCTTCCACGCGAGGTCGAGGTCCGTGTCCCGGATGAAGCTGATCGACGTCGAGGCAGGCGTCGCGGCCCCCGCTCGCGTGCTGGGGAACTGAAGAGCCAGCACGGCGAAGGTCACGCCGACCACGCCCTGACCGACGAACTTCCACCGCGCCCTCAGGCCGAGGCTGCGCTGCCGGGAGATCTTGACGAAGTCGTCGAGGAAGCCGACCACGCCGAGCCCGGTCATGAGGAACAGGACGAGGGACGCCGATGCCGATGGCCCCCGTCCGGTCGCGATGAGCCCGCCGGCCCAGCCGAGGAGGGTCGCCGCGATGATGACGACGCCACCCATCGTCGGGGTGCCGCGCTTGGTGAAGTGCGCTGTCGGTCCGTCCTGACGGATGAACTGCCCGTACTGCCTGCGGATGAGGAAGCGGATGAACAGCGGTGTCCCGAAGAGGGCGAGCAGCATCGACAGGCCGCCCGAGATGAGGACGGCTCTCATGCCTCGACCTCCGTGGACGAGGCGGTCGCCGTGCCGCCGGCGAGGTCGTCGGCGAGCTCGCCGAGACCCTCTCCGGTGAGCAGGACGAGGTCCTCCTCCTTGAGCTCGGCCGCGAGCCATGCCCTGGCCGCGTCGACGTCGGGGACCCACGCCGTCTCGGCGTCCCAGGACCCCTCCTGGTAGGCGCCCGTGTGCACGGCGCGAGCGCCCGCACCGACGGCGAGCAGCCGGCGCACGTCGAGCCGCACGGCGAGCCGGCCGAGCGCGTCGAGGTCGGTCACGGCGCAGGGGCTCGCAGGGGTCGACACGACCGCGACGGTACGCCGCCCCTGGCTCGTGCGCCTCAAGGAGTGCAGCGCGGCGCGCTGGGCGTCGACGTCGGGCGCCTCGGCCACGACCACGCTCCCCGGACGGCCGGCCTCTCGGGTGGCCAGGTACACGTCGCGGTCGTTGTAGCGATGGAACACGCCGTCGATCTCCTGAGTGGGTTCATGGCCCTTGCCCGTGACGATCACGGTGTCGTCGCTGCCGCCGATGAGCATCCCGAGGCGCAGCGCCTCGGCGCGCGGGAAGGCCTCGATGAGGTCGCGACCGTCCGGGCGGACCGAGCGGGCACCCTCGAGGATCGCCGCCCTGATCGTCTCGGGCGGCTCGGAGCGCGGGTTCTCGTCCGTCACCACGACGACGTCGGCCAGGCGTGCGGCGATCTCGCCCATGATCGGACGCTTCCCGCGGTCCCGGTCGCCGTCCGAGCCGAGCACCAGGACGAGCCGGCCCGGGGTGATCGGCCGGACGGCCTCGAGCGCGAGCACGAGGGCGTCGGGGGTGTGGGCGTAGTCGACGAGGCACAGCGGCCACCCCGCCCCGCGCTCCACGACGCGCTCCATCCGGCCGGGGATGGCATGAGCCCCCGCGACACCGGCGACCGCGTCGGCGAGGGGGATGCCCGCGCGGTGCGCGACGACGATCGCCAGGGCGGCGTTGGACACGTTGACGAGCCCGGGGAGCGGGCTGAACGCGTCGACGCGCACCCCGTCCGGCCCGAGGAGCGCGAAGGTCGAGCCGACGCCGTCGAGCCCGATCGTCGCGTCCTCGACGCGCCAGTCGGCGCTCGCGCGCCCGGGAGAGCTCTCGCGCGTGGCCACCGTCTCGACGGGGATCTGCGCCTCGGCCGCCAGCCGGACACCCCACTCGTCGTCCACGCAGATCACCGCACGGCGGGCGTGGTCGGGAGCGAAGAGGCGCGCCTTGTCCCGGAAGTAGCCCTCCATGTCGCCGTGGAAGTCGAGGTGGTCGCGCTGGAGGTTCGTGAAGGCCGCGACGTCGACCGTCAGCCCGGCCACGCGCTCCAGGGCGAGGGCGTGCGAGGAGACCTCCATCGAGCAGGCGGTCGCCCCGCGCTCGGCCATGAGAGCGAACAGCCCGTGCAGGACGGGCGCCTCGACCGTGGTGCGCGGGCTCTCGATCGTCTCGGCACCCACGCGCAGCTCGACCGTCCCGACGACGGCCGTCGTCGCATGGGCAGTCCTCAGCGCCGCGTCGACGAAGTAGGAGGTCGTCGTCTTGCCGTTCGTCCCGGTCACTCCGACGATCGTCAGCTCCCGGGCGGGGTAGCCGTAGCACCAGGCGGAGACCTCGCCGAGCAGCGGGCGCAGCGGACGGTCCGTGACCAGCACGGGGACGCCGAGCCCGCCGCCGGCCAGCACCGCGCCCTCGGCATCGGTGAGGACGGCGACCGCGCCGGCCTCGACGGCCTGCGCGGCGAAGCGAGCGCCGTGCACCTTGAGGCCGGGGACCGCAACGAAGAGGTCGCCGGGAAGGACGTCGGCCGAGCCGACAGCGACACCCGTCACCACGACCCCTGCCGCGTCCGCGGGCGTCGGGCAGCCCGCGAGGACGGCGAGGTCGCTCAACGCGCGCTGGGGTCGGTGCTCGGGCCTCATCCGGCCCTGGGGGGACGTCACGGCGCCGAATCTACCGGTCGGGCGGCGACGCGCCGTCTCACTCCCACGTGATGGGGAAGAGCTGGGCCGGCGTACCGCTCGGCGGGACGCCCAGGTACTGCAGCGTGTGACTCGTGATGGCGCTGAACACGGGAGCCGCGACGTCACCGCCGTAGATGGAGGTCTTCGGGTCGTACAGCGTGACGTTCACCACGATGCGGGGGTTGTCGGCCGGTGCGATGCCGATGAACGACGCGACGTTCTTCACGACGCCGTTGCCCTCGAAGGCCTGCGAGGTCCCCGTCTTGCCCGCGATCCGGTAGCCGGGCACGGCGGCGTGCCCACCGGTGCCCTCGGCGACGACGCTCTCGAGCATCGTGACGATCGTGTCGGCCGTCTCCTGGCTGACCACGCGGGTCGGCGCGACCTGCTCGACGGGCTGCATGACCCCGTTCTCGTCCTCGACGGCCTTGACGATGTGCGGAGCGACCCGCATGCCGTGGTTGGCCAGCGTCGCGAAGACCTGAGTCGCCTGGAGCGTGGTCACCGAGACCGCCTGGCCGAAGAGGACGGCGTACTCCGAGCGCCCGTCCCAGCTGTCCGCCGGGTGCAGGATCCCGGAGGACTCCCCCGGCAGGCCGACGCCGGTCGTCGTGCCGAGCCCGAACTTCGCCAGGTAGTCGTACCTGACCTGCTTGGGGACGTTCTGGCCGACCATGACCGTTCCGGTGTTGGACGACTCGGCGAGGATCCCGGCGAGGGTCAGCTTCAGGGTCGGGTGCTCGTGCGAGTCCTTGTACGTCTGCCCGTTGGGGACCGTGTACTGGTACGGCACCTCGTACTGGCTCGTCGGCGTGGCGATCCCCTGCTCGAGGATCTCCGCGACGCTGATGACCTTGGCCGTCGAGCCCGGTTCGTAGACGACGGCCGCGGCACGGCTCGGGTCGCCGTTCTTCGGCTGGTTCGGGTCGACCGTCCCGGAGTCGGCGAGCGCGAGGATCTCGCCGGTCGTCACGTCGTAGACCTCGACCGTCGCCCACTGGGCGCCCGTCTTGGCGACCTGCGCGTCGATCGCCTGCTGCGAGATGTACTGCACGTCGCGGTCGATCGTGAGCTGGACGTCCCGACCGGGGACGGCGGGCACGAGCGAGTCGTCCCCCGCGGGGATGCGCTGGCCGCGCGCTCCCTGCTCGTACGTCTCCTTGCCGCTCGTGCCCTCCAGGACGGAGTTGTAGGCCTGCTCGATCCCGGCCAGGCCGTAGCCGTCGGTACCGGTGAACCCGACGATGTTGCCCGCCGTCGTCCCGGAGGGGTAGACGCGCTGCGTGGTCCGCTCCCCCGAGATCCCGCTGATCCCGAGCGCCATGACCTCCTTGTAGACCTCGGGCGCGACGCCCTTGGCGAGGTACACGAAGCCGCGGTCGCCCAGGAGGTCGGCGCCGAGCACCTCCGGGGTGACGCCGAGCAAGGGGGCGAGCAGCCCTGCCGCCTGCGCCGCCGAGTCGCTGGCCTTCCAGGTCGCCACCTGGGCCTGGTTCGCGACGATGTTGTACCGCTCGACCGTCGTGGCCATCACCACGCCGTCGGCGTCGAGGATCTGGCCACGGTCGCCGGGGAGCACGACGGTCTTGGTCCGCATCGCGAGCGCCTGCTCCGCGAGGTTGCCCCCGTCGAGGCCCTGGACGTAGACGAGCCTGCCGACGAACACCGCGAGGACGACGAGGACCCCGGCGAGGATCCAGGCGGGGCGTCGGTGCGTGCGACGGGCCGGCCCGAGCGGCGGCTGGGCCTGCCGGACGGGGCGGGCGGGCGGGCCGGCGGACCCGGCGGCTGCGGCGACGCTCCGCCGCGGCCCTGCGGCGCCCCGGGGCGCGGGAACGCGGTCCGCTGCGCCGCGCTGCGGCTGGGTCGCGCGCCCGGGCTGCGACGCCTGCCGGGGCTGGGCCGTCTGCCGGGCCGCGCGCTGCGGCTGGGCAGTCTGCCGGGCCGCGCGCTGGGGCTGCGCCGTCTGCCGGGCCGTGCGCTGGGGCTGGGTCGTGCGCGGGGCGCCCTGACCCGTCCGTGCCGTCATCCGCCCGACCCCGCAGGGACCGGGTCGCCCAGGACGGCGCCGTCGGCCAGGCGCAGGTAGGCCCCACCCGGCGAGGGGACCATGCCCAGGCCCCGGGCGGCCGCCGCGAGGCGGGCAGGGGACGCTGCCTCGTCGAGGGCCGTGGCGATGCGCTGCTGGTTCTGCGCCGACTGCGCCAGACGCGTCTGGAGCGCGTATCGCGTGTACTCGCCCTGCGCCATCCGCGTGTTCAGCAGGAGCACCGAGAGCAGCGAGACCACCAGCACCCCCATGCACAGGGCGACGAACGGGACGCGGGTCCTGGCCTGCCGGGGCGCCTGGACGACGCGCAGCCGCGCTGGTGCCGGGCGCTGGCTCGGCGTCCTGCCGGGCGCCGAGAGCGGCGCTGCCGCCGGGAGGGAGACCTGGGGTGCCCTCGCTGCCGCTGTCGCGCTCATCGGGACCACCCGGCCGTGCCCGCACGCAGGTGGTCAGGGGTCGGCCGGAGGCGCTCGACGGCGCGCAGCCGCACCGAGGCCGAGCGCGGGTTCGCCTCGAGCTCGACGGCGTCGGCCTGCTCGGCGCCGCGCGTGAGCGGCTCGAGGTACGGACGGTGCGTCTCGGGCTCGACGGGAAGTCCCTGCGGGGCGCTCGAGACCGAGCCACGGGCGAAGGCATGCTTGACGAGCCGGTCCTCGAGGGACTGGTAGGACATGACGACCATCCGGCCGCCGACGGCGAGCGTCTCCAGGGCGTCGGGCAGGAAGCGCTCGAGCGTCGACAGCTCGCCGTTCACCTCGATCCGCAGGGCCTGGAAGGTGCGCTTGGCGGGGTTGCCGCCCGTCTGGCGGGCGGCGGCGGGGATCGCAGCGCGGACGATCGAGACGAGCTCGGGCGTGCGGGCCAGCGGTGCACGGCTGCGGGCCTCGAGCACCCCGCGGGCGATCCGCGGGGCGAAGCGCTCCTCGCCGTACTGACGAAGGATGCGGATGAGCTCGCCCTCGTCGTAGGTGTTGAGGACCTCGGCCGCGGTGATCCCCGTCGAGGAGTCCATCCGCATGTCGAGCGGGGCGTCCTGCGCGTAGGAGAAGCCGCGATCCGCCTCGTCGAGCTGGAGCGAGGACACGCCGAGGTCGGCGAGCAGACCCTGCACGGGCCCGCCGACGACGTCCTCGACGACGGCCAGGACGTCGTCGTAGACCGCGTGGACCGCGGTGAAGCGCTCGCCGAAGGGCGCGAGACGCTCCGAGGCGATCGCGATGGCCTGCGGGTCGCGGTCCAGGCCGACGACCCTCAGGCCCGGCAGCCGCGTGAGCAGCGCCTCGCTGTGACCGCCCATGCCGAGGGTGACGTCGACGAGCACGGAGCCCGGCTCGCCCAGGCGCGGGGCGAGGAGCTCGATGCAGCGCTCCAGGAGCACGGGAACATGTCGCTGGGCCTGCATCTCACCTCCCGGTGCTTCGCTCTCGTGTCGGTCGTCCGTCGTCGTTCTCGTGCGTGACCGCCGTTGGCGGTCGGGGGCCCCTCCGGCCACCCGACCAGGTCTCCCTCCGCTCCCTCTCTGGCGCGGGGAAGTGCGCCAGAGTGGTCGGGGAGAGACCTCGCCGTGCGGGCAGCGGGGTCATGCGGTCAGTCAGAGGGCACCGGGGAACACCTCCTCCGCTGTGTCGGAGAAGCCGGCCTCGCGATCGGCGAGGTAGGCCTCCCACGCGGCGATGTCCCAGATCTCGGCTCGCCGTCCGGTGCCGATCACCGCGACGTCGCGGTCGAGCCCCGCGTAGCTGCGCAGGGAGGCGGGGATCGAGAGCCGGCCCTGGCGGTCGGGCACGTCGTCGTGGGCACCGGAGAGCAGCACGCGCAGGTAGTCGCGCGCCCGCTTGTCGCTGACCGGGGCGGCACTCGCGCGCTCGTGGAAGCGCGCGAACTCCTCGGCGGGGAACACGTACAGGCAGTGCTCCTGGCCGCGCGTCATCACCAGGCCGTCGGCGAGCTGGGGGCGGAACTTGGCGGGAAGGATCAGCCGGCCCTTGTCGTCCAGACGCGGGGTGTAGGTGCCGAGGAAGAACCCCATCCCCGCCCCCTCTCGACCCCCGAGCGCCCCACGGCCCTCCCAGGTGCACCACGGTACTCCACAACGCTCCACTTTCAAGGCTCAGACGGCTCGCTTCCGGGTGAATCTCGACGAACCTGCAGGTCAGCCGCAGGGAGTGAAGTGGAGGGATTTTCGGGTCGAGGGGAGCTTCGGGCGGTCCGTCCCGAATGTCCGAGCGCCGCAGCCGACCAGCAGCGAGCACCTGGTGCCGTGCACCGTGCTCAGCGAGCCGCTGGGCGGCAGCCGGAGCCCGTCCTCGAGCCTCAGGAGCGACCCGGGTGGAGCGATGTGGGGGACGGGTGACCGGCGAGGACCGCGGGTGCGAGTGCCGACGCCGGGCAGCCACGACGCGCTACGTTGCCCTCCGGAGAGCAGCAGGGGGCGGCTCACCATCGCTCGCACGCCGCCCGTCGCCTACGCTCGTGGAACGTCGACGAAGGGGTGGACCCATGACGCACGCGTTGCCGACCTCAGCCGAGGTCGACACCCTGGCGAGGACCGCGACGCTGATCCGCGACGCGATGGAGTCGGTCATCTCCGGCCGCCCCGACCTCGTGCGCTACACCGTCGCCGTGCTGCTGGCCGAGGGGCACCTGCTCATCGAGGACGTGCCGGGCGTCGGCAAGACGACGCTCGCCAAGGCGCTGGCCGCCTCGGTCGGCGGGACGGTGGGGCGGATCCAGTTCACCCCCGACCTGCTGCCGAGCGACCTCACCGGCGTGACGATCTACCGCCAGGCCCTGCACGAGTTCGAGTTCCGTCCCGGTCCGGTGTTCGCGAACATCGTCATCGGCGACGAGATCAACCGGGCCTCTCCCAAGACGCAGTCGGCGCTCCTGGAGTGCATGCAGGAGTCCCAGGCGACGATCGACGGGACGACGCACCCCCTTCCCCAGCCCTTCCTCGTCATCGCGACGCAGAACCCCATCGAGATGGAGGGGACCTACGCGCTGCCCGAGGCGCAGCGGGACCGCTTCATGGCCAGGCTGAGCGTCGGCTACCCCTCCCCCGAGGCCGAGGTCCAGATGCTCGAGCGGCACGAGGACGCCGACCCGCTCGGCCACCTCGCTCCGGTCACCGACATCCACCAGCTGCGCGCCGCCATCGAGACGGCACGTCGCCTGCACGCCTCCCCCGGCGTGACGCGGTACGTCGTGGACCTCGTCGGTGCGACGCGCCAGGACCCCATGCTCCGGCTCGGCGCCTCGCCCCGTGCGGCCATCCAGCTGCTGCGCGCCGCGAAGGCGCTGGCCGCCGTCGAGGGTCGCGACCACGTCCTTCCCGACGACGTCCAGGAGCTCGCCGAGCCCGTGCTCGCCCACCGCCTCCTGCCGAGCACGGACGCCCGGCTCGCCGGACAGACGATCGCCCAGACGATCGCCGACGTCGTCGCCCGCACCCCGCTGCCGATCGTGAGGTCGGCACCGACCGGTCGTCGCTCCGCGTGAGGGCGATCCTGTCCGGACTTCGACCGACCCGCCGCGGGCTCGGCTTCCTGGGAACGGGGCTGCTGGCCACCGGCGCGGGGATCGCCCTGGGGGTGACGACGCTGGTGACCCTCGGCCTCGTCCTGCTGCTGAGCCTCGCCGCCGGCCTCCTGCTGCTGCTCGTCGACCTCACCCGGCTGCAGCACGGCCGCCTGCGCATCGTGCGCTCGGTACGCCCGCACCCGCTGAGCGTCGACGACGACGCCACCGTCCGGGTGGAGGTCACGGGCCCCGGGAGCGCGCGGCTCGACCGCCTGACGATCTCCGAGCGGGCGGCCCGCGAGCTGTCCGAGGGCGGACCGCCCCGGGCCCGGGTGACGCGCTCGACGCGCCGTCTCGAGCTCAGCTACCCCGTGGTCGGGACGCACCGCGGCCGCTGGCCCACCGGCCCGCTCCAGGTGCGCCGCTCCGACCTCTTCGGCGCCGTCGACTGGCGCGGGCCGGTCGGCGAGTCGACCTCGATCGCGGTCCGCCCCCGGGTGGTCCCCCTCACGAGCCCGCGGACCCGTGCGGCCCTCGACTCGCGTGCAGCGGCCGGGACGCAGACCTCCGCACCGGACGACGCCGCCCTGCGCGAGTACCGGCCGGGCGACGACCTCCGGCGCGTCCACTGGGCGAGCTCGGCGCGCGTCGGCAGCCTCGTCGTCCGGCAGGACGAGCAGTCGGGCCGGCGTCCCGCGACGGTCCTGCTCGACCTGCCCGTCGAGGACGAGGCCCTCGAGTGGACGATCTCGACGGGGGTGTCGATCGCAGCGGCGCTGCTCGCCTCGGGTCATGCCGTCCGGATGATCGTCGCCGGCGAGGCGGGGCTGCACCGCGGACCGGGGCACGCGGCCCTGGAGGAGATCCTCGACCGGGCCGTGGACCTCGCCGCACCACCGGACCGGGTGACGGCCCGTGGCTGGCTGCTCGCCGGGGTCGAGGCGCTCGCGCTCTTCGGGGCGGGCCGCGAGCTCGTCGTCGCCGTGCTCGGGGCGCTCGACCAGCGGACCCTCGCGGACCTGGCACGCATCGGCTCGGCCCATGAGAGCTGGGCACTGGTCCGCAGCACGGGAGGGCCGAGCTCGGTCGAGACCGCCACCGTCGACGCGCTGCGCCGCGGCGGGTGGTCGACCGTCGACGCTGACGTCCGGGCGGAGCCGGATCTGGCCTGGTCCCTGCTGCTCGACCTGCACGACGCCGCCCTGGCACAGCGATGAGCACCGCGGGCACCGGGCGGACCGGGCGGACCGGGCGGACCGGGCGGACCGCCGCAGGCGATACCGTCGCTCGCCGTCGGGCTCGCGATCCTCGCGGCGTTCGGCTCGCTCGCCGGCGTGGTCCAGCCGGGCAGGTGGCTCCTGCTCGTCGCCCTCGCCGTCGCCGTCGTGCTCGCCACGGCCCGGTGGCGACGGATGCGCGCACGGCCCCTCGCCGCGAGCCTCGCCGCCGTCGTGGCCGGTCTGCTCGTCGTCGCCGGCATCGCCCTGCGACCGCTCCTCGACGCCGAGGGATCCCCGCTCTCCCGCCTCGCCGCACTCGGTCGCGACGCCGTGACGACCATCGTCGAGGGCTCGGCGCCGATCAGCGCCGGACGAGGACTCGAGGTGGGGATCGTCCTCGGCGCCGTCCTGCTGGCCGCTCAGGTCGACGCGATCTGCCTCGGGCTGCGCCAGCCGGGGATCGGCGCCCTCGCACTGGCCGGGGTCTGGTCCGTCCCCCTCGTGTTCGAACGGCCTCCGAGCACCCCCGTCGTGCTCCTCGGCGCCGCCAGCCTCGTCCTGATGCTCTGGGCCGCCCGGCCGGTCGCGCGGACCGCCCCGCCGCTCGGGCAGGCCCCGGCGGCCGTCGCGGTGGCGGCGTCCGTCGCCGTGCTCGCCGTCGTCCTGACCCCGCTCGCCGCCTCCGCGCCCGGCTGGGCGAGCACCACGCTCGGCGCGCGCTGGGGGACGGTCCCGAGCTCGGGTCTCCTCTCGCTGTCCTCCGACCTCGACCTGCGCTCCGACCTCGGTGACCGCCCCGACCGCACCGTCCTGACGTACCGGACGGAGGTCGTCGAGCTCGGCCCCCTGCGCACCTCGACCGTCGTCGACTTCGACGGACGCCGCTGGTCGGCCTCGCCGAGCGGCGGCCTGCGACCCACCGACTCGATCCTGTGGCCGGAGTCGACCGATGCGGTCCCGTCCGGACGCGTCGACATCCAGATCACCGACCTCGACCAGACGACCCTGCCCATCCCGCTCGACCCGCGGAGCGTCTCGGCGGGGCCGGCCTGGGTCTACGACGCGGCCAATGACGTCGTCGTCGGTCAGGGCGCGAGCAGCGCCGGCCTGGCGTACAGCCTGGAGGTGGCACGCAGGGACCTCAGCGCCGAGACGCTGCGCGCCGACCGACCGCATCCCTCGGTACCCGGCTCGCCGGAGACCGAGCTCGTCGGATCGCACACCCAGCAGATCACCGACCTCGCGCGCAGCGTCGCGGGCGAGGCGGGCACCGCCTACGACGAGGCGGTCGCGCTGCAGTCCTGGTTCCGCGACGCCTCGCGGTTCACCTACGCGACGGATCTGGCCCCGGCGAGGTCCGACGACGCGGTCTGGGACTTCCTGCAGGACCGCCGTGGCTACTGCGTGCAATTCGCGACGGCGATGACCCTGATGGCCAGGTCGCTCGGCATCCCGGCGCGCGTCGGCGTCGGGTTCCTGCCGGGGGAACGCGGGACGGACGGCATCTGGCGCGTCTCGGCGCAGCGTGCGCATGCCTGGCCAGAGCTCTGGTTCGCGGACGCCGGATGGGTCCGCTTCGAGCCCACGCCCGCCGAGCAGACCGGCCCCGTCCCCGTCTACGCCGACCCCAACGCCCCGTCCCCCTCCGAGCCCGAGCCCGAGATCCCGCTGGCGACCGCCACGCCCGGGCCGAGCGCGAGCCCGTCGAGCGCCGCCTCCGCCCCGCCCACGACGGCGTCCGGCTCGGGGACCGACGGCTCCCTCGCCCCGCTCGTCGCGGCCGGGATCGCCCTGCTCGCCGTCGCGATGGCCGCCGTCGTGGCGAGGCGACGCCGGCCGGAGACCACTCCCGAACGTGCGTGGTCGCGGCTGCGGTCAGCGACTGCCGACTCCATGGCCTGGTCGGATGCCACGACACCGCGGCAGTCGGCCGAGATCCTGCGCCGACACCTGCGGCAGGCCGCTGAGGCGGCGCCGACCGGTTCGGCCGAGGAGGCGCGTGCCCAGGCCGCTTCCGCCGCCGTCGTCGGGCTCCTCGCCGTCGTCGAGGCGGAGCGCTACGCGCCGCGGCCCCGTCGGTGGACGCCGACGGAGCTGGACGAGCTGGTCGAGACGGTCCTCGCCGGGCTCAGCGCTGGTCGCGCCGCTTCTCCCAGCGCTCCTCGAGGCGGCTGAAGAAGCCGGCACGTCGGGCCGGGGCCGGGCTCGAGGGGCGGCGCCCGACGGAGCCGTCGGCGCCGACGACACCGCGCGGACCGCTCTTGCGCGGGC
>CAVZPH010000028.1:0-4022 GCA_963777075.1 uncultured Actinomycetota bacterium | reverse complement strand
TTATTTTCTTGTTATTTTGTAACATTACTTGACTCGTCGTCTTGTTGACTAATTTATCTATCCCTGAATATCTTGAGGTTAAACACCCTAGAACGAAGGAAGAAAAGGACGACGAGAATCATTACCAAGGTGCCGAAACTCGCCTTAACCTGCGCCATATTTTCAATGGGTGTTTTATTTTGCTTTTTTGATCAGCGGTTTTATGTGGGTATTTTTCAGATAGTTTCGCATAGGCGAAACCTATATTTTAGTGCTATAAGAGTCTGTAATTTTGTATCGACCAGCTGCGCCCCGACCTGATCACCATGGACCTCGAGATGCCCGTGCTGGACGGCGTCGAGGCGGTGCGGGCCCTCCGGGCAGCGGGGCACCGGATGCCGATCCTCATGTTCTCCACGCTCACCGAGCGCGGAGCGGCCGCGACCCTCGACGCGCTCGCCGCCGGAGCCACGGACTACGTGGCCAAGCCGGCGAGGGCGGGCAGCCTCGGGGAGTCGCTGGCGATGGTCGCCCAGGAGCTCATCCCGCGGATCGTCTCGCTGGCCGGTGGCCCCCGGCTCACCGCCCGGTCGGCCGCGGGTCCCGAGGTCGTCGGGCGCCCCGGGGCCGTCCCTCGACCTCTCCCCGAGGTCCTGCCGGCCCTGCGGCCCCGCCAGGAGGCGCCGTCGCCCCGGGTCGCCGTGCTCGGATCCTCCACCGGCGGGCCGGAGGCACTCGCCCGGGTCCTGACCGGCCTGAGCGCACCGCTGAGCGTGCCGCTCGTCGTCGTCCAGCACATGCCGGCGCTCTTCACCGCTCAGCTCGCGGTGCGGCTCGACCGGGTCGGCCCCAGCACCGTGCTCGAGGCCCGGGGGGACGAGGAGCTCCTCCCGGGTCACGTCTACCTCGCCCCCGGCGGGCGCCACCTCGAGCTCGTGGCCACCGCCCGCGGCGCGCGGACCCGGCTGCACGACGAGGCACCGGTGCACTCCTGCCGGCCCTCCGTCGACGTGCTCTTCCGGTCGGCCGCAGTGGCGTACGGCCGCAGCGTCCTCGGCGTCGTGCTGACCGGGATGGGGGTGGACGGGCGGGCGGGGAGCGAGGCGGTCGTCGCGGCCGGGGG
Source organism: uncultured Actinomycetota bacterium (assembly GCA_963777075.1). Taxonomy (GTDB): domain Bacteria; phylum Actinomycetota; class Actinomycetes; order Actinomycetales; family Cellulomonadaceae; genus Actinotalea. Next base: position 2,920 of record CAVZPH010000028.1, on the reverse strand, counting down.
AGCCGTCGTCGTGCAGGACGAGGCGACGAGCGTCGTGTGGGGGATGCCCGGCGCCGTCGCACGGGCCGGGCTGGCGCAGGCGATCCTGCCGATCGAGCGCGTCGCCCCGGCGCTGCAACGGGCCACGACCCGGCAGACACCCGCGAGGGCTGTCGGATGACCCTGACCGCGGAGACGTTCGGCTGGGTCGCCGACCTGGTCTACCGTCGCAGCGCCATCCGCCTGGAGCCCGGCAAGGAGTACCTGGTCGAGAGCCGGTTGCAGCCGCTCGCCAGGACCGCCGGAGCCGCGGACGTCGACTCCTACGTGCGTGCGCTGCGCGCGGACCCGACGGCGGCCACCGTCGACGGCGTCGTCGAGGCGCTCACCACGAACGAGACGTCGTGGTTCCGTGACATCCAGCCGTTCCGGAGCCTGGCCGACCACGTCGTTCCCGAGCTGGGCGCGGCGGCGCAGGCGCGCGGCCTGCGGGTCTGGTCCGCCGCGTGCTCCAGCGGCCAGGAGCCGTACTCGATCGCGATGGCGCTCCCCGTGCTGGCCGGGACGGGCCGCCTGCGCGTGCTCGGCACCGATCTCAATCGTCGGGTCCTCGCCCGGGCGCAGGCCGGACGGTACAGCCAGCTCGAGGTCAACCGCGGGCTGCCGGCCACGATGCTCGTGCGGCACTTCAGCCGGGTGGGCACCGACTGGGAGATCGCACCGGCGCTGCGCTCGCTGGTCACGTTCGCCCACCACAACCTCCTCGACGCCCCGCCGCCCGGCGGGCCCTTCGACGTCGTGTTCCTGCGCAACGTCCTCATCTACTTCGACCTCGCCACCAAGCGGGACGTGCTGCGACGGGTGCGTCAGGCCGTGCGGCCGGGCGGCTTCCTGTTCCTCGGCGGGTCCGAGACGACCATCGGAATCGATGACGGGTGGGAGCGGGTGAGCCTCGGCGCGGGCTGCGGCTACCGACCCGTGGCACGGAGGGCGGCATGAGAGCACTCGTCATCGACGACTCGCGCACGATGCGGCGCATCATCGTCGGCGTGCTGCGGACCCTCGGCCTGGAGTCCGTCGAGGCGGCCGACGGTCGCGAGGCGCTCGACGTCCTGGAGTCCGGCGTGCAGATCGACGTCGCGTGCATCGACTGGAACATGCCGGTGATGACGGGGCTGGAGTTCGTCGTCGCCGTCCGGGCCAACCGGGAGTGGCGTGACCTCACGCTCATGATGGTGACCACGGAGAGCGAGCACAGCCAGATCGTCCGGGCCCTGGCCGCCGGTGCGCACGAGTACCTCATCAAGCCCTTCACCCCCGAGGCGCTCGCGGAGAAGCTCCAGCTCCTCGGGCTCGTGGAGCTGGAGGTCTCCTCGTGAGCACCGGCCAGGCCGGCTCCGGCAGCCACCCGATCCTCGCCCTCGCCGCCGACGTGTTCTCGGCGATGATCGACCACGGTGCGACGGAGATCTCCGTCGCACCCACGTCCGGCGGAGCGTGGACCGACCCGGCCTACGCCTGGGTCGAGCTCGGCGGCCACCGTCCCGGACGCGTGGTCCTCTCCACGGAGAGCGGCACCGTGGTGCGGATGACCCGCGGGATGCTGCGCCTCGGCCCCGACGTGCCGGTGACGCCGGCCGAGAGCCTCGACGCGTTCGCCGAGCTGGCGAACGTGCTCGGCGGGAAGGTCAGGTCGTTGCTGCCGGACCCCGGGGCGCTCAGCCTGCCGCGGGTCTCCCCGACGCCGCCGCAGGACGCGATCGGGGTCCTCGTCGACGATGCGGCCCTCGACTGGCGCGGCGAGCGGCTCGACGTCGCCCTGTGGAGCGTCAGCGACCTCGCGGTGGGCCTGTGGAGCGCGAGCGCCGTCGGATGAGGGTGCTCGTCGGAGGAGGGCCGGGACGTCCCGTTCGGGTTCGTGACCTCGGAGGGCTCGGCGCCGATGCGTGAGTTCGCGGCGTCCGCCGGGGCACTCTTCCTCCTCGCGAAGCCGTCCACGCCCGAGGAGTTCCGCGACACGCTCGACGCCGTCCTCGCATGACGGTCGTCGTGCTCTGACGGGTGCTCGGGCCCACCCGGGCCAGGCCTCGTCCGGGCGAGGGTCAGCGCGTCGGGACGTAGTGCCAGTGCCAGCTCTCGCCCGGGGTGTCGTCGACGAAGCCGTACTCCCCGCCGTGGGACTTCATCCAGGCGAGGGCCGTCGAGTCCAGGCGCAGGTCGAGCGCGGTGCCCCACCCGTGGTTGCTCGTCCCGGGGACCGCGGCGAGCCCTCCGCGACCGTAGATGCCCTTGCGGGCCGCGACGTCGACCTGCTCGTCGTAGGAGCGGTACGAGTCGGTGATGCCGAGCGTCGCACCGTCCGCCGCGGCGGCGGCGCGCATCGCCTCGAAGGAGCGGGCCGCCGGTGACCACATCTGGTCGGACGTGCCGGAGATCGTGCTGAGCGCCGAGGAGGGCACCTTGCCGTTGCCGTACGCGCGGAAGGCGATCGGCACGCCCTTGGCGTCGACCTCGCTCCGGCCGGCACCCACCGCGTCGACGCTCGTCACGGAGGCGGCGCGCTGCTCGCTCGCGAGGGTGGCCCCGAAGGTGGCCGCGCTCGAGGTGCTCGAGACCGCCGTGGCCGCCATGACGGACCGCGCGGTCGGCACCGTGCGGTCGAGCGTGGCGATCCGGGTCTGGATGTCGGCGATCCTCGACTGGATCGAGCTGAGGGCGTCCACGGTCCTCCTCGGGCTAGCGGTTCGTCGTCCCATCGGCAGCTCCCCGGACCCTGTGAGGACTCGACGCGGTCGCGGGGGCCCGCGCGAGCGGCGTGGCACGGCGAGCGGGTGAAAGGAGTGGTCCGAACGAGTGGTGGGGCTCGCCGGCCCTTGGCAGCAGCCAGGACCTCGGTAGTGTCGGGGCATCAGCGAAAAGGCAAACCCGCCGCGAGGCGGGG
>CAVZPH010000027.1:0-9664 GCA_963777075.1 uncultured Actinomycetota bacterium | reverse complement strand
CGGCCCTGAGGCCCTGACGGCGGGCCCGCAGGCCCGTCGCGGGCGGGCGGCGCGACGTACGCTGGCCACATGCATCGACTTCGGTCGAGGTCTGCTGTCGACGTCGACATGGTGGACGTCGTGCTGGCGGAGGACGACGCAGGCGAGACGCTCGAGGTCGCCCTCCTCGGGGACGAGCCGGACGACGAGTTCCTCGCGCTGCTGCGCGAGCCGCCCTCGAGGCGATCGCGCTGCGCGCCCACTCGCCCGGCGACCCGCGGCCGGAGCCGGTCGTCGAGCCCTGGCCCGGTCACGAGTCGCCCGACGAGCGCCCTGTGGCCCGGATCGTCCGCAGGATCGGTCGACGGCGCCTCGTGCGATGGGCCGTGATCGCGGTGCTCGCTGCTGCGGTGGCGATCACCCCGGGGGTGCTCGACTCCCGCCGGGCGGCGGCGCGCCTCGCCGCGCTGGAGGCGAGCCCCGGCGTCCTGGAGCCGGCCGTGCGCCCTCCCGTCGAGCGGTGGCGCGCGCCGGAACGCTGCCCGGCGGCCAGGCCGACGCCCTGCTCGTGGCCGCTGCCGACGGGCCGACCGGTCCCGAGGAGCATGTCCTGCCGGACGGGTCCCTGGTCACCTGGACCTGGGACCCGGATCCCCGCTCCGGCGAGGGCTCGGTCACGGGCCCGGACGGCATGCGGGCGTTCGGCCTCTCGGGCCCGCCGATCGTCCCGGCACTCACGGACGGCTCGGCGGCGGGGACCCTCGTGGTCATGACCGCCGACGGGCGACGGATCCTCGGGCGCGCCCTGGAGAACGGCCGCAACCGGTGGTCCCGGCCGTATGACGGCGCCCTGCCGGTCCACGCCGCGGCGCAGGTGAGCGGGGTGATGCTCCTCGACGACGGCGCCGCGATGACCGCGATCGACGTGCGGACGGCTCGTTGCTGTGGAGCACACCGTTCGCCTCGGACCTCACGCGCGGAGCGGCGTTGATCGACGGCGAGCGCGTGCTGCTCCCGGTGCACGCCGACGGCGCCGCCGTGGAGCTCGTCGCCCGACGGATCGCGGACGGCGCACCGCTCTGGCGCGCCTCGCTCCCCGCGGGGACGGTCGCGCTCGGCGTCGTGGACCAGCAGCTCGTCGCGTCGACCGGTGACGTCCTCGTCGGCCTGGGCTGAGGCACGGGAGGGACGTCCCGCGTCCGGGCGGGCGGGCTGGGCCACGATGGTGCGATGGCGGACACCGATGCGCAGCCCTGGGTGAAGAACTACCAGCCGGGCGTGCCGGCCGAGATCGAGCTGCCGACGCACTCGCTGGTCGAGATGCTCGAGCACTCGGTCGCCGAGGCAGGCGGCCACCCGGCGATGGAGTTCTTCGGTCGCCGGACGAGCTACACCGAGCTCGGCGAGCAGGTCGACCGGGTCGCGGAGGGCCTGCGCCTGCTCGGCGTGCGGGCCGGCGACCGCGTGGCGCTCCTGCTGCCCAACTGCCCGCAGCATGTCGTCGCCTTCTACGCCGTCCTTCGCCTGGGCGCCGTCGTCGTCGAGCACAACCCGCTCTACACCTCCCGCGAGCTGCGCCACCAGTTCGAGGACCACCAGGCCCGCGTGGTGATCGCCTGGGACAAGGCCGTGCCGGCCCTGCGCAGCTTCCCGGCCGACATCGAGATCGACCACATCGTCTCGGTCGACCTGCTCCAGGCCTTCCCTGCGCTCCAGCGGATCGCCCTGCACCTGCCCGTGCCGAGCCTGCGCAGGAAGCGCGAGGCGCTCACCGCCGCGGCGCCGGGGACGATCCCCTGGGCGCGACTGCTCGGCCACGGCCGGCTGGACCCCGCTCACCCCCGACCTGGCGTGGAGGATCTCGCCGCCATCCAGTACACCTCCGGCACCACGGGCCGGCCCAAGGGTGCCATGCTCACCCACCTCAACCTGCTCGCCAACGCCCTGCAGGGTGAGGCGTGGATGCACGGGGCGGAGTACCGCAAGGAGGTCTTCTACGCGATCCTGCCGATGTTCCACGCCTTCGGCATGACGCTGTACCTCACCTACGGGATCCGCAAGCAGGCCCTGCTCGTGCTCTTCCCGACGTTCACCCCCGACCTGGTCCTCGACGCGATGAAGAAGTCGCCGGCGACGGTCTACTGCGCCGTGCCGCCGATCTACGAGCGCACGGCCATGGCCGCGAAGGAGCGCGGCGTCTCGTTGCGCTCGTGCAGGTTCTGCATCTCGGGGGCGATGAACCTGCCGGACCACGTCGTGGAGCTGTGGGAGTCGATGTCCGGCGGGCTGCTCGTCGAGGGCTACGGCATGACGGAGTCCTCGCCCGTCGCCCTGGGCAACCCCTTCCACCCGACGCGCCGCACCGGGACGATCGGCGTCCCGTTCCCGTCCACGCTGATGCGGGTGGTCGACCCCGACGACCCGACGACGCTGGTGCCCCAGGGCGAGCCGGGCGAGCTGCTGCTCCAGGGCCCCCAGGTGTTCGTGGGCTACTGGAACGACCCGGAGGAGACCGCGAAGACCCTGCTTCCCGGGGGCTGGCTGCGCACCGGCGACATCGTCACCGTGGACGCCGACGGGTTCACCACGATCGTGGACCGCGTGAAGGAGCTCATCATCACCGGTGGCTTCAACGTCTCGCCGTCCGAGGTCGAGGCGGCCCTCCGGCTGCACCCGTCGGTCACCAGCGCCGCCGTCGTGGGCAAGCCGCTCGAGCGCGGCGGGGAGATGGTCGTCGCGGCCGTCGAGATCGACGCGGCCGCGAGCTTCGACGAGGAGGCGCTGCGGGAGCACTGCCGCGACCTCCTCGCGGCCTACAAGGTCCCGCGCCGGATCGTGCAGGTCGAGGACACCCCGCGGTCGATGCTCGGCAAGATCCTGCGCAAGGAGGTGCGCGAGCGCATCCTTCCGCTGGTCTGAGGCGGCGAAGGGATCAGTGCTCGACCGGCGGCGCTCCGGGCTCCTGCGGAGTGATGCCGAGCATCGCCTCCAGCGCCGCGGTGAACTCCTCCTCGCGGCCGGCCCGGGCCAGGTCGCGGGCGCGCACCATCGGGCCGTGCAGGAGCGAGGCGGCGAAGTGGCGCAGCGCGCGGGCCGTGGCCTCGTCGCGGACACCGGGGCGAGCGAGCTCCGCGTCGAGCAGCTCCTCGACATGGGCGCGCAGGGCGACGACGCCCGGCGCGGCCGCGGCCTCCGCCGTCGCACCGGCGAAGGCCTGGACGTGCTCGTCGACGATCGCGAGCCCTGCGGCGACCGCGGGGCCGACCGTCGCCGGTGAGTGGTCGCGCACGGCGGCGAGGTCCACCAGCAGCACCCCGGGAACCTGCGCGACGGCCGGGTCGACGTCATGCCTCAGGGCCAGGTCGACGACGACGATCGGCCGCGGCCGGGCGCCCGGACCGGCGGCGCCGCGGGCGGTGGCGACCATCGCGGCGTCGATGACCGGGCCGCGCGCCCCGCTGCACGAGACGACGACGTCCACCTCGGCCAGCGTTGCCGCGAGGGCCTCGGAGGAGACGAGCGGCAGCCCGCGCAGGGCGGCGAGCTGCGGGATGCGCCCCGACGGCGAGTGCACGGTGACGTCGTGCGAGCCACGGTTGGCCAGGGCACGCATGCTCGCCCCGGCATAGGACCCGGTGCCGACCAGCAGGACGCGTGCGCTCGACAGGCCAAGGCCGTGACGGACGAGCTCATGCTCCGCGAGGTCGAGGGCGACACCGACGACGGAGCGACCCGTGCTGCCGAGCGCCGTGTCGGCCCCGACCGTCCGGGCGACGCGCGACGCCGTCTGGAAGAGGCGTTCGAGCGCGGGGCTGGTGGTGCCGACCTCGCGCGCGGTGCTCAGCGCCCGGCGCACCTGCCCGGCGACCTCGCGCTCGCCGATCACCATCGAGTCAAGGCCGGCGGCGACGGCGAACAGGTGCCGCACGGTGTGGTGGTCGGTGCCCGCCCGCAGCGCCTCGCGGACGGCGCCGGCGTCCAGGCCGCTCTCCTGGGCGATCGCAGCGATCGCGGCCTCGAGCGCCTCGTCGGCGAGCGACGGCTCGTCGACGTCGAGGTACAGCTCGAACCGGTTGCATGTCGCCAGGACGATGCAACCGGTCACCGGGGGGCAGCCGTGCACGATCCGCGGCGCGACGGCGTGTGCTCCCGAGCTGAGCTGCTCGAGCACGTCGAGGTCGAGATCGTGGTGGCTCGCCATGAGATTCATCAGCACCACAACGGGCTGATTGAACCAGGCGAAGTTTTGTTCGGCACAATCACCGCATGACACTGCCGGCGGGACATCCCATGATCACTGGGCAAACGAGCGGATCTCCCCTGGTCAGGGCATTTCTCGGCGAGAGCACTGCCGCCCGCGCCGAGCGCACCGGGACGGCCCCGAGCACCCCGGTCTGGTTCATGCGGCAGGCCGGCCGCTCCCTGCCGGAGTACCGCGAGCGCCGCGCGGGCGTCGCCATGCTCGACTCCTGCCTCGATCCCGAGATCGCGAGCGAGCTGACGCTCCAGCCGGTGCGCCGGCACGGGGTGGACGCGGGGATCTTCTTCAGCGACATCGTCGTCCCGCTGCTGCTGGCCGGGGTCGACGTGGAGATCGTGCCGGGCACGGGGTCCGGTGCTCGGCTCGCCGGTGCGCACCGCCGACGACGTCGCCCGCCTCCCCGCGCTCGACCCGGCGGCGCTCGCGCCCATCACCGCAGGCGTCGCGCTGACCGTCGCCGCACTCGGCAGCACCCCGCTGATCGGCTTCGCCGGGGCGCCGTTCACGCTCGCGACCTACCTCGTCGAGGGCGGGCCGTCGAAGGACCACCTGCGGGCCCGCTCCCTCATGCACGCCGACCCAGAGACCTGGGCCGGCCTGATGACCTGGGCCGCGGAGGTCAGCGGGGCCTTCCTGCGGGCGCAGGTCCTCGCGGGGGCGAGCGCGGCCCAGCTCTTCGACTCCTGGGCCGGCGAGCTCTCGCTCGCCGACTACCTCGCCCATGCGGCGCCGTACTCGGCGCGGGCCCTGAGCCACGTCCGCGACCTCGACGTGCCCGTCGTCCACTTCGGCACGAACACCGGGGAGCTCCTCGCGGCGATGCGCGACGTCGGCGCGGACGTCGTCGGGGTCGACCACCGCATCGGGCTCGACGAGGCGAACCGCAGGCTGGGGGGCAGGACGGTCGTGCAGGGCAACATCGACCCGGCCCTGCTCTCGGCGCCCTGGCCGGTGCTCGAGGCGCATGTGCTCGAGGTCATCCGCCGGGGCGCCACGGCTCCGGCCCATGTGCTCAACCTCGGGCACGGCGTGCCGCCGAGCACCGACCCGGAGGTGCTCACCCGCATCGTCCGGCTCGCCCACGGCGAGCGGTGAGCAGGCGGTGAACGAGCAGCGTCCGGTCGTCGTCGTCGGCGGTGGTGTCGCCGGGCTGCTGCTCGCGTACCGGCTGGTGCGGGCCGGTGTCCCGGTGACCGTGGTGGAGGCGGACCAGCGGATCGGCGGGGCGGTGACCTGGCATGCCGTCGCCGGGATCCGTCTCGACGCCGGGGCCGACTCCTTCGCGACCCGCTCGCCTGCCGTCGCGGACCTCGCCGCCGAGCTCGGGCTGGAGGTCACGGCTCCGCGCGGTTCGGGGGCCTGGGTCCACCTGCCCGGCGGCACGGTCCCGCTGCCGCGCGCCGGGATGCTCGGGGTCCCCGCGCACCCGTGGGCGGCCGAGGTCCGGCGCGCGATCGGGCCGCTCGGCTCCGCTCGCGCCGGGCTGGACCGCTACCTGCCGCGCGGCGTCGGCATCCCCTCCGGGCCGACGACGCTCGGGCACGTCGTCCGCGCCCGGATGGGCCGGCGGGTGCTGGACCGACTCGTCGGGCCCGTCGCGGGCGGGGTGCACTCGGCCGAGCCGGACCTGCTCGACCTCGACACGGTGCTGCCGGGCGTCCGGGCGGCCCTGGCCGAGACGGGTTCGCTCGGCGCAGCGGTCGCGCGGCTGCGGGGGACGGCGACTGCCGGGGCCGCCGTCGCCGGGCTGCGCGGCGGGATGCACACGCTCACCGAGGCCCTGGCCACGGCCGTGACCGCGGGCGGGGGCCGGGTGCTCACGGGGACCCGCGTCAGGGGACTGGGCCGCGACGAGGGCTGGACGGTCCGGATCGACGGCGGCTCGCTCCAGGCCGGCGCCGTCGTGCTGGCGAGCGAGCCCGGCGAGCTGCTCTCCGGCTTCCCGGACCTCGACGACGCGCCGACCCGCCGCGCGCTGCCCGCCCAGGAGCCCGTCGTGCTGGCGACACTCGTCCTGGACGCACCGGCGCTCGACGCGGCTCCGCGCGGCACGGGCGTGCTCGTCGCGGCCTCCGCCCTCGACGTCCACGCGAAGGCGCTGACGCATGTGACGGCCAAGTGGCCGCTGCTCGCCGCAGGGCTCGACCCCGGCACGCATGTCCTGAGGCTGTCCTACGGGGGCGCCGGTCGGCCGGTGCCCGAGGGTGGCCCGGACCTCGCGACGGCCCTCGCCGATGCCTCGACCCTGCTCGGGGTGCGCCTCGACGCGGCCCAGGTGCTCGGGCACGACGTCCTGACCTGGACCCGGGGGCTGCCGCGCAGCGCGCCCGGGCACCGCGAGAGGGCACTCGCGCTGCGCTCCGCGATGGAGGCGACGGGCCGGCTCTGGGGAGTCGGCTCCTGGCTCGCGGGGACCGGGCTCACCGCCGTCGTCGGCGACGCGGAGCGGGTGGCGCAGGAGCTCGTCCAGTCGATGCGTGCGTCGCATTCCTGACGCGTTCCCGAATCCCTCGGACGGCATTCTGACGAATGGTCAGAAAAGCGTCCGGGCCGCCGGTCGGGCTGCTCGATGATCGGGTGCATCGAGATTTCGCCGAATCGCGCGATGTCGCGCAGACTGCCTTCCATGTCCTCCCACGACCTCTCCGGGCAGACCGCTGCCGATCGCCCCTGGACCCTGTGGACCGTGCTGCGTCGCCCCGTCGGCGAGCTGCCTTCGGCGGGCGGCCCGACGCTCGCCGAGCTCGCCTCCGCACCGTCCGACGGGGTCACGGTCCGCGGCTTCTACGACGTCTCGGGACTGCGTGCCGACGCCGACGTCATGGTGTGGCTGCACGGCGACAGCCCCGAGGCGCTCCAGTCGACGCAGCGCACGCTGCGGCGCAGCCGGGAGCTCTCCGTCCTCACGCCGAGCTGGGCCGCGATGGGCGTGCACCGGCCCGCCGAGTTCAGCCGCGACCACGCCCCCGCCTTCATGAGCGGGGCAGCGCCGAAGGACTGGCTGACGGTCTACCCCTTCGTCCGCTCCTACGACTGGTACCTGCTGCCCGAGGACGAGCGTCGCGCGATGCTCGCCGAGCACGGCAGGAAGGGGCGGGCCTTCACCTCGGTGCTCGCCAACACCGTCGCCGCCTTCGCCCTCGGTGACTACGAGTGGATGCTCGCCCTGGAGGCCGACGACCTCACCGAGCTGCTCGACCTCATGCGCGACCTGCGCTCGACGGAGGCCCGCCGGCACGTCCGCGAGGAGATCCCGTTCTTCACCGGTCGGCGCATCGCCGCCGAGGACGTCGCCGAGGTGATCCGATGAGCCCGCAGCTCCCCGCCTCCGAGCCCTCGGCCCCGCTCGCCTACGACGCCGTCCTGCTCGTCTCCTTCGGGGGGCCCGAGGGCCAGGAGGACGTGCTGCCCTTCCTGCGCAACGTCACGCGCGGACGCGGCATCCCCGACGAGCGCCTGGAGGAGGTCGCGCACCACTACCGGGCCTTCGGCGGGGTCAGCCCGATCAACGCCCAGAACCGCGCCCTTCAGGCGGCGCTCCAGGCCGAGCTCGACTCCCGCGGCCTCGAGCTCCCGGTGCTCTGGGGCAACCGCAACTGGGACCCCTACCTCGCCGACACGCTGCGCGAGGCGCACGCGGCGGGCCACCGTCGGCTGCTCGCCGTCGTGACCAGCGCGTACTCCTCGTACTCCGGCTGCCGCCAGTACCGCGAGGACCTCGCGACGGCGCTGGACGAGACCGGCCTGGCCGGTGAGCTGAGCATCGACAAGGTGCGGCAGTACTTCGACCACCCCGGCTTCGTCGGCCCCTTCGTCGACGGCGTCGGAGCAGGCCTCGTGTCGCTGGCCGCGGGCCTCGGGGACGAGGGCGAGCTCGCGCGTGACGCGCATGTCGTGTTCGTCACGCACTCCATCCCCTCGGCAGCAGCCGCCGCCTCGGGCCCGCCCGGGGCCGGGCTCGGCGAGGAGGGTGCCTACGGCGCCCAGCACCGCGCCGTCGCGGCGCTCGTGATGGACCGCCTCGCGCGGTCCGCGGACGACGAGGCCTCGGCAGGGCGGGACGCCGCTCAGGGCCGCGGCATCGGCGACGGCGTGGCGTGGAGCCTCGCCTTCCAGTCGCGCAGCGGCTCACCGGCGACCCCGTGGCTCGAGCCCGACATCAACGACCACCTCGCTGCGCTCGCCGCCGCGGGGACGAAGGCCGTCGTCATCGCCCCGATCGGCTTCGTCTCGGACCACATGGAGGTCATGTGGGACCTCGACGAGGAGGCCTCGGCGACGGCACGCGAGCTCGGGCTGCTGGTCGAGCGCGCGCCGACCCCCGGTGTCCACCCGGAGTTCGTCGCGGGGCTCGTCGACCTCGTGCAGGAGCGCTACGCACCGGTGGGGGCCGCGCGCCCGGCGGAGGCGGCTCCGCGCCCGGCGCTCAGCCCGCTCGGCCCCTGGTACGACGTGTGCCGGGCCGGCTGCTGCGCTCCGACGCGCGGCGAGGCGAAGCCTGCCGTGGCAGGCCTGGGGTGAGGCTCCGCCTCGGCACGCGGGGCAGCGCGCTCGCGACCGCCCAGTCCGGCGTCGTCGCCCGCGATCTCGAGACGGCCGCGGGCCTCGCCCCCGGCTCCGTCGAGCTCCTGCCGATCCGCACCGAGGGGGACCGGCTCACCGGCTCGCTCGTCGGGCTGTCCTCCACGGGTGTCTTCGTCGCGAGCCTGCGGGAGGCCGTCCGCGAGGGCCGCTGCGAGCTCGCGGTGCACTCCTTCAAGGACCTGCCCACCGGCGAGGCGGACGGACTGCGCCTCGCGGCGGTCCCGGAGCGCGCCGACCCGCGCGACGCCCTGTGCTCCCGCGACGGGCTGCGGCTCGCCGAGCTCCCCCGCCGGTGCACGGGTGGGCACCGGATCGCCGCGGCGGGCCGCCCAGCTGCGCGCCGCCCGGCCAGACCTCGAGGTCGTCGACCTGCGCGGGAACGTCGACACGCGTCTCGCGCGGGTCCGCGGCAACGAGCGCCCCGGCGAGGCCCCCGGCGACCTGGACGCCGTCGTCCTCGCGGCGGCCGGGCTGGAACGGCTCGGACGGCTCGACGTCGCAACCGAGATCCTTGACAGGTCGGTGATGATGCCGGCGCCCGCCCAGGGCGCACTCGCCGTGGAGACCGCCGACGACGGCGCCGCACGTCCGGCCGGTCTCGACGTGGCCCTCGCCCAGGCTCGACCCACGCCCCCACCCGGATCCGCCGTCCACCCGCCGAGCGCGCCCTGCTCGCCGCGCTCGAGGCCGGCTGCGCCGCACCGATCGGCGCCCTCGCCCGGGTCGAGACGGGCCCCGACGGGCGACGTCCTCACGCTCGACGCCATGGTCTGCAGCGCTGACGGGACGCGTCGCCTCGACGCCAGCGAGTCGGCCGCCCTGCCCTCGACGGCGCCGGCC
>CAVZPH010000026.1:0-36878 GCA_963777075.1 uncultured Actinomycetota bacterium | reverse complement strand
TCCGGGACGGTCGTGGTCGACGCGACGGGACTCGTGGCCCTGCCGGGCCTCGTCGACCTGCACACGCACCTGCGCGAGCCCGGACGCGAGGACGCCGAGACGGTCGAGTCCGGCACTCGTGCCGCGGCCCTCGGCGGCTACACCTCGGTGCACGCGATGGCGAACACCTCGCCGACGGCCGACACCGCGGGCGTCGTGGAGCAGGTCTGGCGCCTGGGTCGCGACGCCGGCTGGGTCGACGTCCACCCCGTCGGCGCCGTGAGCGTTGGGCTCGCCGGTGAGCAGCTCGCGGAGCTGGGCGCCATGGCGGGATCCGCCGCCCAGGTCAGGGTCTTCTCCGACGACGGCATGTGCGTGCACGACCCCGTCCTCATGCGTCGAGCCCTGGAGTACGTCAAGGCCTTCGACGGCGTCATCGCCCAGCACGCCCAGGACCCGCGGCTGACGCGCGGTGCGCAGATGCACGAGGGCGTCGTCTCGGCGGAGGTCGGGCTCGCCGGCTGGCCCGCGGTCGCCGAGGAGTCGATCATCGCGCGCGACGTCCTGCTGGCCCAGCACGTGGGCTCGCGGCTGCACGTGCTGCACCTGTCGACGGCCGGCTCGGTGGAGATCGTGCGCTGGGCCAAGGCCAGGGGCATCGACGTCACCGCCGAGGCCACCCCGCACCACCTGCTGCTGACCGACGAGCTCGCGCGCTCCTACGACCCGCTGTACAAGGTCAACCCGCCGCTGCGAACCGCCGAGGACGTCGAGGCGCTGCGCGCCGGCCTGGCCGACGGCACGATCGACACGATCGGCACCGACCACGCCCCGCACACGCGTGAGGACAAGGACTGCGAGTGGGCCGCCGCCGCGTTCGGGATGACCGGCCTGGAGACGGCGCTCGGGATCCTGTCGACGACGATGGTCGCCACCGGCCGGATGAGCTGGGCGGACCTCGCCAGGGTCATGTCCTCGGCACCGGCGAGGATCGGGCGGATCGACTCCGGCCCGCACGCCCAGGGCCGGCCGCTCGCGGTGGGGGAGCCGGCGAACCTCACGCTCGTCGACCCGGGAGCGAGGTGGACGGTCGAACCCTCCGCCCAGGCGAGCCGGAGCCGCAACACGCCGTACGGCGGACTCGAGCTCACGGGCCGCGTCGTCGCGACCTTCCTGCGCGGACGCGCGACCGTTCTCGACGGCCAGGCCGTCGCACCGACCGAGGAGGTGGCCAGGTGAGCCGCAGCGAGACAGCCCTGCTGGTGCTGGAGGACGGCACCGTGTACCGCGGGCGGCCCTTCGGCGCGCGCGGGGCGAGCGTCGGCGAGATCGTCTTCAACACCGGGATGACCGGCTACCAGGAGACCCTCACCGACCCGAGCTACCACCGCCAGATCGTCGTCATGACGGCACCGCACATCGGCAACACCGGGATGAACGACGAGGACCCGGAGTCGAGCCGGATCTGGGTGGCCGGGTACGTCCTGCGCGACGCCGCCGTCCGCCCCTCGAGCTGGCGCTCGCAGCGCAGCCTGGAGGACGAGCTCCTGGCCTCTGACGTCGTCGGGATCTGCGAGGTCGACACCCGGGCGATCACTCGGCACCTGCGCGACCTCGGCGTGATGCGTGCCGGGATCTTCTCCGGCGCGGCCCTCGTCGACGCCGAGGGACGCCGCCGGACGACGGACGACCTGCGCGCCCAGGTCGCGGCGACCCCTGCCATGGCCGGGGCCGACCTGGCGGGCGAGGTCAGCACCGCCGAGGCGTACACGGTCGAGCCGGTGGCAGGGAGCCTGGCGCCCGGCGAGCAGCCGCTCACCGTCGTCGCCGTCGACCTCGGCATCAAGTCGATGACTCCGCAGCGCTTCGCCGAGCGGGGCGTGCGGACCCATGTCGTGCCCTCGTCCATCACGGGTGCCGAGCTGCTCGCGCTGCGGCCCGACGGCGTCTTCTTCTCCAACGGTCCGGGGGACCCGGGTGCCGCCGTCCACGAGGTGGAGCTGCTGCGTGAGGTCCTCGACCGCCGCGTGCCGTTCTTCGGCATCTGCTTCGGCAACCAGATCCTCGGGCGCGCGCTCGGCTTCGGCACCTACAAGCTGCCCTTCGGGCACCGCGGGGTGAACCAGCCCGTGCTGGACCGCCGCACCCGGAAGGTCGAGATCACGGCCCACAACCACGGTTTCGCCGTCGACGCGCCGCTCGAGGGCCCTTCGGCCGCCCCGCACGACGGCGGCCGCTACGGCCAGGTCGTCGTCTCGCACCTCGGCCTCAACGACCAGGTCGTCGAGGGGCTCGAGTGCCTCGACCTGCCGGCCTTCTCGGTCCAGTACCACCCGGAGGCCGCGGCCGGACCCCATGACGCCGCGTACCTCTTCGACCGCTTCGTCGACCTGATGACCTCGACCCGGACGGAGGCCTCGGATGCCGCGGCGCACTGATCTGCACAGCGTGCTCGTGATCGGCTCGGGGCCGATCGTCATCGGCCAGGCGGCCGAGTTCGACTACTCCGGGACGCAGGCCTGCCGGGTGCTGCGCGCCGAGGGTCTGCGCGTCATCCTGGTCAACTCCAACCCTGCGACGATCATGACGGACCCGGAGTTCGCCGACGCGACGTACATCGAGCCCATCACCACCGAGGTGATCGAGGCGATCATCGCCAAGGAGCGCCCCGACGCGATCCTGCCGACCCTCGGCGGGCAGACCGCGCTCAACGCCGCGATCGCGCTCGACGAGGCGGGGATCCTGGAGAAGTACGGCGTGGAGATGATCGGCGTGAACACCGCGTCGATCCACCTCGCCGAGGACCGCCAGGCGTTCAAGGAGGTCGTCGAGCGCTGCGGAGCCGAGAGCGCCCGCAGCGTCATCGGGCACTCCATGCAGGAGGTCCTGGACGCCGCGGCCGAGCTCGGCTACCCGGTCGTCGTGCGTCCCTCCTTCACGATGGGCGGGCTCGGTTCGGGGATCGCCTTCGACGAGGCCGAGCTGCGTCGCATCGCGGGCGCGGGTCTGCACTACTCGCCGACCACCGAGGTGCTCCTGGAGGAGTCGATCCTCGGCTGGAAGGAGTACGAGCTCGAGCTCATGCGCGACCACGCGGACAACGTCGTGGTCGTCTGCTCGATCGAGAACGTCGACGCCGTCGGCGTGCACACCGGTGACTCGGTCACCGTCGCCCCGGCGATGACGCTCACCGACCGCGAGTACCAGCGCATGCGCGACATCGGCATCGCGATCATCCGCGAGGTCGGCGTCGACACGGGTGGCTGCAACGTGCAGTTCGCCGTCGAGCCGAGCACCGGGCGCATCGTCGTCATCGAGATGAACCCGCGCGTCTCGCGCTCCTCGGCGCTCGCCTCGAAGGCGACGGGCTTCCCGATCGCCAAGATCGCGGCGCGGCTCGCCGTCGGCTACACGCTCGACGAGATCCCCAACGACATCACCGGCTCCACGCCGGCCTCCTTCGAGCCCTCGCTCGACTACGTCGTGGTCAAGGTCCCGCGGTTCGCCTTCGAGAAGTTCCCCGGCGCCGACCCGCTGCTCACCACGACGATGAAGTCCGTCGGCGAGGCCATGGCGATGGGCCGCAACTTCACCGAGGCGCTCGGCAAGGCCCTGCGCTCGATCGACAAGCCCGGGGCGACCTTCCGCTGGGGCGGCCCCGTCCCGAGCGGGCAGGCGCTCGCCGAGCTCCTCGAGCAGGTCCGGACGCCGACGGAGGAGCGTCTGGTCCAGGTGCAGCAGGTCCTGCGGTCCGTCGGCCAGGAGGGTGGGGTCAGCGTCGAGGACGTCACCGCCGCCACCGGGATCGACCCGTGGTTCCTCGACCAGATCGTGCTCGTCAACGAGATCGCCGCCGAGGTCGCCTCCGCGCGTGAGCTCGACCGCGAGCTGCTGCGCGACGCGAAGCGGCACGGGCTGTCCGACCTGCAGATCGCCGGGCTCCGGGGCATCGGCGAGGAGACGGTGCGCCAGCTGCGCCTCGCTCTCGGCCTGCGCCCGGTCTTCAAGACGGTCGACACCTGCGCCGCGGAGTTCGAGGCGCACACGCCGTACCACTACTCCAGCTACGACGAGGAGACGGAGGTCGCCCCGCGCACCCGCCCGGCCGTCCTCATCCTCGGCTCGGGGCCGAACCGGATCGGGCAGGGGATCGAGTTCGACTACTCCTGCGTCCACGCGGCCCTCGCCCTGAAGGATCGCTTCGAGACGATCATGGTCAACTGCAACCCCGAGACCGTCTCCACGGACTACGACACGGCCAACCGGCTGTACTTCGAGCCGCTGACCTTCGAGGACGTCCTGGAGGTCTACGACGCCGAGTGCGCCGTCGGCCCGGTCGCCGGGGTCATCGTCCAGCTCGGGGGCCAGACGCCGCTGGCGCTGGCCGACCGTCTCGAGGCGGCAGGGGTGCCGATCCTCGGCACCCCGCCCGCGGCCATCGACGCAGCGGAGGACCGTGGCGTCTTCGGCCGGGTCCTGCAGGAGGCCGGCCTGCCGGCGCCTGCCTTCGGCACCGCGCGCACGCTCGTGGAGGCGACGGCGATCGCCCAGCGGATCGGCTACCCCGTGCTGGTCCGCCCCTCCTACGTGCTCGGCGGGCGCGGGATGGAGATCGTGTACTCCGACGAGCAGCTCTCCGGCTACGTCGAGCGGGCCCTCGAAGGGGCGCATGCCGCAGGGGAGGGTCGCCGGATCCCGCCGTTGCTCATCGACCGCTTCCTCGACGACGCGATCGAGCTCGACGTCGACGCGCTCTACGACGGGACGGACCTGTACCTCGCGGGGGTCATGGAGCACATCGAGGAGGCGGGGATCCACTCCGGTGACTCGGCCTGCGTGCTCCCGCCGGTCACCGTCTCGGTCGCCGAGCTCGACCGGATCCGCGAGTCGACGCTCGCCCTGGCGAAGGGTGTCGGGGTCCGCGGGCTGATCAACGTCCAGTACGCGCTCGTCTCCGACGTCCTGTACGTCCTGGAGGCCAACCCGCGCGCCAGCCGCACCGTCCCGTTCGTCGCCAAGGCGACCGGCGTCCCGCTCGCGCGCGCCGCGGCGCTGGTGATGACCGGGTCGACGATCGCTGAGCTCCGCGCGTCAGGGGTCCTTCCCGCGCACGGCGACGGCGGCCGGATGAGCATGGACGCCCCGATCGCGGTGAAGGAGGCCGTCCTGCCCTTCCGTCGCTTCCGCACGGTCGAGGGGGCGATGGTCGACAGCGTGCTCGGCCCGGAGATGCGCTCCACGGGCGAGGTGATGGGCTTCGACGTGGACTTCCCGACGGCCTTCGCGAAGTCCCAGGCCGCAGCATTCGGCGGGCTGCCGACCTCCGGTCGCGTCTTCATCTCCGTCGCCGACCGCGACAAGCGCTCGATCACCTTCCCGATCAAGCGGCTCACCGAGCTCGGCTTCGAGATCCTCGCGACCGAGGGCACGGCCGCCGTGCTGCGGCGCAACGGGATCGCCTCGACCGTCGTGCGCAAGCACTCGGCCGGCCGCGGGCCCAACGGTGAGCCGACGATCGTCGACCTCATCACCTCCGGCGAGGTCGACATGGTGGTGAACACCCCCTCGGGGCAGGGGGCACGGGCCGACGGCTACGAGATCAGGACGGCGACCGTCTCGGCCGACCGGGCGATCGTCACGACGGTCCAGCAGCTCGCCGCGGCCGTGCAGGCGATCGAGTCCCTGCGGAGCGGTCCGTTCACGGTGCGCAGCCTCCAGGACCACAGGCTCGAGCTGCGCGACGCCTGCCTGCCTCCGGCCGCGGTGGCCGCGCCGTGACCGGCTTCGGCGACCGGCTCGCGGCCGCGATGGACGCTCACGGGCCCGTCTGCGTCGGTATCGACCCGCACCCCGGCCTGCTCGCCGCCTGGGGACTGGGGGACGACGTCGACGGGCTGCGGACCTTCGCGCTGACGGTCGTCGAGGCCCTGGCCGGACGCGTGGCGGCCCTCAAGCCGCAGTCTGCCTTCTTCGAGCGCTTCGGCTCGGCGGGCGTCGCGGTGCTGGAGGAGGTCGTCGCCGCGACGCGGGGGAGCGGTACGGAGCTGATCGTCGACGCCAAGCGTGGCGACATCGGCTCGACGATGGCGGGCTATGCCGATGCCTACCTCGGGGCGGGCTCGCCGCTCGCCGGGGACGCCGTGACCCTCAGCCCGTACCTGGGGGCCGCCTCGCTCGCGCCGGCCGTCGAGGCCGCTGCGGCCACCGGGCGGGGGGTGTTCGTCCTGTGCCTGACGAGCAACCCCGAGGGCGCCGGCGTGCAGCATGCGAGCTCGCAGGACGGCGTCGCGGTGGCGGCAGCCGTCGCGCGCTGGGCGGCCGAGCAGAACGCGGCCTCGGGTCAGGTTCTCGGGCCCGTGGGTCTGGTCGTCGGTGCGACCGTCGGCGAGGCGCCCGCACGGCTCGGCATCGACCTCTCGGCCGTACGCGGTCCGCTCCTCGCGCCGGGGGTCGGGGCCCAGGGCGCCGGTGCCTCCGAGCTCAGAGCCGTCTTCGGTGACGCCCGGCGTGCCGTCCTCGCCTCGACCTCACGCGCCGTCCTCCAGGCCGGTCCGGACCTCGCGGCGCTGCGTCGCGCGGCCGACGACGCGGTGATCGAGGCCTCTTCCGCGCTGCGCTGAGCGCGATCCTCGGGCCCGGAAGCGGTGCTCGCCGTGCTCGGTCCACCCTGTGCGTTGCCGAGGGCCCCTCCGGCTCGCTAGGTTCGTCTCCGATAACCCGTTGTGACCTGCGAAGAGGTGACCCGCGTGGCCCTACCCCCGCTGACCCCAGAACAGCGTGCTGCGGCACTCGAGAAGGCCGCTGCCGCGCGCCAGGCGCGTGCCGAGGTGAAGGCCCGCCTCAAGTACTCCCAGGGCTCCCTGGCGGAGGTCATCGAGCAGGGGCGCACCGACGACGTGATCGGCAAGCTCAAGGTCTCCGCGCTGCTCGAGTCGCTCCCGGGCGTCGGCAAGATCAAGGCGCGCGCGATCATGGCCGAGATCGGCATCTCGGAGACGCGCCGGCTGCGCGGCCTCGGCCCGCACCAGGCCGCAGCACTCATCACCCGGTTCGGCTGAGCGGACCGGTGACCCAGCACCCCACTCCCGCCGAAGCACCCCAGGGCGCGACCGAGCAGGGCCCGGCCCGGCTCACCGTCCTGGCAGGGCCGACCGCCGTGGGGAAGGGCACCGTCTCGGCCGACATCCGGCGGCGCTACCCCGAGGTCTGGCTCTCGGTCTCCGCGACGACCAGGCTGCCGCGCCCGGGGGAGATCGACGGCACGCACTACCACTTCATCGGCAGCGATCGCTTCGACGAGCTCGTCGAGGCGGGCGAGCTGCTCGAGTGGGCGTGGGTGCACGGGCGCAACAGGTACGGCACCTTGCGCGCGCCCGTCCTGGAGCGGCTCGCGACCGGGCGTCCCGCCCTGCTCGAGATCGACCTCGCCGGTGC
Organism: uncultured Actinomycetota bacterium; assembly: GCA_963777075.1. GTDB lineage: Bacteria > Actinomycetota > Actinomycetes > Actinomycetales > Cellulomonadaceae > Actinotalea. The sequence continues at coordinate 29,465 of CAVZPH010000026.1, read as the reverse complement.
GCGCCAGGTGCGTCAGGCGATGCCCGAGGCGCGATTCGTCTTCCTCGCCCCGCCCAGCTGGGAGGAGCTCGAGCGACGACTCGTCGGACGGGGGACCGAGGACGCCGAGGAGCGTGAGCGGCGGCTGGCCACGGCACGCGTCGAGCTCGCCGCCGAGTCGGAGTTCGACCACGTGGTCGTCAACGACGACGTCCGACGCGCGACCGACGAGCTCGTCTCCCTCATGGGACTCCCGACACGGTAGGATGGGCTCCTAGCCGGGATCGTGTGCGGACGCTCACCTGGGCGCCGCCGATCCGCAGGACACCCCACGACCTCACGGAGCACACACATGGCCGGAACCGTCGCAGCCCCCGAGGGCATCACCGACCCGCCGATCGACGAGCTGCTCGCGGCTGCCGACTCCAAGTACGCCCTGGTGATCTACTCGGCCAAGCGTGCCCGGCAGATCAACGCCTACTACTCGCAGCTCAACGAGGGCCTGCTGGAGAACGTCGGCCCGCTCGTCGAGGCGCGCCACCAGGAGAAGGCGCTGTCGATCGCGATGCGCGAGATCAACGCCGGCCTGCTCACGGTGATCCCGACCGAGGGCTGACTTGCGCATCCTGCTCGGCGTCGGCGCCGGGATCGCCGCGTACAAGTCGGCCATCCTGCTGCGCCTGTTCACCGAGGCAGGCCATGACGTCCGGGTCCTTCCCACGGCCGCCTCGCTCGAGTTCGTCGGCAAGGCGACCTGGGAGGCCCTGTCGGGCAACCCGGTCACGACCGACGTCTTCGAGAACGTCCCCGCGGTGGAGCATGTGAGCCTCGGGCGCACGGCGGAGCTCGTCGTGGTCGCTCCGGCGACAGCGGACCTGATCGCACGGCTCGCCTCCGGGCGCTGCGACGACCTCCTGACCGCAGCGATGCTCACCGTGCGGTGCCCCGTGCTCGTGGCACCGGCGATGCACACCGAGATGTGGCAGCACCCGGCGACCGTGGCGAACGTCGCGACGCTGCGCGCGCGGGGGGTGCACGTGCTCGATCCCGACGTCGGCCGCCTGACGGGTGCCGACTCCGGCCCCGGCAGGCTCCCGGAGCCCGCGGCGATCGCCGCTGCAGCCCTGGCGCTCGTCGCCCCGCAGGACCTGGCAGGGCGACGCGTCGTCGTCTCCGCAGGCGGCACGCATGAGCCTCTCGACCCCGTGCGCTTCCTGGGCAACCGGTCGACGGGCAGGCAGGGCTACGCGATCGCGCAGGCCTGCGCCGCGCGTGGGGCGGACGTCGAGATCGTCAGTGCGAACGTCGTGCTGCCCGACGCCGCCGGGGACGAGGGTCACGCGCGTCGAGACGGCCGAGCAGCTGCGCGCCGCGATGCACGCCTCCGCGGCGCAGGCCGACCTCGTGGTCATGGCGGCCGCGGTCGCCGACTTCCGGCCGGCACGCCGCTCCGTCGACAAGATCAAGAAGAACGGGTTGGCACCGGCCCCGATCGAGCTGGAGCTCAACCCCGACGTGCTCGCCGAGCTCACGGCCCGTCGGCGCGAGGGGCAGGTCGTCGTCGGCTTCGCCGCGGAGACCGGCGACGAGGCGACCGTCCTGCGGCTCGGCCAGGAGAAGGCACGGCGCAAGGGCGCCGACCTGCTCGTCGTCAACGCGGTCGGTGAGTCGGCCGGCTTCGGTGACGTCGCGACCTCCGTCACGCTGCTCGACGGCGCCGGCACGGTTCTCGCGACGGCCGAGGGATCGAAGGCAGCGGTCGCCGTCGCCGTGGTCGACGCGGCCGTGCGCGGCTGCTCGCGCGGGTGGCCCGACGCAGCCGACGGCGCCGTTCCGACCGAGGCGGGGCGCTCGACTAGGCTCGGGGGATGACCGACGCCCTGCGCCTCTTCACGTCCGAGTCCGTCACCGAGGGCCACCCCGACAAGGTCTGCGACCAGATCTCCGACGGCATCCTCGACGCGATGCTCGCCCAGGACCCGCAAGCCCGGGTCGCGGTCGAGACGATGGTCACGACGGGCCTGGTCCACGTGGCGGGCGAGGTCTCGACGGAGGCGTACGTCGAGATCCCGCAGGTCGTGCGGGACACGCTCACCCGGATCGGCTACACCTCCTCGACGATCGGCTTCGACGCGCTGTCCTGCGGCGTCTCCGTGTCGATCGGCCAGCAGTCCCCGGACATCGCCGCCGGCGTGGACAAGGCCTGGGAGGTCCGGCAGGACGACGGCGCGGGCTACGACCCGATCGAGGCGCAGGGCGCCGGCGACCAGGGCCTGATGTTCGGCTACGCCTGCGAGGACACGCCCTCGCTGATGCCGCTGCCGATCTGGGTGGCCCACCGCCTCGCCGAGCGGCTCGCCTCGGTGCGCAAGGAGGGCACGCTCGACTACCTGCGCCCGGACGGCAAGACGCAGGTGACGATCGGGTACGAGGGCGACCGCCCCGTCCGGGTGGACACCGTCGTCGTCTCGACCCAGCACGACCCCGGGGTGCAGCTCGACACGACGCTCACCCCGGAGATCGCCGAGCACGTCGTGGCGCCCGTCTTCGAGGAGCTCGGTCTCGACGCCGGCGGCTACCGCCTGCTCGTCAACCCGACGGGCACCTTCGTCATCGGCGGCCCGCAGGGCGACGCCGGGCTCACCGGGCGCAAGATCATCGTCGACACCTACGGCGGCATGGCCCGGCACGGCGGCGGGGCGTTCTCCGGGAAGGACCCGTCGAAGGTCGACCGCTCGGCCGCCTACGCGATGCGCTGGGTCGCGAAGAACGTCGTCGCGGCCGGGCTCGCGCGGCGCTGCGAGGTCCAGGTGGCCTACGCGATCGGCTCCTCGCACCCCGTCGGGCTGTACGTCGAGACCTTCGGGACCGAGACGGTTCCCGTCGCGGCCCTCACCAGGGCCATCCGCGAGGTCTTCGACCTGCGCCCGGGAGCGATCGTCCGTGACCTCAAGCTCCTTCGTCCGATCTACAGCCGCACGGCGGCCTACGGTCACTTCGGCCGAGAGCTGGCCGACTTCACCTGGGAGCGCACCGACCGCGTGCTCGACCTGCACTCGGCGCTCTCCTGAGCGCTGCCCCCGGGCCGCCGGCAGCCGTGGTCGGGGCCGGCGTGCCGAAGGGACGCCCCGAGCGGTGCACAGGTACCGGGTGACGGTGCGGCGTGGTGGGATTGCCTCGTGGATCCCGAGCAGCTGACCCTCGCCGGGGTGCCGGGCGCTCGACCGCGGCGCGCGAAGGCCGCGGATCCGGTCGTCGACGAGCTCCCGGTGGCCCGGGTGGTCGTCGACCGGCCCCAGCCGCATCTGGACCGGCCCTTCGAGTACGCGGTCCCGGTCTCCTGCGGTGAGCTGGCCACGCCAGGGGTGCGCGTGAAGGTGCGCTTCGCCGGCCAGGACGTCGACGGCTTCCTCGTCGACCGGCTCGCCTCGGCCGAGCACGACGGCCCGCTGACCCCGCTGCGTCGGGTCGTCTCGGGCGAGCAGGTGCTGACCCCGGAGATCCGCGCCCTCGCGCGTGCCGTCGCCGACCGCTACGTCGGGACGATCGGCGACGTCCTGCGCCTCGCCGTGCCACCGCGGCACGCCAGGGTCGAGCAGGAGCCGTGGCCGCCGGCACCCGAGGCGCTCCCGGACAGAGCCGGAGCGGCCGGCGCCGGGCGGAGTGGACGCGGGTGCCTGGACGGCGTACCCGGGCGGTGCCGCGTTCTGCCGCAGGGTCGCCGCCGGCGAGTCCCCGCGCGCCGTCTGGCAGGCCCTTCCCGGCCGCGACGGAGCGGCATGGGCCGAGCTGGTGGCCACGGCCGTCGTGGCCTGTCGGGCCGGGGGCCGGGGCAGCGTCCTGGTGGTCCCCTCGGCGGCAGAGGTCGAGCTGCTGACGACGGCACTGAGCGCCGCGGGGGTCGCGGAGTGGAGCCCGGGAGCGGCAGGAGGATTCGTCCGGCTCGTCGCCGAGGACGGGCCGGCCGCGCGCTACCGCGCATTCCTCGCGGTGTCCCGTGGGGCGGCGGACGTCGTCGTCGGGACGCGGGCGGCCGCCTTCGCCCCGGTGCGGGACCCCGGGCTGCTGCTCTGCTGGGACGACGGCGACGCGCTGCACGCCGAGCCGCGCGCCCCGTACCCGCATACGCGCGAGGTGCTCGCGATGCGTTCGGCCGCGAGCGGCGCCGCCCTGCTGGTCGGCGGCTACAGCCGTTCCGTCGCGGCTCAGCGCTGGGTCGCGACGGGCTGGGCCGTCGGGCTGGTCGCCCCGCGCGAGGTGCTCCGCGGCCACGCCCCGCGCGTCGTCGTCCTGGACTCCGTCGAGCTCGCCAAGGAGGGTGCGGCCGCGGGGGCCCGGATGCCGGCGCCGGCGTGGCGCGCCGTCCGCGCAGGGCTGGAGCGGGGCCCGGTCCTCGTCCAGGTCCCGCGCGCGGGGTACCTGCCTGCCGTCGCCTGCCGTCGGTGCCGTGCGATGGCGCGCTGCCGCTGGTGCGCCGGCCCGCTTCATGTCACCGGCCCGCAGTCGCCGGCGACCTGTCACTGGTGCGCGCGGCTCGCGACCGGCTGGACCTGCCCCGAGTGCGGGGACACCGGCCTGCGGTCGGTGCGTGTCGGTTCGGAGCGGACGGCCGAGGAGCTCGGGCGCGCGTTCCCCGGGGTGCCGATCCGGCGCTCGAGCGCGGCAGCCGGGGTCCTCCGGCTCGTCGACGAGCGCCCGTCCCTCGTGGTCGCGACGACGGGGGCCGAGCCGCGCGCCGTCGGCGGGTACGCGGCGGCCGTCCTGCTCGACGCCCAGGTGACGAGCGGCCGACCGGGGCTGGACGCGGCGGAGGCGGCATTGCGGACCTGGCTCGCAGCGGCCGCGCTCGTGCGGCCCGCGGCTCAGGGGGGCGTCGTCCTGCTCGTCGGGGACGCGGCCCCCACGCCGGTCGGTGCGCTCGTCCGCTGGGACCCGGCCGGGCTCGCCGAGCGGGACCTCGCCGAGCGCACAGAGCTCGGGCTCCCGCCGGCCCTGCACTTCGTCGCCCTCGACGGACCGCGGCGTTCGGTCGAGGAGGTCGTCGGTGCTCTGCGCTCGGGCGCGACGGTCCTCGGTCCGACCGTCCGAGAGGAGGCGCCGCAGGGGGTGCTCGACCCGGAGACGGAGCGTCAGGTGCGCGTGCTGCTGCGCAGCACCTGGGCAGCCGCACCGGCCCTGCTCGCCGAGCTCAAGGCGATCGTCGCGACCAGGAGCGCCCGGCGAGAGCAGTCCGTGCGCCTCGTCGTCGAGCCCACGGACCTCGCGTAGGGGCCCGAGCCGATCGGCTCGTCCCTCGCCGCCGCCTAGGATCAACGGGTGCGTCTCCTCTTCGCCGGTACCCCGACCGTCGCGCTGCCCTCCCTCGACGCGCTCCTCGGTTCCGCCCACGAGGTCGTCGCCGTCCTCACCCGACCCGACGCCCCGGCGGGTCGCGGGAGGCGCCAGGCGGCGAGCCCGGTGCGCGAGCGGGCCGAGGCCGCGGGCATCCCCGTGCTGACACCGAGCTCGCTGCGTGAGGCCGAGGTGCAGCGCCAGATCGCCGAGCTCGGCGTGGACTGCGCACCCGTCGTGGCCTACGGCGGCCTCGTCCCTGCCGCCCTGCTCGACGTCCCGCCGCATGGCTGGGTGAACCTGCACTTCTCGCTGCTCCCGGCATGGCGCGGCGCCGCGCCGGTGCAGCATGCCGTCCTCCACGGCGACGAGGTCACGGGTGCGAGCACCTTCCGCCTGGAGCAGGGCCTGGACACCGGGCCGGTCTACGGCACCCTCACCGAGACGATCCGGCCGGACGACACCTCCGGTGCGCTGCTCGACCGGCTCTCCACCGCCGGCGCAGGGCTGCTCCTCGCGACGCTCGACGGGCTCGAGCGCGGCGAGCTCGTGGGTGTGCGGCAGCTGGACGACGGAGTGAGTCTCGCTCCGCGACTGGGCACCGAGGACGGCCGTGTCCGCTGGGAGCACCCGGCCCTCGCCGTCGATCGCAGGCTCCGGGCCTGCACGCCCGCCCCCGGTCCGTGGACGAGCCTGCCGGACGGCACGCGCCTCAAGCTCGCCCCCGTCCGGCTGCGCCCGGACGTCACTCATCTGGCGCCCGGTGCCGTCGAGGTCACCAAGGCCGCCGTCCTGGTCGGCACGGGGAGCCATGCGGTCGAGCTGACCGAGGTCGCCCCGGCCGGCAAGCGCACGATGCCCGCGTCCGACTGGGCCCGCGGTGCACGGCTCGAGAGCAGCGGGAGGCTCGGATGAGCGACGAGGAGCGACGCGACGCCGCGGGCCGCCAGCGAGGCCGCGCGCGCGCCGAGGGACGCACCCAGCGCTCGGCCGCCGCGCCGTCCGGGCGGGCACGGACCGGCGACCCGGCCCGTGCGGCCGCCTTCGAGGTCCTGCGCCAGGTCGACGGCTCGGACGCCTACGCGAACCTCGTGCTCCCCCCGCTGCTGCGGGCCAGGAGGATCACCGGCCGCGACGCTGCCTTCGCGACCGAGCTCGCCTACGGGACGCTGCGGATGCGCGGGCGCTACGACGCGATCCTGGAGATCGCGACGGGGCGACCGGTCGAGAAGCTCGACCCGCCGGTGCGGGACGTGCTGCGCCTCGGCGCGCACCAGGTCCTGGGCATGAGGGTCCCGCCGCATGCGGCGGTCTCCGAGACGGTGGCCCTGACCCGTGCCCTCGTCGGAGCCGGTCCGGCGCAGCTCGTCAACGCCGCGCTGCGACGCGTGAGCGAGCGCACGCTCGAGGACTGGCTGCTCCGGCTCGCCGAGTCCGCTGAGGACGAGACCGAACGCCTCTCGGTCGCGCAGAGCCATCCGGCGTGGATCGTGCGGGCGATGAGGCAGGCGCTCGTGGCCGACGGGCGCGATGCCGACGAGCTCGACGCGCTCCTCGAGGCGGACAACGCCGCACCCGCCGTGACGCTCGTCGCACGACCGGGCCTGGCCGAGCGGGACGTCGTCCTCGCCGGGGTCGAGGGCGGCAGGGCCGGGAGGTGGACCCCGACGGCGGTCCGGATGCCCTCGGGTGACCCGGCCCAGGTGGCGGGCGTGTCCAGCGGCCGGGTCGGCGTCCAGGACGAGGGCAGCCAGCTCGTCGCGCTGGCCCTGGCCCAGGTGAGCGTCCCGCCACGGCAGGGGCCGGCGGTGCCAGAACGCTGGCTCGACCTGTGCGCCGGCCCGGGCGGCAAGGCGGCTCTGCTCGGTGCGGTCGCGGCCGCACGAGGCGCCCACCTCGTCGCGAACGAGATCGCCCCGCACCGTGCCGTGCTCGTCGAGCGCTCCGTCGGGGCGCTGCCGCCGGGCACGGTCGAGGTCCGCGTGGGCGACGGGACGACGGTGGGGGAGCAGGAGCCCGCCGGCTACGACCGCGTCCTCGTCGACGCGCCGTGCACAGGACTCGGGGCCCTGCGACGACGCCCGGAGGCCCGGTGGCGGCGCACTCCCGCCGATCTCGGGCGCCTGTCGACGACTCAGCGCGACCTGCTGTCCGCCGCCCTCGACGCGACCCGCCCCGGGGGAGTGGTCGCCTACGTCACGTGCTCGCCGCACCTCGCCGAGACGACCCTGGTGGTCAAGGACGTCGTCGGGCGCCGTGCCGACGTCGAGGTGCTCGACGCGCGCGAGGCCGTCCGGGCCGTCGTCGCCCAGGCCGGCGGCGCTCACCTCGAGCTCGGGCCCGGGCCCCGGCGTGCAGCTGTGGCCGCATGTCCACGGGACCGACGCGATGCACCTGACGCTGCTGCGGCGCACGGGCTGAGGCCCGCTCTCGTTAGAGTGGCCGCCGTGGGCATCCTCATCGCACCGAGCATCCTGTCGGCGGACTTCGCGAACCTCGAGGCCGAGCTCGGCCGGATCGCCTCCGCCGACCTCGCGCATGTCGACGTGATGGACAACCACTTCGTGCCGAACCTCACGCTCGGGCTGCCGATCGTCGAGCGGCTCGTCGCGGTCTCGCCCCTGCCGATCGACGTGCACCTGATGATCGAGGACCCGGACCGCTGGGCGCCGGCCTATGCCGAGGCGGGCGCCTCCTCCGTCACCTTCCACGCCGAGGCGGCGCGGGCGCCGGTCCGCCTCGCGCGCGAGCTGCGCAGGCACGGGGCACGGGCCGGCCTCGCCCTGCGACCCGCCACCCCGATCGAGCCCTACCTCGACCTGCTCGGCGAGATCGACATGATCCTGGTGATGACGGTCGAGCCCGGCTTCGGCGGCCAGGCCTTCCTCGACGTGACGCTGCCCAAGATCCGCCGGGCACGGCAGGCGGTCGACGCCGCAGGTCTCGACGTCCGCCTGCAGGTCGACGGCGGGATCTCGGCCCAGACGATCGAGCGCGCGGCCGAGGCCGGGGCGAACGTCTTCGTCGCCGGCTCCGCCGTCTTCGGTGCCGCGGACCTGCCCGCCACGATCGCCGAGCTCAGGGAGCTCGCCGGGGGCGCGCACCGCCACGCGTAGCCGCTGTGCCAGACTGGGGGCAGAACACACACGTGCTCCGGGGTCGGTGAAAGTCCGAGCCGGCGGTGACAGTCCGCGACCCGACTCGCGAGGGCCCTGCCCGAGCGAGGCGGTTGACCTGGTGGAACTCCAGGACCGACGGTGAAAGTCCGGATGGGAGGAACACGTGGCGTCGACGACGCTGCCCTGAGGGGCGGAGCTGTCGACGTCGTGGCTCGACGACCCGTCGCGCCGACCCCCGGAGCCTGAGCGCCCGGGAGGTGGCATGGCACGGCGATCGGCTCGTCCCTCCGGTGACCAGCACGCCCCCGTCTCGGCGGCCGAGGTCTCGGCGATGCAGCGGGCGCTCGCCCTCGCGGCGCTCGGACCGCTCACCGGTCCCAACCCGCGCGTCGGCTGCGTCCTGCTCGCTCCCTCCGGCGTCCCGCTGGCCGAGGGTCGGCACCGCGGCGCAGGGACACCGCATGCGGAGGTCGAGGCCCTCGCCGCGGCGCGAGCGGCGGGCGCGCCGGTGCACGGCGCCACCGCGGTCGTCACCTTGGAGCCCTGCCGGCACACCGGGCGGACGGGTCCGTGCACCCAGGCGCTGATCGCCGCCGGTGTCGCACGGGTGGTCGTCGCCGTCCCCGACCCCGGTCGCGACTCGGGCGGCGGTGCGCAGGAGCTGCGCGCGGCCGGTGTCGACGTCGTCATCGGCGCGCTGCGTGCCGAGGGGGAGGAGCTCCTGAGGGTCTGGCTCGCGGCGATGCGCTCCGGGCGGCCCTTCGTCACGGTGAAGATCGCCTCGACGCTCGACGGCAGGGTTGCCGCGAGCGACGGCACGAGCCGCTGGATCACCTCCCCTCAGGCCCGCGCCCACGCGCACCTCGTCCGCTCCCGGGTCGACGCCCTCGCGATCGGTACCGGCACCGCGCTCGTCGACGACCCCTCCCTGACGGCCAGGACGCCGGATGGGGCTCTCGCCGACCACCAGCCGCTCCGCGTCGTCGTGGGCATGCGCGAGCTGCCGGCCGCGGCCCGGCTGCACGGCCCGGGTGGCGCGCTGCTGAGGCTCGCCACGCATGACCCGGCCCTCGTGCTCGCCGCTCTCGCCGAGCGCGAGGTCCGGCACCTGCTCGTCGAGGGCGGCCCCGTGCTCACCGCCGCCTTCCTGCGCGCGGGCCTGGTCGACGAGGTGCACGCCTACCTCGCGCCCGTGCTGCTCGGCTCCGGGCGCTCGGCCGTCGACGGCCTCGGGATCGACACGATCTCGCAGGCCCTGCGCCTGACCACCACCGAGGTGCACCGCCTCGGTCCCGATGTCCTGCTCGTCGCCCGCCCCCAGGAGGTCTGATGTTCACCGGAATCGTCGAGGAGATCGGGACGGTCGTCGCGATCGACCGGGGGCCGGGTGACGCCCGGCTCGTGCTGGCGGGGCCGCTGGTCACCGAGGGCACCCGGCTCGGTGACTCGATCGCCGTCGACGGCGTCTGCCTGACCGTGACGGCCGTCGCCGAGGGGACCTTCGGCGTCGACGTCATGCCCGAGACCCTCGCCCGCACCACGCTCGGCAGGCTCGAGCCCGGTGGCGCGGTCAACCTCGAACGGGCCGTCCGTGCCGACGGACGGCTCGACGGCCACCTCGTGCAGGGCCATGTCGACGGGACGGGCACCCTGATCAGCCGGACGCCGGGCGCGCGCTGGGACGACCTCGTCGTCGCGCTGCCCGCGCGGCTCGCGCGGTACGTCGCGGAGAAGGGCTCGATCACGGTCGACGGCGTCTCCCTGACCGTCACCCAGGTCACCGAGGAGAGCTTCGGCGTCTCGCTGATCCCCACGACGCTCGAGGTCACGACGCTCGGGCGGCTCGCCGTCGGCGATGCGGTCAACCTCGAGGTCGACGTCGTCGCGAAGTACGTCGAGCGGCTGCTCGGTCTCGATCCGGCACGACAGACGGAGGCACGCGCATGAGGTTCGACAGCATCGAGGACGCGCTCGGCGCCCTGCGGGAGGGCCGGCCCGTGCTGGTCGTCGACTCGCCCGACCGGGAGAACGAGGCGGACGTCATCCTCGCAGCCTCGACGGCGACCGAGGAGTGGGTCGCCTGGACGATCCGGCACTCCTCCGGCTACCTGTGCGCACCGATGCCCTCGGCCCGCGCCGACGCGCTCGACCTGCCCCTCATGGTCCCCGCCTCCGAGGACCCGCGGCGGACGGCCTACACCGTGACCGTCGACGCCGCGGACGGGGTGTCGACGGGGATCAGCGCGGCGGACAGGGCGCGCACGCTCCGGGTGCTGGCCGACCCGGCCGCCGGGCCGCGCAGCGTCATCCGGCCCGGTCATGTCCTGCCGTTGAGGGCGGTGCCGGGCGGGGTCCTGCACCGGGCGGGGCACACGGAGGCGGCGGTCGACCTGTGCCGGCTCGCCGGCCTGCCGCCCGTCGCGGGGATCGCCGAGCTGGTCCACGACGACGGCCGGATGATGCGCCTCGACGCGACGGCAGAGCTCGCCCGCACGACGGGACTCGTCCTGGTGTCCATCGCCGACCTCGCCGCGTGGCGGACCGCCCACGACGACCTGCCGACGCAGGCCCCGGCCCCCGCCGCGGCGCGTGTCCAGCACACCGGGAGCGCGCGGCTGCCCACGAGGCACGGGACCTTCACGGCCCACGGCTACCGGGACCTGCGCACCGGTGCGGGGCATCTGGCCGTCGTCGCGAGCGGCTCCGACCCGGCCACGACCCCCGTGGTCCGCGTGCACTCGGAGTGCCTCACCGGGGATGCCTTCGGTTCCGCGCGCTGCGACTGCGGGCCCCAGCTGGACGAGTCGCTGCGGCAGGTCGCGGTGGACGGCGGAGCCGTGGTGTACCTGCGCGGCCACGAGGGCCGGGGCATCGGCCTGCTCGCCAAGATCGACGCGTACGCGCTGCAGGACGCCGGCCGCGACACCGTCGAGGCGAATCTCGACCTCGGCCTGCCGGCCGACCGGCGCGAGTACGGAGCCGGTGCGGCGATCCTCCTCGACCTGGGGCTCGAGCGGGTGCGGCTGCTGACCAACAACCCGGCGAAGGTCGCGGGGATGCGGGCCTCGGGCGTCGAGGTCGAGCAGGTGCTCCCGCTCGAGGTCGGGCGGACGGCCGAGAACGCCGCCTATCTGCACACCAAGGCGGTGGCGATGGGCCACCGCTTCACTGCCGAGGAGGAACGATGAGCGGAGCGGGCGCACCGGTGCTGGACGTCGACGGGAGCGGCCTGCGGGTCGCGGTGGTCGCGGCGAGCTGGCACACGGTGATCATGGACGGCCTCATCGCCGGTGCACTCGGTGCGCTGAGAGCGGCCGGGGTGGCCGAGGACGACGTCCACCTGGTGCGGGTCCCCGGCTCGTTCGAGCTACCGGTGGCCGCTGCGCACCTCGCGGGCCAGGGAGTCGACGCGGTCGTCGCCCTCGGCGTCGTCATCCGCGGCGGGACCCCGCACTTCGACTACGTCTGCTCGGCAGCGACGACGGGACTGACCGAGGTGAGCGTCCGCACCGGCGTCCCGATCGGCTTCGGGGTGCTGACCTGCGACGACGAGGCACAGGCGCTCGACAGGGCCGGCCTTCCGGGCTCGCAGGAGGACAAGGGCGGGCAGGCCGCCGAAGCGGCGATCGCCACCGTGCTCGCCCTGCGCGCATGGGGCTCGACGGCCTGAGCGACCGCCGCGCGAGTGCCACGGCTCCGCACCGTGGATGTGGAAGAATCCGAGCAACGTGCTCCGGGGTCGGTGGAAGTCCGAGCCGGCGGTGACAGTCCGCGACCCGACTCGCGAGGGCCATGCCCGAGCGAGGCGGTTGACCTGGTGGAACTCCAGGACCGACGGTGAAAGTCCGGATGGGAGGAAGCACGTCGACCAGGGCTGCCCTGCGGCGGCCGTGAGCGGTGTCCCCGGAGCTCGTCCTGTCGGATCGAACACGTGAGGGCGAGCACCACAGATGGAATTCCTCAAGCATCTCTACGAGGCCTCGATCCAGATCGGCGGCTATCAGCTGCGCTGGCTCGAGCTCATCGGCGTGCTCATCGGTCTCGCCTCGGCCGTCGGCGGCATGCGCCGACGCGTCTGGGCCTGGCCGATCGGGATCGTCGGCAACGTCCTGCTGATCTTCGTGTACATCAGCGTGACCTTCGACGCCGCGGACGGACGCGCCCCGCTGTTCGGCCAGTCCGGCCGTCAGATCTTCTTCATCCTCACCAGTGCCTACGGCTGGTGGCGCTGGGACCAGGTCCGTCGGCTCAACGCGCATGGTGCCGGCGTCCCGGCGATCACCCCGCGCTGGGCGAGGCCGGGCGAGCGCACGGCCCTCGTCGTCGGCTGGCTCCTCGGGCTCGTGCTCGTGCAGTGGCTCTTCGCGACGATCGGGGCAGGGTGGCCGGCGCCGCGCTGGTACTTCTGGTGCGATGCCTGGATCTTCGTCGGCTCGATGATCGCGACCTACGCGATGGCACGCGGCTGGAACGAGTTCTGGCTCGCCTGGATCGCCGTCGACCTCGTCGGGGTCCCGCTGCTGCTGCACTCCGGGTACATCCCGACGGCCGTCCTGTACGCCTTCTACGCCGTCTTCGTCATCTACGGGTTCACCGTCTGGGTCAGGGCGACGCGTGCGGAGTCGGCGGACCTCGAGCCGGAGAGCACGGCTCCGGCCAGGACCTGAGCCGCGACGCCGCGGGGCCCGCCATGCCTTCTGGACAGGTCCGGCCGCGGGTGGCGGCCGTCCTCTAGGCTCTGCGTCCGTGAAGACCTTCGACTCCCTGTTCGCCGAGCTCTCCGAGAAGGCCGTGACCCGCCCGGCGGGTTCCGGCACCGTTGCCGAGCTGGACGCGGGCGTCCATGCGATCGGCAAGAAGATCGTCGAGGAGGCGGCCGAGGTCTGGATGGCGAGCGAGCACGAGGGGCGCGAGCGCACGGCGGAGGAGATCTCCCAGCTGCTGTACCACCTCCAGGTCCTCATGCTGGCCTCCGGCCTCACGCTCGAGGACGTCTACACCCACCTGTGACCCACGGATCGGGGCGCGCGGCCGGCTCGCCCCGATCGGACACCTGACCGGCCGAGGAGCACCGTGCTGCGCATCGCCGTCCCGAACAAGGGATCGCTCTCCGAGCCCTCCTGCGACATGCTCCGCGAGGCCGGCTACCGCCAGCGCCGCGACACGCGTGAGCTGGTGCTGGTCGACCCGGAGAACGACATCGAGTTCTTCTACCTGCGCCCGCGTGACGTCGCCGTGTACGTCGGCTCGGGCACCGTCGACGCCGGGATCACCGGCCGCGACCTGCTCCTGGACTCCGGCGCCGACGCCGTCGAGCACCTGCCGCTCGGATTCGGCGGATCGACCTTCCGCTTCGCCGCCCGGCCGGACGCCGTGCGCACGATCGAGGAGATCGACGGCCGTCGCGTGGCGACCTCGTACCCCGTGCTGGTGCGCGACCACCTCGCCGCGCGTGGGGTCACGGCGACCGTCGTGCGGCTCGACGGCGCGGTCGAGTCGGCCGTCCGCCTCGGGGTCGCCGACGTGGTCGCCGATGTCGTGTCGACGGGGACGACGCTTCGCGGTGCCGGGCTCGAGGTCTTCGGCGAGCCGCTGCTGCGCTCGGAGGCGGTGCTCATCCGTCCCGTCGCGATGACCGAGGTCCCCGCCCAGCTCGAGGTGCTCGCCCGTCGTCTGCAGGGTGTCCTCGTCGCCCAGCAGTACGTCCTGATGGACTACGACGTCCCGCAGCACCTCGTCGACCAGGCGGTGGCGATCACCCCCGGACTGGAGTCGCCGACGGTCTCCCCGCTGCACGACTCCTCGTGGAGCGCCGTGCGCGCGATGGTCCGCCGCGACCAGACGAACCGCGTGATGGACACCCTGTACGAGCTCGGCGCCCGCGCGATCCTCGTGACCTCGATCCACGCCTGCCGGTTGTGACCGGCCGCGAGGAGCTCCACCGCCCCTTCCGCCCGACGGCGGCACGGTGGGTGGCGAGCGCCCTCGCGGTCGTGGTGCTCGTGTTCATGGTCACGCTCGCCCTCGTCCTGCCGGCCGTCGCGGGGGAGGGTGTCGGGCTGCCCGACCGGGTGGGGATCGCCGGCTTCGGCGTCGCGGTCTCGTGGTTCCTCAGCCGGCAGGCGGGAGTGCGCGCCGATCCGGACGAGACCGGACTGACGGTGCGCAACCTGCTGCTCACGCGCCGCGTCGAGTGGGCGGAGATCGTCTCGGTGCGCTTCGGTCAGGGGCGTCCGTGGGTGCAGCTCGACCTCGCCGACGGGGACACCTTGTCCGTCATGGGCGTGCAGTCGGCGGACGGCGCGCGAGCGAGCGCGGAGGCCGTGCGCCTGTCGACCCTGGTGGCCCTGCACTCCACGACGCGCAGCGACGACTGAGCGCGGGGCGCGCAACGACCCGAGCGTCGGGACCGGCGTGCGCCTGAGTGCCTCAGTCCAGGAGCCGCGTGGCGTGGACCCCTGCGGCCGCCGCTGCCAGGAAGGACTCCGGGTCCTCGTCGAGCCCGCGCCCCATGGTCGAGAGCCCGACGGGACACTCCTCGAGCGCCTGACGCAGGTCAGGGCCGGTCGCGACCTCGACGAGCCGATGAGGTCCGTCCGGGGAGCCGAGCCCCGCCACCTGCTCGCCCACCTGCCTCAGGAGGGCCGCACGCCATGGCTCGCCCGCGCCCGCGACCGGGACGACGACGTCGGCCGGGTGCAGGGCCACGCGGCCGTAGGCGGTCAGCGAGTGGTGCGAGACCCCACGGTGGCGGTCGCGCGCATCGGCGCCCGAGACGCGCAGGCTCGCGACCGGCAGCCCGCCGAGGACCCCTGCGGCGTTGATCGCCTCGCCGGCGGCCACGCCCGAGAAGCCCCATCGGGTGCCGGTGCCGAGGTTCCCAGGGCCCTGGGCGAGGACCACGAGCTCGGCGTCGAGGACATGGCGCGCGGCGAGCAGCCCGGTGTGGACGGTGACCGCCTCGAGGTCGCCGCCGAAGGCCTGGCCGACGGTCACGCAGGCGTCGAGCCAGCCCGAGCCCCGCAGCCCGGCGACGGTGCGCGAGAACCACGCCGGGAGGGCCCCGCCGTCGGTCATCACGTAGACGGCCCGCGGCGGACGACGGCCGGCGACCCGTGCCTCGTGGCGGGCACCGGCCAGGACGGCAGGCAGGGCCGAGTGCAGGTCCGCGACGACGACCGGGAGCCGCGAGAGGTCGTCCGCGTCGCGCAGGACGGCGTGGTGCGCGGACTCCTGCTCGTCGACCCCCAGGACCATCGTCTGCAGCGGGGTGTATCGCGCCTTGACCAGGTGCCCGGGCCCGGGCGGCGGGTCGGCGGGCAGGCGGTCGGGCAGGGCCACCACGAGGGCGTAGCCGCCCGTGCCCAGCCCGCGCGCCTGCGCCGAGACGTTGAGCAGCACGCGGTCACCGGGCTCCGGGGTGCCGACGAGCTCCGGGTGGGCCAGGGCTCGCCGCTCACCGTCCTGCGTGCTCACGGTCAGCTCGAGGGCGCCGGCCCAGGACCTGCCGAGCGACACCACCGTCCCGTTGCGCCACGTGATCACCGAAGCACGGTACCGGGCCGCTACCGTGGGTGACGATGTCCGAGGCCCTCGCCCCCGCAGAACGGCTGCTCAACCTCGTCATCGCCCTGGTCAACACCACGGGGCGGATGACCAAGGAGCAGATCCGGCGATCCGTCGCGGGCTACGAGCACGCGCCGAGCACCGAGGCCTTCGAGCGGATGTTCGAGCGGGACAAGGACACCCTGCGCGAGCTCGGCGTCCCGGTCCTGACGGTGGGCAGCCCCGCGCACGGCGACGACCTCGGCTACCGGATCGACTCCGACGCCTACGCCCTCCCGCCGATGCAGCTCTCCGCTGCCCAGCTCGGTGTCCTCGCGCTGGCTGCCGAGTTCTGGCAGGACCAGAGCCTGCGGACCGATGCGGCGCGCGGTGTCGTCAAGCTCTCGGCGGTCGGCGTCAGCGCCCCGCAGACCGATGCCGTCGCCGGCCTCGCCCCCCGTCTGCACCCGGCCGGACCCGCGCTCGGACCGCTCCTCGACGCGGCGGAGGGCCGGCAGGTCGTCTCGTTCACCTACCGTGCGGCGAGCACGGGCGACGTGCTCGAGCGGCTCGTCGAGCCGTGGAGCCTCCTCGCGCGTCGTGGCGGCTGGTACCTGGTCGGCAAGGACACCGTGCGCGACGCCCCGCGGGTCTTCCGGCTGAGCCGCATCGTCGGGCCGGTGCGCACCCACGGGCTTCCGGGCGCCTTCGAGGTCCCCGCCGACGCCGACCCGCGCGCCCTGCTCGCGGGCTCCGGCCACGACGACCTGAGGACGGCTTGGCTCGCGGTGAGCCCCGACCGCGCGGGTGCGCTGCGCGCGCGGGCGGTCTCGGGCGAGGACGCGCCGCCCGGGCTCGTACCGGTGGCGGGGTTCGACGTCCTCGCTGTGCCCTTCTCCCGCACCGGTGACTTCGCCGACGAGGTGGCCTCGTACACCGACGCCGTCGTCGTCCTGGCCCCCGAGGCCCTGCGTGAGGCCGTCCTGCGGCGTCTGCGTGAGGCGGCGGGCCTGGCGGGTCTCGCCCGGGCGGGGGAGGTCGCTCGTGGCTGAGCGCACCCCGGAGCGGCTCGTGCGGCTCCTCGGGCTCGTCGCCTACCTCGACGGGCGGACCGGCGTCCCCGTGGACGAGGTGGCCCGGCACTTCGGGGTCACCCCCGCGCAGGTGCTGCGCGATATCGACACCTTGTGGGTGACGGGCACCCCTGGCTACCTCCCCGACGACCTCATCGACTTCGACGCCGACTCCCTCGAGTCCGGTGTCGTGCGCATCACCCAGGTCCGTGGGATGGCGCGTGCCCTGCGCCTCGGGACCCGTGAGGCGGTCGCCCTGGTGGCGGCCCTGCGCGCCCTGGCCGAGTCCGTCGGGCCGAGCCTGGACGCCGCCGACGCCGGGGTCCTGCAGAGCACCATCGAGCTGCTCACGGCTGCGACCGGGAGCGCGGCCGCGACCGTCGACGTCCAGCTCACGGTCGACGGCGCCCCCGAGGTCCTCGCTGCGGCCAGGACGGCGCTGCGTGAGGGCCGCCGGATGCACCTGCGCTACGTCGACGCCGCCGACCGCACCAGCGAGCGCGACGTCGACCCGTGGCAGCTCGTGACGGGCGACGAACGGTCCTACCTCTCGGGCTGGTGCCACAGCGCGGGCGGGGAGCGGCTCTTCCGGCTCGACAGGATCCTCGCGGCCCGCGTGCTGGACGTCCCGGTGGAGGTCCCCGCTGCGCGTGCCGACCCGGTGTTCCGTCCTGCCGAGGACGACCCGCTCGTGACGATCACGCTCTCCGGACGGGCACGCTGGGCGGCCGAGCAGCTGCCCGTCGAGTCGATCGTCGAGCACGAGGACGGCAGCTTCGACGTCTCCCTCCGCGTCACCTCGCCCGCCTGGCTCCAGCAGCTGCTCCTTCGGCTCGCGCCGTCGATCCGCCGCGTCGAGCCCCCCGACGCCGCCCTCGACACGGCCGCGGCGGCCGCTCGCGCGCTCGCCGCCTACGGGAACCCGGCGTCCGAGGGCTAACCTGAACCCGTGCTCTGGGTGACGGTGTGGACGCTGCTCGTCCTCGGCACGCTCCTCGGAGCCGTCTTCCTCGGTCGGCACCTCTACCGTTCGGGCAGGGCGCTGATCGCCGAGCTCGGCGTGGCGGGCGAACGCCTCGGCGCTCTCGCCGAGCGCATCGCCGTCCTCGAGGACGCCGAGCCGGAGCATCCCGTCCGACCGGCCCGGATCGACGACCTCGCAGCGGCGCGGAGTCGCTGGGACGAGGCGGGGGCCGTCCGGGCCGCGAGGCGGCTGCGTCGGCGGCTGCGCTACCAGAGGACCTACGAGCGCTGGCGGTCGTTCTCTCGGTGACCAGCCGGGATAGCATGAGCTCCCACGTACGAGTCGAGAGGACACCATGAACCTCAGGGGCTGGGAGATCCCGCTTCTTCTGATCGTCGTCATCCTGCTGTTCGGCGCCAAGCGCCTGCCGGAGCTGGCGCGGTCGGTCGGAAAGTCCATGCGCATCCTCAAGGACGAGGTGGGCTCGAAGGACGACGGCTCGGACACCTCGGCATCGGGGTCAGACGACGCCGGTGACGACAAGCACTCCTGAGGCGGGCAGGCCCGGCCGCCGCCCCAAGCGCGCTCCCGACGGCCGGATGCCGCTCCTGGCGCACCTGCGCGAGCTGCGCAACCGCGTGTTCCTCGCTTCCGCCGGCATCGTCCTCGGAGCGGTCGCAGGGTGGATCCTGTACCCGACGCTCTTCGCAGCGCTGCAGGCGCCCGTCCGTGACCTCGCGGCCGCCCGCGGCCAGATGATCACCCTGAACTTCAGCGGGATCGCGACCTCCTTCGACATGCAGATGAAGGTCGCGCTCTTCGCCGGGGTGATCCTGTCCAGCCCGTGGTGGATCTACCAGCTGTGGGCATTCGTCACCCCGGGACTGACCAGGACCGAGCGGCGCTACACGCTCGGCTTCCTCGCCTCCGGCGTCCCGCTCTTCCTCGGCGGTGCGGGTCTCGCGTGGTGGCTGCTGCCCAAGGCGATCGCCGTCCTGACGGGCTTCACCCCGCAGGGAGCGGTCAACATCATCGACGCGGGGACCTACCTCGGCTTCATCATGCGGATGGTCCTCGCCTTCGGGATCGCGTTCCTGCTCCCGGTGCTGATGGTCGGGATGAGCATGGTCGGGATGGTGAGCGCGCGCACCTGGCTCGCCGGCTGGCGCTGGGCCGTGCTCGGCTGCTTCTTCTTCGGAGCCGCCGCCACGCCGACCGGCGACGCCGTGTCGATGCTCACGCTCGCCGTGCCGATGACGCTGCTGTACTTCGCCGCGGTCGGCATCGCGGCGCTGGCAGGACGCAGCCACGACCGGCGCGCGGAGAAGGCCACGGCATGAGCGGACTGCGCGTGGGCGTCCTGGTGAACCCCACGGCAGGTCAGGGGCGCGGGGCCGGTCGCGGGGACGAGGTGCTGCGCACCCTGCGCGCGCGCGGTCACGAGGTCCTGGACCTGACGGCCGGCTCGGCCGACGAGGCCCTGCGCCGGGCCCGGCAGTCCGTCGTGGACGGGCTCGACGCGCTCGTCACCGTCGGCGGTGACGGGATGGTCCACCTCGGGGTGAACGTCGTCGCGGGGACGGACCTCCCGCTCGGCATCGTCGCGGCAGGGAGCGGGAACGACGTGGCCCGCGCCGCCGGCCTCCCGCGCCATGACGTGGCCGCATCCGTCAGGGGCATGGAGGCGGGCCTGGAGTCCGGTGGCCGGGTGATCGACGCCGTCCGGGTCGGGCCACCCGGGTACCTCACCCACGAGTGGTTCGTCGGCGTGCTCTCCTGCGGGATCGACGCGGCGGTCAACGAACGCGCGAACTCGCTGAGCTGGCCGCGGGGTACCGGCCGCTACGTGCGCGCCCTCGGGACGGTGCTGCGGGGCTTCCGGCCCTACGGCTACCGCGTCACGGTCGACGGTCAGGTCTGGGAGTCCCCGGGAACGCTCGTCGCCGTCGCGAACGGGACCTCGATCGGCGGCGGGATGAGGATCGCGCCGGACGCGGTGATGGACGACGGGCTGCTCGACGTCGTGATCGCCGGCCCGCTGAGCCGGGCCGGTGTCGCGGCGATCTTCCCGAGGGTCTACCCGGGCCGGCATGTGAGCCACCCCGCCTGCATGGTGCTGCGCGGCAGGACGGTGCTGGTGGAGCCCAGCACCGTCGGCCCGCCCCCGCCGCCGGCGTTCGCCGACGGGGAGCGCCTCGGGCCGCTGCCGATGCTCGCCGAGATCGCTCCCGGCGCGGTGCGCCTCCTGGCGTGAGCGCGCGCCCGGCTGCTGCCTAGGCTGGGGGCATGTCCTCGCCAGCCGAGCGGTACGCCGCGTCCCGTCAGCGTGCCGCCGTCGCCCGCTCCGAGCTCGCGAGCTTCGCCGCAGGCCTCGACTTCGCGCTCGACCCCTTCCAGACCGAGGCCTGCCTCGCCCTGGAGGGCGGCCGCGGGGTGCTCGTCGCCGCACCCACCGGCGCTGGCAAGACGGTCGTGGGGGAGTTCGCCGTCCACCTCGCGCTGCAGCAGGGCCGCAAGGCCTTCTACACGACGCCGATCAAGGCCTTGAGCAACCAGAAGTACGCCGACCTCGTGCGCCGTCACGGTCCGGAGCAGGTCGGGCTGCTGACGGGCGACACGACGGTCAACGGCGAGGCTCCCGTCGTCGTGATGACGACCGAGGTGCTGCGCAACATGCTCTACGGCGGCTCGCCGACCCTCGACGGGCTCGGCTACGTCGTGATGGACGAGGTGCACTACCTCGCCGACCGCTTCCGGGGGCCCGTCTGGGAGGAGGTCATCCTGCACCTGCGCGACGACGTCCAGGTGGTGTCGCTGTCGGCGACGGTCTCGAACGCCGAGGAGTTCGGCGACTGGCTGACGATGGTCCGGGGGGAGACGGCGGTCGTCGTCAGCGAGATCCGTCCGGTACCCCTGTGGCAGCACGTGCTGACCGCCGACGGCCTGCTCGACCTCTACGCCGGTGAGGTCGACCCGACGGACCCGGGGCCCGAACCCCCGATCAACCCCGACCTCGCCGTCTCGCTGCGCCGCGGAACGCGCTCGGGGCCGCAGCCATGGCGCGACCGCGGGCGCGGGCAGAACGGCAGAGGTGGCGGCCAGGGCGGCGGCCAGCGACCCGGGGCCGGGCGTCGCGGAGCGCCCCGGTCCGCCGTGGTCGACGTCCTCGCGCAGGCCTCGCTCCTGCCGGCGATCTTCTTCGTCTTCTCGCGCGCCGGCTGCGACGCGGCCGTCCAGCAGTGCCTGCGCGCTGGTCTGCGGCTCACCAGCCCTCGTGAGGCCGCCGAGATCCGCTCGCTCGTCGAGGAGCGGAGCGCGACCATCCCGCCGCAGGACCTGGGCGTCCTGGGCTTCTGGGAGTGGAGCCAGGCCCTGGAACGGGGGATCGCCGGTCACCACGCCGGCCTGCTCCCCGTCTTCAAGGAGACCGTCGAGCAGCTGTTCTCCCGCGGGCTGGTCAAGGTCGTGTTCGCCACCGAGACGCTCGCCCTGGGCATCAACATGCCCGCCCGGAGCGTCGTGCTCGACACCCTGAGCAAGTGGGACGGCTCCGCCCACGCCGACCTGACGCCGGGGGAGTACACCCAGCTCACGGGCCGTGCCGGACGGCGCGGGATCGACGTCGAGGGCCATGCGGTCGTCGTCGAGCACGGGGCGCTCGACCCCGTGGCGCTGGCGGGCCTGGCCTCGCGGCGCACCTACCCGTTGAGGTCGAGCTTCCGCCCGACGTACAACATGGCGGTCAACCTCGTCGCCACGGTGGGCCGTACGCGGGCCCGCGAGGTCCTGGAGCAGAGCTTCGCGCAGTTCCAGGCCGACCGTGCCGTCGTGGGGCTCGCACGCCAGGCGCAGGCGCATGCGGAGGCGCTCGAGGGCTATGCGGCCGCGATGCGCTGCCACCTCGGCGACTTCGCCGAGTACGCCGGCCTGCGCCGGCGGATCAGCGACCGCGAGCACGAGCTCTCCCGGGAGAACGCCCGCGCCCGACGCGCGGAGGCCACGACGACGATCTCCGAGCTCTCCGTGGGCGACGTCGTCGAGATCGTCGGCGCGCGACGCGCCGGCCACGCTGTCGTCCTCGACCTCGGCCCCGCCCACCTGGACGGCCGCCGCCCGACCGTCCTGACCTCGGAGCGCCAGGTGCGGACGCTCTCGGCGGCCGATGTCGAGCGCGGCGTGCGCACCGTCGCCCAGGTCCGCGTGCCCAAGCGCTTCTCCGCGCGGGACGCGAAGGCGCGCGCCGACCTCGCTGCGGCGATGCGCAGCGCTCTGGCCGACCCCGCGCGCGGCGGCCGGCCGGGGCGTCGGCCGCAGCGCTCGGCCGGATCGGACGACGCGACGGTCGCCGACCTGCGCCGACTGATGCGTCAGCACCCCTGCCACGGCTGCTCCGAGCGGGAGGACCATGCCCGGTGGGCCGAGCGGCACCACCGGCTCCAGGCGGAGCACTCCGGACTGGTGCGGCGGATCGAGGGGCGGACGAGCTCGATCGCCCGCGTGTTCGACACCGTGTGCGAGATCCTCCTCGAGACGGGACACCTCAGCGCCGACGAGGGCTCCGAGCTCACCGTGACGCAGGCGGGGCAGACGCTGCGCCGGCTCTACGCCGAGAACGACCTGCTGGTCGCCGAGTGCCTGCGCGCCGGCGCCTGGGACGGTCTGGACGCCGCGGGCATGGCCGCGGTGGTCGCCGCCGTCGTCTTCGAGGCGCGGCGCGAGGAGCCGGACCATGCGCCGGCGGTTCCCGGTGGTCCGCACGGCAGGCTCGGGCTCGCGCTCGACGAGACCGTCCGGATCTGGTCGCGGCTGGACGACCTCGAGCAGGCGCGCGGCCTGTCCGCGACGCGTCGGCTGGACCTCGGCCTCATCGAGCCGATCCACCGCTGGGCCTCCGGGCGCGGCCTCGCGAACGTCCTCGGGGGGACGGACATGGCGGCGGGCGACTTCGTCCGGTGGTGCAAGCAGGTGATCGACCTGCTCGACCAGGTCGCCACCGCGTCTCCGGCCCCGCGGACCAGGGCGACGGCCCGCGCCGCCGTCGACCAGGTCCGACGCGGTGTGGTCGCCTACAGCTCCGTGTGAGGGCCCCGCTCGCGGCGGACGGGCACGGCCCTCGAGGCGCTCCTGCGCTACGTTTCCCCGATGGGCTCCACCCTGTACCTCAATGGCGTCGTGCACTCGCGGACCGACCCGTTCGCCGAGGCCGTCCTCGTCGCCGACGGTCAGATCGCCTGGCTCGGTGACCAGTCCAGCGTCCACACCGTCCTCGACGGGGCGGACGAGGTGGTCGACCTCGACGGCGCCCTCGTCGCGCCCGCCTTCGTCGACGCCCACACGCACCTCGTCGGTGTCGGTCGCGCCGAGCTCGCCGCCGGCCGCGCGGCTCCTGAGCGGCCCTACCCGGGCGAGCCGGAACCCTGGGACCTCGCCGACACGGATGAACGGCACGACCTCTACGCGGCAGCGCTGCACGCCGCGGCGGCGGCGGGGATCGTCGCGGTCCACGAGCAGAGCTCTCCCGACCTCGAGACGCGGGCGGGGCTCGCCGCCCTGATCGCCGGGACGACGGGCGAGGACTCGGGCTGGCCCGTCGTCCTGGGCTACCGGGCGGAGCTGTGCGAGACGGTCGACGACGCCCGCGCGATCCTCGGGGCGATCCCCGGCCTCGTCGGGCTCGGGGCCCTGCACCTCGACGGAGAGCTCTCCGAGCGGGCCGCCGCCCTCCGCTTCGCCTACGCTGACGCACCGGGGAACCTCGGAGAGCTCTACCTGGCGCCGAGCAGGTCGCCAACCACACCGCAGCGGCCACGCGCGCTGGGGTGCAGGCCGCCTTCCACGTCGTCGGCGACCGCGCCCTGCACGAGGCGCTGCTGGGGATCCAGGTCGCCGCCGAGATCGAGGGGATCGGCCCGGTCAGGGGCGCGGGGCACCGGCTCGAGCACGCTCCGATGACCGATGCCACGGCGCTCGCCTCGCTCCTGCTGCTCGGCGTGACGATCGCCGCGCTGCCGAACCTCGCTCTCGACCCCTCCGGCCCGGCCGCGGTCGCACGCCGATCGGCTCGGCAGGGGGCGCGCCGACGCCTTGGCGCCGCTCGCCGACCTCGCCGCAGCGGGCGTCCCGCTGGCCATGGGATCACGCGGCCCGGTCGCCGCCTTCGACCCGTGGGGTGCGATCCGCAACGCGGTCCTGCACCCCGACCCGAGCCAGCGCGTCTCGGCGAGGGCGGCCTTCCGCGCCCATACGCGCGGGGGCTGGCGGGCGGCCCACCTGGACGGGACGGGGGCGGGCGAGATCCGTCTCGGTGCCCCGGCCCACCTGGCGATGTGGCGGGCCGAGAGCCTCGTCGTCCAGGCCCCCGACGGGCGCCTGGCGGCCTGGAGCACCGACCCCCGGGCCGGTACCCCCTTGCTCCCCGAGCTCGGGGCCGAGCTGCCCGATCCGGTCTGCGTGCGGACCCTGAGGTCCGGGCACGTGATCTTCGACACCCTGGGCTGAGCCCCACGCGACACGCCGGACGACACGCCGCGCGGTCGAGGCCCGGACGAGGATCCGCGGCTGTGCGCTGACCTGCGGGAATGGCTCTGACCTGCACTGATGCTCGCTTGACGGGGCGCCAGGAGCCGCTAAGTTCTTCCTGTCCCTTCCCGCCGTGAGCTGCGTGCAGCCCCGTCGGCCGCGGCCGGGCGAAGGGTTCCGGCTTGACCCGTGCGTTCAGTAGACAACGGACCTGTGTCCGGACCGAAGGACGCACGGGTCAGTCGGCCGGAGCCGCCACCACCACCCCGTAGGCTGAGGACGTGGTGTTCGCTGCGCCCCGCCGGGGGACCTCGATCCTCCTGGCCGTGGCCGGGGGAGTGCTCTGCGACACCGCATTTCCCGGACTGGGCTGGTGGCCCGCCGCCTACGTCGCGATCGCCGTCCTCGTCCTCGCCCTCGGGCGTGACAGCGCCCGGTGGAACGCCCTCGTCGGGTTCGTCTTCGGACTGGCGTTCTTCCTCCCGCAGATCACCTGGGCCGAGTACGCCGTCGGCCCGGTGCCGTGGCTGGCGCTCTCGGTCGCCGAGGCGGGCTTCGTCGGCGCCTTCGCGGCGGCCTGGTCGTGGACGCGCCGCGGCCTGGTCATCTGGCACCGGGCGCGCTGGCAGGTCCCCGCCGTCGCCGTCCTGTGGGTGGCGGCGGAGGAGGCGAGGTCGGCGATGCCCTTCGGCGGCTTCCCCTGGGGCCGGCTCGCCTTCTCCCAGGCCGACAGCCCGCTCGCGAGGCTCGCCTGGCTCGGCGGGGCCCCGCTCGTCTCGCTCTCCGTCGTGCTGGTCGGTGCGCTGCTCGCGCTGGCGGTGCGTCGGGCCAGGGTCGTCGACATCGGCCGGGCGAGCGGTGCCTTCGTCGCAGCGATGCTCGTCCTCGGTTCGGGGTGGCTCGTTCCGCTGGAGTCGTCCGCCCATGCCGAACGCCTCGAGGTGGCTGCCGTCCAGGGGGACGTCCCCGACCTCGGGCTCGCCTCCTTCGACGAGGCGAGGCAGGTGCTGGACAACCACGTCGCAGGGACACGGGCCCTGCTCGACACCGTCGCACCGGGGGACCTCGACCTGGTCGTCTGGCCGGAGAACGGAGCCGACTACGACCCGAGGACCGACGCCCCGACGGCCGAGGCGGTCGGCGCGGTCGCGCGGGACGTCGCGGCGCCGATGCTCATCGGGACGCTCGGAGTACCCGCCCACCGGGGGTCGCCTGAACATCGCCCTGCTGTGGGACCCGCAGCGCGGTCCGATCGCCACCTACGCGAAGCAGCACCCGGCGCCCTTCGCCGAGTACATCCCGATGCGTCAGGTCGCCCGGCTCTTCTCGGCGGACGTCGACCGCGTCAGGACCGACATGATCCCCGGGACGGCCGTCGGGCTGGTCCCGCTGGAGGTGCCTCGACTGGGCAGGACGGTCGGCATCGCCGACGTGATCTGCTTCGAGGTCGCCTACGACGCGATCGTCCGGGAGGCCGTCGCGGCCGGCGGGGAGATCCTCGTCGTCCAGACGAACAACGCGACCTTCGGGCGCAGCGACGAGTCGACGCAGCAGCTGGCGATGTCCCGCCTCCGGGCGATCGAGCACGGGCGGGCCACCATCCAGATCTCCACCGTCGGCGTCAGCGCGTTCATCAGCCCGAACGGCGTCGTCACGCAGCAGACCGGGCTGTTCACCGCAGCGCAGATGATCGGGTCCCTGCCGCTGCGCACGTCCCTGACCCCCGCGACGCGGTTCGGCTCCGGCGTGTCCTGGGCGCTGAGCGGCCTGGCCGTCGCCATGATCATCTCCGGTGCCGCAGGGGCGGCACGGGTTCGTCGTCCCATGAGAGAGGTTCCCCGTGCCGACTGAGGTCCTGCGGACGGTCGTCGTCATCCCGACGTACAACGAGGCGCTCACCCTGGAGGGGACCCTCGGGCGCCTGCGCCGTGCCGTGCCGGCGGCGGACGTCCTCGTCGTCGACGACGGGAGCCCCGACGGAACCGGCGACCTCGCCGAGCGGCTCGCCTCCCAGGACCCTGCGGTCCACGTGCTCCACCGCAGCGGCAAGCAGGGCCTCGGATCGGCGTACATCGCCGGTTTCGGCTGGGCGCTCGAGCGCGACTACGCGGTCGTCGTGGAGATGGACGCTGACGGTTCGCACCAGCCCGAGCAGCTGCCGTCGATCCTCGCAGCCCTCGACCCGGCTGCCGCGCCGCCCGCCGACCTCGTCCTGGGCTCCCGGTGGGTCCGGGGCGGCCGGGTGCAGAACTGGCCCCTGCACCGCGAGATCCTCTCGCGCGGGGCGAACCTGTACACCCGGTTCGCGACGGGAGTCCCGCTCAATGACGCGCACGGGAGGCTTCCGGGCGTACCGGGCCGCCATCCTGCGGGAGCTGGCGCTCGACGAGGTGGCCTCCCAGGGGTACTGCTTCCAGGTCGACATGGCCCTGCGGGTGCACGACGCCGGGGGAGTGGTCCGTGAGGTGCCCGTCCTCTTCGTCGACCGGGTCGAGGGCGAGTCGAAGATGAGCAGCGCGATCGTCGTCGAGGCGCTCCAGCGCGTGACCCTCTGGGGTGTGCAGCGACGCGGCGGCCAGCTCCTCGGGCTGGCACGAACGACGACGGCCGCCGCCCGGAGGCGACGGCCGTCGTAGTCGGTGCTCGCTGAGCCGTGGGCTCAGGCGGAGAGTCGCAGCTTCCCCGCGCGCAGCAGCTCGAGCCGCTCGGTGAGGAGCTCCTCGAGCTCCACCACGGTGCGCCGTTCGAGCAGCATGTCCCAGTGGGTCCGCGGCGGCTTGCCCGCCTTGGCCTCGGGCTTGCTCGCGTCCCGCAGGATCCCCTCCGCGCCGCAGCGGCACTCCCAGACGACGGGGACGTCGGCCTCGGTCGAGAAGGGCAGGACGATCGTGTGCCCGTTGGGGCAGTCGTAGCGAGCCTCGAGCCGCGGCGCCAGCTCCACGCCGACGTCACTCTCCAGGCTGTTGGCACCGATGCGCATCCCGCGCAGTGAGCGGTCTGCCATGGCGACACCTCCGTTCAGGCCGTGGGGCGGTCGCGCGCCCCTGTCGAGCAATGCTCGTCTGCACAACGCCCCATCATCGGACGATGTTCCGCGCCGGTCGTGAAGGTCCGGTGAATGTCTGGGGGACCGTTGGCAGGCACCTGGCCTGCGGGGTCCGTCACTGCTGGGAGTCGAACACCTGTTCGAGCGCCTCGACGACGAGCGCGTGATCCTGCTCCTGAGGCAGGCCGGAGATCGTGACGGTCCCGACCGGTCCGACGCCGGCCACCGTCAGCGGGAACGACCCGCCATGGGCAGCGTATTCCTGCTCCGAGAGTCCTGTCTGCTCGGGGAACGTCGTCCCGGCAGCCCTGGCGCGCAGGCCGACGAGGAACGACGGCGCTGCGAACCGGTCGACGACCTTGACCTTGCGGTCGACCCAGGTGTCGTTGTCCGGCGTCGTCCCTGCCAGCGAGGCATGGAAGAGCAGGTGACCGTGCCGCCGGATGTCGACGACGACCGGCAGGTCGCGCTCACGAGCCATCTCCACGAGCAGGCAGCCGAGCGCCCAGGCGTCGTCGTTGTCGAAGTGCTTCAGGACGAGCCGGCGCTGCTGGGCCTCGATCTCGGCGATCAGTCGGTCGAGCTCGCTGATCTCGGCGCTCATCTGTCCTCCTTGGCTGGGACGACGAGCCTCCCACACCGGGAGCAGGCCTGCTGCGAGGTCCGCTCCCGCCCGGGTCCCTCTTACCGATAATGGACATTATGTCATTACGGCTCAGGCGACCCGCCCTCCTGCCCCTGTCCGGCCGATCCCCGCTCCGGTTCGGGGTCGACGGCCTGCCCGACCTGCTCGGACCGGGCGACCTGCTCGGCGATCTGCTTGATGCGTCGCATCCGGGCGTCCCACTGGGAGCCGACGGTGGCGAGCTGGGCTGCGGCGCGCGCGAGCTGGACCTCGTCGACGCGGAAGAGCCGCTCCCTGCCCTGGGTGCTCGCGCTGACCAGCCCGACGCGGTCGAGGACGCCCAGGTGCTTCGCGACCGCCTGGCGCGTGACAGGGAGGTGCTCGCCGAGCGTCGTGGCCGTTCCGCCGCCGGTCTCGAGCAGGAGGTCGAGGACGCGGCGCCGTGTCGGGTCCCCGATCGCCGACCAGAGGGCGTCGTCGACGCCTGTCGTCGGTGACCGGCCGGTCACCGCGCTGCCAGCGTGGCGACGTACGGCGCAAGCCGAGGAAGGAAGTGGTCCCAGCCGTTGAGGTGGTCGCGGTACATCTCCTCGACGACGGCGACGTCCCAGCCGCGCTCACGGAAGCCCGTCTCGGTCATCCTCAGGCTGGTCCCGCTGCCCGACGGCGCGAGCTCGAACCTCACGAGGTAGGAGTTGCCCCGGGCGGCCGGCTCGCCGGCGGGATGCGTCCAGCGGAACGCGAAGGTCCGTGGAGCGTCGACCTCGACCACGGTGAAGGTCTCCACGGTGCCACCCACCCCGTGCTCGGCGAAGGTGATCTCCCCCGCCGAGCCGGGGACGGGCTCGAAGCTCGCCTCGTCGGGCCACCAGTTCCTCAGGTGCTCGGGGCGGCTCAGCACGTCGAAGACGAGCTCCGGTGCCGCCTCGATGTACAGCTCTCGTTCGATCGCCTCGTGGTCCACGGCTCCTCCTGCAACTGTAGGTTGCGCGTAACTCTAGGGGGTCGCGAGGACATAGGCAACCGTCGGTTGCGCATCAAGGAGACGCGGGCCGCCCTCCCGGAGCGCAGGACGGTGCTCCGAGGTGCGCGCCTCGCCCCCGTAGGCTGGTCCCATGTCGAGCACCCCGCCCCCCGAGGACGAGTCCACGCAGACGGAGCCGGCGAGCCCGCGCCGCCTCGACGAGCGCTGGTGGTGGTCGGCGGCCCTGTGGATCGTCGTGGGCGGTGGCGTCATCGCCTACCAGTCCGGACCGATCCGGGA
>CAVZPH010000025.1:0-40470 GCA_963777075.1 uncultured Actinomycetota bacterium | reverse complement strand
CTCGTCGTCGGCGGGCTGCTGCTCTCGGCCACGGGTGCCTGGTTCGCGGCGGGCACCGCCACGCGCTCGACCGGGGTGCGCGCCTGGGCCGCTGCGGCGTGGACGGCCTCACCCGCCCTCCTCCTTGCCGTCGGCGAGGCCCGGGTCGGGGCCGTCGTGGCCCATGCCGGGCTCCCGTGGCTCGCCCTCGGGGTCGCGCGGGCGATCGGCGTGGCGCGCGTCGACGTCGTCGAGTCCGGCCTGGTCGGGGCCCAGCGTGAGCATCCCGACGAGGACCCCGTCCCCGCCGCCCCGTCTCCGAGCACCGCCGAGCCCTCGCTCGCCGCAGCGGCAGGGGCGGCCCTCGCCTTCGCGGCGGTCAGCGCGGGGGCGCCCGTGCTCCTCCCGACGGGGATCGTCGTGCTCGTCCTGCTCGCGGCCTGGCGACGGCGCGCGCGCGCCCTGTGGATCGCGGTCCCGAGCCTTGTCCTGCAGGGCCCCGTGCTCGTCGCGGCGGCCGCGGGCGACTGGCGGGCGCTCCTCGCCGACCCGGGGACGGCGTTGCCGGCCCAGGCAGGCGCCGCCTGGGAGCAGCTGCTCGGCTGGCCGGCGGCCGGAGCGGCGCAGGGATGGTTCACCGCCCTCGCGGGCACGGTGCTCGACGGTCCGTGGCGCACGCTCCCGTACACGGCCACCGCCGTCGTGGCGCTGCTGGCCCTGCTCGCGCTCGCCAGGAGGCCCCCGGCCGTGCCGCGCGGTGCGCCTCGGCTGGCTGCTCGCGGCGATCGGTGGGGCGGTCGCGGTGCTCGTGGCACGGCTCCCGGTCGCCGTCGCCACCGTCCCCGCTGCGCTCGGCTCGGCGACGGCGGAGAGCCCCGCAGTCGCGGGAGACGCCGGGGGTGCGACGAGCGCCCTGCTCACCGCCGCGTGGTCGGGCCCGGGGTCGAGCCTTGCCCTTCTCGGCCTGCTGCTCGCCGCCGTCCTCGGCGCGGCAGGGGCGCGCCCCGCTCTCGCACGGACGAGCTTCGGCTGGCGGCAGGTCTCGGCCGGCGTCCTGGTGGTGCTCGCCTGGGCCGGCCCGACAGCCCTCCTCGGTGGCTGGGTCGCCACGGTGCGGCAGGACGGCACCGCCATGAGCCTGAGCGGTCAGGACCCGGTCCCGGCCGCCGGGACCCAGCTGCAGCAGTCACCCGACCAGTCGCGCGTCCTGCAGCTCGTCGTCGGCGGCGACGGCTCCATCGCCGCCACCCTGCTGCGCGGTGACGGCACGCTGCTCGTCGACGAGTCCCGGAGCGTGTCGGCACGCCGGCTCGTCGGGGACGCCCTCGACCCCCGCCTCGCCGAGCAGGACCCGGCGTCGAGCGAGCTCGTGTCCGTCGTCGCCGACCTCACCGCAGGGGTCGGCAGCGGGGCGGACGGGGCCGCCGCCCTCGCGATCGGGGGGATCCTCGTCCCGCAGGCGGCGACCGCTGCGTCGGACGCCGACGGTGCGGCCGTGCGCGAGCTGGTCGGGGTCCTCGACGCGACCGCCGGCGTCGAGCGCGTGACCAGGACCGCCGCCGGGACCTTCTGGCGCGTCGTCCCGGCCGAGGGCTCCGTGGCCTGGGCCCGGCTCACGGCCCCGGGGGAGGGCGCCGAGGTCCTCGGCTCCCTGCCCTCGGACGCACGCGTGGTCGACACCGAGGTCCCCGGCTCGGCCACCGCACGGGAGGTCGTGCTCGCCGAGCGCGCCGACCCGGGATGGCACGCCTGGCTCGACGGACGTCCGCTCCGGTCCGTCTCCACCTCCTGGCGTCAGTCCTTCGAGCTCGGCACCGAGGGCGGCCGGCTCGTCGTCGCCCATCGGCCACCCGCCAGGGACGGCTGGCTCGCCGTCCAGCTCATCGTGCTGGGCGCGACGGTCCTGCTCGCCGTGCCCGTGCGCCGGAGGAGGTCCTGATGGCCGGAGTCATGCGCACGACCCTCCTGCGCGGTACCGCCGCGCTCGCGGTCCTCGCCCTGCCGGTCGCCGTCGTCGTCGGCGGTGAGCGCCTTCGCCCGTGGGCACCGGTCGAGCAGCCGGCCGCCAGCGTCGAGGTCGACGCCCCGGCGACGGACCTCGTCTGCCCGAGCCCGGTCCGTCTCGCGACCGAGGACTCCGCGGACGCGGGCTCGGCCGTCGACCCCCAGTTCGACCCCGCTCCCGTCGCCTCGGTCGCGACCCTGAGCGCCCTGAGCGCCGCGACGGGGACCACCCCGGCCACGGCCGAGCTGCGCACGCTCGGCTCGGCCGCGCCGCTGGCCGAGCTGCCCGGCAGCGGTGTCGCCGCCGTCGTGGAGATCCCCGAGCCCGAGGTCGCGGCCGTCGTCCACGCGGACGGCGGCCAGGACCGGCCGGCCGCGCTGGCCGGCTCCGTCGTGACGCGGACCTCTGCCGGGGACCTGCGGGGACTGGTCGCTGCGGCCTGCCGACCGGCGTCCGGAGAGGTGTGGCTCGTGGGCGGCAGCACCTCCGTGGAGTCCAGCGCGCGGCTCGTCCTGCAGAACCCTGGTCAGACGCCTGCGACCGTGAGCATCGCGGTCTGGGGGCCGACCGGGCCCGTCGACCTCACGACCGCCCCCGAGCTGCTGGTCCCCGGCGGCGCCGAGCGTTCGGTCCTCCTGGAGGGGCTCGCCGTCGAGCAGCCGCGGATCGTCGTGCGCGTCACGGCGACGGGCGGCACCGTGAGCGCGTACCTGCAGGACAGTGCGATCGACGGACTGGTCCCGGCCGGGGTCACCGACGTCGTCGCCGGCGAGGAGCCGACGACCCGGCAGGTCGTCGCGGGCGTCGTCGTGGCCGGCGGGAACGCCGACCCCGCCGTGCTGCGGCTCCTCGCCCCCGGCCTGGCCGACGGCACTGCGCACGTCTCCGTCCTGGGGGCCGAGGGTGCCACCACGCTCCCCGGGGCCGACGCGTTGAGCCTGACGGCGGGGGGCGTGCTCGACGTGCCTCTCGGTGGCCTCGCCGCCGGGAGCTACACGCTGGTCGTCGACGCCGACGTCCCGGTCGTCGCGGGGGCGATGCTCGCGCGCGGGCTCGGGCTCGTGGCGCCGGGGGGTGCCACCACGCCGGTGGACCGCGCCTGGGTCGCGAGCATGCCTGCCGGAGCGGGAGACCTCGTCGCGCTGCCCGCGCTCGCGGGCTGGACGCTGAGCCTCGCCCTGCCGCCGGACGATGCCGGGGAGCCCTCCGCCGTGGCGGTCGAGGTCCTCGGCCCGAACGGCGCGGTCCTCACGACGGCCGAGCGCACCGTCCGGCCGGGGGAGAGCCTGAGCCTGGGCGCCGACGAGCTGATCGGGACGGGCTCGACCGCCTCGGGGGTCGTCGTCAGCTCCGACGGCGACGTCGCCTGGTCGGTCGTGCTCGAGGTGCCGGACGAGGCGGGTGACCTCGTCGCCGTGCTCGGGCCCGTCGCGGTGCCCTCGGCCAGGTCGACGGTCACGGTACGGCTGGGCTGACGTCGCGGCGGTCTCCGCGCCACGGGGAGGTCCTCAGCGCGAGGCGCGGGCCCGCCAGATCTCGACCGTGCGACGTCCCGCGAGGCCCAGCCGGATGGCGACCCGCAGCGGCCACTGGTACCAGCGGTGGTAGCGGCGCGAGAGGTAGCGAGCCGCCGAGGCGTGGTGCGCCCGGATCATCGGTGCGGGACGCTCGCGCCAGGACGTGCCCTGGGCATGCGTGACCTCGGCCCCGGGCACGTAGACGTTGGCCCAGCCGGCCAGGCCGAGTCGTTCGCCCAGGTCGACGTCCTCGAAGAACATGAAGTAGCCCTCGTCGAAGCCGCCGACCTGCTCGAAGGCCTCCCGGCGCAGCAGGAGGCAGGCCCCGGAGAGCCACCCGGCGGTGCGTTCGCTGTCGCCGACGGTCTCCTGCCGGCGCTGGTAGGCGGCCGTCCACCGGTTCGTCGGCCAGATCCGGCCGAGCAGGGCGTGCCCGACTCCCTGACGCAAGGAGGGCAGCTCGCGGGCCGAGGGGTAGTGCGTGCCGTCGGGGTTGAGGACGGCAGGCCCGAGCGCCCCCGCGCCAGGATGCCTCCCGGCCGCCTCGAGGAGGCGGTCGAGCGATCCGGGGTGCCACACGATGTCGGGGTTCGCCACCACGAGCCAGGGCTGGTCGGCCCCCGCCGCTCCGAGGTTCGCGGCGCGTCCGTACCCGAGGTTCGCTCCGGCGCTCAGCACGGTGCCTCCAGCAGCCGCGGCCGCAGAGCGCGCGGAGCTGTCGTCGGTGCCGTTCTCCACCAGGACGAGCTCGACGTCGGCGCTCGTCGCCAGCCGGAGGCTGTCGCAGAAGTCCACGAGCTCGGGGCCCGGGTGGTACGTGACGCAGACGACGCGCACACGGGGGATCTCGGGGCTGCTCATCGGGGCCCAGCGTAGCGGGCGGGCGGGCGGGGCCCGCTCGAGGTCACCGACGGTAGCCGGGGTCGACGTCCTCGGGCGATCGGGCGAGCAGGTGCGCCACCTGCTCGACGAGGACGTCGCGCACGAGGTCGGCCAGGTCGGCCTGGTCGACCGCGCGGGTGACGACCGGTCGCCGGTACACGACGATCCGGGCCGGCAGGCCGGCGTCCGGCGGGAAGTAGCGCCCGAGCGGCACCCCGCCGTCCTCCCACGGGGCGGGAGCCGACGGCGGCACCTCCTCCACCGCGAACTCGGTCCCGGAGAGCTGTGCCGCCCACCGCACCTCGAGCCGCTCGACCGCGGCCAGGACGAGCTCGTCGAAGTGCTCGGCGCGCGTGCGGTGCCCGGGCAGCGCCGCGGGAAGGATCGGACCGCGCGGTCCACGGCCGCGGCGGTCACGCCGGCGCGGGCGCACCGGGGGGACGACGCTGCGGAGAAGGCTCACGCGTCAACTGTACGTCCGCACGGGCCGCCGGGCAGGGACCAGCGGCGGGGCGAGGAGGGGGCGATCCGGCCCGACGGGCCCCTCCGGCGTGGTCACGGCCTGCCCGTCGGTGCCGCCGGGTACGCTCACCGGGTGAGGTCAGGTCGTCAGTGCACCAGGAGCGCCTGCGGGCGACCCGCCGTCGCCACCCTGACGTACGTCTACGCGGACTCGACCGCCGTCCTCGGGCCGCTCGCCCAGTTCGCCGAGCCGCACTCCTACGACCTCTGCTCCGAGCATGCCGGGCGGCTCACGGCGCCCCGCGGCTGGGAGGTCGTCCGGGTCTCGCCGGAGTTCGTCCCGACCGGCCCCAGCTCGGACGACATCCTCGCGCTGGCCGACGCCGTCCGGGAGGCCGGGCGGCCCGTACCCGCTCCCGTCGCGGCCGTGTCGGCCGCGGACCCGAGCGAGATCTCGCGCCGCGGCCACCTGCGGGTGCTGCGAGGGGAGGGCTCATGACCGAGCCGAGCGGGTCCGTCGAGGGCGCTCCCGAGCGCTGCGGGCACTGCGGGAGCTCCTCGCTCACGCGCCTGCCGATGGTCCTCACCGACGGGACGGACGTCCTGTTCGTCTCCTGCCACGCCTGCGAGCAGCGCCAGTGGCTCACCGAGGCCGACGGCGGCTGGTCGGCCCTGCCGATCGAGTCCGTCCTCTCGCGGGCGCAGAAGCCGCCACGCTGAGCGTGGTCCTGCGGGCGGCCATGCCCCACGGTTCACTAGGCTGCGCCTGTGACCGACACCTCTGACGCCCTCCCTGACCTCTCCGGCCTCGTGAAGGCCTACGACGTCCGCGGCATCGTCCCCGACCAGCTCGACGACAGCGTGGCGCGTGCCCTGGGGGCCGCCTTCGCTGATGTCGTGGTGCTCCCGGGCGCGCCCGACGGTCCCCTGGCCGCCCGCCCGCGGGTCGCGATCGGCAACGACATGCGCGACTCGGGCCCAGGGCTCGTCGCGGCGTTCGCCGACGGGGTGACCAGCCGCGGCGTCGACGTCGTGACGATCGGGCTGTGCTCGACCGACGGGCTCTACCACGCCTCGGGCACGATGGACGTCGCCGGTGCCATGTTCACCGCGAGCCACAACCCGGCCAGGTACAACGGCATCAAGCTCTGCCGTCCCGGTGCGCGCCCGGTCGGCGAGGCGACGGGCCTCGGCGAGGTCCGCGAGCTCGCCTCGCGCTACCTGCGCGACGGCGTCCCCACGGTCGAGGAGGCTGACCGCGGCGAGGTCTCGTCCCGCGAGATGGTCACCGAGTACTCGACCTTCTTGCGCGAGCTCGTCGACCTCAGCACCATCCGCCCGCTCAAGGTCGTCATCGACGCGGGCAACGGCATGGCGGGGCTGACGGCTCCTGCCGTGCTCGGGCCCGACGCCGGGCTCCCGCAGCTCCCGATCGAGGTCGTCCCGCTGTACTTCGAGCTCGACGGCACCTTCCCCAACCACGAGGCCAACCCGCTCGAGCCGGCGAACCTCGTCGACCTGCAGAAGGCCGTCGTCGAGCACGGCGCCGACCTCGGCCTCGCCTTCGACGGCGACGCCGACCGCTGCTTCGTCGTCGACGAGCGCGGCCAGGCCGTCAGCCCCTCGGCGATCACGGCGCTCGTCGGGCTGCGCGAGGTCGCCAGGGAGAAGGCCGAGGGGCGCACGCCCACGGTCATCCACAACCTCATCACCTCGCGTGCCGTCCCGGACCTGCTCACCGCCGCCGGCGCCCTCACGGTGCGCACGCGCGTCGGTCACTCGTTCATCAAGGCAGAGATGGCGGAGAACCACGCCGTCTTCGGCGGCGAGCACTCGGCGCACTACTACTTCCGGGAGTTCTTCTTCGCCGACACCGGGATGCTCGCGGCGCTGCACGTCCTCGCGGCGCTCGGCAACGCAACCGACTTCGCCGGCGAGGCGGTGCCGATGTCCGCGCTCGCGGAGGTCTACCAGCCCTACTCCGCCAGCGGCGAGATCAACTCGACCGTGGCGGACGTCCCCGCGGCGCGGGCCCGCGTCGTCCAGGCCTATGTCACCGACCAGGGCGCCGGCCCCGTCGAGGTCGACGAGCTCGACGGGCTGACGGTCTCGCACTGGGACGAGCAGCCGCGCTGGTGGTTCAACCTGCGCGCCTCGAACACCGAGCCCCTGCTGCGGCTCAACGTCGAGGCGGCGGACGAGGACGTCATGGTCAAGGTCCGCGACGACGTGCTCGCGCTGGTGCGGGCGGCCCAGGTCACCGCATGAGTGACCTCGAGGCCTGGGCGCGGGCGCTGCTGCGATGCCCGTCGTGCGGGGCGACGCTGCGTGACGTCCTCGCTGCCACCGGCGCGCCGACGCTCGCCTGCGAGGGAGCCGAGGTGCATGTGTTCCCGGTACGCGAGGGGATCCCCGTCCTGCTGATCGACGAGATGCTGACCGGACCGGTCGGAGAACAGGGAGCCTGATGTCGACCTCCGGCGGGAACAAGGCGATCATCGCGGCCCTCACCGCGAACCTCGGGATCGCGGTGACCAAGTTCGTGGCGTTCGCGCTCACCGGCTCGAGCGCGATGCTCGCGGAGGGTGTGCACTCGCTCGCCGACTCGGGCAACCAGCTGCTGCTCATCCTCGGCGGCAAGAGGGCCAGGCGTGAGGCGGACGCCGAGCACCCCTTCGGCTACGGGAGGGTGCGCTACTTCTACGCCTTCCTCGTCGCGATCGTGCTCTTCACCCTCGGTGGCCTGTTCGCGCTGTACGAGGCCTGGCACAAGTTCCACGACCCGCACCCGATCGACTCCTGGAAGTGGGTACCGGTCGCCGTGCTCGTCGGAGCGCTGGTGATGGAGGGCCTCAGCCTGCGGACCGCCGTGCACGAGAGCAACGCCGTGCGCGGGAAGCAGAGCTGGATCGGGTTCATCCGGACCTCGCGCTCGCCGGAGCTCCCGGTCGTCCTCCTCGAGGACGCCGGTGCGCTCCTCGGCCTCGTCTTCGCACTGTTCGGCGTCAGCATGACGCTGCTGACCGACGACGGGCGCTGGGACGCCGTCGGCTCCGCGGCGATCGGCGTGCTGCTCGTGGTCATCGCCGTCGTGCTCGCGAAGGAGACGAAGTCGATGCTGCTCGGTGAGGGTGCCACCCCGGGCGACCTCGCTGCCGTGCGCGGGGCTCTCGTCGGGGACGGCGTCGAGTCGGTCATCCACCTGCGCACGCTCCACCTGGGCCCGGAGGAGCTGCTCGTCGCGGCCAAGGTGTCCGTCCCCGCCGCCTCGAGCGCTGCCGACGTCGCTGCGGCGATCGACGCCGCCGAGAGTCGCGTGAGGGCAGCGGTCGCGCTGAGCTGCGTCATCTACCTCGAGCCCGACCTGAAGCGCGCCTCCGTCTGACCGAGCGCGCGCAAGGCCCGTCCCTGGCTCAGTGCGGGTCGGGCACGGCGTGCGGCAGCCGCTCCATCAGGGCGGTCTCGGCCGCGGTGCGCTCGAGCACGACGACGGCGTGGGCGTACTCGCGGTTGCGGCGCTCGGCCAGGACGGCCGCGAGGAAGCGCTCCGGGTGCGTCCCGGGCGGCGGACCGGGAGCCACGTAGGTCTCGACCTGCGCGGCGAGCTCCACGCCCAGGCGGACGCGTGAGCCCAGGTGCAGGCGCTCGGCGCGGCCGAGCAGCTGCCGGGCCGAGAGCGCCAGGCCGTCCGGCAGGCGCCGCATGTCGGCGCGGGCGGCCCAGGCGGCGAGCTCGTACGGCATCGCCACCGGGGGCAGCGGCTTCTGGGTGCTGCGCACGCGCACCGCGTAGGTGCCCGCGAGCAGGTCGCCGAGCCGCTTGCCCTGCGGGTGGACCATCGACGTGAGGATCGCGACGAGCCCGGTGGTGAACCACAGCTCGAGCACGCCCGTCAGCGCGCGCACGAAGGCGTGACGGAAGCGGACGGGCCCGCCGTCGTCCCGCACGATGCGGATGCCGAGGACGAGCTTGCCGAGGGAGCGGCCCCGCGAGAGCGTCTCGACCATGGTCGGCAGGGCGACCGTCACCACGACGATCCCGGTGATGACCAGGGCCGTCGACGCGGCGTCGTCGAGGCTCACGGCGAGCCCGGCGACCATGAGGATGACGATCAGGACGGAGGCGGTGCCGACGACGATCACGTCGACGAGCGCGGCGAGCGTGCGGGTCGCGAAGGAGGCGGGCCGGGCGTCGAGCAGGACCCCTTCGCCGATGAGGATCTCGTCCGACATCGTCCGCCCTTCCTCCGATCGTCGGAGGCGACCGCACCTCCTGTGGCAGGCTACCGGTCGTGGACCTCGACGCGTTCTCTGCCGTTCACGGCTCGGCCTGGGCGCGTCTGGACGAGCTGTCCCGCCGCCGGCGCCCGAGCGGCGCCGAGAGCGACGAGCTCGTCCGGCTCTACCAGGAGGTCGCCACGCACCTGTCCCAGGTGCGCTCCGCCGCGCCGGACCCGACGCTCGTCTCCCGGCTCTCGGACCTCCTCACGCGGGCGAGGTCGGCGATCACCGGCTCGCACGACCCGTCCTGGCGGGACGTCCGCCGTTTCGTCACGCTGAGCCTGCCTGCCGCCTTCTACCGGCTGCGCTGGTGGACCCTCGGCACGACGCTCGCCTCGGTGGTCCTCGCCGTCGTCGCCGGTGTGTACGTCGTGAGCCACCCCGAGGCCCAGGCCGCGATCGGCACCCCGGCCGAGCTGCGCAGCTACGCCGAGGACCAGTTCACGCAGTACTACTCGAACTACCCGGGCACGAGCTTCTTCGCGCAGGTGTGGACCAACAACGCGTGGATCGCCGCGCAGTCGGTCGCCTTCGGGATCACCGGCTACTGGCCGGTGCGCGTGCTCGTGGAGAACTCCGTCAACGTGGGCGTGGCCGGGCGCCGTCATGGACCTGCACGGCGGGCTCGGCGTCTTCTTCCAGATGATCCTGCCGCACGGACTGCTCGAGCTGACCGCCGTGTTCGTCGCGATCGCCGCGGGGCTGAAGATCTTCTGGACGCTCGTCGACCCCGGCGGACGGCCGCGGACCCGCGCGCTCGCGGAGGAGGGCCTCGCGCTGTTCACCACCGCCATCGGGCTCACCGGCGTCCTGTGCGTCTCCGGGCTGCTCGAGGGCTTCCTCACTCCGTCCTCGCTGCCGTGGCCCGTCAAGATCGCGATCGGCGCCCTCGTGCTGGCCGCCTTCTGGGTCTACGTGCTCGTCCTGGGCAGGCGGGCCGTCCGGTCCGGGGCGACCGGCGGCCTGGAGTCCTCCGAGGCGAGCGCGACGGTCCCGCTCGCCGCCTGAGCCCTGCTCACAGGCGTCCGGCCGCCTTGAGGGCGAGGTAGGTGTCGGCCAGGCGCGGCGCGAGGTCGTCCGGGAGCGCGTCGACGACCTCGACCCCGCGCTGCCTCAGGCGCACCGTGACCGCTGCGCGCTCGAGCTCGGTGCGCTCGGCTGCGGCGGCGTCGTAGACCTCGGCCGCCGTCGAGCGCCGGCCCTGGAGCCGGCGGACCTCGGGGTCCTGCACGGAGGCGACGACGAGCGTGTGGTCATGGGCGAGCGGCGCGACCACCGGGAGCAGCCCCTGACCCATCACCGCGGGGTCCAGCGCCGTGAGCAGGACCACGAGCGCCCGCTGCGACAGCCGCGCCTGGACGGCGGTCACCACCCCGGGCCAGTCCGTCTCGACGAGTGCCGGCTCGAGCGGTGCCATGGCGTCGGCGAGGGCGGGCATGAGCCGCGGTCCGCTGGTCCCGGCGACCTGGGCCCTGACCTTGCGGTCGTAGGCGATGAGGTCCACGCGGTCGCCCGCCTTCGAGGCCAGGGCGGCGAGCAGCAGCGCTGCCTCCATGGAGGCGTCGATCCGCGGCATGTCGTCGATGCGCCCGGCCGAGGTGCGCGCGGTGTCGAGAACGATGAGCACCCGGCGATCGCGTTCCGGCCGCCAGGTGCGGACGACCACCTCGGAGCGCCGCGCCGTCGCGCGCCAGTCGATCGACCGGACGTCGTCGCCGATCACGTACTCGCGCAGGGAGTCGAACTCGGTCCCGGCGCCGCGCACCTGCACCGCCGTCCGCCCGTCCATCTCGCGCAGGCGGGCGAGCCGCGAGGGGAGGTGACGCCTCGAGGCGAACTCGGGAAGCACCCGCAGCCGGCCGGGGACGGCAGCGGAGGACTGGCGCGCGGCCAGCCCGAGCGGCCCGAAGGCCCGGACGGTCACGCGGTCGGCCAGCCGGTCCCCGCGTCGCGTGGGCACGAGCGTCGTGACCAGGCGGCGGGACTCCCCGGCGGGGACGTCGACCGCATGCCGGTTCGCCGTCGCCCCGGCGGAGGGTTGCCAGGCGTCCCGGACGGTTCCCCGCAGCCGGCGCGGGGAGGCGTTCCGCAGGACGATCGTCGAGCTCGTGGCCGTGGTGAGGCGGACCGAGCGCGGGACGCTGCGGGTGACGGTGATCGCGCGGGGCGAGGCCGCCAGGGCCAGGTCCACGAGGCACAGGAGCACCACGAGCAGGGACCACAGCACGACGGTCAGCGGTGTCGGCACGAGCAGCACCGGCAGGACGCCGAGGGCGACGAGCGCCACCGCCCGCCAGGAGACCGCCACCTCAGCGCGGGACGGGTACGGAGGCGAGCACGGTGTCGAGCACGCTCTCGGCCGTGACGCCCTCGAGCTCGGCCTCGGCGCGCAGCTGGACGCGGTGCCTCAGGGTCGGGTGGGCCAGGGCCTTGACGTCGTCGGGGGTGACGTAGCCGCGGCCCGAGAGCCAGGCCCAGGCGCGCGCGGTCGCGAGCAGCGCCGTCGCACCGCGCGGCGAGACCCCGAGGGACAGGGACGGCGAGCTCCGGGTCGCGCGGCACAGGTCGACGGCGTAGCCGAGCACCTCCGGGGCGATCTGCACCTGGGAGACCTCGGCCCTGGCAGCGGCGAGGGCTGCCGCGTCGGCCACCTGTCGAACTCCCGCCCCGCGCAGGTCGCGGGGGTCGAAGCCGGCAGCGTGGCGGCGCAGGATCTCCACCTCGTGCTCCCTGGTGGGCAGCGGGAGGGTGAGCTTGAGCAGGAAGCGGTCGAGCTGGGCCTCCGGCAGCGGGTAGGTGCCCTCGTACTCGACGGGGTTCTGGGTCGCGATCACCAGGAAGGGGTCGGGGAGCGCACGCGGTTGGCCGTCGACGGAGACCTGGCGCTCCTCCATCGCCTCCAGGAGCGAGGCCTGGGTCTTGGGGGGAGTGCGGTTGATCTCGTCGGCCAGCAGCAGGTTGGTGAACACCGGGCCCTCGCGGAAGGAGAACTCCGCGGTGCGCGCGTCGTAGACGAGCGATCCGGTGACGTCGCCGGGCATGAGGTCGGGGGTGAACTGCACGCGGGCGGTTCGCAGGTCGAGCGCGGCGCTCAGGGTGCGCACGAGGAGTGTCTTGGCGACACCGGGAACGCCCTCGAGGAGCACATGGCCGCGGCACAGCAGGGCGATGAGCAGCCCGGTGACGGCCCCGTCCTGGCCGACGACCGCCTTGCCGACCTCGCTGCGCAGTCCGGCGAGGGAGGAGCGCAGCTCGGTCGACGGCGTGAACACGGCGGGGGCGGGCGGCGCCTGCGGGGCGGGCGCGCTCGCGGGCTCCGGCTGCGGGGCGGGCACACCCTCCGGCTCCGGCTGCGGCGGGACGGCGGACTGCCAGGTGGGGTCGCTCACGTGGGGTGTACCTCGCTCTCGAGCCGGGTGAGCGTCGCGGCGAGCGCCACGAGCTCCATGTCGTCAGTCGGTGGTGGTCCGTACAGGAGCGCGCCGAGCTCGGCCGTCGGCCGTCCGGTCGCGCGGGACAGGGCGTCGATGACGTCGATCGCGCCGGCCGAGCGCGGCAGCCCGAGCCGCGCGGCGCAGCGCATCGCGGTGCCGGCGCGCAGCGCGGCGGCGGCGTGCCCCCGGGCGCGCGAGGAGCGGTAGAGCCTGCCGCGACCGAGCGTCGTCTCGACGGAGCTCACCGTGACCGGGAGCGGCTCGCCGACCACGCGACCCAGGGCGCGTCCCCGCCACAGCGCCGCGACCGCGACCATGACGGCGAGCAGCCAGGCGAGCGGGCCGCTGACCGCGGGGAGCATGTCGCCGATCCCCGGACCCGCGGCGATCTCCGTGCTCGGCCGGAGCCACAGCAGCGTCGAGCTCCGGCCGAGCACACGCAGCAGGAGCGCCGCGTTGCCGTCCTCGTCGACGTTCTGGTTGGAGAGCATGCCGGCGTCGTCGAGGACGGCGACGCGCCGCGCGCCGTCCTGCACCCAGGCGTAGGCAC
Organism: uncultured Actinomycetota bacterium; assembly: GCA_963777075.1. Classification (GTDB taxonomy): domain Bacteria; phylum Actinomycetota; class Actinomycetes; order Actinomycetales; family Cellulomonadaceae; genus Actinotalea. Next base: position 27,361 of record CAVZPH010000025.1, on the reverse strand, counting down.
CGCCCTCCTCGGGGGCCCCGACGAAGCAGACGGTCGCGCGGTCGTCGGTCGCGACGAGGCCCCAGCCGCTGCTCGTCACGCTCTCGGCGGCGAGGGCGTCCGGGTCCTGGCAGCGCGCGTCGAGCGTGCGCCGCAGGCCGGCGTACGCCGTCTCCAGGGCACCGTCGGTCAGGGTGCTCAGGTGGGAGTCCTCCGGGCCGGCGAGGACGAGATCGGCGCCGGTTCCCGCCAGGGCGGTGACCTGCTCCTCGGTGAGCGCGTAGCTGCCGACGACGAGCAGCGTCACACCCGGCCGGGCACGGGCGATCGCCTCGTCCGTGCTCCTGAGGTCCTGCACGTCGACGCCCTGCTGGCCGAGGACCTGCGCGAGCGCGCGCGCCCCGCCGGGCTGCGGGTTGTCCGGGGCGAGGGGGTCGCTGCCCGTCGGCGGCCGCAGCAGCGCGGCGAGCAGCCCGGCGACCAGCAGGATGCCCAGGATGAGCAGGGGCCCGCGCGCACGTCGCCACCGGCCGCGCACGCGCACGGACGAGGAGCCCGCGAGGGGGACGGCGACGGCCTCGCCCGCCGCCGCGGACACGCTCATGCGCCGACCTCGCTGAGCGACTCGGCACCGGCCGCCGCCGGGGCGCCGGGACGCGTCGCGGCGACCCTCGCGGCCACCCCGCGCAGCCACTCGTCGTCCTCGCGCCCGGGCTCGGCCTCGCCGTAGCAGACGTCGTCGAACAGGCGAGCAGCGGCGAGGAGCTCGACGGCGCAGTCGCCGAGACGGTTCCCTGCCTCGCGGGCGCCCTCGTCGGCCGTCCGGCCGGGCCGCGGCTCCAGGACGGCGCGGTCCTCGAGCGAGCGCAGCAGCGCACGGAACCTGTCGAGCACCGCCGAGCCCCATCGACCGGCCGTCGCATGCTGCTCGGCGCTCGCGAGGAGCTCGGCCGTGGACCGCATGTCGTCGCCGAAGACCTCCGCCGAGCCGCGCCGCGCCGCCCGGGACCGCTGCACCGGACCCGCAACCAGCAGGCTGACGACGACGGCGACGGCGATCGTCGCGCCGATGAGCAGGAGGGCCGGCCGCGCGTCGAGCCCGCCCGCGGTCGACAGGAAGCGCTGGAGCTGCTCGTAGAGCCAGCCCAGGAGCCGGTCGAGCAGGCTCGGGCGCTCGTGGTAGATCGCCTTGGCGAGCTCGTCCTTCAGCCACGTCCTGGCGGTCTCGGCGTCCGGCTCCACCGGGACGTCGAGCAGCGCCACGAGTGCCCCCTGCACCGTCACCGGCGCGTCACCGATCGGCAGCTGCGGCCTCGGCCGCGCGTGCCAGCTCGATGTCGAGTCCCTCGCGACGCATCCGGACGTCGATGTAGAGCAAGGCGATCACGGCGGCCATGAAGACGACCGTCAGCGTGTTGCCGATCACCGAGCCGACCGCGGTGATCGCGATCCCCGTGCCGCTGGACAGGTAGCCCGGCCCGGCGACCCACAGCGCGATCGCCGTCGCGGGCCAGGTCACGGCCGTCGAGACGATGCTGGCGATGATGCCGGTGAGGAGGTAGATGCCGAAGAGGCGCCAGAAGCTTCCGCGGGTCAGCGCCCACCCGCGAGCGATGGCCTCGCGGATCGAGGTCCCCTCGAGCACGATCGTCGCGGGCATGAGCAGCGTGCGCGTCTGGAACCAGATGGTGGCCACGATGAGGCCGAAGAACCCGAGCACGCCGAGCAGGACGGCCACAGCCTCCTGGCCGTTGCTCGCCAGCAGCGCGACCGGCGCGATGAGCGCGGCCCAGCCGAGCAGGACGATCAGGCCCTGGACGGGGGAGAACACCAGGGCCAGGAAGAGCACGCGCTTCCAGCTCTGCGCCCAGAGCTCGCTGACGGTGATCTTGGCGCCGATCACCGAGCGGCTGACCGAGACGATGAGCGTCCCGGTCAGGACGGTCGTGGCGAAGGCGATGAGGGGGACGGTCGCGAGCTGGGCGAGGCTCCCGCCGAGCGAGTCGCCGAGCCCCGCCTGACCCGTCGGGTCGACCTGGGCGGCGAAGTCGTTGACATCGCCGCTCAGGGTGCCGGCCAGGCCCCACTGCAGGAGCGAGCCGATGAGCACGGCGGCGCCGACGACGACGGCGGCGAAGCCGAACATCACGGTCGGGTTCGCGCGGACGGCCTTGAAGGCCCCGTCGAGGATCTCGCCGAGGTTGAGCGGGCGCAGCGGGATGATCCCGCGCTGGAGCGGCGCTGCCCAGCCCTGGGGCTGCCCGTACTGGGGCTGGCCGTACTGCGGGGCCTGCCCGTACTGCGGCTGGCCGTACTGCGGCTGGCCGTACTGCGGGGGCTGCCCGTACTGCGGGGGCTGCCCGTACTGCGGCTGGCCGTACTGCGGGGGCTGCCCGTACTGCGGCTGCCCGGAGGCGGGCGGCGCGTCCTGGGGGCCGCCGTACCCGGGCTGCCCACCGTTGTCGACGGGGCCCCACCCCTGGGCGGGCTGCGGGGCCTGCGGGCCCTGCTCCGGTTCCGTCACGTCGCTCCCTGCGCTCGGTGCCCTCCAGCTGGGCTCGCGCCTGCTGGACCTCGGCCGAGCGAGCGCCCTGCCGCGCGTCCATCGTGCCACGGAGGCAGGTCCGCCGTGGCACAGGACCTCGCGCGGCGGTGCGCGTCGAAGCAGGCCGTCCGGGGTGACACCATGGAGCCATGAACGGACGGATCCTGGTGGTCGACGACGACGTCGCCCTGGCAGAGATGGTCGGAATCGTGCTGCGCGCCGAGGGCTTCGAGCCACTCTTCTGCAGCCACGGGGACGAGGCGCTCGAGGCCTTCCGCACGGGCCAGCCCGATCTCGTCCTGCTCGACCTCATGCTCCCCGGCAAGGACGGCACCGAGATCTGCCGACTCATCCGCGCGGAGTCCGGCGTGCCGATCGTCATGCTGACGGCCAAGAGCGACACCGTCGACATCGTCGTGGGCCTGGAGTCCGGCGCCGACGACTACATCCCCAAGCCCTTCAAGGCCAAGGAGCTCATCGCCCGCGTCCGGGCGCGACTGCGGCACAACGACCAGCCGAGCCCCGAGCAGCTCGCGATCGGCGACCTGACGATCGACGTCGCCGGGCACCGCGTGGCACGCGCCGGGTCGCTCATCGCGCTGACCCCGCTGGAGTTCGACCTCCTCGTGGCGCTGGCGCGCAAGCCCTGGCAGGTCTTCACGCGCGAGACGCTGCTGGAGAAGGTCTGGGGCTACCGGCACGCGGCCGACACGCGCCTGGTCAACGTCCACGTCCAGCGTCTGCGCTCCAAGATCGAGCACGACCCGGAGCACCCGGAGATCGTCGTGACGGTGCGCGGCGTCGGGTACAAGGCGGGTGCGGCCTCCGTATGACGGCGGTCGGGTGGTGAGTCGGCCGGTGGGCAGGCGGTGGCGACGCGCCCGGACCTGGTTCCGTCGGCTGATCCACCGTCTGCACCTGAGCGTCTCCGCCGCCTGGTTCGTGTGGCGGTCCTCGCTCCAGGTGCGCGTCATCACCTCGACGCTCGTCGTCGGGACCGCGGCGCTCGTCGTGCTCGGGGTCTACCTCTCCGACCGCATCAGGGACGGGCTGTTCGAGCGGCGCGTCGCCCAGCTCCTCGAGGAGAGCGCCCGCTCGAGCCGGAGCGCGCAGACCAACCTCACGACGGGAACGGTGCCGACGGCCGCCGAGGTCCAGCAGCTGTTCTACGTGCTCGTCTCGGCGCTCAAGGTCGGCGGCTCGGGAGCGCCGGACGTCTTCCTGAGGCGTTCGCCCGTCGACGTCCCTCCGCTGCTGGTCAACGACGTCTCGACCCGGCCGGAGCTCACCTACCTCATCAGCCCGGACCTGCGCGCGGCGGTGCTCACCGACGACACGCAGGGCTGGAAGCCCGTCGCCATCCCGACCGGTGAGGGGACGGACGTCGAGCCGGGGGTCCTCATCGGCAGCGTGGTGACCGTGCCCGCGGCCGGCCAGTACGAGCTCTACTTCCTCTACAGCCTCGAGCCAGAGGCGCAGACGCTCGACTTCGTCCAGCGCGTTCTCGGCGCCGCGGCGGCAGGGCTCGTCGTGCTGCTCGGAGCGATGACCTGGCTGGTGACCAGGCAGGCGGTCCGGCCCGTGCGCAGCGCGGCGCGCGTCGCCGAGCGCTTCGCCGAGGGGCACCTGTCCGAACGCATGGTGGTCAAGGGCGTCGACGAGATGGCGACCCTGGCGAGCTCGTTCAACGAGATGGCGTCCTCGCTCCAGGACCAGATCGGTCGGATGGAGCAGATGTCGCACCTGCAGCGGCGATTCGTCTCGGACGTCTCCCACGAGCTGCGGACACCGCTGACGACGATCCGGATGGCCGCCGAGGTGATCCACGACTCGCGTGAGGAGCTCGACGCTGCTGCGGGCCGCTCCGCCGAGCTCCTCACGACGCAGCTCGACCGCTTCGAGGACCTCCTGGCCGACCTCCTGGAGATCAGCCGCTTCGACGCCGGCGCCGCGATGCTGGACGCCGACAGCCTCGACGTGCGCGACGTGGTGACCTCGGCGGTCGAGCAGGCCTCGCCGCTCGCCGAGCGCAAGGGCTCGTGGCTCTCGGTCGTCATGCCCGAGCGGGCCGTCGTCGCCGACATCGACCCGCGGCGCGTCGAGCGCGTGCTGCGCAACCTCCTGGTCAACGCGATCGAGCATGCCGAGGGCCAGACGGTCGAGGTCCGGGTCGCGGGGGACGCGCGCGCCGTGGCCGTCGTCGTGCGCGACCACGGGATCGGCATGACGGCCGAGGAGGCCGAGCACGTCTTCGACCGGTTCTGGCGTGCCGATCCGGCCCGGGCCCGCACGACGGGCGGCACCGGGCTCGGGCTGGCCATCTCGATCGAGGACGCCCACCTGCACGGCGGGTGGCTCCAGGCCTGGGGCTCGCCCGGCAAGGGCGCTGCCTTCCGCCTCACCCTGCCGCGCCGCGCCGGGATCGTGCTGGAGTCCTCGCCGCTTCCCCTCATCCCCGAGGACGACCCGCTCCCGACGATGCCGGAGCCACGACGCACCTCGGCGGCCCTGGACCCCGCCGCCGTCCCCGACCTCGGAGCGTGGTCGCCATGAGCACCTCACCTTGTCGTCCCCCAGGCCGAGGCCGTCGCCCCGGCCGGCCCCTCGGCGCGCTCCTCGCCGTCCTGGGCCTGCTCGTGGTCACGGGCTGCGCGACGATCCCGACCGACGGCCCGGTCCGCACGGGCGACGTCGTGCTGTCCAACCCCGGGTTCGCCGTCCCGCTCGCCGACGACCCGCCGCAGGACGGGACCCAGCAGCAGATCGTCAGCGGCTTCCTCCTGGCCGGTGCTGCCGGGCTCTCCGACGAGTTCACCGTGGCGCGCAAGTTCCTCACCGCCAGCGCCGCCACCGCCTGGGACCCGGTGGCCCGGGTGCTCGTCTACCCGCTGCTCGGCGGCGGTCCCGAGATCACCATCGGCTCGGACGGTACGGCCGTCGTCGACGTCCCGGTGCAGGGCTCGCTCGACCGCACGGGGGTCTACATCGAGGCGCCGCCCGGTGCGCACGAGCAGCTCCAGCTCACGCTGACGCAGACGAGCGACGAGCAGTGGCGGATCTCGGGCCTGGACGACGTCGTCCTCATCTCCGCCTCGGACTTCGACAACGAGTACCGCGCCGTCCCGATCTACTTCGCGAGCATGGACGGCTCCCAGCTCGTCCCCGACCTGCGCTGGCTTCCCGTCTCCAAGGCGGCCGTCTACGCGGTGCGGGCCATGCTCGCCGGGCCCTCGGCCTGGCTCCGCGACGCCGTCCGCACGGGCGTCCCGGAGGGTTCGCGGCTGGGACCGCAGTCGGTCACCATCACGGCCGACCGTGTCGCCATCGTCGACCTCGCGGGCGGCGCGGCCGGCGCCGACGAGGAGCAGCGCAACCTCCTGCTCGCCCAGCTCACGGCCACGCTCGAACGGTTGCCCGGAACGGCCGTGAGCTCCGTCGTCGCGAGCGCGGCGGGCGGGCTGCCCTGGGTCTCGACCGCCACGACGACCCCCGTCAGGGACGTCGCACCGACGACGGGCCCGTACGCCCTGGCGGACGGCGCGCTCGTCGAGCTGGTCAACAGCACGCTCACCCCGGTGGTCGGCGCAGCCGTGCTGCCGGAGGGAAGCCGCTCGCCTGCGGTCAGCCTCGACGAGAAGGTGCGCGTCGTGCTGGCCGCGCCGGGAACGCTCGTGCGGCTGCCGCTCGACGGCACGATCCCGGTCCCGATCCTCACGGGTGTGCAGCTGATCGCCCCGAGCACCGACCGCTACGACTGGGTGTGGTCGGGTGAGTCGACCACCTCAGGGACGCTGACGGCCGTCGCCCCCGACGACACGGTCGTCACCGTCGCGGCGGACTGGCTCGCCGGGCTGAGCATCCGCTCGATCTCCATCTCGCGCGACGGCACGCGGATCGCGGTCGTGCACAGCGGCACGACGGACGGCCGGGTGCTCGTCGACGTGGCGGCGATCGTGCGCGACGACTCGGGACGCCCGCAGCGGCTCGGCGAGCAGTTCCAGGTGGGCGCGAGCCTGGAGGACGCGACGCAGGTCGCGTGGTCCGACGAGTCGACGCTCGCGGTGCTCGGCAGGAGGGGGTCGGTGACCGCCCTGATCGTCAACAAGGTGCCCGTCGGGGGGCCCACCAGCTCCTTGCCGCTCGTCGACGGGACGATCGCGCTCGCGGCGGGCCTCGGCGACCGCTCGCTGTTCGTCGCCGACGCCGACGGCGTGCTGTTCTCGCGCCAGGGAGCGACCTGGATCTCGGTCGCCGAGGGAGTGATCGACCCGACGTTCCCGGGCTGAGCCGGCCCCTGTGGACGGCCGCCGCGGCTCGTGCACGGCAGCGAGCCTTGGTCGATGGCCCCCGCGATTCCGCCGTCGGCGTCCCTCGCCGCCCTCGCCAGGCTGGTGCTTCCCGTCTGCTGCCCTGGCTGCGGCGAGCAGGACGTGCCGCTGTGCGGGCCGTGCGCCTCGAGCCTGCGGGGGCCGGTCCGGCGGTGCGAGGCCGGTGCGCCCCGGCTCGACCACCTCGACGGCACGGCCCCGCTCCCGGTCTGGGCAGCCGCGAGCTACTCGGGCCCCGTCCGGGGGATCGTCCCGGCCTGGAAGGACGGCGGTCGTGCGGACCTCACGCCCCGCATGCTCGACGCGATCGCACGCTGCGCGGCGGCGGCGGGCCCCGCGCTGGCTACCGCGGCGGACGGGCGCTGCGTCCGGATCGTCGCCGCGCCGTCCCGGCCGGGAGTCGCGCGCCGGCGTGGTTCCGACCTCGTCGGGCTGCTGGCCGAGCGCAGCGCCGTGGAGCTGCATCGGCTCGGCCTGCAGGCCCGCGTCGTCCCGACGCTCGTCCGGCGTCGAGGTCGCGACCAGGTCGGCCTCGGCGCACGCGATCGCAGCCTCAACCTCAGGGACGCGCTCCGCGCACGAGGCGCCCCGCACGGGTTCCACCTGCTGGTCGACGACGTGCTGACGACGGGCGCGACGCTCGCCGCCTGCGAGGACGTGCTCGCAGGCGCCGGCGGGCTCGTCCTGGGAGCCCTCGTCGTGGCGGCGACGCCGAGGATCACCCGCGCGCCGCTTTCGGCTTGCGGGTCTGAGGGCTAACGTCTGGTCATGGAGCCGTCCTGCCCCGCCGGTCGCCGAGAGGTGACCGCGCACCGGCCTGGGACGGCTTTCCTCCCACCTTGGAGGTGGTGCGCGACCGCCGCCCCGTGAGGGCGTTCCGAGAAGTCCATCGGGCCGCGCAGCGCGGCCCCAGCTGAGGAGGTCCACCATGGAGATCGTCGTCGTCGGACGCCACGCAGAGGTCCCCGACCGGTTCCGTCGTCACGTCGAGGACAAGCTGTCCAAGATCACGCAGCTCGCGCCCCGGGCCCAGCGCATCGACGTCGAGATCACCCATGAACGAAACCCCCGGCAGGCGGACGTCTCGGAGCGGATCGAGCTCACGGTGCGCGGCAAGGGCCCCGTGGTGAGGGCGGAGGCCTCGGCCGACGACCCCTACGCCGCCCTGGACGCGGCGATGGGCAAGCTCACCGAGCGGCTGCGCCGCGACCGCGACCGCCGCAAGGACCACCGCAAGGGCGACGTCGTCCCGACCCAGGCCGAGGTGCTCCTCGCGGAGCCGGAGCCGGCCGAGGAGCCGCATGTGGCTCCCGCGCTCGGCGAGACGGTCGAGTCGACCTGGGGGGACTCGCCTGTCGTCATCCGCGAGAAGCTCCACCACGCCGAGCCGATGTCCATGGACGACGCGCTCTACGAGATGGAGCTCGTCGGTCACGACTTCTTCCTCTTCATCGACGCGGAGACCTCGCTGCCGTCCGTCGCCTACCGCCGGCGGGGATGGAGCTACGGGGTGATCCGGCTCGACGCCCCGGTGGCGGCGACCGCCGACGCCTTCTGAGCCCGGCGCGCCGCCTGCGACGCTGATCGACCCGTCCGGCCCGGCACCTGGGGTGCCGGGCCGGACGTGCGTCGTGTCGGTGGCCGCCGCAAGGATGGGGTGCATGGCAGCAGCCTCGTCCTCAGCGACCGCGGCGTCCGGCCCCCGAGCCGCCGCGCGGGCGCACCGGGCCGTCGAGGTCCTCTCGCTCGCGCAGGCGCGCAGGGTCGCCCTGCGCGCCCAGGGGCTCGACGGGCGCGGACGGCCGTCCGGCCCCGCGACGATGCGCCAGTTCCAGCAGGTGGTCGACCGGCTCGGGCTCCTCCAGATCGACTCGGTGAACGTGCTCGCGCGCGCCCACCTCATGCCCACCTTCTCGCGGATCGGGCCCTACGACACCGCGCTCCTGCACCGGGCGTCCGGGAAGGCTCCGCGCCGGCTCGTGGAGGCCTGGGCGCACGAGGCGAGCTTCGTGCCGCCGGAGACCTTCCGGCTGCTCGGCTGGCGGCAGCGTGCGTTCGCCGGGCGGGACTGGGGGAGCGTCGAGGGAGTGCGTCTGCAGGACGCCCCGGTGCTCGCCGCCGTGCGCTCGCTGGTCGCCGACCGTGGCCCCGTGACGGCCCGTCAGGTGCATGCGGTCCACGAGGCCGAGCACCCGCGCACGCGCAGCGGCTGGTGGGAGTGGACGGTCGCCAAGCGGGCCCTGGAGTACCTCTTCTTCTCCGGGGAGCTGACCAGCGCGCGCCGCACGGACTCCTTCGAGCGCTGCTACGACCTCACCGAGCGCGTGCTGACCCCTGCGGCCCTCGCTCTGCCCGAGCCGAGCGACGCCCAGGCGGTCCGTGCCCTGATGGAGATCGGGGCCCGCGCGCACGGGGTCGGCACCGTCGCCTGCTTCGCCGACTACTTCCGCATCCGCGGGAGGTCCCTCGCCCCGCTCGTGCGGGAGGCCGTCGACGCGATGGTCGAGGACGGCGTCCTGCTCCCGGTCACCGTGCGCGGCTGGGACCGCCCGACCTACCTGCACCGCGACGCCTCGCTCCCGCGCGCGGCGAGCGGCCGTGCGCTGCTGAGCCCCTTCGACCCGCTCGTCTTCGAGCGGCGGCGCCTGCACGAGCTCTTCGGCACGCACTACCGGATCGAGATCTACACGCCGGCGGCGCAGCGCGTCCACGGGTACTACGTGCTCCCGTTCCTCCTCGGGGACCGGATCGTCGCGCGCGTCGACCTCAAGGCGGACCGCCAGGCCGGCGTGCTCCGGGTCCAGGGCGCGCACCTCGAGCCGGAGGCACCCGCGTCGACGGCTGCCGAGCTCATCGAGTCCCTCGACGAGATGGCGGGCTGGCTCGGCCTCGGGGCGGTCCGCTGCGCCGCGGACGCGCCCGGTGACCTGGTCGCCCCGCTGCGGGCGCTCCGGCCGGGTCGGTGACGGGCGGGCTATCCTCCGGCGATGACGACGCGCGCGGAGGAGGCCCAGGCCGAACGGGACCCTGAGCACGCCCGCGGCCTCGACTTCGTCCTCGTCGTGCTCGGCGCGGTGCTCTGGGGCACCGGTGGGCTCGCCGGAGCCGCCCTCGCGGGCCGCGGCACCGACATGCTCACCGTCGCCTGCCTGCGGCTCGGGCTCGGTGGGGGAGTGCTCCTGGCAGGTCTCCTGGTCGCCGGGCGCCTGGGCCGGGTGCCCCGCACGCGCCAGGTCCTCGTCCGGGTCGCGGCGACGGCCGCCCTCGCCGCGGTCTACCAGGCCTGCTACTTCCTCGCCGTCCAGATGACCTCCGTGGGGGTGGCGACCTTCGTCGCGCTCGGCGCCTCACCCGTGATCGTCGCGGGGGTGACGGCGGTCCGGACGAGACGGGGCCCCGACCCCAGGACGAGGTCCGCCGTCGTCCTGGCGCTCGCCGGCCTCGCGCTGCTGGTCGGCGTCCGCGGCGGTGGCAGCGCCCCCGTCGCCGGAGCCGGACTCGCGCTGCTCGCGGCCGCGGCCTTCGCGACCATGACGATGGTGAACCGGCGACCGGTCGCGGGCCTCGACGCGCTCGTGCTGACCGGGACCTCCTTCACGCTCGGTGCCGTCATGCTCGCCCCCGTGGCGATCCTGACGGCCTCGGCGGGGCTCCCGTCGGGCGGGACGGGCTGGCTGCTGGTGGCGTACCTCGGGATCGGTCCGACGGCGATGGCCTACGTCGCGTTCTTCGCCGGGCTCCGTACCGTGCCGTCCACGACGGCGAGCCTGCTCGCGCTCCTGGAGCCGTTGACCGCGGCCGTCGGCGCCTACCTGCTCCGCGGCGAGGCCCTCGGTGCCACCGGGCTGCTGGGTGCGCTCCTGCTCGGCTCTGCCGTGGCGGTGCTCCGCCCCCGCCGCGTCTCGCCTACGATGGCTGCTGGTCTGCACTGACACGCGCCTCGCCGCGTGGCTGGGCCGTCCCGTGCCGCACGGTCCGGGACACTGACGAGTCTGGAGCTGCGCGTGCCCTCGATCCTCGATTCGATCCTTCGGATGGGCGAAGGTCGCGTCATCAAGCGGCTGGCGGGGCTCGCCGAGCAGGTCAACACGCTCGAAGACGGCTTCATCGCGCTGAGCGACGCGGAGCTCCGTGAGGAGACCGACAGGTTCAAGGAGCGCCTCGCCGCCGGCGAGAGCCTCGACGACCTCCTGCCCGAGGCCTTCGCCGCGGTGCGCGAGGCGAGCCGACGCACGCTCGGCCAGCGGCACTTCGACGTCCAGATCATGGGCGGCGCGACCCTGCACCAGGGCAACATCGCCGAGATGAAGACCGGTGAGGGCAAGACGCTCGTCGCGACCCTCCCGGCGTACCTCAACGCGCTGACCGGCAAGGGCGTGCACGTCGTCACCGTCAACGACTACCTCGCGAGCTACCAGAGCGAGCTCATGGGACGCGTCTTCCGCTTCCTCGGGATGACCGTCGGCTGCATCACCGGCGGTCAGAACCCCGACGAGCGCCGCGTCGAGTACGCCGCCGACATCACCTACGGCACGAACAACGAGTTCGGCTTCGACTACCTGCGCGACAACATGGCGTGGTCCCCGAACGAGCTCGTGCAGCGCGGCCACCACTTCGCGATCGTCGACGAGGTCGACTCGATCCTCGTCGACGAGGCCAGGACGCCGCTGATCATCTCCGGCCCCGCCGGTGGCGACATCAACAAGTGGTACGGCGAGTTCGCCGCCCTGTCCCTGCGCCTGAGCCGCGAGACGGACTACGAGGTCGACGAGAAGAAGCGCACCGTCGGCATCCTCGAGCCCGGTATCGCGAAGGTCGAGGACTACCTCGGGATCGACAACCTCTACGAGTCCCTCAACACCCCGCTCATCGGCTTCCTCAACAACGCCATCAAGGCCAAGGAGCTCTTCAAGCGCGACAAGGACTACGTCGTGCTCCAGGGCGAGGTCATGATCGTCGACGAGCACACCGGCCGCATGCTCCCGGGCCGTCGCTACAACGAGGGCATGCACCAGGCGATCGAGGCCAAGGAGGGCGTAACGGTCAAGGCCGAGAACCAGACCCTCGCCACGATCACGCTGCAGAACTACTTCCGCCTGTACGAGAAGATCTCCGGGATGACGGGTACGGCCCAGACGGAGGCCGCCGAGTTCCAGAGCACCTACAAGCTCGGTGTCGTGCCGATCCCGACCAACCGCCCGATGAGGCGGATGGACCTGGCCGACCTCGTCTACAAGAACGAGGACGCGAAGTTCGCCGCCGTCGTCAACGACATCGTCGAGCGTCACGCGGCCGGCCAGCCCGTCCTCGTCGGCACCGTCAGCGTCGAGAAGAGCGAGCACCTCTCGCAGCTGCTGCGCAAGCAGGGCGTCCCGCACGAGGTCCTCAACGCCAAGCAGCATGCCCGTGAGGCGTCGATCGTGGCCCAGGCGGGCCGCAAGGGTGCCGTCACGGTCGCCACCAACATGGCAGGCCGCGGTACCGACATCATGCTGGGCGGGAACGCCGAGTTCATGGCCGTCGCCGAGCTCGCCGCCCGCGGCTTCGACCCGGCCGAGCGTCCCGAGGAGTACGAGGAGGCCTGGCCCGCCGCGCTCGAGGCGGCCAAGGAGGCCGTCGCGGCGGAGCACGACGAGGTCCTCGAGCTGGGCGGGCTGTACGTGCTCGGCACCGAGCGCCACGAGTCCCGCCGGATCGACAACCAGCTGCGTGGCCGGTCCGGCCGTCAGGGTGACCCGGGCGAGTCCCGCTTCTACCTGTCGATGACCGACGACCTCATGCGCCTGTTCGGCTCGGGGCTCGCCGAGAACATGATGAACCGCGCCGGGTTCCCCGACGACCTGCCCATCGAGTCCAAGATGGTCAGCCGCGGGATCCAGAGCGCCCAGAGCCAGGTCGAGGGTCGCAACTTCGAGATCCGCAAGAACGTCCTGAAGTACGACGACGTCATGTCGCGCCAGCGCTCGGTGATCTACGCCGAGCGTCGTCGCGTCCTCGAGGGCGAGGACATGGCAGACCAGATCCAGCACTTCGTCGCCGACGTCGTCACGGGCTACGTCCAGGCGGCCACCGCCGACGGCGCACCGGAGAACTGGGACCTCGACGCCCTGTGGACGGCGCTGCGCGCGGTGTACCCCGTCTCGCTGACCGTCGAGGAGATCGTCGAGGAGGCGGGCGGCGTGACGCGCGTCACGCAGGAGATGCTGGTCGAGGAGCTCGTCTCGGACGCCAAGGTCGCCTTCGCGGCGCGTGAGGAGCAGCTCGGCTCGGAGAACATGCGTCAGCTCGAGCGGCGCGTCGTGCTCTCGGTGCTGGACCGCAAGTGGCGCGAGCACCTCTACGAGATGGACTACCTCAAGGAGGGCATCGGCCTGCGGGCGATGGCCCAGCGCGACCCCCTCGTGGAGTACCAGCGTGAGGGGTACCAGCTCTTCGCCGCCATGACCGAGGCGATCAAGGAGGAGTCCGTCGGATTCCTCTTCAACCTCGAGGTCAAGGTCGCCGACCCCGAGGCGGAGGCCACGCCGGCAGCCCCGGTCGTGACCGCGGAGAGCGCCGCCGCTGCAGCGCAGGGCGCCCCCGCGGCGCTGGCCCCCACGGCACCGCAGGCCCCTGCGGGCCCGACGCCCCGGCCCCGGACCCCGACGCCCTCGCTCATCGCCAAGGGACTCGACGGCCCCGAGCGCAGGGTTCCGCTGCACTACTCGGCGCCCAGCGTCGACGGTGACGCGAGCCCCGTCGTGCGTGCCGACGAGGCCTCGACGCCCGAGAAGGACGGCCAGACCTTCCCCGGCACGGGCCGCAACGAGCAGTGCCCGTGCGGCTCGGGCAAGAAGTACAAGGTCTGCCACGGCAAGAACGAGGAGTGAGCGGGGGCACTGAGCCCCTGATCAGCCGATCTGCAGGACGCTGACCCGCCACGACTGGCGGTGCACGTCGAGCCGGACGGCAGCGGCGCGGACCCGGTCGCCGTCGTGCAGCACGACGCTGCCCTCGGCGACCGTCGGGCTCAACCGGGAGATCCGGACGGACCGGATCCGCGCCCGTGGCGCCGGCGTCACGGCGAGCCCGGGCCGCGCGGCGAGCTGGGCTGCCCGCTGGGCACGGGCCGGTCCGAGCAGCCGGTAGCGCGAGCCGAGCTGCTCGAGCAGCCCGGGGGTGACCCATCGCGTGAGCTGAGCCATCGGGCGGGTCCCGGCGAGCGCCTCGACGGCGGCCAGCGTGACCGCTCCGCAGATCTGCGTGGGGTCCGGCAGCGGCCCGACGATCGGTGCGGCCGGGCCCGCGACGGGCCAGGCTGTCTCGGTCGGGGCCCGCAGGACGGAGCGCGCGTCGGGTGCCATGAGGACGACGTCCTCCGGGCGGGGCACCGCCGAGACCGGCATCGGAGGAAGGAGCAGCCGCGGCCCCGTCGGGCGCCCGGCCGGTCGAGGCTCGGCCGGCACGGCCACGAGGGTGCGCGGCTGCTTCGGTCGGTCGTCGCGCACGCTGACGGCGCTCATGACGCGTCCGCCGTCGTGGCGGGGGCGAGGAGGACCTGCCCGGGGTGGAGGAGATCGGGATCCTCGCCGATCACGGCGCGGTTCGCCTCGTACCAGCGTGGCCACTCGGCGGAGACCTGTGCGTCCGTCGGACGGCCGAGGTGCGCGGAGGCGATCGACCAGAGGCTGTCTCCCGGCTGGACGGTGACCGCTCCGTCGCCCGGACCGGGGGAGGTCGACGGCGGTGCGGCGGAGGGCACGGCGGCCGAGGACGGCACCGCCTGCGGGACCGGGACTGCTGGGGCACCGGTGGGCTCGGCTGCGTCGACGACGACGACGGCGGCGGGGGGCGAGGCGACGGGGGTGGCGGCGTGCAGGGCGGCGGGCGTCGGGGCGGGTGCGGCCGAGGGCGACGGAGTCGGCACGGGCTGCGCCTCGGAGGACGCCTGGCTCGCACTGGCGGCGGTGGTCACCGTCCACCCGAGATCGGGCTCGGCCGCTCCCGCGAGCGTTGCCGGGCCGAGGAGCCCCAGCCCCGCCCCGACACCGACGGCCACCATGCGTCGCAGGAGGCTCGGGGTGCACCGCTCGGCAAGGGACTCGAGGGCCAGCGCCCCGCGTCCGGCGGCCCGTGCCAGGTGCGAGAGCGTCAGGAGCAGGCAGCCGAAGGCCTGGACGGCCAGGGCGAGGCTTCCGGCAGCCAGCACGGCCGCGGCCACGAGGAGATCGACCGACGTGTCGGCGGGCTCTGGGCCGATCGCCGCGCGCGCACCGAGGCCCAGCAAGACCGCCGCCACGCTCGTCGCGGTCCCGAGGACGAGCGCGCTGGCCGCCGCCCGCCAGGGCGATCGACCGCCGGGGCCCTGCCGTGAGGGCAGGGAGGCAGCGCTCCTGCGAGCAGCCGGGGCCGAGGAGCGGTGGCGTGATGTGGTCGACCTCATGGATCCCCCTGCAGGTGCATGCTTTTGACGTTGTTTGATGCAGTTTGATGAGACTAGATGATTGCAGGGGTGTCCTGTCCAGTGTTCGGTGGCCTGTGGACAGCGGCGGCCGTCGGAGGGGCCCGCGCCATGCAGGGCGGCGGGCGCGGCGCGGTCATCGGTCCTGCCTACGACGCGGTCGGGCCCGAGAACGCTGTGGCCATCGGGAGCGCACTCGACCCGTCGATGCGTGACAAGGGTCTCGGCACCAGATCCTTCGACTCCTGGTCGATCCGATCCGGCACGGACCTGCGGACCCCTCCGCCCCTCCGTGCGACGGGCGGTGCCCTACGGTGTCGACATGCGCTGGGACGAGCTGTTCGCCGACCTCGCCGGGCAGCTCGAGGCCGGGCACGGGGCCGAGCGGGCCGAGCTGGTGGCCGAGCTGACCCGGGCCGAGCGGGCCGGGGTCGCTCTCGCCGGCCGATTCCGTGCCCATCGCGGGCCCCTGAGGCTCACGCTCCGGACAGGTGAGCAGCTCGCGGGCGAGGTGACGGACGCCGGGACGGACTGGATCCTCCTCGCGACGCCGCCGCGTGAGCACCTGGTGCCGCTCGCCTCGGTCGCCTCGGTGGCGGGCCTGACCGAGCGCGTGGCACCGCCGCAGACGACGGCGCTCGCGAGGCTGTCGATCGCCTCAGCGCTGCGCGCCCTGGCGCGGGACCGGCAGCTCGTGCGGGTCCTCACGCCCGGGAGCGAGATCCTCGGGCTGGTGGCGGCAGTCGGGGCGGATCATGTCGACGTCGCACCGGTGGCGAACGACACGATGCGTCCCTCGGGGGACCGTGTCACCGTCCCGCTGCACGCCCTGGTGCGGGTCACCCACGGGTGACCCCGCGGCTGCCGGTGCGCGTCGCGACCGCCGGGTCGACCCGCCCGGTCAGTCGGCGTGCTCGACGGCGCTCGACGAGGTCGAGCGCTCGCGCGTCGCGGCGTACTGGCGCTGGATGTACGCCTCCAGCTCGCTCGCCTCGACCCGCCAGACCCCTCGACCGCCGATCTGGATCGCCGGGAGCTCACCGGAGCGCACGAGGGCGTAGGCCTGCGGGGAGGAGATGTTCAGCACCTCGGTCACGTCCGCGAGGGTGAGGAAGCGCGGCGGCATGGCGTCAGTCTCGCATAGGGGCGGTCGCCCAAGCCGTCGTCCACAGGCCTGACGCGGCCGAGTCAGGGACGGCATGATGGTGCACCGGGGAGGCCGCATGCGGCCGGATCAGGGGGCGATGTGACGACGACAGGTCCGGCGAGCCCGGTGGCGGTGCGATGGCGTCGGCCGGGCTGGCGCGACCCGCGACTTCTCGTCGGGCTGGTGCTCGTGGCCGCCTCCGTCGGGCTCGGCGCCTGGGCGGTCGGTGCGGCGGGTCGCACCGTGCCCGTCCTCGCCGCAGCGGACGCCCTCGTCGTCGGGCGGCCCCTCGACGCCCAGAACCTGGTGGTCCGGCAGGTGCAGATCGCCGACGCGGACCGCCTCTACCTTGCCGCCGACGCCGACCTCTCCGGCGGCCTCGTCGTGACCAGGGCCGTGGGACCCGGAGAGCTGGTCCCGGTCGGCGCCGTCGCCGCCGCGTCGGACCTGGGGCTGCGGGAGGTCGCCATCGAGGCGACGGGACCGCTCGCGTCGACGGTCGTCGAGGGATCGACGGTCGACCTGTGGTTCGTCCCCGCGCCGTCGACGGCCGTCCCCCTCCCGCAACCGCGTGAGCTGGCGCTCGGCCTCGCCGTCGCGCAGGTGACGGTGCCGACGGGGGCGCTGGCCGTCGGCTCGGGCTCGACGGTCCACGTGATGGTGCCCGTCGCCGCGCTGCCGGACCTCCTCGCGGCGCTCACCGCGGACGGGGCGATCGAGGTCGTCAGCGTGCCGACGGGGTCATGAGCACGCCCGTCCTGTGCGTCGTGCGCGGCGCGGCCGAGTCGGTCGTCGTCCGGGCGATCGACGCGGCCGCCGAGCTCGAGCTCGCGCGGCGCTGCGCCGACGTCGCCGAGCTGCTCGCGGCCTCTGCCGCCGGGCACGGGGTGGTCGCCGTCGTCTCCGCGGGCCTCGCCGGCGTCGACCTCGACGCGGTCCGCCACCTGCAGTCCTCGGGGGTCTGGGTCGTCGCGCTCACCGACGACCGCGCCGGGTGGCCGGCCGAGCGCGTCGCCCGGCTCGGCGTCGACGGCGTCGTGGACCTCGAGGCGGCGGGGGAGCAGATCGTCGCCGCACTGATGGCGACCCAGCACCGCGGGCACTCGCCCGGATCGCGGGTCGGCCCGGTGCTCACGCCACCCGCCGCCCCGGCCGTGACGGTCCCCGTGCGGGCGCCGGGAGCCGTCGTCGCCGTGTGGGGCCCGACGGGTGCCCCCGGCAGGTCGACCATCGCGATGACGCTCGCGGCCGAGCTGGCCAGCCTGGCGCAGGGCGGGGCGCTCCTCGTCGACGCGGACACCTACGGGGGCACGGTCGCCCCGGCACTCGGGCTGCTCGACGAGGCCCCGGGGATCGCCGCCGCCTGCCGTGCCGCGGCCGCCGGGCGCCTCGACCCTGCCGCGCTCGCCGCCCTCACCCCGGTGATCGAACCGGGCCTGCGGGTGCTCACGGGCCTGAGCAGGGCCGACCGCTGGCCGGAGGTCCCGGCATCCGGCCTGGAGGTCCTGTGGGCCGCGGCCCGCAGGCTCGTGCCCTGGACGGTCGTCGACTGCGGCTTCGCCATCGAGCGTGACGAGCTGCTCAGCTACGACACACGCGCGCCCCAGCGCAACGCGGCCACCCTGTCCGCCCTCGCGGCCGCCGACCGGGTCGTCGTGGTCGGCTCGGGCGACGCCCTCGGGCTGCCGAGGCTGGTCCGGGCGCTGGGCGAGCTGCGCGAGCTGCTTCCGGCTGCCGATCCCCTCGTCGTGGTCAACCGGGTGCGTGCCTCCTCCGGCGGGCCGCGCGCCCAGCAGGCGGTCCGCGAGGCGCTCGGCCGCTGGGCCGGCGTCCCCGAGCCCTATGTCGTCCTGGAGGACAGGCCCGCCTGCGACGCAGCGGTGCTCACGGCCCGGCTCCTGCGGGAGAGCGCTCCGGGCTCCGTCGTGCGACGAGTCGTCGCCTCGCTCGCCGGTGCGTTGCTCGCCGAGGCGCCGCTCGGGGCGGCACACTGAGGCGTGCGCATCTACCTGCCCTCGACCCTCGCTGAGCTCGGCCGACCCGAAGGGCTCGACGCCCGCGTGGTGCACGGCGTCACGCCGGCCCTGCGCGCCGCGCTCCCCGAGGAGGACGACGAGGGCCTGGAGTTCGTCGCCCAGCTCCTCGCCGCCGACGACAGCGTCGACCGTCTCGCGGACGAGGGCGCAGCGACCACGAGCTGGCGCCGTGTCGTCGTGGCGGCGGACGTCTCCGAGGAGCTCGTGGAGCCGCTCAGCGGCGAGGACGAGACGGCCAGCGCGATGAGGCTGCTCGCCACCGTGCCCTGGGCCGACGTGGCCTGTGCGCACGTCGACGAGGCGGAGGCCGAGGCCGAGGTCCGCGCGGCCGCCGAGGGGGACGAGGACGCGGCCGAGCGGCTCGTCGATCGCGACCTGCTCTGGTTCGACGTCAGCGAGCTGCCGGGCCTCGCCCGCTGAGCACTCCCCGGCGCAGCCCGGCCCGGCTCGTCAGCCGGCGTGGCAGCGTCCGGCGATCGGGCCCAGCACGTCGCGGACCTGCTCGTGCAGCAGACCGTTCGTCGCGAGGGCCGAGCCGCCGAAGGGTCCGGGCACTCCGCTGACCGAGGTGAACGTGCCGCCCGCCTCGGTGACGATCGGCACCAGCGCCGCCATGTCGTGCAGAGCGAGCTCGGGCTCCGTCGCGATGTCGACGGCGCCCTCGGCCACCAGCACGTAGGACCAGAAGTCGCCGTAGCCGCGTGTGCGCCACACCGAGCGCGTCAGGTCGAGGAAGCCGTCGAGGGCGCCCTGCTCCTCCCAGCCGGACAGGCTCGAGTAGGACAGCGAGGCGTCCTCGAGCCGGTCGACTCCCGAGACCTGCAGACGGCTGGCCGCGGCGAGCGACTTGCCGCTCCAGGCGCCCGAGCCGACGGCCGCCCACCAGCGGCGGCCGAGCGCGGGGGCGCTGACCAGGCCGAGCACGACCTCGTCGCCGTCGAGCAGGGCGATGAGCGTCGCCCAGACGGGGACGCCGCGCACGAAGTTCTTCGTCCCGTCGATCGGGTCGACCACCCAGCGGCGCGCGCCGTGGCCCGTCGTCCCCATCTCCTCGCCGACGACGGCGTCGCGCGGACGGGTCCTGGACGAGCTGGGAGCGGACGACCTCCTCCGCGCCGCGGTCGGCATCGGTCACGGGGGTCGTGTCGGGTTTGGTCTCGACCGTCAGGTCCTGGGCGCGGAACCGCGACATGGTCAGGCCGTCGACCTGGTCGGCGATCACGTGGGCGAGCCGGAGGTCGTCGTCGTACCTGGTCATGGGAGCACCGTAGCGCGCGGCTCAGGCCTCGCCGGCGCGGCGAGGTCAGCAGGCGGCGCAGCGAGTCGAGCCGTTCGGCCCGTTCCTCGCTCAGGGACGGCTCCTCGGCGACCCACAGGTCGAGGGCGCAGTCGGGCGCGTCCTGCAGGTGCGTGCAGCCCCGGGGGCAGCGCTCCTCGACGATCGCCGCGAGGTCGGAGAAGGCCCCGAGGATCTGCTCGGTGCCGACATGGGCGAGGCCGAAGGAGCGCACTCCTGGGGTGTCGATGACCCAGCCCGCTCGCCCGGGCAGTCGCAGCGCGACGGCGGAGGAGGAGGTGTGCCGGCCGCGGCCGGTCACGTCGTTGACGACGCCCACCGCGCGCAGCGCGTCCGGGACGAGCGCGTTGACGAGCGTGGACTTGCCGACCCCCGAGTGCCCGACGAGCACGGAGGTGCGGCCGACGAGCTCGGCGCGCACGACCTCGAGCCCGTCGACGGTCCGGCCCCCCTCACCCGTGCCGCGTCCGACGACGACGACGTCGACGCCGAGCGGCTCGTACATCCGCACGAGAGGTGCCGGGTCGGCGAGGTCGGACTTGGTCAGGCACAGCAGCGCGCGCATCCGGGCGTCGTAGGCGGCGACGACGCAGCGGTCGATCATGCGCGTGCGCGGCTCGGGGTCGGCGAGGGCCGTGACGATGACCAGCTGGTCGGCGTTCGCGACGATGACGCGCTCGATCGGGTCGATGTCGTCCGCGGTCCGGCGCAGGACGGTCGTCCGCTCGGCGATCCGCACGATGCGCGACAGGCTCCCGTCCTTGCCGCTCACGTCCCCGACGACGTCGACCTGGTCGCCGCAGACGACGCGCTCGCGGCCGAGCTCGCGTGCCTTCATGGCGACGGCCTCGCGCTCGTCCGCGCCGCCCTCGTCGACCAGGATCCGGTAGCGGCCGCGGTCCACCCCGATGACCAGGGCGCGACCGGCGTCGTTGTGCTCGGGGCGCTGCTTGGTGCGCGGGCGGTTCGCCTTGGGGTTCGGGCGGCTGCGCACGTCCGACTCGTCGTAGCTGCGTCTCATCGGCCGCGCCGCCCGCCCGCTCGACGCCTCATGCGCCGACCCCGTGGCTCATCGGGATCCCGTACCGGCGAGCATCGCCGTCCACATGCCGACGAAGTCGGGGAGGGTCTTGCGGGTCGTCGCGACGTCGCGGACCTCGATCCCCGGCACGCGCAGGCCGATCAGGGCCCCGGCCGTCGCCATCCGGTGGTCGTGGTAGGTCTCGACCGTGCCGCCGTGCAGCGGACGGGGGGTGATGACGATCCCGTCGGAGGTCTGCTCGGCCTGGCCGCCGAGCCGGGTGATCTCCGTCGCGAGGGCCGCGAGCCGATCCGTCTCGTGGCCGCGGATGTGGCCGATCCCGCGCAGGCGCGTGGGGGAGTCGGCAAGGGTCGCGAGGGCGGCGATGGTCGGGGCGATCTCCCCGGCCGAGCGCAGGTCGACGTCGATCCCGTGCACGGCTCCGGTCCCGGTGACCACGAGCGTGTCGCCGTCGAGCCGCGTCGAGCCGCCCATGGCCTCGAGCAGCTCGGGCAGCAGGGCGCCGGGCTGGGTCGTCTCGGCGGGCCAGCCCGGCACCCGGACGGTCCCGCCGACGACGAGCGCCGCGCACAGGAACGGAGCGGCGTTCGACAGGTCGGGCTCGACGCGCACGTCGCGGGCCCGGATCGTGCCGGGGGTCACCTGCCAGATCTCCGGGCGTGAGTCGTCGACCTCGACCCCGGCGGCGCGCAGGACCTCGACGGTCATCGCGATGTGCGGCAGGCTCGGCAGGGTGCGCCCGGTGTGCCGGACGACGAGGCCCTCCGGCATCGAGGCGGCGGCGAGCAGGAGCCCCGAGACGAACTGCGAGGAGCCGCTCGCGTCGAGGTCGACGCTGCCCCCGCTGACGGGCCCGACGACGGTGAACGGGAGCGTGCCGCGGCCCTCGTCGTGCACCGTGACGCCCAGGTCGCGCAGGGCCTCGAGGATCGGGCCGACGGGCCGCTTGCGCGCGGGCGCGTCGCCGTCGAAGCGGCTGGGTCGCCCGGTCAGCGCGGCGACCGCGGGAAGGAAGCGCATGACGGTCCCGGCGAGGCCGCAGTCGACCTCGACGGGCCCGGAACCCTGCTGGATCGGGGAGACGCGCCAGGTCGTCCCGTCGCGCCCGACGGCTGCCCCCAGTGCCTCGAGCCCGCCCGCCATGTGCAGCGTGTCGCGCGAGTCGAGCGCGCCGCGCAGCACCCCCGGCCCGTCGGCGAGGGCCGCCAGGACCAGGTACCGGTTCATCAGGGACTTCGAGCCCGGAACCTCCACGACGGCGTCGAGGGCGTGCTCGGCGAGGGGTGCGTCCCAGGTCTCGTCGGTCATGGGCGCAGGCTACCCGCGCACGGCCGGGTGACGGCGGGCGCGCTCACCGTCCGGCGGTGCCGCGGGAGAGGGGCAGCGGGTGCTCCGGGCTCACGCCTCGTGGGACGCGCGCGCTGCGGCGCGGTCGGCGCGCGCCTTCTCGACCCGCCACGCCATGCCGGGGCGCCCCTCCGCGTCGACGGCCGCGAGCAGTGCGGCGCCGAGCATCGAGGTGGACATCCACAGGCGTTCCCACCGGACCTGGCCCGCGCCGTCGCTCGGCGTGCGGCCCCCGCGGGTCCACGGAAGGGCAGGGACCTCGCTCGCGACGACGGGGAGGGTCAGGCCGACGAGGACCAGCGCGTTGGTCCTGGGCGCCTTCCCGAGCGCGAGCATCGTGGCGGCGCCCACCATCGCGAGGCCATGAGCACGCACCAGGCTGGTCACCTGGCTGCGCGGGGGCGCCGGGGGCAGGTCGACCTTGCGGCCGAGCCGCGCCCAGGCGGCCTCGACCCGGTCGACGTGCACGGCGGGGGAGCGGAAGGCGTCCCACCCCTCGGCGAGGAAGGAGCTGGCGACGAGCGGGCGGGCGATCCGGCGGACGAGCATCTGTCCCACTTCCTCGGCGAGTACGTGATCAACGGTCCTCCTGCACGGTAACGCGTCTGCCGGGGCTCGGCATCCAGCATCGCGAACCGGACCACGGCGGCGGGAATGGCGCGGCCGGCAGCGGCGTTCCACCCCCATGAGCCCGCCGACCTCGGTCCTGTCACGACCCCGACCGGTCGCGCATCCCCTGGGGCAGTGGCCGGACCTCCTGGCGGGCGGAGCCCCCGGGCCGCAGGTGCGACTAGGCTCGACCCCGATGAGCGACGAGACGACGAGGGCTCCGGCCGCCGAGGGCGAGGCGGACCGTGCGGCACGCTTCGAGGAGGAGGCGCTGGTCTACGTCGACCAGCTCTACTCGGCCGCGCTGCGGATGACGCGCAACCCCAGCGACGCGGAGGACCTCGTCCAGGAGGCGATGGCCAAGGCCTTCGCCGCGTTCCACCAGTACCGGCCGGGGACCAACCTCAAGGCCTGGCTGTACCGCATCCTCACGAACACCTTCATCAACACCTACCGCAAGAAGCAGCGCGAGCCGCTGCTGTCCTCCGGTGAGGACGTCGAGGACTGGCAGCTCGCGCGTGCGGAGTCGCACAGCTCGACGGGCTTGCGCTCAGCCGAGGTCGAGGCCCTCGACCGGCTCCCGGACAGCGACGTCAAGGATGCGCTCGCCGCGCTCGGCGAGGACTTCCGGATGGCCGTCTACCTTGCCGACGTCGAGGGCTTCGCCTACAAGGAGATCGCCGAGATCATGGGTACCCCGATCGGCACCGTGATGAGCCGGCTGCACCGAGGGCGCCACCAGCTGCGCGAGCTGCTCGGGGACTACGCCCGCGAGCGTGGTCTGATCCCTACGACCGGCGGAGGCGAGTCACTCTGGCCGCCCCGCCCCGCCTCTGCTGCTACCATGCCCGCCCGCAGCTTTGGCTGCACGCAGCTCAGCGATGACTGTGCATGCGCCCGCCTGCCTCCCCTGCCTGCCTGCCTGCCTGCCTGCCTGCCTGCCTGCCTGCCTGCGTGCCTGCCTGCCTCCCCTGCCTGCCTTCCCTGTCTCCCCTACCTGCCCTGCCCGCCCGCCTGCCTGCTCTGCTCACTGTTGCATTGCCCGGCGATAAGTCGAGCGACGGCGCCGTCAAGGAACTCAACATCACTATGGGCGGCAATTTCGCCGACAACAAAGGCAATGCCACGGTCAATTTCACCGTTCACAAGGAAGACGCGCTGCTGCAATCCGAGCGTGACTTCTCGTCTTGCGCACTGAGCGCCAGCGGCGCCGTCTTCACCTGCGGCGGATCGAGCACCAGTTTCCCTGGGCGCTTCATCACGGCCAATGGCAACCGGACCGTGGCCGACGCGAACGGCAACGTCCGTCCCTGGACTTCGGCCGATCTATACAACTACGGCCCTCTGAACTACTTCCAGCGTCCGGCCGATCGTTACTCGATGACCACCATCGCTCACTATGACATCAGTGAGAAGGCTCGCGTCTACACGCAATTGGCCTTCCACGACGACCACACGGTGGCACAGATTGCGCCAAGCGGTTTGTTCGGGTTTGATGCCTCGGGCGTGAATTCCATCAAGTTTGAGAACCCCCTGCTGTCGCAAGCCTGGAAGACCGAATTGGGCCTGGCCGCACCGGGCAATACCGCCGACGTGTTCATTCTGCGCCGCAACGTTGAAGGTGGCGGCCGTCAGGATGACATCCGTCACACCTCGTATCGCGGCGTGTTCGGTCTGAAGGGCGATATCGGCGCCTGGAGCTACGACGCCTTCGGCCAAGTCGCTCGCGTGGTCTATCAAGAAACCTACAAGAACGACTTTTCCATCGCTCGTACCGCGAACGCTATGGACGTTGTCACCGACCCGAAGACCGGCAATCCGGTCTGCCGTGTCACCTTGAACGGAACCGATCCGAACTGTGTTCCTTACAACATCTGGTCACTCGGCAAGGTAACACCGGAAGCTTTGACTTATCTGCAAACTCCGGGCTTCCAGAAGGGTTTCACCAACCAGAGCGTCTTCGGCGCAACCTTGTCGGGTGATCTGACCCAGTACGGCATCAAGCTGCCGTCGGCATCCACAGGTGTCGGCGTGGCCTTCGGTGTTGAGCGTCGTACCGAGCAACTCGAGCTTTCTACCGATAGCGCGTTCACCACCGGTGATCTGGCTGGCCAAGGCGGTCCGAGGCTGGGGGTTGCTGGCCGCTACACGGTGAATGACGTGTTTGGCGAAGTGCGCGTGCCCTTGGCGGATCGCAAGCCAATGGCGTATGCCTTGAACCTGAACGCTTCGTACCGCCATTCGAGCTACAGCACCGGCCACAGCACCGATACCTACGGTACGGGCATGGAATGGGCGCCTGTCAAGACGCTGAAGTTCCGTGGCAGCGTCCAGCAAGCGGCACGTGCGGCCAACGTCGTTGAACTGTTCACACCGCAGGGCTTGGGTCTGTACAACGCTGACTCCGACCCTTGCGCCGGAGCGGCGCCGACGGCCAGCCTGGTTCAATGTGCGCGCACCGGCGTGACGGCGGCTCAGTACGGCACGATTGCTGACAGCACAGCGCAGCAATACAACGGGCTCTTTGGCGGCAACCCCAATCTGAAGCCAGAAACATCGAAGAGCGTGACCTTTGGTTTCGTTGCCTACCCTGTCAAGGATCTGACGGTGTCGGTCGACTACTTCTCGATCAAGGTTGCAGATGCAATCGGCGTTTTGCCCCCAGATGTTGTCGTCAGAAAGTGCTTGGAATCGGGTGATGCCGCCTACTGCAGCCTGATCACTCGCGACAAGTTGGGTACTCTGTGGGCCACGCCTGCCGCGCGAGTTATCGCCACCAATCTCAATATTGCGTCACTCAAGACGAATGGTATTGACCTTGGTCTGGACTACGGCTTCAAGTTGGGCAAGATGGGCAAGCTGGACCTCAGCTTCCTTGGCACGGTATTGAATGATTCGAGCTCGGAGCCGATTCCGGGCGACGGAACCTATAACTGTGCGGGCTATTACGGTTCGACTTGCGGCACGCCGCAGCCGAAATGGCGCCACAAGCTGCGCGGCAACTGGGCCACGCCTTGGGGCGTGAACGCCGCGCTGACATGGCGTCACTTTGACAGCGTAAAGGTCGATGCGAGCAGCAGCGACCCGCTGCTGAAAGGTACTGTCCAAGCGGTCCAGGCAACCTTGCCTGCGATGGACTATCTTGACTTGTCCCTCGCCTACAAGCTGACGAAGAGTCTGACCTTGAGCGGCAGCATCAACAACTTGCTGGACAAAGATCCGCCTATCGCTCAAACCGGCGCACCTTTCGGCAACGGCAACACCTATCCGGTGGTTTACGATGCTCTGGGGCGTCGCATCACATTGTCCTTGAACGCCAAGTTCTGATTGCCTGAAGCGTCAGCAAAACATCCGCGCAGTGCGCGGATGTTTTTTTTTCAAGCAATTCGCTATGGACTGATCGCAACGGTGATAGTTGAGTAGCAGGGCGGTAGCGTGCAATTACGCGTGGGCGTGGAGAGCTTGGGTCGCTATCTGTTGGGCAATGGCGATGCAAGCGTCTCCGCTCTTGCCCCTTTTCAAGATCGGGAAAGCACCGTGTGGTCGCTGACGATTAGCGGCTTATCCTGATTATTGGCCATGAGCTTGTTTTCATCTCTGTTTGACAGTGAATCACGGCCATTAAGTCTGCATGCCCGGCGTCTTATGGGTAACCATCAGCCAGTGGGCGTTTTTTTTGACGTTGGGTTTTCAACCTATCGCTGGCTGGCAAGACAAGTTCGGTGAATAGGCCGCTGTCGTTGCTGAATTGTTTCTGATGATTCAAGGCTGAGGCGAAGTGTTGTTGCAATGTCGCTCAGGAATGCCCTAACGACTACTCCGGCAAAGCTGCTGGAAAATCTCCGATTGGTTCTCAAGGCTGCCCCGTCTACAAGACGGAGCGATGTCTTCCCGGAACTGTGTCTATCGACCTTTACTTTTGCAATGAGGAGCTTCAATGTTCAAGAAATCAAAGATCTGCACAGGCGTCTTGCTGGCGCTCGGCGCAGTTGTTGGCACGTCTGCCATGGCTCAAGAGACGCTGCAGCGCGTTGAAGTTACTGGTTCGTCGATCAAGCGTGTCGAATCAGAATCAGCGCTTCCGGTGCAGGTCATCACGGCGGCTGACATTGCCAAGACCGGGCTGACCTCGGTCACCGATCTGGTCCAGAAACTGCCCTCTATGCAGGGTTTCACTACGAGCTCGCAGTCCATCAATGGTGGTGGCGGTGGGACGGCTACGGCGTCATTGCATGCACTGGGTAGTTCGTACACGCTGGTCTTGCTCAATGGCCGCCGCTTGGCACCGTTGAACACGGGCTCAACCGTCAACTTGAACAGCATTCCGTTGTCGGCCATCGAGCGTGTCGAAGTGCTGACTGACGGCGCCTCGGCACTGTATGGCTCAGACGCGATCGCCGGCGTGATCAACTTCATCACGAAGAAGGAAACGACAGATGGCTCTGTCAACGTTTCGGTATATGCCCCTCAACACGCGGGCGGCGGAAGTTCGTCAGCTTCGATCAGCAAGGGCTTCGGAGATTTGAATCGCGACAAGTTCAACGTCCTGATCGCAGCGAGTTTCGACAAACAAGATGCGCTCTGGGCCACT
>CAVZPH010000024.1:0-69922 GCA_963777075.1 uncultured Actinomycetota bacterium | reverse complement strand
GAAGGGAAAAGAATCAATCCGTCTACCATGTTTCCATGGCCTTCACATTTTCTATTTCTGTGTCATAGGATTCGTTTGATTGCATGATTAGTACCTGGTAACCCTTTTTAATAAATACCTCCTGAATCCCAATGATTACTTCCGGGAAAAATGAGTTTATAAATTCGGGAACCACTACTCCGATCTGGTTGGAGCATTGCTTCAGCAAGCTTTTGGCAATGGGATTAGGGGAATAGCCCATCTCTTTGGCTTTGGCTAAAATCAGGTCCCTGGTCTCTTTTCTGATGTCATATTTATCGTTAAATGCTCTTGAAATGGTTGAAACAGAATAATTTAAAACTTTGGCAACATCTTTTATCGTAACGTGCTTCATTCTTTAATGAGTTTGGTTGACTGTAATCTGTCAGGGCGGTAAATATATGAACCTCTAATTATTTTCGGAAACGTTTCCGGAAATAAAAACGTTTCCGAAAACGTTTCCGAAAAATATAAATGAATTTTATTTTCATTTGGCTTAACACTGGCTTAACATTGTATCATAAAAATTAACTGAACTTCATTCTTTTCTGCATGACCCCACTCGATTATTTGGTAATCGTATTGTTTTCGCTCATGATTTTTGCCATCGGACTCTCTTTCTCAAGAAATGCCGGTAAAGACATGAAAACATTCTTTGCCGCCGGTGGTGCTGTTCCCTGGTGGATTAACAGTTTGTCGCTGTTTATGGGTTTTGTGTCTGCCAGTACTTTTGTGGTATGGGGTTCCATCGCCTACTCATCAGGATGGGTAGCCATTTCGATTCAGTGGGCCATGTCGGTTGCAGGATTGATTGTCGGATTTTTTATCGCACCTAAATGGCACAAAACAAAGTCACTGACGGCGGCTGAATACATATGTCACAGGCTCGGTATCAGGACTCAAAATACCTATTCCTATATCTATCTGTTTATCATGGTCTTTTTGAAAGGGGTGTGTCTGTATGCCGTGGCAATTATTTTGCAGGTTGTTACAGGGATATCCCTGTATGTTTGGGTCGGATTACTGGGAATTGTCGTGATTTTGTACACGACCTTCGGTGGATTATGGGCCGTTGTGGTAACCGATGTTTTACAGTTTATTATTCTTCTTTCCGCGGGATTGATTCTGCTTCCGCTTTCATTTGATAAGGTTGGCGGGATATCTGCATTTGTTGACACCATCAGGGCACAGCAGCTTACTGAATTTTTCAATTTCAGTGACCATAAGTATTCAATCAGTTTTTTACTTGGATTCCTCTTTTACAACGTCTTCTACCTGGGTGGTCAGTGGAGTTTTATACAACGTTATACCAGTGTGGCATCACCGAAAGAAGCAAAAAAAGTAGGTATTTTGTTTGGATTGTTTTATATCATCAGTCCGGTGATTTGGATGTTACCTCCCATGATTTATCGGGCCATCAATCCGGGTCTTGGTTGGTATCGAAAGTGAGCAGGCCTATATGCAAATGTGCAAAGCGGTATTGCCTTCGGGCATGCTGGGATTGATTATTATCAGCCTGATTTTTGCAACCAATAGTTCTGTCCAGGGTTTCTTGAATATTTCAGCCGGTGTGATAACGAACGATTTATTTAAAACGCTATATCCTCTATCGTCCGAAAAATTGTTGATGCGGGTCGCAAAGCTGGCCACTTTGCTTATGGGACTGGTGGTCATTTTCATGGGAATGATGATTCCACTTATGGGTGGAGCCACCAATGTGATCCTGAGTGTTGCATCAATAACAGGAGGCGCCATGTATTTGCCCCTGATCTGGACCCTGTTTTCAAAAAAACAAAATAGTTATACGGTCTTAACAACAACGATATTATCATTGATTATCAGTCTGACCTTTAAATTTATCATCCCGATAATTGGGGGAAGTCAATTGTCTAGGGCTGCTGAAATGGTGATGGGCGTTTTGGTCCCATTATCTATCATTGCTTTTTTTGAACTGGTACTGACCCTGAGAAAAACTCCTTCAATCGAATTTGAAAACTATCAAAATTATCTTTTGGATAAAATTGATACATCCACAGACCGAGCTGGTGGTCCGGCCGAATCAGAAAGCGAGAACAAATTTGGAATAAAAATGATCTCTTTTGGTATTCTTGCGACCGGATTTATCATCGGTTTTTTAGGACTTATGGCTTCTATCGGTAAAATCTACGTTTTAGGGGTAGCATTTCTCTTGCTACTGATAGGATTGAGGATTTTATCTAAAGCGCTCAAATAAAATCACATAGATTATATGATTAAACAAGATTTATCCCCTATAAAACGGGGCAATACGATAGTTACGCTTAATTCGGATCTGATAGTTGTAGGTGGAGGTATGGCAGGAACCTGTGCAGCCATCACTGCTGCAAGAAATGGTACAAAGGTAATTCTGGTTCAGGATCGACCGGTATTGGGAGGAAACGGTTCGAGTGAAGTTAGGCTTTGGGTTTTGGGCGCCACCTCTCACATGGGAAACAACAACCGTTGGGCACGCGAGGGGGGAGTTGTGGACGAAATATTGGTTGAAAACCTCTATCGTAACAAAGAGGGGAATGCCATCATTTTCGATACAATATTGCTGGAAAAAGTTAAGCTTGAATCCAATATTACCCTTTTGCTCAATACCATGGTTTTTGATCTGGAGAAAAAGGATGCAGTAAACATCTCTTCCCTGACAGCTTTCTGCAGTCAGAATTCGACCGAATATAAATTAATTGCCCCGTTGTTTTGTGATGCTTCAGGCGATGGAGTCGTTGGATACATGGCGGGAGCTTCTTACCGCATCGGTGCAGAGTGTAAAAAGGAATTTGGCGAATCCTTCACGCCGGCTAAAGAGTACGGCGAACTGTTGGGTCACACCATCTATTTCTACAGCAAAGACACAGGAAGACCTGTAAAATATGTCGCACCATCGTTTGCACTAAAGGATATAACAAAAATTCCACGATTCAGAAGTATTAAAACAGGTGACTTAGGATGTAATTTCTGGTGGTTTGAATATGGAGGACGAAGAGACACCATTTATGATACCGAGGAGATCAAATGGGAACTTTGGAGCGTGGTGTATGGTGTTTGGAACTACCTCAAAAATTCGGGCAATTTTCAGGATGTAGAGAATCTTTCTTTGGAATGGGTAGGAACAATCCCCGGCAAACGCGAGAGTCGACGATTTGAAGGTCCGTATATGCTTAAACAACAGGATATTGTTGAGCAAAAGCATTTTTACGATGCGGTATCATTTGGCGGCTGGGCGATTGACCTGCATCCGGCCGATGGTGTTTTTTCTGAACTTCCTGGCTGTAATCAGTATCATTCAAAAGGGATATACGAAATACCTTACCGTTGTTTTATCAGTAAAGACATCAGAAACCTGTTTGTTGCGGGTCGATTGATAAGCGCTTCGCATGTAGCTTTCGGTTCGCACTAGGGTGATGGCAACATCCGGACACGGAGGTCAGGCAGTCGGTATGGCGGCTTCCATGTGTATTCAGTCCGGAATAACTCCCTTGAATTTTCAGATTGTCGAAAATATCAAATGCTTCAGCAAAGATTAAATCTGGCCGGACAAAGTATTCCGGGTATCCCGATACGACCATCCTGAAATCTTGCTGCAGAAGCAACAATCGAGGCTCCAGTACCCTGTCGATTAGTCAGATTCCCTTTGACGGTTCCTGGTTAGATCTGAAAATCCCGGCAGGACAGCTGCTGCCTTTGACAAAAAAAACGCAATACAGTTTCGAAGTATTAATGGTTGCTGTCAAAGAGACCCAGCTGGTGGTGGAACTGAAGACCAGTTCGAAAATTCAAAACTACACACCCGAACATCTGGTTGAAAAGAAAAAGATCGAGCTTCAGAGCAGGAGAACAACTGGTTAAAATCGATTTTACGGAGACCCTGAACGAAGACCAATATGGTTTTATCATCTTCCGCAGTAATCCTGATCTCAAGATTTGCTGCAGTGAAAAACGAATCACAGGGATTTTGTCAGTTTTCAACAAAACCAATCCGGCTGTCAATAATTACGGGAAGCAGGTTCCGCCCGAGAACAGCGGATTCGACTCCTTCGAATTCTGGTGTCCTGAGCGCCGACCTAAGGGGGAGAACATTGCAATGAATATCACTCCGGCACTCAACTGTTTTACCAAAGAAAATCTGGTCAATGGCTATACGCGCCCCTACATTAGGACCAATGCATGGGCTGCTGATTGGAATGATAGGAATTCAACCATCATATTGTCGTGGAACCACATTCAAAATATCCATTCTGTGACGCTTCATTTCGACACCGATTTTGACCATCCGATGGAGTCCTCTCAAATGGGGCATCCCGAAGATGTCATCCCCTTCTGTGTCAGGAACTACAGGATCAAAGACGAGCGGGGAGATTTGCTCTTTGAAAAAAGCGATAACTACCAGACGATCAATAGCTGGAAACCGGATAGCAAGTTAGAGACGAAATCTCTTCGTTTCGAATTTGAACAACCGGTTGTATATGTCCCTACTTCAATATTCGAGATTTATATTGATTGATAGATAATGCTGATTATTAAATTTTAAATTATGAAAAGAATCATTTTGTTTTTTTCTTTTATTCTCTCTTTTGAGGTGCTGTATGCACAGCAAAAGAATGTAACCGGGCGAGTGACAGATGAGACCAACGATCCGGTTACCGGCGCTTCTGTCGTCATAAAAGGAACCACATTAGGTACCATTACCGACGCAGATGGAAATTATAAGATCAAAATTCCGGAGTCCAGTAAAGTCCTCACTATTTCGTTTATCGGTTTTGAACCGCAGGATGTAAATATTACAGGCAAAAGCACTGCTGATGTTAAGCTTCGACCAAGCAGCATCGGTATAGAGGAAGTGGTAGCTATTGGATATGGTACCCAAAAGAAAAAGGACCTTACGGGTTCAATTGCCTCCATTACCGGGCAATTGGTTGAAGGCAGAAAGATCTACCCAGGTTTCACAGGCACTACAGGGTAGCAATCTCAGGTGTGATGGTAACGCGTAATGGCAGCAGTGGTGCAATGGGGTCATCCGCCATAAGAATCAGGGGGATTACAACAATCGGAAACTCTGATCCTTTGATTATTGTTGATGGTATTTCGGTAAGCGATGTCAATCAGGTAAATCCTGCAGATATTGAAAACCTCACGGTACTTAAGGACGCAGCTTCTGCTTCCATCTATGGTTCTCGGGCTGCATCAGGGGTAATATTAATTACTACTAAGCGGGCAAAAACAGACCAAGCTTCAGTGAATTATACTTTCGAAACAGGGTTTGATACGCCTACCCAACTTCCCGAACACATGGGATCCGTACGTTACATGCAATTGCAAAACGAATTGCGTTGGAACGATGCCGGAAATGGAGCCAATCAATATCCCACCTACTCCAAAGATTTGATTGAAGGTTATGCTGCCAACCGAGCAATAAATCCCGATAAATATCCGGATACTGACATGGCCGCATTAACCCTAAAAAACAAATCGCCGCGGGAAACCCATATGATATCCTTTGTTGGAGGATCGAAATATGTGAAATCTAATGCTTCTATCAAATACGAGAAGGTGGGTGGGTTTTATGATAATAAAGATTACAAACGGATCTTTGCCCGTACTAACAACGATTTTACCATCAATAAGTTCATTGGTGGGTCGTTCGATTTAAACTTCAAACGCTCCATTACTACTGATCCAACATTTGATAATCCTTTGTATCCTATATCAATATATGCACCTGTTTATCCTGCGGTATGGACCGATGGCCGGGTGGCTGATGGTAAAGCTGGAGGAAATGTTTATGGAAATTTAAAATATGGGGGGAAGAATCAAAACTGGTATAACCAAATTGGTGGTAAAATTGCTCTAGACATTAAACCGATAGAAGGATTAAAAATAACGGGGATATTGGCACCGATCTTTGATTTTAATAGCGGAAAAAGTTTTACGAATAGAGTTGATACTTATTCAGCAACTGATCCTACGCAGTTTCTTGCTTCACTTGTTGGTGCAGATAGTAACCCAACTTCTAACAAATTGACTGAAGGACGTTATAACAGTTTCAGTCTTACAACACAGTTTCTGGTTAACTATATGAAAACCATAGGAAGTCATGATTTTACAGCCTTAGCTGGTTTCGAAAATTATTACTACAAAAACGAATCTTTGACTGCTTCCCGCGATCAATATCTATATACCGGATATCCTTATTTGGATCAGGGACCTCTTACTTATCGAGACAACTCCGGCTCTGCTTATGAAACAGCGTATCGTTCGTTTTTTGGTCGCTTATCCTATAGTTTCAAAAGCAAATACCTGCTACAGGCCAATATACGCTACGATGGTTCTTCACGGTTTCAATCAGCTAACAGGTGGGGGTTGTTCCCTTCGATTTCTGTAGGATGGGTAGTGAGCGAAGAGGGTTTTATGAAAACCCTGGCTATTGTTTCTTTCCTTAAGTTGCGTGGATCCTGGGGGGCCTTGGGTAATGAACGGATTGGCAATTATCCCTATCTGGGAATAATGAGTTCTGGCAGCGCCTTATTCTATCAGAACAACAAGGCTATAGCCCAACAAACCGCAGCGCAGGTTCAATATGCTATCAAAGATATTTCCTGGGAGAAAACTGAATCAAGTGATTTGGGAATCGATGCCAATTTCCTAAACAACCGATTGAAGTTCACCGGCGATGTCTATTATAAACAAACCAAAGGTATGTTGCTTGGACTTCAGATTCCAATATTCGTTGGGTTCCAAAATCCCAACCAGAATACCGGTAAGATGACTACTAAAGGAATTGATCTCGATCTTTCGTGGAACGATAAAATTGGTGTTCTGAACTACTCTGCCTCATTTAACCTCTCACAATTTCAATCGAAGATGGGCGACTTGGGAGGTACAGAATTTATAGGCGATCAAGTTAAGAAAAAAGGTAGTGAGTTTAATGAATGGTATGGTTATATCAGTGACGGGATTTATCAGACGCAACAAGATGTCGATGATACACCTAAGTTAAATAATAATGTTAAAGTCGGGGATTTGAAATATAAAGATATAAGTGGTCCTAATGGTGTACCGGATGGGAAAATATCTCCGGAATACGATCGGGTACTCCTCGGAAGTTCCCAGCCCCAATGGATGTTTGGGGGAAATATTATACTAGGCTACAAAGGGATTGATTTTTCGTTGGCATTTCAGGGAATTGGTAAACAAAACGGTTTGTCAACAGGATATACTGATTATAACAGTGCTAATTGGGGTGCATTCCCAACCAATATGGATGGCAAAGTATGGAGCGCGTACAACTCGCCCGAACAAAATCTGGTAGCAAAATATCCTCGCTACACTGAAACTAACAAAGGGTCGAACAGAGCTATGTCCGATTTTTGGATATTTAACGGGGGGTATTTCCGTTTGAAAAACATTACCCTTGGCTATACCATCCCACAAAAGATCACCAAAATAATACAGCTTAACAACCTTAGGGTTTATGCCAGCGCTTCAGATTTATGGAGTATCAGTAAATATCCTAAGGGGTATGATCCCGAAGGGCTTGGTATTGTAACCACAGTACTTGTTGGAGTTTCGGTTACATTTTAAGAAAGTTAAATCTTAATACTTATACAAGATGAAAAAAATATTATATATAGCTATAGTAGGGATATTATTTCTTACTTCGTGCGAAAATTCACTGGACTTGTACCCGCTTTCACAACCGTCAGCCGATAAATGGTACTCGAACGAAACCGAAATACAAATGGCATTGAATGACCAGTACAGGTCTGATTGGTGGAGCCCGGATGAAGACATTGCGTGGGATTACCTTTCTGATGATGGTTATACCCGAAATGCATTATCTCCAATTAAAGCGGGAACTGTAAATAGTCAATGGGGTACATCAACAGGCCTTTGGACAAACAGTTACAAGGCCATTGCACGTGTTAACAGAACACTGGAGGCACTTAACAGTGATCAAACAAAGTCCAAGGTTTTGGCATCGAAACTGAATGTGTACATTGCCGAAGCCCGATTTTTCCGTGCAGCGCAATATGCGATATTGATCACACATTTTGGCGATGTGGTGTATAGTGACAATGTGGTTTCGATTGAAAAAGCTTACACCATTGGCCGTACTGATAAAAAAGTAGTGTTACAAAAAATCTATGCAGACTTTGATAGTGCAGCCGTTTATCTACCTAAAAATTATTCGACATCAGCAATAAAGCGCGTTACCAAAGGAGCGGCTTATGCACTCAAAGCACGGGTTGCCCTCTATATGGGAGATTTCAGTTCGGCCGCAAAAGCAGCCAAAGCTTGTATTGATTTAGGGGAATATACACTTCACTCAGATTATGGCAATTTATTTCTTCAAACGACCAAAAATTCAAAAGAAACTATTTTTGGTCTCCCCCGATCTATAGAATTAAAAGTAAATATAGGGTTAGCCCTATACAAATTACCAAGAACTGCTGGTGGATATGGAAATTTTTGTCCTACCTGGGACTTATTATGTTCCTATCTTTGCACTGATGGATTGACCATCGATAAGTCTCCCCTTTACGATCCCAGGAAACCCTTTCTCAATAGGGATCCACGTTGCACGGCTACCATTGTGGAATTTGGCACAGCATTCTTGGGTTATATCTACGACCCAAATCCATACACGCTCAATGTAATTAGGCTGAGTACCAATACATTGGTTAAAAACAATGATAACCGCGTAAATGCTCAATATGCCTCCTTTAACGGCCTGGTATGGAAAAAGGGGATCGATGATACCTGGTTACTAAATAGCGGTAACCTGGAGCCAGATCAGATCATTGTGCGTTATGCTGATGTATTACTGATGTATGCCGAGGCTAAAATAGAACTGGGAGAAATCGATCAGTCTGTTCTTGATGCTATGAATCAGGTAAGGGCCCGCGCTTACAAGGTTGCTTATACCGCTACCACCTCGTATCCTGTTATCACCACAAACGATCAAACCCAACTTCGCAAGATTATCCGCATGGAGCGCCGCATGGAGCTTTCCACAGAAGGCCTCCGGTACATGGATATTGTCCGATGGAAACTGGCTTCCAAGGTGCTGAACAGGCCCATCTACGGCATGCTTGACCCTACTGATCTTAAGGCAAAGGTAGTTGATAAAGGTCTTTGGTTCTTTCCTGGAATCCCAACCATTGACGAAGACGGGGTACCAAGTTTTAAGGCAATGGAGGATGCTGGCCTGATTAAGAATATAGTACCATGTCAATGGAATGATCGTCAGTATTTATGGCCTATTCCAACTGCTGAGATACAAATTAACTCGAACATGAAGCAGAATGATGGGTATTAATCGGTAAATGATACGAATTAATAGTTGAAGAATTTAACTTACTGTCACTTTTAATTCAAATAAACAAGTAATAATATGCTCATTGAATAGGAATGAGTGTACTTATTATCTTTAAATACTGGCTGTTTTTTTAGTTTTATCCTCACACAAGGTTAGCTTTGCTGATCCTATCTGGATTCATCGGGCC
Organism: uncultured Actinomycetota bacterium; assembly: GCA_963777075.1. Taxonomy (GTDB): domain Bacteria; phylum Actinomycetota; class Actinomycetes; order Actinomycetales; family Cellulomonadaceae; genus Actinotalea. The sequence goes on along the minus strand of CAVZPH010000024.1, from coordinate 60,374 downwards.
AGTGAAAAGGGGTATGTGCGGTGAGACTTTCAAAAATTTCTCCTTTTTTGAGAACTGCGAAGCCCACAAGTCTATAGGGAGTAACAGTTTTAAGGAGAAGTTAGGCGACTTTATAGACAAACCCTAAAGAATACATTAAGATAAAGACAAAAAAAGGGAAGATATGCAGCGATCCATTTTTGTAATATGTCTGATTTTATTCTCATCTGCCCTTGGTGCACAGGAAAGGAAAGACAAGGAAAATGCCCAGAAAAGATTTACCGTTTTAGGCTTGGGAGATTCCATAACCGAAGGCGGTGATAATTTTCAATCGTACCTTTTCCCTCTCTGGGAAATGCTTTTCACAGCGGGATATAGTTTCGATTTTATTGGTCCAAATTCGGACAAATGCCGGATTGGATCAATAAATAACGCTGGTTTTAGTGGAAAAAGTGCGGAATTTCTGGATGCGCACATCGACAGTATTTATCAAAAATACAATGCAGATATTGTTTTACTTCATTCCGGACATAACCATTTTGAAAGTGAAAAACCAATTGTCGGAATTATTGAAGCTCTGGGATCAATTATCCATAAGATCAGGGCTATAAATCCCAATGTGAAGATTTTGGTAGCACAGGTAATCCCCAGTGGAAAATTGCCCAAATATTCTTATATACCGGAATTGAATAAAAGCATTGCAAAAATGGTCAAATGTCAAAATAGCGGTAACGTTCTGTTGGTCAATCAGGCAAAAGGATTTGATTGGCAGAAATATACCATCAGCGATCAAGTGCATCCCAATGTTGCCGGAGCAGAAAAGATGGCTGAAGTATGGTTCGATGCTTTGAAAGAAATTTTGGCTGAGCCCGAACAATCGTTTGCACCTGAAATTGTCAGCTACAAACATACGGAGCAAGGTGATATGAAGCTTCATATTTTCAAACCAAAGAATGAAAAAAAAGGAGAAAAACGACCGGCAATTATTTATTTTTTCGGAGGTGGCTGGACAGTAGGGACCCCTTTGCAATTTTATCGTGAATGCGCTTATTATGCCTCAAAAGGAATGGTTGCCATATCGGCTGAATACCGAATTTCGTACCTGCACAAAACAACGCCGTTTGAAAGTTTTGAAGATGCAAAAGATGCTATACGCTGGCTTCGAAGCAATGCAGCGCTATGGAACATGGACCCGAACCGGGTTGAGGCTGCAGGAGCTTCTGCTGGAGGTCATCTGGCTGCTGCCACAGGGATACTTAAAGATGCAATTGCTAAAGAAACAGATATAAGTTCGAAACCAAACCTTTTGTTGCTTTATTATCCGGTGATCGACAACAGTGCGAACGGATTTGGTACCGAAGAAATGAAAAATAGGTACAAAGAGATTTCTCCTTTGCACAACATTGATTCAACAGCGCCACCCACTCTTTTTATTCTGGGAACAAAAGATCCACTGATTCCGGTGCAAACAGCAGAAGAATTTACCAAGAAGATGGAGCAGTCCGGTGTATATTGCGAGTTTCATCTGTATGAAGGTGCAGGTCACCCTATATTTTTTTATGCCAAAGCATTGACAGCTGACTTTTATAAAATAAGAAAAGAGTCTGATGAGTTTCTTAAGAAGTATGGTTACTTAAAAAACTATTGAGAACAATTAATATCTATGAAAAAAAATAAAGTTAGTTTGGGAGTGCTGACCCTTATATTAATCAGTGTATTTTCAGCCAGAGCATTATCAGCAAACAATTCTGTAATACCTGGAGAAACCCGGATTTCACTCAATGGAATGTGGAATTTCAAGGCTGATTATTACAATAAGGGTGATGGAAAAGCCTGGTTTGCAAGAAGTTTCAATGATTCAGGCTGGGACAAATTGCCTGTACCTGGGAATTGGGATCTCCGTAACGAGTATGCTGATTTTTCGGGGAAAGGATGGTACAGAACCACATTTGAAACACCTTCGGATATTGCAGACAAAGAAGTGCGGTTGAACTTTGAAGCAGTTGGAATTGATTATAAGGTATGGTTCAACGGAGAACAGATTGCCAAGGTCAAAGGTGGTTATTTCTCAAATTATCTTGATATAACACATAAACTAAAAAGCGGTTTCAATAACAGTCTGGTGGTATGTGTCGACAATACATTCAGAAGTGGCGCTTACTGGAGTTGGGGTGGCATTCGTCGTCCGGTAACCTTGTTCATTAATAATACGGTATTTGTTGAATCGGTGCAAATTACGGCCATTCCCGATTTGGGAAAAGGAACAGCCACCATTTCACTGAATACCTCTATTTTCAACGGAAACACGGCAAAAGAAAATGTTTCATTGGAGTATGAATTGAGTTTTGCCGGGAAAGTGGTTAAAACTGGAAATACAACCATTTCATTATTAGGCATAGAAACCCAAAAAGTCAATCTGGAATTTACTATGGCAAAGAAAGAGGTAAAACTCTGGCACTTCGATTTCCCGAATTTGTATTCCATAAAAATCAAATTAAAGCAAGGAAATGCTGTGGCTCATGAGATCAATGAACGTTTTGGTATTCGCAAAGCGGAGATTGTAAATGGAAAATTTCTACTTAATGGCGAGTCGGTTCGTGCAATGGGTCTTAACTGGGTTGCCGATGACCGGCTCACTGGAAACACTTTGCCTGAAGAACTTTACAAACGCGATATTGACAATATGAAATCGCTGGGCGTTAACATTGCCCGAATTTCTCATTTACCACTACCCAAAGAGGTGTATGACTATCTCGACGAGAAGGGGATAATGGTCATTGCCGAAATACCACTTTGGGGAACAACAAATTTAACTGATCCTGAAATTCCAGTTGCAAGGTCATGGATCAACCAATTGGTTAACAATCATTTTAATCATCCATCCATTATCGGTTGGTGTGTTGGGAACGAAATCGGAGATAAACATCGGAACACCAAAGTTATGGAGTATGCCGAAAAGGCAATCAAATATGTCAAAGACAGCCTTGATCACTCCCGTTTGGTTGTTTTGGTTTCACATTCTGCCAATAATCAAAAAGAAGATCCATCACAGTTCGGCGATTTTGTTCCCTACAATACGTATGGTTCCTGGGGTAAAAATGTTGATAAAGTTCATGAATATCAGTCTGGTAAAATGATTTTCATTTCTGAATTAGGTGTGAATCTAATCGGTGAAGATTTGAATACCTCAACCGGAAATTTTGCAAAGATGTTCAATGAACTGCGTGGCCGTGAATATTTGTTTGGTGCATCGTTATGGACTTACAACGATTACCGCAGTAATTACCGTTCTTCAGATTTAACATGGGATAGTAAAGTTTCACAAAACAGAGATTGGGGTGTAATAGATGGTTACGGGAATAAAAAGAGGGCGTATGAGATTGTACGAAAGGAGTTTGCGCCATTAAAATCAATGAAGGTAAATAAGACCAAAACTGGTATTGAAGTTGCGCTGCAACCGCGGGAGAAACTAGATTTGCCGGCTTATACCTTACGGGAATACAGATTGGTTTGTGAAGAATACGGTCAGGATTACAAATCATCCAGGAAATTGGAGATAACTTTACCTGCGATAAATCCTGGTGACATGCAATTCACAAAATCATTTGATACTAAAAGTACAGAAACAGCAGTGTCAGCCCGCAAAATATCGGTAATAAGTCCCACCAATTATATGTTGATGGATACAACAATCTATTATGCTGCACCTGAAAGGCCTATCATAAAAGCCATTTTTAACAACGGCACCCGAATGCGCGTTGTCTTTGATCACGTCAATTCTGCAACCGAATACAGATTGCTGTATGGAGAAAAAGATTCTAATCTACAATCAGTCAGCACAATTGATAAATACATCGAAGTGGATAAATTAACCGATGGGGCAAACTTTGGAAAATTTTATTCATGTGCAATTGGTAGCTGTCAATAATTTTGGTGAAACCAGGTCTGAACCTTCAAACAGAAATGATTGCGGGATTTGGCAAATTGCCCCCGGTAATTAAAGCAGTGAAAGCTTTTCAAAACGGAATTAGCATTGGTTACAGCAGCGAAAAGACCGAATATCTCTACAAAGTTCAATATTCGACCACACCCGATTTTTCGTCTGATACTCATATCATTCAAACGACGAGTAAGGGTGCTTGTTATATTCCGGATTTGAAGCCTGGGGTGACCTATTATGTAAGAATGTGCGCTTACGAGCAGTTCGAACTACAAAGCCCATGGAGTGAAATCTATTCGATAGCAATTTAGTTCTTAGTAAGTCATGCGAAACAGGAGTTGAAAATGGGGAAATGAATACTTGACCAGCAAGGATGGTTGGATTAATATTGTTCTTTCGGGTTTTACATTTTTAAAGTCACTGACTGCCCTTCCCCTTTTACCTTCAGCCTGATATAGGTCGCTTTCCCATAGGTATCTTCAACGTTGCAAAAACCTTCTGAACCGCCATCAAGCAGATCGTTGTATGAATAGAATTTCTTCAGAATGGTTTTACCTGCAATTACCTCTTTTGCTTGTCCGCCGTGTACCTTCGCGAGGTAGTGCACTCGATCGCACCGGTGAGGGCGGCCACACCGCCGTCGATCGCCTCGCGGCTCACGCCGCCGGCGTCGCGACGCGTGAGCACCTCGCCCTCCGCGTCGTCCGTCGTCGTCGCGACTCCGAGGCGGATCGTCGCGCGGTACTCCTTGTCGGCGCCGACGACATAGGTCAGCAGGCGGGTCGCCCGGCCGATGCCCAGGACGAGCACACCGGTCGCCATCGGGTCGAGCGTCCCTGCGTGGCCGACCTTGCGCGTCCTGGCCAGCCGCCGCACGCGCGCGACGACGTCATGGCTCGTCCAGTCGGCCGGCTTGTCGACGACGAGCAGCCCGTCGGGTGCCGGCGGGCGGCGGACGGGTGCGCCCTCATGGGCCCGGGACGAGGCGTCCTGCGTCACTGCGCCTTCTCCGCTCTGCTCACCGACGGCCGCTCAGCCCTCGGCGTCGTCCTCGTCGCTCTCGTCGTCCTCGACCGGTCGGCGGTAGGGGTCCTCGTCGCCCGCGTAGGTGGCACCGGCAGCCAGTGCGGCGACCTCGGCGTCACGCGCGGCGGCCTGGCGCAGCGCGCTCTCCATGTGCGCGGCCGTCTCGGGCACCGCGTCGGCGATGAACTCGAGCGTCGGGGTCAGCCGGATCCCGATCTGCTTGCCCACCTCGGAGCGGATGATCCCCGTCGCGCTCGCGAGGGCGGCCGCGGACTCCGCGCGCGCCACCTCGTCGCCGAGGACGGTGTAGAAGACCGAGGCGTGCTGCAGGTCACCGGTCACGCGGACGTCGGTGACGGTGACGAAGCCGAGGCGGGGGTCCTTGATCCGGGTGTCGAGCATCTGCGCGACGATCTGGTGGATCCGCTCGCCCATCTTGCGGGCACGGGGGTGGTCGACCATCGGGGACTCCCTCCCGCCTCGGCGCGAGCCGTGGCGGCGAACGAGCGTGCCCTGGTGGGGCACGCGGTGCAGGTGATGTGCGTGGGGCCCGCGAGGCGGACCCCGGCGGACCGCGTGCCCGTTGCCGGGCACGCGGTCCAGTGGGGCGACCTCAGGAGCGCGGCTTCTCGCGGAGCTCGTAGGTCTCGATGACGTCGTCGACCTGGAGGTCGTTGAACGAGCCGAGCCCGATACCGCACTCGTAGCCCTCGCGGACCTCGGTCGCGTCGTCCTTGAACCGCTTGAGCGACTCGATCGACAGGCCCTCGGTGATCATCTGGCCGGCACGCAGCACACGCGCCTTCGCGTTGCGCCGGATGAGACCCGAGCGCACGAGCGAACCCGCGATGTTGCCGAACTTGCTGGAGCGGAAGACCTCGCGCACCTCGGCGGTACCGAGCTGCACCTCCTCGTACTCCGGCTTGAGCATGCCCTTGAGCGCTGCCTCGACGTCGTCGATCGCCTGGTAGATGACCGAGTAGAACCGGACGTCGACGCCCTCGCGGTCGGCGAGGTCCTCGACGCGCTCGGCGTACTTGACGTTGAAGCCGATGATGATCGCGTTGTCGACCGTCGCCAGGTTGACGTCGTTCTGCGTGATGGCACCCACACCGCGGTGGATGACGCGCAGCTCGACCTCCTCGCCGACGTCGATCTTGAGCAGCGCGTCCTCGAGCGCCTCGACGGCACCGGACACGTCGCCCTTGAGGACGAGGTTGAGCGTCTCGACCTTGCCGAGCTGGAGGGCCTGCGTGAAGTCCTCGAGGCTGATGCGCTTGCGGCGCTTGGCCAGGAGGGCTGCACGCTCGGCTGCCGCCCGCTTCTCGGCGATCTGTCGAGCCGTCCGGTCGTCGGAGGCCACCAGGAAGGTGTCGCCGGCGCGCGGGACGGAGGTCAGGCCGAGCACCAGGACCGGACGTGCCGGCGTGGCCTCCTCGACCGTCTCGCCGTGCTCGTCGAACATCGCACGGACGCGGCCGTAGGCCGTCCCGGCGACGATCGAGTCGCCGACGCGCAGCGTGCCGGACTGCACGAGCACCGTCGCGACGGCACCGCGGCCCTTGTCGAGGTAGGCCTCGACGGCCACACCACGTGCGTCCTTGTCGGCGACGGCCCGCAGGTCGAGCGCCGCGTCGGCGGTGAGCAGGACGGCCTCGAGGAGGTCGTCGATACCCATGCGCTTGAGCGCGGAGACGTCGACGAACATCGTGTCGCCGCCGTACTCCTCGGCCACCAGGTTGTACTCGGTCAGCTGCTGGCGGATCTTCGAGGGGTTCGCCCCCTCCTTGTCCACCTTGTTGACCGCGACGACGATCGGCACGTCGGCGGCCTGGGCGTGGTTGAGCGCCTCGACCGTCTGCGGCATGACGCCGTCGTCGGCCGCGACCACGAGGATCGCGATGTCGGTGACCTGCGCACCACGGGCACGCATGGCGGTGAACGCCTCGTGGCCGGGGGTGTCGATGAACGTGATCGCCCGGTCGATGCCCTCGTGCACGGTCCGCACCTGGTAGGCGCCGATGTGCTGGGTGATGCCGCCGGCCTCGCCCGCGACGACGTCCGCCGAGCGGATCGCGTCGAGGAGCTTGGTCTTTCCGTGGTCGACGTGACCCATGACGGTGACGACGGGCGGACGAGCGGTGAGGTCGTCCTCGCCCTCGGCGTCCTCCTCGGCCTGCAGGTCGATGTCGAAGGCCTCGAGGAGCTCGCGGTCCTCCTCCTCGGGCGAGACCATCTCGATGCGGTAGCCGAGCTCGGCCGCGAGCGTCGCGAAGGTGTCCTCGTCGAGGGACTGAGTGGCCGTGGCCATCTCGCCCAGGTGGAAGAGCACCGTCACCAGGCTCGCCGGGTTGGCGTCGATCTTGTCGGCGAAGTCGTTGAGCGAGGAGCCGTGACGCAGACGCAGGACCGTCGAGCCGTCGCCGCGGGGAACCTGCACCCCACCGAGCGACGGGGCCTGCATCTGCTCGAACTCCTGGCGCTTCGCGCGCTTGGACTTGCGGCCACGGACGGGCCGCCCTCCTGCACGCCCGAAGGCACCCTGCGTGCTGCCACGACCTGCACCACGACCGCCACCGCCGGGACGACCGGCGAAGCCGCCGCCACCAGCAGGAGCGCCGCCCGGGGCACCGCCACCGGCACCGCGCGAGTAGCCGCCGCCGGCACCGCCGGGGCCGCCGGCACCGCGAGCGCCACCGGGGCCTCCGCGACCGGGGCCGCCTGCTGCGCCGGGACGTCCGACAGCCGTACGGCCGGGCATCATGCCCGGGTTGGGGCGGGGACCGCCGCTACCGGCCGCCGGGCGGGGGCCGCCCGGGCGCTCGGCACCGGCGGGGGCAGCGCCCTCGCCGCGGCCACCAGGCCGGGGCATGCCCTGGCTCGGCGCGAACGGGTTGTTGCCGGGACGCGGACCACCGGGACGCGGACCGCCCTGACGGGGCATGCCCTGGCTCGGCGCGAAGGGGTTGTTGCCGGGACGCGGACCGCCCGGACGCGGGCCGGCCGGCGAGGCCGGGGCCGTGCCGTCGGTGCTGTCCTGCTGCGCGGGGGCGGCAGGGGCTGCGGGAGCAGCCTCCGCGGCGGGAGCCGCGGGTGCTGCGGGAGCCGAGGGAGCGGCCGGGCGGCGCGGGGCCGGTGCCGGTGCTGCCGAGGCTGCGGGTGCCGGTGCGGCCGGTGCTGCCGGTGCTGCAGGCGCGGCCGACGCGGGAGCGGGTGCTGCCGCGGCAGGGGCGGCGTCTGCCGGAGCCGCGGGCGCGGCGGGAGCCGCGGGGCGCGACGGAGCGGCCGCACGGGCGGGCTTGGCCGCCGGTGCCTCGCTCGCGGGGTAGATGTCGCGCAGCTTGCGCACGACGGGCGGTTCGATGGTCGACGAAGCAGATCGAACGAACTCACCGAGCTCGTTCAGCTTGGCCATCAGGGCCTTGCTCTCGACTCCGAGCTCCTTGGCGAGCTCGTACACGCGGGCCTTTGCCACAACTCTCCTGTCTCGGTCCGCCCGGGACAGGGTCAGACCGTCGTTAGTACTCGGTACTCATCGCTGCGTACTCATCGCTGGGTACTCATCGGGTAGCCATCGGCTTCCAACCCGCTTCCTTCTCGGTGAACGACGGACATACGTGCTGCGGCGGGGCCGTCCTGCTCGAGTCGTGCTCGGACCGCTGCGGTGTCGAGGTCCCGCGTGCGCAGGGCACGGGCGAACGCTCGACGCCGTTCGGCGAGCTCGAGGCAGTGCAGGTCGGCGTGCAACCATGCGCCCCGTCCAGGAGCAGAACGCGCCTCGTCGACCTCGGCGCGGGGTTCACCCGCACTGACGACGACCACGACACGGACCAGGACGGACCGCAGACCACGGTGACGACACCCCACGCACGTCCGCTCCGGACCCTCCTGACGACCCGTCGGGGCGACAGCATGATCCGCGACGGCAGGGCCGTCGGACGCGTGCTCGGGGAGCCGAGCCCGGGGCCCAGCCTTCACGAGTCTAGCGCTCCTGCCGACGAATCGTGACCCTCGGCGCCCTGCGGCTCCGCGATCCCGCCCTCGTCGGAGCGGATGTCGATGCGCCAGCCGGTCAGCTTCGCGGCCAGTCTGGCGTTCTGGCCCTCCTTGCCGATGGCGAGCGAGAGCTGGTAGTCCGGGACGACGACGCGCGCCGACCGGGTGGCCAGGTCGACGACCGTCACCGACGAGACCCGGGCCGGCGAGAGCGCGTTGGCGACGAAGGTCGCCGGGTCGTCGCTGTAGTCGACGATGTCGATCTTCTCGCCGTGCAGCTCGGACATCACGGCGCGCACGCGCGCGCCCATCGGGCCGATGCAGGCGCCCTTCGCGCCGAGCCCGGCGACCGTGCTGCGCACCGCGATCTTGCTGCGGTGGCCTGCCTCGCGGGCGATCGCCATGATCTCCACCGAGCCGTCGGCGACCTCGGGGACCTCGAGGGCGAAGAGCTTGCGCACGAGCCCGGGGTGGGTCCGCGAGAGCGTGATCGACGGACCCTTCATCCCGCGCGAGACGTCGAGCACGTAGGCGCGCAGGCGCTCGCCGTGCACGTACTTCTCGGTCGGCACCTGCTCGTGCTGCGGGAGCACGGCCTCGGTCCCCCGCACGGCGACGTGCACCGTCCGCGGGTCGCGCCCCTGCTGGATGACGCCGGCGAGCACCTCCCCCTCGGTGCCCTTGAAGGTCCCGAGGACCTGCTCGTCCTCGGCGTCGCGCAGGCGCTGGAAGATGACCTGGCGGGCGGTGGCCGTCGCGATGCGTCCGAAGCCGTCCGGCGTGTCGTCGAACTCCGGCCCGTAGGTGACGGGCGCCGGCCGCTGGTACGGCGCGGGAGCCGTCTCGCCGGCGCCCTCGGCCTCACCCTCGGCCGGCGCGGCCGGCTCCGGTGCGGGCTCGGCCGGGCTCGGCGACGAGTCGCTCGCGGGCCCAGACCGTCACGTGACCCGTCTTGCGGTCGAGCTCGACGCGGGCGTCGGGGAAGCAGTAGGGCACCTTGTGGTACGCGGAGAGCAGGGCCTGCTCGATGGCGGTGACCAGGACGTCGAGGCTGATCCCGCGCTCGTTCTCCACCAGCCGCAGTGCGCTCATGTCGATGTCCATCAGTCCTGCTCCTCCTCGTCCTCGACCTCGTGCGCCCTGGTGAGCTCGACCTCGACGTGCCCGCGCACGACGGAGGCCGGCTCGATCGAGCGCTCCCCGCCGTCGTGGTCCGCCAGGACGTACGCGGAGGCGTCCGCGTCGACGAGGCGCCCCTCGACCGTCGAGCCGTCGGTCAGCACGAGCCGCACGAGCCGGGTGCGGGCGCGGCGGAAGTGGCGGAGCTCGGTCAGGGGACGGTCGGTCCCCGGGGTGGAGACCTCGAGGGTGTACACGCCACGGATGGGGTCGGCGACGTCGAGGGCGGCGGAGATCTCGCGCGAGACCTCGCCGACGGTGTCCAGGTCGAGGCCGCCGATGGCGTCGTCGTCGAGGTCGAGGACGACCCGCACGACGGTGCGTCGACCCGCAGCGGCCACGACGACGTCCTCGAGGACGAGCCCCGCGGCGCGGACTGCCGGCTCGATCACCTCTCGAACCTTGAGCGCAGGTGCTGGCGTACCCATTCGGGCCTCCTGGGGTGCCGTGGCGGGCCTGCCGGACGACGACCCTGTGGACTTGTGAGGTCACAGCCTAACGACAAGAACGGAGCATGGCAGGATCACGCCGATGACCAGGACCAGCCACCGTCGCTCCGGACGCCCCACGATGCTGCGCGCCGTGGTCGCCGCGCTGTGCCTCGTCGGCCTGCTGACCGCCTGCGAGCTGCGCCTGGAGACCCCCGCGCCGACCGCCCCGGTGCCGGGCGCCGACGAGGTGGCCAGGCAGGCCGCCGCGACCGATGCCGTCGCGATCGCCGAGCTCGCCGGCCGCGCGGGCGGGGCCGCCGGCACGGCCGGGGCCGACGCCCTCGTCGTCGAGGTGCTCGCCGAGGTGGCCGCCACGAGCCAGGCCCACGCGACCGCGCTCGGCGGTGTGTACCGACCATGGCCGCAGGAGCCGAGCGCGAGCCCGAGCCCCGCCACGCAGACACCGACCCCTGAGCCGGACCCGACACCTCAGGACGTCGTCGCGGCGCTCCAGGACGCGGCGGGACGAGCGGGCGACGACGCCGACACGGTCACCGACGGGCCCCTGGCTCGGCTCCTCGCCTCGGTCGCGGCGAGCCGATCCGTCCTGGCGAGCGAGCTCGAGGCCGATCTCGCCGGGACAGCCCTCACGCTCCCGACGAGCGCTCCGACGGCCGAGGCGGCCACGGCGCAGGCCGCCGAGCCGGACGGGGTCATCGGCCGCGTGCCGGGAGTGCAGGACTCCTCGCTCACGGCTCTCCTCAAGGCCGAGGACATGCTCGGAGCTGCCTGGGAGGTGCTGGCCGCACGCTCGGACGACGACGCACGCGCGAGCGCGGCGCTTCTCGCCTCGCAGCACCGCGCCAGGGCGCAGGCCTGGGCACAGGCGCTCGGGGTCGACGCGACAGCGCTCGACCCCCGCCGGGACGCCTACGCGCTCCCGGCCGAGGTGCTCGACCCGGAGGGCGAGCCGTCCACCGCGCTCGTGGCGCTCGAGAGCGAGCTCGGCGAGCGTCTCGCGGCGCTCGTGGCCCAGGCCGGGCCGGGATCGCGTGGTGCCTTCGTCTCGGCCCTGCGGGAGAACACGCTGCTCGTCCGCCAGGCCGGCGGCACGGGGAGCGAGCTGCCAGGGATCGGCGACGACGCGGGGGCGACCTCCGCCGGCCAGACCGGCTGAGACCCCGCCCCGCTCGGGTGCGCCGTGACCGAGGAACGGTCAGCGCATCGCGAGCGTGGACGGACCTCAGACCAGGTCGGCGACGATCTCGCTGATCCTGGCCGCTGCGTCGGCGACCGGGATGCGCTCGGCCTCGGGCCGCTCTCCGGCGGGGAGCCCGGCGTCGGCGGGCCGGCGCAGGCGGACCTCGACGACCCCCTCGGCGAGGCTGCGCCCGACGACGACGATCACCGGGATGCCGAGCAGCTCGGCGTCGGCGAACTTGACCCCGGGCGAGACGCGCGGGCGGTCGTCGTAGAGCACCTCGAGGCCGAGCCCGTGCAGGTCGGCGGCGAGCTCCTCGCAGGCCGTCGCGATCGCCTCGTCCTTGCCCGCGGCGACCAGGTGCACCTGGGCGGGGGCGACCTGGGCCGGCCAGGCGAGCCCTGCGCCGTCGTGGTTCGTCTCGGCCAGGGCCGCGACCGCACGCGAGACGCCGATGCCGTAGGAGCCCATCGTCACGGTGACGGCCTTGCCGTTCTCGTTGAGCACCGTCAGGCCGAGGGCCTCGGCGTACTTGCGGCCGAGGGCGAAGATGTGGCCGATCTCGATCCCGCGCGCCAGCTCGAGCGGACCGGAGCCGTCCGGGGCCGGGTCGCCGGCGCGGACCTCCGCCGCCTCGATCGTGCCGTCGGCGACGAAGTCGCGGCCGGCGACGAGGTCGAAGACATGCCGACCCGGGGCGTTGGCGCCGGTGATCCACCGCGTGCCGTCGACGACGCGCGGGTCGACGAGGTAGCGCAGCGCCTTCTCGTCGCCCGTCTGGGCCCGGCCGATCGCCTGCGGGCCGATGTAGCCCTTGACGAGCTCGGGGTGGGCGGCGAAGTCCGCCTCGCCCGCCGTCTCGACCGCGAGCGGAGCGACGGCGGCCTCCAGACGCGTCATGTCGACCTCACGGTCCCCCGGCAGGCCGATCACCAGGAGGTCCCGGTTGCCCTCGGGGTCGATCGTCGCGACGACGACGTTCTTCAGCGTGTCGGCGGCGGTCCATGCCCGGTCCGGGCGCGCGACACGCGCGTTCGCCAGGGCGACGAGCGTGTCGATCGTCGGGGTGTCAGGGGTGTCCTCGACATGTGCGGCCGGTGCATCGCTCCAGTCGATCGCGGGCGGCGCCGTCGTGGTCACGGCCTCGACGTTGGCGGCGTAGCCGCCGGCCGAGCGGACGAAGGTGTCCTCGCCCACGGCGGTCGGCATGAGGAACTCCTCGCTGCGCGAGCCGCCCATCGCCCCGGACATCGCCGCGACGATGACGAAGTCGAGCCCCAGCCGCGCGAAGACGCGCTGGTAGGCCTCGCGCTGACGCTGGTAGGCGGCGTCGAGGCCGGCGTCGTCCACGTCGAAGGAGTAGGCGTCCTTCATGATGAACTCGCGCCCGCGGAGCAGCCCCGCACGGGGCCGGGCCTCGTCGCGGTACTTGGTCTGGATCTGGTAGAGCGCGAGCGGCAGGTCCTTGTACGAGGAGTACAGGTCCTTGACCAGGAGGGTGAACATCTCCTCGTGGGTCGGCGCGAGGAGGTAGTCGACGTCGCGGCGGTCCTTGAGGCGGAACAGGTTGGGGCCGTACTCGGTCCACCGACCCGTCTGCTCGTAGGGCTCGCGCGGCAGGAGCGCGGGGAAGTGGACCTCCTGGGCTCCGATCGCGTCCATCTCCTCGCGGACGATGCGCTCGACCTTGGCAAGCACCTTCAGGCCCAGGGGCAGCCAGGTGTAGATGCCGGGGGCCGCGCGGCGGATGTAGCCGGCACGGACGAGCAGCCGGTGGCTCGCCACCTCGGCGTCCACGGGGTCCTCGCGCAGGGTCCGGACGAACAGGGTCGACATCCGCAGCAGCATCCGGTCAGCCTAGCGGCGCAGCGCGGGCGCCCCGACGTCATGTCCGCCGTCACGGGCCGACTCACGGAGGCCTCGATGCGCCGCCCGGGCGCCGCATCGCCCCTGTCCTCGCGCGCCGGGCCGCGGCAGGATGGGACGGTGCCCGAGCTGCCCGAGGTGGAGGGCCTCGTCCGCTTCCTGGCGACGAGGTTGGTCGGCCGTGAGGTCAGCACCGTCGGGATCGGCGAGATCAGCGCGCTGAAGACGTTCTCCCCCGCCCCCGACGCCCTGGTCGGCACACGCGTCGTCGACGCACGCCGGCACGGGAAATGGGTCGACCTGTGCACGACGGGTCCGCACCTGCTCGTCCACCTCTCGCGGGCCGGGTGGCTGCGGTGGTCGGAGAACGCCCCGAAGACCCCGGTGCGCCCCGGCCGCTCCCCGCTGGCCCTGCGCGTCACGTTCGACGACGGCGCGGGCTTCGACCTCAGCGAGTACGGCACACGCAAGCGGCTGGCGGTGCATGTCGTCGCCAACCCACTCGACGTGGCGGCCGTCGCCTCGCTCGGCGTCGACCCGCTCGCCGAGGAGTTCACCGTCGAGCGGCTCGCCGCCCTCGCGGCCGCCCGCAACCAGCAGGTCAAGGGCCTGCTGCGCGACCAGCGCCAGATCGCCGGGATCGGCAACGCCTACTCCGACGAGATCCTGCACGCCGCGCGGATGAGCCCGTTCGCGCGGTCGGCGTCGATCCCCTCCGAGGAGATCGCCCGGCTCCACCAGGTGATCGGCGAGGTGCTCGCGGCTGCCGTCGCCGCGGCCGACGGACGGCCCGCAGCGGAGCTCAAGGACGCGAAGCGCCGCGGCATGCAGGTCCATGGCCGCACCGGCGAGGCCTGCCCCGTCTGCGGGGACACCGTCAGGGAGGTCTCCTTCGCCGACTCCTCGCTCCAGTACTGCCCGACGTGCCAGACGGGCGGCACTCCGCTCGCGGACCGCCGGATGTCACGGCTGCTGCGCTGAGCGCCCGCGTGCAACGTGCCACTTGCCCCTACGGAAAGTCACATGTAGGGTTTCCATCATGGAAAGTGACGAGAGCTTCTCGACAGCTCGGAGTCTTGCTGAGGCCGCCGATGTCGAGCGTCGGATGGCGGGGGCACTGACGACTCCCGCCTGGTACGCACCCGGCTATGGCGCCTGCCTCGGCCTGTTCGTCGCCGCCGCGGCGATGCTCGGCGCCGGCTGGGGGCTCGCGGCCTGGCTCACCATGATCGTCTACGCCCTCCTCCTCGGGACGCTGGTGCTCGCGTACCGCCGGACTGTCCGCGCCTGGCCGCGCACGACCTTCCGCACCGGGCTCGCCACTGCGGTGATCGTCGTCCTCGTCATCGGCCTGTTCGTGGCATACCTGTCGACCGCTTGGTGGAACCTGCCGTGGCTGGCCGTCGGGGCCGTGCTGACGACAGGACTGACCGGCGCAGTCCTCTCCCGCCGATGGGATGCCGCCTGGGCGCGCGAGCACGGCCGACGATGACGGCGCCGCTCTTCGACGAGCTCGTCCACGCTCCGGCCCGATTGCGGATCTGCGCCGCGCTCGCCCCCGTCGAGCAGGCGTCGTTCAGCCTGCTGCGTGAGACGACGGAGCTCTCCGACTCGGCGCTGAGCAAGCATCTCGCCGCCCTCGCCGACGCCGGGTACGTCGTGCTGACCAAGACTCCGTGGGACGGTCGCCAGCGCACCTGGGTGGCGCTGACGCGTGGCGGGCGACGCGCGTACACGGGCCACGTCGCGGCGCTGCGCGAGCTCGTCGACGGCAGCTAGAACAGCACCGTCGCGTACTCGCCGGCCTCGCGGAAGCCCACCCGCCGGTAGGCCGCGAGCGCTGCCACGTTGTAGGAGTTGACGTACAGGGAGACGAGCGGTGCCGTGTCCCGCAGCGTCGCCTGCACGACCGCCGACATCCCGGCGGTCGCCAGGCCCTGCCCACGTCGGCCGGGCGGGACCCACACACCCTGGACCTGGGCGACCTCGCGGGTGACGGCCCCGAGCTCGGCCTTGAACAGGACCTCAGGGCCGTCCGGCCCGTCGTCGATCCGCACGAACGACCGCCCTGAGGCGACGAGGCTGCGCACCCGCGCCTCGTAGGAGCCGCCACCGCCCTCGACGGGCGAGTAGCCGACCTCCTCGGTGAACATCGCGACGCAGGCCGGCAGCAGCAGGGGAAGGTCCTCGACCTCGCCACGGCGGACGGCGGGATCCGGAGCGATCTCCGACGGGTGGTCCAGGACCATCGACGGCTGCTCCGCGCGTACCTCCCGCGCCGGTCCCCACGCCTGTTCCAGACGCAGCCACAACCCGAGGACGAGGGACGCCTCCCCCACGATCGACGAGCAGCGTCGGCCCTGGCGCAGGGCGATTCCGGCGAGCACGTCGAGGGCCTCGTCGTCCTGCGGGGCGCACACGGGGACCAGGTTCGCGCCGGCCCAGCAGAACCCGACGAGCGCCCCGTCTCGACGAGCGCCCCAGACGTTCGGCCCCGATCGACGCGCGCCGGTGGCGCGGGCGGCCTCGATCCGCTGGGCGGCGAGCACCGAGGCGACGGGGTCCTTCGCGCACAGCGCAGCGGCCTCGGCGAGGTCGATCTCACCGACGACGGCGCGCGTGCGTGCTTCCCCCCGCCACAGGCCCATGTCGGGATTGTGCCGTAGAAATGCAGGGTCCGGGCCGCTCAGCTCACGGAGACGACCGGCGCGCCGTCCTCGACGGGCTCCATCGTCTCGGCGATGCGCATCGCCTCCTCGATCAGCGTCTCGACGATGCGCGGCCTCGGGAACAGTCTTCACGACGACCCCCTTGACGAAGATCTGGCCCTTGCCGTTGCCCGAGGCGACGCCGAGGTCCGCCTCCCGCGCCTCCCCCGGACCGTTGACGACGCAGCCCATGACGGCCACGCGCAACGGGCACGGTGAGACCCTCGAGGCCGGCGGTCACCCGCTCGGCGAGGTCGTAGACGTCGACCTGGGCGCGCCCGCAGGACGGGCAGGAGACGATCTCGAGCTTGCGCGGCCGCAGGTTCAGGGCCTGCAGGATCTGGATGCCGACCTTGACCTCCTCGACGGGCGGGGCCGAGAGCGAGACGCGGATCGTGTCGCCGATCCCCTTGCTCAGCAGGGCGCCGAAGGCCGTCGCCGACTTGATCGTGCCCTGGAACGCCGGTCCGGCCTCGGTGACCCCGAGGTGCAGCGGCCAGTCGCCGCGCTCGGAGAGCATCTCGTAGGCCTTGACCATGATGACGGGGTCGTTGTGCTTGACGGAGATCTTGAAGTCGTGGAAGTCGTGCTCCTCGAAGAGCGAGGCCTCCCAGACGGCCGACTCGACGAGTGCCTCGGGCGTGGCCTTGCCGTACTTGGCGAGCAGCCGCGGGTCGAGCGAGCCGGCGTTCACCCCGATCCGCAGCGAGACCCCGGCGTCGGAGGCCGCGCGCGCGATCTCCTTGACCTGGTCGTCGAACTTGCGGATGTTGCCCGGGTTGACGCGCACGGCCGCACAGCCGGCGTCGATCGCCGCGAAGACGTACTTGGGCTGGAAGTGGATGTCCGCGATCACCGGGAGCTGGGACTTGCGGGCGATCGTCGCCAGGGCGTCGGCGTCGTCCTGGGTCGGCACCGCGACCCGCACGATGTCGCAGCCAGCTGCCGTCAGCTCGGCGATCTGCTGGAGCGTCGCGTTGACGTCCGTGGTCTGGGTGGTCGTCATGGACTGCACGCTGACGGGGGCGTCGCCACCGACCTCGACCTTCCCGACCCGGATCTTGCGGGTCGGCCGTCGAGGGCTCAGGACGGGGACGGGGGCCTGCGGCATGCCGAGAGAGATGGGTGTGCTCACCGGACCAGTATCCCCCGCCCACGGGATCTCGCTCGGAGGCGGCGCGCGGAGCCCAGGGCGGCCACGTCGTCGTCGCCCGCGAGCGCCCGCGTCACCCGACTGGCCCAGTGAGCCTGTCGGCCCGCGGTGGCAGATGGGAGGCTGGGGCGGTGAGTCTCGACACCCCGGCCGGCTACGCCTTCCTCGGCGCGGTCATCCTGGTCGTCATCGGCCTGCTCGTCCTGGCAGCCGCGAGCACGAGACTCGCCTCGCTCCTCGGGATGCGCGAGGACGCCAGCTGGTGGTTCAGCCCCGCCGGCGGCCGGACCCAGGGCCTCGTCGTGGCCTACGTCGGGGCGATCGTCGCGATCAGCTCGCTCGTGTACCTCATCGTCGACCCCGGACTGGAGGGGTCCCCTGCCCTCGCCTGGACGCTCGCCTGGATGATGGGGCTCGGCCTGCTCGTGCTGTCCGGCACGCGCGTCGCCCGTCTCGCCGTCTCCGTGGCGAGCGAGGGCCGGACGTCGATCGACGAGCCGGATGAGGCGCTCTACGTCGAGCCGGACGGTGCCCTCGGTGACGTCGACCTCATCGCTGCGCGCGCGGCGACCGAGCACGGCGAGTGGCGCCCCGCCGCGGCCCTGCTCGCCGCATCCGTCGACGACGACATGCGCTACGCGAGGACGACGGCGCTCGCGATCCAGGGCCTTCGCCGCAGCCGCTGGCTCGACGCCTGGCTCACGGCACGTCCGAGCGACCCGAACGCCCAGGCGGTCAAGTCGATGCTCGCCGTCCGCCGCGCCTGGGAGCTGCGCGGACCGGACTGGGAGCCCCGGAACGCCCATGCCTTCGTCGCCGCCCTGCGGGAGGCGGAGGAGGTGACCCGGGAGGCGATCGACAACGACCCCACCGACCCGAGCCCTCGTGCGGTGCTCGTCGAGATGGCGCGCGGTCAGCAGGTCGACGCCGACGAGCTCGACGCCCGCACGCGGGCCCTGTTCCTCCTCGCCCCTGCTCACCAGGGCGGGCACGAGGCCGCGCTGCACTACCACTCGGCGAAGTGGTTCGGCTCGGATGCCGAGATGCTCGCGGTCGCACGCGCGTCGAGCGCGGCGGCCCCTGCGGGCAGCGCCCTCGCGCTGATCATCGTGACGGCGCATATCGAGCACTACCTGTCCCTGATCGAGCGCTCCGCGACGCAGGCCGAGCGGTACGTGCGCTCGGCCGAGGTC
The DNA here is from genome assembly GCA_963777075.1 of uncultured Actinomycetota bacterium. Classification (GTDB taxonomy): domain Bacteria; phylum Actinomycetota; class Actinomycetes; order Actinomycetales; family Cellulomonadaceae; genus Actinotalea. The sequence goes on along the minus strand of CAVZPH010000024.1, from coordinate 41,702 downwards.
CGCTCCGAGGTCGCCCATGCGGTGGCCCGGTGGACGTCAGGACCCGACGGGCCCTCGCCGGTCAACCTGGCCAAGGCGCACAACACCCTCGCGTTCTACTACTGGCTCGCACGGGACCGCGCGAACGCCCGGCCGCACCTGGCCCAGACGCTCCAGCACCTGGACCTGTGGCCGTGGGCCCTGATCGGCGAGCCGGCGCAGGTGCACGCCGTCGCGCAGCAGTGGGCGCGCTCCGGCCGCTGAGCCTGCGGGCGGACCCTGCCACGAGGCCCTGCTAGAGAGAGACCGGAGCGGCGATGTCTGCGTACACGAGCACGAGGCCGACGACGGCGAGCAGGATGAACACCCCGTAGGCGAGCGGCATCATGCGCGCCACGTCGACCGGCCGGGGTCGCGGTGCCCCGCGCAGGCGGGCGAGCTGCCGCTTCGCGCCCTCCCACAGCGCCCCGGCGACATGCCCGCCGTCGAGCGGGAGCAGCGGGATGAGGTTGAACACGAAGAGCGCGACGTTGAGCGAGGCGAGCAGTCCGAGCATGCTCGCGACGCGCTGTGCCGTCCCGAGTCCCGGCGCCTCGGCGATCTCGCCGGCGAATCGCCCGACCCCGACCACGCCGACGACGGAGCTCGTGTCCCGCGCCTCGTGGCCGAGCGTCGCCTGGACGACGTCGACCAGCCGGGCGGGGAGCGTCACCACGATCGCCGCCGTCTGCACGACGGCGTCGCCGACCGCGGGGAGCACGGTGCCGATCGACTGCCGTTCCAGCGCCGCCGTCGGGCTGAACCCGAGATAGCGCTGCGGTGCGAGCTCGACCGTGCCGTCGGGGTTCAGCAGGACGTTCCCGTCCGCGTCGCGCACGGGGCGGTCGACGGTGACGGGGCTCACGCTCAACGTGACCGTCTCGCCCGAGCGCTCGACCACGAGCGGGATGTCCGAACCGGGTGTGGAGGCGATCGCCGACTGGACGTCCGCCCAGGTCTCGATCGTCCTGCCGCCGAAGGAGACGATCCGGTCCCCGGGCAGCAGCCCCGCCTGCGCGGCAGGGACCTGCGGGTCGCTCGCGGTGCACTGACGCTCGGCCGGGGCGTCGGCGGGCAGGAGGCACTCGCCGATGACGCCGACGGTCGTCGTGGCGGGACCGGCCGTCCCGATCCCGACCAGGACGATGCCGACGAGCACGACGGCGATCAGCAGGTTCATCACCGGGCCGCCGAGCATGACGACGACCTTCTTCGGGGTGCTCAGGCGGTAGAAGGCGCGGTGGTCCTCGCCCGGTCGGATCTCCTCGGCACTCGCCTCGCGAGCCGCGTCGATCAGCCCGGAGAAGCGACCGGTACCGGGAGTCGCGCCGACGGCGTCCGCCGGCGGGTACATGCCGACGAGCCGGACGTAGCCGCCGAGCGGGATCGCCTTGAGCCCGTACTCGGTCTCCCCCTTGGTGCGCGACCAGAGCGTCGGGCCGAAGCCCACCATGTACTGGCTCACCCGCACGCCGAAGCGCTTGGCAGGGACCATGTGCCCGACCTCGTGGAGCGCGATCGAGGCCAGCAGCCCGATCAGCAGCACCAGAAGTCCCACCGCGTACGCCATCTGTTCCCCTCCGGAGTCGTGGCCCCATCATCCCCCGAGAACCTGGATCAGACCTGATGATCGAACCCTGGCTCGGTTGCGACGAAAAACATCAGTTCCGACGCTGCCGGACTGACGATCTGGCCGTTAGCATCGGTCCATGACCCCTGAATCCGCAGCACTGCGGGCCTCGCTCGTCCCGGCCGACGTCACCCAGTCGCGCCAGATCCGCACCGCGATCCCCGGACCGCGCTCCGTCGCCCTCGCGCAGCGCCGATCGGCCGTGGTCGCCGCCGGCGTCTCCAGCACGCTGCCGGTGTACGTCGAGCGTGCCGGGGGCGGCGTGCTCGTGGACGTCGACGGCAACAGCTTCATCGACCTCGGCTCGGGCATCGCGGTCACGGGCGTCGGCAACGCCGCGCCGGCCGTGAGCTCGGCCGTCGGCGCGCAGTCGGCGGCCTTCACCCACACCTGCTTCATGGTCGCGCCCTACGAGGGCTACGTCGCGGTCTGCGAGGCCCTCGCGAGGCTGACCCCCGGGGACCACGCCAAGCGGAGCGTCCTGGTCAACTCCGGGGCGGAGGCCGTCGAGAACGCCGTGAAGATCGCGCGCCGCGCGACGGGCCGCGACGCGATCGTCGTGCTCGACCACGCGTACCACGGCCGGACCAACCTGACGATGGCCATGACCGCCAAGGCGATGCCCTACAAGACCGGCTTCGGCCCGTTCGCCGGCGAGGTCTACCGCGTGCCCGCGTCCTACCCGCTGCGCGAGGCGGCGCCGATCACGGGCGCCCAGGCCGCCGCGAGGGCGACCTCCCTCATCGAGAAGCAGATCGGCGCCGACCAGGTCGCCGCGGTCGTCGTCGAGCCCATCCTCGGCGAGGGCGGGTTCGTCGTGCCGGCCCCCGGCTTCCTCTCCGCCCTGGCGGACTGGTGCACCGAGCACGGGGTGCTCTTCGTCGCCGACGAGATCCAGACGGGCTTCGCCCGGACCGGCACGATGTTCGCCTGCGAGCACGAGGGCGTCGTCCCCGACCTCATCACGACGGCCAAGGGGATCGCCGGCGGGATGCCGCTCGCCGCGGTGACCGGCCGTGCCGAGATCATGGATGCCGTCCACGGCGGTGGCCTCGGCGGCACCTACGGCGGCAACCCCGTCGCCTGCGCCGCCGCCCTCGCCGCGATCGACCTCTACGAGCGCGCCGACCTGGCCCGTGCCGCGCGGCACATCGAGGACCTGGCCGGATCGTTCCTGCGCGCCCTCGCCGAGGAGGTCAGGTCCGTCGCCGAGGTGCGTGGACGCGGGGCGATGCTCGCGATCGAGCTCGTGGTCCCTGGCGGCCTCGAGCCCGATGCGGGGCTCGCGTCCCGCGTCGCCAAGCGCTGCGCCGCGCAGGGTGTGCTCGTCCTCACCTGCGGGACGTACGGCAACGTGATCCGGCTCCTTCCGCCCCTGGTCATCGACGACGAGCTCCTCCTCGAGGGGCTCGAGGTCCTCGCCGAGTCGCTCCGGGCCGAGACGGCCGGAGCATGAGCCCCGTCGACCCGGCCCGCCTCGCTCAGCTCCATGCCGCGGAGACCGCGCGGTTCGTGGCCGACCACCCCGCCTGCGCTGAGCTCGCGGCGGCCGGTCGCGCCCACATGCCGCTCGGCGTGCCGATGAGCTGGATGGCCAAGTGGCCGGGCGGCTTCCCCGTCCACGTCGCCGAGGCCTCGGGCGCCCGGTTCCGGTGCGCCGACGGGCTCGAGCATGTCGACCTCTGCCTGGGTGACACGGGTGCGATGAGCGGCCACTCCCCCGCGGCGACCGTCGCCGCCGTGCGCGAGCAGGTCGGGCTCGGGATCACCACGATGCTCCCGACGGCAGACGCCGCCGTCGTCGCTGCCCTGCTGACCGAGCGCTTCGCCGGAGCGCGGCCGGCACGGCTCACCCAGTGGCAGTTCACGCTGACCGCGACCGACGCCAACCGGCACCTGATCCGCTACGCGCGCCTGGTCACGGGCCGGCGCAAGGTCGCCGTGATCGACCACTGCTACCACGGCACCGTCGACGAGTCCTTCGCCGTCCTGGACGGCGGGCGGGTCGTCGAGCGCCGCGGGACGATCGGCGCTCCCGTCCCGCCCGAGCTCACGACGGCCGTCGTCCCGTTCAACGACCTCCCGGCCATGGAGCGGGCTCTCGCGACGGGTGAGGTCGCGACGGTGCTCCTGGAGCCGGCGATGACCAACATCGGGATCGTCCTTCCCGACGAGGGCTACCTCAGCGGCCTCCAGGCCCTGTGCCGCGAGCACGGGGTCGTGCTGATCATCGACGAGACGCACACCCTGTGCGTCGGCCCCGGCGGAGCGACGGCCGCCTGGGGCCTCGAGCCCGACGCCCTCGTCGTCGGCAAGACGATCGGCGGCGGGATCCCCGCTGCCGCCTTCGGCATGACCCAGGACCTCGCCGACCGGGTCGCCGCACGGGTCGAGATGGAGGACATCGACGTCGGCGGGGTCGGCGGCACGCTCGCCGGCAACGCCCTGAGCCTCGCCGCGATCCGCGCCACGCTCACCGAGGTGCTCACCCCCGAGGCCTTCGTCGGGATGGAGGAGCTCGCGGTCGCCTGGACGGACGGTGTCAGGGGCGTGCTCGACGTCGACCGGCCTGCCCTGGCACGTCACGCGCCTCGGCTCGCGCGCCGAGTACGCGTTCTCGCCGCTCGCCCCGCATGACGGCGCCGAGGCGGCGGCGGCCGACGACTTCGCCCTGCAGCAGTACCTGCACCTGCAGGCGCTCAACCGCCGCGTGCTGCTCACGCCGTTCCACAACATGGCGCTGATGAGCCCGGCGACCGTCCGGGCGGACGTCGACGCGCACACGGCCGCCTTCGCGGAGGCGGCCGAGGCCCTGAGCTGAGCCTCAGGGCGCCGGGGTGCGCTCCTGAAGGGCCCACGGGGAGCCGTGCTCCCCCGACAGCAGGTCGAGGAAGGGGACGGCGTCGAAGGCCTCGGGCCCCAGGACGCCCGAGCCGGCCCAGACCCCGCTCGCGAGGAGCTCGAGCGCGACGACGGGGTTGACGGCCGTCTGCCAGACGACGCACTGCGCTCCGTACTCGGCCATCGACCAGGCGTTGTCGACGACATGGTGCAGGTACACCTCGCGCGGCGCCCCGTCGGTGCCCGTGCCGGTCACCAGGAGACCGGCGCAGGTCGCCCCGCGCATCCGCTCGCCGAGGCCGGCGGGGTCGGGCAGGCAGGCCGCGACGACGTCGCGCGGGCTGACCTGCACACGCCCGGGAGCCTGCGGGTCGGCCGAGCGCACGCCGACCGGCGTGGTCCTGTCCAGGCCGAGGGTGTGCAGCGTGCGCAGCACCGAGATGAACTCCTCGCCCAGGCCGTACTTGAAGGTGACCTTCTTCGCGTCGAGGAAGCGCGGCATGAGGAGCACCTCCTCGTGCTCGACGTGGACGCACTCCACCGGCCCGATCCCCCCGGGGAAGTCGAAGACCTCCGGCTCGTGGAACGGCGGGACGGTGTACCAGCCACCCTCGACGCTCCCCGCGGCATCGGCCCGCTCCTTCTCCCAGATCACCGGCGGGTTGAGGCACTCCTCGATCGTCGTCCAGATCGAGAACGAGGGAGCGAAGATCGGGTGGCCGTCGTCGTCGAGCACCTCCAGGTTGGCGCCGTCGCGCGTGCCGAGCTCGTCGATCTCGCTGAAGAGGTGATCGGCGGCGTACCGCGCGAAGACGTCGGAGAGCCCCGGCTCGACGCCCATCCCGACCAGGGCGAGCCGGCCGGCCGCGCTCCACTCGTCCGCGACGGCGAACTGCTCGGCCCCGAGGATCACTCCGGTCTTCGCGTAGGGCTCCGTCGGGTGCGGGCGGGACAGCGACATCGCCATGTCGAGGTAGTCGGCCCCGGCGGCGAACGCACCGTGGAAGACGGGCAGCACGAAGCGCGGGTCGACCGCGTTGAGGACATGGGTGATCCCGTGCTCGCGGATCAGCGCGGCGACCGCCTCCGCGTCCGAGGCGTCGACCTGCGCGGCGACGAAGCGCTCCACCCCCACCGAGGCCGGGTGTGCACGCACGGCCGAGACCGTGCGCTCGGCCCGCGCCCGGTCCATGTCGGCGACGACCATGGCGTCGAAGAAGGGACGACGAGCGGCGATCCGGGCGACGGCGTCGCCCACCCCGCCACTTCCGACGACGAGGATGCGCACGAGTGCTCCGTTCTCAGGCGCGACGCTTCTGCCGCGTCCAGCTGATGACCTGCGCGCCGACGACGAGCAGGAGTGCGAGGGCGAACATCGCCGAGCCGATGACGTTCGCCTGGGGTGGGATGCCACGCGTCGCGGAGATGTAGACGAACTTCGGGAACGTCGTGAAGCTGCCCGAGTTGAAGTTCGTGATGATGAAGTCGTCGAAGGAGAGCGAGAAGGCGAGCAGCGCCGCCGCCGCGATCCCGGGGACCAGGAGCGGGAAGGTGACGCGCCAGAAGGCCGCGACGGGCGAGGCGTACAGGTCGGCCGCCGCCTCCTCCAGCCGTGGGTCGAGGCTCGCCACACGCGCCTTGACCGTGACCACGACGAAGCTGATGCAGAACATGATGTGCGCGACGACGACCGTCCAGAACCCGGGGTTGATCCGCAGGCTGAGGAACTGCGCGAGGAGCGCGGCACCCAGCACGACCTCGGGCGTCGACATCGGGAGGAAGACGAGCAGGTTGACCAGCGCGCGCCCACGGAACTTGTAGCGCACCAGGGCGAGCGCGAGGAAGGTGCCGAGGATCGTGGAGAAGACCGTCGCGATGAGGCCGACCTGCAGGGAGTTGACGAAGGCCTCGCAGACGCGCGGGGCACCGCAGGGATTCGCCCAGTTCTTCAGCGTGAAACCGCGCCAGACGATGTTCGTGCGGCCCGCGTCGTTGAACGAGAAGGCCACCGTGTAGGCGATCGGCACCAGCAGGTAGATGAAGGCCAGCCCCGCGAAGACCGGGACGATGACCTCGCCGAGCCGGCGACGGCGGCGCAGCGGCGTGAGCACGCCGGCGGACCCGGCGCTCACAGCAGGTCCTCCGTCCCCGCGCGGCGCACGTACGCCGAGACGAGGGCGAGGATGACGACCATGAGGATCACCGAGAGGGCGGCCGCCGTCGGGTAGTCGCTGACCTTGAAGAAGCGCGAGTCGATGACCTGCCCGATCATCGTCGTGCTGTTGTTGCCCAGGAGGACCGAGTTGACGTAGTCGCCCGAGGCGGGGATGAACGTGAGCAGCGTTCCCGAGACGACACCCGGCATCGACAGCGGCAGGGTCACCTTGAGGAAGGTCGTCGGACCGTTCGCGTAGAGATCGGCCCCCGCCTCGACCAGGCGCGGGTCGAGGCGTTCGAGGCTGGCGTAGATCGGCAGGGCCATGAACGGGAGGAAGTTGTACGTGAGGCCTGCGACGACGGCGAAGGAGGTCGCGGTCAGCCGACCGTCCTGCGGAAGGATCGACAGCGTGCGCATCGCGGCGACGACGAAGCCCTCGTCGGCGAGGATCTGCTTCCAGGCGATCGTCCGCAGGATGAAGCTGGTGAAGAACGGCGCGATGACCAGGACGAGGAGCATGCCCTGGAGGAAGGTGCGCCCGCGGGCCCGAACGGCGATCACGTAGGCGATCGGGTACCCGATGAGCAGGGCCGCGAGCGTCGCGATCAGGGCGTACATGAACGAGCGGACCATCTGCGGCCAGTAGGTGCCCACCGCGGAGACGTAGTTGCCCCACTCGAACGCCGGCTGGAACTGACCGACGTCGCCGCCCGGCACCCGGACGTACAGCGACGTCGCCAGCAGCGCGAACACCGGGACGACGAAGAACAGCGCGAGGTAGCCGAGACCCGGGGCCAGCAGCAGGTACGCCGGGCCGTGCGCCTTCCTCGTCGGGGCGGCGGCGGCCGGTCCGGCCGGTGCCCCGAGCCCAGCCATGACGCTCATGGCTCAGTCCTCCCCGCGCTCGACACCGGCGGTGACGTCCTGGTCCCCGTCGAGACCGAAGGTGTGCTTGATGGCCCACGCGAGGTGAACGGACTCCCCCAGGGCGAGCCCCTTGCCGCCGAAGATGTTCTGCACGAAGACCCCGAGGGTGCCGAGTCCCGGGACGTCGACCTGGTACTGCGTGCTCACCCCGCTGAACGAGACGTCGGTGATGCGCCCGGGGCCCACGACGTTGACGTCGTCCGGCACCTCCTCGCCCTCACGCACGAGGTGCAGCTTCTCCGGCCGGACCCCGACGAGCACGGCTCCCGAGGTGCTCACCGCCCGCGCGGTGGGGATCCGCAGCCGGCGCCCGGCGACCTCGACCCCGAGGGTCGTGGCGCCGGAGTCGATCACGGTGCCGCGCAGCAGGTTCGACTGCCCGAGGAAGTTCGCGACGAACGCCGTCTTCGGCAGCTCGTAGAGATCGGCGGGAGCACCCATCTGCTCGATCTGGCCCGCGTTCATCACCGCGACGGTGTCGGCCATCGTCATGGCCTCCTCCTGGTCGTGCGTGACGTGCACGAAGGTCAGCCCGACCTCGTCCTGGATCTTCTTCAGCTCGACCTGCATCTGGCGGCGCAGCTTGAGGTCGAGCGCGCCGAGCGGCTCGTCGAGCAGCAGCACCGCCGGGTTGTTGACGATCGCCCGGGCGAGGGCGACACGCTGCTGCTGCCCGCCGGACAGCTGGGCGGGCCGGCGCTCGGCGAGGTGCATGAGCTCGACGAGCTCGAGGGCCTCCCCGGCGAGCCGCGTCGCGTCGGCCGTCCTGCGCCGCTTGAGGCCGAAGGCGACGTTCTCCAGCACCGTCAGGTGCGGGAAGAGGGCGTAGGACTGGAAGACGGTGTTCACCGGACGCTGGTACGGCCCGGGTGTCCGTCACGTCCTTGCCACCGATCGAGATGCTCCCGCTCGTCGGGTGCTCGAGGCCCGCGACCATCCGCAGCGTCGTCGTCTTCCCGCAGCCCGAGGGGCCGAGGAGGGCGAAGAACGAGCCGGAGGGGATGGTGAGCGAGAGGTCGTCGACGGCCGTGAAGGCCCCGAACTGCTTCGTGATGCGGGTGAGGACGAGATCCGCACCCGCGGGATCGGTGGCCTCTGACATCAGTTCCCGATCACCGCCTGGAAGGCCTCGTTGTAGCGGGTCTCCTCCTCGGGCGTCAGCGCACGGAAGACATGCGACTTCGCGAGCGTCGTCTCGTCGGGGAAGATCAGCTGGTTGTCGGCGAGCTCGGGGTCGATGTCCATCATCGCCTCCTTGGCCCCCTCGACCGGGCAGATGTAGTTGACGTACGCCGCGACCTCGGCCGCGACGGCCGGGTCGTAGTAGTAGTTGATGAGCGTCTCGGCGTTCTTCTTGTGCGGGGAGCCGATGGGGATCATCAGGTTGTCGCTCCAGAGCGTCCCGCCCGAGTCCGGCAGGCCGAACTCCCAGTTGGGCTCGTTCTCGAAGTTGAGCACCGTGATGTCTCCGGACCAGCCGATGACGGCGAGCGCGTCCCCGCTGACGAGGTCCTCGGCGTAGGAGTTGCCCTTGACCTGGCGGATGTGGCCGTTGTCGATGTACTTCTTGAGCACGTCGAGACCGTTGTTGAACTCGTCGTCTCCCCAGGCGTCGCCCGAGATGTCCACGCCCTGGCTCAGCATGATCAGGCCGATCGTGTCCCGCATCTCCGAGAGCACCTCGACGCGGCCGGCGAGCTCGGGGGCCCACAGGTCGTCGAGCGAGCGCATGCCGTTGGGCACAGCGCTCTTGCTCCAGGCCAGTCCTGCGAAGCCGGACTGCCAGGTGAGCGAGTTCTTGCGACCCGGGTCGAACGAGACGTTCTTCAGGTCGGGGAGCAGGTTCGCCGCGTTCGGGATGTTCGCCAGGTCGAACGGCTGCGTGTAGCCGAGTCGGATGACCCGGGCCGCCATCCAGTCCGTCAGGGTGATGATGTCCTGGCCGATGTCCTGGCCGTTGGCGAGCTGACCCTGGACCTTGCCGAAGTACGAGTCGTTGTCCTCGATGTCCTCGACGTACTTGACGGTGATGCCCGTCTTGGCCGTGAACGCCTCGAGCGTCGGGTACGTCTTGGTCTGGTCGTCGTAGTCCAGGTAGAGGGTCCAGTTGGCCCAGTCGACGACCTTCTCGGTGTCGGACAGGTCCGTCACGGCCCCGCCCGTCGCCGTCCCCGTCCCGCTCGACGTGCCGCCTGTGCCGCAGGCGGCGAGCAGCGCACCCAGCCCGGCGAGGCCGACGCCCCCGGCGAGAACCGAACGTCGCGAGACGCCCGTCTGGGCCTGCACGAGTGAGCGGATGATCGGGTCTTCTGGCAACGGACGGCGGGTCACGAGGGCCTCCAGTCAGGGACGCTGATGTGGGTGGATAGTGTCAGGCAAACGGGACCAGCACAAGCGATTCCGCAGCCCCGGGGTCATATGGCAACGAAATCGAAACCTGCTCGGAACATCTCCTGCCGATTCGGTCGTTCGGCCGCTCAGCCGCCGAACGCGCTCATCACGTGCTTGATCCGGGTGTAGTCCTCGAAGCCGTACATCGACAAGTCCTTGCCGTACCCGGAGTGCTTGAAACCGCCGTGCGGCATCTCGGCGACGAACGGGATGTGGGTGTTGATCCACACGACGCCGAAGTCGAGCGCGCGCGACATCCGCAGCGCCGTGCCGTGGTCCGAGGTCCACACCGAGCTCGCGAGCCCGTACTGGACGCCGTTGGCCAGGGCGATCGCCTCCGCCTCGTCGGTGAAGGTCTGGACCGTGATGACCGGCCCGAAGATCTCCTGCTGGATCGCCTCGTCGTCCTGACGCAGCCCGTCCACGACGGTCGCCTCGAGGAAGTAGCCGACGTCGCCCTGGCGGTTCCCGCCCGTCAGGACCCGGGCGTGCGAGGGCAGCCGGTCGAGGAAGCCGGTGACGCGGTCGAGCTGGTTGGCGTTGTTGACCGGGACCGTAGGCGACGTCCTCGTCGGGCCGTCCGGTGCGCGTCCCGGCGCCTGCTCGGCGAGCGCCGCGACGAAGTCGCCATGCACCGAGGCGTGCACCAGGACCCGGGTCGCCGCCGTGCAGTCCTGGCCGGCGTTGTAGTAGCCGGCGGCGGCGATGCCCTCGGCCGCGGCGGCGAGGTCGGCGTCGGCGAAGACGATGACGGGGGCCTTGCCGCCGAGCTCGAGGTGCACGCGCTTGACGTCACGCGCCGCCGAGCCGGCGACCTCCATGCCCGCCCGGACCGAGCCGGTGATCGAGACCATCGCCGGGGTCGGGTGCTCGACGAGCGCGCGGCCCGTCTCGCGGTCGCCGCAGATGACGTTGAGGACCCCGGGCGGAAGGATGCCGGCCGCGACCTCGGCCAGGAGCACCGTCGAGGCCGGGGTGGTGTCGGAGGGCTTGAGCACGACGGCGTTCCCGGCCGCGATCGCCGGGGCGATCTTCCAGATGCCCATCATCAGCGGGTAGTTCCACGGGGTGACCTGACCGACGACGCCCGACCGGCTCGCGTCGCACCCACGAGGTGTGGCCCGCCATGTACTCCCCCGCGCTCGCACCCTCGAGGATGCGCGCCGCTCCGGCGAAGAACCGCAGCTGGTCGACGCAGGGCGGGACCTCGTCGCTCGCGGTGAGCGTCAGGGGCTTGCCGGTGTTGCGGGACTCGGCGGCGACGAACTCCTCGGCCCTGGCCTCGACCGCGTCGGCCAGCCGCAGCAGCGCGAGCTGACGCTCGGCCGGTGTCGTGTCGCGCCAGCCGGGGAAGGCGGCGGCGGCGGCCTTGACGGCGGCGTCGACGTCCGCCGCGCTGGAGATCGGAGCGGTCGTGTAGGCCTGGCCCGTCGAGGGATCGATCACCTCGCTCCGACGACCGTCGATCGTGGCCGTCGGGACGCCCCCGACGATGTTCTGGAGCTCGGGGGTTGCGGACACGGAGACCTCCATGGAGACGGTGCCTGGCGGGCCGGCAGGCGCCGCCGGCAGGAGCAGCGAACACCGGGCCCAGGTCGAACGACCGTAGCGCACTTGGCCCGGCCAGAACAGCGAGATCGACACTCCTCCCGCACCGGAACTCCGGATTCGACAGTCCAGACGAAGCAGAACGACGAAATCCCTTGCATCGGCGCCCGATTGCGCGGACCATCGACCCATGCCAGCGCCCGCCAAGCCACCAGCCATCACCCTGGACGCCACGTCCAAGGCCATCATCGAGCAGCTCCAGGAGGACGGCCGCCGCGCGTACGCGACGATCGGCAAGGCGGTGGGGCTCTCGGAGGCCGCCGTCCGGCAGCGCGTTCAGCGTCTGGTCGACGCGGGCGTCGTCCAGATCGTCGCCGTGACGGACCCGCTCCAGGTCGGCTTCACGCGACAGGCGATGATCGGGATCAAGGCAGAGGGTGACCTGCGGGTGATCGCCGACGCGCTCGCGGCGATGCCGGAGGTCGACTACGTCGTCATCACCGCCGGAGCCTTCGACATCCTCGCGGAGATCGTCTGCGAGGACGACGAGCACCTCCTCTCGGTGCTCAACGACCAGATCCGGGCACTGACCGGGGTCCGCGCGACCGAGACCTTCGTCTACCTCTCGCTGACGAAACAGCTCTACAACTGGGGAACCCGATGAGCAGCACGACCGACCCGGCCGGCACCACCCCGGCCGGCACCCCGCGCTCGGAGGCCGCCCGCGACCACCTGTGGGGCCACATGACGCGGCACTCCACCTGGGAGCGCGGCGAGGTGCCCGTCATCGTCCGCGGCGAGGGCCACCACGTCTGGGACGCACGGGGCAAGCGCTACATCGACGGGCTCTCCGGGCCTGTTCACCGTGCAGGTCGGCCACGGCCGCCACGAGCTCGCCGAACGCGCCGCCGCGCAGGCGAAGGAGCTCGCGTTCTTCCCGTTGTGGTCCTACGCGCACCCGCAGGCGATCGACCTCGCCGAGCGCCTGGCGCAGCACGCCCCCGGCGACCTCAACCGGGTGTTCTTCACCACGGGCGGCGGCGAGGCCGTCGAAACCGCGTGGAAGCTGGCCAAGCAGTTCTGGAAGCTCCAGGGCAAGCCGGGCAAGCACAAGGTCATCTCGCGGGCCGTCGCCTACCACGGCACCCCGCAGGGAGCGCTGTCCATCACCGGGATCCCCGGGATGAAGGCGCCGTTCGAACCCCTCGTCCCCGGTGCCCACAAGGTGCCGAACACCAACCTGTACCGCGCCCCTGAGGAGCTGCGGCACGACCCGAAGGCCTTCGGCCGCTGGGCGGCCGACCGCATCGAGGAGGCCATCGAGTTCGAGGGTGCCGACACCGTCGCCGCCGTCTTCCTCGAGCCCGTGCAGAACTCGGGCGGCTGCTTCCCGCCCCCGCCCGGGTACTTCGAACGGGTCCGCGAGATCTGCGACGCCCATGACGTCCTGCTCGTCTCCGACGAGACGATCTGCGCCTTCGGCCGGATCGGCGACATGTTCGCCTGCAACGACTACGGCTACGTGCCCGACATGATCACCTGCGCGAAGGGGATGACCTCCGGGTACTCCCCGATCGGCGCCTGCGTCGTCTCCGACCGGATCTTCGAGCCGTTCAAGCACGGCACGACGACCTTCTACCACGGGTACACCTTCGGCGGTCATCCCGTCTCCGCCGCCGTCGCCATGGAGAACCTCGACATCTTCGAGCGCGAGCAGCTCAACGAGCGGGTCCGCACCAACGCCCCGCTGTTCCGCCAGTCGCTGGAGAAGCTGCTCGACCTGCCCATCGTCGGAGACGTGCGCGGGGACGGCTACTTCTACGGGATCGAGCTCGTCAAGGACAAGCTCACGCGGGAGTCCTTCGACGACGACGAGAGCGAGCGCCTGCTGCGCGGATTCCTCAGCCCGGCGCTCCTGGACGCCGGCCTGTACTGCCGCGCAGACGACCGCGGTGACCCCGTCATCCAGCTCGCGCCCCCGCTGACCTGCGGGCCGGCCGAGTTCGCCGAGATGGAGGCGATCCTGCGCGGCGTGCTCACCGAGGGGTGGTCGCGCCTGTGACGGTCTCCCTCTGGGAGGACCAGATCGGTGCTCCGCCCGAGCGCGGGCGCCTGGAGGGGCCGACGACGGCCGATGTCGCGATCGTCGGCGGAGGACTGACCGGGCTCTGGACGGCCTACTACCTCAACCAGGCCGACCCCTCGCTCGACGTCGTCGTGCTCGACCAGGAGCGGATCGGCTTCGGCGCGAGCGGGCGCAACGGCGGCTGGCTCTCGGCGCTGTTCCCGCAGGCAGCCGCGGCGCTGGCGCGTCGGCACGGGGCTCCGGCGGCCCTCGCCCAGCGTGCCGCGATGCGTGCGACGGTCGGCGAGGTGGCGAGGGTCTGCGCCGAGGAGGGCATCGACTGCGACCTCGCCCTGGGCGGCACCGTGTCGGTGGCACGCTCGGCGACCCAGCTCGAACGGGCGAGGGCCGAGGTCGCCGAGGCCAGGACCTGGGGCGACCGGCACCGGCTGCTCGGCGCCGCCGAGGCCCGCGCGATGCTCGGCGCCTCCGAGGTCCTGGGCGGCGTGCACGACCCGGACTGCGCGCGCGTTCAGCCGGCACGCCTCGTGCGCGGGCTGGCCGACGTCCTCCAGCGCCGGGGTGTGCGACTCCTGGAGCAGACGCGGGCCACGGCCCTCGAACCAGGACGTGTCCGCACGGGCGCCGGGACCGTCCGCGCACGGCATGTCGTCCGCGCGACGGAGGCGTGGACCTCCCAGCTGCCGGAGAGCAGGCGTGCCGTCGTCCCCGTGTACTCCCTGATGGTCGCGACCGAGCCGCTGGCGGAGTCCGCATGGGAGCAGATCGGTCTGCGCGAGGCTGCGACGTTCTCCGACCAGAGGCACCTGGTCATCTACGGGCAGCGGACGGCCGACGGCCGGATCGCCTTCGGCGGGCGTGGCGCGCCGTACCACTGGCGCTCGGGGATCGACCCGGCCTTCGACCAGGAGCCGGCGGTGTTCGACGCCCTCGAGCGGACGCTGCGCTCGCTGCTCCCGGCGATCGGCGATGCCGCGATCACCCACCGCTGGGGCGGCCCCCTGGGGATCGCCCGCGACTGGTCGGCCTCCGTCGGCCTCGACGCCTCGACCGGGATGGCCTGGGCCGGCGGCTACGTCGGCGACGGGCTCGCGACGACCAACCTCGCCGGCCGCACGCTCGCCGACCTCCTCGGCGGACGGCGCACCGCGCTCACGGCGCTGCCCTGGGTCGGCCATCGCTCCCGCGCGTGGGAGCCGGAGCCGCTGCGCTGGCTCGGGGTCAACGCCGGGCTCCGGGCGATGTCCGTGGCCGATGCCGAGGAGGGCCTCACGGGACGGTCCAGCGTGACGGCCCGCCTCATGGCCCCGCTGATCGGTCACTGACCGGGACCTCATGAGCGGCGTGCCCGGGTCAGGGACGGGCGGGTCCGTCAGCCGTCGGCGAGGATCCGCGCCGTGCGCGCCCTCGCCCACCCCTCCGCGGCCAGGACCGCTTCGAGGCTGAGGTCGGCCGCACGGGTGCCCTCATGCTCGTCGAGCACGCGCTCGACGGTGTCGACGATCTCCAGGAAGCCGATCCGGCCGCCGAGGAAGGCCGAGACGCACTCCTCGTTCGCCGCGTTGTACACCGCCGGATGGGTCGCCGAGGCGGCGACCGCCTGCCGGGCGAGGCGCAGGGCGGCGAAGACGGACTCGTCGAGCGGCTCGAAGGTCCACGACGACGCCGTCGTCCAGTCGCACGGGGTGCCGACGGGGTCCAGGCGCTCCGGCCAGGACAGACCCAGGGCGATGGGCAGCCGCATGTCCGGCGGGCGAGGCCTGCGCGATGGTCGAGCCGTCGACGAACTCGACCATGGAGTGCACGACCGACTGCGGGTGCACGACCACCGCGATCCGGTCGACCGGGACGTCGAAGAGCAGGTGCGCCTCGATGAGCTCGAGCCCCTTGTTCATCAGGCTCGCCGAGTTCACCGTGACCACGGGCCCCATCGACCACGTGGGGTGGGCGAGCGCCTGCTCGGCCGTGACGGCCGCGAGCTCTGCCCGCGTGCGCCCGCGGAACGGCCCGCCCGAGGCCGTCAGGACGAGTCGCGAGACCTCCGAGCGCTCGCCCGAGCGCAGGCACTGCGCGATGGCGGAGTGCTCGGAGTCGACCGGCACGATCTGGTCGGCACGCACCTGGGCGCGCCGCACGAGGTCACCGCCGACGACGAGCGACTCCTTGTTCGCCAGGGCGAGGGTCGACCCGGCGCGCAGCGCAGCGAGGGTCGGGCCGAGGCCGACGGAGCCCGTGATGCCGTTGAGCACGACATCGGCCCCGCGTCCCGCAAGCACGAGGGCGGCATCGGGTCCGGTGAGGACCTCGACCTCGGGGACCGCAGCCCTGCGCGCCCAGGCCAGGCCGGCGATCGCTGCCCGCAGCGGTTCCTCGCCCGCCGGGTCCGCCACCGCGACGCTCGACGCCCCGGTCGCGAGGACCTGGGCCGCCAGCGCCTGCGGGTCGGCGCCGCCTGCGGCGAGTCCCGTGACCACGAACCTGTCCGGGTGGGCCTGGACGACGTCGATCGCCTGGGTGCCGATCGAGCCCGTCGAGCCGAGGAGGGTGACGGTACGCGGCGCGTCGGGGCTCATGGGCATGGCGGCAGTCTTCCGGGTCAGGACCGCGCGGGCCAATGGGCCGGCCGCGACAGGTGCGCCGGCACCAGCGTGGCGCCGTCACCGCGGGCCGAGGCGAGCTGTGGGGCCGTGACGAACAGCGCCGCCGACAGGTCGGCTGAGCGCAGGTCCGCCCCGCGCAGGTCCGCGCCCGTCAGATCGGCGTGGCCGAGGTCGACACCACGGAGGTCGGCACCGACGAGCAGGGCGCCGCGAAGGCTCGCGGCCCGCAGCCGGCGGCGCCGCAGGTCGACACCGATGAGCTCCGCTCCGCGCAGGTCGGCCCCCGGACCCCGCCCGGCCCGTGCGCGGGCGGAGGACTCGACCAGCAGCGGGTTCACGCTCGCGAGATGGGCGTCGAGGTCGAGGACGGCGAGCTCCTCGGCGCCGAGCCCGGCCAGCGTCGGTCGTCAGGCGCACCGCCTCGAGCAGCGAGGAGGACAGGACGGTGTCGTCGACCAGGAGCCGTGCCTCCGCGAGGTACCAGAGCAGCTCGTGCAGGCGCCGCATGACGGGGAAGGCCTGCCGTACCTGAATCGCCGTCAGCGGGTCGCCGCGCCAGTCCCTGCCCTCGACGGTCACCTGGGTCACCTGCTGCCCTGCCCCGAAGCAGTCGAAGGTCACGCAGCCGACGAAGCCCTCCTCGCGCAGGCGGGAGTGGATCTGGCAGCGGTGCTCGAGCAGGTTCCGGCAGGCCGTTCCCGCGGGCTTGTCGATCGGGAAGTCGGCGGAGACGCCGAAGGCGGGCACCATGCAGCACAGCCCGGTGCACCGGCTGCAGTCCAGCGCGCAGCGACTCGCGGGCATCGGGCTCGGGCGGAGGGCGCACAGCTCATCCTCGCGCACCTCGGACGCGGTCGGTCACCTGCCCCGGGCGCCCCGGCGAGGTGCGATGATCTGGCCATGGTCAACGAGTCACTGCTCGCCCGCGGCGAGAAGGTCGTCTTCACCGCCCACTCGCACTGGAAGAACCTCGTCCTGCCGGTGCTCGCCACGCTCGTCGTCGGCGGGCTCGCCGCCTGGGCGCTGATCTCCCTCGTCCCCGACATGCAGACGCAGGCCTGGCAGCGCTGGACGATCTCGGGCGTCGCCCTCGTGCTCGTGGCGATCTTCGGGCTGTGGCCGATGCTCACGTGGTGGGCCTCGACCGACACGCTGACCACGCGGCGCCTCATCAGCCGCCGGGGAGTGCTCTCCCGCGAGGGCAAGGACCTCCCGATCGACCGCGTCCAGGCGGTCAGCTACCGGCGCACGCTGCTCGACCGGATGCTCGGCTGCGGGACGCTCGTGGTGCAGACAGCCGGGGAGACGAGCGATGTCGAGCTGTACGACGTCGCCCACCTCGAACGCCGCATCCTCCAGGTCCAGGAGATCCTGCTCGACGAGGAGATCGACGCCGAGGGCACGCCCCGGCTCACCGAGCCGACGCCCGGCCGCCCCGAGGCCGTCGAGCCCCCGCCCGCGCAGACCACTGAGGGCTGAAGGCGCCGAGCCGAGGGACGCACCGATCGGGCGGGGCGATCACTCCACGCCGAGGAGCACCTCGACGGCGCGCTCGATGAACGCGTCGACCGGGCCCTCCGCGTAGCCGTCCTCGCCGCGTCGGCGCGTGAACGTCACCTGCCGGACCTCCTGCGAGGACAGCGCGTGGCCGTTGTCGAAGTAGTCGATCAGCCGCCGGCAGAAGTCGTCGACCTCGTCCGGGTCGTAGGCCTGGGCGCGGCGTGCCGCGGGGGCGAACCGCTCGCCGTCCGGCCGGGCGAGCCGCCCGTACAGCGTGCGTGCCCGCTCGGCGAGGTGCTCGAGCCAGGCCTGCTGGCCATGCGTCGCGACGAAGGCCGTCCGCTCGCGCACGACGAAGGCCTGCTCGAGGCGGTCGAGCGCGGCGTCGACGGCGGTGGGCTCGTAGCCGTGGTGCACGAGGTCGAACGCCGCGCGGCGCACGGTGCGCCCGTCGATCGTCTCGGGCACCTCACCCTCGTACACGCGGCGCGCATGGGTGAAGAACTCCTCGACCTGGTCGGGGTCGTACCCCGTGCGCAGTCGCGAGACGGACCGGAACATGTGCGTCATCATGCCTCCTCGGCTGCGAGCTGACCGCAGGCACCGTCGATGTCACTACCGCGCGTGTCCCGGACCGTCGTCGGGATCCCCGCAGCCCTGAGGCGGTCGACGAACGTCGCCTCGACCGCCGGGTCGCTCGCCGTCCAGATCGACCCGGGCGTCGGGTTGAGCGGGATCGGGTTGACGTGCACCCAGCCCTTGCCGCGCTCGAGCAGCTTCTGCGGCGAGGAGCTCTGCGCGCCAGGCGTGGTCGTTCATGTCGCGGATGAGCGCGTACTCGATGCTCACGCGCCGGCCGGTCGCCTCGAAGTACCGCCGGGCCGCGTCGAGGGCCTCGTCGACCGTCCAGCGCGTGTTGATCGGGACGATCTCGGAGCGCAGCGCGTCGTCGGGTGCATGCAGGGACAGCGCGAGGGTGACCGGGAGCTTCTCCGCTGCGAGCTTGTCGATCGCCGGGACGAGGCCGACGGTCGAGACGGTGACGTTGCGCGCCGAGACGCCGAAGCCCTGCGGCGCCGGGTCGACGAAGCGCCGCACGGCGGTCATCACCGCCTTGTAGTTGGCGAGCGGCTCACCCATGCCCATGAACACGAGGTTGGTCAGCCGGCCGGGACCGCCCGCGACCGCCCCGGACTCGAGTCCTGCCGCCGCGAGACGCACCTGCTCGACGATCTCCCCGGCCGACAGGTTGCGGGTCAGGCCCTGCTGACCCGTCGCGCAGAACGGGCAGGCCATCCCGCAGCCGGCCTGGCTCGAGACGCACAGGGTCGCCCGGCCGGGGTAGCGCATGAGCACCGACTCGACCTTGACGCCGTCGTGCAGCTTCCAGAGGGTCTTGACCGTCGTCCCCTTGTCGGCGATGCAGCTCGCGGACCGGGGTGAGCAGCGGCGGGAGCAGCGCCTCGACGAGGGCAGCGCGGCTCTTCGCCGGCAGGTCGGTCATGGCCTCGGCATCGACCGTGTGGTGGCCGAAGTAGTGCGTGAGCAGCTGCTTGGCACGGAACGCCGGCTCGCCGAGATCGACGAGGGCCGCCTCGAGCTCGTCGGCGGTCAGGTCGGCCAGGTGACGCGGGGGCTTGCCGCGGCGAGGCGCCGCCATCGTCAGCTGAAGGGGTCGTGGTGCGTCCGTCATCTCATCCCACCGTTCCGGGTACCGCGAGGAGCAGCACGATGTAGGCCAGCGGGGCGGTGAGCAGCATCGAGTCGATCCGGTCGAGGACGCCACCGTGACCGGGAAGAAGCGTCCCCATGTCCTTGAGCTCGAGGTCCCGCTTGAGGAGCGACTCGGACAGGTCGCCGAGGGTCGAGGTCAGCACGGCGGCGACCCCGAGGCCGACGCCGACGTACCACGGGGCGTCGAGCGCGAAGGAGATCCCGATCGCGCCGACCGCGCAGGCGAGCAGGAGGGAGCCGGCCATGCCCTCCCATGTCTTCTTCGGGCTCACCGTCGGTGCGAGCGGGTGCTTGCCGAGGAGCACGCCGGCGATGTAGCCGCCCGTGTCGCTCGCGACAGAGAGCAGGATGAACAGGGCGACCCGCGCGACGCCGTCGGGCGCCGCCAGCATGAGCATGACGAAGCCACCCATGAACGGGATGTACGCCGTGGCGAAGGTCGCCGTCGCGGCGTCCCGCAGCGCCTCGGGGCCCGATCCGTCCAGGGCGCGCCACACCACCACGCCACCGGCGGTCAGCAGGAAGGCGACGAGCAGCGCCTCCGGGCCGGAGGTGTAGGCCGAGACCAGGATGCCGACCGTGCCGACGAGCAAGGGCGTCAGCGGGAGGCTGATCCCCCGCCGCCGGACGGCATGGGCGAGCTCCCACAGCGCGGCACCGCAGGCGAGCGCGACGAAGCCGATGAAGACCTCTTTGCGCACGAGCAGGGACGCGCCGACCGCCACGAGGAGGCCGAGACCGACGCCGATGGCGATCGGGAGGTCACGACCGGCCCGTGGCGCCGACGGCGCGAGCTCGGTTCCGGCTGTCTCGGCCATCAGACCTCGAGCAGCTCGCTCTCCTTGTGCGCAAGGAGCTGGTCGACGAGGTCGACATGCTTCTTGGTGAGGGCCTCGAGCTCCTTCTCGGCGCGACCGACCTCGTCCTCGCCCGCCTCGCCGTCCTTGGAGATGCGCTCGAGCTCGTCCTTGGCCCGGCGACGGATGTTGCGGACCGAGATCCGGGCGTCCTCCGCCTTGTGCTTGGCGAGCTTCACGTAGTCGCGACGACGCTCCTCGGTGAGCTGGGGAAGGTTCACCCGGATGATCTTGCCGTCGTTGCTCGGGTTCACCCCGAGGTCGGAGTCGCGCAGCGCACGCTCGATCGCGCCGAGGGAGCTCACGTCGAACGGCGTGATGAGGATCGTGCGCGCCTCGGGCGTGGTGAACGAGGCCAGCTGCTGCAAGGGAGTGGGGGCGCCGTAGTACTCGACCGTCACCTTGGTGAACATGCCGGCGTTCGCCCGACCGGTGCGGATCGTGGCGAAGTCCTCCTTCGCGACCTCCACGGCCTTGTCCATCTTGTCCTCGGCCTCGAGGAGGGTGTCGTCGATCACCGGTGCTCCTTCGTCGTCGTTCCTTGGCCCGTCACGCCGCGTCAGCGGTGAGCAGGGTTCCGATCTTCTCACCCACGAGTGCTCTCGTGACGTTCCCGGGCTCTCCCATGCCGAACACGCGCATGGCGACACCGTTGTCACGGCACATGCTCAGGGCAGTGGCGTCCATGACCTCCAGGCCGTCCACGAGGGCCTGGGTGTAGCTGAGGTGGTCGAACTTGACCGCCGTCGGGTCACGACGGGGGTCGGCGCTGTACACGCCGTCGACGCCGTTCTTGCCCATGAGGACCTCGTCGCAGTGGACCTCGAGGGCTCGCTGCACGCAGACGGTGTCGGTCGAGAAGAACGGCATCCCGGCGCCGGCGCCGAAGATGACGACGCGCCCCTTCTCCAGGTGCCGGATGGCACGGAGCGGGATGTACGGCTCGGCGACCTGACCCATCGCGATGGCGGTCTGCACGCGCGTGCTCACCCCGGACTGCTCGAGGAAGTCCTGCAGCGCGAGGCAGTTCATCACCGTGCCGAGCATGCCCATGTAGTCGGCTCGCGCACGGTCCATGCCGTTCTGCGAGAGCTCGGCACCACGGAAGAAGTTCCCGCCGCCGACGACGATGGCGATCTGGACGCCTGCGTCCACCGCCACGGCGATCTCGCCGGCGACGCGACGCACGACGGCGGTGTCGACGCCGACTCCTCCGCCGCCGAAGGTCTCCCCGGAGAGCTTGAGCAGCACCCGACGAGGGGGCACCGCCTGATCGTTCGACTGTCCGACCGAGACCTGCTCCACGGGTGCTCCTCGCCTCGACGTCCGGTGTGCCGGCTGCAGACCGGTCCTGCAGGCGGCGGCCCGGTCCGGGCCGCCGCCGTGGGGATCAGGCTCCGACGCGGAACCGCGCGAACGCGGTCACGACGCCGCCGGTGGCGGCGACGACCTTGCCGACCGTCGTCTTCGGGTCCTTGGCGTACGCCTGCTCGAGCAGGACGTTCTCCTTGAAGAAGCCGTTGAGGCGACCCTCGGCGATCTTGGCGAGAGCGGCGTCGGGCTTGCCCTCGTTGCGCGCGGTCTCCTCGGCGATGCGGCGCTCGTCGGCGACCGTCTCGGCGGGGATGACATCGCGGTCGAGGTAGGTCGGCGAGTAGGCCGCGATGTGCATCGCGACGTCCTTGCCGGCCGAGGCCGCGGCGGCGTCGGTGCCCACGAGCACGCCCACCTGGGGCGGGAGGTCCTTGTTGACCTTGTGCAGGTAGACGCTGACGACGGGTGCCGAGACCCGGGCGACGCGGCGGAGCACGAGCTTCTCGCCGAGCGTCGCTGCGGCCTCGGTGATCGTCTCGGCGACCGTGCTGCCGTCCAGCGGCGAGGCGAGGATCGCCTCGACGTCGTCCGTGCCGGCCGCGACGGCAGCGGCAAGGACCTTGTCGGCCAGCGCGACGAACGTGGCGTTCTTGGCCACGAAGTCCGTCTCGGAGTTGAGCTCGATGAGCACGCCCGTCTGACCGGCGGCGTCGTCGGCGACATGCGCCGCGACGAGACCGTCGGAGGCCGAACGACCCTCGCGCTTGCTCACGCCCTTGAGGCCCTTGACCCGGATGATCTCCAGCGCCTTCTCGGCGTTGCCGTCGGCCTCGTCGAGCGCCTTCTTGACGTCGAGCATGCCGGCACCCGTGCGCTCGCGCAGGGCCTTGATGTCAGCGGCGGTGTAGTTCGCCATGTGTCGATGTCCCTTGTTCGTGGGTGGTCGGGTGGACGGCGCTCAGAGCGCGGCGTCGGTCTCGGCGTCCGCGGCGACGGCCTCGGCAGCGACCTCGGCGACGGGAGCCTCGACGGACTCCTCGACGACGGGGGCGACCTCGGCGACGACCTCGGCCTCGGCGACGACCTCGGCCTCGGCGGCCGGAGCGGCCTCAGCGACGACCTCGGCGGCCGGGACAGCCGTCTCGGTGCCGGCGAGGAGCTCGCGCTCCCACTCCGCCAGCGGCTCGGCCGCAGCAGCGGTCTCGTCGCTCGCACCGCTCTTGCCGGCGTGGCGGGCGATGAGGCCCTCCGCGGCGGCGTCGGCGATGACCCGGGTCAGCAGGGCGACGGCGCGGATCGCGTCGTCGTTGCCGGGGATCTGGTAGTCGACCATGTCGGGGTCGCAGTTGGTGTCGAGGATCGCGACGACGGGGATGCCGAGCTTGCGCGCCTCGTCGACGGCCAGGTGCTCCTTGTTGGTGTCGACGATCCACACCGCGGAGGGGACACGCGACATGTCGCGGATGCCACCGAGCGTCTTGGCGAGCTTGTCGCGCTCGCGACGCATGATGAGGAGCTCCTTCTTCGTGAAGGCAGCTCGCCGCGACGTCGTCGAAGTCGATCTCCTCGAGCTCCTTGAGGCGCTGCAGACGCTTGTTGACCGTCTGGAAGTTGGTGAGCATGCCACCGAGCCAGCGCTGGTTGACGTAGGGCATCCCCACGCGGGCGGCCTGCTCGGCCACCGGCTCCTGCGCCTGCTTCTTGGTGCCGACGAAGAGGATCGTGCCGCCGTGGGCGACGGTCTCCTTGACGAACTCGTACGCACGGTCGATGTAGCCGAGCGACTGCTGGAGGTCGACGATGTAGATGCCGTTGCGCTCGGTGAAGATGAAGCGCTTCATCTTCGGGTTCCAGCGACGGGTCTGGTGCCCGAAGTGGACACCGCTCTCGAGCAGCTGACGCATGGTCACGACGGCCATGGCACGTCCTTCCGACGCGACCCCAGTGGGGGCCGCGCACATGACGGGGCCGCAGGTGGCGCGCCCCGGGATCGGGTTGTCGGCGGCGGTCGGGTGACCGGTCGCCCCTGGTGCCCTGCGTGGCCGGCGCCGGACCCCGAGGGGCCGGACCGCTGCCGACACGCACCCGCCGGCCGGAGGACCGGCTGATGGCGGGAGACAGGCACGCGATGTCACCCGGCGGACCGGGTGCGGCGACCATCCTACCCGACGGCGCGGACCGCACGGGCCGCCGGACGGTCGCCGTCGTCCACCGTCCCGCCGGGCCCCGCTCGCACCTCGGCGAGACCTCCAGCAGGCTCGCGTCATGTGCCCCCGGTCCCTCGCGAGCCGCGGCCGCGGGTTCCGTCGCGACCTGCGTCGACGGCGCGCCGGCCCTCGCTCGCCCAGGCTCGCGCTCGGGCTCGTCCTGGCCCTCCTGTGCTCCGGTGCCGCCGCCGGTCCGGCGCCGGCTTCGCCCGGTCAGGCGGCGGCACGCGCGCACGCACGTGGGCTCGTGTCGGCCCTCGCCACGGCGCCGGGGCCGTGGCGCCTTCCCGCCGACGGTCCCGTCGCTGCGCTCTTCGTGGCACCGTCGGTCCGGTGGGGACCCGGCCACCGCGGTGTGGACCTGCGCGTGGGCGTCGGGGCGCCCGTGCTCGCACCGCAGGACGGGGTCGTGGCCTTCGTCGGTCCGCGTCGTGGACCGGGGTGTCGTGACGATCCGGCACCCCGACGGGCTCGCTGACGAGCCTCGAGCCCGTGACTGCGGGCGTGGCCGTCGGCGATGCGGTGGAGGCCGGGTTCGACCGTCGGCTGTCCTCAGCGACGAGTCCGGCCACTGCGACGGCTGCCTGCACTGGGGTGTGCGGCGGCGGTCGGACGTACCTCGACCCGCTGGGGCTGCTCGGTCGCGAGCCGGTCGTGCTGCTGCCCGTCCCGGTCAGTCCCGGTCGCCCTCCTGCAGGAACGTGCGCAGCCGCAGCATCGCCGCGGTGTGCATCTGGGAGATCCGGGACTCGGTGACGCCGAGCACGCGGCCGATCTCCGCGAGGGTCATGTTCTCGTAGTAGTAGAGGACCAGGACGATCTTGTCGCGCTCGCCGAGCCGCTCGATCGCCCGGGCGAGCAGGGCCTTCGTCTCCTGGGCCTCGACGCTGCCCGCGGGGTCGACGGCGCCCGGGTCCTCGAGGGTGTCGATGAGCGTCAGCGAGTCGCCCGCGCTCACCACCGGCCCCGAGCAGCTCGTCGAGCGCCGCGACGTTGACCGTCGAGAGCTGGGTGAAGATCGCCCGCAGCTCCTCGACCGGCATGCCGAGCCGCGCGGCGACCTCCTGCTCGGTGGGCGCGCGGCGCAGCTCGCCCTCGAGCTCGGCGAAGGCGCGGTCGACCGCACGGGCCTTGGTGCGGACGGAGCGCGGGACCCAGTCGATCGCGCGGAGCTCGTCGATGATCGCCCCGCGGATCCGCGAGCTCGCGTAGGTCTCGAACTTCACGGCCCGGTCGAGCTCGAACTTCTCGATGGCGTCGATCAGGCCGAACATCCCGTACGAGACCAGGTCCGACTGCTCGACGGAGGCCGGCAGCCCGGCACCGACGCGGCTCGCGACCATGTTGACCAGCGGTGCGTAGTGCAGGATCAGCGCCTCGCGCGCCGCCCGGTCGCCGACCTCCTTGAAGGAGATCCACAGCGGACGCACCTCGGGCACCGTGACCGCCGCGAACGTGGCGGCAGGCTCGGCGAGCCCGTCGGAGTCCTCGTCGAGGACGAGCTCGTCGGCATCGTCCAGGACGCTCTCGACGAGGACCTCCGAGCCGTCGACAGAGGCGTCGACCGGTGGGATGTCGTCTGGCATGTCCAGATCGTCCCAGATGCCGGCCTCGGTGTCCGCCAACGTCCCAGGGACCGGCGAGGCGCCCTCGTCCGTCGCCCTCGCCGTGCGCACGCGAGCCGTGGACGACGCGGCGCCACCAGCCTCACCGGGCGGCGCGGGCCGGTCATCGAGCCCGTCATGGGCATGGGTCGGCATCGGGGGTCCTGTCAGGCTCGGGGATGTGCTTGGAGGTACGCGGAACGGAGGCGGTCGGCCGTCACATGGGTGTACCGCTGCGTCGTGGCGAGGCTGGCGTGACCGAGGATCTCCTGGACGCTGCGGAGGTCCGACCCGCCGTTGACCAGATGCGTGGCCGCGGTGTGCCGCAGCCCGTGCGGGGCGAGGTCCTCGACCCCCGCGAGGGCGGCGGCCCGGTGCACCGCGGTGCGGACCTGCCTCTGGTCGAGCCGGCATCCGCGACTGCCGAGCAGCAGCGCGGGGCCCGAGGTCGAGGTGGCGAGTGCCGGCCGCCCCTCGCGCAGCCAGGCGTCGACCGCGCGCGCCGCCGGGAGCCCGAAGGGCACGACACGCTCCTTGGCACCCTTGCCCATGACCCGCACCAGGCGCGTCCCGAGGTCGACGTCGTCGACGTCGAGGCCGACGAGCTCGGCCACGCGTGCCCCGGTCGCGTACAGCAGCTCGAGCGAGACCCAGTCACGCAGGGCCGCGGGGTCCCCATCGCCGGCGGCCTCGCGTGCGGTCTCGACGAGGCGCGTCGCCTGGTCGAGACCGAGCGAGGTCGGCAGGCTCGTGCCCGGCTGGGCGGTGACGAGCCGGGCGGCGGGGTCCGTCGCGAGCAGACCCTCGGCGCTCGCCCAGGCGTAGAAGGCCCTGACGGCCGCACCGCGCCGGGCGAGGGTCGCGCGGGAGAGCCCGAGGTGACCATGCTCGCGAGCCAGGCCCGCAGGACGGTCAGATCGACCTCTGCCCAGGCGACCCCGCGCCGCCGGGCGAAGGCGAGGAGGTGGCGCACGTCCGAGTCGTAGGCACGCACGGTGTGCGCGGACAGGCCGCGGGCCGCCGTCAGGTGCCGGGTGAAGTCCGCCAGCACCTCGGCGGTGCCCTCAGACACCGTCGGCACCAGGACCTCCGCACGTTCCACGACGTCTACCGTGCACCGTCACAGCCCCGGTCACAAGGCCCGGGCCGCCGCTTCACCCACTGCTGAGGGCAGGGCGCGTGAGGGATGAGGGTGGCCACGCATCTGGTCGATCCCCCATCCGCTGGGTCACCCGGGTCCATCGGCCGCCGTCCTGGCGGGCCGCTCCGGCGATCTCGAGCGTACCCAGATGAGCCCTGACCACCGCGAGAGGCAGCCCTGCCGGGCGTGTCAGGTGCTCGGGGAGCGCCCCGACGCGCAGCGGCAAGGCCTCGAGCACCCGCAGCTGCTCGGGATCGCGGACGAGCGTTCCGTCCTGGTCGCCGGGCTCAGGGCGGCCGCCGTCCAAGGGACCGACGAGCTCGAGCACCTCGTCGGCATCGGTGACGCAGACCGCGCGGCCGTCGCGCAGCAGGCGGTGGCAGCCTGCCGAGGTCGCGGAGGTGACCGGCCCCGGTACGGCACCGACCGGCCGGAGGAGAGCCGCGGCATGTCCGGCCGTGCTCAGGGCACCGGAGCGCCAGGCGGCCTCGACGACGACCGTGGCACCGGACAGGGCCGCGATGAGCCGGTTGCGCATGAGGAAGCGCGAGCGCGTGGGCGCCGAGCCGGGCGGCACCTCCGAGACGAGTGCACCCGAGCGTCCGACGGCCCCGAGGAGGCGCGCGTTGCCGACGGGGTAGGGCCGGTCGAGGCCGCCGGCCAGGACGGCGACCGTGACGCCGTCACCCGCGAGCGCCGCGCGGTGTGCGGCGGCGTCGATGCCGAAGGCCCCGCCCGAGACGACGGTGCGGCCGGCGTCCACCAGTCCGCCGGCGATCGACGAGGTGACGTGCTCGCCGTAGGCGCTCGACGCACGTGCTCCGATGACGGCGACCGCCGTGGACGTCAGCCGCTCCAGGTCGTGCTCGCCCAGCACCCACAGGCAGACCGGGACGGAGCCGCCGAGGTCGTCGACCGCCCGGGGCCACTGGGGGTCACCAGGGATGAGGACGCGACCCCCCAGCGCCTCGACATGCGCGATGTCCCGGTCCGGCTCTGCCGTGCCCAGTCGCGCGGACCACGCGGCGACCGAGCGGAGCAGCCGCGCCGAGGCCGCCGGGCCGAGCCCAGCGACGGGGGCCAGCAGCTCACCCCCTGCGCTCGCGGCCGATCGGAGCCAGTCCCAGGCGTCGAGGGCTCCCAGGCTCCCCACGAGCGCTGCCATGACCGGGTCACCCGGCTCCGCGACCCTGCTCCACGCCGCCCGCGCCACTCGCTCCTCGCACACCTCGGGGCCCGAGCCGGCCCTGCGCGCGGTCACCGCGCACCGCCCGAACGGGTCCGCAGCAGCAGGGCCTGGCCGACCTCCGCGCGGGTAGGGCTCGCCGCCCCTGCGAGGTCGGCCAGCGTCCAGGCGACGCGCAGGACGCGATCGGCACCGCGCAGGGTCAGCATGCCGCGGTCCAGGGCCCGCTCCAGCTCGGCGTGCCCGGGTACGCCTCGCGCCCTCAGCGTCGCACCGGGCACCTCGGCGTTGCTGCGCCACGGCGTCCCCGCCCAGCGCGTGGCCGCGCGCCGTCGCGCCTCGGCGACCCGGGCAGCGACGGTCGCGGTCGACTCGCCCGGCCCGCCCGCTCGATCGGCGCGCGTCGTCGGCAGGACGTCGACCTGCAGGTCCACGCGGTCGAGGAGCGGCCCGGAGAGCCGCGAGAAGTACCGACGGCGTGCGAGCGGCGTGCACGTGCAGTCCAGCGCCTTGCCCCAGCCGCGCCCGCACGGGCAGGGGTTGGCGGCCAGGACGAGCTGGAAGCGGGCCGGATAGGTCGCCGCGCCGGCCGCACGGTGCAGGACGAGCTCGCCGCGCTCGAGCGGCTGCCTCAGGGTCTGCAGCACGGCCGAGGAGAACTCGGGGGCCTCGTCCATGAAGAGCACACCGCGATGCGCGCGCGATGCGGCGCCGGGCCGCGGCAGCCCGGACCCGCCGCCGACGACGGAGGCCGGCGTCGCGGTGTGGTGGGGGTCCTCGAAGGGTGGCCGCCGGACGAGCCCGCCGCCCGGGTCGAAGGTGCCGGCGACCGAGTGGATCGCCGTCACCTCGACCGCGTCGCGGTCGTCCAGGTCCGGGAGGAGGGAGGGGAGTCGGGCGGCGAGCATGGTCTTGCCCGTGCCCGGGGGCCCGACGAGGAAGAGGTGATGGCCGCCGGCCGCCGCGACCTCCAGCGCCCACCGTGCCGTCTGCTGACCGAGGACGTCCGCGAGGTCGGGGGACGAGGCCGCGGCCGGCGGGAGGTCGAGGACGGCCTGCGGGAGGTCCGGCACCGTGACGTCGGCGCCGTAGGCCGCCAGCACCTGGGCCAGGCAGGTCGCACCGGAGACCTCGGCGCCGGGGACCAGCTCGGCCTCCCTGACGTTCGCCTGCGGGACGACGACCCGTGGACGTCCCGCAGCGACAGCAGCGGCGACGGCGGGCAGCACGCCCCTGATCGGGTGCAGGCGACCGTCGAGCCCGAGCTCGCCGAGGTGGACGACCCCGGCGACGGCCGAGGCCCCGACGACACCGGCGCCCGCGAGCGTCGCGACGGCGATCGCCACGTCGAAGCCCGAGCCGGACTTCGGCAGGCTCGCGGGCGAGAGGTTCACGGTGATCCGTCGCTGCGGCCAAGGGATGCCGGTCGAGTGGATCGCGGCCCGCACGCGGTCGCGCGACTCGGCGAGCGAGGTGTCGGGCAGCCCGACGAGCGCGAAGCTCGGAACGGAGGCGGCCAGATGCGCCTCGACCTCGATGAGGTGGCCGGTCAGCCCGACGAGCGAGACCCCGAGCGTCCTGCCCAGGCCCGTCACGAGACACCGACGAGGTGCTCGACCCGCGCGGCTCCGGCGCGGGCCGTGCGGACGGCGACGACGTCGATCCGCACGCTGCCCGGGCGCAGCTCATGGCTCGAGAGCCACTGGCCAGCCAGCCGGCGCAGCCGTGCGAGCTTCCGTACGGTGACCGCCTCCGCCGGATGCCCGAAGCCGTCACCGCTGCGCGTCTTGACCTCGACGACGACCAGGACGTCCCCGTCCAGGGCGACGATGTCGAGCTCGCCGCCCGTGCCGCGCCAGTTGCGGTCGAGCAGCTGCCACCCGGCTGCGCTCAGGTGCGCCGCCGCGACGTTCTCGCCGTAGCGGCCGACAGCGTCCTTCGCCCTCATGGGACCACCTCCGTGGTCCACCGTGCTGCTCCTCGGAGCCCGTCGGCAGGCGGGCATCACCGACCTGGGGACGTGGCGACCGGCCCGCCCCTGGGGACGGCGCGCGCGCCGTCCTGGGCACTCAGCGTCGGAAGGTGCCCCCGTCGGGCACGTCGAGATCTGCCTTGGCGAGCTCCTCGACGTTCACGTCCTTGAACGTCACGACCCTGACGGCGCGGACGAAGCGCGCCGAGCGGTAGACGTCCCAGACCCACGCGTCACCGAGCGTCAGCTCGAAGTAGACCTCGCCGGCCGCGGAACGGACCTGGAGGTCCACCTGGTTCGCCAGGTAGAAGCGCCGTTCCGTCTCCACGACGTACGCGAAGAGGTTCACCACGTCCCGGTACTCGCGATAGAGCGCGAGCTCCATCTCGGTCTCGTAGTTCTCCAGGTCCTCGGCGCTCACCGGTCCATCATGGACCATCCGGCGGGCCGTCCTGCGCCCGCCTCGCCCGTCCCGCGGCCCCCGGGGCGCTGGTCGGCCCCGCTCGGGGCGCCAGTGACCGGCAGACGCCAGCTCAGCCGGTGCAGCTCGCTCGGACCGAGGGCGTGCAGGGCCTGGAGGTGCTCGGGGGCGCCGTAGCCCTTGTTCCCGGCCCAGCCGTAGGCCGGCCACCGCTCGTGATGCGCTGTCATCAGCGCGTCCCGCTCGCACTTGGCCAGGACGCTCGCCGCCGCCACCGAGGAGCAGCGCTGGTCGGCGCGGACCAGCGTGCGCACGCGCGGCGCGTCGAAGGCCTCCTCCGGCGCGAAGAGCGTCGCCTCCTGGCTCAGCCAGTCGTGCGAGCCGTCGAGCAGGACGACGTCGACGTCGACCGCGATCATCGCCAGCGCGCGACGGCCCGCGAGGCGCAGCGCGCCGATGATCCCGTGCTCGTCGATCTCCGCTGCGGAGGCGTGACCGACCGCACGGGCACGGCCCCACCGGGACAGCGCGGGAAGCAGCGCCTGGCGGGCCGCCGGACGCAGCAGCTTGGAGTCCGCGACCCCCGCGGGGCAGCTGCGCGTGCTCAGGTCGACGGCGACCGCGCCGACGCTGACCGGGCCGGCCAGCGCACCGCGCCCGACCTCGTCCATCCCGACGACCACCCGGGCACCGGCCCGCAGCAGCTCACGCTCCACGCGCAGGTCGGGGCGACGCACCGGGCTCATGGTCCGGCGGCCGGCACGTCCGCGAAGGTGGCGCCCGGGTTGCGCAGCACGGTCATCCGGTCGAGCGGCCAGACCGTGACGAAGGCCACCCCGACGACGTCGTCCACGGGCACGCTCCCGCCGCCGGGGTTGCCCTGGTGGAAGCGGGAGTCCGCGGAGTCCTGGCGGTTGTCGCCCATCACCCAGACGGAGCCCTCGGGGACGTCGACGGAGAAGTCGATCTGGCTGGGCACCGCGCCGGCTGCGATGTACGGCTCGTCGATCGCCGTGCCGTTGACGACGAGTCGGCCCTGCTCGTCGCAGCACTCGACATGATCGCCCGCCACGCCGATCACCCGCTTGATCAGGTGCTCGCCGGAGTCCTGGGGCAGCAGGCCGATGAAGGTCAGCGTGGAGGTGAACGCACGCTGCACGGCGTTCTGCGGCTTCGGGGCCACCGGGTCGAGCCAGTTCCCCGGGTCCTTGAACACGACGATGTCGCCGCGGTTCACGCTGAACGGGCCTGGGGCGAGCTTGTTGACCATCACCCGGTCACCCACGAGCAGGGTGTTCTCCATCGACCCGCTCGGGATGTAGAACGCCTGGGCGAAGAAGGTCTTGATGACCAGCGAGAGCACGACGGCGCTCACGAGGATGATGCCCGTCTCACGGAAGGCGGCGGACCAGCCGCCGACGCGCCGATGCTCGGGGCCTCGGGTCGCGTCACGGCGGTGCTCGGAAGTCACGCGGACACTCTGCCATGCCCGACGCGGTGCACCGGCCACCACGGGGACGACGACGGGCGGCCACCCCAGAGGGTGACCGCCCGTCCGTACGACGTCCGGCAGGACGCGAGCCGTCGGCTCAGCGAGCGACGTGCGTCTCGCGCTTCTCCTTGATCTTGGCCTTCTTGCCGCGGAGCTTGCGCAGGTAGTAGAGCTTCGCGCGGCGGACGTCACCGCGCGTGACGACCTCGATCGACTCGAACGACGGGGAGTGCACCGGGAAGGTGCGCTCGACGCCGACGCCGAAGCTGATCTTGCGGATCGTGAAGGTCTCGCGGACGCCACCGCCAGAGATGCGGATGACGACGCCCTGGAAGACCTGGACGCGGGAGCGGGTGCCCTCGACGACCTTGACGTTCACCTTGAGGGTGTCGCCGGCGCGGAAGTCGGGGATGTCGCTGCGCAGCGAGGCTGCGTCGACGGAGTCGAGAATGTGCATGTCTCTCCTTCGCCCTGCACACAGGTCAGGACGTCATGGGGCTGCCGGGACCGGCTGCCAGTGGTCGTGAGGTCGGGTACGTCCCCAGGCCGTGAACCGTCTCCCCTGTGGCAGAGACGCAGCCGACGCACACCGACCGACCAGTCTGCCACAGCTCGAGCACCACGGGCGACCGTCGGCCGTCCGTCGCCGTCGGTGACCGACCGGGACGGGCGGGACGCCCGCGGCGCCTAGGACTCGTCGACGTCGAGGGAGTCCAGCAGCGCCCGGTCCGCGCGGTCGACCGAGGAGGGGTCGAGCGCCGCGATGAGGTCGGGCCGTCGCTGCGCGGTGCGGGTCAGGGCCTGGTCCCGCCGCCAGCGCGCGATCCGCGCGTGGTGCCCGGACAGGAGGACCTCCGGGACGGCGAGCTCTCGCCACTGCGGCGGCCGGGTGTAGACGGGGTACTCCAGGAGGCCGGCCGCTCCGTGCGACTCCTCGACGAGGGACGCGGGGTTGCCCACGACACCGGGCAGCAGCCGCGCGACGGCCTCGACGACGACGAGCGCCGCGACCTCTCCCCCGTTGAGGACGTAGTCCCCCAGCGAGAGCTCGGTCACGGCGAATCCGCGGGAGCGGTAGTGCTCGGCGACCCTGGCGTCGATGCCCTCGTAGCGACCGCAGGCCACGACGAGGTGCTCGCGCGTGGTCAGCCGTTCGGCGGTGCGCTGGGTGAAGACCTCGCCCGAGGGCGTCGGCACGAGGAGCTCGACCGTCGCCGGATCGGCCTCCGCGAGGATCTCGTCGAGCGCCGTGCCCCAGACGTCAGGACGCATGACCATCCCGGCGCCCCCGCCGAGCGGCGAGTCGTCGACCGTGTGGTGCCGGTCCGTCGTCCAGTCGCGCAGGTCGTGCACGCGCAGGTCGAGGATCCCGCTCTGCCCGGCCTTGCCGACGAGCGAGAGGCCGAGCGGGGCCAGGTACTCGGGGAAGATCGAGACGACGTCGATGCGCACGTCAGCCCTCGTCGCCGTCCACCTCGTCGTCGACGTCCCCGTCGGCGGCGAGCAGCCCGAGCGGCGGGTCGATGACGATGCGGCCGCCCGGGACGTCCACGACGGGCACGATCGCGCGGACGAAGGGGATCATGGTGCGCGCGCCGTCGACCTCGCGGATCAGCAGGGTGTCCTGGGCCGGCATGTGCTCCAGGCCGACGACCTCGCCGACCAGGCTGCCGTCCTCACGCTCGACACGCAGGCCGGTCAGCTCGTGGGGGTACCAGGCGTCCTCCTCGTCGGAGGCGTCCTCGACGACGACCAGCTCGACGCCGCGCAGCCCCTCGGCGGCCGTGCGGTCCTCGACGCCGACGAAGGTGGCGAACCAGGTCCCGGTCGCCGCCTGGGTGCGCAGCACGGTCAGCGGGCCGCGGTCGGGACGCGTCTGCAGGACGGCGCCGTCCGCCAGTCGGCGCTCCGGGTTGTCGGTGCGCACGTCGAGTGCGACCTCGCCGCGCAGTCCTCGTGCGCGTCCGATCGTGGCGACGGTCAGCTCCATGGGTCCCTCCCTCGGGCACAGGTCAGGCCCGGCCCCAGCGTAGGGGTCCGGGCCTGACCGGGACGTTCTCCTCGGCGGTGGCCGAGCCTGTCGACTGCCTCAGCGCCGGTCGACGTCCACGACGTCGACCCGCACCGAGCCGTCGCCGAGGGCTCCGACCACCGTGCGCAGCGCACGGGCTGTCCGGCCGTTGCGGCCGATCACCCGGCCGAGGTCCTCGGGGTGCACGCGCACCTCGAGCACCTCTCCGCGGCGCTGGTTCCGCGCGGCGACCTGCACGTCGTCCGGGTGGTCGACGATCCCCCGGACCAGGTGCTCGAGCACGTCGGCGAGCATCAGGCCTCGGCGTCCTCGGTCGCGGCGGGCGCGTCCTCGTCGGCGGACTCGACCGGAGCGGCTGCGGCGGCCTCAGCGGCCTTCGCCTCGGCGGCCTTGGCCTCAGCAGCCTTGGACTTGGCCTTCTCGGCGGCGTCGGCGGCAGCGGCGATCGCGGCCGTGCTGTCGGCGGCGACGCCCTTGACGCGCAGCGTGCCCTCGGCGCCCGGGAGGCCCTTGAACTTCTGCCAGTCACCGGTGACCTTGAGGATGACGAGGACCTGCTCGGACGGCTGTGCGCCGACGCCGAGCCAGTACTGCGCCCGCTCGGAGTTGACCTCGATGAGCGAGGGCTCCTCGGTGGGGTGGTACTTGCCGATCTCCTCGATCACGCGACCGTCGCGCTTGGTGCGCGAGTCGGCGACGACGATGCGGTAGTACGGCGAGTGGATCTTGCCAAAACGCTTCAGACGGATCTTGACGGCCACAGTGGTGGTCTCTCCTGGTTCTGCGTGGGATGGCACCTCGTCCCGACCCGTGGGGCAGGCGGTTGGAAGTGGCCGAGGACGCGACGCGGGCGGGTAGAGGGACCGACCGTGCCGGGTACAGCGGGTCATTCTGCCATGCCCGGCACGATCCGGGCGACGGCGGTGCAGGGCGGCGGCTGCGGGGCGGGACTCAGCGGCCGAAGAGACCGCCGAGGCCGGTGGGAAGCTGCGGGGGCTCGTCGCTGCTCGCCGGGCGCGCGCCGAGGCCGAAGGCCGAGCCGGGTGCCGACGCGGCGCCCGCTCCCGGCTCGCGGTTCGCCGCCGCGCGCTCCTGCTCCGCACGCCTCGCGGGGTTGCCCGACTTCGCCTTCGAGCGCTGCGGGGCCTTGCCCTTGCCCTTCTTGCCCATGCCCGGGAGGTTGCCCATCCCCGGCACACCCATGCCACCACCGCGCGCCATCTGCTTCATCATCTTCTGCGCAGCGGCGAAGCGCTCCAGCAGCTGGTTGACCTCGCTCGGTGTGGTGCCCGAGCCGCGCGCGATCCGGGCGCGCCGTGACCCGTTGAGGATCTTGACGTTCTGCCGCTCCCCCGGGGTCATCGAGCGGACGATCGCCTCGACCCGGTCGACCTCGCGCTCGTCGAAGTTGTCGATCGCCTCGCGCATCTGCCCCATCCCGGGGAGCATGCCGAGCATCTTCTTCATCGAGCCCATCTGGCGAAGGCTCTGCATCTGGACGAGGAAGTCGTCGAGCGTGAAGTCCTCGCCGCTGGCGAGCTTTCCCGCCATCTTCTCGGCCTGCTCGGCGTCGAAGGACTTCTCGGCCTGCTCGATGAGGGTGAGCACGTCACCCATGTCGAGGATGCGCGAGGCCATCCGGTCGGGGTGGAAGACCTCGAAGTCGGTGAGCTTCTCACCGGTCGAGGCGAAGAGGATCGGGCGTCCGGTGACGCTCGCGACCGAGAGGGCGGCGCCGCCGCGCGCGTCGCCGTCGAGCTTGGACAGGACGACGCCGGTGAAGCCGACGCCCTCGGCGAAGGCCTGCGCCGTCAGGACGGCGTCCTGACCGATCATCGCGTCGACGACGAAGAGGATCTCGTCGGGCATGACGGCGTCACGGATCGCCGCGGCCTGAGCCATCATCTCGGCGTCGACGCCGAGGCGGCCGGCGGTGTCGACGATCACGACGTCGTGCTGGCGGCTGCGCGCGAGCGCGACACCCTCACGGGCAACGGCGACCGGGTCGCCCGGCACCGTGCCGTGACCCTCGAAGCCCTCACGCGCGCCCGGGTGCGGGGCGTGCACCGGGACCCCGGCGCGCTCGCCGACGATCTGCAGCTGAGTGACGGCGTTCGGGCGCTGGAGGTCGGCCGCGACGAGGACGGGCGTGTGCCCCTGCTCGCGCAGGTGGAGCGCGAGCTTCCCGGCGAGCGTCGTCTTGCCGGCACCCTGGAGCCCGGCGAGGAGGATGACCGTCGGCGGGTTCTTCGCGAGGGTGAGCGGCCGACGAGCGCCACCGAGCACCGTGACGAGCTCGTCCTGGACGATCTTGACGACCTGCTGCGCCGGGTTCAGCGCACCGCTGACCTCGCTCGACAGGGCCCGCTCACGGACGGCCGCCGTGAAGGACCGCACCACGGGCACCGCGACGTCCGCGTCGAGCAGGGCACGACGGATCTCCCGGACGGTGGCGTCGATGTCGGCCTCCGAGAGCCGACCCTTGCCGCGCAGGTTCTTGAACGTGGAGGCGAGTCGATCGGACAGGGTGGCGAACACAGGACCTCACCAGACGCAGGGGTGCAGACGGGAGGCTCCAGGGTACCCGCCGCCGGTCACCGGGGGTCGAGCGCCTCCGCTGCCCGCTCCGTGAGCTCGTCGACCAGACGGGCGCGCCACGGCGTCCACGTCTTGGGCCCGGCGGCCGAGGCGTCGGCCTCGGTCAGCGCGCGCAGCACGGTGAGCAGCTCGGGGCGGTGCTCGACGGCCTCGAGCAGGGCCGAGACCGTCGCGGGGTCCTCGAGGTCACGCTGGGTCGCGAGATCGGCGAGCGTGAGGTGGTGCCGGACCAGGAGGGCGACGTCATGCTGCTCCGCTGCCGAGTAGCCCATCCGCGCGAGGATCGCCGGCACCAGGGCCGCACCCTCGACGCTGTGGTCCGCGACCCCGGCGCGCTTGCCGATGTCGTGCAGCAGGGCGGTGATCAGGAGCAGGTCGGAGTGCTCACCCCGCTTGCCCCGCGCTGCGCGTGCGACCGTCTCGACCAGGTGGCGGTCGACGGTGTGCCGGTGGATGGGCGAACGCTGGGGACGGTTGCGCACCCCCGCCCACTCGGGGATCCAGCGCGTGACCACCCCGGCGAGGTCGAGCGTCTCCCACACGGGGATCTGCGCCGTCCCGGAGGCGAGCAGGGCGAGCAGGTGGGAGCGAGCCACGGCGGGCCAGGGCTCGGGCAGGTCGGGGGTGCGCGCGAGGCTCGCGACCGTGACCGGCGACAGCGGCAGCCCCGTGCGGGCCGAGGTCGCCGCCGCGCGCAGGGCGAGGAGCGCGTCCTCCTCCGGGCGCACCCCCGCGGCCAGCACGAGCTCGCCGTCGTGCTCGACGAGCCCCTCACCGACCGAGCGGAGCACCGGAGCGGCACGCCGGCCACGGATGAAGACGGGACGGCGCAGGGACGGCCGTTCGAGCGCCTGGCGGGCGTGGCGCACCGTGGTGTCCAGCGCATGCGAGACGATCCGGCCCGCCTCGGCGAGCCCGGCGAGCAGGTCGTCGGCGTCGGCGGCCCCGACGAGCTCGGCGACCTCGTCCTGGTCGGCGCGCAGCAGCCGGTTCGTGGGCCGTCGGGTCGCCACGTGCAGCGCGTCCCTGACGTCGAGCAGATGGGCGTAGGCCTCGTCGACCGCTCCGTGCGGGCGGTCGGTGAGCCAGGTCGCCGCGAGCGCGAAGACGACGACGGCGTCGCGGATCCCGCCGCGCGCCTCCTTGAGGTCGGGCTCGATGAGGTAGGCCAGCTCACCGGAGCGCTCGGCCCTGGTCCTCGTGGTCTGCAAGAGCTCCGGCAGCCGACGGCGCGCGGCCGATCGCCAGTCGGTGAGCAGGGCGGTGCGCGCGCGCAGCACGACGCTGCGGTCACCGGCGATCGCGCGCAGGTCGAGCAGGCCGACGGCGGCGGGCAGGTCGGCCGAGGCCACCTGGCGGCACTGGGCGAGCGAGCGGACCGAGTGGTCGAGGTCGAGGCCCGCGTCCCAGATCGGGTACCAGAGTCGTTCGGCGAGCGCGGCGACCTCCGTCGCGGAGTGGCTGCGCCCGTCGTGCACGAGGAGGAGGTCGAGGTCGCTCGCCGGGCTCGCGTCCGCCCGGCCGAGGCTGCCGACGGCTCCGAGGGCGATGCCCTCGTGCTCGTCGAGCGGAGCCGTCGCCTCGTCCCAGAGCTCGGCGAGCCGGCCCGAGACGAGCTGCGCCACGGCGGTGCGCCGGACCGCGCCGTCGGCCCCTGGACCCGTCATCCGGCTCGCGAGCGCGATCCGGTCAGCCTTGAGGTCGCGCAGTCGCCCGGGCACAGGGCCCGCCGGCTCCGGCTCGTCCCGTTCTTCGGCTGCGGGTCCAGGGGTCGTCGACACGGTCACCGGCTCAGAGGGCGTCCGCGCCGCGTTCGCCGGTGCGCACCCGGACGATGTCCTCGACCGGGACGGTCCAGACCTTGCCGTCGCCGATCGACCCGGTGGTCGCGGCGGCGAGGATCGCCTGGGTCACGGTCGGCGCGTCCTCGTCGGAGACGACGACCTCGACACGGATCTTCGGGATGAGGTCCACGACGTACTCCGCGCCGCGGTAGACCTCGGTGTGACCGCGCTGACGGCCGTAGCCGCTCGCCTCGCTCACGGTGATGCCACGGATCCCGGCAGCGTGCAGAGCCGACTTCACCTCGTCGAGGCGGTGCGGCTGGATGACTGCGGTGACCAGCTTCATGTTCGTCCCCTCCTGTCCGCCGGCGAGCGACGGACACCACCTACGCCAGGCCGCTGAGGCCTGCGTCCGGTCAGGGAGCCGCTGCTGCGGCCCGCCCGTCCTGCCATCCTGCCCCGCGGTGCACGGTCCGTCGTGCGGGCCGCGCCCGCCCCGGGGTCAGGACGCACCGTGGGGGCCCCGCGCCGAGGCGCAGGACCCCCACTGGTGCTCAGAGAGCCTCGGGGCCGTGCTCCCCGGTGCGGACCCGGGCGACGTCGTCGACCGGGATCGTCCAGACCTTGCCGTCGCCGATCTTGCCCGTCTGGGCGGCGCCGACGATGACGTCCGTGACGCTCAGGGCGTCCTCGTCACCGACGAGGACCTCCACGCGCACCTTCGGGATGAGGTCGACCGTGTACTCCGCACCGCGGTAGACCTCGGTGTGGCCACGCTGACGGCCGTAGCCGCTCGCCTCGCTGACCGTCATGCCACGGACGCCGGCGGCCTCGAGGGCCGACTTCACGTCGTCGAGCCGATGGGGCTGGATGACTGCGCAGACCAGCTTCATCACTTCACCTCCTGAGAGACGCGAGCGCCACCGAGGGACTCGTACGCCGTCTCACCGTGGATCGCGAGGTCGAGACCGATCGACTCGGCCTCCTCCGTGACCTTCAGGCCCATCGCTGCCTTGATGGCCGAGCCGATGATGAGGGTCATCACGCCGCTGAAGACGACGGCGGCGAGGGCGACGATGATCTGGGTGATCAGCTGGGTGATGCCGCCACCGTAGAAGAGGCCGTTGAGCGCGCCGTCGGCGTACCAGGTGCCGTTGACGTTGTCGCCGACGTGGCGAAGAGGCCGATGA
This sequence comes from uncultured Actinomycetota bacterium, assembly GCA_963777075.1. GTDB lineage: Bacteria > Actinomycetota > Actinomycetes > Actinomycetales > Cellulomonadaceae > Actinotalea. Next base: position 2,471 of record CAVZPH010000024.1, on the reverse strand, counting down.
GCAGGGTGCCGATCAGACCACCGACGAGGTGGACACCGACGACGTCGAGCGAGTCGTCGTAGCCGAACTTGTACTTCAGGCCGACGGCCAGGGCGCACAGGACACCGGCGATGGCGCCGATGGCGATCGCGCCGACCGGTGTCGACCGCGGCCGCGGCGGGGGTGATCGCGACCAGACCGGCGACGACGCCCGAGGCGCGCACCGAGCGAGGTGGCGTGACCGTCGCGGATCTTCTCCGTGGCGAGCCAGGCGAGCATCGCGGCGCAGGTGGCGACGGTCGTGTTGACCCAGGCGCGACCGGCCGTGCCGTCGGCGGCGAACGCGGAGCCGGCGTTGAAGCCGAACCAGCCGAACCACAGCAGCGCGGCACCGAGCATGACGAACGGCAGGTTGTGCGGACGCATCGGCTCCTTGCCGAAGCCGTTGCGCTTGCCGAGCAGGATGGCGAGCACGAGGCCGGCGACACCGGCGTTGATGTGGACGACCGTGCCACCGGCGAAGTCGATCGGGGTCGACAGACCCTTGGTGATGCCGTCGGCGCCGAGCAGGCCGCCGCCCCAGACCATGTGGGCGATCGGGAAGTAGACGAGGGTCACCCAGATGCCGGCGAAGACCAGCCACGCGCCGAACTTCACGCGGTCGGCGATGGCGCCGGAGATCAGGGCGACGGTGATGATCGCGAACGTCGCCTGGAAGGCGACGGCGACGAGCGCCGGGACGCCGACGGAGGCCATGAGGCTCTCGGCGTCGGTGATGCCGTCGACACCGAAGTAGGTGAAGGGGTTGCCGATGATCCCGCCGAGGTCGGGGCCGAAGGCGCCCGAGTAGCCCCACAGGACCCAGATGAGGCCGACGACGCCCATCGCGGCGAAGCTCATCATCATCATGTTCAGGACGGACTTGCCCCGCACCATGCCGCCGTAGAAGAACGCCAGGCCCGGCGTCATGAGCAGCACGAGCGAGGTCGCCGTGAGCATCCACGCGGTGTTACCTGAATCCAGTGCGAATTCCATCGCAGATCGCCTCTCCTTCACCAGCCGGGCGGCTGGTCCGCGACCACTGTGGCGGTCGAGAGGTTTCGCCGCCGCGCGTCGCGCGTTACGGAGCGGTGACAAGAGGCGCGCTCGATGTGAACGGCGCGTTTCATGAGTCGAGAAATCCGACGCTCAGCCCGTGGACACGGACCGCGAGGGCTCAGGAGCCGAGCAGACCGTCGACGAAGGCCTCGGGCTCGAAGACGGCCAGGTCGTCCGGGCCCTCGCCGAGACCGACGAGCTTGACCGGCACCCCGAGCTCGCGCTGCACGGCGACGACGATCCCGCCCTTCGCCGTCCCGTCGAGCTTGGTCAGCACGATCCCGGTCACCCCAGCGACCTCGGCGAAGACGCGCGCCTGGTTCAGGCCGTTCTGTCCGGTCGTGGCGTCGAGGACGAGCAGGACCTCGTCGACCGGTGCCGTCCTGCGACAGCACACGGGTGATCTTGCCGAGCTCGTCCATCAGCCCGGCCTTGTTCTGCAGGCGGCCGGCGGTGTCGACGAGGACGACGTCGACCCCGTCGGCCAGGCCCGCGCTTGAGCGTCTCGAACGCGACGGAGGCGGGATCGGCGCCGTCACGGTCCGAGCGGACGGTCTCGACCCCGACGCGCGCGCCCCAGGTCTGCAGCTGGTCGGCGGCCGCGGCGCGGAAGGTGTCGGCCGCACCGAGGAGGACCGAGCGACCCTCGGCGACGAGCACCCGGGCGAGCTTGCCCACCGTGGTGGTCTTGCCCGTCCCGTTGACCCCGACGACGAGGACCACGGCAGGGCGCACGCCCGGTGCACCGCTCTCGTCCGTCACGACGCTCGGGACGACCTTGAGGCTGCGGTCCATCGCCGGGTCGACGAGGGCCAGCAGCTGCTCGCGCAGCAGCAGCCGCACGGCCTCGGGCTCCCGCACTCCGAGCACCCTGACGCGTTCACGCAGCGCGTCCACGAGCTCGGCGGTGGGGCCCGCGCCGACGTCGGCGAGGAGCAGGGTCTCCTCGAGCTCCTCCCAGTCCTCCTCGGCCAGGTGGTCGCGGGAGAGCACGGCGAGCAGCCGCGCACCGAGCGGGGAGCCCGAGCGCGCGAGCCGCTCGCGCAGCCGCGCCATGCGCCCGGCGACGGGCGTCGGCTCGTCGATCGTCGGCCCAGCGGGTGCAGCGGGCTCAGCGCTGGTGGCCGGCGCGGTGGGCTGCGTCGCGCTCGCCTCGGGCGAGGCGTCGACGGTCGCCGCAGCCTCGGCCGCGCGCTCGGTCTGCTCCGGGGCCGCGGGCGCCCCGCCTCGGCGCCGCAGCAGGGTCACGCCGACGCCGACCGCCACCAGGAGGGGTGCGGCGATGAGGAGGATGTCGTTGAGCTGGTTCACCCGGTCAGTCTGCCAGCCGGGGCCGCGGCCGCGTGCCTGCGCTCACGGCGCACCGGAGATCAGCGGCTGTGCGATACGTGGCG
>CAVZPH010000023.1:0-43980 GCA_963777075.1 uncultured Actinomycetota bacterium | reverse complement strand
AGGCACCGGTCCCGGCCGCCGGCACCGGTGGCGCCGTCGAGGTGAGCCTTCCGGCGACGCCGAGCGCGAGGCCGAAGCCGATCGCGATCATGATGAAGGAGTAGTAGACGTCCCCGAGGACCTCGCCGAGTCCGGCGCCCGAGCGCAGTCGGGCGACGGCCGCCGTGTACCGGCGGATCGACCGGGCCGCGGGGAACGCGGTGAGCTCTTCCGGGCCGACGGCGGGCTCCAGCGGGTCGCCGAGGTCCACGGAGTCGTCGAGCTCTCCGGCGCCGGGCTCCCACCAGCGGTCGACGTCCGCCTCGTCGGGTCCGGGTGCCCGCTCGCCGCCTGTCGTCACAGGACGCCCGGCTGGAGAGCCGCGACCGCGTCCTGGACGCTCAGCGTCCCGCTCGTGTCGCCCACCAGCACGGCCCGGTCGGCCACGGCGGCCAGGAGCTGCGGGTCGTGCGTGGCGAGCAGGACGGAGCCACCCGCCTTCTTCTCCGCGTTGAGCCGGTCGGCGAGGTGTCCGCGCATCGCGACGTCCAGCCGCTGCTCCGGCTCGTCGAGGACCAGCAGGGAGCGGGGGCGCACGAGTCCGGCGGCGAGCAGGAGCCGGCGGCGCTGACCGGAGGACAGCGAGGTCGGCAGGGCGTGCGAGTGGTCGACCAGGCCGAACTCCTCCAGGAGCTCGTCGACCTCCGCCTCGGCATCGGCGACGCCGTGGCCGCGTGCGGTGAGGTACAGGTGCTCGGCGACCGTCAGCGCGGGGAACCAGGCGTCGTCGTCGAGCACGCTCGCGACCTGGGCCCGGTAGGCGACCGTCCGCTCGTCGACGGCGCGGCCGAGGACCTGGACCGAGCCGGAGATCGGCTCGAGCAGCCCGAGCACCGCTCGCAGGACGGTCGACTTGCCCGCGCCGTTCGGGCCGACGAGCGCGAGGATGCGACCGGCGGGGAGCGAGAAGGAGACGGGGGCGCACACGGCGGTCCCGGAGTAGCCGACGCGGAGGTCGACGGCCCGGACGACGGGTGGGCGCTTGGCGGCGCCGCCCGAACGGGGCGGACGGCCGGCGGGGGTCGAGGACTGGTCACGAGCGGGCTGGGGCACGGCCGACAGCCTACGCAGCGCTGCCGGGCCTCAGGACGGACCGGGCGCAGCCCTCAGGCGCGCTCGAGGAACTCCTCGCGACGCGGGTCGAGCCATGCCTCGATCGCCGCAGCCAGGGCCGGCCATCGCGCGAGCGTGGCATCGGCGGAGACGAGCGCCCTCGCCTCCTCCCGGGCGGTCGCGAGGAGCTCGGCGTCCCGGACGACGCGCAGCAGCCGCAAGGAGCTGGACCGACCGGACTGCGAGGCGCCGAGGACGTCGCCCTCACGGCGCAGCTCCAGGTCGACCGTCGCGAGCTCGAAACCGTCCGTCGTCGCGGCCAGCGTGGACACGCGCGTCGCCGACGGGGTGCCCTCCCGCGCCCGGGAGACGAGGAGGCACAGGCCGGGGTGCGCCCCGCGCCCGACACGTCCGCGCAGCTGGTGCAGCTGGGACAGCCCGAATCGCTCGGCGTCGAGGACGACCATGACGCTCGCCTCCGGGACGTCGACACCGACCTCGATGACGGTCGTGGCGACGAGCACAGGGGTCTGGCCCGAGGCGAAGCGCGACATCGCCTCGTCCTTCTCCGCCGCGCCGAGACGCCCGTGCAGGATGCCGATGCCGATGCCCGCGAGCGCCGGGAGGCCGGCGAGCTCGGCGGCCACCTCCAGCACCGCGCGCAGGGGCGGTCGCTCGTCGGCGGCGCCCGGTGCGGCAGGGGGCTCGCCCTCGAGCTCGACGACGTCCGTCCCGTCCAGGTCGGCGCTGTCGTCGATCCGCGGGCACACGACATAAGCCCGCCGGCCCGCGTCGACCTCCTCGCGCACGCGCTGCCAGGTGCGCGCGGTCCATGCGGCGTTGTCGGCGGGGACCACATGCGTGACGACCCCGGCCCTGCCCGCCGGGACCTCGGCGAGCGTGGAGACCTCCAGGTCACCGAAGACGGTCATCGCGACCGTCCGCGGGATGGGTGTCGCCGTCATCACCAGCAGGTGCGGGGACCGCTCGCCGCGGGTTCGCAGCGCATCGCGCTGCTCGACGCCGAAGCGGTGCTGCTCGTCGACGACGACGAGCCCGAGGTCGGCGAACTGCACCTGCTCGCCGAGCAGGGCGTGCGTCCCGACGACGATCCCCGCACGGCCCGAGGCCACGTCGAGCAACGACTGGCGCCGGGCGGCCATCGGCTGCGATCCGGTGAGCAGCGTGACCCGGGTGGCGTGCTCCTCGCCGCCGAGCATCCCCTCCTCGGCGAGCGGGCCGAGCAGGGCGCGCAGCGTCCGCAGGTGCTGGGTGGCGAGCACCTCCGTCGGGGCGAGCAGCGCCGCCTGGCCGCCGGAGTCGACGACCTGGAGCATCCCGCGCAGCGCCACGACCGTCTTGCCGGAGCCGACCTCGCCCTGGAGCAGCCGCTGCATCGGGCTCGTCGCGGCGAGGTCGCCCGCGATCTGCTCGCCGACCTCGCGCTGGCCGGCGGTGAGGGTGAACGGCAGCCGGGCGTCGAAGTCCGCGAGCAGGCTCGGTCGCCCGGCGCCCGCTCCTGGACGCGCCGTCCCGAGCCGGGCGGCAGCCTCCGCCCGGCGCCGGGCCAGCGCGGACTGCAGGACGAAGGCCTCCTCGAAGCGCAAGCGGTGCAGGCCCCGGTACGCCTCCGCCTCGGTCGCCGGGTCGTGCACCACGCGCAGGGTCGCGAGCAGCCCCGGAAGGCCGTGCCGCGCCCTGACCTCGTCAGGGATGGGGTCGGCGACATCCGCCTCGGACAGAGGGTCGAGCACCGTCCGGACCGCGCGCTGGATCCGCCAGGTCGGCACGGCCGACGACGCCGGGTACACGGGGATCGGCCTGCTGGCCGCGGCGAGCGCCGCCGCCTCGTCATCCGCTCCGTCGCCGATCAGCTGGTAGTCGGGGTGCGTGAGCTGCAGCGCGCCGCGGTACTCGCTCACCGTCCCGGTGAACAGGCCGGCCCGGCCGGGGCGCAGCCGGTCCTCGTGCACGCGCAGGGCGCCCCGACGCTTGGCGAAGAAGGTCAGCGAGAGCTCGTGCGTGCCGTCGGTGACGACGGCGGCGAGCATCGCTCCCCCGCGTGAACGCATCTCCCGGACGGTGGCCTGGCGCACCTGGGCCATCACCGTGACGTGCTCACCGGGAAGGAGGGCCGCGAGGTCGGTCATCCGACCGGGCTCGGCGTAGCGCCGGGGGTAGTGGCGCACGAGGTCCTCGACCGTGCGCAGGCCGAGCTTCTCCAGCGCCCCTGCCGTCCGCGCCCCGAGCACGCGGCCCAGCGGCTCGGCGAGCCGGCCGGCGGTGTGCGCCCCGTCCGGGTCCACTGCCCCACCTCCGTCCGCGAGTGCCTCGTTTGGGTCGACGCCCGCGATCGGCTACCCTATCCAGGTTGCCCACTCACCGAGGGCGCACCGGGAGCTCGGCCGTCCGGCCGCCCCGCCCCAGTCCTGCGTCGGAGACGACGTGCTCGAATGATCAGGAGAAGAACGTGGCTGCCAACTGCGACGTCTGCGGCAAGGGCCCGAGCTTCGGGCACAGCATCTCCCACTCGCACCGGCGCACCAAGCGTCGCTGGAACCCGAACATCCAGCGCGTGCGCGCTGTGGTCGCCGGCGCCCCCAAGCGTGTGAACGCCTGCACCTCCTGCCTCAAGGCCGGCAAGGTCCAGCGCGCTGCCTGAGCTGCCGCAGATCTGAACGACCCTCGTCGCCCGCGTGCCGAACCGGCCCGCGGGCGTCGTGCTGTCCGGGCCCAGCGCCCCGCGTCCCTGTCCCGGCGCGGCATGTCCACGGCGGGCCGCTCGCCCTGGCGAGCCGACCGAAGCGATGGCACTGTTGCCCTCATGGTGGACGACCTGCTCGACCTGACCATCCGACCGGCCGACGTCAGCGATGCGCGCGCGATCGGCGAGGTGCACATCGCCTCCCTGCGCCACGCCTACGCGGGAGTCGTCGACGAGGCGCATCTCGCCGGCCTGGACCTGGGGGCGTACACCGCCGGCTGGACCGAGCGGATCGAGGCCCGTGACCCCCGCACGACGATCCTCGTCGCCGAGGTCGACGGCGCGCTCACCGGCTTCGCGATGCTCGGCCCGAGCCGCGACGAGGACGCCGAGCTCGGCAGCCTCGAGATCTACTACATCTTCCTTCAGCCCGAGTTCTGGGGCCACGGGGTCGCACGTGAGCTGATGCGGACGATCCTCGCCGAGGCACCGGCCGGCAGCCCGGTCACGCTGTGGGTGCTCGGCGCGAACGAGCGGGCTCGCCACTTCTACCGGCGGCACGGCTTCATGCCGGACGGTGTCGAGCGGCTCGAGCCGATCGGCTCCGAGGAGTACCTCGAGGTGCGCTACCGCCGAGGCTGAGCCTCAGCGCCGGAAGTGGTCCCAGCCGACGACCCCGAGCGGGGGCCGGCCCCCGACGAGCACCGCGGGGCCGTCCGCCCCGGGCAGGACGCGCCCGATCACCCGGAAGGGCTCGGGCAGCGCGGCCGTGGGCGGGAACGTCGCGAGCAGGCCGTGGTCCTCGCCCCCGGCAAGGACCCAGCTCCTCGGGTCGGCGTGCAGCTCGCGTCCGGCCCCGGCCAGCACCGAGAGGTCCGCCGCGAAGGCACGGGCCGGCTCGTCGAGGTCGAGCCTCACCCCTGAGGCCCGGGCCAGCCGACCCGCGTCCCTCAGCAGCCCGTCGGACAGGTCGAGCATGGCCGTCGCTCCCGCGCGGGCCGCGGCCGGGCCGGCCTCGAGCGGGCAGACGGGACGCAGGTAGCCCTCGACGAGCGCGGGGAACGAGGCCTCGCGCCCGGCATCGAGAGCGGCGAGCCCGGCGGCCGACCTGCCGCGGATCCCGGCATGGGCGACGAGGTCCCCTGGCCGTGCCCCGCTGCGCAGGACGGGCGCCGCCCCGGCGAGATCGCCAAGGACGGTCACCGACACGACGAGCTCCTCACCGGCCGACAGGTCCCCGCCGACCACCCCGACCTGCGGCCCGCAGGCCGCGGCGAGCCCGTCGGCGAGCCCGGTGAGCCAGGTGATCGGGAGGTCGAGCGGGCAGACCAGCGCGACGACGAGCGCCGTCGGCCGCGCGCCCATCGCCGCGATGTCGGCGAGGTTCTGCATCGCGGCGCGCCAGCCCACGTCCTGGCCCGTCGACCACTCGCGCCGGAAGTGCCTGCCCTCGACGAGGACGTCGGTGGAGATGACGGTGCGCCCGTCCGGCGAGGCGACGACGGCGGCGTCGTCCCCCGGGCCGAGGAGCGTCGCCGCCCCGGCAGGCAGCCGCGGCAGGATGCGCGCCAGGACACCGTCCTCCCCCAGGTCGGCGAGCGTCGCCGCGTCGCCGAGGGCGTCCGTCTCGTCCGTCACACCGATGCCGTCCACGCCGGGCAACGCTACCGGGACGACTACCGTTGAGCCGTGCCCGTCGCCCTGACCACTCGCCGCAGAGCGGCCGTGGCGGCCCTTGCGCTCGGCCCGGCCGCGCTGGCCGGCTGCTCCTCCGCCGTCGTGGTCGAGGCCGCTCCGCACGCCGCCGACCCGCTGTGCGCCTCCGTCGTGCTCGCCCTGCCCCAGGACCTCGACGGCCTCCCGCGGCTGCGCACGACGAGCCAGGTGACCGTCGCCTGGGGGGACCCGAGCGACCCCGTCGTGCTGCGCTGCGGCGTCGAGCCCCCCGGCCCGACGACCGACCAGTGCGTCACGGCCGCCGACGAGGCGAGCTCGGTCGACTGGCTGGCCGTCTCGGGCCCGGCCGACGAGACCGGAGCGGCCGACTGGACCTTCACGACCTACGGGCGCAGCCCCGCCGTCGAGGTGACGGTGCCCGCCTCGGTCACCTCGACGCGCTCCACTGCCTTCCTGCTCGAGCTCGGCCCGGCCATCGCCCAGGTGGAGCAGACGCGCCGCTGCCTGTGATTGGATCGGTTGCGCCTGAGCGATCGGGCACCGGAGCAGGACGAGGAAGGGACGGGCCGTGACCACCGAGCTCGCACGTGTGGCCGTGATCGCCGGAGGACTGTCCAACGAGCGGGAGGTCTCGCTCCGTTCGGGTCGCCGCGCGCAGTACGCACTCGCGGAGGTCGGCATCGACGCGGCCCTCTACGACGCGGACGAGGCGCTGCTCACGCGGCTCAAGGACGACGGGATCGGCGCGGCCTACCTCGCCGTCCACGGGGCGAGCGGTGAGGACGGCTCGCTCCAGACGGCCCTGGACCTCGCCGGCATCCCCTACGTCGGCTCGGCACCCGGCGCCTGCCACCTGGCCTGGGACAAGGTCGTCGCGAAGGTGCTCGTGGCCCGTGCCGGGCTCGCGACGCCCGCCTGGGCCGCCGTCTCGGCCCGGTCCTTCCGCGAGCTGTCGACCACGCAGCTGGTCCGCTCGGTGCTGGACGACCTCGGGCTGCCCGTCGTGGTCAAGCCCGCGAAGAGCGGCTCGACGCTCGGGATGAGCCTCGTCGAGTCGGCGGCCGATCTCCCCGCTGCCCTCGTGCGCTGCTTCACCTTCGGCGACCTCGCCCTGATCGAGCGCTTCGTCGAGGGGTCGACGATCGAGACCGTCGTGGTCGAGGAGGCCGGGCGGGTCACCGCGCTGCCGCCCGCGGAGTTCGCCAACCCCGACGTCTCGCCGTTCTCCTTCGAGGCACGCTACGGCGCCGACCTCATCAGCATCGTGCTCCCCGCACCGCTGCCCGCCCCGGTCCTGGACGCCGTCTCCCGGACGGCCGAGACCGTCCACGCGGTGCTCGGACTGCGCGACCTCTCGCGGACCGACGTCATCGTCGACGCCGCGGGGACGCCGTGGTTCCTCGAGGCCGCCATCTCCCCCGGACTCACCGAGACCTCCGTCCTCCCGCTCGCCGCCGCGGAGACCGGGCGCCCGCTCGGCGCCCTGCTGCGCGACCTGCTCGCCACGGCCCAGCGGCGCGGCGCCACCCGCTGAGCCCTCGGCGCGCGCGAGGGGGCGCACCCCCTCGTTCCTCGGGTCGCCAGGGGCGTCCGCAGCAGCATGGGCCTTAGTCCCCTTCCCCCGTCGGGGCGATCTCGGAGAGGATCGACCAAGGCGTGCGCGACGGAGCGCACGGCAACGGAAGGCGGCGACGCGCATGTCCGAGACGACGGAGACCATCTGCCACTGGGAGCAGGTCCAGCGCCGGTGGAAGTGGGAGTGGGCCAGCTACCACCCGCATCCCGAGGTCTACTGGACCACCGAGGGCGAGAGCGGGATGACCGAGCTGCTCGACGACGCGAGCCTCGCGGCGGAGGCTCCGGACCTGCGGGTCGACCTGAGCTACGGGAGCCGCTGGGAGAAGGTCTCCGGCACCGGCACGAACGTCGTCGTCGCGACGGCTGACCTGTCGCCCGGGGTCGCACCCGTCGGCGAGGGCTGGCGCATGGCGGTTCCCGCCGGAGGCTGACCGCCCGGGGCGCTCCTGGTCCGCGGGTACGCTCGCGTGGGCGTCGCACCTGTCGACGCCCGCCGGCCTGCCCACGGGCGGGGCGGCGACCCGCGGGAAGGGATGCGGTGGAGACGGCTCAGCGCAGCAGGGACGGCAGCGTCCACGTGACCGACGAGCGGTTCAACACCGTCTCGCACCTGTTCGCGAGTTGTTTCGCGCTCGTCGGCTCCGCGCTGCTCGTCGCGCAGGCGGGCGCCCAGGCCGACCCGTGGAAGATCGTCGGGTTCAGCGTCTACGGGCTCTGCGTCCTCGCGCTGTTCGTCTCCAGCACGCTGCACCACGGGATCGACCGCGGCCCGCGGGTGAACGAGGTGCTCCGGACGCTCGACTACGACTCCGTGTTCCTGCTCATCGCCGGCTCGGTCACGCCGCTCGTGCTCGTGCTGTTCCGCAGCGTCTACGGCTGGACCGTCCTGGGCGCGGTGTGGACGATCGCCACGATCGGGATCGTCGCTGCGCTCGCTGCTGAGGGAGCTGCCCAAGTACGTGACGAACACGCTGTACATCGCGCTCGGCTGGCTGCCCGTCCTGCTGGTCGGCGCGGGACGGGAGATCCCCGGCGGGGCCCTTGCGCTCATGGCGGCCGGCGGCCTCGTCTACAGCGGTGGCTTCGTGATCTTCGTCGTCGAGAAGCCGAACCCGTGGCCCGGCAGGTTCGGCTTCCACGAGATCTGGCACCTGCTCGTCGTGGTCGCCGCGGTGCTGCACTACCTGCTCATGTACCTGTACGTCCTGCCTGCCTGAGCCGGGCGACGCCGCGGCTCAGCCGAGCGCTGCGCTCAGAGCCGCGGGCCGTCCAGCCCGACGAGCTTCCCCGCGATCCCACCGGCGGCGCGCAGCGCGGCGCCGGCACCGAAACCGCTGGGCGCGGTGGTCCCGCGCGCGTCCCTCGCCTCGACGAGCGCGTCGGTGAGGACCTGGCCGGCCGGGTGGCGCGGCGCCCACAGGTAGAGCGACATCGCGCCGGGCACCGAGTTGACCTCGTTGACGACGAGCTCCTGCGAGGACTCGTCGTACAGGAAGTCGACGCGGACCACTCCGGTCAGTCGCGTGACGGCGGCGACCCTGCGGGCCAGCTCCCCTGCGCGCTGCGTGACGGAGTCGGGCACGAGGGCGGGGAACTCGCGCGGGGCGCTGGAGAGCCCTGCGGCCGCCCCTGCGCCTCCCCCGAGGTACTTCTCGTCGTAGGAGTACACGGCGCCGTCCGGGCGGCGCAGCGGCTTCTCGAGGTCGGAGACCTCCAGCGTCGGCGCGGTGCGGAAGGAGATGTTGAGGTCGATGAGGTCCTTGCGGAACGGCTCGACGACGGCGCCACCCCGCAGGTGCGCGCTGGAGCGGCCGATCGCACGAGCGGTCGCCACGTCCTCGACGATCTCGATGCCGATCGACGAGCCGCCGAAGCGCGGCTTGACGATGTACGGCCCGGCGAAGGGAGGCTCGACCTCGTCCTCCAGGGCGACGCGCGGCAGGGTCGGGATGCCCGCCGCCGTCATGACGCCACCGAAGGCGAGCTTGTCCATGCCGAGCGCCGAGGCGTACATGCTGGACCCGGTCGCGGGGATCCCGAGCAGCGAGAACAGCGCGGCGAAGCCGCCGCCCTCGCCGAGACCGCCGTGCAGGCAGGAGAGCGCGGCGTCGACGGCCAGGCGCTCCGAGCGCAGGCGTCCCTTGACGAAGAGCCCGCTGTCGGCGCCGAGCCGGACCTCGACGGGGCGTGCGCCGGGCGGCGGGCCCTGGAGGTAGTCCTTGGCCTCGGTGCCGGCCGGGACGACGAACCAGTCACCCGTCGGCGTCCAGTAGAGCGGGGTGACCTGCGCACCGGTGGCGGTCAGCACCCGCTCGGCCTGCAGGCCGGTGAGGATGGAGATCTCGTACTCGGGGGACGGTCCACCGAAGACGACGGCCCAGCGGCTCTCGGACATCGAGCGGTTCACCTCACGGGTTCGGGGGCCCTGGTCACGGATAGTGATCGGGCAGGTCGTTCTCGTAGAGTATGACGCCCTGCGTGCCCACGACCTGCGTCGCCACGGCGACAGCCTGCTCGCGGCGGTCGGTGAGGTCGTAGGTGCCGCCGCCGGAGACGACGCCCTCGACGAGCGCCGCGCGGTTGGTCCGGCCGACCACGACCACATGGGCCCCGAGCGCCGCGGCCGCCGCGCCGAAGTCCGCATTGCGCCGGTGCTGGACGTACCCGAGCTCGACCATCCCCGGGGTCACGAGCACGAGCCTCCCGCCGCGGGCGGAGGCATGAGTCGCGGCCTCCGCGAGAGCGGCGTGCGAGCCGACGGGGTTGGCGTTGTAGGTGTCGTCGATGACGAGCAGACCCGCCCCGGTGTCCTGGACCTCGGCACGGTGGGCGGCGCGCGGGAGCGCGGCGAGCCGGCTCTCCAGCGCGGGCACCTCGACGTCGAGCGCCAGCGCGACACCGAGCGCGACCCCGAGGTTCACGCCGTGGGCGATCCCCTCGCCGAGCGCGAGCGTGTGGGCCCGGCCGGCCTGCTGCACGACCGCCGTGCGCGCGCGGAGGTCGACGACCACATCGGCCTCGCGGACCTCGTCCCCCTCGGTGCGCACGGAGCACGTCACGACGCGCTTGCCCTCGGCCCGGCAGCGCTCGGCCAGTGCCCGCAGGCCGTCCTCGTCGATCGGCAGGACGACGGTTCCGGCACGCTCGGTGATCTCCGACTTGGCGGCGAGGATCGTCTCGCGCGAGCCCATCCGCTCCAGGTGGGCCTCGCCGATCGTCGTGATGACGGCGATGTCGGGCGGGAAGAGCGCGCACAGCTCGCGGATCTCGCCCGGGCCGTAGGTGCCCATCTCCGCGACGAAGACCTCGGTGCCCTCGACGAGCCCGTCGTTGACCGCCCGGGACAGGCCGAGGCGGTTGTTGAAGCTCGCCGGCGAGGCGACGACGCCGCGGCTCATGGCGAGCAGGTGCGCGACGTAGCCCTTGGTCGAGGTCTTGCCGTACGAGCCGGTGATCGCGACGACCGTCGGCCGGACCCGGGCGAGGCGCTGCTGGGCCTTCGCGACGAACGGCGCGGAGATGCGCTTCTCGACGACGCCCATGGTCGTCGCGGCGAGGTCGACGGTGAGCGGCACGGTGAGCGCGACGAGGGCGGTGGCCCCGGCTCCCACGAGCAGGCCGAGCGCGACGAGGAGCAGGGCGACCAGGACGGCCCAGGCGAGCGCGAGCCGGCGCAGGCGCGAGGTCCAGGCGAGCCTCGAGGTACGGCCGTGGATGCCGAGCCCCCGCGGGAGCACCGCCGCGAGCCCGGCAGCAGGGATCGCGGCGAGGGAGGCAGCAGGGACGAGGGCGGCGAGCGCGAGCAGCAGAGCGAGGACGGCCAGCGCCAGGTCGATCGGCGAGAGCGAGAACCAGAGCCGGGCGATCCGCGTCGCCCGCCCCGGGAGGTAGTGCTCACGCTGGCTGACCCGCAACCACCGCAGGCCACCGACGACCGTTGCCGCGAGCGCGGCGGCGACGGTCAGCAGGTCGAGGGCTGTGCTCATGCGGACTCCTCGGTCGTCGGGCCGCCGTCGTCGCTCGGCTCGGGGGTGCTCGCGGGCGGGCCGGCGGTCGAGCCGGCGGAGGCGAGCTGGTCCAGCATCGCCGTCCGCACCGCGTCCTGCAGGGCGCCGGTCATCAGGTGCCCCTCGCCCGGGACGACGTCGAGCCGCGCGCCGGGGACGATCCCCGCGGCGAGCCTCGCGCCGGCGAGCGGGGCGGCGTCGTCGAGCTCTCCCCAGACCAGGTGGACCGGGACGCTCAGCGCGGCGAGGTCCTCGCGGTAGTCCTCGCCGACGACCCGCACGAAGACCCCGCGCATGACGCCCTCGGCTGCGCGGTAGTCGTCCGAGCCGCTGTTCTTGCGCAGGCGGTCGAGCACGGACTGCGGCAGCAGGTGCGCCGCCCGGAGCGCCTTGACGGTCCTGAACAGCAACGACGGCTTCGGAGGCGGTGTCGCGCGCACGAGCGGCGCTCCGGTCAGGACGATCGAGGAGACGAGCTCGGGATGCCGCACGGCCAGCCGCACGGCGACGCGACCACCGAAGGAGTGCCCGACGACGACGAAGGGCCCGCTCCCGGCCAGGGCGTCCGCGAGATGGTCCGCGTACTCGACGGTCCCCCATGCCTCGGGCGGGGTGGGGGTCACGCCGAAACCGGGGAGGTGGATCGCCAGGGCGTCGGTCCCGGCGAGGACCCGGCCGAAGTCCGCACCGGACCTGGCCCATCCGTGCAGCGCGACGACGCGCGGTTCTGCCTTGCCGACCCGGTCGGCAAGGAGGTCCCCTGCCACGACCGTCAGCACGGCGACGAGGCTAGCATCCGGCCGCCGATAGGCTCGGCCGATGCACGAGGACCTCTCCCCGCAGACCCTTGCCGTGACCGCCGGACGTCCGGCCCGGGTCCAGGGCGGGCCGGTGAACCCGCCCGTGGTCCTGTCGTCCACCTACGTCTCGGCCGGGCGTCCCGGCACCGGGCGAGCTGCTCTACGCACGGGCCGGCACCGAGACCTGGCAGCCCTTCGAGGAGGCGCTCGGCGCGCTCGAGGGCAGCAGCCGACCGGGGGTCGTCTTCGGCTCCGGGATGGCAGCGATCGCCGCGGCGCTCTCGTTGGTCCCCGCGGGTGGCCGTGTCGTCGTGCCACGGCACGCCTACCAGCTGACGCTGGCCCTCGTCGCCGACCTGCACGACGCACGGGGATGACGGCGACCTCTGTCGACGTCGCCGACACCGACGCGGTGCTCGCGGCGGTGCGCGGCGACGGGCGAGGGACCCGCGGCGATGCTCTGGATCGAGTCGCCGACCAACCCCATGCTCGAGGTCGCCGACCTGCCCGCCCTGGTGGCCGGGCGCCCACGAGGTCGGTGCGCTCGTCGTCGTCGACAACACCTTCGCGACCCCGCTCGGCCAGCAGCCGCTCACCGCTGGGTGCCGACGTCGTCGTGCACTCGGTGACGAAGTACCTCGCCGGGCACTCCGACGTCGTGCTCGGCGCAGTCCTGGCGGACGACGCCGTCATGCACTCCACGGTGACCGGCTACCGGACGCTGCACGGCGCCATCGCGGGGCCGTGGGAGGTCTGGCTCGCCCTGCGCGGCCTGCGGACCCTCGCGCTGCGCGTCGAGCGCTCGCAGTCGAGCGCCGCCGTCCTGGCCGCACGGCTCGCCGAGCACCCCGCCGTCGCCGAGGTCAGGCACCCGAGCCTGGCGAGCGACCCCGGGCACCTGCGCGCCACCTCCCTGCTCAACGGCTACGGCTCGATCCTCGGGGTCCGCCCGCACGGCGGGGCCGAGGCGGCGGACCGCGTCGTCGACGCCGTCCGGCTCTGGGTCCCCGCGACGAGCCTCGGCGGGGTCGAGTCGAGCCTCGAGCGGCGCCGCCGCTTCGCGACGGAGTCCGCGACCGTCCCGGAGGACCTGCTGCGGCTCTCCGTGGGGATCGAGGACGTCGAGGACCTGTGGCACGACCTCGACCGGGCGCTGGGCGGTGGCACGGAACGCTCCCGGGCGTAGCCTGAGGGGACTGAGGAGCGTGGTCAGATGGGGCTGCGGCGTCGGTCCACCCGGTCCGTCGCGGCGCTGAGCGCCGCGGGAGTGCTGATGCTCGGGGCATGCACCCAGGGCGGCACCGAACCGGGGCCGAGCGCGTCGTCCTCCGTCCCCCGGACGAGCACCCCGACGCCCGGCACCACGAGCACCGCGCCCACGAGCGTGCCGTCGCCGAGCGCGACCGCGACCTCGCTGCCCGGAAGCACCGACGGTGACGGGGGCGCGGAGAGCGCACCGTTCCCGGCGGACACCTCGCCCGACGTCGGCCAGGCGACCGGGGACGCCTCGGCCGGCGAGATCGGGACGCTGACGGGTCTTCGCGTCGGCGCTCAGGCCGGGTACGACCGCGTTGTCCTCGAGCTGAGCGGCCCGAAGACGCCCGGATGGACCGTGCGCTACGTCGATGAGGCGATCGCGGACGCGAGCGGGCTCCCGGTCACGGTCCCCGGCGACGCCGTGCTGGAGGTCACGCTGTTCCCGGTGACCTACCCCGAGGGGGCGAACGCCTACGACGGGCCGAGCATCGTGCGCGGGACGGGCACCGCGGTCGTCACGGAGGTGAACTGGACGAGCCTCTTCGAGGGCTACCTGCAGGCCTTCGTCGGCGTGACCGGTGGGCAGCACCCCTTCCGGGCCTTCGCCCTGAGCGACCCCGCGCGGATCGTCATCGACATCCGCTCCGCCTGACGGCTCGGCTCGGCCCCACCGGAGCCGCCGAGCACCTGTCTGATCTCAGACCCCGTCGGCCTTGTGCGGGCGTGCCATGAGGAGGTCGCCCATGAGGTCGACCGAGGCCCCGCTGTGCAGCACCGCGACGACGGAGGCCGTGATCGGCATCTCGACCCCGACGCTCGTCGCGAGCTCCAGCACGGAGGCCGAGGTCTTGACCCCCTCGGCGGTGCCGCCGGTCGCGCGGATCGCGTCCTCGACGCCCATCCCCTCGCCGATGTGCCGACCGAGGCGGTGGTTGCGCGAGAGCGGCGAGTCGCACGTCGCCACGAGGTCGCCCATCCCGGCCAGGCCCATGAAGGTCTCGACATCGGCACCGAGCGCCAGCCCGAGCCGGGTGATCTCGGCGAGGCCCCGGGTGATGATCGTCGCCGTCGTGTTGTCGCCGTAGCCGCGCCCCTGGGCGATGCCGATGCCGATCGCGATGACGTTCTTGGCCGCCCCGCACAGCTCGACGCCGATGAGGTCGGTGTTCGTGTACGGACGGAACGTCGCCGTCGCGCACATCGCCGAGACGCGGCGTGCGAGGCCCTCGTCCGACGCGGCGATCACCGTGGCGGTGGGCTGGTGCTCGGCGATCTCCTGGGAGAGGTTCGGGCCGGAGAGCACGGCCACGTCACCGAGCGGCACGTCGAGGACCTCGGCCAGGACCTGGCTCATGCGCTTGTCGGTCGAGAGCTCGATGCCCTTCATGAGCGAGAGGACGACGGCGCCGCTCGGCACCAGTCCGCGCGCCGGGGCGAGGATCGTGCGCGCCGACTGCGCCGGGACGGCGACCGCCACGAGCTCGGCGCCCGCCAGGGCCGCGGCGAGGTCCGTCGTCGCGGTGACCGCCGTCGGGAGGCTCACCCCGGGGACGTAGGCGGCGTTCGTGTGCCTCGTCGTGATCTCGTCGGCGATCTCGGCACGCCGGGTCCAGACGACGACCTCGTGACCGGCCTCGGCCAGCACGGCGGCGAAGGTGGTCCCCCAGCTGCCGGAGCCCAGGACTGCCGTGCGGCTCACTCGCCGGCCCCGCGCCGCCACACGAAGGGCTGCGGCGGGTGCGGCCTCGCCGCGGATCTCGGCCAGCTGCCGGGTGATCGCGGCCATGATCCGCTCGGTCGCCTCACGCAGCGTGGGACCGTCGATCGGCCGGTCGTAGAGGTCCGAGAGATCGACGGGCGGTCCGGCGACGACGGTGATCTTCTTGCGCGGGATGGGCTTGAGCAGCTTCTTGTACCGGCCGAGCAGGCGGTGCGCACCCCACTGCGCGACGGGGACGACGGGCGCCCGCGTCGTCAGCGCGAGTCGCGCGACGCCCGTCTTGGCTGCCATCGGCCACAGGTCCGGGTCGCGCGTGAGGGTTCCCTCCGGGAAGACCGCGACGGTCTCCCCCGCGGCGAGCGCCTCGGCGGCTGCCTCGAGCGAGCGTCCGGCCGTCGAGGTGCCCCGGCTGACCGGGATCTGGCCGGTGGCCAGCAGGACCTTCCCCACGACGGGCAGCCGGAAGAGCGAGTCCTTGGCGAGGATGCGCGGCGCGACGCCGTTGACCCACAGGAAGTACGCGAAGGTCAACGGGTCGATGTTGCTCGCGTGGTTCCCGGCGACGATCGTCCCGACGCCCTGGTGCAGGTGCTCGGCGCCGTGCCAGTCGCGAGAGGTCGACGCCGCCAGGAACGGGCGGACGACCCGCGCGACGTTGCGGTAGGCGCGGTTGGCGCGTTCGGGTGCCTGCACGGCGCGATGCTACCCCGCGAGGCTGCCGACACCGTGCCCCGAGGCGGCCACCGGGGGGCCATCGGGCGGCCATCGGGCGGCCAGACGCTCGGGAACTTGTTCTAGTTGTCATAGAACATCTATCCTGGATCCATGCTGTTCCGGGTCGACACCTCAGCGAGCGAGCCGCTGTTCGCGCAGCTCGCCGCCCAGGTGCGCACGGCGGCCGCGGGCGGCGAGCTCGTCGTCGGCGAGCGCCTGCCCGCTGCCCGAGCGCTCGCCGCCTCGCTGCAGGTCAACGTGCACACCGTGCTGCGGGCCTATGCCGAGCTCCGCGAGGAAGGGCTGATCGAGCTGCGTCGCGGACGCGGGGCCGTCGTCACCTCGCGCGCCGCCGACGACCTCGGCGACCTGCACGAGGCCGTCGCCCGCCTGGCCGCGACCACCCGTCGGCTCGGGGTCGCACCCGAGACCGCCCACGCCCTGCTCACGGAGGCCATGAGATGACCGCTGCCGACCCGACGGCAACCAGCCAGGCGGACCGACGCCGGCTCATGTCCACGCTCCTGACGCTCGTCGCCCCGCTCGCCGTCCTCGCTGTCGGCGTGGGCCTCGCGCTCTCGTGGCGCGGGGAGCTCCCCGACCCGGTCGCGACCCACTGGGGCACCGAGGGGGTCGACGGCGTCGGCTCGTTCAGCACCTCCCTCGTGGTGCCCGTGGTGGTCGTGCTGCTGTTCACCGCGGGGACGTCGGCGCTGACGCTGCGCTGGGGGCAGGCCGCCCTGACGCGTCGCCTCGCCGCCGGGATCGCCGTCTGGTTCGCGGTCGTGCAGACCGGCGTCCTCGTCGGATCGCTCGCCGTCCAGCGCGGGCTCGAGGACGCCTTCCTCGCTCCCGGCATCGGAGGGCCGCTGGCCCTCACGTTCGTCCTGGCCACCGTGCTCGCCGTCGGGGCCGGACTGCTGGTCCCCGGCGACCCCGTGTCGCCGGCACGGGCAGAGATCCCTGCCGACGCCCCACGCCTGCCACTCGCCCCGACGGAGCGGGTGAGCTGGGTGCGCCGGACCGCTCAGCGCCACGCCTGGACGATCGTCGCGGGCACTGTGGCCTTCGCCCTCACGCTCGGCACCCTGACCCGGCTCTGGTGGCTGACGCTCGTCCTCGTCCTCGGGCTCGGCGCGATCCTCGTCGGGCGCCTGCGCTGGACGGTCACGGTGGACGCGAACGGCCTGGTGGCACGCTCGGCACTCGGCTTCCGCGTCCGCGTGCCGCTCGCCGAGGTCGAGGGCGCGCGCGTCACGACGGTCGCACCGGTGCGTCAGTTCGGCGGGTGGGGCCTGCGCATCGGCGCCGCCGGGACGGTCGGGATCATCACCCGCAAGGGCGATGGGCTCGAGGTCTCGCGCAGCCAGGACCGTCGCCTGGTGGTGACGGTCGACGACGCGGCCACCGGGGCGGCACTGCTCAACACCCTGGCCGAGCGGGCGAGGGCGGGACGGGGCTGAGGAGCCCCCGTCGGCTCAGCCGTGGGAGAACTCGGCACCCAGGGCGCCGAGCTTGCCCTGGAAGTCCTCGTAGCCGCGGTCGATGAGGCCGATCCCCCGTACCTCCGATGTCCCCTTGGCCGCCAGGGCGGCGATGAGGTGGCTGAAGCCCCCGCGCAGGTCGGGGACCTCGATGTCGGCGGCCGCCAGCGGAGTCGGGCCGGAGATGACGGCCGAGTGGTAGAAGTTGCGCTGGCCGAACCGGCAGGGGTGGCCGCCGAGGCACTCGCGGTAGACCTGGATCGTCGCGCCCATCCCGACGAGCGCGTCGGTGAAGCCGAAGCGGTTCTCGTAGACGGTCTCGTGGACGATCGACAGGCCCTTGGCCTGGGTCAGCGCGACGACCAGCGGCTGCTGCCAGTCGGTCATGAACCCGGGGTGCACGTCGGTCTCCAGGACGATCGACCGCAGGTCGCCGCCCGGGTGGTAGAAGCGGATGCCGTCGTCGTTGACGTCGAACTCCCCGCCGACCTTGCGGAAGGTGTTGAGGAAGGCCGTCATCTCCGGCTGGGTCGCACCCTTGACGGTGACGTCACCGCCCGTGGCGAGCGCAGCCGAGGCCCAGGACGCCGCCTCGATGCGGTCCGAGAGCGCCGTGTGGTTGAACCCGCGCAGGCGCTGGACGCCCTCGATGCGGATCACGCGGTCGGTGTCGACCGAGATGATCGCGCCCATCTTCTGCAGGACGTTGATCAGGTCGAGGATCTCGGGCTCGATCGCGGCGTTGGCGAGCTCGGTGATGCCCTCGGCGCGGACGGCCGTGAGCAGGAGCTGCTCGGTGGCGCCGACGCTCGGGTACGGCAGCTTGACCTTCGTGCCGACGAGCCCGTGCGGGGCGCGGATCTCGATCCCGCCCTCGCGCTTGGTCACCTCGGCCCCGAACTGGCGAAGGATGTCGAGGTGGAAGTTGATCGGCCGGTCGCCGATGCGGCAGCCCCCGAGGTCGGGGATGAAGGCCTCGCCCAGCCGGTGCAGCAGGGGACCGCAGAAGAGGATCGGGATCCGGCTCGAGCCGGCATGGGCGTCGATGTCCGCGACATGGGCAGACTCGACGTTGCGCGGGTCCAGGACGAGCGTGCCGGCCGCGGCGTCCGCGTCGACCCGGACGCCGTGGAGCTCGAGGAGCCCGGTGACGACCGCGACGTCGCGGATCTGCGGGACGTTGCGCAGCGTGCTCGGCGTGTCGCCGAGGAGGGCTGCGACCATCGCCTTGGAGACGAAGTTCTTGGCTCCGCGGACGGTGATCTCACCGTGCAGAGGGAGACCGCCATGGACCTGCAGGACATCGCGCATCCGCCCATGCTCCCTCACCTGCGCGGGAACGTCACATCGCCGCACGCCGTCCTGCGGGGAGATGCTGAGGAGATCCTGTGCGTCACGGGGCGTGCCCCGGAGAGGGAGGAACGAGATGAGGATCGGGGTCATCGCGAGCCAGGGAGGCGCCGAGGACGCCCTCACGCTCGCCGAGGAGGCCGAGAGGCACGGCTGGGACGGCTTCTTCACCTGGGACGGGATCAGCGTCGGGCCGAGCCAGCCATGCTTCGAGCCCTTCGCGATCCTGGCCGCCGCGGCCCAGCGCACGCGACGGCTCAGGCTCGGCGCGATGGTCTTCGCCCCGGCGCGCCGTCGACCGCTCGCGTTCGCCCAGCAGGTGGCGACCGTCGACCACCTCAGCGCCGGGCGGCTCGTGGTCCCCGTCGGTCTGGGGGCGGCGGAGGACGCCGGGTTCGCGAAGGTCGCGGGCGAGGCCGAGAGCGCACGGGAGCGCGGTGAGCTGCTCGACGAGTCGCTGGCCGTCCTCGACCTCGCAGCGGCCGGCGGGACGTTCTCCTTCCGGGGCGAGCACCACCAGCTCTCCGACGTGACGCTCGTCCCGCCTCCGGTCCAGCGGCCGCGGGTTCCCGTCTGGGTCGTCGGTGCCTGGCCGGCGGAACGGTCGATGCGCCGAGCCGCACGCTGGGACGGAGTCGTCCTCCAGCTGCTGCAGTCGTTCGAGGAGCCGAGCCCGGAGCAGGTCGCGGACGTCGTCTCCTGGGTGGGCGAGGAACGCGAACGTCTGCGGGCGGACGGGGTCGAGCTCGGTCCGCGGTACGACGTCGTCGTGAGCGGGCGCCTTCCCGAGGACCCGGACGCCGCGGCGGAGCGGATCGACGGCCTCGCGGCGGCCGGGGCGACGTGGTGGGTGGAGGCGCGGTGGACGCCGCAGGACACCGCTGCGGATCTGCTGGAGCGCGTGCGCAGGGGGCCGGTGCAGTCGGGCGTGTCAGTGGTCGGCGGTAGCCTTGGCCCATGAGCATCGACGCAGGTCAGCGGCCCTTTTCGGCTGCTCCGCGCGTCGGTGCGACCACGCCGTCCGGCATGGGGTCAGCCGCTGAGGAGGACCTCTTCTGGCGTGCGATCCACGCGACGTACCCGGACGAGTCGATCGATGGCGAGCCCGCTGGGCCCCGCGATCCTCTCGGGCCGCCCGACCCCTACCTCGCTCTCGCCTGGGGGCGAGTCGAGCCCGAGGCGGTGCGCGAGCTCGAGCCCTCCGGGCTCCTGCTCGACACGCTCGACGCGCTGGGTGCCGAGGAGCTCGACGACCTCGACCGTTTCGACGACCTCACCGTCCTCGAGGTGGTCGCCGCCTGGCAGCGCCTCGCCTCGACGGCGGCAGCCGGTGCTGCACGCGCCGCGGCGGCCCTGTCGCGACGGGCGTGCGTGCAGGTCCCCGAGGGTCCGGTCCCGGTCGGCCGCGGGCACCGGCGGTACTCGACGCTCCGCGCCACCGGGACGGAGATCGCGATCAGGACGGGCTGCACGGTCCGCTCCGGCGAGCTCCTGGCCCGCGACGGCAGGCTGTTCGAGGGCCTCCTCTCAGCGACGGGAAGCGCGCTCGCCCGTGGCCAGATCGACCTGCGGAAGGCGCGGGCTCTCGCGAACCGCCTGGTCGACCTGCCGATGGAGACGGCGCTGGACGTCCAGGCGGCTGTCCTTCCCGGCGCCGGACTGCGCAGCCCCGCACAGGTGGACCGTGACCTGGGGCGGGCACTCGCGGCGCTCGACACCGCCGAGTCGACGGCCCGGCACCGGCGCGCGCGTGACACACGGCGGGTGTGCCATCCGACGGTCCTGCCGGACGGCATGGCCGGGATCTGGGCCGTCCTGCCTGCCGAGTCCGCGGCGCTGCTCGACGCCACCCTCGACGGCGCCGCCGCCTCCGCGCGCGCCGGCGGAGACTCGCGGACGGTGGACCAGCTGCGTGCCGACGGCCTGGTCGACCTGGTGCTGGGGCAGGAGGTCGGGGACATGCTCGGGGACGGGCTCGGGTTCCAGGACGGTCTCCGGGGCAGGCGCGACGTCGGGGTCGGCACGCCGAGACCTGCCCGCGCAGGAGCCGCGGTGCATGTCGACGTGACGGTCGCCCTGTCGACCCTGCTCGGCCTCGACGACGCCCCGGGAGAGCTCGCCGGCTACGGAGCCATCACGGCGGAGCAGGCCGCGGCGCTGGCCGCGGGCGGTGCCTTGAGGCGGATCGTCACCGATCCGCTCACGGGGGCCGTGCTGGACGTCGGCCGCACGCGGTACCGACCACCGGCGGCGCTGCGCGAGCATGTGATCGCCCGGGACAGGACCTGTGCCCGGCCGGGGTGCACGGTTCCCGCGCGGCGCGCCGAGATCGACCACACGATCCCGTTCGGCCCAGCGGCCCTTCGTGCGTCCTCCGGCAGGCAGCAGCCGAGCCGAGGTTCACCCCAGGGCGAGACCCGCGTCGACAACCTCGCGCCGCTGTGCGCCCCGGACCACCTGGCGAAGTCCCTGGGCGTCCTGCGCCTCGAGCAGCCCTCGGCCGGGGTGCTCGAGTGGACGACCGCGACCGGTCTGCGCGTGCGCGTGGTTCCCGGGCGAGACGGGGAGGTCACCCTCCTGCCTCGTGCGCCGCGACAGCGGAGCGGCCCGGCGCGGCACTCGACGCCGGCCCGAGGAGACGATGCCCAGGACCGAGCGCCACGAGCAGATGCTCACCGGACGAGGGCTCGCCCCCGTTCTAGGCTCCCTGACCTGCAGCGTCGTCGACGCGGACGAGGGGTCGGTGGCCGACGATCGTCCTGCGCAACCCGGGCTCAGGCGAGGGCGTCGTCCGCATGGGCGACCGGGCGAGCGGCGACGATCTCGACGGGCGGAAGGTGCTTGGCCGGGAGCGTCATCGGACGCCAGGGCTCGCGGCTCTGCTCGAAGGCCGTGATCTCGGGCTCGTGCTGAAGGGTCAGGCCGATGTCGTCCAGGCCCTCGAGCAGGCGCCAGCGCGTGTAGTCGTCCACCTGGAACGGGACGACGACATCGGCGCAGACCACCGTGCGGGACTCGAGGTCGACGGTCACCTCGGTGCCGGGGTTCGTCTCGAGCACCTTCCAGATGAGCTCGATGTCGGCCTGGTCCACCTGGGCCGCGAGCAGACCCTGCTTGCCCGAGTTGCCGCGGAAGATGTCAGCGAAGCGCGAGGCGAGCACGGCCTTGAAGCCGTAGTCCTTCAGCGCCCAGACGGCGTGCTCACGCGAGGAGCCGGTGCCGAAGTCGGGACCGGCGACGAGCACCGAGCCCGAGGCGTACGCCTCCTGGTTGAGGACGAACGCCGGGTCGTTGCGCCAGGCCGAGAACAAGGCGTCCTCGAAGCCCGTGCGCGTGACGCGCTTGAGGTACACGGCGGGGATGATCTGGTCGGTGTCGACGTTGCTGCGGCGCAGCGGGACCCCGACGCCGGTGTGCTGGGTGAACTTCTCCATGGCTGGACTCTCCGACTCTCGCGGTGGGCGTGGGGGTGGCCGTCAGGCCTGCACGAGCGGGCTGCCGTCGGGCACCTCGACATCGGGCCCGAGGTCGGACACCGACGAGAGGGTCCCGCGGATCGCGGTGGCCCCGGCGACGAGCGGCGAGACGAGGTGGGTGCGCCCGCCCTTGCCCTGCCGGCCCTCGAAGTTGCGGTTCGACGTCGACGCGCTGCGCTCCCCCGGGGCCAGCTGGTCCGGGTTCATGCCCAGGCACATCGAGCAGCCGGCGTTGCGCCACTCCGCCCCGAAGTCGAGGAAGATCTTGTCGAGCCCCTCGGCCTCGGCCTGCAGGCGCACGCGCGCCGAGGACGGCACGACGAGCACGCGCAGGCTGTCGGCCTTGCGGCGGCCCTTGACGAGCTTCGCGACCGAGCGCAGGTCCTCGATCCGGCCGTTCGTGCAGGAGCCGATGAAGACGGTGTCCACGGCGATCTCGCGCAGCGGCTGGCCGGGCGTCAGGCCCATGTACTCCAGGGCACGCTCGGCGGCGACGCGCTCGTTCTCGTCGGCGATCTCCGCGGGGATCGGGACGTTCGCCGACAGCGGCAGGCCCTGCCCGGGGTTGGTCCCCCACGTGACGAAGGGCTCGAGGTCCTGCGCGTGCAGCACGACCTCGGCGTCGAACGTCGCGTCGTCGTCGGTGCGCAGCGTGCGCCAGTACTCCACGGCGGCGTCCCAGTCGGCGCCCTCGGGGGCGTGCGGGCGTCCCTTGAGGTACTCGAAGGTCGTCTCGTCCGGCGCGATCATGCCGGCGCGGGCGCCGGCCTCGATCGACATGTTGCAGATCGTCATGCGCGCCTCCATCGACAGCGCGCGGATCGCCTCGCCGCGGTACTCGAGCACGTAGCCCTGACCGCCGCCCGTCCCGATCTTGGCGATGATGGCCAGGATGATGTCCTTGGCCGTCGCGCCCTTGGGCAGCACTCCGTCGACCGTGATCGCCATCGTCTTGAACGGGGCGAGCGGGAGGGTCTGCGTGGCGAGCACGTGCTCGACCTCGCTCGTGCCGATGCCGAACGCGAGGCCGCCGAAGGCGCCATGGGTCGAGGTGTGCGAGTCGCCGCAGACGATCGTCAGTCCGGGCATCGTCAGGCCGAGCTGCGGGCCGACCTGGTGCACGATCCCCTGGTCGGCGTCGCCGAGGGAGTGCAGCCGGACGCCGAACTCCTTGGCGTTGGCGCGCAGGGTGTCGATCTGCGTGCGGCTCGTGAGGTCGGCGATGGGCCGGTCGATGTCGAGCGTCGGGGTGTTGTGGTCCTCGGTGGCGATCGTGAGATCCGGTCGACGCACCTGGCGACCGGCGAGGCGCAGGCCCTCGAAGGCCTGCGGGCTCGTCACCTCGTGCACGAGGTGGAGGTCGATGTAGAGCAGATCAGGAGCCCCGTCGGTTCCCCGACGGACGATGTGCGCGTCCCAGACCTTCTCGGCCAACGTGCCTGCCATGACACCGTTCCTCTCGTCCGTCCGCCCCTCGTTCTCGAGAGGTTTTCGCCTGCCACTTGCATCTCATTAAGCGAGACGCCAATATCGACCTATGGACAACTCTAGCGGAGTCGGCGTCCTCGACAAGGCCGCCGCGGTGCTCAGTGCTCTCGAGGCCGGACCGGCCACGCTCGCGCAGCTGGTCGCCTCGACCCATCTTGCCCGACCGACGGCCCACCGCCTCGCCGTGGCCCTCGAGCACCACCGCCTCGTGGCCCGTGACATGCAGGGCCGGTTCATCCTCGGCCCGCGCCTGGCCGAGCTCTCGACGGCCGCCGGCGAGGACCGCCTCCTCGCCGCCGCGAACCCGGTGCTCGCCGCGCTGCGCGACCACTGCAGCGAGAGCGCCCAGCTCTACCGCCGCCAGGGCGACCAGCGCATCTGCGTCGCCGCCGCCGAGCGGCCGATCGGCCTGCGCGACTCGATCCCCGTCGGCGCCACCCTGACGATGCATGCGGGCTCCGCCGCGCAGATCCTCCTGGCCTGGGAGGAGCCGGACCGCCTGCACCGCGGGCTCCAGGGCGCCAAGTTCACCGCGACGATCCTCTCCGGTGTGCGCCGCCGCGGCTGGGCGCAGTCCGTCGCCGAGCGCGAGCCCGGCGTCGCCTCGGTCTCCGCCCCCGTGCGCGGCAGCTCAGGTCGCGTCGTGGCCGCCGTGTCGATCTCCGGCCCGGTCGAGCGACTGACCCGCCAGCCCGGCCGCCTGCACGCGGGTGCCGTCGTCGCGGCGGCCAACCGGCTCACCGAGGTCCTGCGCCGCACCGGCGACTGACCGGCCGACGGGCGGCTGGCCGCCCGTCGGGCTGGCCAAGCGTCGGGCAGCGAGCCCTCCCAGACACGACGAAGGCCCCGGTCATCCGACCGGGGCCTTCGTCTGCTGTACCCCCAAGGGGATTCGAACCCCTGTTACCGCCGTGAGAGGGCGGCGTCCTAGGCCTCTAGACGATGGGGGCCGGGACTGCTGTTCCCCGAGAGGAACAACGGCTGAGAACTCTACCGCATGTGAACCGCTGCTCGCGCCACTCGGACGACGACCCGCAGGTCACACGCTGGGGTACCAGGACTCGAACCTAGACTAAGTGAACCAGAATCACTCGTGCTGCCAATTACACCATACCCCATGGGGGTATCCGTTCGACTCTGCCGACGTCGTTCCGCCTGAGCGGACGACGCCTCGAACCGGACGGCGTACCGGCGGGGAACACTACCGGAGCGGAGGGGTCTGGCCAAACCCGCTGCTCCGCCCCGCCCCGGAGTCGGCGCGGAGCGCCCTGCCGGTCGGCGCGCACGGCCACGCCCGCTGCCTCGGCCAACACGGTCGAGATCAGCAGTCCCCGCCGAAGCCGGACGTGACCGACACGGGCTTGCCGACCCAGCGCCCCGCTCCCCCCACCACGCGACCCGAGCTCCTCGGCACGCACGGGATGGTCACCTCGACCCACTGGCTCGCCTCGCAGGCCGGCATGTCCGTCCTGGAGCAGGGCGGCAACGCCTTCGACGCAGCGGTGTGCACCGGGCTCGTCCTGCACGTCGTCGAACCGCATCTCAACGGGCTGGGCGGGGACGTGCCGATCATCGCCGCGACAGCAGGCAGCGGGCGCCCGTTCGTCATCTGCGGGCAGGGCGTCTCCCCGGCCGCCGCCGGTCCGGAGGTCTTCGCGCAGCTCGGGCTGGCGACCGTCCCCGGGACGGGCCTGCTCCCCGCCGTCGTCCCCGGCGCCTTCGGCGCGTGGATGGACCTGCTGGCCCGGTACGGGACCTGGACGGTGCGCGCGGTCATGGCCCCCGCCCTGGGCTACGCCCGCGACGGGCACCCCCTCCTCCCCCAGGCCGCAGCGACGATCGCCCGCGTCGCCGGGCTCTTCCGCGAGCACTGGACCACCTCGGCCGAGCTCTACCTGCCGGGAGGCTCACCGCCGGAGCCCGGGGCACGGTTCAGGAACCCGGCGCTCGCTGCGACGCTCGAGCGGCTCGCGGCGACGGCCGACGCCCATCGCGACCGGGCCGCCGGGATCGAGGCGGCGCGGGCAGCGTTCTACGAGGGCTTCGTCGCCGAGGCGATCGACGCGACGTGCAGCGGCCCACCCGTCCACGACTCCTCCGGCCGGGCGCACCGCGGGCTGCTCACCGGTGACGACCTCGCCCGATGGCGGGCGACCGAGGAGGAGGCGGTCACGGCGGAGGTCTTCGGCCGCACCGTCGCCAAGACGGGCCCGTGGGGTCAGGGTCCGGCACTCCTCCAGCAGCTCCTCGTGCTCGAGGGCATGGACCTCGGCGACACGACGGCCGGCTCCGCCGAGCTCGTGCACACCGTCGTGGAGTCGGCCAAGCTCGCCTTCGCCGACCGCGACGCCTGGTACGGCGACCCGGACCACGCCGACGTCCCCCTCGACGCGCTGCTCTCGACCGGCTACGCGGACGAGCGCCGCCGGCTGATCGGCGCCGAGGCGAGCGACGCGCTCCGCCCCGGATCCCCCGACGGCCGCAGCCCGCGGCTCCCGGCACTCGTCACGACAGCCATGGCCGACGGCGGGCCCTCGCGCGCCACGTCCTCCCCCGGCGGCGGGGAGCCGACGTTCACGGCACCGTCCCGCGAGCCGCCCACCTCCGCCGACGGCACCGTCCGCGGCGACACCTGCCACCTGGACGTCGTCGACCGGTGGGGCAACGTCGTCTCGGCGACCCCCAGCGGCGGCTGGCTGCAGAGCTCGCCGACGATCGCCTCGCTCGGCTTCGCGCTGCCGACCCGCGGGCAGATGTTCTGGCTCGAGCCCGGGCTGCCCTCGACGATCGGCCCGCGACGCAGGCCCAGGACGACCCTGAGCCCGACCCTCGTGCTGCGTGACGGCCGGGCCGAGCTCGCCTGCGGGACCCCCGGCGGCGACCAGCAGGACCAGTGGCAGGTCCCCTTCCTGCTGCGCCACCTCGCGTTCGGCCAGGGCATCCAGGAGGCGATCGACGCGCCGGCCTGGCACACGACTCACCTGGTCTCCTCCTTCGAGCCGCGCGTCGTCGAGCGCCGCGGGCTGCACGTGGAGGACCGCATCGGCGCCGACGTCGTCGCGGACCTGCGCAGACGGGGCCATGAGGTGACCGTCGCGGGGCCCTGGGCCCTCGGACGGCTCACGGCAGCAGGGATCCGCCCGGACGGCATGCTGCGGGCCGCAGCGACCTCCCGCGGGGCCCAGGCGTACGCGGCGGGTCGCTGATGGACCTGTGGCAGTGGGTCGCGATCGGCATCGCGGGCGTGCTCGCCGGGACGGTCAACACGATCGTCGGGGCCGGGACCCTGCTCACCTTCCCGCTGCTCGTCGCGCTCGGCGTGCCACCGCTGACGGCGAACGTCTCCAACACCGTCGGCCTGGTCCCCGGCTCGGTGACCGGCGCCTGGGGCTATCGTCGCGAGCTCTCCGGGCAGTGGCCCGTCGTGGCGCGCATGGCCGCGCTCTCGGCGATCGGCGGCGTGATCGGCGGCCTGCTCGTGCTGGTCGCCGACCCGGGCACCTTCACCGCCGTCGTCCCGTGGCTGCTGGTGCTCGCCGCGGTGCTGGCCGCCGCGCAGCCGCGCGTCGCGGCGTGGGTCAGGAGGCGAGGCAGCGCGCCGGTCGCCGAGGCCAGGCCGGACGCAGTGACGACGCGCCGGCTGGAGGCGCACACCCGCCCCCTCGGCATCGGCCTGGCCATGGGGATCACCGCGACGGGGATCTACGGCGGCTACTTCGGCGCAGCCCAGGGCGTGATCCTCATCTCGCTGCTGGGGATCGGCTGGAGCAGCGACCTGCACCGCGCGAACGGCGCCAAGAACGTCCTCGCGGGGACGGCCAATCTCGTCTCGGCTGCCGTCTTCATCGTCGGCGGGGCCGTGAGCTGGCAGATCGCCGCGCTGATCGCCGTCGGCTCGGCCCTGGGCGGCGTGATCGGCGCGCGCCTCGGCCGCCGGATCCCCGCCGTCGTGCTGCGCGCACTGATCGTGACCGTCGCGCTGATCGCCGCCGTCGCGCTCTGGCTGCGCTGAGCCTCCTCAGGCCTCGCCGGCACCCGCGACGAGCCATCGGCTCGCGTACGGCGGCAGCCACAGGTTCCCGTCGGCCTCCACGCGCACCTGCCAGCCGGCCAGCAGGTCGCGCGCCCCGGCGAGGCCGAGCGCGGCCAGGCGCTCGGCGGGGAACGGGCGCCACTCGCCTGTCATGTTGTACAGGCCGAGGAAGGTCCCGAGCGGGTGGCTGCGCAGCAGAGGGAGCACGCCAGGGTCCGAGGTGTCGAGGGCCTGCGCCGGCGTCGACGCGTCGAGAAGCGGCGTCGATCGCCGGACCTCGACGAGATGCCGGATCCCGCTGAAGACGCGCTGCTCGACGCTCCCCGGCACATGCCGCCGCTCGGCCACCGCCCAGTCCATGCGCGGGCGGTGCACCCAGCGACTGTCGTCCTCGTGCCCGGGCTCCCCCGCCCACCCGGCGTCGTTCGCCAGGCCGAGCTCGTCGCCCATCCAGATCACCGGCACGCCGCCGAACCCGATGACCACCGCATGGGCGAGCAGCAGCCGGTCGATCGCCGTCTGGATCGCGCCCTCGTCTCCCGCCTCGACCGCGGCGTCCAGCCCGACGAGGGCCGCCGTCGTGCCCGCCACCCGCCGGTCCCCCGTCGCGGGGTTCGCCTGGAAGACGACCCCACGCGCCGTCGATCCGGGGAACTCCCCGAGGTAGTGGTCCGAGAGGAACCTGCGGTGCAGGTAGCCGTCGAGCCCGACGGCCGCCGCGTCGCCGTCGTCGACCGCCCAGCCGATGTCGTCATGGCAGCGGACGTAGGTGATCCATGCCGTCGAGGCCGGGGCGGGCGGCAGCTGCTGGAGGGCACGCACACCCAGGCGGGCGTCGGCCGAGGCGAGCATCGACCACACCTGGACCATGAGGCTGTTGTGGTACGCCAGGTCGCTCACCTTGCCCCTGTGCTCCCCCTGGCCGAGGTACTGCACGAGGTCGGACGGCCCGACGATCGCCTCCGCCTTGAAGATCACCCCGGGGGCCGCGACACGCACCAGGGCACGCAGCGCCTGCGTGAGGGCGTGCACCTCCGGCTCGTTCTGGCAGCTCGTGCCGAGGCGCTTCCACATGAAGGCGATCGCGTCGAAGCGGAGCACCTCGACCCCGGCCGCCGCGAGGAACAGGACGATCTCGGCGTACTCGGCGAAGACCTCGGGGTTGGTCCAGTTCACGTCCCACTGCCAGGAGTTGAACGTCGTCCAGACCCAGCCGCCGATCTCCTCGTCCCAGGTGAAGCTGCCCGGCGCGAAGTCGGGGAAGACCTCGGGGAGAGTGCGCTCGAAGGCGTCGGGCTCGGTGCGGTCGGGGTAGACGTAGAAGTACTCGCGGTAGCGCTCGTCCCCTGCCCGGGCGGCGGCCGCCCAGGCGTGCTCCTTCGCCACGTGGTTGAGGACGAGGTCCGCGACGAGGCTGATCCCCTCCGCGCGCAAGGCGCGGGCCAGTGCCGTCAGGTCGTCCATCGTGCCGAGGTCGGGACGGACCGAGCGGTAGTCCGCGACCGCGTAGCCACCGTCGTTGTCGCCCTCACGCGGCCGGAGCAGCGGCATGAGGTGCAGGTAGCTGACCCCGAGCTCACGCAGGTAGTCGATGTGCTCCCGGACGCCGTCGAGCGTGCCGGCGAAGCGATCGGCGTAGCAGGCGTAGCCGAGCATGCGCTCGGACTGGAACCAGCCCGGGTCGAGCGTACGGGCCTCGTCGAGACGCGCGAGCTCCGGGTCGCGGTCGCGGAAGGCGGTCGCGGCGAGCAGCAGCAGGCGCTCGCTGAGCGCGGCGCACTGCTCGGTCGAGTAGATCTCCTGCAGCCCGGCGAGGAGATCGGGCCACCAGCGTTCGACGCGCAGCTCGAAGGTCTGGCGCCGCTCGGGGCTCAGGGCCGCCATGACGCCGGCGACGGTGGGCTCGGCCGTGGCCGTCATGGTGCTCCTCGTGCTCGGCGACGACGCGCCCCGCAGGCTCCCCGTCGAGCCCCGCAGGCGTGCAAAAACGCTTACATCGTACCGGAGCAGGGCTGCGCGGTCACCCCCTGCGACGGGCGGGCCGCGAGCG
Organism: uncultured Actinomycetota bacterium; assembly: GCA_963777075.1. Lineage (GTDB taxonomy): Bacteria > Actinomycetota > Actinomycetes > Actinomycetales > Cellulomonadaceae > Actinotalea. The sequence continues at coordinate 14,550 of CAVZPH010000023.1, read as the reverse complement.
CGGCCGAGGCCTCAGCCGCTCAGGCCGAGGACGGACGGCAGCTCGTCGAGCGAGGAGATCACGTGGACGCCCGCGTCGACGGCCTCGTCCAGCTCCGCCTGCTCGACCGGGACGCGACGCGATCCCGCGCGGTCGATCCAGACCCCGATCATGCCGACCCGGACGGCGGCGAGCGCGTCGATGTCGAGCTCGTCACCGACGTAGACCGTGCGCGCCGGCTCCGTGCCGAGCCGCCGGCACGCCTCGAGGAAGACGCGCGGGTCCGGCTTGCCGACGCCGAGGGTGTCCACCCCGACGAGCACGGGGACCTCGGCCATGCCGGTCGCCCGCATCTTGCCCTCCTGGTAGGCGACCCGCGCGTTCGACAGAGCGCCGACGGCCACCCCGGCGGCGCGCACGGCGTCGAGCACAGGGCGGGCGTCCTCGTGCGGGGCCCATGCCGCCTCGAACCCTGCCTCGAAGACGGCGTCCCAGGCGTCGAAGCCGTCCTCGTCGAGCGCCGGGCCGCCGAAGTCGGCATGAAGAGCATTCGCCCGGGCGACGCGCTGGGCGCGGTAGCTGAGCTCTCCGCGCGTGTAGCTGCGGTAGTGCCCACCCGTGTCGGAGCGCCATGCGTCGAGGAGCGCCGCGGTGTCGGCGTCACCGAGATGCGGCAGGTAGACCACGCGCACGGCATCCAGCGCGAGGGCGAAGGCGCCCTTGGTGTCGACGAGCGTGTCGTCGATGTCGAAGAGGACGCCCTCGACCGCTCCCCTCGTCACAGGCCCAGACGCAGCGCGGCGAGCCGGGCGAGCGTCGAGCTGCGCCCGAGGATCTCCATCGACTCGAAGAGCGGCGGAGAGACCCGACGACCGGAGACGGCCACCCGCAGCGGGGTGAACGCGACGCGGGGCTTGAGCCCGAGCCCGTCGACGACCGCCTCGGTGAGGGTCTGCTGGATCGTCGCCGCGGTGAACGCCTCCTCGTCCAGACCAGCGAGCGCAGCGGCCGCAGCGTCGAGCACCGCGGGGGCGTCGGCCTTGAGCGCCGCGGCTGCGTCCGGCTCCACCACGAGGGCCTCGTCGGCGACGAACAGGAAGCCGAGCATCCCGACGGCCTCGCCGAGCAGCGTCATCCGCTCCTGGACGAGCGGGGCGGCCTCGGTGAGCACGGACTGCTCGGCGGCCGTCAGCCCCGCGAACTCGCCGGCGGACAGGACACCCGCCGCGTGCAGGTACGGGACCAGCCGGTCACGGAAGTCGCTCGCCCGGAGCTGGCGCAGGTGCGTCGCGTTGATCGACTCGGCCTTCGCGAGGTCGAAGCGGGCCGGGTTCGGGTTGACGTCGGCGACGTCGAACGCGGCGACGAGCTCCTCGACGCTGAAGACGTCGCGGTCCGCGGCGATCCCCCAGCCGAGCAGGGCGAGGTAGTTCAGCAGCCCCTCCGGGGTGAAGCCCTTCTCGCGGAGCAGGAAGAGGCTGCTCTCCGGGTCGCGCTTGGAGAGCTTCTTGTTGCCCTCCCCCATGACGTACGGCAGGTGCCCGTAGACGGGCTCCACGCGCGCGATCCCCAGCTCGATCAGGGCGCGGTAGAGCACCACCTGGCGAGGCGTGGAGGACAGCAGGTCCTCGCCGCGCAGGACGTGGGTGATCTCCATGAGCGCGTCGTCGACCGGGTTGGTCAGCGTGTAGAGCGGGTGGCCGTTGCCGCGGACGATGACGTAGTCCGGCACGGATCCGGCGGCGAAGGTCAGGTCGCCGCGGATGAGGTCGCGGAAGGTGACGGCCTCCTCGGGCATCCGCATCCGGATGACGGCCTCGCGGCCCTCGGCGCGGTACGCGGCGATCTGCTCCTCGCTCAGGTCACGGTCGAATCCGTCGTAGCCGAGCTTCGGGTCGCGGCCGGCCGCGCGGTGGCGCGCCTCGACCTCCTCGGGGGTCGAGAAGGACTCGTAGGCGTAGCCGCCCTCGAGCAGCCGCTTCGCGACGTCGCGGTACGTGTCCATCCGCTCCGACTGCCGGTACGGCGGGTGCGGCCCGCCGACCTCCACGCCCTCGTCCCAGTCCAGGCCGAGCCAGCCGAGCGCGTCGAGGAGCTGCTGGTAGCTCTCCTCGCTGTCGCGAGCCGGGTCGGTGTCCTCGATCCGGAAGACGAAGGTGCCGCCGACATGCCGTGCGTACGCCCAGTTGAACAGGGCCGTGCGGATCAGCCCGACATGCGGGGTGCCGGTGGGCGAGGGGCAGAAGCGCACCCGGATGTCGCTCCCGGTCACCTCCGCCACGGCGGCACCGGGGGCGGTGGAGGGGGAAGCGGGCGCGTCAGAGGTGTTCTCAGCCATGGTGCGCCCAGCCTAGTCGCGGCGCAGCACCGGGTTGCGGAGCACCCCGATCTCCTCGACCTCCACCTCGACGACCTGCCCGTGCTCGATCGGGCCGACGCCGGCCGGGGTGCCGGTGAGGATGACATCGCCGGGAAGCAGCGTGAAGGCCTCGGAGATGTAGCTGATCAGGTGCGCGACGTCGAAGATCATCTGCGAGGTGCGACCGTCCTGGCGCGGCTGCCCGTCCACGCGCGAGCGGACCGCGAGGTCCTCGACGTCCAGACCCGGCACGATCCACGGCCCGATCGGGCAGGAGGTGTCGAAGCCCTTGGCCCGCGCCCACTGCCCGTCCGTGCGCTGCGCGTCGCGCGCCGTCACGTCGTTGGCGACGGTGTAGCCGAAGACCTGGTCGAGGGCGCGCTCCGGCGAGACGTTCTTGGTGACCTTGCCGATGACGACCGCGAGCTCGGCCTCGTAGCTGACCTCGCTCGTCCAGGCGGGAAGCACGATCGGGTCGTCCGGGCCGATGACCGTGGTGTTCGGCTTGAGGAAGAGCAACGGCTCGACGGGCAGCTCGTTGCCCATCTCGGCGACGTGGTCGGCGTAGTTCCGCCCGACGCCGACGATCTTCGAGCGCGGGATGACCGGGGCCAGCAGCCGGACGTCGTCACGGTCGAGCGGGATGCGCTCCCCCGTGAGGTCGATCTGCATGTAGATCGGGTCGCCGCGCAGGACGGCGAGCTCGAGCGAGCCCTCCTCGCCCTGCACCAGGGCGTAGCGGGGATCCGAACCTGTCGTGAACCGAGCGATGCGCATGCGACGAGCCTACGGGGGCTCCTAGGCTGCGCGGGTGCAGCGCATCGCCGGTGTCGACGTGGCCAGGGGCCTCGCCGTGCTCGGGATGGTCGCCGCGCATGTCGGCGACGACTCGGCACCCGGCGCCGGCTGGCTGATCGTCACCCACGGCCGGTCCGCCGCGACGTTCGCGACGCTCGCCGGCCTCTCGATCGCGCTGCTCAGTGGCGGGCCGCGGCCCGTCGCGCGCTCGGCCTGGCACGCCGGCGGGTGGCCGCCAGGGCCGTCCTGCTCGGCGCTGATCGGGGTCCTGCTCATGGCGCTCGGCACCCCCGTCGCGGTGATCCTGCCGAGCTACGCGCTGATGTTCCTGCTCGTGCTGCCCGTCATCGGGTGGTCGAGACGCGCCCTGCTCGTCGCGGCCGGCGTCGTGCTGGCCCTCGGGCCGCCGCTGTGGGCCTCGGTCGCCGACCGGCCGACGGACCTGCCGATCTCGCTCCTGCTCGGCCGCTTCTACCCTGCGGTCGTCTGGCCGGCGTACCTGCTCGTCGGGCTCGCGCTCGGTCGCAGCGAGCTGCGCAGCGGGCGGACCCGCGCCGTGCTCGGCCTCGGCGGCGCGGTGCTCGTCGTGCTCGGTTACGGGGGCGGCCGGCTCGTGGAGGAGTCGCTTCCCCTGTGGTCGCCGCAGGCGGCGCTCTTCGCCACCACGCCCCACGCCAACACCTGGCCGGAGGTGCTCGGCAACCTGGGGGTCGTCGCGCTCGTCCTGCTGACCTGCCTGGTCGTGGCCGAACGTGCACCTCGCGCCATCGCACCGCTCGCCGCGACCGGTGCGCTCGCCCTCACCGCGTACTGCGGTCACCTCCTCGCGATCGCCGCTGCTCCAGGCCGGCGGCGAGTACGCCCCGTCGAACCGCCTCCTCGCGGTATTCGTCGCCGTGATCCTCGCGCTCTGCTGGGCCTGGCGCGCCCGGTGGGGCCGCGGACCGCTCGAACGCCTGCTGCACGGCACGTCGGTGCTCGTCGCGCAGGGCCGGCCCCCGCTCAGACCCGCCCGATGACCTCGGAGCTGAGCACGGCGAACCAGCCGTCGGGCTCGGTCCCCCAGGAGCGCCACGCCTCGGCGACCGCCTCCAGCGCGACGTCGTCGGCGAGGTCGTTCTCGCGCGCGTGCCGGGCGAAGGTCGAGGAGGTCACCCGATCGGCCCAGCTCTGCGACCACCACTCGCGCTCGGCGTCGGTCGAGTAGCACCACGCGACTCGCGGTGCAGCTGAGGTCCGTCGGGGGCGAAGCCGGCCGCCAGGGCCCAGGAGCGCAGGTGCCGGCCGGCGTCGGGCTCCCCACCCGTCGCGACGGCGACCTCGTGGTAGAGCGCGCGCCACTCGTCGAGGCCCTGCGAGGCCGGGTACCACGTCATGGCGGCGTAGTCGGCGTCGCGCACGGCGACCACGCCCCCGGGACGCGTGACGCGGCGCATCTCGCGCAGCACCGCGACGGGGTCGGCCACGTGCTGGAGCAGCTGGTGGGCGTGCACGACGTCGAACGAGTCGTCCTCGAAGGGGAGGTCGTCGCCCGTCGGCGACGACGAGGGTCAGCTCGACGCCTGCGGTCGCGCGGCCTCCAGCCCGCGCGAGCTCGATGGCCGCCGGCGGAGGCGTCGACCGCCACGACCTCGCCCGGCGCGACGAGCCGCGCGAGGTCGACGGTGATCGTCCCCGGGCCGCAGCCGAGGTCCAGCAGCCGCAGGCCCTGGCAGCGAGGTGCGGGACGCAGGTACGCCGGCCGAGTTCGCCGCGGTCCGCACCCGGTGGGCGCGCAGCACGCTCTCCTGGTGGCCGTGCAGATAGGTGCTCACCTGCTCAGGGAACCCCCGTCCGTACCCGCGTATCAAGCAGCAGGACAGATCGGTCTCACCTGACGGAATCGACGCCCTTGTTGGCGAGCTGGTCGGCGCGCTCGTTCCCCGGGTCCCCGGAGTGGCCCTTGACCCAGACCCACGACACCTCGTGCCGGGCGACCTCGGCGTCGAGCGCCTGCCAGAGCTCGACGTTCTTCACCGGCTTCTTGTCGCTCGTGCGCCAGCCGTTGCGCTTCCAGCCGGCCAGCCACGAGCGACATGCCCTGCATCACGTAGGTCGAGTCGACGTGCAGCACGACCTCGCAGGGACGGGTGAGCGCGCGCAGGCCCTCGATGACGGCAGTGAGCTCCATCCGGTTGTTCGTCGTGAGCACCTCACCGCCGAAGAGCTCGCGCTCGTGGTCGCCGGTCCGCATCCAGACAGCCCCAGCCACCGAGACCCGGGATTGCCCTTGCAGGCACCATCGGTCCACATCTCCACACGGGTCAGCTCGGGCACCGGACCACCCTAGGGGCTGCCCGGAGCGCGGCCCGCCTCGGCGCGACGGCACGCCTGCGCCTACCGTGCAGTCATGCAGGTGAGCGCGCGGACGGTGCTGGGGCCCGAGCGAGTGGGGCCCGGCACAGACCGCGCACGCCGCCCGCGCCGACGGGCTCACCGCCGCCCACCGGGCGCGGCGGGCTGCCGGGATCCGTCACCCGGTCGAGGACTTCCTCGTCGACTACTACGGCCTGCGGCCGGGCCGGCTCCGGCGCTGGCACCCCGGCGTCGGCGTCGCCCTCGCGGGCGAGGACGCGCCGCACGACGGCGAGCGCTGGTACGCGAGGGCCACGAGCGACGACGGCCCGGTCGTCGGGCTCGACGCGGACGCCTTCCTCGCCGACCGCGGTGGCACCGTCACCTACGTGCGGGCCCTGCTCGCGGCGACGGCGTCGCGTCCCGCCCAGACGGGCTGCCTCGGCCTGCACGAGTGGGCGATGGTCTACCGCCAGGACGACCCGCTGCGCCGGCACGACCTGCCGCTGCGTCTGGGCCGGGAGGGGACGGACGCCGTCGTCGAGTCGCACACGATCCGCTGCTCGCACATCGACGCCTTCCGCTTCTTCACGCCTCAGGCGCGGCCGCTCAACCGGCTCCAGCCCACGCGCGACTCGCAGCCCGAGCTCGAGCAGCCCGGCTGCCTGCACGCGACGATGGACCTGCTCAAGTGGTCGATGAGCCTCGGCCCTGCCGTGCCCGGTGAGCTGCTGCTCGACTGCCTCGAGCTGGCGTTCGACGCCCGGCGGCTCGACATGCAGGCCTCTCCCTACGACGTGTCCAGCCTCGGCGAGCCGACGGTCGCCATCGAGACGGCCGAGGGGAGGGCGGAGTACGTCGCGCGGCAGCAGGCCCTTGCCGATCGCTCGGCACCGCTGCGGGGGCGACTCGTCGAGGTCTGCGACGCCCTGCTCGGGGACGCGGCTCAGGCCTGAGCCGCCGCGCCCGGGACGCTCACGGCCAGGGACCGAGCTCCGGGAGGGAGGTGTCGACTCCGTCGGTCGTGGCGTGCAGGGGCGAGAGCGGCTCACGCCCGGCGAGCCAGGCGACGATGTCGCTCGCCGCGCCGGTCACCCGCACCGTCACTCCGCCACCGAGGTAGCGCGGCTCGTCGACGTCGGTGGGCTCCAGGTCGAGGCGGACCCCCTCGGGCACGCGCGCGCTGAGGTAGCCGATGAGGTGCTCACGCAGAGCGGCCCCCCACATGGTGTGCTCGACGCCCAGGTCCAGGTCCGTGAGGTGGATGCTCGTCTCGCGCCACCAGGCCAGGACGAGGGCCGCGGCGGTGCGGTCCCGGAAACCGGTGCGTCGTGCGAGCGCGGCCTCGTCCATCAGGTCGAGCAGGCCCTCGACCTGGTCGAGCGCCGCACCGACGCGGGCGACGTGCTCGGCGGCCGAGAGCGGCGCCGCCTCCTCGATGGCCGCGTTCCGCCCGTCCGCGCCTCCGTCGTAGAACGGGACGACGGGGGCGTCGGTGTAGGCGTTCTGCAGCTGCCTCACCACGGCCTGCCCCAGGTTCGCCAGATGCGCCAGGACATGGCCCCGCGTCCAGCCGGGCAGTCGCGACGGCTCCGTGACCTGCGTGTCCGTCAGCCCGTCGAGCGTGGTGCGCAGCCGCTCATGCGTCCACTCGATGGAGTCCAGTGCCACCACGACGTCGGAGGGGATCATCACCCCAGCCAACTCGTCCTTGGCCCGGAGGGCAACCTCGCACCGCGACCGGGCGCCGCCGACCCCCGCGCGTAGGCTGGTCCGATGGCCCAGCGCCACGACGGCATGGTGGATGTCGAGCTCGACGACGAGCCCGATCCTCCGTCGCGCCACGGACCGGAGCTCGCGGCCACCGGCGCGCAGCACCCCGGCCACATCGCCCCGGCCACGGGGACGAGCCTGCGGCGCGACCGTGCGCGCCTGCTGCGTGCGGCCGCCGTGGCCGTCGTCGTCTGCGCCGTCGTGATCGCCTCGCTGAGCCTGCGCGAGGAGGCGGCCGTCCGGGCCGACGACGCCCTCGTCGCGGCCGCGGCCAGGACCCCCGGCCTCGTGCCCTCGCTCCGCACCCCGCTGCACGAGCGGTGGCGGGCCCGGGCGGGGAGCACCGTCGTCGGCGGTGTCGTGCTGCGCGCCGAGGAGAGCGGCGGCTCGGTGCGGACGGTGGCACGCGAGCTCGCGAGCGGCGACCGGCTGTGGGTCATGCAGCGCTCCTTGACGCCGGGGAACCTCACGCCCCGGTGCCTTCTGCTGGGTGGTCCTCGCGAGGGTCTCGTCTGCGAGGTCCCGGGGCGGCCCGGCATCCAGGCGGCCAACACCGACGAGGCGCTGGGCAGCACCCCCGGCTTCCTCGCCGTCCTCGACGCCCGGACGGGGGCCACCGTCGAGGTCGCCGTGCTCGAGGTCGGGACGGTCGGCTGGGACGTCGTCGACGGCGACCTGGTCACCGGGCGCCTCTCCGGGACGGACCTCATGCTCGAGCGCGTCGACCCGGAGGCACGTCTGGTGCGGTGGAGCCGGCAGGTGCCGCTGCCCGACGGCGTGCTCGCGCGGCAGCTGACGCTCAGGGTCACCGAGGGCTTCGTCCTGGTGGACGGGGTCAGCGGCATCGTGCTCGACGCCGCGCGGGGCACGCTGCTCGGCAGCTTCACGGGCAGCGACGGCGGCGCCGTGGGGCTCTCGGCGAGCATCCTCGGCTTCACCGTGTGGGACGGCACCACGGGGTCCTGGCATGACGCGCAGGGCCGCACGGGCGCGGTGCTGACCGGCTCCCCGTTCGAGCTCGGGATCGACGACGGCTCGGGCGGCGCGCTCGAGCTGCTCCGCTACGTGCCGAGCATCATGGGTGTCGAGGTGATCGACGTGGGCCTGGCCTGGAACCGCGGGCCCGTCGAGCGGGCGCTGCTCCGCCTGGACGGCAGGCTGCTGCTCGACGAGGGCGAGCTGCTGCGCGCCGTCGACGCCGGGAGCGGGGCGAACCTCTGGTCCGTGGCCGGCTCGCTCGGCTCACCGCAGGCGCAGGCGGCGAGCGACGGCCTGCGGGTCCTGGCCGTCGTGCCCGGAGCCGGCTCGGAGCGACCGAGGCTGACCGCGCTCGACCTCGCCGACGGCAGCGTCGTCTGGTCCACCCCGATGCCCGAGGGGACCACCTCTGTCTCCGCCGAGGACGGCACCGTCGTGGCGGTGGGGCAGGACGTCGTCGTCGTCCTCGGCTAGCGGCGCTCCGCACCTGCGAGGATGGCCGTGATGACTACCGAGCGCGCCACCCGCCCCGCCCCGCGACAGGCACTGCGATGACCGCGCGCGAGGGCTCCGTCGAGCAGAACCTCGCCGCGCGCCTCCCCTCCGACGCCGACCCGGACGCCCTGTTCGAGGCCTTCGTCGGCTGGGCGGCGGACCAGGGACTCACGCTCTACCCCGCGCAGGAGGAGGCCCTGCTCGCGCTGGTCACGGGCTCCCATGTGATCCTGTCCACGCCGACGGGATCGGGGAAGTCCCTCGTCGCGATGGCCGCGCACTTCGTCGCCCTCGCCCAGGGCCGCCGGACGTACTACACCGCGCCGCTCAAGGCCCTGGTCAGCGAGAAGTTCTTCGACCTCGTCGCGGCCTTCGGGCCGGAGAACGTCGGGATGATGACGGGCGACTCGGCGGTCAACCCGGCGGCGCCGATCCTGTGCTGCACGGCAGAGATCCTCGCGAACATCGCGCTGCGTACCGGTGAGGGCGCCGCCGAGGCACCGAACCACGAGGACGACCCGGCAGTCCCTGGTGTCGACGCCGTCGGCCAGGTCGTCATGGACGAGTTCCACTTCTACGCCGACCCCCAGCGCGGCTGGGCCTGGCAGGTGCCGCTGCTGGAGCTGCCGCGCACGCAGTTCCTGCTGATGTCGGCGACCCTGGGCGACACCGCCTTCTTCGCCGAGGACCTCGAACGGCGGACGGGGCTGCCCGTCACGACCGTCACGAGCGTCGAGCGCCCGGTGCCGCTGACCTACAGCTACGTCGTCGAGCCGCTGCACGAGGTCGTCGAGGAGCTCGTGGCGACCCGGCGCTCACCGGTGTACCTCGTGCACTTCACGCAGAAGGACGCCGTCGAGCGGGCGCAGTCGCTCATGTCCTCGACCCTCGCCTCCCGCGAGCAGCGCGACCGGATCGCCGAGGAGCTCGGCGACTTCCGCTTCGGCACCGGGTTCGGCCGGACGCTCTCACGGCTGCTGCGGCACGGCGTCGGGGTGCACCACGCGGGGATGCTGCCCAAGTACCGGCGGGTCGTCGAACGGCTCACGCAGCGCGGCCTGCTCACGGTGGTCTGCGGCACGGACACCCTCGGCGTCGGGATCAACGTGCCGATCCGCACCGTCGTGCTCACCTCGCTCGTCAAGTACGACGGCACCAAGATGCGGCACCTGAGCGCTCGCGAGTTCCACCAGATCGCCGGGCGCGCGGGCCGCGCGGGGTACGACACCCTCGGCGAGGTGCTCGTCATGGCGCCCGAGCACGTCATCGCGAACCGCAAGCTGCTCGCCAAGGCGGGCGACGACCCGAAGAAGCTCCGCAAGATCGTCCGCAAGAAGGCCCCCGAGGGGGAGGTCAACTGGACGGACAAGACCTTCGAACGCCTGCGCGACGCGGAGCCCGAGCAGCTGACCTCGAGCTTCGCGGTCAGCCATGCGATGGTGCTCAACGTGCTGGCCCGCGAGGCGCACGGCTCGGACCCGGTGGCGGCGATGCGCCGGCTGCTCACCGACAACCACGAGCCCGAGGCCTCGCGCGGCCGGCTCGTCCGCCAGGCCGTGCGGATCTACCGTTCGCTGCGCCAGAGCGGCGTCGTCGACCGGGTGAAGAAGGAGGACGGCAGCTGGACCGTGCGGCTGACCGTCGACCTGCCGCGCAGTTCGCCCTCAACCAGCCGCTGTCCCCGTTCGCCTACGCCGCGTTCGACGTCCTCGACCTCGAGTCGCCGACCTACGCCCTTGACCTCGTCTCCGTGATCGAGGCGACCCTCGACGACCCCCGCCAGGTGCTGTACGCCCAGGAGAAGAAGGCGCGCGGCGAGGCGATCGGCGCGATGAAGGCCGAGGGCTACGACTACGACGAGCGCATGGCCGCGATCGAGGACATCACCTACCCGCGCCCCCTCGCCGAGCTGCTGGACGCGACCTTCACGCTCTACCGGCACTCCAACCCGTGGGTCGCCGATCACGAGCTCTCGCCCAAGTCCGTGATCCGCGACCTGGCCGAGCGCGCGATGACCTTCAACGAGTACATCTCCTTCTACGCCCTGGAGCGGACCGAGGGCGTGCTGCTGCGCTACCTCGCCGACGCCTACCGGGCGCTGCGCCAGACGGTCCCGCCCGAGCGGCGCGACGAGGCCTTCGAGGAGCTCGTCGAGTGGCTCGGCGTCGTCGTGCGCGGCACGGACTCGAGCCTGCTCGACGAGTGGGAGGCCCTCGCCGCCGGCGCCGAGGGCGACCTGCACCGGCCCGACCGCTCGGCGCCCGAGCCGAAGCTCCGGCTCTCGACGAGCCCGCGTGCCCTTCGTGCCCTGCTCCGCAACGCGCTTGTTCCGCCGCGTCGAGCTCGTCGCCCGCGAGCGCTGGGGAGAGCTCGCGGCGCTGGGCGATGTCGACGCCGAGGGCCTCCCGTGGACCCGTGACCGGTGGTTCGATGCGCTGGACCCGTACTTCGACGACCACGAGGAGCTCGGGGTCGGCGCCGACTCGCGCGGACCAGCGCTGCTGCTCGTCACCGAGAAGCCCGGCCGCTGGGAGGTCCGTCAGATCCTCGACGACCCCGCCGACGACCACGACTGGCACATCGACGCCGTCGTCGACCTCGCGGCGACCGACGCCGCCGGCGAGCTGGTGCTGCAGCTCGTCGCTGCCGGGAGGCTGTGAGGCGGCGCTCAGTCGGCGCGCACCCCTCAGCGCGAGCGGGCGCACGCCGGCGACCATGCGCGCCGGCGTCCCACCGCGTCGCCGTCGATCTCGGCCTCGACGGGGCGCTCGGCCCGGACGGTCAGGCTCGCCGCGGTGCGCCTGCGCAGGCGCCGCTGACCCCGGTGGTGCCCGGTGGCCACGTCCACCACGACCGCGAGCCAGCCGAGAACACCGCGAGGTGCGACGACGACGCGTCGAGCCGGCCGTCGTCCAGCAGGGCGTCGGGCATGAGGGTGATACCGCCGGTGAGGGTCCCGCAGTTGCCGACGAGCACCGTGCGGGCGTGCGAGCGCACCGGGTCCGCGCCCGCGGCGTCAACGGTGACCCGGAAGCCGGCCCCGCGCAGGGCCCGCGCGCCGGAGAGCACGTAGGCCGGCCAGCCGACGGCGTTCTTGACCGTCTCGTCGGCGCCCGCCATCGTGTCCGCGTCGAGACCGAGGCCCGCCATGACGAGGAAGATCTCCTCCTCGTCGTCGTCCCACCGGACGGTGCCGACGTCGATCCGACGGTCGGCGCCCGCCAGGGCGATGTCGAGCGACTCGGCCAGGTCGCTGACGGGCAGCCCGAGGTTCCGGGCCAGAAGGTTGCCGGTGCCACCGGGGAGCAGCCCGAGCGGCACGTCCTCGCCGACCAGCGCGCTCGCCACCGCGCGCACCGTGCCGTCGCCCCCGAGCGGGCAGACGAGGCTCGCGCCGTCCCCGACCGCCTGCTGCGTCTGCCCGTGCCCCGGGTCCTCGGCGGAGGTCTCGTACCACCGGGCCGCCGGCCAGCCGTGGCGCGCACAGGCCTCGGCGACGACGTCCTTGACCGAGTCGAGCTCGTCGAACTTCGTCGGGTTGACGACCACGGCGAGGTGGCGGGGTCCGTCCGGCGCGTGGGTCATGGACGGACCGTAGTGGCCGGAGCGCCGGCCCGCCTCGCGAGGGCGGGCCAAGGGTGGTTGCCTTGCGCCGTGGACACCGAGGACGCCGCGCACGAGGCGAGCGAGAACGCCGCCGTCCAGGCCGCCGCACGCCTGGGCTATGCCGCGAGCGGCCTGCTGCACCTGGTGCTGGCCTTCCTCTCGCTGCAGATCGCCTGGGGCGCGAGCAGCGAGGACGCCGACCAGTCGGGTGCGCTCGCGACCCTCGCCCGGACCTCCGCCGGTGGACCGCTGCTCTGGACGCTCGTCGTCGGCTTCGCCGGGCTCGGCCTGTGGCAGGTGACGGCTGCCGTCGCAGGCAAGCAGGGCCGGGAGGCCGCCGCCCGAGCAAGAGCGCCGGCAAGGCCGTCCTCTACGCGACGCTCGCCACCTCCGCGTCCGCGTTCGCCCGCGACTCGGACGGCTCGGGCGGCTCGGGCACGCCACGAGCCAGGACCTGACCGCCTCGCTGATGGCCGCGCCGGGCGGACGGCTCGCCGTGGGCGCCGTCGGCCTCGCCGTCCTCGGAGTGGGCGGGTACCACGTCGTCAAGGGCTGGCCGCGCCGGTTCCTGCGTGACCTGAGCGAGCATCCAGGGACCTGGGCGGTGTGGTCGGGCCGGCTCGGCTACCTGGCGAAGGGCGTGTCCCTTGCCATCGTCGGCGCGCTGTTCCTCGTCGCGGCGTGGACCGCGAGCTCGAGCACGGCCTCAGGCCTCGACGGGGCGCTGCGGACCCTGCGCGACGAGCCGCTGGGTCAGTGGCTCCTCACCGTGGTGGCCCTCGGCATCGGCGCCTACGGCCTGTACTCCTTCGCCCGCGCCCGGTACGCGCGGGTCTGAGCACCCGGGCCCGTCGCCGTAGCCTTGACCCGTGGCGAAGAAGAGCGCGGGTCACGGTGGGACGCCCGCCCTGGTGGCCCTGGAGGCAGCGGGCGTGGCGCACACCGTCCACCCCTACGACCATGACGCGGGCAGCGGGGTCGGCTACGGGCTCGAGGCGGCCCAGGTGCTCGGGATCCCCGCCGAGCAGGTCTACAAGACCCTCATGACGACCGTCGACGGCGAGCTCACCGTCGCCGTCGTCCCGGTGAGCGGCGAAGCTCGACCTCAAGGCGCTCGCGAGCGCCGTCGGCGGCAAGAAGGCCGCGATGGCGGAGGTGGCCGCGGCCGAGCGCGCCACCGGCTACGTCGTCGGCGGCATCTCCCCGCTCGGCCAGAAGACGGCGCACCCGACGGTGATCGACGAGACCGTCGAGCTGTTCGACGAGGTCTACGTCTCGGGTGGACGGCGCGGGCTCGACATCGGGATCGCCCCCGCGGACCTGATCGCGCTGACCGAACGCCGTCGTGGCGGACATCGCGCGCGACTGACCTCACGCCCCCGGCCCGCCCTGCGATGATCGGACCCATGTCCGGCGCCGACAAGACCGCACGCACCCGGGAGTACTACGACGCCCTGGGCGAGCAGGAGTGGGACCGACTGACGAAGGACGTGCCGGGCCGCGTCGCGTTCGAGGTGCACCGCCGCTTCCTCGCCGAGCACTTGTCCGCGGGAGACCGTGTGCTGGAGATCGGGGCCGGTCCGGGACGCTTCACCGCGGAGCTCGCGGCCCTGGGGGCGAGGGTCGTCGTCACGGACCTCTCCCCCGTCCAGCTCGAGCTCAACCGCAGGCACCTCGCGGGCACGCCGGCAGAGGCTGCCGTGGAGCGCCGCGAGCTCGTCGACGTGCGCGACCTCTCTCGCGCTCGCCGACGGCGAGTTCGACCTGGTGCTGGCCTACGGAGGGCCGCTGTCCTACACGTTCGAGGACGAGGCCCCGGCGCTCGCGGGATGCTCCGGGTGGTGCGGCCGGGCGGTCGCGTGCTGGGCTCGGTCATGTCGGCCCTCGGCGCCTGGCGGTACTTCTTCGCCGGGGTGACCGCACTCGCGGAGTCGTCGGCGAGGACGCCAACGACCGCGTCCTCGCGAGCGGAGACCTGCGCCATGTCGACGGCCCACACACCTGCCGGATGTTCCGTGCCGCCGAGGTGAGGACGCTCGCCGAGTCCGAGGGCGCCGAGGTGCTCGCCATGAGCGCGAGCAACTGGGCCTCGCTCGCCGACGAGGAGTCGCTCGCCCGGGTCGAGGCCGACCCCGACCGGTGGGCCACGTTTCCTCGGTCACGAGATCAGCGCCTGCCGCGAGCCCGGTGCCCTCGACGGCGGCACGCACCTGCTCTTCGCCCTGCGC
>CAVZPH010000022.1:0-62995 GCA_963777075.1 uncultured Actinomycetota bacterium | reverse complement strand
AGCTCGGCGATCAGGGGTTCGGCCTGCACGCGCCAGGCGTCGAGCAGCGCGATGCGAGCGGCGAGCGTCGCGCCGGGGTCGCTGACGCGTGGTCCGGCGTTCCGCGGGCCAGTGCATCTGGTAGCTCTTGGCCAAGTCGTGGAATCGCTCGAGCATCGGCTCGGCCCCGGCGATGACCAGCGGCGCGGCGCGCGTCGGTCTGCAACTCGACCGCACCGGTGCGTGCGAGCGCCTCGAGAGCCGCCCCTCGCCCCCGGGGAACAGTCGGCTGAAGACGCCGGTGAAGTGCTCGGCCGTGTCGGCGTAGGCCTCGCTGAAGACCTGCTCGACGCGCTCGTCGATGTCCTTGACGATCTGCAGCAGGTCCGCGCGCGAGGAGCGCAGGTCGGCGAGCTGGGTGGTGAGGAAGGTGTGGCGCTCCTCGAGGGCGGAGAACTCCTCGAGCGCGAGCGGGTTGACCCGCCCGAGCAGGGCGAGCGCGCGCTCGGCCGCGCGCAGCCGCTTCTCCTGCTCGGCCCGCACGTACGGGGTGCTCGTCTCCGGTGCGTCCTGAGAGGCGGGGACCGGGACGGGCTGGTCCGGCCCGAACTCGTCGACGAGCACCTGGGGGTCGAGCCCGAGCTCCTCGATCGCGCGGGTCTGGAGCTGCTCGACACGCAGCGCCTGCTGGGCGCGGGCGACCTCGTCACGGTGCGCGACGTCGGTCAGCTGGGCGAGCTCACCGGCGAGCCGGTCGACCTCGGCCCGCACGGTCACCAGGGCGGCATCGCGCTCGGCCTGGCGGCCTCCGCGGCCTCGCGGGCCTGGCTCGCGGCGGAGAGCGAGCGGTCCAGAGAGGACGAGGCTGTGCTCGACGGCGATCTGGACGGCGGCGGCGCGCCGGGACTGCTCGTCGCGCCTGCGCGCACGATCCGCGGCCCTGGCCTGCGCCTCGCGCTCCGCGGCGGCGGCGCGCTCCAGGGACTGGGCGCGGCCGGCGACGGCGCGCGCCCGCTCCTCACCGGTGCGCAGCGTCAGCCGCGCCTCGGTCTCCCGGGCGCGGCGCGGTGGCGCGGCGGTCGCGGCCGAGCGCTCCTCGTTCGCGGCCTCGGAGGTCTGCGCCTCCGTCTCGACCGGGTCGGCCTGGGCCTGCTCGCAGGCGGTCGTCAGCTCGCCGAGCTCGCCCTGGTCCGTCGCCGAGCCGCGCCGTCGCCGCGTCGAGCGCCGTCGTCGCACGTTCGACCTCCGCGCGGGCCGACCTCGCCTGCGCGACCGAGGTGGCCGAGCTGCTCGGCGACCGCGGCGAGCGCGGCATCGGACTCGTGCAGCCGCTCGAGCGTCGCCGTCGTGCGCGAGCTCGGCGGCCTGCGCGCCCTCGCGCGCCGTCGCGAGCTCGAACCGCGTGCGCTCGATCGTCGCGACCGCCTCGCGCCTGGCGGGACCGGTGCCTCGTCGAGCGCGGCCTGGAGCTCCAGGGCGCTCGGGCGCGCTCGCCGAGCCGCCCGAGGCGCGCGCCGCAGCCGAGCAGGTCGCCGGCACGCGTCACCGCGACGACGCCGGGGTGGGCCTCGACGAGGGCGCGTGCCCTGGCGAGGTCCTCGACGACGACGACGTCGGCGAGCAGGGCCGCGACCGCGCCGGCGACCGAGGCGGCGGGCTGCACGAGGTCGTCGCGGGCAGGGCGTCGGCCGGGAGCGAGGCGGGCAGCGTGCTCGCGCTGCCGTGACCGCTGCCGACCAGGAGCGAGGCCCGGCCGGCGTCGTCGCTGTCGCAGGCGCCTGACGGCGTCGACGGCGACGTCGACCGAGGCGACAGCGACCGCGTCGGCGACCGGACCGAGCGCCGCGGCGATCGCGTCCTCGTAACCCGGCGAGACGCCGAGCAGGGCGGCGACGGAGCCGAGCACTCCCGGCAGGTCGTCCGCGGCGAGGAGCGCACCGGCTCCGTCCTTGCGCTCGAGGCTCATCTGCAGGGCCTCGACCTTCGCCGTCCAGGTGGCGCGGTCCCGGTCGGCGAGCTGCTCCGTCTCGCGCAGCGAGGAGAGCGCCTCGCGTCGCGGCGTCGAGGGCCGCGACCGCTGCCTCGTGCTCGGCGTCGAGCCCCTCCTCGCCCTCCTCGACCCCGGCGACCTTCGACTCGAGCGCTGCGAAGGCCGACCGTCGCCTCGTGACCACGGCGCTCGGCCTCGGTGACCGTCTCGCGCAGCCGGCCGATCTCCGACTCGGTCGCCTCGAGGCGGCTGCGCCGTGCCGCGACCTGCCCGGCCAGACGCGCCAGCCCCTCGCGACGGTCGGCCGCGGCACGCTGGAGGTCGGCGACGGCACGCTCGGCCGCCTGCGCGCGCTGCTCGAGCTCGCCACGCTGGGCGACGGCCGCCTCGAGCGCGATGCGGGCCATCTCGACCTCGCTCGCGAGCTCCGCCTCGGCGGCGCGCGCGCGCTCGGCCTGGGCCTCGAGGTCCTTCGGGTCGCGGCCGGTGCCGCGGTCCTCCTCGGCCGAGCCCAGGAGCCGGCGGCGGTCCGCTGCGAGGCTCGCCGTCCCGCGCAGGCGCTCGCGGACCGACGACAGCCGGTACCAGACCTCACCCGCCTCGCTCAGCTCGGGGGCGGCGGCCGCGGCGCGTGCCTCGAGGGCCGCGAGCGAGGCGCGCGCCGCCGCGACCTCGGCCTCGACCTCGGAACGCCGCTCACGCAGGGCCGACTCGTCGGCGATCTCCTGCTCGAGGGTCGCCGTCAGCTGGGCGAGGTCGTCGGCGAGCAGACGGGCCCTCGCGTCGCGCAGGTCGGCCTGGACGGTCTGCGCCTTGCGCGCCACCTCCGCCTGGCGGCCGAGCGGGCCGAGCTGGCGCCGGATCTCCGCGGTCAGGTCGGACAGACGCGTGAGGTTGGCCTGCATCGCGTCGAGCTTGCGCAGCGCCTTCTCCTTGCGGCGGCGGTGCTTGAGGACGCCGGCCGCCTCCTCGATGAAGCCACGGCGCTCCTCCGGGGTCGCGCGGAGCACGGCGTCGAGCTGCCCCTGCCCGACGATGACGTGCATCTCGCGGCCCATGCCGGTGTCCGACAGCAGCTCCTGGATGTCGAGGAGCCGGCAGGAGGAGCCGTTGATCGCGTACTCCGAGCCGCCGCTGCGGAACAGCGTCCGCGAGATGGTCACCTCGGTGTAGTCGATCGGCAGCGCACCGTCGGAGTTGTCGATCGTCAGGGCGACCTCGGCCCGCCCGAGCGGGGGCCGACCCGCCGTGCCCGCGAAGATGACGTCCTCCATCGTCCCGCCGCGCAGGGACTTCGCGCCCTGCTCGCCCATCACCCACGCGAGCGCGTCGACGACGTTGGACTTGCCGGACCCGTTCGGACCGACGACGCAGGTGATGCCCGGCTCGAGGTGCAGGGTCGTCGCCGAGGCGAACGACTTGAACCCGCGCAGGGTGAGCGTCTTCAGGTGCACGCGCTGAGCCTAGAGGTGGCGCCGGGAGCCGGTCACAGACCGGGGAACCACAGGGCGATCTCGCGCGCGGCCGACTCCGCGGAGTCCGAGCCGTGCACCAGGTTCTCGGTGACAGCCCCACCCCAGTCGCGACCCAGGTCGCCGCGCAGGGTGCCCGGGGCGGCCGTCGTCGGGTCCGTCGTGCCGGCGATCGAGCGGAACCCCTCGACGACGCGGTTGCCCTCGACGACGACGGCGAGCACGGGACCCGAGCCCATGAACTCCAGCAGCGGGGGGTAGAAGGGCTTGCCCTCGTGCTCGGCGTAGTGCGCAGCCAGCAACGCGCTGCCCGCGGTGCGCAGCTCGACCGCCACCAGGGAGTAGCCCTTGGCCTCGATCCGCCTCAGCACCTCCCCCGCGAGCCCCCGACGCACGGCGTCGGGCTTGACCAGGACGAGGGTGCGCTCCGCAGAAGCCATGCGCAGAGCCTAGCCGTCGGCGGCGATCCGCTCGGCTCGCTCGCGGTCGATCCGCCCGCCGAGCCGCAGCGCCACGACCCAGAGCGCGACGAAGATCAGCCCGACGACGAGCATCATCGGCACGACGAACGCCGTCGCCATCAGGGGAACCTGGAGGATCGAGCCGACGACGTAGCCGCCGGGCCGGCGCAGGACACCTGCGGCCAGGACGAGCGAGAGCGTGAGCGCTCCCCCGCCGAGACCGACGACCGCGGGGTCGACCTCCCTCAGCCCGAAGGCGACGAGCCCGGCGAAGAGGACGACGAAGGCCTCGAGGACGAGGATCGTCGCGGCGAACTGGCGCCTGGCCGACCGGGGCGGGCCGGCCGGCCCTCCTCCGGCCCCGCCGACCGCCGGCGTGGGCTCGGCGATCGGCAGGCTGTCGTCGTGCTCGGGGGAACTCACCCGGGACAGGCTAGCGAGCGACCTCGACGACGTCCTGCGGACCCGCGGGCGGACCTGTCCGCAGCGGTCGCCCGCTCCGTCACGGCAGGTCGGCGCGTCGGGCATGCACGGGGCTCAGACCTCCCCGAAGCCCTCCTCGATCATCGCGACGACCGACTCGACCGCCGAGGCCGCGCCGGGGCCCGACGCCCGGATCGTCAGCTCACGCCCGCCCGCGGCGGCGAGGCTCATCACGCTCAGGACGCTCGCCCCGTCGACCCCGTCGATCGTCATCGGGACGCCCAGGTCGGCGACCTTCCTGGCGACCAGGGCCGCTGGCCTGGCGTGCAGCCCCAGCGGGTTGCGCAGCGTGACGCTCGCGACGACCTCGTCGTCCCCGGCGCCGGAGGGGGCAGCGGACGGCTCGGCGGCCGGCCCGCCCTGCCCCGCGGGAGCGGCGATCGCCTCGACCGCTGCGGCGGCGACCTCCCCGAGCGCGCCGCCCTGCTGGGCCTTGACGGCAGCGGTGACGGCCCCCTCGACGAACGGGGCGCCGGGCACCAGGACGCGCGCGGCCTCGTCCTCGTCGATCATCTCGAGCACGAGGTCCGTGGTCAGCAGCGCCGAGCCGAGATCCGTCATCACGACGACGCCGGACCCTTCGCCCGAGACGGCGGCGAGCCCCTGCTCGACGGCGGCCATGACCGCGTCGACGCTGGTCCCGATCCCCCCGTCTATCCCACCGGCGGGCAGGAGCAGGACGTCCGGTGCCATCTGGGCGGCGATCGCCGCTGTGCCCGTGGCGACGTCGGAGGAGTGTGAGACGAGAACGAGCGCGACGCGGGCGCTCACGCCACGGAGCCCAGGCTCGGATCGGCTGCGGTGTCGGCGGCGGCGCGAAGGATGAGGGCCGAGGACGAGGCACCGGGATCACGGTGCCCGATGCTCCGCTCGCCCAGGTAGCTCGCCCTGCCCTTGGTCGCGAGCATCGGCACGGTCGCGACCGCCCCGGCCTCGGCCGCCACGGCGGCGGCCTCCAGGACGGCGGCCGGGGTCGCGGAGGCGCCCGCGGCGGCCTGCGCGGCATGGGCCGCCGGTGACCACGCGTCGACCATCGTCTTCTCGCCCGTCGTGGCCTTGCCCCGGGCGACGATCCCCTCGAGGGCCGCCTCGATCACGGCGACGGCGGCCGCCGAGTCGAGCTCTGGCAGGCCCGCGACCTTCGCCGCGCGCAGGTAGGCGGTGCCGTAGAGCGGGCCGGCCGCACCGCCGACGGTCGACATGAGCGTCGTGGCGACGAGCTTGAGCACCTCGCCGACCTCGGCCGGCTGCTCCTCGAGCGCGTCGAGCTTGGCCACCACCGCGGCGAAGCCACGGTTCATGTTCTCGCCGTGGTCCCCGTCACCGATCTGGCGGTCGAGCTCCATGAGCTCCGTCTTGTGCTCGGCGACCACTGCCGCCGTCCGGCGGACCCATCGCTGTGCCCACGCCACGTCGAGTGTCATCGTGCTCCTCCGTCGCTGAACTCCGGACCCACCGCGGGCCACGGCCCCTCTGTGCAGCCTGCCACGCCCCGATGCCGGGGCGTGGCAGGCGGTCGATCACTCGCCGGTGACGCGCGCCCAGGAGGCGGCGCACCGGCAGACGGTCACCAGCGCAGGGCCGGGGTCACGACCGGGGCGTCCCACAGGGCCGTCATCTCGTCGTCGAGCCGGAGCACGGTGACCGAGCAGCCCTGCATCTCGAGCGAGGTGACGTAGTTGCCGACGAGCGAGCGCTCGACGACGCCGCCACGTGCCTCGACGATCTTCCGGGCCGCGCGGTACACGACGTAGAGCTCGGACAGCGGGGTGCCGCCCATGCCGTTGACGAAGAGCAGGACCTTCTCGCCCGCGGCGAGGGCGAGGTCGTCGAGCACCGGGTTGGTGAGCATGGCGGTGATCTCGTCGGCCGGGGCCATCGGGATGCGGTGCCGGCCGGGCTCGCCGTGGATGCCGATGCCGATCTCGATCTCCTGGTCGGTCAGGTCGAAGCTCGGGACGCCGGCGTGGGGCACGGTGCAGGCGGCGAGGGCCACGCCCATCGAGCGGACGTTGGCGATGACCTTCTCGGCCACGGCGGTCACGGTGGCGAGGTCGTCGCCCCGCTCGGCCGAGGCGCCGGCGATCTTCTCGACGCAGACGGTCCCGGCGACACCGCGACGGCCCGCGGTGTACAGGGAGTCCTCGACGGCGACGTCGTCGTTGACGACGACGGTCCTGACCTCGATGCCGTCGGCGTCGGCGAGCTCGGCCGCTGTCTCGAAGTTGAGCACGTCACCCGTGTAGTTCTTCACGATGTGCAGCACGCCGGCTCCGCCGTTCGCGGCGATCGTCGCCGGGGCGATGGCGTCGGGCGTGGGAGAGGTGAACATCGCACCCGGGACCGCGGCGTCGAGCATGCCCGCCCCGACGAAACCGGCGTGCAGCGGCTCGTGCCCGCTGCCGCCGCCGCTGACCAGGCCGACCTTGCCCTGGACCGCACCGCCCGCACGCGAGACGAACATCGGGTCGGTGTGCACGGCGACGAGATCGGCGTGCGCCCAGCCGAAGCCCTCGACGGACTCGTCGGTCACGCGTGCCGGATCGTTGATGAGCTTCTTCATGCCTGACTCCCTGTGTCACGACCCCTCGCGACCGGCCTCGTTGCCGTCCGCGCAGGGGCACCTGCTGTGGCTCGTGCCCCCTCGTCCAGCATTGGGGGCGGTCAAGTCAGGGTCAAGGGAACGACGTGCGACCCGTCTGCACGTTTGTGCAGACGGGTCGATCATGGATCGTCAGGGGCGCCCGAAGAGCGTCCTGGCCTCGGCCGCCATCGTCACCGAGCCGGTGACCAGGACCCCGGCGCCGGTCGGCGAGCCCTCCGTTGCGGACTCGGCGAGCTCGACCGCGAGCGAGATGGCGTCGTCGAGCCGCTCGGCCGCGTGCACCCGCTCCTCGCCGAACACCTCCCGCGCGATCTCCGCGAGGTCCTCCACGTCATGGGCGCGCAGGGAGCCGGACCGCGTGACGACGACGTCGTCGAGCAGGGGCTCGAGCCCGGAGAAGATCGCCTCGGCGTCCTTGTCCTGGAGGATCCCGACGACCCCGACGAGCCGCTCGAAGGAGAAGGCCTCCCGGACCCCCGCGACCAGGGCGTCGACCCCGTGCGGGTTGTGCGCAGCGTCGACGAGGACCGTCGGGGAGGAGCGCACGACCTCCAGCCGCCCCGGCGAGTGCATGTCGGCGAACGCCGCCTCGACGAGCTCTCCCGAGAGCGCACCCTCCTGCTTGAGGAGCGCCTCGACCGCGACGAGCGCGAGCAGGGCGTTGTGCGCCTGGTGCGCCCCGTGCAGGGGCAGGAACACCTCCGTGTAGAGGCCGCCGGGGGTCCTCAGGTCCAGGAGCTGACCGCCGACGGCGAGCGAGCGCCCGGCGACCTCCAGGTCGACACCCTCGCGCAGCAGCCGGGCGCCCCTCTCCGCGGCGACCGCGAGGACCACGCCCTCCGCCTCGGAGCGCTGCTCGGCCATCACCACGGTCGCGCCGTCCTTGATGATCCCGGCCTTCTGGCCGGCGATCTCGGTGAGCTCGTAGCCGAGCCACCGCTCGTGGTCGCGCGCGATCGGCGTGAGCACGGCGACGTCTCCCGTCACGACGTTCGTCGAGTCCCAGGCACCGCCGAGGCCGACCTCGACCACCGCGACGTCCACCGGTGCATCGGCGAAGGCGGCGAAGGCCATCACGGTGAGCACCTCGAAGAAGCTGAGCCGAGGGCCGCCCGCGTCGAGCGAGCGCTGGTCGACCAGGTGGACGTACGGGGCGACGTCCTGCCACAGCTCGACGAAGCGCTCGTTGCCCACGGGCTCGCCGTCGATCGCGATGCGCTCGGTCACGCTGCTCAGGTGCGGGCTGGTGAACCGGCCCGTGCGCAGCCCGTGCTCGCGCAGCAGCCGCTCGGTCATCCGGCTCGTGGAGGTCTTCCCGTTCGTCCCCGCGACGTGGATCACGCGGTAGGCCTGCTCGGGATGGCCGAGCAGGTCGCAGACCTCACGGACCCGGTCGAGCGTCGGCTCGAAGTCGTGCTCGGGCGAGCGGTCGAGGATGGCCTGGTAGACCTCGCCGAGCGCCTCCTCGCCGCTCACGCCCGCACCGAGCCCTCGGGCGCGACGGTGACGACCGCGACGGCGACGGCACCGGTGGGGACCGGCCCCTCGACGACCTCGAGCTCGACCGCGAGCGTCTCCCTCGCGACCATCTCGCGATGGGCCTCGAGCGCGGGGATCTGATCGGCCGGGACGGTCAGGTGCAGGCGGATCCGGTCGGCGACCTGCAGGCCGCCGGCCTTGCGCTCGTCCTGGACGAGCCGGACGACATCGCGCGCGAAGCCCTCGGCCAGCAGGGCCTCGTCGAGCGCGATGTCGAGCAGCACGACGCCACCGCCGGGCAGGACGGTCGCGGCCTGGTCGTCGCCGCGGCCCTCGGCCACGACGGTCGCGAGCTCGTACTCCCCCGGCTCGAGCGCGACCTCGCCGGACGGGGTGCTCACGACGACGACCCCCTCGTCCTCACGCCAGTCGCCCGCCTTGGCCGCCCGGATGACCTCCTGGACGCCACGGCCGAGCCGCGGGCCCGCGGCACGGGCGTTGACGGCGAGCCTGGTCTCGACGCCGAGCTCTGCCGGGCCGACCTGGGCCAGGTCGACGAGCGTGACATGACGGACGTTGAGCTCGGCGGCGATGAGGGCGGTGTAGGGAGCGACCGCCTCCGGGTCGGTCAGCGCGAGGCCGAGCTCGCGCAGCGGCTGCCGCACGCGAAGGCCACGCGCCTTGCGCAGACCGAGCGTCGCGGAGACGATCGCCCGGACCTCGTCGACGGCGCTGACCAGGGCGTCGTCGGGCACGAGCCCTGCCTCGACGAGCGGACCGTCCGGGCCGGCCGTCGCCGGCCACTCGCTCAGGTGCACGCTGCGCCCGCCGGTGAGCCCGCGCCAGATCTCCTCGGTGAGCAGCGGCGCGAGCGGCGCCATCACCCGGGTGAGCACCTCCAGGGCCGTCCACAGGGTGTCGAAGGCGTCGTGGTCCTCAGCCCAGAAGCGCTCGCGCTGCGTGCGCACGTACCAGTTGGTCAGCACGTCGAGGTGCTCGCGCACGGACTCGCAGGCACCCGGGACGTCGTACTCGTCGAGCTGACGCGTGACCCTCGCGACGAGGTCGTGGGTGCGTGCGAGCACGTAGCGGTCCATCGGCGGGAGCCCGGCGACGCGGTCCGGCTCGACGCGGCGCGCGGTGTACCCGGCGCCGCCGTCTGCGGCGTTGGCGTAGAGCGTGAAGAAGTACCACGTGCTCCACAGCGGGAGCAGCACCTGACGGACCTCGCCGCGGATGCCCTCCTCGGTGACGACGAGGTTGCCGCCGCGCATGATCGGGCTCGCCATGAGGAACCAGCGCATCGCGTCGGAGCCGTCGCGCTCGAAGACCTCGTTGACGTCGGGGTAGTTGCGCAGCGACTTGCTCATCTTGCGGCCGTCGGAGCCGAGCACGATGCCGTGCGAGACGGAGGTGCGGAAGGCAGGGCGGTCGAAGAGCGCGGTGGCCAGGACGTGCAGCGTGTAGAACCAGCCGCGCGTCTGCCCGATGTACTCGGTGATGAAGTCGCCCGGGTAGTGGTGCTCGAACCAGTCGGCGTTCTCGAAGGGGTAGTGCACCTGGGCGTAGGGCATCGAGCCCGAGTCGAACCAGACGTCGAGGACGTCGGGGATGCGGCGCATCATCGACCGCCCGGTCGGGTCGTCCGGGTTGGGGCGGACGAGCTCGTCGATGAACGGCCGGTGCAGGTCCGGCTCGCCTGCGTCGTTGAGCGGGAGGCGCCCGAAGTCCGCCTCGAGGTCGGCGAGGGAGCCGTAGACGTCGGTCCGCGGGTAGGTCGGGTCGTCGCTCTCCCACACCGGGATGGGCGTTCCCCAGTAGCGGTTGCGGGAGATCGACCAGTCGCGCGCCCCGGCGAGCCACTTGCCGAACTGCCCGTCCTTGATGTGGTCCGGCACCCAGGTGATCTCCTGGTTGAGCTCGACCATCCGGTCGCGGAACTCGGTGACCCGCACGAACCAGCTGGAGACGGCCTTGTAGATCAGCGGGTTCCGGCAGCGCCAGCAGTGCGGGTAGGAGTGCTCGTAGGTCTCGTGACGCAGCACGACGCAGCGCTGGGCCACGTCGACGCGAGCGAGCGGGCCGGACCCGGACTTGAGGTCGGCGATCACTGCGGGGTTGGCCTCGAAGACCTGGCGGCCGGCGTAGTCCGGGACCTCCGTCGTGAACCGTCCCTTGGAGTCGACGGGCACGACGGGCGTGATCCCGGCGGCGGCGCAGACGGCCATGTCGTCCTCGCCGAACGCCGGCGCGAGGTGGACGAGGCCGGTGCCGTCCTCGGTCGTGACGAAGTCGCCGAGCAGCACCTGGTGGGCGTTCTCGTGCCCGAGGAAGTAGTCGAACGGCGGCGTGTAGCGCAGCCCTGCGAGCTCGCGGCCGGTGACCCGCGCGAGCTCCTGCGGCTCCTCGCCGAGCTCCTTGGCGTAGGAGGCGAGCCGGGACGGCCGCGAGCAGCACGCGCTGTCCCGCGAGCGGCGTGCCCTCGGCGGCCAGCACGGTGACGTACTCGATCTCCGGGCCGACGGCGAGCGCGAGGTTCGAGGGAAGCGTCCACGGCGTCGTCGTCCAGAGCAGGGCGAGGTCACCCGTCTCCAGGCGCACGCCGATCGTCAGCGCCGGGTCCTGGCGCGAGGCGTAGACGTCGTCGTCCATCCGCAGCTCGTGGTTGGACAGCGGGGTCTCGTCGCGCCAGCAGTAGGGCAGCACGCGGTAGCCCTCGTAGGCCAGGCCCTTGCTGTGCAGCTGCTTGAAGGACCAGAGCACCGACTCCATGAACGTGACGTCGAGCGTCTTGTAGTCGTGCTCGAAGTCGACCCAGCGCGCCTGGCGGGTGACGTACTCCTGCCACTCGTCGGTGTAGCGCAGCACGGAGCTGCGGCAGGCCTCGTTGAACGCGGCGATGCCCATCTCGTCGATCTGCGACTTGTCGGTGATGCCGAGGATCCGCTCGGCCTCGAGCTCGGCCGGCAGGCCGTGGGTGTCCCAGCCGAAGCGGCGCTCGACCCGGTGACCGCGCTGGGTCTGGTACCGGCCGACGATGTCCTTGGCGTAGCCGGTCAGCAGGTGCCCGTAGTGCGGCAGACCGTTGGCGAAGGGCGGGCCGTCGTAGAAGACGAACTCGTTCGCGCCGTCCTCGCCCGCGGGGCGCTGGTCGATCGAGGCCTGGAAGGTGGCGTCGGCCTGCCAGTGCGCCAGGACCTCGCGCTCGAGGGCGGGCAGGTCGGGCGAGGCAGCGAGCGGCGCGTCGTCGTTCGAGCGGTGCAGCGGGTAGGCCACGAGGGTCTCCTTCGGCGTCCGGTGGGACGCGGCAGGCGGTCCACGAGGACGACGACACCCGGACCGGCCGGGCACCACCGCGGTACCACCTCGCTTGCCGACCCCCACCTCGCGGTGGACGACGACCCCTCTTGACGGCTGTGACGGGCCTGCCCCGTCCGGTTCTACTGGGGACCCGACGTGCCGGGCCCTGTTCTTCCGGAGGCTCACCGGTGATGGCCGGGTCGATGCCTGTGGAGCCATCGTAGCGGGCCGCACCATCCGGACGGCATCGGCATGCGAACACCGGGCATGCTGACCCTCCTCGTCGTCGGGCTCGTCTCCGGACTGGTGACCGCGATCTCGCCCTGCGTGCTTCCCGTCCTGCCGGTGGTGCTGACGACCTCCGCCCAGGAGGGGACCCCGTCGCCGCGCCGCGCGTTCGTCGTGGTCGGCGGGCTCGTCACGTCGTTCGCGGTGTTCACCCTGCTCGGCGGAGCGCTGCTGAGCCTGCTGCACCTGCCGCAGGACCTGCTGCGCTGGATCGGGATCGCGATCCTCGCCGTCGTGGGTCTCGGGCTTGTCTGGCCCCGGGTCGGTCACCTGCTCGAGGCGCCGTTCGTCCGGACCCGGATGCCGCGGCTGGACCGCGACGGGAACGGATTCGTCCTCGGCCTCGGCCTCGGGCTGGTCTTCGTGCCGTGCGCCGGGCCGATCCTCGCCTCGATCACGGTCCTGGCCGCCACGGCGCAGATCGGCTGGGGGCTCGTGCTCCTCACCCTGGCGTTCTCCGTCGGGATCGCGATCCCGCTGCTGGGCTTCGCTCTCGCCGGCAACCAGATCCTCGCCCGGGTCAAGGCCGTGCGGGAGCGCACGCAGCTGATGCGCGGGCTGGCCGGTGGCGTGATGATCGCGACGGCGCTGGTGATCGCCTTCAACCTCGCCGAGCCGCTGCAGCGCCTGACCCCGACCTGGCTGGCCGGCGTCTCCGACCGGATCCAGGACGACGACGCCGTCCGTGCCGAGCTCGACGCCCTCGCCGGCCGCCCCGTCGCCGAGACCAGGCCGGGCACCTTCACCTTCGACGAGTGCGCCGCCGATTCCTCGGTGCTCGCCGACTGCGGTACCGCACCGGAGCTCACCGGGATCACCTCATGGCTGAACAGCGAGCCGCTCACCCTGGAGAGCCTGAAGGGGAAGGTCGTCCTGCTCGACTTCTGGACGTACTCCTGCATCAACTGCCAGCGCACGCTCCCGCACCTGGAGGCGCTCGACGCGAGGTACGCGGCCGACGGGCTCGTCGTCCTCGGCGTGCACTCCCCCGAGTTCGCGTTCGAGAAGGTCGAGGACAACGTCAAGGCGAACGCCGCCCGCCTCGGCGTCGAGTACCCGATCGCCCTCGACAACGACTTCAGGACCTGGCGCGCCTGGTCCCAGCGCTTCTGGCCGGCGCACTACCTCATCGACCAGACCGGGACCGTCCGCCAGGTGCACTACGGCGAGGGCGCCTACGAGGAGACCGAGACGGCCGTCCGCACCCTGCTGGGCCTCGACGCAATGGCACCGGCCGCCGCAGGGCCCTCGTCGCAGAGCTCGGGCGGGAGCGGCGCAGGCGGCGGCGAACGGTCTCCCGAGACCTACCTCGGCAGCGCCCGCCTGGGGGCTCACACGAACGAGCAGATCACCGCGGGCGCCCAGGCCTCCTACACCCTGAGCGCGCAGCCCCCTCGTGACGAGGTCTCCTTCGGGGGTTCGTGGTCCATCGACCCCGAGTACGCCGAGGCCGGGCCGGGCGCCGTCCTGACGTACTCCTTCCACGCCTCGCAGGTCTTCCTCGTGCTCGCCGGGGAAGGCACCGCGACCGTGACGCTCGCAGGCGACCCCGGCCGGAACCGGGAGGTCACGGTGAGCGGAGCGCCGAGCCTCTACACGCTCGTCGACGGGCCCGAGAGCTCCGACGTCCTGCGGCTCGAGCTCTCGCCGGGGCTTCAGGCCTATGCCTTCACCTTCGGCTGAGCCCGAGCCATCCATGCGTGAACGGCGCGCGAAGACCCACTGACAGGCAGCCGACGCCCCGCACCAGCCGTGATCCCCAGGAGGAACCATGACCGCTCGACTCCGCTCCCTCGCCGCCGTCCCCCTCGCGCTCGTCCTGGCCGGGGGGCTCCTCGCCGGCTGCAACAACGGCACGGCAGCGTCCTCGACACCGAGCGAGACGATGATGGGCGCGGAGAGCATGAGCCCGAGCCCGAGCCCGAGCGACGCCATGATGGACGAGAGCATGTCCCCGTCCCCGAGCGACGCCATGATGGACGAGAGCCACGAGCCGGAGACGACCGAGAGCTCGAACGGCTGAGCGGCCGATCCGCCGAGAGGGAGCCATGGACCAGCCGAGCGAGCCGAGCCGGGCACCGCAGTCAGCGGAGCCCGTCGGCGAGCGACGCCCCGAGGAGGTCCTGGCGGAGGTCGCGCGCGGGAGCGAGGCGGCGTTCGAGGAGCTCTACGCACGCATCGCCGGACCCGTCTTCGGTCTCGCCCTGCGGGTCGTGCGGGACCGCGAGCTCGCCCAGGACGTCGCCCAGGAGGCCCTGAGCGAGGTCTGGCGGCTGGCTGCCCGGTTCGACCCGGCACGCGGGACGGCGATGGGCTGGATCCTCACGATCGCCCATCGCCGGGCCGTCGACCGGGTCCGCCGGGAGGAGGTCCGCTCGGCGACCCTCCGCAAGGAGGCAGCGAGCTGGGTCGCGACCGACCATGACGACGTCGTCGCCCAGCTCGAGCAGCAGTGGGAGGCCGCTCTCGTCCGCAAGGCGCTCGGCACGCTCACCCTCGCCCAGCGCGAGGCCATCGAGCTCGCGTACTACCGGGGGTACACGCACCAGCAGGTCTCCACCGTCCTCGACATCCCGTTGGGGACGGCCAAGACACGGATCCGCGACGGCCTGATCAGGCTGCGCGACGCAGTGGGGGTGGAGCAGTGAGCAGCAACCCGCACGCCCTGACCGGCGCGTACCTCCTCGACGCCCTCGACGACGCCGAGCGCGCGGAGTTCGAGGCCCATCTCGCGGCATGCGAGGACTGCCGTGCCGAGGTCTCCTCGCTCGAGGAGGCCGTGGTGCGGATGGCCATGGCCGATGCGGTCACGCCGCCCCCCGCGATGCGCGAGGCCGTCATGGCCTCGATCGCCCGGACGCCGCAGGCCCCGCCGGGTGCCGCCGAGCCCGGGCGGCTGCCCGACGGCGTGACGCGCCTGTCGGGCCGTCGACGCCGCCGCGCGTCCTGGCCGACGGTCGCCGCCGTCGCCGCGGCCCTCGTCGTGGCCGTCGCCGGCGGCACGACCCTCGCCAACGACCGTCGGCACGTCCTGGAGGTCGAGGCCATGCAGGCGACGGTGATGCGCATCATGTCGGCACCGGACGCCGTCAGCCATGACGTCGACCTCGGCGCCGCGCACGCGGTGATGAGCGCGGAGATGGGCGCGGTCGCGCTGATGGGCCAGGACGTGCCGATGCCCGCCGGCCAGGGCGTCGTCTACCAGGTCTGGATGATGCACGACGACGGCACGTCCGCTCCCGGCCCGACGTTCATGCCGGAGCACGGTGACGTCACCACGGTCGTCAAGGGCGACCTCAGCGACGTCCACGGGCTGATGGTGACGATCGAGCCGTCCGGGGGCTCGAGCACCCCGAGCGGCGCCGCGGTCACGACGATCGAGCTCTAGGCGAGCGACCCGGCTGCGGCCGCCGCGGGCCCGCGCGTGACGGGAGGGAGCGCCGACCACGGGAAGGTGATCCACCGGTCGGTCCGCCGCCAGACCATGTCCGGGTCCACCACCGAGCGGGGCTTCGCGTAGAGCACGGCCGTGCGGACCTCGGCGCAGTGCTGGACGAGCAGGCGCCGGACGAGCGCGAGGGTCTCGCCGGTGTCGGCGACGTCGTCGACGAGCAGGGCACGGAGCCCGTCGAGGGCCGCCGTGTCCAGCAGCGGCGGCAGGACGACGGGGTCGGCGAGCCGCTCGTCGACGCCCGTGTAGAACTCGACGTTGAGCGTCGCGACCGCCTTGGTCCCCAGCGCGTAGGCGAGAGCGCCCCCGGCAGGCAGGCCGCCGCGCGCGATCGCGACCACGACATCTGGCTCGAAGCCCGAGTCGACGACGGACTGCGCGAGCTCCCTCGTGGCGCGGCCGAAGGTCTCCCAGTCCATGACCTCGCGCTCGGTCGGCATGGTCGTGCCCTCGGCGAGCTCCGGATGCGTCATGACGGGAGGCTAGCGTCTGCGCCCCGTCACTCGTCCCGGCCGTGCCGACGACCGGCCGGCGCCACCGCCTTGCGCTTGACGCAACGTCAACCCGTACGGTCGTCCCCATGGCACCGACCACGAAGGACAGTCGATCGATCCAGGAAGTCTCGCGACTCGCGGGGACCACCAGCAGGACGCTGCGGCACTACGACCGGATCGGGCTGCTCCGGCCGGCGAGCGTCGACCACGCAGGTATGCGCTGGTACGACGGCGACGGCCTGCGCCGGCTCCAGCGGATCCTCCTGCTGAGGGACCTGGGCCTGGGGCTGGCGGCGATCGCTGCGGTCCTGGACCGCGACACGAGCACGGCGCAGGCGCTCGAGGAGCACCTGCGCCTGCTCGACGAGGAACGTGACCTGCTCGACCGCCGGGCGACCTCCGTCCGGCGCACGCTGACAGCACTGAAGGAAGGACGGGACCTCATGGCCGAGGAGATGTTGGACGGGTTCGACCACAGCGCGCACCGCGCGGAGGTCGAGGAACGATGGGGCACGAAGGCCTGGGCCACCGGTGACGCCTGGTGGCGGGCGCAGTCCCCGGCCGAGCGCGCGCAGTGGGCCGCCGACCAGCGGGCACTCGCCGACGACTGGGCCGCGGCGGCCGCAGCCGGGAGCGATCCGGCCTCAGCCGACGCCCAGGCCCTGGCCGGTCGACATGTCGCCTGGCTCGGCTCGGTCCCCGGGACCCCGGGGGCCGGTGGCGAGCCCGACCTGGACTACGTCGTCGGGCTCGGGGAGATGTACGTCGCCGACGAGCGCTTCGCGGCGAACTACGGCGGTGACCTGGGCGCCCGTCTCGTGCGTGACGCGCTGCGCGTCTGGGCCGACGCGCGTCGCTGAGCGCGCGCCGGACGACCGGTCCACCGACCAGTCCGACGGGGAAGGCCGGTGGACCGGATCCCTCAACTGCCTGCCCTCGCAGACGATGAACCGTCAACGGCGCCGGGGGTACACGAAGGGGACGAAGTGCAGCAGATGCATGCGACACCGGCGGCGGGCCCCGCGCCCGCGCCGTGCGAGCGCCTGCTCGTCGAGCTCGAGGAGCTCGAGGTCGTCCTCCACTCCGATCCGCGCGCCTGCGCCCGCCGGGCGGACGAGGCCGTCGCCTGCGCACGGGCCGAGGGCAACCTCGACGCCGAGATGCGCCTGTCGTGGTTCGCCGCCTCCGCCTACCGCCAGCTCGGCAGGGACACCGAGGCGCTGGCCGCCGCGGCCAGGACGGAGATGCTCGCCGTCGAGGCAGAGGACCTCGCCTGGCAGTCCCGGGCGCTCGCCGTCCGCGGGCTCGTCCACCACGAGCTCGGTCAGCACGAGGACGCCGTCGACCTCCTGCACCAGGCCGTCTCCCTGCGCCGACAGGCCGAGGACTCCGTCGGCACGGCCGAGGTGCTCAACGACCTGGGCATCGTCTACACGGCGATGCCGCAGTTCGCACCGCAGGCCCTGCAGTGCCTGGAGAACGCACGCCGCACCTGGCTCGCCGCCGGCGAGACGGACATGGCGGCCGTCGCCCAGACCAACCTCGCTCGTCACTACGTCGCGACAGCCGAGCGCCTGGTGCGGAGCAACCCGCGCGGAGCCGCCGCCGCCGCCCGTCGTGCCTGTGCCGTCGCCCGGCAGGCGATCGACGAGGCCGACGCGGCCGGGATGACCGGATCGGCGATGGACGCCCGCCTCGCCCTGGCGAGCGCGCTGCTCATCGCGCGGGACCTCGCCGGCTGCGGCGCGACGCTCGCGACCACGCAGGACATGCTGCGCAGGTTCCCGACCGAGCGGCACCGGCTGGCCCTGCACGGGCTGCGCGCCCGATGGCTGCTCACGACCGGCGAGACCGGACTCGCCCTCGACGAGGCCGAGCGCGGCGTCGCGATCAGCCACGAGATGGACCGACCGACCGAGCGGCTCGGGCTGCTCGACACGCTCGTGGAGGCGCGGGAGACCGCCGGCGACCTCTCCGGCGCCCTCGACGCGATGCACGAGCTCCACGACCTCTCGGTCGACCTCAACGACGCCGTCGCCGCGCGCCGTGCCGTCCTCCTCAGCTCGCGCCTCGACATCGAGAAGGCCGAGCGCGAGGCCGAGGCCCAGCGCCGCCGGGCACGGCAGCTCGAGACGCGCAACGAGGCCCTCGCCTGGGAGGCGAACCACGACGCGCTCACCTCGCTGCCCAACCGACGCGTCTTCGACGAGACGCTCGGCATGTGGGCGAGCGGCGGGGTCCCGTTCGCCCTGGCCACGCTCGACATCGACCACTTCAAGAACGTCAACGACACCTGCTCGCACCAGGTCGGCGACGAGGTGCTCGCGCGCGTCGCGCAGACGATCGCCGGCGCCGTCCGCGACCGCGACCTCGCAGCGCGCTACGGCGGCGAGGAGTTCGTGCTGCTCATCGCCGACGCGGACGCCGCATCGGCCTCCGTCGTCTGCGAGCGCATCCGCACATCGATCGCGCGGCTGCTGTGGGACGTCCCGGTGCCGAACGGCCAGGTCACCGTGAGCATCGGGCTGACGGTCTGGGACGGGGAGGCCTCGACCGAGCTGCTCCTCGCCCGCAGCGACGCCGCCCTCTACGCGGCGAAGGGCGGCGGTCGCAACCGGACCGTCGTCGGCTGAGGAGCCCTCGCTCGGTCAGCTCCTGGCGGTCTGCGTGTTGGAGACCTGGGCCCGCGGCCGGACGACCATCGTGTCGATGTTCACGTGGTGCGGCCGCGTGAGCGCGAAGGCGATGACGTCGGCGACGTCGTCCGCGTCGAGGGGCTGGTAGCCCTCGTAGACCTTCGCCGCGCGCTGGGCGTCGCCGCCGAACCGCACGAGGGAGAACTCCTCCGTCGCCACGGCCCCTGGCTGGATGTCGATCACCCGCACCGGCTCGCCGATCAGCTCGAGCCGCAGCGTCGTGGTGAGCATCCGCTCGGCATGCTTCGCCGCGGTGTACCCACCACCACCCTCGTAGGGGCCGATGGCGGCCGTGGAGGTGACCACGAGGACGTCCCCGCGCCCGCTGGCGCGCAGGAGCGGGAGGAAGGCCTGGGTGACGCGCAGAGTGGCGAGCACGTTGATCTCGTACATCCAGCGCCAGTCCTCCAGGTCGGAGGTGGCGACGGGGTCGAGCCCGAGGGCACCGCCCGCGACGTTGACCAGCGAGGTCAGCCCGCCCGTGGCGGCGACATGCGCCGCCAGACGTGCCACGTCCTCGGCCGAGGTGAGGTCGGCGGGGAAGGGCTCCGCGCCCGTCTCCTGCGCGAGCGCCTCGAGGCGGTCGGCCCGGCGCGCCACGGCCACCACGTCCCAGCCCTCGGCGCGCAGCCGGCGGACGGTCGCCGCGCCGATACCGGAGGAGGCTCCCGTCACGACCGCACGCAGCTGCGGGGTGGTGGCGCTCACCGGCCGAGCTCCGCGTCGAGCAGGCCGAGGACCTCGTCGTACACGGCAAGGGCGCGGTCGACCTCCGCATCGGTGACGATGCAGGGCGGGACCACGTGCAGCCGGTTGTCCGCGAGGAAGGGAAGCAGGCCGCGCTCGAGGCAGGCCGCCTTGAGCCGTCCCATCGACGAGGCCGGCACGGGTGTACGGCTCTCCCGGTCGCTCACCAGCTCCAGCGCCCAGAAGACGCCGACCCCGCGGACCTCGCCGACGACGGGGTGCCGCTCGGCGAGCGCCAGCAGCCCCGGTCCGAGCACCTCGCTGCCGATCCGGGCGGCGTTCTCCACGACGCCGTCCTGCTCCATCGCGCGGATCGTGGCGACGATGGCCGCCATCGCCAGCGGGTGACCCGAGTAGGTGAGCCCGCCGGGGAAGACGCGATCGTCGAAGCTCGCCGCGATCTCGTCGGACAGGATGACCCCGCCGGCCGGGACGTAGCCCGAGTTCACCCCCTTGGCGAAGGTGATGAGGTCCGGCGTGACCGAGTGCTGGTCGAAGGCGAACCACGAGCCGGTGCGGCCGAACCCGGCCATCACCTCGTCGAGGATGAGCATGATGCCGTGCTGGTCGCACAGCCGGCGGACCCCGGCGAGGTACCCGGGTGGCGGCACGAGGACGCCACCGGTGCCGACGACCGTCTCGAGCAGGATCGCGGCGATCGAGCCCGGCCCCTCGCAGTCGATCACCCGGGACAGGTGGGCGAGCGCCCGCTCGCACTCCTGCTCGGGGGTCGTGGCCCAGAAGTCCGAGCGGTACAGGTACGGCCCGAAGACGTGCACATGGCCCCTGGCGTACTCGTTCGGCACGCGGCGCCAGTCCCCCGTGGCGACCACCGCAGCGCCCGTGTTCCCGTGGTACGAGCGGTAGGCGGACAGCACCTTGTCGCGGCCCGTGTGCAGCCGTGCCATCCGGATGGCGTTCTCGTTCGCGTCGGCACCGCCGTTGGTGAAGAACACCTTCGACATGCCCTCAGGGGCGTGCGCGACGATCGCCTCGGCGGCCTGGCCCCGTGCCCTGTTGGCGTAGGACGGCGCGACGGTCGGCAGGATCCCGGCCTGCTCCCGGATCGCGGCGACGACGGCCGGGTGCCCGTGGCCGATGTTCGTGTTGACGAGCTGGCTCGAGAAGTCCAGGTACCGGCGGCCCGCCTCGTCCCAGACCTCGCAGCCCTGGGCCCCCGCGATCGCGAGCGGCGCGAGCGAGCCCTGCGCCGACCACGAGTGGAAGACATGGGCGCGGTCGAGCCGGAGCGTGAGCCCGTCGTCCGTCAGAGCCACCGGGGCACCTGCCGTCGTGCTGGTCATGGACCTACCTCTTCGTCGTCGGTGAGCGGTCGATGAGCCCCGGGCCGGGGCGGGGTGGACCACCCCGGCCCGAGGCCGCGTGACTCAGGCGCCGCCGGCCTGGAGAGTCACGTCGATCGGCGTGAACCCGGAGCCCGAGACATCCTCGCCCTCGGCGGTGAGCTCCGCCAAGGCCTTCGTCACGTACTCGTTCGTGTAGGCGGACTCGGGCGGGTCCGTCGTGATGATCGTCGCACCGGTCTCGTTCGACGTCGCCTTCGCCATCGCCACGGTCGCGTCCCAGGCCGCGCTGTCGATCATGCCGACCCCGCCCGACGTGCTGGGCCAGATCAGCTTGTTGACCTCGTTGGTCATCCACAGCTGGTGGCTGGCGCCGAGCGTCGAGCCGGCAGCGGTGACGACGTCCGCCGCGCCCTGGGCGTTGTCACGGGCGTAGATCCAGCCCTTGATCGACGCCTTGATGAACTTGACCGTCGTCTCCTGGTACTCCGGGTCGGACTCGAGCCGCGTGCTGTCCGCCCAGATGGCGTCCTGGAGCATCGCCGTGCCGACCTCGTTCCAGTCGATCAGGCTGAAGTCCGAGGGCTGGTACAGCTCCCCGGTCGCGGGGTTCGTCGCCTCGAGCAGCTGGGCGTACTCGTTGTACGTCATCGCCTGGGCGGCGTCGATGTCCCCCGCGAGGAAGGCGTTCATGTCGAAGGCCTGCTGGACGATCTGGTAGTCCGTCACACCCGCCTTGTTCAGGCCGGCGAAGAGCTCCCACTCGTTCCCGTAGCCCCAGCTGCCGATCGTCTTGCCCGCGAGGTCGGCCGGGGTCGTGATCCCGGAGTCGGCGAAGGCGACCTGGAGGGTCGCCGAGCGCTCGAAGATCTGGGCGACGTCGGTCACGGCGGCACCCTGCTCGATCGAGCCGAGGACCTTCGGCACCCAGGCGATGGCGTAGTCGACCTCGCCGTTGGCCAGGGCGTCCTGCGGGACGATGTCCCCGCCGCTCGGGATGATCTCGACGTCCAGGCCCTCGTCGGCGTAGTAGCCCTCGGCCTGGGCCGCGTAGTAGCCGGCGAACTGCGCCTGCGTGAGCCACTGCAGCTGGAGCTTGACGGGGGTCAGCTCGGTCGACGTCGCCGCGCTCTCGGTCGAGCCGGCGTCCGCGGTCTCGTCGGACGACGAGCAGCCGGCGAGTGCGAGGGCTGCCGCGACGCCGACGACGACGGCGCGAGTCCCTGCTCGTGTGGTGATCCTCATGCGAATCCTTCCCATGCCTGTCGGTTGCGCTCCGTTGAGTGCCTCTGTCGTGCCTGGTGGTGCGGTGAACGACCGTCCTGGCGTCGTCGGCAGGCGGACAGCGGGGGGTGGTGCGTCAGGTCGGCCTGCGGCCGGATCGCCGGTTGACGAGGCTCTCGGCCGCGAGGGTCACGGTGAAGAAGACGAGGCCGACGATCACGCCACCGAGGACGAACGCCCAGGCCCGGGCGTAGTTGCTGCCCGCGGCGGCCGTCGTGATGAACGAGCCGATGCCCGTCCGCGGCCCGCCGAAGTACTCGGCGACGATCGCGGAGATGACCGCGAGCGAGGAGGCGAGCCGGAGCCCGGTGAAGACGAACGGCACGGCGGCAGGGATCGTGACGGCCCAGGTGGCCTGCGCCGGGCTCGCGGCGTAGGCCCGCATGAGGTCGAGGTGGACGGGCCGCGCCTGGCGCAGACCGCGCAGGGTCGTGACGAAGACGGGGACCATGACGGCGATCGCTGCCACGATCTGCCGCGCCGCCTCCGAGGCCGCGCCGAACATCGTGTAGAGCACGGGAGCCAGCGCGACGATCGGGACGACGGCGAGCCCGGCGACGAGCGGTGCCATGAGCCGGTCGGCGAGCCGGCTCAGCCCGGCCACCACCGCCGCGCCGATCCCGACGACGGCCCCGAGGACCAGCCCGACCAGGGCGTTGCGCCCCGTGACCTGGATCGCACCGCTGATCGTCGGCCAGCGCGCGACCAGCTCGCCCCCGATGGCCGAGGGGCTCGGCAGGAGGAACGGTGGGATCTCCGCCAGGACGGTCAGGGCCTGCCAGCCGGCGACGAGGGCGACGAGCAGCACGGCCGGGGCGACGAACCGTTCGACGGCTCCGCTCGTGCCCGTCATCGCGTCTCCACGCCGTGCACGGGCAGCCCCTGGCCTCCGTGCAGTGCCTCGCGGACGCGGATGACCGCCTCGTAGTAGCCCGAGTCCTCCCGGAGGCCGTCGCTGCGGCCGGGACCGAGCCCGACGTCGACGACCTGCGTGATCTTCCCCGGACGGGCCGACATGACCACGACGCGGTCGGAGAGGAACACCGCCTCCGGGATCGAGTGCGTGACGAAGACGACAGCGGCGCGCGTCTCGGCGCAGATCCGCACGAGCTCGCCCTGAAGGCGCTCGCGCGTCATCTCGTCGAGCGCACCGAAGGGCTCGTCCATGAGGAGAAGGCTCGGCTCCTCGGCGAAGGCCCGGGCGATCGCCACGCGCTGCTGCATGCCGCCGGAGAGCTGGTCGGGGAAGCTCTCGGCGAAGTCCGCGAGCCCGACGAGCTCCAGCAGGTGCTCGGCACGTTCGCGGCGGCCGCCCTTGCCCACCCCGTGCAGGGCGAGCGGCAGCTCGACGTTTCCGCGCACCGTGCGCCAGGGCAGGAGCCCGGCCTGCTGGAACGCGATGCCGTAGTCATGCGCCAGGCGCGCCTGCTCGGCCGAGCGCCCGAAGACCTCCACCCGGCCGGACGTCGGCCGGTCGAGGTCGCCGATCAGGCGCAGGAGCGTCGACTTGCCGCAGCCCGATGGCCCGATGAGCGAGACGAACTCACCCGGCGCGATGTGCAGGCTGACGTCGTCCAGCGCGGTGACGGCCCCCGCTCCCGAGCCGAAGACCCTGCTCACCCCCTCGACGAGGACGGCCGGCGCGCTCATGCGGCCACCTCCGCCCGGCGGTAGCGGCCGAGGGGCAGCCCCACCAGGCCGACGAGACCGGCGACCACCAGACCGAGGGCCACGGCACCGAACAGGGGCGCCCAGGGCTTGGCCGGGTCGCCGCTCGCGAAGCTCGCGAACTCGAGGATCATCCGGCCGATCCCACCGGGCAGCCCCGTCGAGACCTCCGCGACGACCGTGCCGACCACGGCGTTCGCCGCGGCCAGACGCAGGGCAGGGAGCAGGTGGGGCACGCTCGCCGGGAGCCGGAGCCGGACGAGCGTCGTCCACCAGCCGGCCCCGTAGGCCAGCATGAGGTCCCGGTGGATGGCGTCGGGTGACTTCAGTCCCCGCAGCGCGCCGACCGCCACCGGGAAGAAGGCGAGGTAGGACGCGATGACCACGACGGACATCCATCCGGACCATTCGAAGGCGCCCAGCTCGAGCTTGCTCCCCCAGCCCTTGACCAGGGGTGCGAGGGCGATGAGCGGCACCGTCTGGCTCAGCACGACGAGCGGAAGCACGGCGGACTCGGCGATGCGGACGCGAGCCATGAGGAGCGCGAAGCCGAAGCCGACGAGCACGCCGAGCGTCCAGCTCATCATCGCGATGCCGAAGCTGAAGGCACCGGCCAGCAGGACGGCGACGGCGAGCGAGGGGGCGCCGACGGCGGCCGTGACGGGCTCGGTCAGCCGGGCGAGCATGTCCCAGATGTGCGGCATGGCCAGGTCGCTGGTGCGCGGGAGCACGCGCAGCGAGCCGAGGGTCCAGCCCTCGGCCGGCCCGAGCGCCTTGTAGAGCTCCCACAGCACGGCGACGGCGAGGACGGCCACGAGGCCGAGGGCGCCGTCGCGCAGCCGTGACCTCATGAGGTCGCCACGACGGGCTCGCGCAGGGCCGGGATGATGCGCTCGCCGTACAGGCGCATCGTCTCCTCCTTGTTGTCGTGCTGGAGGTAGCCGGCGAACTGCGTGACCCCGAGGTCGCGCAGCGCGGAGAGCTTCTCGACGTGCTCGCGCGGGCTGCCGAGCACGCAGAACCGCTCGACGATCTCGTCAGGGACGAAGGCAGCGTGGCTGTTGCCCGCGCGTCCGTGCTCGTTGTAGTCGTAGCCCTGACGACCCTCGATGTAGTCGGTCAGCGCCTTGGGGACCGTCGAGCCGCCCCCGTACTTCGCCACGATGTCCGCCACGTGGTTGCCGACCATCCCGCCGAACCAGCGGCACTGCTCGCGCATGTGGGCGCGCTCGGCCGGCGAGTCGCCGTTGCCGACGTACATCGGGGCCGCGACGCAGAACTTGACGGCCATCGGGTCACGACCGGCCTTCTCGGCGGCGTCGCGCACCGCCGCGATCATCCAGGCGGCGATGTCCGGGTCGGCGAGCTGGAGGATGAAGCCGTCGCCCACCTCGCCGGTGAGCCGGAGCGCGAGCGGCCCGTAGGCGGCCACCCAGACGTCGAGGGTCGACCCCTCGCTCCACGGGAAGCGGAGCGTCGCGCCGTTCATCTCGACCGAGCGGCTGTTGGCCAGCTCGCGGATCACGTGCACCGAGTCCCGCAGGGTCGCCAGGTTGCTCGGCCGACCGTTGAGCGTCCGGACGGCCGAGTCGCCTCGCCCGATCCCGCAGATCGTCCGGTTGCCGTACATCTCGTTGAGCGTCGCGAACAGCGAGGCCAGCACGGTCCAGTCACGCGTCGCGGGGTTGGTGACCATCGGGCCGACGATCACCTTGCGCGTCGCGGCGAGGATCGCGGAGTAGATGACGAAGGGCTCCTGCCACAGCAGGTGGGAGTCGAAGGTCCACACATGGCTGAAGCCGTGGGTCTCCGCCTGCCGGGCGAGCTCGACCGTGCGCGAGGCGGGAGGGTTCGTCTGGAGGACGACGCCGAAGTCCATGGGGGGCTCCTTGCTGGGTGCGGTGAGATCACGGGGGCCGGGCGGCCGGGCGGCCGGGCGGCCGGGTCAGTGCGCCCTCAGGCCGGGTAGCTGCTCTCGCGACGCCGCAGGAACCTGCCGTGACCCGCCCGCCCGTGGAACTCGCCGCCGTCGATGACGACGCTGCCGCGCGAGAGCACGGTGTCGACGTGGCCGTCGATCTCGAAGCCCTCCCACGAGGAGTGGTCGATCGCCATGTGGTGCGTCTTCTCGTAGCCGATCGAGGTGTGCCCCGCCGGGTCGTAGACGACAAGGTCGGCATCTGCCCCCGGGGCGATGACGCCCTTGGTGCCCTCGAGACCGAACATGCGCGCGGGAGTGGTCGAGCACAGCTCGACCCAGCGCTCGAGGGTGATCTTCCCGCTGACGACGCCCTGGTAGACGAGGTCCATGCGGTGCTCGACGGTGCCCATCCCGTTGGGGATCTTGCGGAAGTCGCCGAGACCCAGCTCCTTCTGCCCGGCCTGGCAGAAGGGGCAGTGGTCGGTGGCGACCATCTGCAGGTCGTTGGTGCGCAGGCCCTGCCACATGTGGTCCTGGTGCTCGTCCGAGGTGGAGCGCAGCGGCGGGGAGCACACGTACTTGGCACCCTCGAAGTCGGGGGCCCCGAGGTGCTCCTCCAGACCGAGGTACAGGTACTGCGGGCAGGTCTCGGCGAACACCCGCTGACCGCGGTCACGCGCGGCGGCGATCTGGGCGACGGCCTGCTTGGCCGAGACGTGCACGATGTACAGCGGGGACCTCGCCACGTCCGCGAGCATGATCGCCCGGTGGGTGGCCTCCTCCTCCATCTGCCAGACCCGCGCGACCCCGTGGAAGTACGGGTCGGTCTTGCCCTGCGCCACGAGCTGCTCGGCCAGGACGTCGATCGCCGGTCCGTTCTCCGCATGCATCATCGGGAGCAGGCCGTGCTCGGCCGCGACCTGCATGGCCCGCAGGATCTGCCCGTCCCCGGAGTAGAAGACCCCCGGGTAGGCCATGAACATCTTGAAGCTCGTCACGCCCTCGTCGGGAAGCCGGGTCAGCGCGGCGAGCGAGGCCTCGTCGACCCCGCCGACGATCTGGTGGAAGCCGTAGTCGACGGCGCAGTTGCCGGCCGCCTTGGCGTGCCAGGCCTCCAGGCCGTCCTCGATGCGCTGCCCGGCCGTCTGCACGGCGAAGTCGATGATCGACGTCGTGCCTCCCCAGGCCGCCGCCCGCGTCCCGGTCTCGAAGGTGTCCGAGGCGAACGTCCCGCCGAAGGGCAGCTCCATGTGGGTGTGCGCGTCGATCCCGCCGGGGATGACGTACTTGCCCGTGGCGTCGATGACGCGGTCGACGTTCGCCGCGACGTCGAAACCGAGCAGCGTCGACCCGGGTGCGAGGACCGCGACGATCGTCTCGCCGTCCACCAGCACGTCGGCCGCGGCGCGACCCGTCGCGTTCACGACGGTGCCACCGGTGATGAGTGTCTTCATGGCTGGTCCTCCTCGGGCGGCGCTGGTCAGGGGGCGACGATGGGGCCGTAGGCCTCCGGCCTGCGGTCGCGGAAGAACTGCCAGCGCTCCCGGACCTCGCGGATCGCCCCGAGGTCGACGTCGCGGATGATCACACCGGCCTGCGTCGAGCTCGCGACCTCGCCGACGTAGTTCCCGTCGGGACCGACGACGTAGGAGCTGCCGTAGAAGTTGACCGCCTCGTCGCCGTACTCGTTGTCCTCGAGCCCGACGCGGTTGTTCGCGGCGACGTAGAAGCCGTTGGCGATGGCGGCGGCCGGCTGCTCGATCTCCCAGAGCTTGTTGGAGATCCCGGGGGCCGTCGCATTGGGGTTGAAGACGATCTCGGCACCGGCGAGGCCCAGCACGCGCCAGCCCTCGGGGAAGTGGCGGTCGTAGCAGATGTTCACGCCGATCGTCCCGACGGCCGTCTCGAAGACGGGGTAGCCGAGGTTCCCGGGACGGAAGTAGAACTTCTCCCAGAACTTGGGCAGGTGCGGGATGTGGTGCTTGCGGTACTTGCCGAGGTAGCTGCCGTCGGCGTCGATGACCGCCGCGGTGTTGTACAGCACACCCGGCTGGTCCTCCTCGTAGACCGGCAGCACCATGACGATGCCGAGCTCCTTCGCCAGCGCGGCGAAGCGGTCGACGGTCGGCCCGGGGACGGACTCGGCGTAGGCGTAGTACTTGGGGTCCTGGGTGATCCCGAAGTACGGACCGTAGAACAGCTCCTGGAAGCCGATGATCTGCGCGCCCTCGGCCGCGGCCGTTCGCGTGTACTCCTCGTGCAGGGCGATCATCGACTCCTTGTCGCCCGTCCACGGGGTCTGGGTCAGTGCCAGCCGTACCACGCTCATGTGTCCTCCGGTCCGTCGCCGACCCGGACCTGCGGAGCGAGCCCGGGCTCCTTCGCCAGGTTTGTTATCCTGCGGGTTGAACATTTCTCGGGAGTTTCACCGACCTGAGCCTGCGTTTCCCTGCGGTAAATCCTCGGCAGCCTCCGAGGACGGCCCTGGACCACCCGGCCCCTCCCCCGCAGACTCCCGGCACGAGCACCGACGAGGACCCAGGAGGGCCGATGCCCAGCGCGAGCGACGAGGCCGATCCGCTGACGGTCGCGGCGAGCAGGACCGAGCCCGAGCTCGAGGCGCTGGCCACGGTCACGCAGGCCGTCGAGGACGTGAGCCCTCGCGGGATCGCCGCGGCCATCTCCCGGCTCGTGCGCGACGGGACCCTGGCTCCCGGTACCCGGCTGCCGACCGTCCGCGCGGTCGGGGCAGCCCTCGGCGTCAGCCCCGCGACCGTCAGCGGCGCCTGGCGTGCGCTGTCGGGGGTCGGGCTCGTCGTCTCGCGAGGCAGGTCGGGGACGGTGGTGCTCGACACCGGCTCGACGTGGATGCCGCCGCGCTACCGCGACCTCGTCGGCGTCAGGGGCGACGCCCGCCTCGACCTGTCGACGGGGACGCCGGACCCGCTGCTCCTGCCGGACCTCGGCCCCGTCCTCGCGCGGCTCGGCACGACCGAGATCACCTCGACCTATCTCGGGCCGCCCGTGCTACCCGCGCTCGAGCAGCACCTGCGCGCGAGCTGGCCCTACCCGAGCGAGGCGATCACCGTCGTCGACGGAGCGCTCGACGCGATGGCCCGCTCGCTCGAGCTCCTCGTGCGCTTCGGCGATCGCGTGGTCGTGGAGGACCCCTGCTTCCCTCCCCTGCTCGACCTGCTCGACCAGCTCGGCGCCGAGCGCGTCCCGGTCGCGATGGACGCCCATGGCCTGCGGCCCGAGCTGCTCGAGCAGGCGCTGGCCTCGGCGCCGACCGCCCTCGTCCTCCAGCCGCGCGCGCACAACCCCACCGGGATCTCGATGCCTGCGGGGCGCGCGGCTGAGCTCGCCGCCGTGCTGGCGCGGCATCCGGACGCCGACCGCACGGTCGTCGTCGAGGACGACCACTCGGGCATGGTCTCCACGGCACCCGACGTGAGCCTCGGCCGGCAC
This sequence comes from uncultured Actinomycetota bacterium, assembly GCA_963777075.1. Classification (GTDB taxonomy): domain Bacteria; phylum Actinomycetota; class Actinomycetes; order Actinomycetales; family Cellulomonadaceae; genus Actinotalea. The sequence continues at coordinate 33,905 of CAVZPH010000022.1, read as the reverse complement.
CTGCCCGAGCGCGTGCTGCACATCCGCTCGTTCTCCAAGTCGCACGGGCCCGACCTGCGGATCGCGGCGCTCGGCGGACCGCGATCGCTCGTCGACCGCGTCGTCGCGCGACGCATGCTCGGGCCGGGGTGGACCTCTCGAATGCTCCAGCAGGTGCTGCTCGACCTGCTCACCAGCAGCGCAGGCGTCGACGCGGTCACCGAGGCGCGTCGGGCGTACCACATGCGCCAGCGCGAGGTCTCCCGGGCGCTGCGCGCCCGCGGGCCCCTGGAGGTGACCGGCGACGGGATCAACCTGTGGCTCCCGGTCGCCTCGGAGCAGGCCGCGACGCTGCACCTCGCGGCCGCCGGGGTCCGGGTCGCGCCCGGCTCGCCCTTCCGCGCGGGTGACACGGAGGGCGACGACCACCTGCGGGTCACCGTCGGGCTGCTGCGCACCGACCACGAGGCGGTCGGCGCGCTGCTCGCCGCCGCGAGGACGGCCTGAGGTCGCGCAGCTCAGCCTGCTCCGCTCGCGGCTCGCTCCATGACAGGATCCGCACATGATCGTGGTGACGACGAACGAGATCCCCGGGTACCGAGTCAATGCCGTGCTCGGGGAGGTGATGGGACTGACCGTCCGCGCGACGAACATCGGCTCGAGCTTCACCGCCAGCCTTCGCTCGATCGGCGGAGGCGAGATCCCCGAGTACACCAAGATCATGTACGACTCCCGCGCGGAGGTCATGCACCGGCTGGTGTCCGAGGCGCAGTCACGAGGGGCGAACGCGATCCTCATGATGCGCTTCGACACGGGCGCGATCGGCCAGTTCAGCGAGGTCTGCGCCTACGGCACCGCGGTGATCGTCTCGCCGATCCCCGCGGGCGAGCCGGGCGCGACCCTGCAGTCCTCCCAGGCCGTTCCGCAGGACTGATCGCCCGGTGACCCAGCAGATCACCGTCCTGGCGGGCGGCGTGGGCGGGGCGCGCTTCACGCGTGGCCTGCTCGCCCACCTCGGGCGGACCGCACCCTCGGCCGAGGTGACCGTCGTCGTCAACACCGGCGACGACCTGTGGCTCGACGGGCTGCGCGTCTGCCCCGACCTCGACACCGTGATGTACACGCTCGGCGGCGTGATCGGCGAGCAGGGCTGGGGCCGCGCCGGCGAGACGAGCCGGGTCAGCGCCGAGCTGCACGCCTACGGCCTGGGCTGGGACTGGTTCACGCTCGGCGACCTGGACCTCGGCACGCACATCGCCCGGACGGAGCTCCTGCGCTCGGGACTCCCGCTCAGCGCCGTCACCGCTCGGCTCTGCGAGCGCTGGCAGCCCGGCGCCCGCCTGCTGCCGATGTCCGACGACCCGGCGGAGACGCATGTCGAGGTCGAGCTCGACGGCGAGGTCCGGCTGATCCACTTCGAGGAGTGGTGGGTGCGGTACCGCGCGGGGCTGCCGGCGCGCCGCTTCGTCCAGGTCGGGATCGAGACCGCGCGCCCGGCGCCGGGGGTGCTCGAGGCCATCGGCCTGGCGGATCTGGTGCTGCTGCCTCCCTCGAACCCTGTCGTCTCGATCGGGACGATCCTGGGCGTGCGCGGCGTGCGCGAGGCCCTGCGCAGGACGCCCGCCCCCGTCGTCGGGGTCTCCCCGATCATCGGTGGCGCACCCGTCCGCGGGATGGCGGACGCCTGCCTCGCCGCGATCGGCGTCGCGAGCTCCGCCCTGGAGGTCGGGCTCCACTACGGCGCACGCTCCTCCGGGGGGCTGATCGACGGCTGGCTGGTGGACCTCGTCGACGCGGACGCCGGCCCGGCTCTCGAGCGGGCGGGGCTCGCCGTGCGGGCGCTGCCGCTGCTCATGGCGGACGAGGCGCGTACCGACGCGATCGTCGCGGGAGCGCTCGACCTCGCTCGCTCGCTTCCGGGGGTCGAGCACCCCGGGCGCCTCGCCTAGGCTGGACACGGATCCCGGGCCCTGCCTGCTCGGAGCACCGGCCTCGCCCTTGGCCGCGGTCCACCGGTCGCAGATGGACGGCCTCCCTCCCCCTGCGAACCCTGGAGTGCCCCGTGCGTCCGTCGATCCCCGTCGCGACCAGCCTCACCTCCCTCCTCCTGCTCTCGGCCTGCGCCGTCGCGACCGGGGCCCCCGCCGCCACCTCGAGCCCCGTCGAGCCGACGAGCCCCGCTCCCACGAGCGAGGCCTACGTGCCGTTCACGGCGGACGACTGCGGGTTCGAGGTCGCCGTCGACTCCGCACCCCAGCGCATCGTGACGATCAAGTCGAGCGCGACGGAGATGGTGCTGGCCCTCGGCGCGGGCGACCGGATCGTCGGCACGGGCTTCCCCGACGGACCCGTCCCCTCGGCATGGGCCGCCGCGGCCGAGGCCCTGCCCGCCCTCTCGGACAAGGTGCCATCGGCCGAGGTCGTGCTGGCCACCGAGCCGGACCTGGTCTACGCGGGCTGGGAGTCCAACCTCACCGCCGAGGGCGCCGGCGACCGCACCACGCTGCGCGAGCTCGGGGTGTCGACGTTCGTCTCTCCCGCAGCGTGCAAGGACCCGGCCTACCAGCCCGAGCGGATGACCTTCGACGAGGTCTTCGCCGAGATCACCCAGGTGGGTGACCTGCTCGGGGTGCCCGAGGCCGCCGAGGCGCTCGTGGCAGAGCAGCGCGACGAGCTCTCCGCACTCACGCCCGACAGCCGTGGCCTGAGCGCCCTGTGGTACTCCTCGGGCGGGGACGTGCCCTATGTCGGCGCGGGGATCGGCACACCGCAGATGATCATGGAGGCGGTCGGCCTGGAGAACATCGCCTCCTCGGTCGCCGACACCTGGACCTCGTTCAGCTGGGAGCAGGTCGCCCAGGACGACCCGGACGTCATCGTGCTGGTGGACGCGACGTGGAACACCGCGGCGGACAAGAAGGCCCTGCTCGCGAGCAACCCCGCGACGGCCCAGCTCACGGCGGTGCGCGAGAACCGCTACCTCGTCCTCCCGTTCGCCGCGACCGAGGCCGGGGTGCGCAACGTCGCAGCCGCCACGGACCTCGCCGCCCAGCTCGCGGGGCTCGACCTCGGATGACGACCGTGCAGCACGGGCCGGCCCCCGCCACCGAGCGCGCAGCCCGCGCCCGCCGGTGGCGCGGGGTCGTGCCGCTGCTCGTGGCGGGGCTCGTGCTCCTGCTGTCGATGACCGTCGCGGTGAGCATCGGCCCCGCCGGGATCGCCCCGGCCGATGTCTGGGCGTCGATCGCGGGTCACCTCGCCGGCCTGGCCGGTGCCCGCCCCGGCCAGGCCGCGCTGGGCCCGCTGCTCGACGGCGTCGTCTGGGAGCTGCGCCTCCCCCGCGTCCTGACCGCTGCCGCCGTCGGCGCGGGGCTCGCGATCGGCGGCGCCGTGATGCAGAGCCTGACGCGCAACCCGCTCGCCGACCCGTACCTCCTCGGCCTGTCGGCCGGGGCCTCCCTCGGCGCGGTGTCGGTGCTCGTCCTCGGCGTGGCGATCCTGCTCCCCGTCGCGGCGTTCCTCGGGGCCTTCCTCGCGATGGCCGCCGCGCTCGGCCTTGCCGGCTCGCTCGGCGCCCCGACACCGGGGCGCACCGTGCTCGCCGGCCTCGCGGTCGCCCAGCTGTGCGCGGCGGGCACCTCGTTCGTCATCTTCTGGTCGGCCACGGGCGACTCCTACCGGGACATCCTCGCCTGGCTCATGGGCTCGCTCGCCGGTGCGGGCTGGAGCGAGGTCGCGATCGCCGCGGGCGCGCTGACCGTCCTCGGGGCGGTCCTGCTCGGTTCCGGTCGCACGCTCGACGCCTTCGCGTTCGGCGACGGCGCGGCCCTGGCGCTCGGCGTCGACGTGAACCGGACCCGGTGGACGCTGCTGACCGTGGTCGCGCTGCTCACCGGCGCGCTGGTGGCCGTCAGCGGCTCGATCGGCTTCGTCGGGCTGATCGTCCCGCATGCGGTCCGCCTCGTCGTCGGCGCGCCGCACCGCCGGCTCCTGCCGATGGCGGCCCTCGTCGGAGCGACGTTCCTCGTCTGGGCCGACACCGCGGCGCGCGCCCTGTTCGAGCCTCGCGAGCTGCCCGTCGGCATCGTCACGGCCTTCGTCGGTGCCCCCGTGTTCGCCGCCCTGCTCTGGCGGCGCCGATCCGCGAGCGAGGACCTGTGAGCCTGCACCTGGACGAGCTGCGCTGGACGGTCGGCGCCCGGATGATCGTCGACGGCGTCGACTGCACCCCGCCGGTCGGGGCGCTGACGGGAGTCCTCGGGCCGAACGGGGCGGGCAAGTCGAGCCTGCTGCGCCTGGTCGCCGGGGTGCTGCGGGCCGACTCGGGCCGCGCCGTCCTGGACGGGACCGACCTGCTCGGGCTCCCCCGACGCGCACGCGCCCGCCGCGTGGCGCTCGTCGAGCAGGAGTCCCTGGCGCCGCCGGGGCTCAGCGTGCAGCAGGCCGTCCTTCTCGGCCGCACCCCGCACGGCTCACGCTGGGGAACGAGCTCGGCGCGCGACGAGGAGGTCGTGCGGACGGCGCTGGCTGACGCCGGGGCGAGCACCCTGAGCGCGCGCGAGCTCTCGACGCTCTCGGGGGGCGAGCGGCAACGCGTCCACCTCGCGCGGGCCCTCGCCCAGGAGCCGGAGCTCCTGCTGCTCGACGAGCCGACCAACCACCTCGACGTCAGGGCCCAGCTCGACACGCTCGAGGTCGTCGGCGGGCTCACCCGACGCGGGGTGACCGTCATGGCCGCCCTGCACGACCTCAACCTCGCGGCGAGCTCATGCGAGCACCTCGTGCTGCTGTCCCGCGGCCGCGTCGTGGCCTCGGGTCCCGTGCACGAGGTGCTGCGGCCCGAGCTCGTCGAGGAGGTCTACCGCGTGCGCTGCCTCGTCCTGGAGCACCCCGAGACGGGGCGGCCCGTGCTCACCTTCAGCCCGGCGGCGAGCCGTCCGCCCGCTCGTGACCTGCAGGGACACCCAGCCGGACGGTGAGCCCGGCGAGGGCGGCGGCTGTGGCGGCCCCCACCCCGAGCCGGATCGCCCGCTCGAGGTCTGCTGCCGTGTCCACGTCGCGGCGCAGACCCTCGCCCGCCCCGTCCAGGACGCGGTGGCCCGCCGCCTCGTGCGCGCTGCGAGAACCGGGGCCGAACTGCGGCCGCAGGTCCTCGGCCCGCAGCGCCGTCAGCAGGCTCGTGCCGAGCCCCTCGGCGTCGGGGACCATCGCCCGGGCATGGGCACCGGCCAGCCCGAGCGCGGCAGCGAGCTCCGCGGGGCGCAGCGCCGGCAGGTCGCCGAGCAGCACGGCCGAGGGGCCCCAGCCCTCGGCCACCAGCGCCGCACGGCCGAGCTCGATCGCCCCACCGAGGCCCGTCCCCGGGTCAGGGAGCCAGCGCAGGCGCGGGTCGGCCCCGAGGGCAGCACGCACCTCGTGCTGACCCGTGACGACGACCAGCCGGGCGACACCGCTCGTCGCCAGCACCGTCCCGAGCGTGTCGACGGCCATCGCCAGGGCGAGGGCCGCGCGGGCGTCCGGCGGGAGAGCGAGCCGGGACTTGGCCTCGCCGAGCCTCTTGACCGGGACGACGATCGCCCAGGGACCTGCGTCCATCAGGCCGGCTCGTCGCCCGGAGCGGGCCCGGAGGGCCCGGCGCCGGCCGCGGCCGAGGCCCGTCCCGCCTCGAAGCCCTGCTGCCAGGCCTCCGCGCTGCCGAGGCGGAACATGTCGCCGGCGGCGGCGCGGACGGCGAGGCGTGCCCCCGGCCCGTCCTGCTCGGTCACATGCTGCGCCAGCCCGCGGACGACGGCGAGGGGCCGGCCGGCAGCCTTGCCCCGCACGAGCTCGGAGGCCGCGGCGACCTCGTCGGCGACGGCCGTGACGGTCGCGGTGAGCTCGTGCCCGTGGCTGTCGACGCTTCCGCGCAGGTCGTCGAGGACGACGAGGCCCGCGGCCCCGATCGCGAGGTCGGTCACGCCCTCGCGCCAGGCCCGCCCTGCCGTGTCGGTGACGATCACCGCGAGGCGCACCCCGAAGCGCTCCTGGAGGGCGGCGCGGAGCCGCCGGGCCGAGGCGTCCGGATCGGCCGGGAGCAGGAGCACGGTGCCGTCCGGCGTGTTGCTCGCGTCGACGCCGGCGGCCGCCATGACGAGCCCGAGCCTGTTCTCCACGATCCGGGTGACCCCGCCGGGGTGCACGCGCGTCGCGACGACCCGCACGGTCTCGTCGCTGATGGCCTGCTCGCGGTCGGCGGCCTGCCGGACCCTGCCCTCCGCCTTGGAGACGATCTTGCTCGTCACGACGACGATGTCGCCGTCGAGCAGCGGGGGGTCGGCGTCCAGGGCCTCGCCGAGGATCTCCTCGAGGCGGTCCCCCGGCACGATCTCGCGGATCCCCGCCGGGGCCCAGACCTCGATCCTCGTGGCCGGGCCGACGCTCACCGGTGCAGCTTCGGCAGCACCTCGCGCCCGAAGACCTCGAGCCACTGCGCCTGGTTCCGCCCGACGTTGTGCAGGTAGATACGGTCGAACCCGAGGTCGGCGTAGCGCTGGAGCTCTGCGCGGTGGACGTCCGGGTCGGACGAGACGACCATCCGGCCGGCGAAGTCCTCCGGCCGCACGAGCTTGGCCATCTGCTCGAAGTCGAAGGGCGAGCGGATGTCGCCCTTGGGGAACTTCATCCCGCCGTTGGGCCACTCGCGCATGGCGTTGGCCATCGCCTCCTCGTCGGTCGGCGCCCAGGACAGGTGCACCTGGAGCAGGCGCGGCATGGTCGACGGGTCCTTGCCCGCCTCGCGGGCGCCGTCCTCGAACTTGCCGAACAGCCCGGCGATCTTCTCCAGCGGGGCACCGACGGTGATGAGGCCGTCCGCGACGCGACCCGCGCGCTTGGCCGTGACGGGCCCGGCGGTCGCGACGTAGATCTCCGGCCTGACCTCGGGCATCGTCCACAGGCGGGTCGACTCGAGGCGGTAGAAGGTCCCCGAGTGCTTGATGTCCTTGCCCGCCGCCGAGGCCTCGAAGAGCTTGGTGAGGATCTCGATCGCCTCGAACATGCGGTTGATGCGCTCGGGCACCTCCGGCCAGTACTGGCCGAGGATGTGCTCGTTGAGCGCCTCGCCCGAGCCGAGGCCGAGCCAGTGCCGGCCCGGGTACATCGCCGCCATCGTCGCCGAGGCCTGCGCCACCATCGCGGGGTGCCAGCGGAAGGTCGGCGCGGTCACGCCGGGGCCGACGTCGCCCGTCGTGCGCTCCGCGATCGCCGTCATCACGTTCCAGACGAACGAGGCCTGGCCCTGCGCGGGGACCCATGGCTGGAAGTGGTCGGCCGCCATCACCCCGGAGAAGCCGTGCTGCTCGGCGAGCACCACATGCTCGAGGATCTCGCTCGGGTGGAACTGCTCGAGGGCCGCTGCGAGCCCGACCGTCAGACCTGCCACCGTGCACCACCTGTTCTCGTCGCGTAGGCGACGACCTTAGGTCACCTCGCCGGAGGACCGCGCGCCGCGCGACGCGTGCGGGCCGGGTCCGCTACTCGTGCGAGACCGCGTCGAGCACGTCGAGCCGTGCGGCCCGCACGGCCGGACCGACCGCCGCGACCGCGCCGACCACGACCGAGAGCGCGACGAGCACGCTCAGCCGGGCCCACGGGACGCGAGGACGTCGAGCCCCTGGTCGGCGAAGACCGAGGGCAGCGCCGAGGCGATCCCGACCCCGACGATCATCCCGAGCACGGTGCCGAAGACGGCCGTGAGCACCGACTCGATCGTCACGACGGACGGCGAGCTGGGCCCGGCCCAGGCCGACGGCCCGCAGCAGCCCGATCTCCCGGGTGCGCTCGGCGATCGACAGCGCGAGCGTGTTGACGATGCCGAGCACGGCGATCACCACCGACAGCCCGAGCAGCGCGTAGAGGATCACCAGCACCTGGTTGACCTGGTCGGCCAGGGCGTCGGCGAACTCCGCGTTGTCGAGAACCGAGACGATGAGGTACGGCTTCGCCGTCGCCGGTGAGCTCGCCCCGCAGGGCCTGCGCGTCGGTACCGGGATCGGCCGCGACGAACACCGTCCGGACGATGTCCTGCGCGGCAGGGACGAGGCTCTCGAACACGTCGAGCGGCAGGGTGACGTCGACGTCGAGGACCTGGGAGTCGATCACGGCGCCGATCGTCACCTCACGCGTCGTGCTGCCGTCGGAGACCGTCAGGCGGTCGCCGACCGCCCAGCCCTTGGCCTTCGCCGCGGCGGCGGAGACGGCGGCCTCCCCGCGGGTCAGGGCCGAGGTGTCGCCGGAGGTCACGTCGACCCGGAGCGTCCGGCCGATCATGTCGGCGGGGATCCCGACGACCTGCGTCCGCTCGCCGTCGACCGTCAGCGGGCCGACGTGGACGGCGTCGGCGGCGGCCACCGCCGGGCAGGGCCGCGACCTGCGCGACGACCTCCTTCGGCAGCTCGAAGGTCGCCGAGCGCAGCACGAAGTCGGCCGTCGACTCGTTCTGCACGATCGACCGGGTCGACTCCGCGGCGGAGGCCGCGAGCACCGACACCGCGCCGACGAGCGCCATCCCGATCATCAGGGCACCCGCCGTCGAGGCCGTCCGGCGCGGGTTGCGCGTCACGTTCCCGCGGGCCAGCGCCCCGAGCGGCCGGACCGCGGCGACGACGGGCGCCGCGAGCAGGCGCAGGGCGCGCGGGCACGACGGTCGGCGAGACGAGGAGCACCCCGAGGACGATCCCCGCGGCACCCGCCCCGAGGAGCGAGCCGCCGGAGTCGAGGTCCGCGACCGCCGCGGTGACGACGGCCGCCGCCCCGAGCGCGACGAGCAGGGCCCCGAGCACGGCACGCAGCCGCGAGCTGCGGTCGGCGACGACGACCTCGTCGCGCATCGCCTCGACCGGCGGGGTCAGCGCAGCCCGTCGCGCCGGGACGGCGGCCGCGACCATGCTCACCACGAGCCCGACCGCCATCGAGATCGCCGACGGTGGAGGCGTCGAGCGGGATCTGCCCCGACAGCTCCTGGCCCATCCGCGCGAGCACGAACCGCAGCCCCGCGACGAGGGCGACGCCCGCGCCGACCCCTGCGGCCGAGCCCAGCAGCCCGACGACGGCGGCCTGCACGAGGATCGAGGCGAACACCTGCCCCGGCGAGGCGCCGATCGCGCGCAGCATCGCGAACTCCCGCTGCCGCTGCCGGACGATCATCTGGAAGGTGTTGGCGATGATGAACGCGCCGACGAAGAGCGAGATCGCCGCGAAGACGAGCAGGAACGTCGAGATGAAGCCGAGGATCGTCGCGATCTGGTCGCTGGCTCTCCGTGCGGATCGTCTCGCCCGTCGCGACGTCGGTCCCGGGCTGGTCGGCGAGCGCCGTCTGCAGGTCCGCGACCAGGTCAGCCTCGTCGACCCCGTCGGCGGCGTACACGGCGAAGGACCGTCACGCCGCCGTCGGGGGCGAAGGCCGCCTGGGCGACGCTGCGGTCGACGAGCACGAAGCGCGCCCCGGCCGAGGCGGTGCCGAAGCTCGCCTCGCCGACCACGCGCACCTGCTGCACCCCGCCGAGCACGATCGAGGTCGTGTCGCCGATCGACAGGCCCGAGGCCTCCATCGTCGCGGTCTCCAGGACGATCTCTCCCGGCCCGCTCGGTGCGGTGCCCGCGACGAGGCGTGATGCTCGTGTCGGCCGGGTCGTAGGCGAGGCCGAAGCTCGGCGCGCCGCCCCCGCCGCTCACCGCGGTGCCGTCCTTGCCCACGAGCACGACGGGCCCGCTGAGGTCGGGGACCACCGAGGCGACCCCCGGGACGGCGAGCAGCACGGGCTCCAGGTCCAGCGGGATGACCCCGCGCTCCTGGCCGAGCGTCGACGCGTCGCTCCCGGCGGTGGCCGTCAGCGGCCCCGCGCACGTACGCGTCGCCCTGGGCGGAGGCCGAGACGATCGAGTCGAAGGTGCTGGAGAGCATCGCGCGGAGGCTGAAGGTCCCGGCGACGAAGGCGACGCCGAGCAGGACGGCGATCACCGACATGAGGAAGCGCCCGAGGTGGCTGCGGATGCTGCGCAGCGCGACGCGTGTCACAGCTCCGGGCCCTCGGCGAGGTGGGCACCGTGCCGCGGCCGCGGAGCCGGTCGCCGTGGCGGGCTGCCCGGCGTGCGTCCCGTGCGGGATCGGCTCGCGGCGGCCGGCGCCGAGCGAGCGCAGCGCGTCCAGGACGGTCTCGGCCGTCGGGTCCTCGAGCTCGCCCACGAGTCGGCCGTCGGCGAGGAAGAGGACGCGGTGGGCGTAGGAGGCCGCCGTCGGGTCGTGCGTGACCATGACGACGGACTGGCCGAGCTCGTCGACGGACCGCCGCAGGAAGCCGAGGACCTCCCCGCTCGACCGCGAGTCGAGGTTGCCGGTGGGCTCGTCAGCGAAGACGACCGATGGCCGCGAGACGAGCGCCCGCGCGCAGGCCACCCGCTGCTGCTGGCCACCCGAGAGCTCGCTCGGCCGGTGGTCGAGGCGGTCGCGCAGGCCGACGGCGTCCACGACGGTGTCGAACCAGGCGCGGTCGACGTCCGCCCGCGCGATGTCGAGCGGCAGCGTGATGTTCTCCTCGGCCGTGAGCGTCGGGATGAGGTTGAAGGACTGGAACACGAAGCCGAGACGCGTGCGGCGCAGCCGCGTCAGGTCGCGCTGCTTCATCCGGCCGACGTTCTCCCCGTCGACCATGACGGTGCCCGAGGTCGGGGTGTCGAGTCCGGCCATGCAGTGCATGAGGGTCGACTTGCCGGAGCCGGAGGGCCCCATGATCGCCGTCATCTCCCCCCGGGCGAAGTCGACGTCGACGCCGTCGAGGGCACGGACCGCCGCCTCCCCGGTGCCGTAGACCTTGACCAGGGTCCTGGCCGAGGCGATCTGCTCGGTCGCTGCCGGGTCGGCTGCCAGTGCACGCATCGTCGTCCTTCGGTTCGTGGCGGGGTTGCAGGTCGATCGTCATCCATCGCGGCGCCCGCGACATCGGGGAGCACCCTGGGAGCGCCCCTGAGAAGCACCCTGACCCGGCCACGAGCCTGCCACGGACCCGGACGGGGCGCGCCCGCAGCCGCCCTCCGGTCCCCACGGCGGAACGGTGCGCGGCGAGCCCGGCGGTTCTGGGAGAATCACGCCCCATGAGCGAGCAGCTGCCCCGGACCACCGCCCCGTCGACCACCGACGCCTCGCGGGTACCGGACAAGGTCAGCCTCGACGGCCTCGAGGAGCGCTGGGACAGCGCCTGGACCGCGCAGGGCACCTACGCCTTCGACCGCAGCAAGTCGCGCGAGCAGGTCTACTCGATCGACACCCCGCCGCCGACCGTCTCCGGCTCGCTGCACGTGGGCCACGTGTTCAGCTACACCCACACCGACGTCGTCGCGCGCTTCCAGCGCATGCGCGGCCGCGAGGTCTTCTACCCGATGGGCTGGGACGACAACGGCCTGCCCACCGAGCGCCGCGTGCAGAACTACTACGGCGTGCGCTGCGACACCTCCCTGCCCTACGACGCGGCCTTCGTCCCGCCGCACGAGGGCGGCGAGGGCAAGAGCGTCAAGGCCGCCGACCAGCTGCCGATCTCGCGCCGCAACTTCGTCGAGCTCTGCGAGCGACTGACGGTCGAGGACGAGGTCCAGTTCGAGGCGCTGTGGCGCCGGCTCGGCCTCTCGGTCGACTGGTCGCACCACTACCAGACGATCGACGCGCGTTCGCGGGCCGTCGCCCAGCGCGCCTTCCTGCGCAACCTCGAGCGTGGCGAGGCCTACCAGGCCGAGGCCCCCGGGCTGTGGGACGTGACCTTCCAGACGGCCGTCGCCCAGGCCGAGCTCGAGGCCCGCGACTACCCCGGGCACTTCCACCGCGTCGCCTTCCACCGCGTCGAGGACGGCACCCCCGTCCACATCGAGACCACGCGCCCCGAGCTCATCCCGGCCGTCGTCGCCCTCATCGCGCACCCGGACGACGAGCGCTACCAGCACCTGTTCGGCACGACGGTGCGCGCCCCGCTGTTCGACATCGAGATCCCCGTCCTCGCGCACCCCGCCGCCGAGCCCGACAAGGGCGCCGGCATCGCGATGTGCTGCACCTTCGGCGACCTGACGGACGTGCAGTGGTGGCGCGAGCTGCAGCTGCCGACCCACTCGGTCCTCGGTCGCGACGGCCGCCTGCTCGCCGAGATCCCGGAGTGGATCACCAGCGAGGCCGGCCGCGAGCGCTACGCCGAGCTGGCCGGCAAGACGACGTTCTCGGCCCGGACCGCCGTCGTCGACGGCCTGCGCGAGACGGGCGACCTGGACGGCGAGCCGACGGCGACGCAGCGCAAGGCGAACTTCTTCGAGAAGGGCGACAAGCCGCTCGAGATCGTCACGAGCCGCCAGTGGTACATCCGCAACGGCGGGCGCGCCGAGGGCAAGGGCGCGGGGCTGCGCGAGAAGCTGCTGGCGCGCGGCACCGAGCTCGCCTTCCACCCCGACTTCATGAGGGTGCGCTACGAGAACTGGGTCGGCGGGCTCAACGGCGACTGGCTCATCTCCCGCCAGCGCTTCTTCGGCGTCTCCGATCCCGCTGTGGTACCCCCTCGACGCCGCGGGCGAGGTCGACTACGACCACCCGCTCGTCCCGGACGAGTCCCTGCTGCCGATCGACCCGACGAGCGACACGCCCGCCGGCTACACGGCCGAGCAGCGCGGGGTGCCCGGCGGCTTCGTCGGCGAGGCCGACGTGATGGACACCTGGGCGACGAGCTCGCTGACCCCGCAGATCGCCGGCGGCTGGGGCTGGGACGAGGACCTCTTCGCGCGCGTCTTCCCGATGGACCTGCGCCCCCAGGGCCAGGACATCATCCGCACCTGGCTCTTCTCCACCGTGGTCCGCTCGCACCTGGAGCACGGCTCGCTGCCCTGGGCGCATGCCGCGATCTCCGGCTGGATCCTGGACCCGGACCGCAAGAAGATGTCGAAGTCCAAGGGCAACGTCGTCACGCCGATGGGACTCCTGGAGGAGCACGGCTCGGACGCCGTGCGCTACTGGGCGGCCTCGGCCCGCCTCGGCACCGACGCGGCCTTCGAGGTCGGCCAGATGAAGATCGGCCGCCGCCTGGCGATCAAGGTGCTCAACGCGAGCAAGTTCGCCCTCGGCTTCGGCGCCGGCGCGGACGACGCCGCCGTCACCGAGCCGCTGGACCGCGCGATGCTCGCCGGGCTGGCCGACGTCGTCGACCAGGCCACCGCTGCGCTCGAGGCCTATGACCACACGCGGGCGCTCGAGCTCACCGAGACCTACTTCTGGACCTTCTGCGACGACTACCTCGAGCTCGTCAAGGACCGCGCCTACGGTGGCGGCGACGTCGACCCCTCGGCCGCGACCCTCTCGGCGCGGGCGGCCCTCGGCCTCGCCCTGGACACGCTCCTGCGCCTGCTCGCCCCGGTGCTGCCCTTCGCCACCGAGGAGGTCTGGTCCTGGTGGAAGGAGGGCTCGGTGCACCGCGCGCCGTGGCCCACCGCCGCCCCCCTGCGCGAGGCCGCGGGCGAGGTCGACCCGACGATGCTCGGCGCCGCCGGCGCGCGCGCTGGCCGCGCTGCGCAAGGTGAAGTCCGAGGCCAAGGTCTCGATGCGCTACCGCGTCGTCGGCGGCGAGCTCGTCGTTCCCGCCGCTCAGGAGGCCCTGGTCCGCACGGCCCTCGGCGACGTCCTCGCGGCGGGCCGCGCGGAGATCGCCCTGGTCCCCGGTGAGGTCGAGGTGGCCGTCGTCCGCGACGCCGAGCTCGCCGAGCCGCCTGCCGTCTAGGACCTTCGCCCGTATCGGACGGAGTGTGCATACCTATCGTTAGGGCTGTATATTCTTCCAAGGCTTCCGTCGTCGCCCGAAAGGATCCGCCATGGCCACCCGGCTCCGCACGGTTCTGTCCCTCGCCGCTGTCGCGGCGCTCACCCTGGCGGGCTGCAGCTCGACCGCGTCGGAGTCCCCTGCCGGCGCCGACGGCGTGTCGCTCATCACCCCGGGATCGCTCACGGTCTGCACGAACCCGCCGTACGAGCCCTTCGAGTACAAGGACGGCGACACGATCGTCGGCCTGGACATCGACATCGTCCAGCAGGTCGCCGACGACCTGAAGGCCAAGCTCGTGCTGGTCGAGACGGGCTTCGACGGCATCCAGTCGGGCGCGGCCCTCAACGCCGGCACCTGCGACGTCGTCGCCTCGGGCATCACGATCACCGACGAGCGCGCCGGGAAGCTCGACTTCTCCGCCCCGTACTTCGACGCCAACCAGGGCCTGCTCACCAAGGCCGGTGCCGGGCTCGACAGCCTCGAGAGCCTCGCCGGGAAGAAGATCGGCGTCCAGCAGGCCACGACGGGTGAGACCTTCGCCAAGGACAACGGGCTCGACACGCTCCAGTACGAGGACCTCGGCCTCCAGGTGCAGGCACTGAAGAACGGCGACGTCGACGGGATCATCAACGACATCGCCGTCCTGGGCCCGTACACGAGCGACGAGTACGTCGTCGGCAGCCGAGTTCTCCACGGGCGAGCAGTACGGCCTCGGCGTGAAGAAGGGCAACACGGCCCTCCTCGACGCGGTCGACGCGACGATCGCCCGGATCCAGTCCGACGGCACCTACGCCACCATCTACGCGACCTACATCGGCGCGCCGAGCAGCAAGTGACGAACACCGCTGTCGCGCTCCCCGCGGGGCGCGCCCGGATGAGCCCGCGCAAGCGGGCCGAGATCTCCCGGGTGGTTCAGTACGCCGTCCTGGTGCTGGTCGTGCTCGTGGTCGTGCTGAGCACCGACTGGTCGAACATGCGCGAGCAGGTGTTCAACCTCGACGCGGTGCAGCAGATGGCGGGCAACGTCCCGCACGCGGCGTTCAACACGATCAAGTACACGCTCTCGGCGTTCGCCGTCGCGTTCTCGCTCGGGCTCGTGCTCGCACTGATGAAGCTCTCGTCCGTGCGCCTGTACCGCGTGCTCGCCACGGGCTACGTGGAGTTCTTCCGAGGCGTGCCTGCACTCCTCGTCGTGCTCGCGTTCGCCTACATCGTCCCGGTCGCCTTCCAGGTCAGGTTCAGCTCGATCACCGTGACCATCGCCCTGGCTCTCGGGATCGTCTCGGCCGCCTATCTCGCCGAGACGATGCGCGCCGGGCTCCAGGCCGTCCCGAAGGGGCAGGTGGAGGCGAGCCGCTCGCTCGGCATGACCTCGGGCCAGACGATGCGCGGTGTCGTCATCCCGCAGGCCTTCCGCCTCGTCCTGCCGCCGATGACCAACGAGATCGTGCTCCTGACGAAGGACACCTCGCTCATCTTCGCGATCGGTCTGAGCGCGAACGACTTCGAGCTCACGAAGCTGGCACGCGAGACGCTGAACTCGAGCGCCGTCGGCGGCCTCACGGCGTTCGTCGTCGTCGGCCTGGCCTATCTCGCGATCACGATCCCGCTGAGCGCACTCACGCGCTGGCTGGAGAAGAAGACCGGAAGCAAGGGACGGGTATGACCGACTCCCCCGCCGTCAGCGACACCGTCGCCACCACCGACGCCGTCGTCCGGCTCGAGGGCCTGCGCAAGTCCTTCGGGCCGCGCGAGGTGCTCAAGGGCATCGACCTCGTCGTCGCCCAGGGAGAGGTCGTCTGCGTCATCGGACCCTCCGGCTCCGGCAAGTCGACGCTGCTGCGCTGCGTGAACCTGCTCGAGCAGCCGAGCGGCGGTACCGTGACGGTGCTCGGTGTCGAGGTGACCGACCCCGATGTCGACATCGACCGCGTGCGCACGCATGTCGGGATGGTCTTCCAGCAGTTCAACCTCTTCCCGCACAAGACGGTCCTGGAGAACTGCACGATGGCCCAGCGCCGGGTGCTCAAGCGCTCGGCCGCCGAGGCGGATGAGGTCGGCCGCAAGAACCTCGAGCACGTCGGTCTCGCCGACCGCGCCGACGACCACCCGAGCCAGCTCTCCGGAGGTCAGCAGCAGCGCGTGGCGATCGCCAGGGCGCTGAGCATGGACCCGGCGCTGATGCTCTTCGACGAGCCGACGTCCGCCCTGGACCCGGAGCTCGTCGGCGAGGTCCTCTCGGTCATGCGGGACCTCGCCGAGTCCGGGATGACGATGCTTGTCGTCACCCACGAGATGGCCTTCGCGCGCGAGGTGGCCGACCGCGTCGTCTTCATGGACGACGGCCAGATCATCGAGCAGGGCCCGCCGGCCGAGCTGATCGGCAACCCCTCGCACGAGCGGACGCGGTCGTTCCTGGCCCGGGTGCTCGACCCCACGCACAAGCACGACGACTGAGTCGAGCGCGGGGCGTCACACCCGGGACCGACGGGCCGGGCCGCGCATCCGGGCAGAACTGTGCCCGGACGGTCATCACCCGTCCGGGCACAGGGTGATCTCCGGTCCGGCGCCGGTCGAGAGGTGCACCCGCCGCCGGTCCTGAGATCGGGACCAGCTCCCCTGCAGGTTTCCGTGCCTGCCGGGGGCTGAGATCATTGTCCCCGCGTGGAGCGGGGGTCAGCCTCTCCAGTGGTTCTCGAGGAGCGCCTTCTCGGCCTCGTTGTTCCACATGTCGCCGGGCCCCAGCTTCGCGGCGACCTCCGGCAGCTTCTCCTTCAGCTCGCCGAGGCCCATGAGGGGCAGGTCGTGGATCTGCGGGAAGATGATGACCTTCCCGGAGTAGCGCCCCTCGATCAGGGCCTGGATGCCGTCCTTGGCCGCCCGCATGCCGCCGATGGCGCCGACGATCGATCCCGGCGAGAGCTCGCCCCGGTCCGCCAGGTCCACCACCTGCTGCTGGTCGTCGATGGTCAGGCCGCTCGTCCCTGTGTACTGGGCGTTGGCGAGGTAGACCGCGCTGAGGTTCAGCGGCGCCAGGGTGCCGTTGGGCACTCCGGCGAAGAAGACCAGCATGCCGTCGGCGTTCATCAGCGTGTCGGCCTCGGCCATCACCTCGGCGATCGGGACGCTGACGACGACGTCGTCCGCACCCTGGCCGTCGGTGACCTCCCTCACGAAGTCACGCAGCGGCCGGCCCTCGGACTGGGGGTTGAAGGTCAGCAGCGTGCAGCCGTTGGCCTCCGCGAGGGGAGCCAGTCGCTCCAGGAGGCTCTGCAGGCGCTCGTCGCTCATCTCCGTTGCGATGATGGTGCGAGGGCCGTCGGGCTGCTGGATGGCGCGCTGGACATGCATCAGGCCCATCGGGCCGCCGGCGCCGACGAAGACGGTCGTGCCCTGGGAGCGCAGGTCGCAGCGGTTGCGCGCCTCCCCGTAGGACGCGGCGATGTCCGGCCCCGTTCCGCCGAGGTAGGCGGTGTAGTCGTAGTGCAGCCGGCCGACGTCGGTGCTCACCAGCCCGTCCAGCGCCGTCTGGCCCACGAGGTTGAGGGTCCCGCGCCGAGCGATGTGCGTGGCCACCGCGCCGACCGTCGCCGCGGACCTGGGGTCGAGCATGACGATGTCGTCGAAACCGGCACCCTCGGTCAGCTCGTCCACCAGGGCCGCGAAGCCGTCGGGGCCGACGCCGTCGCGCACGACCACGGTGGCCGAGGTCTGCGCCACCAGCTCGCGCACCGTGGCGGGCACGTCGGTCAGGACGATGGTCGCCGGCGCGTCCAGGCCGGAGGAGAAGAGGTACTCCCGCTCGTCGCCGGGCCGGCCGATGATCCACATCGTGCCGCCGGTCTTGGGCTCCAGGCGGCGGCGCTGGGTGTAGGCCGCCATGACGCAGCCCCAGGGCTCCAGCGTCGAGGCCTCGGCGTACCCCATGCTGTCGTTGAGGGGAAGCAGGCAGGCGCCTGCGTCGGTCTCGAGCATCTCCGCACCCATGGTGTGGTACTGGATGAGCCCGCCGGGGATCGTGTAGCCGTAGGCCGTGCTCGTGCCGTCCTGGTAGATGTCGGGCTGCACGGCGAGCCGCTGGCCGTGGTGGTACCGGCCCTTGAGCTCGTCCCCGACCTCGATGACCGTGAGGCTGACCTCGTGCCCCAGGCGGGTGGGGTTCTGCGGTGAGGTCGCGGTTGTAGAGCTTCGGGTGGCTGCCACCCTGACGCATGATCTTCACGTCGGAGAAGCAGAGTCCCACGCTGTCGATGCGCACCAGCATCTGGCCGGCGTCGGGCGTGGCGACCGGGAGCAGCTCGGGCTCACCGTCCTTGCCCATGTTCTCTTCACCTGCGCCATGCAGCTCCCAGGCCCAGACCTCGGCGGGGACAGCGGCATCTGCCGCGCGGTAGCGCTCGTACGCTGACGTCATGGTTCCTCCGTGGTGAGGTTCTTCGAGCCACCAGGTCCTGGGCCGGCTCCTTGCCTGCGGCCTCGAGCAGGGCTGCGGCAATGCCGCCGTGCACCAGACCGCTGACGGTCGATCAGCACCCGGACGAGCAGACACGGGAGGACGACCCGCGCGCATCCCTGCCGACGACGGTCGCCCTCACCCGCACGCACCTCTGTGTGCCGTGATCGAGCCATTGATGAGAGACTAGGCCCTAGAGTGAACATCTGTCCAGCACATCGGTTCACTGTCGAGCCGAGTGGACTTCCCTGGACCAACTTCGGAAGGATCACCCCGTGATCAGAGCCCAGGCCGCCGACGAC
Organism: uncultured Actinomycetota bacterium; assembly: GCA_963777075.1. Lineage (GTDB taxonomy): Bacteria > Actinomycetota > Actinomycetes > Actinomycetales > Cellulomonadaceae > Actinotalea. The sequence continues at coordinate 15,354 of CAVZPH010000022.1, read as the reverse complement.
GTCGACCTCCTCGTCACCGCTGCTGTCATGTACTACCAGCACGACGCCTCGCAGAAGGAGATCGCCGAGCACCTCGGCGTCAGCCGGCCGACGGTGAGCCGGCTCCTGGAGCGGGCGCGCGCCCAGGGGATCGTCCGCATCGAGATCGTGCCCCCTCAGGTCGAGCCCGACCTCGCGCCACGGCTGTGCGAGCGACTCGGCCTGCGGGCTGTGCACATCGCCTCGGGCCGGGCGAACGAGGCCGAGCCGGGCCCGCTGCTCGCCGAGCCGCTCGGCGCCGCCCTCGACCAGGCACGGCTCGCCGCAGGGGACGTCCTGCTGGTCTCGTGGGGACGGGGTGTCTACAGCGCGTCGCGGCACGTCCAGCGCTCGCTCCCGGGAGTCGTCGTGGCGCCGGCGATGGGCGGGAACTCGAGCGACCAGCCGTGGTTCCAGCCCAACGAGATCGTGCGCAGCCTCGCCGAGCGGCTCGGCGCGCAGGCCCGGTACTTCCACGCCCCCGCCCTCGTCCCGGAGGCGCTCTACACCTCCTTGGCCGAGGCCGGGCAGCTCGACGAGCTCCTCAGCACCTGGCAGAACGCCAGGGCCTCGATCGTCGGGGTCGGCGCCTGGCCCAAGCCCGACCCGTCGTACGCCGCGGCCGGGTTCCCCGTCGACCCCGCGGGACTGCACGACGCCGTCGGCGACGTGGCCGGGCGTTCCTTCCTCATCGACGGCACCCTCGTGCCGTTCGAGGACTCGCGTCGCCTCCTCGGGGTCACCCCCGAGCAGCTGGCGCGGATCCCCACGGCGATCTGCCTCGCCGGCGGGGTCTCCAAGGCCCGGGCCGCGATCGGTGCCGCACGTGCGCGCCTGTACAACGTGCTCGTCACCGACGCCGCGACCGCGCGGGCGATGGACACCTTCCTCGACACCGAGGCACAGGAGCACCGGCACTCGTCGGACTGAGTGCGCCGAGCGCAGCGCGAGGGCCGGGGGCCCAGGAGGGCGTCGACCCTCGCCCACCGACGAAGCGGCCCGGCGCGCTCCACTAGGCTCGGCAGGGCCCCTGACGGGCCCTGCCGACCCAGGAGCACCGTGCGCACCTCGACGTCCCCCAGCCTCGTCTCGATCGATCCGAGCATGTCGATCCCCGGACTCGTGGCCGACCGCCTGCGCAGGGCCCCCGACTCCGTCTTCGTCGAACGCAAGTCCGGGTTGGGCGGCACGTGGACCCCGGTGTCGATGCGCCTGTTCGTCGACGAGGTCAACGCCGTCGCCCGCGGACTGGTCGCCAAGGGCGTCGAGCCAGGCGACCGCGTGGCGATCATGAGCCGGACCAGGTACGAGTGGACCGTCCTCGACTTCGCGTCCTGGGCCGCCGGAGCCGTCCCCGTCCCGGTCTACGAGACCTCCTCGGCCGCCCAGATCGCCTGGATCCTCGGCGACGCCGGCGTCCGCCTCGCGATGGTCGAGACCGTCGCCCATGCCGAGGCCACCGAGGCCGTGCGCGACCGCCTGCCCGAGCTGGGCGAGATCCTGGTGATCGACGACGGCGCCATCGAGCGGCTCACCGCCGCCGGCCGCCGGGTCCCCCAGGAGGAGGTCGACCGTCGCTCCGCCCTGGCCGGGATGGACGACCTCGCCACGATCATCTACACCTCGGGCACCACCGGGAACCCCAAGGGCGCCGAGCTCACGCACGGGAACTTCGTCTCGCTCACCATGGAGGGCACCGCCGGCCTCCCCGAGGTCGTCGCCCAGCCCCACTCGCGCACCTTGCTCTTCATGCCGCTCGCCCATGTCTTCGCACGGTTCATCCAGGTCCTGTGCGTCCCCTCGGGGGCCGTCCTCGGGCACACCCCCGACACGAGGAACCTGCTCGCCGACCTCGGCACCTTCAAGCCGAGCTTCATCCTCTCCGTGCCGCGCGTCTTCGAGAAGGTCTACAACTCCGCGGAGCAGAAGGCCTCGGCCAGCCCGGTCACGCTGCGCCTCTTCCGCTGGGCGGCCGCCACCTCGATCGCCTGGTCGCAGGCCCTGGACACCCCCGGCGGCCCGGGGATCGTCCTGCGGGCCCGCCACCACCTCGCCGACCGGCTCGTGCTGCACCGGCTCCGCGAGGCGCTCGGCGGGGCCGCGGAGTTCGCCGTCTCGGGCGGAGCGCCCCTCGGCGCCCGCCTCGGCCACTTCTTCCGCGGCGTCGGCCTGCGGGTGCTCGAGGGCTACGGCCTGACCGAGACCACCGCGCCGTCGGCCGTCAACATGCCGAAGAAGACGATCATCGGCACCGTCGGGCCGCCGTTCCCTGGCGCATCGATCCGGATCGCCGACGACGGCGAGATCGAGATCAGCGGTGCCCATGTCTTCCGCGGGTACCACGGCAACCCCAGCGCCACCGCGGAGGCGCTGCGCGAGGGGTGGTTCCGCACCGGCGACCTCGGCTCGCTCGACGAGCACGGCTACCTGACGATCACCGGCCGCAAGAAGGAGATCATCGTGACCGCGGGCGGCAAGAACGTCGCCCCTGCCCTGCTCGAGGACCGCCTGCGCGGGCACCCGCTCGTCAGCCAGGTCGTCGTGGTCGGCGACGGGAAGCCGTTCATCGCCGCCCTCGTCACGCTCGACGCCGAGATGCTCCCCGGCTGGCTCTCGAGCCATGACCTGCCGCCGATGGACGTCGCAACCGCTGCCCGCAGCCACAGCGTCCTGGCGGCGCTCGAGCGCGCAGCGAACCGCGCGAGCTCCGTCGTCTCCCGTGCCGAGTCGATCCGCAAGGTGCATGTGCTGCCGACGGACTTCACCGAGGCGAACGGCTATCTCACCCCGTCGCTCAAGGTGAAGCGCGCGGCCGTGCTGCGCGACTTCGCCGAGCAGGTCGAGGCGCTCTACACCGACTGAGCCTCGCGGCCCGATCCGCCCCCGCGCTGCTGCGGGGGCGGATCCTGCCGTGGCTCAGCCCCGTGCACGCCCTGCGCGGCGGCCCGGGTCGCGCGTCGACGCGGGCGCCGTCTCGTGCGGCGTCGCCGGGTCGCTCCACCGCAGGACTGCCCCGATGCCGTCCACCAGGTGCACCGCTCCCGTGAGGTCGAAGGTCACCCCGGCGTCCTGGGCGACGGCGGCGCGCAGGACGGCGACGTCCGCACGCATCTCGGTCGCGTCGGCGTCCTCGACCCCGAGCCCCGCGAGCTCGCTGCGCCGGACGGCGAGGTCGAGCGCCCCGGGGCCGACCCAGAGCATCCGTCCCGCGATCGCCGGCGCGACCTCGGTCGCGATGACGAGCTCGGCCACCTGGCCTCGCCGCAGCACGTCGACCACGTCGCCCAGCTCGGTGACCGCACCGTCCCCGCGGCCGAGGCCCTCGGCCAGCCGGTCGAGGACGAGGAGACGACGACGCGCCCGGTAGGCCTCCACGGCCTCGTGCAGCCGTGCCGCGAAGACGTCCTCCTTGACCCCGTCGGCACGCGAGCCGCCCTGCACCTCGACGACGCGGTCGGCGACGCTGCGCCCGACGGCGTCGCGGATCAGCGCCACGGCCCGGACGTCACCGGTGAGGAGCACCAGCTCGGGCTGGTGGGCCACGACGGCACGGTCGAGCTCGGCGGCGACGACCTGCGCGTTGCGCTCCCAGGAGTCCTCGATCCGCGCGGCCGTGCGGCGCGAGTGCCACCAGTCCCCCGTGCGCACCTTGTGCACGAGGTCATGGCCACCCTCGACCGCCTCGCTCATCTCCTCGGGCGGCAGGTCCACGCCGGACCAGGTGAGGTCCGCACCGGAGCGGTCCACCTCGACGAGCAGGTAGCGCACGGCCTCGTCGACCGCCTGGGCGGCCGGGAGGAGCGGCGGCACGGCACCGTGCACGGCCTCGTCCCTCACCGGGGCGACGGACAGGACCCGGTCGAGGACGATCTCGGTGCCCTGCGGGCCGGTACCGACGACCAGCAGGCGCCCGTGGGGGCCCGGGACATGCGTGGGCCTCCTCATCAGGTCGCCCAGATCGTCGAGCGTCGCGAGCGGCGCCCCCTGGGCCTCGAGAGAGCGACGCAGGCCCTGCCATCGGTTGCGCAGGTCCCGATCACCGACCTCGTCGCCGCGCGTGACGTCCATGCTCACCGTGGTGAGCGGTCCGTCGTGGTCCAGCAGGGGCTTGAGCGCGTCGAGCTTCATCGAGCACCTCTCGGTCGGGCGGACGAGCCGACACCGTCGTCAGCTCTCGCTACCCGTCCCAGCCAACTCCACCTGGCCGGATCGCGCCATAGGTCAGGCGGACTTCTCCCGAGGGGTGCGCTTCTCGGTGACCTCGCGCGGCACGATCGTCGGGTTGACGTTCTCCAGGACGACCTCGCGCGTGATGACGACGCGCGCGACGTCGTCGCGGCTGGGGACGTCGAACATGACCTGCTGGAGGACCTCTTCGAGGATGGCCCGCAGACCACGGGCGCCGGTCCCGCGCAGCAGCGCCTGCTCGGCGATCGCCTCGACGGCCGTCTCGGTGAACTCGAGCTCGACGCCGTCCATCTCGAACATCCGCTGGTACTGCTTGACGAGGGCGTTCTTCGGCTCGGTGAGGATCTTCACGAGCGCGTCGCGGTCGAGCGGGGAGACCGTCGTGATGACCGGCACACGGCCGATGAACTCGGGGATCAGCCCGAACTTCAGCAGGTCCTCCGGCATGACCTCGCCGAAGACGTCGGTGTCGTCGGCGCTGTGCAGCGGGGCGCCGAAGCCGATCCCCGGCGTGCCGGCCCGCGACGGTGATGATCTCGTCGAGGCCGGCGAAGGCGCCGGCCACGATGAACAGCACGTTCGTCGTGTCGATCTGGATGAACTCCTGGTGCGGGTGCTTGCGCCCGCCCTGCGGCGGCACGCTCGCCGTCGTCCCCTCGAGGATCTTCAGCAGCGCCTGCTGCACACCCTCGCCGGAGACGTCGCGCGTGATCGACGGGTTCTCGGCTCTTGCGGGCGATCTTGTCGACCTCGTCGATGTAGATGATGCCCGGTCTCGGCCTTCTTGACGTCGTAGTCGGCCGCCTGGATCAGCTTGAGCAGGATGTTCTCGACGTCCTCGCCGACGTAGCCGGCCTCGGTCAGCGCGGTCGCGTCGGCGATCGCGAACGGGACGTTGAGCATCTTGGCCAGGGTCTGCGCGAGGTACGTCTTGCCGCAGCCGGTCGGGCCGATCAGCAGGATGTTGGACTTCGCGAGCTCGACCTGGTCGGCGTCGAGGCGGCGTGGCGCTCACCGGCCTGGATCCGCTTGTAGTGGTTGTACACGGCGACCGCGAGCGACGCGCTTGGCCGGCTCCTGGCCGATGACGTACTGCTCGAGGAACTCGAAGATCTCGCGGGGCTTGGGCAGCTCGACCAGGCCGACCTCGCGTCGCCTCGGCGAGCTCCTCCTCGATGATCTCGTTGCAGAGCTCGATGCACTCGTCGCAGATGTAGACGCCAGGCCCGGCGATCAGCTTCTTGACCTGCTTCTGGCTCTTCCCGCAGAAGGAGCACTTGAGCAGGTCGGCACCGTCACCGATGCGAGCCACGGCGTCCTCCTCCCGACCGACGACCGATCGCCGACCTTGCTCCATTGCACACCACTGACGGCTGCCTGTCAGCCTGTGCGCTCCCGCGTGTCCGATCGGCAGCCCTGCCGCCTTCCTGAGCGGACCGCGCTCAGGAGGGCAGAACGGCCGCCTTGCGGCTCTCGAGCACCTGGTCGACCAGGCCGTAGTCCTTGGCCTGCTGCGGCCGAGAGGATCTTGTCGCGCTCGATGTCCTTGCGGACCTCCGCGGCGTCCTTGCCGGCGTGCCGGGCGAGGGTCTCCTCGAGCCACTCGCGCATCCGGATGAGCTCGTTGGCGTGGATCTCGATGTCGGAGGCCTGCGCGTAGCCGCCGCCCTCCATCGCCGGCTGGTGGATCAGCACGCGGGCGTTCGGCAGCGCGAGGCGCTTGCCGGGGGTGCCGGCGGCGAGCAGCACGGCTGCGGCCGAGGCGGCCTGCCCGAGGCAGACGGTCTGGATCTGCGGCTTGATGTACTGCATCGTGTCGTAGATCGCCGTCATCGCCGTGAACGAGCCACCGGGCGAGTTGATGTACAGGATGATGTCGCGGTCCGGGTCCTGGCTCTCCAGGACGAGCAGCTGCGCCATGACGTCGTCGGCCGAGGCGTCGTCGACCTGGACCCCGAGGAAGATGATGCGGTCCTCGAAGAGCTTGGTGTACGGGTCCTGGCGCTTGAAGCCGTAGGCCGTGCGCTCCTCGAACTGCGGGAGGACGTAACGCGCCCCGGGTGCGCCGTAGGGCAGGGCCTGGCCGCCGGCGAGCGAAGCCGCACGGGCGAAGTAGTCGTTGCTCACTTGTGCTCCTTGGAAGTCGTGGGTGCGGCGGGGCTCAGGCGTCAGCGGACGTGGCGGAGCCGGTGGTGCCGCCGCCGCCCGAGACCGAGCCGGAGTGAGTGACGACATGGTCGATGAAGCCGTACTCGAGGGCCTCGGGAGCGGTGAACCAGCGGTCGCGGTCCGCGTCGGCGTTGATCTGCTCGACGGGCTTGCCCGTCTGCTCCGCCGTGAGCTCGGCCAGCACGCGCTTCATGTGCAGGATCAGCTCGGCGTTGATGCGCACGTCGGTGGCCGTACCGCCGATGCCGCCGGAGGGCTGGTGCATCATCACGCGGGCGTGCGGCGTCGCGTAGCGCTTGCCCTTCTTGCCCGAGGAGAGCAGGAACTGCCCCATCGAGGCCGCCATGCCCATCGCGATGGTCGCGACGTCGGGCTGGATGTACTGCATGGTGTCGTAGATCGCCATGCCCGCGGTGATCGAGCCACCGGGTGAGTTGATGTACAGCCAGATGTCCTTCTCCGGGTCCTCCGCCGCCAGGAGCATCATCTGCGCGCAGATGGCGTTGGCGTTCTCGTCGCGGACCTCGGACCCCAACCAGATGATCCGCTCGCGGAGCAGTCGGTTGAAGATGTGGTCGTTGAGGCCGAGGTTCGACCCCTCGCCACGCGCGGCGCGCGGCTCGGACTGCTGCTGGAACTGGTTCACGGCTCTCCTCGTCCTGCTCGGGCCACCGGCCCTGGAACTGTCTTGCGACCCTAACGCGAGGCGAGGGGCCACCACTCCCGCTCCGGGCCCGTTTTCGCTGACGGCGCACGACGGCCCCGCACCATGCGGTGCGGGGCCGTCGTCACGCGGGTGCAGGGGCGCCTCGCCCCTGGCGTCGTGAGGCTCAGGCCTCCTCGGTGACCTCGGTGGTCTCCTCGTCGGCCTCGGCGGCCTCGATCTCGTCGCTGCCGATGTACTCCGACAGGTCGACGACGGCGCCGGCGGAGTCGACGACGGTCACCTGACGCAGGGCGATGGCGACGGCCTTGGAGCGCCCGACCTCGGCGACCATCGCCGGGATCTGGCCCTGCTCGTCGATCGTGCGGATGAAGGTGTTCGGGTCCATCCCGTACTGACGCGAGGCGTTGACGAGGTAGTCGACAAGCTCCTCCTGGGAGACGCGCACCGAGACGGACTCGGCGAGCGTGTCGAGGAGGATGCGCTCGGCGAGCGAGACGCGCGCCTCCTCGGTGACCTCGGCGCGGTGCTCGTCGTCCTCGAGACGACCCTCACCCTCGAGGTGACGGTGGACCTCCGCCTCGACGACACCGGTCGGGACGGGGATCTCCAGGTCCTCGCGCAGGCGGGCGAGGAGGAGGTCGCGAGCCTGGACGGCGCGACCGGAGTCCTTGGCCCGGGCGGCCTGCTCGCGCAGGTCCTCGCGGAGCTCGGCGAGCGTGTCGAACTCGGAGGCGAGCTGGGCAAAGGCGTCGTCCGCCTCGGGGAGCTCGCGCGTCTTGACCGCGGTGGCCGTCACCGTGACGAGGGCGGTCTCGCCGGCGTGCTCGCCACCGGCGAGGGCCGTCTCGAAGGTCGTGGTCTCGCCGGTCGACAGGCCGACGAGCGCCTCGTCGAGGCCCTCGAGCATGTTCCCGGCACCGATCTGGTAGGAGATGCCGCTGACCCGGTCGACCTCCTCCTCGCCCACGCGAGCGGTGAGGTCGAGCACGACGAAGTCCTTCTCGACGGCCGGACGGTCGATGCCGACCAGCGTGCCGAAGCGCTCACGCAGGGCGTCGAGACGCAGCTCGACGTCGGCGTCGCCGACCTCGACGTCGTCGACGGTCACCGTGATCGTGGAGAGGTCGGGGAGCTCGAGCGTCGGGCGCACCTCGACGGTGGCGACGAAGGTCATCCCGGCGGCGGGGTCGGTCAGCGCGGCGACCTCGGTGACCTCGATCTCGGGCTGGCCGAGCGGACGCAGGTCCGCCTCGTTGACGGCCTGGCTGTAGAAGGCGGCCATCCCGTCGTTGACGGCGTGCTCGATGACGGCTCCGCGACCGACGCGCTGGTCGATGATGCGCGTGGGGATCTTGCCCTTGCGGAAGCCAGGCACCTGCACCTGCGACCCGATGTGCTGGTAGGCGTGCTCGATGCTCGGCTTCAGGTCCTCGGCCGACACCTCGACGGTCAGCTTGACCGTGGTGGCGTCCAGGGTCTCGACGGCGCTCTTCACAGCAGTGTTCTCCAACGGGGTCGTGGCGATGCCGGTCCTCGGAGCGGGTCGGCGGCCGGCACCGGCACCCGGGGGATGGCTTGCGGCAGGAGGCCGCAGACGGACCCTTCATCCTAGGGCACGGCGACCGCGGGCACGGCGGCGGACCGGGGCGGCCGCAGCCGTGCGGCCCCCGGGTGGTCGGGATGGCGGGATTCGAACCCACGACCTTCCGCTCCCAAAGCGGACGCGCTACCAACCTGCGCCACATCCCGTGCGAGGCCGAGCCTAGCGGCCGTGGGGGCCCTCGACGGCGTCGGCGACCACGCTCACGGCGCCCCGCCGCGTGGCAGGGCCGATCGGGTGAACGACCTCACATCGGTCACACAGGACTCCACCCGTCACAACCGCATGTATGCCCTCAGCAACGGACAAAAGCACTTGAGCATTTCAGCGGGCGAATCTCACGATGTGGACCATCTCGTGAGTAAATTCCGCGTTTCCGCAGATGAACGACTCGGTCTTCCCCCGCACGGCTGCGGGAGACGTTCTCGGCAATTTGGACAGGGCCTCGCGGGCGTCAGCCCTCAGCCGCCTTGACCCCGGCTGCGCGGCCGACCGAACCTGTGACAGCGGTTGTGACACCCGCGAACCGTGACCACCCGAACGGTGTGGAGCACGGGAGGCGCGAACGTCACGCACCACGATCGCCGGCCGGTCCGGCACACCCTGCTCCCCGACGACGCGGCCGCAGCCTCCCCCTGCCCAGCGACGACCCGTGCGAGGAACCGATGTTCATCTTCCTGCTCCAGATCAGGCACATGATCGACGACCACAACGAGCTCTACCTGTTCGCGCGTCTTCTCGGCGATCGTCTGGCTGCTGTGGATCGTCAAGGTCACGATCTCGCGCCGCTACCGACCGTTCACCGCTCCGCACCGGACCACCACGAGCGTCGTCGTCCCCGTCGTGGACGAGCCCCTCGACCTGTTCCGGGACGTCATCGGACGCATGGTCGAGCAGCAGCCGGACGAGATCATCGTCGTCATCAACGGGGCGCGGAACCGCGCGCTGGAGGAGGTCTGCGAGGAGTTCGGCGCCACTCGTGCGTTGGGTGCACACGCCGATCCCCGGCAAGCGCAACGCCGTGAAGATCGGCACGGAGCTCTCGCGGTTCGACATCACGGTGCTCGTCGACTCCGACACGGTGTGGACGCCGGGCGTCCTGGAGGAGCTCGTCAAGCCCTTCGCGGACGAGCGGGTCGGCGGGGTCACCACGCGCCAGCGCATCCTCGAGCCCGACCCGCAGCTGGATCACCCGCTGGGCCGACTGGCTGGAGAACTCGCGCTCGCTGTACTCGATGCCCGCCCAGAGCGTGCTCGGCCAGGTCGGCTGCCTCCCCGGCCGGACGATCGCCTTCCGCCGGTCGATCCTCATGCGCGTGATGGAGCCGTTCATGAACGAGCGCTTCCTCGGCGTCTTCCTCGAGGTCTCGCGACGACCGGACCCTGACGAACCTCACGCTCAAGGAGGGCTACCGCACGGTCTACCAGCACTCGAGCCTCGTCTACACCGACGCCCCGCTCGAGATCAAGAAGCTCTTCAAGCAGCAGCTGCGATGGGCACGGGGCAGCCAGTACAACACCCTGCGGATGCTGCCGTGGATGCTCGCGCACGCCCCGTGGCTCAGCCTCTTCTTCCTCGTCGACATCATCCTGCCGTTCCTCCTCGCCGGCGTCCGTCCTCGGCTGGGTCTACCGCGCCGCGACGCGGGACGGGGGTCAACCTCTACCAGGCCGTCCTCGACGCCTACGGCGAGCAGCTCGGCTGGGTGTGGGTCATCAGCCTCATGGTCGCCTCGTCCGTCCTGAGCATGTCGATCCGCCAGATCCGGCACCTCCAGGAGGTCCCCTCGGACTTCTTCCGCCTGCCGATCTTCATCCTGACCTCGACCTTCTTCCTCATGCCCGTCCGCCTGCTCGGCTTCTTCCGGATGGCGCACGTGGCCGGCTGGGGCACCCGGGCCGGCGCCTACGCCGGAGGAGACGCGCCGACGACGGGCACGTCGGGCACGACGGCCGGCGACCTGGACGGCCCGGCGCCGGTCGACGTCGTCGACCGGGACGGCGACTGCGACGGCCCCCTGGACCCGTGGCCGCCGACGGGCCTGCGGGGCGCGGAGCAGCCCGCCGAGGGTTCCCTCCTCCTCGCACCGTCACGGCGACTGGCTCGGACGGTGGCCGCTGCCCCGGCCGCCGCCGTGCCCGCCCGCGGCCGCCGCTTCAACCCCTGGGCCGCCGTCCCCTACGTGATCGGCCTGACCATCCTGAGCCTGGAGGCACTCCTCTATGTCTGAGTCACACACCCAGTGGTGGACCTCGTCCGGTCTGAGCCGGCGCGCCCGCCTCGGCACGGCGGTCATCGCCGCCCTCCTCGCGATCGCCGTCCTCGCCGTCTGGACCAGCCCGCGCGGGCTGGCCCTGGCGGACGCACCGCCCGTCTCCGCCGAGCAGGCGGCCCTCGAGCAGAGGGTCGCCGACCTCACCGCAAGCCTCGAGGCACGCCAGCGCGAGCTCGACGCGCTCACCGCCTCCCAGGCGAAGGCGGACGCCGAGCGGGCCGCAGGGAAGGTCTCCGGGGCCCTCAAGGCGCAGAGCGACCATGAGGCCGCTGCGGAGGCGAGCGCGGCGAAGGCCGCAGCGGACAAGGCCGCGGCCGCAGCCAAGGCGGAGGTCGACAAGGCCGCCGCGGCACGGGCTGCCGCCAGTCAGGCCGCCAAGGTCGCGGCCGCGAACAGCAGCGCGTCCGCCGCTCGCGCCCGGGCGGCCAGCGCCGAGGCCCAGGCGGAGCAGATGCGCAAGGAGGCGGCGGCCCGACCCGCCGCGCCGACCACCCCGAGCACCACTCCCGTCGCGAGCAGGCCGACCGCTCCGAGCCTCGCCTCGCTCATCTCCACGAGCACCCGCCAGTACGGCCTCTACACGCCGCAGGCCCCGTTCAGCTGGGCGGAGGTCGACGACGTGACCACGAAGGTCGGCGTGGCCCCGAGCATGATCGGCTACTTCCAGGGCTGGGACGGCGACTTCCGGGCCGATGCCGTCACCCGGGCGTGGGAGCGCAACATGCTCCCGCTCCTCACCTGGGAGTCGCGGCCGCTCTCGGCAGCGAACGACCAGCCGGTCGACTCCGACTACTCCCTGCCGACGATCATCGGCGACCCTGCCACCGGCACCCCCGGCGCCTTCGACGACTACCTGCACCGCTACGCCGCGCGACATCGCGACACTCGGCCTCCCGCTGGGCATCCGCCTCGACCAGGAGATGAACGCCTCGTGGTACCCCTGGGGCGAGCGCACCACGCAAGGGCGCGTCGCTCAACGGGAACGGCCCCGGCGACTTCGTCGCGATGTGGAAGCACGTGCACGACATCTTCGAGGCCGAGGGTGCGAACGCCTACGTCATGTGGATCTGGGCGCCGAACATCGTCAACAACCTCCCGGACTACGCCAGCGCCGAGCTCGGAGCTACCTGGCGAGCCTGTACCCGGGGACGACTACGTGGACTGGGTCGGCCTGTCCGGCTACTACCGCCCGCCGTACAAGACGGGCCAGACCGCGACGTTCGCCTACACCTTCGACCGCTCGCTCGACCAGCTGCGCGAGGTCGCTCCCGGCAAGCCGATCCTGCTCGCCGAGGTCGGGCGCCTCGGAGATCGGCAACAACAAGCCCGCCTGGGTGACCGACTTCTTCTCGGCCCTGACCGAGCCGCAGTACGCCGACGTCATCGGCTTCGCGTGGTTCCACTACTCCGTCACCACGATCGTGAGCGGCGAGCGGGTGACCAACGACTGGCGCGTGACCTCACGGGACGACAGCCTCCAGGCCTTCGTCACCGGGCTGACCAACCCCGCAGCCGGGTTCGTCAGCGGGAGCACGCCATGACCACCGCACGCCGCCGACCGTCACCGTCACCGACCCGCCACGACCAGGAGACCCCCATGAGCACGAAGGCCACGTCACCGACTCCCGCCACCTCCGCCACGCCCGACGGCGCAGCGGCGCCCCGACTGAGCGTCATCGGCACCGGCTACCTCGGCGCGACGCATGCCGCGGCGATGGCAGCCCTCGGCTTCGAGGTCGCCGGCTTCGACACCGACGCCTCGAAGATCGCAGCCCTGAGCCTGGGCAAGGTGCCGTTCTTCGAGCCCGGGCTCGGCGAGCTGATGACCGCGCAGGTCGACTCCGGCCGGCTGCGCTTCACCGCCGACGTGCGCGACGCCGTCGCCGGGGCCTCGGTGCACTTCGTCTGCGTCGGCACCCCGCAGCAGGCCACGAGCCACGCGGCCAACCTCAGCTACGTCGAGCAGGCGGTGACCGACATCACCCGCAACCTCACGGTCGACTCGCTCATCGTCGGCAAGTCGACGGTGCCCGTCGGCACCGCTGCCCGCCTGCGCGAGATCGTCGCGGCGAACCTCCCCGAGGGGATCTACGGCCGAGCTCGTGTGGAACCCCGAGTTCCTCCGCGAGGGCAAGGCCGTCAACGACACGCTGCACCCCGACCGGATCGTCATCGGCGGAGCGAGCCCTGCCGCCGAGGCGACCCTGCGGACGGTCTACGCCGGACCGATCGGCGAGGGCAGCCCCGTCGTCATGTGCGACCTGCCGACGGCCGAGCTCGTCAAGGTCAGCGCGAACGCCTTCCTCGCCACGAAGATCTCGTTCATCAACGCGATCTCCGGGGTGTGCGAGGCGGCGGGCGCCGACGTCACGGTCCTGGCCGACGCGCTCGGGCACGACGTCCGCATCGGGCGGCAGTTCCTCGACGCCGGGTCTCGGCTTCGGTGGGGGCTGCCTGCCGAAGGACATCCGCGCGCTGATGCACCGCGCGGGAGAGCTCGGCGCCCACCGGGCTGCCCAGCTGCTCCAGCAGGTCGACGAGATCAACATGGGCCAGCGCGAGCGCGTCATCGACCTCGCGATCGAGGCATGCGGCGGCTCGGTGCTCAACCGCCGGATCGGCGTGCTCGGTGCGGCGTTCAAGCCCGACACGGACGACGTCCGCGACTCCCCCGCCCTGAACGTCGCGGCGGCGCTGCACCTGCGCGGTGCACAGGTCACCGTCTACGACCCCGAGGCCTCCGACACCGCCCGCCGGACCTTCCCGACGCTCGGGTACGCGCCCGACGTCGAGACCGCGGTGATGGGATCCGACGTGGTCCTGCTGCTCACCGAGTGGCCGCGCCTGGTCGGCCTCGACCCGGTCAGGCTCGCACCGACGACGCCGACGCCGCGGATGATCGATGCCCGCGGCAAGCTGGACCCGGAGCGCTGGCGCGCCGCGGGCTGGTCCTTCCGCGGGCTCGGCAGGCCGACGGCCTGAGCTCTCGAGGCCGACGGACGGTCGCCGTCAGGAGCCGGAGCGTGCGTCCTTCGCGCGCTGCTCCTGGCGGCGCACCTCGGCGAGGCTCGCGCGCTCACGGCCCAGCCACTCCGGCGCGTCGGCGATGAGCGCCTCGATCTGCTCGGTGGTCTGCGGGTCCGTGAGGCCGTTGCGCATCAGCGCGCTGTTCGAGACGCGCAGCCGCGCGGCGACGACGGATCGCGGGTGCGGCCCGGTGCGGCGCAGGTCGACGAGCCACTGCGGCGGGTTGCGCTGCATCTCGTCGAGCTCGTCGCGGGTGATCATCCGCTCCTGGAACTCGGCCGGGGTGGCTCCGAGGTAGATGTCGAGCTTGGTCGCGGCCGTCGCCGGCTTGAGCGCCTGCGGCTTCCTGCTACGGCGAGGTGCCGGGGCCGCCGCGTGGCTCGCCTCGGGTGCGCCCTGGGCGTCCGGTGAGTCGGGCACGACGGGCGAGTCCTCGGAGGTCGACATCGGACCAGCCTAACGGGGCCCGGTAGCCTGACCGAACCCCGGTCGGACTGGCCGGGCGGCGGGCGGCCTCGCCCCGCCCGAGCAGAGGGAGCCCGATGGACCTCGGCCCGGCGACGCGAACGACGGCGCAGCGGTGCCGGCCAGCGGTTTCCGGTGGGCGATCGTCCCCGGCGCCCAGCCCCAGCGATGGGTCCGCACCTGGCGTGAACGCCTCCCCGACGTCCCGCTCGAGCTGCTGCCGATCGAGGTCGCCGAGCAGGACGCGGCCCTGAGCACGGCGGCTGACGCAGGGCTCCTGCGGCTCCCCGTCGACCGCGAGCGCTTCGAGGCGATCCCGCTCTACACCGAGACCACCGTCGTCATCGTGCCGAAGGACCACCTGCTGGCCGCCGCGCGAGGAGCTCTCCCCCGGCGACCTTGCCGACGAGCTGCTGCTCGTACCGCTGGACGACGTGCTCGGGCAGGTACCGGCCGAGGGCGTGACGCGTCCGGCGACGACCGCCGACGCCGTCGAGCTCGTTGCCGCCGGGATCGGCGTCCTCCTCGTCCCGCAGTCCCTCGCCCGGCTGCACCACCGGCGCGACCTCACCTACCGGACGGTGACCGACGTGCCGAGCTCGACGATCGCCCTCGTCTGGCCGGCCGGCACGACGAGCGAGCTCGTCGAGGAGCTGATCGGCATCGTGCGGGGCCGCACGGCGAACTCCTCGCGGGGGCGTGGGGCGCCTGCGGCGCAGACCGCCGCGGCGAGCGAGCGCACGGGCTCCGGCCCGACCTCCTCGCGCGGCGGTGGGGCGAGGACCGGCGGACGAGCTCGGGGCCCTCAGCCACCCGCGCGCGGCTCCCGTGGCCGCAAGGGCGGCGGGCCGGCGCAGGGGAAGAGCAAGGGGCGTGGACGCTGAGGTGAGTCCTCGCCGCGGACCCGCTACCCTTGGCGCTGCGTCACGGAGTCATCGGTGACC